>NZ_NSGF01000048.1 GCF_002294995.1 Mesorhizobium sp. WSM3860 | reverse complement strand
GGCGATTCGTCAGCTTGATCGAACAGCCTCCGGGCCTCGGGAACCCTGTCCGACGCGGGCTCCGCATTGCGAACCCGTCCCAGCGCGAAGCGGAGATAATCATTGCCTGGAAACAACGTCTCAGCAAATTTGATCCGCGAATCATGATCCAGCCCAGAGATCGTCAGGCCCTGACTCTCAAGCGCGTCAGAAAATCTGCGAAGACTACGACCATAGACAACACGGGTGCCGGAGGCCAGGCTGCTGTCACCTGTCACTTGTTCTATGATGCGCGCGTCTGCCTTTGAGGGCACCGTCACTGGCCATCGGCCCGTCGCTGAATAGCCGGGCTCTTGATACGCACGCAGGACGTTCAACGCCGGCTTTATATCCGTTATGCCAGCGTTTTTCGGAAAGAAGGCTTCGACGTGATCGACCAGGGATTGGTGATCTTTTAGATCAGTCGCTTGGCCCCGAGCTCCGAGATCATTTACCAATCGGCGAAGTGCAGACGAGTATATTCGGAGCGTTGCCGCGCTATGGTGTTGCTGAGCCGCCGCGTGGGCGATCGCCTTATCAATAACGTCCCGGTGTTCGTCGGACAGATGGGGATAGCGGGTAGCCGTGAGAGTCGCCGAATAGTCCGGCTCATGATAGACACGGAGGGCGTTCAACGCCCTCTTCATTTCATCGTTTTTCGGAAAGAAAGCATCGGCGTGGTCGACCAGGGATTGGTGATTTCGTAGGTCAGTCTCTTTGCCACGAGCCCCGAGATCATTTACCAATCGGCGAAGTGCAGACGTATATTTTTTTACCGTGCTCGCGTTATATTGTTTCTGAGCCGCAGCGTGGGCGATCGCTTTATCAATAAGGTCCCGGTGTTCGTCGGACAGATGGGGATAACCGGTGGCACGGGGGCCACTCGCGACAAGTTCGGCTCGGCGCGGCTCGGCCCCGTGCGGCTCGAAGCCCGCTTGCCAGGCCTGACCAGCAACCGGCAAGGGGGCATGGCGGTCTAAGAAAGAGAGCATCGCGTCTGAGTCCCATGGGAGAAGCCTTTGGGGCACGGCGAATGGGACGTCTATGGAGTTCTCGATGGCAGCTGGGGGTGCCTCAGACCTTGCCAAGCGCGTTGCCTCCGCATGCGGCCATCCAATGTGTTCGGACCCTGTGCCCTGAACGGGTACCCCTTCCAATGGCAATTGACCCAACGGTTGCATGGGGGGCTGCATCGGCACGCGGCCTGAATTGCCGATTTCGCTCGGCTGCTGAATGGCGGCCTCCGGCGTATTCAGGGCCCTCTGCCTCTCCCCTGGGCTCAACAGCGCTGTGTAATGTTCAGTGTTTATGGTGACGCCCCCGCTGTTCACGCGGTTGCTCCTGTCGAGTGTACTTGTCAGCTCGTTCTGGGCCTCGCGCGGCTTGCTCAAGTGCTGGTCGAACGGCGCTGGCGCGACTTGTCGGGCTTGCTGCTCTCGCGACACGGCGTGTTGCACCTGCGACCCGGCTACTCCAAGAACCTCCGCGG
>NZ_NSGF01000047.1 GCF_002294995.1 Mesorhizobium sp. WSM3860 | reverse complement strand
TCAGACTGCTGACAAACCCCTGGCGTTTGCTGGGGGTTTTTGATTCACTGGGTCATGTTGAAGCGACCCGCCCCCGAACAGACCGCACTTGAGATGGTGACGTTGGATCAGCTGGTTCCGGCTGATCATCTGTTGCGCAAGATCGATCGTGCGATCGACTTTTGCTTTATCCACGATCTGACCGCGCCGCTCTATTGCGCCGACAATGGCCGCCCGCCCTTGGATCCAATCTTGATGTTCAAGGCGCTGTTCATCGGCTACCTGTTCGGGGTTCGCTCGGAGCGGCAGTTGGTGCGCGAGATCGAGGTCAACGTCGCCTATCGCTGGTTCCTGCGGCTGAAGCTGACGGACAAGGTGTTCGACGCCTCGACGCTTAGCCAAAACCGCCGCCGTCGCTACCAGGACGAGACGATCGCGCAAGCGATCTTCGATCGCATCGTGGAGCAAGCGATCCGGGTAGGTCTGGTGGGCGGGACAGTGCTCTATACCGACAGCACCCACCTGAAGGCCAACGCCAACAAGGGCAAATACGACCTTGCCATGGTCGCCAAGTCGCGCGCCGACTACTGGGCCGATCTCGACCGTGCGATCGAGGCCGAGCGGGCGCTGCATGGCCAAAAGCCGCTGAAGGGCAAGCAGCGCAAGCCGCCGCAGAAGCAGACCAAGGTCTCGCGCGCCGATCCGGAGGCCGGCTACATGGTGCGCGAGGGCAAGCCAAAGGGCTTTTTCTACCTCGATCACCGCACGGTGGACGGACGCTGCGGCATCATTACCGATACGTTCACCACGCCGGCCAACGTGCACGACTCGATCGTCTATCTTGGCCGGCTCGACCGCCAGGTGGAGCGCTTCGGCTTCACCGTGGCGGCGGCGGGGCTGGATGCCGGCTATGCCACGCCGGGCATCGCCAAGGGCCTGGAGGACAGGAACGTCAGCGGCGTCATCGGCTATCGCAACCCGACCCCGCCAAAGCCAGGCAAGATGCGCAAGAGCGCCTTCATCCATGAAGCGGAACTGGACGGCTATCGTTGCCCGCAGGGGCAGTTGCTCACCTATGCCACGACCGATCGTAACGGCTACCGCCAATACAAGAGCGATCCGGCCATCTGCCGCGATTGTCCGCTGCTGGCCTCCTGCACCGCCAACGCCAAGGCCGAGCGCACCATCACACGTCATGTCTGGCAAGACGCCCGCGAACGGGTCGACGCCAACCGGCTCACGGCATGGGGCAAGGCCATCTATCGGCGCCGCAAGGAGACGGTCGAGCGATCTTTCGCCGACGCCAAGCAGCTCTTCGGCCATCGCTACGCCCGCTACCGAGGGCGAACACGCGTCGCC
Organism: Mesorhizobium sp. WSM3860; assembly: GCF_002294995.1. Classification (GTDB taxonomy): domain Bacteria; phylum Pseudomonadota; class Alphaproteobacteria; order Rhizobiales; family Rhizobiaceae; genus Mesorhizobium. The sequence goes on along the minus strand of NZ_NSGF01000047.1, from coordinate 203 downwards.
TGCCAGTGCCTGATCGCAGCCGCCGCCCAGAACATGAAAAAGATCGCAATCAGTCTCTGGCCAAAGCCAAAAACCAGCCTCGCATGAGGCCTATCGGCCGCCGCAACCTCCTGACAGTTGTTCCCGACACCAATTTACTCAGCTCAATCAATACGCAAAAACAAAACCCCGCCGAAATTCGACGGGGTTTGTCAGCGGTCTGA
>NZ_NSGF01000046.1 GCF_002294995.1 Mesorhizobium sp. WSM3860 | reverse complement strand
TCGAGCCCGATCGACTTCAGCTGGCCGCGGATGCCGTCCATGCGGCTCGGGTCGACGCCGGCTTCGATGATCGAGGAGACGAAGGCGGCAAAGCCCGGCGGCGACCAGCCGTCCTCCTCGAAGCGCTCGGGATGGATGAAGGACAGGCCCTTGAAGGGATGGTCGCGCTCGACCGGGCCGTACATGTGCACGCCGCAGCCGGTGCAGGCATGGCGCTGGATCAGCGCGGCCGGGTCGACCACCTTCAGCTTGTCGCCGTTCTCGGCGACGGTGACGTCGCCGGTGCCGGCAACGGCCACGACCGAGAACACCGCGCCTTCCGGCTTCCAGCATTTGGTGCAGCCGCAGGCATGGTTGTGGGCGATCTGGCCCTTGACCTTCACCTTGACCGGATTGCTGGTGCAGAGACAGACCAGCGTGCCGCCGGCAAAGGCAGCGCTTTCCTTGGGCAGCCCGCTGTCGATCTTCGGATGCAGTTTTTCCGCCATTCGTCCTTCCTCCCATGTTGGCCGCAAAGGTTGCGGGCTCCAGCCCGCGACCGATGCGGCATTGCTTCAGTAAACCACGACGCTTCGGATCGACTTGCCCTCATGCATGAGATCAAAACCCTTGTTGATGTCGTCGAGCGTCAGCGTGTGGGTGATCATCGGGTCGATCTGGATCTTTTTGTCCATATACCAGTCGACGATCTTCGGCACGTCGGTGCGGCCGCGCGCGCCGCCGAAGGCGGTGCCCATCCAGGTGCGGCCGGTGACCAGCTGGAAGGGGCGCGTCGCAATCTCCTGGCCGGCGCCAGCGACGCCGATGATGACCGACTTGCCCCAGCCGCGATGCGAGGCCTCCAGCGCCTGGCGCATCACCTTGGTGTTGCCGGTGCAGTCGAAGGTGTAGTCGGCGCCGCCGATCTGGTCGGCGCCGCGCTTGGTCAGGTTGACCAGGTAAGGCACGATGTCGCCGTCGATCTCCTGCGGATTGACGAAATGCGTCATGCCGAACTTTTCGCCCCAGGCCTTCTTGTCGTTGTTCAAGTCGACGCCGATGATCATGTCGGCGCCGGCCAGGCGAAGGCCCTGGATGACGTTCAAGCCAATGCCGCCGAGGCCGAAGACGACAGCGGTGGCGCCCTGTTCGACCTTTGCGGTGTTGATGACAGCGCCGATGCCGGTGGTGACGCCGCAGCCGATGTAGCAGATCTTGTCGAAGGGGGCGTCGGGATTGACCTTGGCCAGCGCGATCTCCGGCAGCACGGTGAAGTTGGAGAAGGTCGAGCAGCCCATATAGTGGAAGAGCTTCTCGCCGCCGAGCGAAAAGCGCGACGAGCCGTCCGGCATCAGGCCTTGCCCCTGCGTGGCGCGGATGGCGGTGCAGAGATTGGTCTTCCGCGACAGGCACGACGGGCACTGCCGGCATTCGGGCGTATAGAGCGGGATGACATGGTCGCCCTTCCTGACCGAGGTGACGCCCTTGCCGACATCGACGACGATGCCGGCGCCCTCATGGCCGAGAATCGCCGGAAAGATGCCTTCCGGATCGGCGCCCGAGAGCGTGAACTCGTCGGTGTGGCAGATGCCCGTCGCCTTGACCTCGACCAGCACCTCGCCGTCGCGCGGGCCCTCGAGGTCCACCTCCATGATCTCCAGCGGCTTTCCCGCACCAACGGCAACAGCGGCACGCGTTTTCATGAGGCATTCCTCCCAAGGCA
>NZ_NSGF01000045.1 GCF_002294995.1 Mesorhizobium sp. WSM3860 | reverse complement strand
GCTTACAGACAAGCTGTGACCGTCTCCGGGAGCTGCATGTGTCAGAGGTTTTCACCGTCATCACCGAAACGCGCGAGGCAGCTCTAAAATCTCCGTAAGAGCATAAGGGAAATTTGCTATCATTCAAAAATGATAGGTCTGGCAAAGCCAGACATTCCAAGGGTTTTAAGTAATTTTAAAGTGATATCATACAAAGCTGTAGTGTCACACTTTTGTGACACTACATACAGCATTTGTCACATGCATCTGATTTCACTTTTTGCATTCTACAAACTGCATAACTCATATGTAAATCGCTCCTTTTTAGGTGGCACAAATGTGAGGCATTTTCGCTCTTTCCGGTTGTCCATTCATGGCTGAACTCTGCTTCCTCTGTTGACATGACACACATCATCTCAATATCCGAATAGGGCCCATCAGTCTGACGACCAAGAGAGCCATAAACACCAATAGCCTTAACATCATCCCCATATTTATCCAATATTCGTTCCTTAATTTCATGAACAATCTTCATTCTTTCTTCTCTAGTCATTATTATTGGTCCATTCACTATTCTCATTCCCTTTTCAGATAATTTTAGATTTGCTTTTCTAAATAAGAATATTTGGAGAGCACCGTTCTTATTCAGCTATTAATAACTCGTCTTCCTAAGCATCCTTCAATCCTTTTAATAACAATTATAGCATCTAATCTTCAACAAACTGGCCCGTTTGTTGAACTACTCTTTAATAAAATAATTTTTCCGTTCCCAATTCCACATTGCAATAATAGAAAATCCATCTTCATCGGCTTTTTCGTCATCATCTGTATGAATCAAATCGCCTTCTTCTGTGTCATCAAGGTTTAATTTTTTATGTATTTCTTTTAACAAACCACCATAGGAGATTAACCTTTTACGGTGTAAACCTTCCTCCAAATCAGACAAACGTTTCAAATTCTTTTCTTCATCATCGGTCATAAAATCCGTATCCTTTACAGGATATTTTGCAGTTTCGTCAATTGCCGATTGTATATCCGATTTATATTTATTTTTCGGTCGAATCATTTGAACTTTTACATTTGGATCATAGTCTAATTTCATTGCCTTTTTCCAAAATTGAATCCATTGTTTTTGATTCACGTAGTTTTCTGTATTCTTAAAATAAGTTGGTTCCACACATACCAATACATGCATGTGCTGATTATAAGAATTATCTTTATTATTTATTGTCACTTCCGTTGCACGCATAAAACCAACAAGATTTTTATTAATTTTTTTATATTGCATCATTCGGCGAAATCCTTGAGCCATATCTGACAAACTCTTATTTAATTCTTCGCCATCATAAACATTTTTAACTGTTAATGTGAGAAACAACCAACGAACTGTTGGCTTTTGTTTAATAACTTCAGCAACAACCTTTTGTGACTGAATGCCATGTTTCATTGCTCTCCTCCAGTTGCACATTGGACAAAGCCTGGATTTACAAAACCACACTCGATACAACTTTCTTTCGCCTGTTTCACGATTTTGTTTATACTCTAATATTTCAGCACAATCTTTTACTCTTTCAGCCTTTTTAAATTCAAGAATATGCAGAAGTTCAAAGTAATCAACATTAGCGATTTTCTTTTCTCTCCATGGTCTCACTTTTCCACTTTTTGTCTTGTCCACTAAAACCCTTGATTTTTCATCTGAATAAATGCTACTATTAGGACACATAATATTAAAAGAAACCCCCATCTATTTAGTTATTTGTTTAGTCACTTATAACTTTAACAGATGGGGTTTTTCTGTGCAACCAATTTTAAGGGTTTTCAATACTTTAAAACACATACATACCAACACTTCAACGCACCTTTCAGCAACTAAAATAAAAATGACGTTATTTCTATATGTATCAAGATAAGAAAGAAAAGGATTTTTCGCTACGCTCAAATCCTTTAAAAAAACACAAAAGACCACATTTTTTAATGTGGTCTTTTATTCTTCAACTAAAGCACCCATTAGTTCAACAAACGAAAATTGGATAAAGTGGGATATTTTTAAAATATATATTTATGTTACAGTAATATTGACTTTTAAAAAAGGATTGATTCTAATGAAGAAAGCAGACAAGTAAGCCTCCTAAATTCACTTTAGATAAAAATTTAGGAGGCATATCAAATGAACTTTAATAAAATTGATTTAGACAATTGGAAGAGAAAAGAGATATTTAATCATTATTTGAACCAACAAACGACTTTTAGTATAACCACAGAAATTGATATTAGTGTTTTATACCGAAACATAAAACAAGAAGGATATAAATTTTACCCTGCATTTATTTTCTTAGTGACAAGGGTGATAAACTCAAATACAGCTTTTAGAACTGGTTACAATAGCGACGGAGAGTTAGGTTATTGGGATAAGTTAGAGCCACTTTATACAATTTTTGATGGTGTATCTAAAACATTCTCTGGTATTTGGACTCCTGTAAAGAATGACTTCAAAGAGTTTTATGATTTATACCTTTCTGATGTAGAGAAATATAATGGTTCGGGGAAATTGTTTCCCAAAACACCTATACCTGAAAATGCTTTTTCTCTTTCTATTATTCCATGGACTTCATTTACTGGGTTTAACTTAAATATCAATAATAATAGTAATTACCTTCTACCCATTATTACAGCAGGAAAATTCATTAATAAAGGTAATTCAATATATTTACCGCTATCTTTACAGGTACATCATTCTGTTTGTGATGGTTATCATGCAGGATTGTTTATGAACTCTATTCAGGAATTGTCAGATAGGCCTAATGACTGGCTTTTATAATATGAGATAATGCCGACTGTACTTTTTACAGTCGGTTTTCTAATGTCACTAACCTGCCCCGTTAGTTGAAGAAGGTTTTTATATTACAGCTCCAGATCCATATCCTTCTTTTTCTGAACCGACTTCTCCTTTTTCGCTTCTTTATTCCAATTGCTTTATTGACGTTGAGCCTCGGAACCCTTAACAATCCCAAAACTTGTCGAATGGTCGGCTTAATAGCTCACGCTATGCCGACATTCGTCTGCAAGTTTAGTTAAGGGTTCTTCTCAACGCACAATAAATTTTCTCGGCATAAATGCGTGGTCTAATTTTTATTTTTAATAACCTTGATAGCAAAAAATGCCATTCCAATACAAAACCACATACCTATAATCGATAACCACATAACAGTCATAAAACCACTCCTTTTTAACAAACTTTATCACAAGAAATATTTAAATTTTAAATGCCTTTATTTTGAATTTTAAGGGGCATTTTAAAGATTTAGGGGTAAATCATATAG
>NZ_NSGF01000044.1 GCF_002294995.1 Mesorhizobium sp. WSM3860 | reverse complement strand
ATCCTCGATGGCCTCACCGCAACCGAATGCACCAACTACTTCGAAAACGCCGGATACTGTTCAACCTAAAATCATCCAGCTCTAGGGCGGGTGCTCCTCCTTGCCGGGTCCGTGTGATGCGGCTTAGGACACGATCGAACCGTTTCTGGCATCGGCGGTGTCAATCGCCTTGCGAACCGCCCCGCAGAATTTTCCCAAAAGTTCCGGCTCGTTCCCCAGCCGCTGGCGCAGTGAGAAGGGTATCTCCAGCTGTGCTCCTTTGCCCGTCAATCCACGATTGACGATGTTCAAATCGCCGATGCCTGGAAAAATATGGTTGTCCCTTTCGGTCTTGAAGCCGGCTTCCTGCAGACGTCCAACTATCTCTGTGATCAGCGCGGCATCCTTGCCGCCCATATAGATTGTCGAGGGATCGTCCCGATCCTGGCGACCATGGATAGCAACGACAATGGACTTCGCCCGCAACAATTCGAGTGCGGATTCCTCGTCAAAGTTATTTGACGTTATGTGCAACTCGCGATTGTTTTGCGGCATAAGTCCTTCAAAGCAATACAGATCCAGATCGCTCCCTGCTACCGTCTCGGCAATCAAGGAGGTGCGGGGCTCGATTTTCCCGCCGTGCGGGGCGAGGACGATCGCATTTCCGGTTCGTGCGCCACGCCGCACGACGATGCGATAGTCTACGTTTTCAGTTTTGGCGGCCTTCAGCGCCGCGAAATTCGGGAACTCGTTGTCCATCATCCCATCCAAACGGGTGGTCGGCAGTTCGCGCTTCGAGCGCGTTTTGCGAAGGCTGAATATTTCCGGATCAATCCCGCTTCACGCCGTCTTCTGCGCCACCAGTCCCAGTTCCTTCAGCATCGCCTCGCGCATCAGGAATTTCTGCGGCTTGCCGGTCACCGTCATCGGCAGCTCGGTGCGGAAGCGGATGTAGCGCGGCACCTTGTAATGCGCGATCTGGCCGTCGCAGAAGGCCTTGATCTCCTCAGCGGTGGCGATCTGGCCGGGCTTCAGCACGATCCAGGCGCAGATCTCCTCGCCATATTTGTCATCGGGAACGCCGAAGACCTGCACTTCCTTGATCTTGGGGTGGCGGTAGAGGAATTCCTCGACCTCGCGCGGATAGACGTTCTCGCCACCTCGGATCACCATGTCCTTCACCCGGCCGACAATGTTGCAATAGCCCTCGGCATCGATGGTGGCGAGGTCGCCGGTGTGCATCCAGCCGTCGGCGTCGATCGCCTCGCGGGTCTTTTCGGCGTCGTCCCAATAGCCTTTCATCACCGAGTAGCCGCGCGTGCAGAGCTCGCCGGGCTCCCCGACCGCGACGGTGGCGCCGTCGGCGCCGATCGCCTTGACCTCGACATGCGGCTGGATGCGGCCGACGGTGGAGACGCGCTTTTCCAGCGGGTCGTCGACGCTGCTCTGGAAGGAAACCGGGCTGGTCTCCGTCATGCCGTAGGCAATGGTCACTTGCGCCATATGCATCAGCGACACCACCTTCTTCATCACCTCGATCGGGCAAGGCGAGCCCGCCATGATGCCGGTGCGCAGGCTCGAAAGGTCGAAGGTAGAGAAATCGGCATGATCGAGCATGGCGACGAACATGGTCGGCACGCCATAAAGGCCGGTGCAGCGTTCCTGCGCGACGGCCCTGAGCGTCGCGCCCGCGTCAAAACCTTCCCCCGGGAAGACCATCGTGGCGCCCTTGGTGACGCAGCCCATCGTGCCCATCGACATGCCGAAGCAATGATAGAGCGGCACCGGGATGCAGAGCCGGTCGTCGGCGGTGAGCTTGATCGCCGAGGTGACGAAGCTGCCGTTGTTGACGATGTTCAAATGGGTGAGTGTGGCGCCCTTCGGCGCGCCCGTCGTTCCGCTGGTGAACTGAATGTTGATGGCATCGCCGGGCTTCAGGCTTTCCGAGATGCGATCGAGGCTGTCATGCTCGTCACGGCCGGCTATGGCCAGCACATCGCCGAAATTGAACATGCCGGGCGAGTTGTCCTCGCCCATGCGGATGACGATCTTCAGCGACGGCAGCTTCTTGGCCTCGAGCTTGCCGGGCTCGGCCTTGGCGATCTCCGGCGCCAGCGTCTCGATCATGCCAAGATAGTCGGAGGTCTTGAAGCTGACGGCCGTGACCAGCGCCTTGCAGCCGACCTTGTTGAGCGCATATTCCAGCTCGGTCAGCCGGTAGGCCGGGTTGATGTTGACCAGGATCAGGCCGATGCGCGCGGTGGCGAACTGAGTCACCAGCCATTCCCAGCGGTTGGGCGACCAGATGCCGACGCGATCGCCCTTCTCCAGGCCGAGCGCCAGGAAGCCGGCGGCCAGCGCGTCGACCGCATCCGACAGCTCGCTCCAGGTGAAGCGCTTGTCCTGGCCGACGAAGACGGCGGCATCGAGCGTGGCGTATCTGCTCACCGTATCGGAGAACAGTTCCGGAATGGTCTTGTCGAGCAACGGCGCCGAACCGTCGCCCGAGACATGCGCCCTGCCGTCCATCGGAGCAATGAAGGTGCCATGCGTTCCGAGCCCGCGCAGATTGGTGGCGTTCATGAGCTCGTCGAGTTTGATCGCCATCGCCGTATCCTCCCGGGATGAGCCAGCCTATCAGCCTGCCGGGACGGTGGAAACCCGCCGAAGGTATGGGTTAAGCGACCAGCGCAGCCATCTTCGCGGCGATGTCGCGCAACTGTGCCTCATCGGCCGCGGCGCGGACCTTCCTGGACGCGACGAGACAGGCCTGCGACTTCAGGACTACCCCATCGCCCAGCACCTTGAGGTGGTTGGCGCGCAGCGTGGAGCCGGTGGTGGTGATGTCGACGATGACGTCGGCAAGGCCGGCGGCCGGCGCGCCTTCGGTCGCGCCAAGGCTCTCGACGATGCGGTAGACCTGAATACCGTGCTTCAGCGAAAAGAACTGCTGGGTCAGCCGCCAGTATTTGGTAGCGATCCTGAGCCGCCGGCCATGACGCTGGCGGAAATCGGCGGCGACATCGTCGAGATCGGCCATGGTATCGACGTCGAGCCAGATGTCCGGCACCGCCACCACGACATCGGCATGACCGAAGCCGAGACGGGCGACGATCTCGGCGCGCGCTTCCCAGTCGGCGAGGTTTTCGCGCAGCAGATCCTCGCCGGTGATGCCGAGATCGACCGCGCCCTGGCCGATCTCGCCGGCGATCTCGGACGCGGAGAGGAAGGCCACTTCGACATTGTCGAGGCCCTCGATACGGGCGCGGTATTTGCGGTCGTCCTCGGGCAGATTGACCGCCAGTCCGGCCTTGGCCAGGACTTCAAGCGACTGCTCCTTGAGACGGCCCTTGGATGGGATCGCCAGCGTGATCATCGCGTCGGCTCCCGTAGTCCTTCGATGCGATCGAGCCAGACCGAGAAGCCGACGCCGGGGATAGGCTTCTTCGCGCCGAGCAGCGTCAGCAGCCGATCGTAACGACCGCCGCCCACCAGCGGGCGGTCGCCACCCTGGGCAGCAATCTCGAAGACAAGACCGGTATAGTAATCCAGCGGGCGGCCGAAGGCGGCATCGTAGCGGATCTTTTCTACCGGCAGGCCATGCGCCGCTATTGCCTCGGCGCGGGCAGCGAAATTCTCGAGCGCCGCGCCAAGGGACAGGCCGGCATCGGCGGCGAATTTTTCCAGCGCTTCCGTGGCGCCGCCCAGCGCGACGTCGATCTCGAGAAAACCCTTCAGCGCCGAGAACGCCTCGTCGGACAGCCGCACGCTGCGCAACTGCGCCTTCTCGATCAGCCGCCGCGCGATGTCGGCCGGAGCGCGGCCGGACGAAGCCGAGAGCCCGGCCTCTTCCATGCCGGCGGCGATATGAGCGGCAAGGCGCTCCGTATCGCCGTCGAGCACCAGCAAGGCCACCGGACCCGACAACTGACTGTTGCGCGGCGGGTTGGCGAGATCGGCAAGGGCCGCCTCCAGCATCGGCGCCGAGCCGAAGGCGCGGGCGAGGCGCATGCGCCAGCCACGCGGCAGGCCGAGCGCCGCCAGCACCGCCTCGAACAAGGTCTGGTCGCCGAGCGTGATGGCGAGCCCCTGCTCGGGCAGCACCAGCGAGAGCAGCGCGTGCGCGTCGGCCAGCGAGCGCGCGTCAGCGGCGGCGGTATCGGGATCGCCGAGATCCTCGATGCCGGCCTGGAAGAACTCGTTGCCGCCCTCGCGGCGCTGTCGGAACACCTCGCCGAGATAGGAATAGCGGCGCGGCGTGCCTGCCTGGCTGGCGATGTGGTCGAGGCAGACCGGAATGGTGAATTCGGGCCTGAGGCACAAAGTCTTGCCGGTCTCGCTTTCGGTGAGAAAGATGCGGCGGCGCAGATCCTCGCCGGCCATGTCGAGAAACGGATCGGCCGGCTGCAGCACGGCCACCTCGACGGCGTGCGTATCGCGCGCGGCGAAGAGTTTTCCGATATCGGCGGTGATGGCGGGGTAGCGGGAAGTCATGCAGCCCGCCCTTCCCTTCTCCCCTTGTGGGAGAAGGTGGATTGGCGCGCAGCGCCAAGACGGATGAGGGGAACGGCGAGAGTCTGCGCTCTACGGCGCCCCCCTCTGTCCTGCCGGACATCTCCCCCACAAGGGGGGAGATCAGATGTCGCGCCGGCTTTCGCCAATCTTGAGCGTTGCAGGAAGAGGCGCGGCGCCCGAACTGCCAATCTCCCCCCTTGTGGGGGAGATGTCCGGCAGGACAGAGGGGGGCGCGAAGGAACGCGACCTCTACTTTCCACGTGCCCGCTCCTCGGCCTGCGCCGCCAGGATCTTCCTCACCTCGGCGACCAACTCACCTTCCGCCACCGTAACCTGCGCGGGGCGCGCGGCGCGCCATTCGGCGTTATCGGTGATCTCGGCCGACAGGCGCGCGCCTTCGATCAAGTCCTTGATCTGCACTTCGCCCTTGGCGCGCTCGTCGCCACCCTGGATCACGGCGACCGGGCTGCCGCGGCGGTCGGCATATTTCAGCTGCGCCTTCATACCGGCGCCGCCGAGATACATTTCCGAGCGGATGCCCGCGGCGCGCAGGTCGGCGACCATCTTCTGGTAGCCGCCGAGGCTTTCCGTGTCCTTGTCCATGACCAGAACGACGACCGGAGCAATGACGTCCGAGGTGTCGAGCTTGCCGAGGTTCTTCAGCGCCGTCATCAGCCGCGAGACGCCGATGGAGAAGCCGGTCGCCGGCACCGGCTCGCCGCGGAAGCGCGAGACCAGCCCGTCATAGCGGCCGCCGCCGCCGACCGAGCCGAAGCGAACGATCTGGCCGTCTTCGTTGGGAATCTCGGCCAGCAGCTCGGCCTCGAAGACCGGACCGGTGTAGTATTCGAGGCCGCGCACGACGGATGTATCGATAAGCACCCGGCCGCTGTAGCCGGCAACATCGACCATGGCCGCGATCGCCGCCAGTTCCTCGACGCCTTCGCGACCGGTGTCGGCAAAATAATCCAGCGTCTTCAGCCAACGGATCTGGGCGGCGTTCGGCGAAATGTCGGTCGCGGCTTCGAACTTGCGCCATTCGCCGCCAGCTCCGCTCGGCTCAAAGTTCATGAAATAGAGCACGGTCTCGACCGCCTTGCGCTCGAGACCCGCGCCTTTGGTGAAGTCGCCGCTCTCGTCCTTGCGGCCGCCGCCTAGCAACTGAGCAATGCCTTCCGGCCCGATCTTGTCCAGCTTGTCGATGGCGCGCAGCACCGTCAGCCGGCGCCCGGCGTTCTCATCGCCACCGAGGCCGATCGCCTCCAGCACGCCGTCCAGAACTTTCCGGTTGTTGACGCGGATGACATAGTCGCCGCGCTTGATGCCGAGCGCTTCCATCACGTCGGCCATCATCATCGCCATCTCGGCGTCGGCGGCGACACCCGGCGTGCCGATCGTATCGGCATCGAACTGCATGAACTGGCGGAAGCGGCCGGGGCCGGGCTTTTCGTTGCGGAACACCCAGCCGGAGCGATAGCTGCGGTAGGGTTTCGGCAGGCGGTCGTAATTCTCGGCGACGAAACGCGCCGTCGGCGCGGTCAGGTCGTAGCGCAGCGACAGCCACTGGTCGTCATCGTCCTGGAACGAGAAGACGCCTTCGTTCGGCCGGTCCTGGTCGGGCAGGAATTTGCCCAGCGCGTCGGTGTATTCGATCATCGGCTGGTCGACCGGCTCGAAGCCGTAAAGCTCATAGACCGAGCGGATGGTCGCCATCATCTTCTCGACGGCGCGGATGTCTTCGGCGCTGCGGTCGGCAAAACCGCGCGGCAGCCGCGCTTTCGTCTTTTCCGATTTGTCGGCCATGGATGGGTCTTTTCGTTAGTAAACGCTGACTTCTTTCGAGCGGGCGTGTCCTAGACGATACCGCCTTGGGCGGCAAGGGTTGGCACCTTTCCCTTCTCCTTGTGCGACAAGGAAAGGCCGCGCCTTCGAAACAAAACGACGCCAAAAACGAAACAATTGCGTCACCAGCGCGGCATGCTGCCGACACAATCGAGGACCATAAAGCGCGCCGAAACAAGGGGTTTCGGGACCATGGCCACCACGGAAAACATCATTGAGGGCAAGCCTGTTGCCAAGCTCCGGCCGGCCGGCAGCGCCACCCACAAGCCGGTGCAGCAGCCCGCAGGGCCGTTCGAGGTCGTGGCGGAAGCCCACAAGCCGACGGTGCGCGACGCGGTGGTGACCGGACTGCTGGTGATCTACCCGGCCTTCGCGGCCGTGGCGGCCATCATTGCCGGTTTGTTTCTGACAAGCGCCGGCAGCCTCTGATCTTCCCCACCCTTCCAATGTGAGGAGGCGTAGCGTCGGGGCGATGAGCTCGGTTTTCTGACCCCCACCCGCGCGTTCGGCGCGACCTCCCCACAAGGGGAGGTGACCCTATTTCGGTCTCTTGAAGGTCTGCCGTTCGGACTCCACCTCGGCCCGGCAGACGCAGCCTTCGAGGTGATCGTTGACCAGGCCCATCGCCTGCATGAAGGCGTAGACGGTGGTCGGGCCGACGAAGCTCCAGCCGCGCTTCTTCAATTCCTTCGAGATCCGGACCGAGACCGCCGTCGTCGGATTGGCGCGCAGATGGGCGAGGTCGAGAACCGTCGGCCGCTCGTCAGGCCCCGGTTCGAACTTCCAGAACCAGGCGGCCAGCGAGCCGAATTCATCGGCCATTTCACGCGCGCGCCTGGCGTTGTTGATGGTCGAGACGATCTTGCCGCGATGGCGGATGATGCCGGCATTGCCGAGCAGACGCTCGACATCCTTGTCGGTGAACGCCGCCACCTTGTCGAACTCGAAATTGGCGAAGGCCTCGCGGAAATTCTCGCGCTTGCGCAGGATGGTCAGCCAGGAGAGACCGGACTGGAAACCTTCGAGGCAAATCTTTTCGAAGAGCCGGCGATCGTCCGCCACCGGCCGGCCCCATTCATGGTCGTGATAGTGCAGATAGTCCGGCAGGTTGCCGTGCCAGAAGCAGCGCGCGACACCGTCGGGGCCGTCGAGCAGGCCGGCATTTTCTTGTTCCATTCTCAGCAATCCGTCCGTTAATGCGCGCAAGCGTCGGTTTTACCGTGGCTTTACCAGATTCCTGAACCGGCCGGTAACCACACCAAAAAGTTTACTCACAAGTCGGCATTTTAGGCATTCCGATTCATGTTTTGCTTGCTGCTCAGCGCCAAGGATCGCCACGCCGAGGGGGCTCTTCCCTGCCCTCGGACGAGTTCGACGATCAAGGTGCGTTCCGATGAAGACAGCGTTCACTTTCGTGCTCGGCGCAGCCGCGGTGCTTGCCGCCGGCGCGACGACCTCTTTCGCCAATGACCGTTATGCAGACAGGCCGCCGGTGATGGTGAGTCCCGATCTTTCGGCGCCCTGGGTGCTACAGCTCGGCCATGCGCCAGGCATCGTGCGCCCAAGCCGGCAAGCAACCCAGCAGCCGCTGCGGCGGCTTTTCCAGGCGCAGCCCGACCAGCAGCGCACCGCAGCCGTCCAGCAGCCTGCCAAGCGCATGGTGATGCGGCCGCAGATCAACCCGGTCTACCTGCCTCAGGAAGTCGCCTATGACGGGCCGCAGAAGCCGGGCACGATCGTCATCGATACCCACCAGAACTTCCTTTATCTGGTCGAGAAGAATGGCAAGGCGCGCCGCTACGGCGTCGGCACCGGCAAGCCCGGTTTCGAATGGTCGGGCACACACAAGATCACCGACAAGAAGGTGTGGCCGGACTGGCGCCCGCCGGCGGCGATGATCGCCCGCGAGGCGGCCAAGGGCCGCTACCTGCCGACCTATCTTGCCGGCGGCATCGAGAACCCGCTCGGCGCGCGCGCGCTCTATCTCGGCACCACGGAATACCGTATCCACGGCACCAACCAGCCCTGGACGATCGGGGGCGCGGTGTCCTCCGGCTGCATCCGCATGCGCAACGAGGATGTTGTCGACCTCTACGAGCGCGTCAATGTCGGAACAACCGTCGAGGTGATATAGTAACCGCGAATCAGCCGGTTAGGCGGCGCTGAGCAGTTTTGGCGCTTGCTGTTGCCCTCAAGCCATAGCGCGCTTTTGGTAGACATGCTTAGACTGGCATCGAGTTAACGGGGGACGGGCCGTGTGGGGATACGGCCAGTCACGAAAGGGCAGCACGGGAGACCGTGCTGCCCTTTTCGTTTCAAGCCCGTCAACGGGTCGCCCCGGAAGCAGCATGTTTCGCATTCGGGGCTGATTTCCCGGCGCACCTCTGCTATTGCAGCGCACAATCTTGGTTTTTATGCAGTTCCGGACGGAAAACCGCCCTTCTGGAGTTGCTTCAGAAGGCAGAGGTTCCACCTATGACCCGGTCCGACGACAGCCGCTATCTCAGGGGCGGTCCGGTCGCCCAGCGCATCATCGCGTCGGTACGCGAGGAAGCGGCCATCGCCACAGCGGAAGGCTTTCCGCCGAAGCTGGTCTCGATCACCGTCGGCGACACCGACGCGGTCGACGTCTATGTGCGCAACCAGCGCGCCAAGGCCGGGCTTGCCGGCATCGGCTTCGAAGAACGGCGCTTTGCCGCCGACATCACGGCGGGCGAGCTGGAAGCCGCCATCCACGGCCTCAACGCCGATCCGCGCGTCACCGGCATCATCATCCAGCGGCCGGTGCCGGCGCATATCCCGATCAAGACGCTGCAGGCGGCGGTGCACCCGCTGAAGGACGTCGAGGGCATGCATCCGGCCTCGATCGGCAACATCGTCTACAACCAGCTCGATCTCGCGCCCTGCACGGCGGCCGCATCGGTCCAGCTTCTCAAGGAAACTGGTCTCGACCTCAAAGGGCTCGAGGTGGTGGTCGTCGGCCATTCCGAAATCGTCGGCAAGCCGATCGCGTTCCTGCTGATGAGCGAGGGCGCGACGGTGACGGTCTGCCATCACATGACGCGCTCGGTGGCGGCGCATGCGCGGCGCGCGGATGCGCTGTTCGTCGCCGTCGGCAGGCCGCGGCTGATCAAGGCCGAGATGGTGAAGCCCGGCGCCTGCGTCATCGATATCGGCATCAATTCGGAAATCGGCCCGGACGGCGAGAGCCGCATTGTCGGCGATGTCGACACCGAGAGCGTAAAGGAGGTTGCCTCCTGGATCACGCCCGTGCCGGGCGGCGTCGGCCCGCTGACGGTGGCGATCCTGCTGCGCAACACCATGGTGGCGCTCAACCGCCAGCGCGCGCTCTACCGCGCGACCTATGGCGTGGCGGACCAGTTGGCGGCGGAGTAGCTATTCTGCGGCGACCAGGCTTTCCTCGGAAACGCCTTCGGGCCGTGGCCCGCCATAGGCCCAGTCAAGCAGCTTGATCGTGTGCACCACCGGCACCTTCGCTGCGGACGCGATCTGCGTGATGCAGCCGATATTGCCGGTGGCGACGATCTCGGCGCCGGTCGCCTCGATATTTTTCACCTTGCGGTCGCGCAGCCTCGCCGAAATTTCAGGCTGCAGGATGTTGTAGGTGCCGGCCGAGCCGCAGCAGAGATGCCCTTCGCGCGGCTCGCGCACGACGAATCCCGCTTTGGTCAGAAGCTCCTTCGGCTGACGGGTGATCTTCTGGCCGTGCTGCATCGAGCAGGCGGAATGATAGGCGACAATCGTGCCCGGCTTGCGCACCGGTTCGGGCAGGTCGAGGGCGGCGAGATATTCGGTGATGTCCTTGGCCAGCGCCGAGACGCGCGCGGCTTTTTCCGCATAGGCCGGATCGAGGCGCAGCATGAAGCCGTAGTCCTTGATCGTGGTGCCGCAGCCCGATGCGGTGATGATGATGGCGTCGAGGCCGCCCTGGTCGATTGCGCGCGTCCAGGCGTCGACATTTTGCCTGGCCGACGCAAGAGCCTGATCCTCGCGACCCATGTGATGCACCAGCGCGCCGCAGCAGCCCTCGCCTTCCGGCACCACGACCTCGACGCCGAGCCGCGTCAGCAGCGAGACGGTCGCCTCGTTGATGGCGGGATCGAGCACCGACTGCGCGCAACCGGTGAGGATGGCGACGCGGCCGCGTTTCGTGCCCTGCCCCGCATGCACGCCGGGCGAGGCCAAAGGCGATGCCGGCGGGATCGAAGACGGCGCAAGCTTCAGCATGGCGGCGACCGGCTTCAGGGCCGGCAGCTTTTCGAACAGGCCGATCAACGGCCGGCCGAGCCGGGCGAGCTTAACCGCGGCGCGGAAGCGGCCCGGATAAGGCAGCACGAAAGCCAGCATGGCGCGGGTCAGGCGCTCGAGCAGCGGCCGTTTGTAGGTCTGCTCGATATGGGCGCGGGCATGATCGACAAGATGCATGTAATTGACGCCCGAGGGGCATGTCGTCATGCAGGCAAGGCAGGACAGGCAGCGGTCGATATGGGTGACGATCTCCTTGTCCGCCGGTCGGCCTTTCTCCAGCATATCCTTGATGAGATAGATGCGGCCGCGCGGCGAATCCAACTCATTGCCGAGCGTCACATAGGTCGGGCAAGTGGCTGTGCAGAAGCCGCAATGCACGCATTTGCGCAGGATCTTCTCCGATTCCGCGACATGCGGATCGGCGAGCTGCGCGGCTGAGAAATTGGTCTGCACCGATATGTCCTATGAACCGAGAAGCCAGCTTTGCGGGTTCTTTATCGCCTCGCCACGCTGCAGCGCCTGCAGGCCGAGAATGCAGCGGACGATGAACCAGACGGCAACCGCAAACATCAGCAGGAAACCGATCGCGAGCATCATCAGGACCAAGGAGATCAGCGCGTAGAGAAGGCCGATCCAGAACGTCCTGATCAGGAATGTGTAGTGGCTTTCGACAAAACCGCCCGCCTTGCCGCGATTGATGTAGGCAAGCACGATTCCGATAATGCCGGTGACGCCGATGGCAAGGCTGGCGAGATAAAGAATGTAGATGACC
The DNA here is from genome assembly GCF_002294995.1 of Mesorhizobium sp. WSM3860. GTDB lineage: Bacteria > Pseudomonadota > Alphaproteobacteria > Rhizobiales > Rhizobiaceae > Mesorhizobium. Next base: position 1,927 of record NZ_NSGF01000044.1, on the reverse strand, counting down.
AGCGCGTTGGTCTGACCCGGCTCGAGCCAGCGATCGGTCTGGCGCGAGCCGCTGCCCGGGCCTGGATTGGCATTGCTCATGGTGCTGCTCCCTCCGTTGACTGACGAAGAGTAGCAGAGCTGGAACCCGGCGCCATGCGGCCGGGGTTGAGAATGTGCTTCGGGTCGAACTCGGCCTTGAGCCGCGCCGAAAGCGCCGCGAGATGCGGCGGCTGCGGTTCGAACACCGGCAGCGCCACGCGATGCGAGGCAGACGCCCGCACCAGCGTCGCGTGGCCGCCGCCATATTTGCGGATCAATGCGCGCAGCAGCTCCGCCTCCGGATCATCCTCGCGCATCGAGAGCCACACGAGCCCGCCCTGCCAATCATAGAAGGCGTCGGCCGCCGCCTGCATGCGCAGCGCCATCACCACATGATGCGCCTCAGACGGCGGCATCGACACGCGCCAGACCGGCCTTGCGCCGCCATCGGCAAAGGGCACGCAGTCACGGATGTCTCGCCAGATCGCCTTCGATGCTGCGCCGGCAATTTCCTGCAGCGGGCCGGCCTTGCCGAGCAGGGTCCGCAATGCCTCGATGCGGTAGAGGACCGAGGGTCCAAAGCCTTCGACGCGCAGCAGCGTCGCGGCATCGCTGCCGAGATGGCCGGCGGCGACGCGCGCGGCGATCCGCTCAGGCAGATGCGCCGCGCTCGAGACTTCGGCGCTGGAGCCCAGCGCCAGCGCCATGGCCGCAACGGCAGCATCGTCGAGCAGGCCGCGGATGGCCAAAGTCACCTCGGTTTCCGCCGCCGGCAGGACCTTGAAGGTGATGTCGGTCAGCACGGCGAGCGTGCCCCAGCTCCCCGCCATCAGCTTGGAAAGGTCGTAGCCGGTGACGTTCTTGACGACGCGGCCGCCCGACTTGAAGGCTTCGCCGCGTCCGGAAACCGCCGATATGCCGAGAATGTGGTCGCGCGCCGCACCCGCCTTGAGCCGGCGCGGACCGGATAGGTTGGAAGCCAGAACGCCGCCCAGCGTTCCCTTGCCCGGCTCGCCGCCGAGCAGCGCAGCGTAATTCATCGGCTCGAAGGCGAACTGCTGGCCGTTCTCGGCAAGCAGTTTTTCGACTTCGGCAAGCGGCGTGCCGGCGCGTGCCGAAAGCACCAGCTCGGCCGGCTCGTAGAGCGTGACGCCGGTGAGATTCGACAGGTCGAGCGTATGTTCGGTCTGCAGCGGCCGGCCGATGCCGCGCTTGGAGCCATGGCCGAGGACTTCGAGCGGAGTTTCCTCTGCGGCGGCCCATTGGATGGCGGAGAGGACCTCGGCGGGGGTGGATGGGGTGAAGGTGGTCATGGGTGTGCGCCCTTCCTCGCCCCCGCGAAGCGGGGGAGAGGTGGCTCGGGCGAAGCCCGAGACGGAGAGGGGGCCATCATAGAGCGCTGTCTCCCGTCTTCTTGGCGGCGAATACAAACCTGAGGTCCGGAGCGGCCACATCTTCAGCAAGCTGCCCTTCAAGGACTGCAAGGATCGTCTCGCAGACACTTCTGGTGTTCTTCAAAACATCAAAATTCCAGAACCGCAAAACCGAAAAGCCTTCGCCACGCATGAACTCGTCGCGCCGTCTGTCGTAGCTACTCTCAGCGTGCTGGCTGCCATCCAACTCCACGATCAGCTTTTTGCTCCTGCAGGCGAAATCAACGAAATAGGGACCGATGGGCATCTGGCGAACGAATTTGTAACCCCCCAGCTTTTTGGCTTTCAGCTCGTTCCAGAGAGTCGCTTCCGCCTGATTGTCTCCAAGACGAAGCTCGCGCGCACGGGCGATCTTTTCGGGCGAGCGGCGGCTTGGTTGATAGGGCGTCCCCCTCTCCGGGGGGGGGGGGGGGGGGGGGGGGGGGGGGGGGGGGGGGGGGGGGGGGGGGGGGGGGGGGGGGGGGGGGGGGGGGG
>NZ_NSGF01000043.1 GCF_002294995.1 Mesorhizobium sp. WSM3860 | reverse complement strand
ATCCTCGATGGCCTCACCGCAACCGAATGCACCAACTACTTCGAAAACGCCGGATACTGTTCAACCTAAAATCATCCAGCTCTAGCAGCAAGCTATGAACGGCGAACTGGCGCGCGACCGCCAACGTCGGCGCCGCCCCTCATCCGCCCTTCGGGCACCTTCTCCCCGTGAAACGGGGAGAAGGGAAAGAGGTGCCTCAATACTTTGCCGGCACATAAAGCTCGCGCGGCAGCACCTGGCGCTCGTAGGCCGGGTTGAAGACGCGTTCCGGCAGCGTGATCTCCTCATGCGGCACGTCTTCGTAGGGCATTTGCTGCAGCAGGTGATCGATGCAGTTCAGCCGGGCCCGCTTCTTGTCGTTGCCTTCGACAATGAACCAGGGCGCTTCCTTAATGTTGGTACGGGCGAAGGTCTCTTCCTTGGCCTTGGTGTATTGCTCCCAGCGCACGCGCGACTGCAGGTCCATCGGCGACAGCTTCCACTGCTTCATCGGATCGTGGACACGCATCAAAAAGCGCATCTGCTGCTCCTCGTCGGTGATCGAGAACCAGTATTTCACCAGCGTGATGCCGGAGCGCACCAGCATACGTTCGAATTCCGGCACGTCGCGGAAAAACTCTTCGACCTGATCCGCATTGGCAAATCCCATCACCCGCTCCACGCCCGATCGGTTGTACCAGGAGCGGTCGAACAGCACGATCTCGCCGCCGGCGGGGAGATGCGGCACGTAGCGTTGGAAATACCATTGCGATTTTTCGCGCTCGGTCGGCGCCGGCAGCGCGACGACGCGGCAGATGCGCGGGTTGAGGCGCTGGGTGATGCGCTTGATAACGCCGCCCTTGCCGGCCGAGTCGCGGCCCTCGAAGATCACCACCAGCTTCTTCTTGTGGTAGGCAACCCAGGACTGCAGCTTGATGAGCTCCGACTGCAGCCGCAGCAGCTCGCGGAAATAGGTTATGCGCTCGATGGAGGGCGGATGCGACTTCTTATAGATCCTGGCGATCTCGAGCGAGAGCGCGGGTTCGGAAATCTCCAGCTCGTAGTCCTCGTCGAGCGTGTCCTCGAGCTCGGCTTCCAGCCAGTCCTTGGCTCCGGAATTCGTCTTCACTTCGTTCATCGCACAGCTCCTGCCCGTCAGCGACTTTCGCCTCGGATGCGCTCCGGCCACGGCCGGAAACACAACTCGGTAAGCCGACTGAGATACAGACGCGAAATGACGGTTTTATTGCGAGCAGGAGCCGGCAACCCTGGACCAGCCGATATGTGATCGGCCCGTATCGATGGCGGGCGACAAGCCGCCCGAATTGTCCTACAAATACCCTCGCCTCTTTCCGGCGCCCGCGACGGCGCGCCTCTTCAAACAAATGGCGAGGACCTGACATGGAATACCGCACGCTTGGCCGTTCCGGCCTGAAGATTTCGACATTGACCCTCGGTACGATGACCTTCGGCGGCACAGGCCCGTTCGCCGCCGTCGGCAATTCCGATCTTTCGGAGGCGAGCCGCATCATCGATACCTGCATCGATGCCGGCATCAATCTCATCGACACCGCCAACGTCTATTCGAACGGCCTGTCGGAGGAGATCGTCGGCGAGGCGCTCGGCGGCAAGCGCAAAAACGATGTGCTCATCGCCTCCAAGGCACGCATGCGGATCGGAAACGGCCCCAACGACGAAGGCTTGTCGCGCCATCACCTGATCCGGGAATGCGAGAGGAGCCTGAAGCGGCTCAAGACCGACGTCATCGACATCTATTTCCTGCATGAGTGGGACGGCGTCACGCCGCTGGAGGAAACAATCGCCGCGCTCGACACTTTGGTCAGCCAGGGCAAGGTCCGTTATGTCGGCTGCTCCAATTACTCGGGCTGGCAGGTGATGAAGGCGCTCTCGATCAGCGACAGCCATCATCAGCCGCGCTTCATCACGCAGCAGATCCACTACACGCTGGAAGCGCGCGAGGCGGAGTACGAGTTGCTGCCGATCTCGGTCGACCAGGGTCTTGGCGTGCTGGTGTGGAGCCCGCTGGCCGGCGGCTTGCTGTCGGGCAAATACCGCCGCGACAGCCCGACGGCCCGCCAGCTTGGCGGCTGGTCCGAACCGCCAATCCGCGACGAGGACAGATTGTGGCGGATCGCCGACGTTCTGGCCGAGATCGGCAAGGCGCGCGGCGTTTCGGCGGCACAGGTGGCGCTTGCCTGGCTGCTCGGCCGCGCGGCCGTTTCTTCGCTGGTGATCGGCGCCCGCAACGAAGCCCAGCTCAAGGACAACCTTGCCGCGGCCAGCCTGACGCTGTCCCTGGACGAGCGCCTGCGCCTCGACGCCGTCAGCCGGCCGCCGGTGCTTTATCCCTACTGGCACCAGCAGCTCACCGCCAAGAACCGGTTCGGCCCGGCCGATCTGGTGCTTGACCGCAGCGATATCTGAGAGTTCGCGCCGTGCCCCGCCCCGAAAACGCGGAGGTCAGCCGGCGATAAAACGCCAGACTTCCGGGTCGGGTTCGATCTGGCCGCTGAGCACGAAATATTTGTAGAGGACGAGCAGCGAGACCGCCCGCTCGTCCTTTTCGTTGCTGAACCGGCGGCAATAGGCGTTGGCCGCCGTTATGATGCGTTGGGCTTCCGCCGGATGCTTTTCGAAATAGGCAATCTTGTCGGCAACGTCCGAAAAATCCGGCGCCAGGGGCACGTAGTGAACATCGGCCTCGAGCTCAGCCTCGGCGAACCAGGTTTCGTAGGTCGGAAGCGGCATCAGGCAGAGCGAATTCGAGCTCATGATCCACTTCAGGTTCGTCGCCACGTCGTTGCCTTCAAGCGAGACGATGTAGCGGAACTGCCGCTGCTGCGCGATCGTGAGATACGGCTTGCGATAGTCCTCCGGCGCGCTCGGCTTGGGCGAGCCGGCATCGCAAAGCGGCAGGTCGCGCACGGCATCGACGAACCGTTTGCGGATCGGATTGTTGAAATGACCGCGCCAGACCGCCATCGGGCGCTTGTCGGCGAAGGACAAATTGTCCTTTGGCATGTTGAAATGGCGGAACTTGTCGAGCTTCATGATCACGGCATTGCCGTTATCGTTGCGGATCGGCCGGTCCTTGACGATTGACGGCATCGCCGGCACGTCGACGACGTCGCCGAACTCGAGATCGATGAGCAGGTGGCGATCGAAGTAGCGGGCGAACTCCTTCAGGTCGTAATAGTACATGCTCCCGAACTTGGGTATTTGACCCGCGGGCACGGCCGCCGCGCTCGGCACGAAACTATGGTCGAGCCTGTTGTAGTAATTGACCCGTTCACGGACCGTTTTGCTGGAGAGCCGCGCCTGCTCAAGCCGACGCGCAAGCCGCTGGCGAAAGAGCGCCTGCGGCGCCACATCGCGCGTGATGTTGCGTATGAAATAGAATACCCGCGCTGCGGTGCGTAAGGGCGAGGCCATGCGTCCGTCGTTTCAATATGTCCGTCGCCTCCTACAGCATTGTGCCGAACATCTTGCAAGCCCGCCCAGGCTGACGAACTTGTTGATGCTCTAATATTCGACGACGGCTGCGAGGATCAGGCAGCGACGACGGCAAAGCCCCTGGCGCGCAGGCCGCGCCGGTCGTCACGCAGCGAAGTCAACAGGCGGTCGCGGCTGCCGGCGATGTGGGCCGAGAGCAGCCGCGCCGCCTGCGCGGCATCGCCCGTTCGCACGGCAGCCAGGATGGCGTGGTGCTCGGCCCAGGCGCGGCCGAGCGCCGCCTGGTCGCGCACTTCCAGCCAACGCGCGCGGGAGAGCCTGGTCATTGCATCGCGGACTCCCCTAAGCAGGAATTCATTGCCGGAAAGCCTGGCCAGCTCGATGTGAAAATCCAGACCAACGCGGTGCCATTCCTCGCGCGGCGTATCGGCGTCGCAGGAATCAAGCATGGCCGCGATCACCTCGATCCCGCTGCGATCTTCCAACGCCGCCGTCAACCGCACCGCCGCGACCTCGACCGCCTCGCGGTAGACGGCGATCTGGCCGAGCTCGGCGAGATTGATCGGCGCCACCGTCCAGCCGCGGCCGTCGCGAGCGATCAGCCCTTCGGTCTCAAGGCGCAGCAGCGCCGCCCTGACCGGGGTGCGCGAGGCGCCGAAGCGGCTTTCGATCCAACGCTCGGTCAGCCGCTCGCCCGGGCCGATCTCGAGCCCGAGGATCATTTCGCGAAGCTGGCTTTCGACATTCTGCATTTGCGACATTGTCGTTCCGCTCTCCGGCGCCGCATTGACAGCGGCGGGGCTGAGGTTCATGACGGATACCGATCTGGTATCCCAAAATGGTATCCGGAACAATCCCTGATAACCAGGCAGGCATGACATGGCGGAAAACAGCATCGAGAGTGGCTACAATATCCATTGGCGACGCAATCTCGCCGTCTGCTTCGCCGGCTCGTTCAGCACGCTGATTGCCATGACGCTGCTGTTGCCGTTCCTGCCGCTTTATGTCGAACAGCTGGGTGCCGAAGGGCACGCGGCAATCGTGCAATGGTCGGGTGTTGCTTACGGCGCCACCTTCTTTGCCGCGGCGCTGGTCGCCCCTCTGTGGGGGCGGCTCGGCGACCGTTACGGCCGCAAGCTGATGCTGGTGCGCGCCTCGTTCGGCATGGCGATCTGCATGTCGCTGACCGGTATGGTCGAGAGCGTCTGGCAATTGGTGTTGCTGAGGCTCCTGATCGGCTTTGCCGGCGGCTACTCCTCGGGGTCGACGATATTGGTGGCGATGCAGACGCCAAAGGAACGCTCCGGCTGGGCGCTCGGTGTGCTGTCGGCCGGCATCACGGCCGGCTCGCTGGTCGGACCGCTGCTTGGTGGCATGCTGCCGCCGGTGATCGGCATCCGCGCCACCTTCCTGCTCTCCGGCGGCGTGATTTTCCTGGCTTTTCTGGCCACGACTTTCCTGATCAAGGAAAACCCGCCGGCTCGCAAACCTGTCTCGTCGGCAAAGCCGAAGAGCGGCTGGGCACAGATCCCCGACAAGCGCCCGGTCGTCGCGATGCTGACGACCGGCATGCTGCTCGCATTCGCCACCATGTCGATCGAGCCGATCATCACGGTCTATGTACAGCAGCTCATCGCCGACCAGAGCAAGGTAACGATGGTGGCCGGCGTGGTGATGTCGGCGACCGCGCTTGGAACCATCCTGTCCTCGTCTTGGCTGGGCAAGCTTGCCGATCGGGTCGGCCACTGGAACGTGGTCGTCGGCGCGCTCGCCGTTTCGGCGCTGCTGCTTGTCCCGCAAGCTTTCGTCACCGGCGGTTGGCAGCTGATCGGGTTGCGCTTCCTGATGGGGCTGGCGCTGGGCGGCCTCCTGCCCTGCATCACCAGCGTGATCCGCCACAATATTCCCGACGGCGTCGGCGGCAATGTGCTCGGATTAGCGATCTCGGCGCAATATGTCGGCCAGGTCGCGGGACCGCTCTCCGGAGGCTTCGTCGGTGGCCATTTCGGCATGCGGGCGGTGTTCTTGGGCACGTCGGTGCTGATGGCGCTGGGCGCGGTCTATAGCTGGGTTGTCCAGTCGCGGCGGGCGAGGCATATGCTGCTCGAAGCCGGCGAAACCTGAGCGGGCGAGCGAGCGAAGACGGAGCATCGAAAAATGAGTCTTGCCGGGCAACCATCAGACGGCGGCAGCCGCATCCTCGTGCTGGCAGGCGGCCTCGTCGGCGCGGCGGGCGTGGCGCTGTCGGCGGCGGCCGCGCATCGCGGCGGCGCCTTCACCGGCACGGCCGCATCCTTCCTGCTGATGCATGCGCCGGTCTTTCTCGCCATCGGCCTTGTCGGCGGCAACCGGTATCTCAGGATCGCAAGCCTGGCGCTGCTCGTCGGCCTGCTGCTGTTTTCGGGCGATCTTCTCGCCCGGGATTTCCTTGGTTCGCGGCTGTTTCCGATGTCGGCGCCAATCGGCGGCACTCTGCTTATCGCCGGCTGGCTGGCAATTGCGATCTCGGCGCTGTGGCGTCCACGGTCCTAGACCGGCCCCGCCACTGGTGAGGCTCGTCGGGAGATGCGCTGAGATTACCGACCTCCCGAACGCAGCCGCCGCTTGCGCGACGCCGGCTCCGCCGCACGCCGGCGTTCGGGCCGGTCGGTTGCCGGCGAGATGCCCCAGTAGTTGCGATAGATGTCCTCGAAAAGATGGCTGATCGGATGCATGACTGACTTCCTTCAAATTGAATCGATCCAACCGATCGATGCGAAAAAGACTGACTTCTCAGGCGCGCTTGCGCTCCACGATGAGGCGCGGTTGACGCTTCCATGGGCTTGTCTTGCCACGGCGCCGCTCACTCTGTTCGGCCGAAGCAATGCCCCAATCGTTACGGTAGACGTCCTCGAACAAAAAGTTGACCAGATGCATTGCATCCTCCTTCTCGAACCTTGCCCCAAACCGCCAAGGTGACTTGGATCGATTCAAATCATAAGCTCTGCATGACCGAAGTCAAGCACAAATTTGAATCGATCCAACAAAAATGCTAAGTGGACCGTCAGACATTCCGCGTCCATGTTCGATGCGACCGGATTCGGAGAACAGACATGGCATCACTTATCGAAGGCCAGGCACGCCCCATCCGGCTGGCGGATATTGCCAAAGCCGCGGGCGTCTCGCATGGCACGGCCTCCAATGTCTTCAGCCGCCCCGAGGTCGTCCGCGCCGAGGTGCGCGAGCGGGTCAAGGCGGTGGCGGAGGCGATGGGTTACGCCGGGCCTGATCCGAAAGGGCGCCTGCTGCGCGCCGGCAAGGTCAACGCCATCGGCGTCGGCACGACCGAGCCCCTTTCCTACTTCTTCGAGGATCCCTTTGCCCGCGTCATGATGGCGGGCATTTCCGAGGCCTGCGACGCCACCGGCGCCGGGATCGCATTGGTTTCGGCGGCCAACCAGGAAAAGCTCGCCTGGAACATCCAGAGCGCGCTTGTCGACGGTTTCATCCTGTTCTGCATCGAAGGCGGCTCGCGTCTCGTCGAACTGACGCGCGAACGCAGGCTGCCCTTCGTGGCGTTGGAGCTCGGCTTTCACGACGAGACGATTTCGGCGATTGGCGTCAACAACATCGCCGGCGGACGGCTCGCCGCGCGGCATCTTGCCGAACTCGGACATCGCCGTTTCGCCGTGCTGTCGCTGACCCTCGGCGAGGACCGCACCGGCTTCGTCACGCCCGAAATGGTCCGCTCGGCCGTCTACACGGGAACGCGCGATCGTCTGGCCGGCTATTTCGAGGAACTGTCCGGCTTCGGTGTCGACACGCAGAGCATCCCGGTCTTCGAGACCGAGAACGAGGAAAGGAGCACCACGGCCGGGCTCGAAGCGATCTTCGCCGGCGGCGAGCGGCCGACCGCCATACTGGCGATGTCGGACAGGATGGCCATGATCGCCATCGACTGGCTAACTGCGCGCGGTCTGAAAGTGCCGCAGGACGTTTCCATCGTCGGCTTCGACGGCGTGCCGGACGGCGCGCTCTGCGACCCGCCGCTGACCACGATCGCCCAGCCGATCACCGAGATCGGCCGGCGGGCCGCGCGCATGATCCTCGACTATGACGGCGCGGTGCGGCGCGAGACGATGGGCGTCGAGCTCGTCGTCAGGGCCTCAACAGGCCCTGCTCCCAGATCCTGAAACCAGACATCTCAGTACCCGCCGATCCGCGCCGGTATGGGCGGCGCACCGAACCCGGCGCGCGCCGGCTCCTCACGCGCCGGCTTGATGCGGGTCGGGCCGAGACCGGCGAGCCATTCGAGATACAGCGCCAGCGCGAACTGCATGGCGATGCCGGCAGCGATCAGCAGCGTGTCATAGGCGAGGCCGCCCGGATTGATCAGCTTCAGCACCTGGGCGGCCATGGCAATCAGCGTTCCGGCAACGAATACCGGCAGCGAGCGCTTGCCGAGGATCGCCAGTGGATTGTCGGGCTTGGCGCGGAAGAGGTTCGATACGGCCGGCAGGGCGACGACCAGATAGCTGACGGCCAGGATATGCAGCAGCCGCGGCAGCGACAAGAAGGTCTTGTCGAAGCCGCCGATCACCACCGGCAGATTGAACCAGGTGATCTGACCCCAGAGCGGGCTGTGCACCCAGATCGCCGCGCCGACCACATAGACGCCGGCAAAGCCCACCAGCCACCGGTTTATGGGGATGGTGCCGCCGCGTTTGACGTGCAGCATGGCGGCAAGGCCGATGTTGAACAGGAACTGCCAGGATAGCGGGTTCAAGAACCAGAGACCCGGCTCGGGATAGTTCGGCGGCGCGATCTGCCAGATGCCGGCGACCAGCCACAGCAGTCCGGACACGGTCAGTGCCGCCACGGGCCTGTAGTTGACGAACAGAACGAAGGCGGGCGCCGCCAGAAGCAGCGCCGCATAGACCGGCAAGATGTTGTTGTAGCCGAGCTGATGGCCGAGCGTGACGATGCCGAAGATCACCTCCGGCGTGTTCTTCATCAACGGCTCGATGTTGATCATCTTCAACAGCTCCGGCCGGTGCGCGAACACCGCCGTGGCGCAGAACAGGGCAATCACCAGCATGGTGATGACGATATGGGTGACGTAGAGCACGCCGGCGCGCCGCCACATCTTCAGGGTCGCCAGCAGCCTGCCGCCCGGCTTGAACTTGGTGCCATAGGCAAGCGCCACCGAGATGCCGGAGATCAAAACGAAGGCCTCGGCCGCATCGGAAAAGCCGAGGTTCTTGTAAGTCAGGTTTTCGAAGACGGTACCCGGCACGTGGTCGATGAAAATGGTGAGCAAGGCGAGCGCGCGCAGCACATCGATACGCGTATCGCGATCCTTGATACGCGTGTCGCGATCTTTGATACGCGTATCGCGTTCGTTCATGCGCGTGTCGACGGCACGCGTATCGCGTTGAGAAACGGGGATGGTCATCGACAAAAGGCCTCAGAGCTGGTGTTTCATGTCCAGCAATGCGACCCCCGACGCACCGCTTCGATTCCTCCCGTTCGGGAGTGTATCGGCGCAGAAACGGTCCGAAATGCGCCGGGTTCAATCAACTTTCGCGGAGCTTGAAAACATTCCGTTTTGAAGCCGGCAAATCAGCGAAACCACCGTAGAATCAAAAGGATGTGATCATGTCCGAACATGTCAGCAAAAACAGCGAGCTGCAGCATGATCTGCCTTTTTCCTATTGTCTGATCAGGCCGGCAAATGCGAGCGGCGAATGCCTGTTCGTGCTGCATGGATCGGGCGTGGACGAAACGATACTTTTGCCGCTGGCGAGGCAGATCGCGCCGCGCGCGGTGCTTGTCGCAGCGCGCGGCCGCATCCGCCAGGAGGACGGTTTTCGCTGGTTCGAACGAATCACGCCGACCAGCTTCGAGCAGTCGAGCATCCGCGCGGAGACGGCCGCTTTCGCCCAATTCGCAGTGGAAGCCGCGCGGCACCACGAGCTTGATCTCACTCGCGCGACCTTCCTGGGTTATTCAAACGGCGCCAATCTCGTTTCCACGCTCATGCTGCTCCATCCGGGCCTGGTCAGGCAGGCGGCGCTGCTCAGGGCGATGCCGGTGCTCGAGGATGCGCCGGCGACCGACCTTGCCGGAATGCGGGTGCTGATCATCGCCGGCGCGGCCGACCAGACCTACGGCCCGTTCGCGCCGGCCCTGGTGACGCTCTTCAGCCAGCGCCGTGCCGAGGTCGATGCGCGCATCGTCGCCTCCGGCCACGAGTTCGGCGACGCGGATGCCGCGATCGCCCGGCAGTGGCTTGTCACCCCTGCGACGCCGGCCGCCTGACGAGATAGCCGCTTCAGCCGAGGCTAGCCCTGCCCCATCCGGTTCCAGGCATCCAACCCGGCGATCTTGTAGGCTTCGGCCAGCGTCGGATAGTTGAAGGTATTGTTGACGAAGAAGTCGACCGTGCCGCCGAGATTGATCACCGCCTGGCCGATATGGGTGAGCTCGGTCGCGCCCTCCCCGACGATATGGGCGCCGAGCAGGCGGCGCGTGTCGACCGAGAATAGGAGCTTCAGGAAACCTGAGTTGACGCCCATGATGTGGCCGCGCGAGGTTTCCCGGAAGCGCGCGACGCCGACCTCGTAGGCGATCCCGCTCTCGCGCACCTGCTCCTCGGACTGGCCGACGGTGGAGATTTCCGGCACGGCGTAGATGCCGTAAGGAAAAGTTTCCGGCGGCGGCGGCAGCGCCACGCCGAAGGCATGGCAGGCGGCCACCCTGCCCTGCTCCATCGAGGTCGAGGCCAGACTCGGAAAGCCGATGACGTCGCCGGTGGCATAGATATTGGGCACGCTGGTCTGAAATGTCTGAGGATCGACCTTGATGCGGCCGCGGCTGTCGGCCTCGATGCCGACCACGTCGAGGCCGAGGTTGCCAAGATTGCCGCTGCGGCCGGCAGCGTAAAGCACGATTTCGGAGCGGATTGTGCGGCCGTCGGCAAGGGTCACTTCGGCATGGTCGGGCTTAGAGGCGATTTCTTTCACCGTGCTGCCGAGGCGAATGGTCATGCCGCGGTCGCGCATCTGATGGATGAAGTCGTCGACGATTTCGCGATCGACGAAATCGAGGATGGTGTTGCGCGGCTCGACCAGCGTCACCGGCACGTCGAGCGCCGAAAAGATGGTCGCGTATTCGACGCCGATGACGCCGGCTCCGATGACCGTCAGCGTGCGCGGCAACCGGTCGAGTTCCAGCATCTCGTCGCTGTCGAAGATGCGTGTCTTGTCGAACGGCACGTCGCGCGGACGATGCGGCCGGGTGCCGACGGCGATCAGCGCATTGGCGAAACCGATCTCGCTGTAGTCGCCGTTGTCAGTGGTCAGGCTGACCTTGTTGGCGCCGATGAACTTGGCCGTGGCACGTGCGCTTTTGACCGCGTTGCGCATGAACTGATGCTGCAGCACCTCGACTTCGTGATCGAGCGTCTTGTGCAGGCGCTCGACGAGGTCGCTCACCGAAATATCCTGCTTGACCCGATAGCCGCGCCCGTAAAAGCCGCGCTCGCGCCAGCCGGAGAGGTTGAGCACGGTCTCGCGCAGCGTCTTGGACGGGATGGTGCCGGTGTGCACGGAGACGCCGCCGAGACGCCGGCCCCTATCGACCACCAGCACTGATTTGCCGAGCTTGGCCGACTGCACCGCGGCGCGGCGCCCGGAGGGGCCGCTGCCGATTACCAGCATGTCGTAGTCCATATTCCCCATCCCCTCGGCGTCTTGTTGCGCCGCAGCAGGCTAACGCGATCGGTGCCATGAATTCAATCGCCGCAGCGGCGCTCGCCACAGCTTGCCCGCGCAGGCGTCACGAGCACTCCATCTTGATTCCGCCACCAGCTTTCACCATCTCAGATGCGAGCGGCCGAGATCCGGCCTTATGAGGGCATGACATGAACACGCGCGTGCTTGACGGCGAGATCATCACCACAAGGTTCGAGGACACGCGAGCCTATCGCGGCGTGCGCACCAGGCGCATCTTCGCCTTCATCTTCGACTATTTCTTCGTAGCGCTGCTCACCATCCCGTTCGCCATATTGGTCGCCCTCCTCGGGCTTTTGACCTTCGGCCTGGGCTGGGCGCTGTTCTCCGTCCTGGTTCCGGCGGTTGCCATCCTCTACATCTGGAACACGCTGGGCAGCCGCGACCAGGCCACGACCGGCATGAAGATCATGGGCATCCGGCTTGCGAGGCTCGACGGCACGCGCATCGACGGCTTGACCGCGGTCGTGCATTCCGTGCTGTTCTGGGCCGGCAACGTCATCCTGACGCCGCTGGTGCTGCTGGTCACGCTGTTTTCCGATCGCAAGCGCACGCTGCACGACCTGCTTCTCGGCACGGTCGTCACCCGCACCGATAGCTGACGTTATGTGCGGCCGCCCTCGCCGCGCCGGTTTGCGAGAATATGAACAGCTTGGGCCGGCCGCGACAGCACAATCCTGTTGAATTTTTCGCCGGCCGGGCCAAAGGTAGGGCGATTCGCAGGAGCGTGTCCAAGAATCGATGACGCAGCATCCGACCCAGTCGCCGCAGTTCTTCCTAACCGCGCCGTCGCCGTGCCCCTATCTGGAGGGCCAGTTCGAGCGCAAGGTGTTCACGCACCTTGTCGGGGACAAGGCCCCCGAGATGAACGATCTCCTCACTCAAGGCGGCTTCCGGCGTTCCCAGAACATCGCCTACCGGCCGGCCTGTGAGTCCTGCCGCGCCTGCGTGTCGGTGCGCATCCTGGCGCAGGAGTTCACCGCCAGCCGCAACATGCGCCGCGTCACCCAACGCAATGCCGACCTCATCGGCGCCATGCACGACGCGCAGCCTTCCACCGAGCAATATTCGCTGTTTCGCGCCTATCTCGACGCGCGCCATCGCCGCGGCGGGATGTCCGACATGACGGTGCTCGACTATGCGATGATGGTGGAGGACACGCATGTCGACACCAAGATCATCGAATACCGGCGACGCGGCCCGGACACCTTCATCACCGGCAAGGGTCAGGGTGAATTGATCGCCGTAGCGCTGACCGACAAAATGGCCGACGGCCTGTCGATGGTCTATTCCTACTTCAATCCCGATTTCGAAGACCGCTCGCTCGGCACCTTCATGATCCTCGATCACATCGCCCGCGCCAAGGCGATGGGACTGCCCCACGTCTATCTCGGCTACTGGGTCAACGGCTCACGCAAGATGAGCTATAAGATGCGTTTCATGCCGCAGGAGCATCTCGGCCCCAAAGGCTGGGAACGCTACGACCACGAAGCGGTCATTCGCTGACCTTTTTTCCAAAGCCCGATCTTAAACTGTTTCAAGGGCAGGACGCTTGTGTTTCCGCCACTCGCTGGAAGAGTGCGCCATCGAGCCAGCCGCCGCCTGCAAATCATTGCGAGACCCATGTCTTCCCACCACGACCATCAGAAAGGCCTGCTGATCACCGCCATCGGCGGCCTTGTGCTGACCTTCGACATTCCCCTGATCCGGCTCGCGGATGGTAGCCCATGGACCATCATGGCGCTGCGGACCGGGACGACGCTTGTCGCCACGCTGTTGATTTGGGCCGTCTGGCGCGTGCTGCGCGGCAACGTGCCGAAGCTCATCCCCGGCTGGTCGGGTCTGGCGGCGGCGATATGCTACGGCCTGACGTCGATCACCTTCGTCACCGCCGTCTATCATACCTCGACCGCCGACCTCGTCTTCATCCTGGCCTTCAACACCGTCTTCGCGGCGCTGCTCTCCTGGCTGTTCCTCAGGGAACGACCGCGGCTGGGGACCGTGATCGCAATGCTGGCGATGATCGTCGGCGTGCTGATCATCGTCGGCGGTTCGGTCGGCACCGGAAAACTGTTCGGCGATTTCATGGCGCTCTGCTCGGCCTTCTTCGTCGCACTCGCCATCACCATCTCGCGCGCCAGTGGCAAGGACATGGGCTTCACCGCTTTGATCGGCGTCGTCTTTCCGCTGGCGCTCGCCGCATTCATGGTCTCGGGTAAAGGGCTGCACGTCAACGCGCCGTGGTGGATCATCTTCAACGGTGCCGTGATCATGCCGATCTCGTTCTTCTGTCTCGCCGCCGGCCCGAAATATATTTCAGGGCCTGAGGTGGCGATGTTCTACGTTCTGGAGACGGTGCTCGCGCCTGTCTGGGTCTGGCTGGTCTTTGCCGAGGCTCCAACACGAAACAGCCTGATCGGCGGCGCAATCCTGATCGTGGCGCTGGTAGCCCATTCGCTCTGGCAATTGCACGAAGGCCGCAGGCGCCGCGCGGGGCTCGCCGTCGCCTACCCGGCCTGAATTTTCCTGGTCTCTGGCGCCGTCTCGATCAGTGGCGGGCCCTTACCTTCTTCGGCCGGAGCTGGAAGCTCATCCATCATCTCGACCTCGCGCAGCCATTCGCGCCAGATGGCGACGAGCAGCGCCATCAGCACCGGGCCTATGAAGAGGCCGAGGAAGCCCATCGTCTTGACGCCGCCGATCAGGCCGAAAAAGGTCGGCAGGAAAGGCAGCTTGATCGGTCCGCCGACCAGTTTCGGGCGCAACGTCTTGTCGACGATGAAAAGCTCGACTGCGCCCCAGACGAACAGCGCGAGGCCCGCAAACAACTTGCCGCTGGCCGCGAGGTAGATCGACACCAGCGTGAAAGAGAGCGGCGCGCCGCCCGGGATCAGCGCCATGATGCCGGTGAGCGCCCCGAGCGTCACCGGCGACGGCACGCCGGCCAGCCAATAGGCGACGCCCAGCACCACGCCCTCGCCGATGGCGATGACGGTCATGCCGGTGACGGTCGATGAAATGGTGGCCGGCACGACGCGCGAGATCCGCTCCCAGCGGGTCGGCAGGATGCGCTCGCCGAGGCGGTCGACCTGCGCCGCGAAGCCCTCGCCGTCGCGATAGGCGAAGAACAGCGCGATCAGCATGAAAAGCAGCGTGAGCAGCAGGCCGAAGGCGCTGCCGCCGGCGGCCAGCGCGCCGCGATAGATGGTGCCGATGTTGGAGCCGCTCACCATCTGGATCAGTTCGCCGATGCCCCCGGGATGGCCGAGATTGGCCGTCCACTGCTGGTTCAGCCATTCGCCGATCACCGGCATTGTGGCGATCCATTGCGGCGTGGCGGAACCGTGGCGGTTGGTCTCGATCGCCCACACCACCCACTCGCGAAGCTCGTTGATGGCGTAAGTGCCGGCGAGCGCTATCGGCACCACCAGGAACGTCAGGATGAACAGGATCGCGAGGGTCGCGGCGATCGTGCGGTTGCCGCCGACCGCGGCGAGCAGCCGGCGGTAGAGCGGCCAGCTGGCGAAGGCGATGACGAGCGCCGCCAGCACCGGGAACAGGAAGCCGTGGAAGAAATAGACGCCGGCGGCGACGATCAGCACCAGGAGCCAGCGCGCCGCCGACAGCGGCGGGATGACGGCCGCCCTCAGTGGCGCCGACAGACCGAACAGTCGCTGCCCTGGTTTCTGGATCTCAGCCCGCTTCAACTGGGCGTTTCTCCCCTGCCAGCTCGATGGTTGTTTATGCACCATCATAGTGCAGCAATCGTGACGATAGTCCAAATGAATGGTTTCTCCCCCCTTGAGGAGGAGATGGCCGCAAAGCGGCCGAGGGGTCGCCGCGCATGGAGCGTCCACGCCTTTCGCCAACGGAGAAGGCTGGCGCTTCACGCGCGGCGACCCCGTCTGTCGCCTTCGGCGACACCTCCCCCTCAAGGGGGGAGATTTGGCGCTGTCCAGCCGATAGATGGGTAACACTTTGAACCGGATACATGGGTTACAGTTTTCCCCCTGAGTTGCTGTCCGCCGC
>NZ_NSGF01000042.1 GCF_002294995.1 Mesorhizobium sp. WSM3860 | reverse complement strand
GCCAGGAACTGCCGACAGGAGCAAGGGTCGTTCGCGCGAACTGGTCGGATAATCCTTGGCTGCCGCCTGAGCTAGAACAGGAGCGTCTGGATTGCCTGAGGACCGATCCTGATCAGTACCGGCACATCTGGGAAGGCGATTACGCGACCGTGCTGACCGGCGCCTATTACGCTGCGTCGCTGACAGCTGCGCGTTTTGAGGGCCGCATTGGCAAGGTTGCTCGCGATCCCCTCCTCCCGGTCAAGGCCTTCTGGGACATCGGCCTTCGTGACGCGACTGCAATCTGGATTGTGCAGTATGTGGGACGCGAGATCCGGGTGCTGGACTATTACGAGGCAGTGCGCCAGCCGCTGGCAGCGCATCTCGAATGGCTGCGCTCGAAGGGCTACGGCAATGCCGAATGCTTCCTGCCGCACGACGGTTCGCAAGAGGACGCCATCACTGCCATCCGCTTCGAAGACCATATTCGCTCTGCAGGTTTCGACGTCACTACTGTGCCGAACCAGGGCAAGGGGGCGGCACTGAAGCGCGTGGAGGCAAGCCGCCGCCTATTTCCGGCATTCTGGTTCAACGAGGCGACGTGCTCACCCGGGCTCGACGCTCTGGGCTGGTATCATGAGAAATTCGACGAAGCGCGAAACATCGGCCTCGGCCCTGAGCACGATTGGTCAAGCCACGGCGCCGACGCGTTCGGATTGATCAGCGTGGCGTACGAGGAGCCGCGGAAGCCACCCGTCTATCAACCGCGCGACATGAGCTGGGTGGTTTAGCCCCAGCGCCATCAGACCCTTATCACCTTGATCTACTTGCCTAAAAATCCTTTGTGAGCACACTGCAAACGGTGGTTTGCAGTCTGAACACATAGAGATTTCGGGATGTCGAGCGCCGTTGCCTATTATCGGGTTTCAACGCAGCGACAAGGTCGATCAGGTCTAGGCATCGAAGCGCAACGCGCAGCCATAGCTCGATTTGCAGAAGCTGAAGGTATCGGCATTGTCCAGGAGTTCACCGAGGTCGAAACCGGGAAAGGGTCGGACGCTCTGGATCGGCGCCCACGATTGGCAGCGGCCCTCGCCCAGGCGCGACAAGCCAAGTGCCCGGTGATCGTCGCCAAGCTCGATCGACTGTCGCGCGACGTCGCGTTCATCGCTGGTCTTATGGTCCAGCGCGTGCCCTTCATCGTGGCCGAACTCGGAGCCGATGCCGACCCTTTCATGCTCCACCTCTATGCCGCTCTCGCCGAGAAGGAGCGCCGTCTGATCTCGGAACGCACGAAAGCTGCCCTCGCCTCACGCAAGGCTACTGGTATCAAGCTCGGTAATCCGATCAACACCGCCGAAGCCGCGGCCAAGGGGCGTCAGATCGCGGCCGAAGAGGCGAATAGGTTCGCTGAGACAGTCCTGCCGATCATCGAGTCGATCCAGCGTTCCGGCATCACCAGCCTGCGCGGCCTGGCCATCGCCTTAAACAACCGAGGGGTTCGAACGGCGCGCGGCGGTCAGTGGCAGGTTTCGAACGTGAGGAATGTGCTGCGCCGCAGCTCGACTGGCGATTGAGGGTTTGATAGGCGGGAAAAATGCGCCGCTGCAGATAACCGCAATGGCCAGCGGGCAATCACTCATTCCAGAATTGCGGCAAGACGGCGTTGGACACGTCCTTCGGTCACAGTGCATTGAGAGCAACAGGACAGGGATTGTACGGGTGGCGTCCTACCGAGTCCACGAGTTGGACAGGTGACCCGTTCTCTCCCTCCTGATCTATGCTGTCGCAGACAATATGGCCAGCTTGGACTTATATTAGCACAGGCGTATATTTGTGCGTCAGCCGGGCGGGGTTCCACAGTTCCTAGAGCAACAAGTGACCGTCGTATCGATATTAAATGGAGGAAGTTATGGCAGATGGAATGTTGAAAGGAAATCGGAACTCCGACCTCATCCGACGTGGCTATACGGCGCCGAGGCCGTGTGGCTGATCAGCGGTCAAGTCGGATTCGGTTTCGGGGACAAGGTCGACCAAACCGGCCCGTGGCTCAAGCCGGGAGCTTTTTTTGCGCTCCAGCCTGGTGGCAAACACTACGTGTGGACCGGGGACGAAGGAGGGGTCATTGACGTACAGGTCAGCGCCCCTGGTGGTATCACTTTCGTCAACCCGGCTGACGCTCCAAAGAAGAAATGAGAGCCGCGCAACTGGCCGATGGCCGGGCATGGCGATCGATGCCCTGTCCTTGATCCGAGAACGGCCCGGCACCAAGCAGGGCTGGGCCTGACCGCCTAGGGTTCGGCGGACCCGATGGTCTTCATCGGCCGCCGTTCCAGCAGCATCGATCCCAACTTGGCAGCCAGGCTTGTGTCCGGCTCCGCGAAATGGCGGACCGCCGACGCATCCTTATGGGGTGTGGGGTTACACGAAAGCGTCGGGCGCCTATGACCAGAACGCGTCCCAGGCATAGAGATCGTAGGTATACTCACGGCCGTCTACAACCTTGCCGTTTTTGATTTCGTAGACAATGCATGTGAGCACATCCAGCCGTTTGCCGTTTCGCGCTGCCGTATCTCGATGAACTGCCACTACCGATCCGTCGTCGTTCTCCGTTACGTGCAACAGGTCTGATTTGAACGTTCCCTGTGTCTCGCTTCCCAACCGACCGAAATAGTCGAAAATCGCCTCGTGGCCTCTTCCCCGGACTATGCCATGCGCAAGAATCGTCCATCAATTGCGCGAGCGTGTTGAAGTCTCCTGCTTCGAACGGCTTGATAGCGGGAGACTACAAAGGTTGGGGTGGCTGTGCGGAGGTACGACATAGTGGGGTGGAAATTTGACGCGGGCAACGCTCCAATCTCCGGATTGCGCCAGGACAGCGACTTTGGCGCCGGGTGGGAGGTCTCCAATGTCTTGCCACTTCAGGTCAGCACTGTCGGTCGTTAGCACGGACGCCTACGCGCTCATTCTTGCGCCATCGAACAACAGTCCTATAAGCGATCCCATCAACGGGGACATAAGAGCAGAAAGCGTTCAGGAATCTGAAGGTCTGCGGCCACCTTCAGTTCAGCTCCGTTCGAGTGCTGATTGCGCATAGAGCAGCTGATCTCGGAATTTTGGAAGCCGGTGATGATTGTTGCGCCCTTCAGGACGCGCGGGCGATGTTCTCGACGGGGACCGTTTGAGGGAGGTGGGGTTTCCATTGCCTCATAACGCGAACGGGCTTCTGGCGCTCCCATCGGGCCAGAAATCATCATGGCCCGGCAACCGAAGCGAGGTCAAATCCCTCGAATTGGGAAGCGCCCGCTACGTTGCCGCAGCGAGCGCTCCAGTGGTCCCCGCATCCCCCTCGCAGGGCAAGACCGTACGCCTCGCTGAGATCGATAATAAGCGCCGCCTAGTTGAATCGCTGCATATTCAAGCTACGTGACTTTTCTGCCACTAGACACAAAACAGCCCGGCCACTGAAGCAGCCCTCTCGTGGATCGGTTGGAAAAGAAGGTCTCTGAAACGTCGCGCCCAACTCGGGCGAGAGACGGAATGAGCACTGGCCGCTAGCAAATTGCCGCTATCGCCCTAGCTATCAGTGGATGAGTTACGATAAACGGCGTGCCGCGAAGCACGAGGCCACCACTGAATCCGCACGGGCGATAATCGATAGCGAAGCGGCCCGGAGGAAAGCGAAAACCGACAGACTTCGCGCGGCCAGGATAGCGCAGCAGCCACCCGTCAAAGAAAAGGCCCGGAAGCCGAAGCCCCGGGCCTAGATCTGTAGGGATGGTCTAACATCTACCTTACCCTAATTCGCCCAGCCCCCACATCACACATTCGCGATTGCAAAAAAAGCCCGGGCCAAAACCTCCCGAGGTCGGGAGGTTCAGGTCTTTAGACCGAGCGGCGGCGTTCAGCAGAATTTCGCGCGCCTGGACCTTCATTCGAGCGTCCTGCTCCAGGAGTGAGACAAACCCCTTAAGCTGGTCGTCTCCAACAAGCACTTCCAGAAACTTCGGCCTTAGCCTGCGCAGTATGTCACGCTGCTGCGAAAGCTCCTCTGATATGATCTGGACCAACTCGCCTAAGTCTTCGCGGCCGGTTTCGTAAACAATATCGATTGACCGGCTGCTCGGTGATGTCCAATTCGGCTCAGTCCGATGCCGTCGAGGTCCAGGGGTCGGCTGGCCTTCAGGCCGACTGCCTGATCGCGGTCGGCGGCGTTTCGCTCACCAACCCGGTGACCACCGTCTGCAAGTCTCCGATCACCCAGGCCCTGCCGGCGTCCGACCCCTTCTCCAGCCTGCCAGCACCAGCGGCCGGCAACCCCTGCAAGACTGTCAACGGCAGCAAAACGTCGCAAACACTCCAGCCGGGAACCTACTGCAGCGGCATGGACCTCAAGGGCAATGTCACGCTGCAGCCCGGCACCTATGTCGTCCAGGGCAGTCTGAAAGTGAACGCCGGCGCGGTCATATCCGGAACCGGCGTGACCCTCTTCATGTCTGGCAGCAACACCGTCAGCATGAACGGAAACGCCACGGTGACGCTGAGCGCGCCGACCTCCGGCACCTATTCCGGCGTGCTGTTCTACGGCGACAGGACCGGCACTAGCACATCGAGCACCTTCAACGGCACGGCGAGTTCGCTTCTGACCGGCGCTCTCTATTTCCCCAAGCAGCAGGTCAACTATCTCGGCAACTTCTCGGGAAGCGGCGGCTGCACCCAGGTCGTCGCGGATAAGATCCAGTGGTCGGGCAGCACGACCATCAAATAGAACTGCTCCAGCCAGGGATGAAAGACATCCCGTCGGCCCAGTCGGTCGGAATCGTCGAGTAAGGGGGCCGCAGAGAGCGCGTCAACAGGCAATTCGCCGGCTATCTGCTCTTGCGATAGAGGTCCTTTGGGCTCGTATCCGGCGAATAAGTCAGCGTGACACGTCGGCCGCCGCAGACGGCGCATTTCATCTTCGGCCGCAGATCCCATTCCGTTGCGGATTCATCAGCTCCGAAGCGGTCGCGGAGTGCCGGCAGATCGAGCGCCTGATGGCGATGGCACTCCAGGCAGCCGGCCGTGACAGACATGCCGGCGTCGATAAGCTCCTGAAGTGTCCAGCCCATAGCCCTGGCTATGTAAGTTGCCAGACGTTGCGGGGCCCAGAACGGACAGAGAACAAAAAGCTCTAGAAGCCATCCCAGGGAGATTTGAAGGCGAATTTGTAGACCACTCGATTGGTATTATCGGTGACCCGCACCCATTCCGTCTCCTCCTGCCAATCCTGTACGTTGCGGCCGGTGACCCATTCTGCCGCGGATTTGGCCGAGACCGTCTTGGCATAGGAAACAGAGACTGGCTCCGCCCCCGACATCGTTTCAACGGTGTATCTGTTCATATAAAGGCGCCTTGCATCGAGCCGTGCCGCCGAGACAGTGAAAGAGCCCGCTTGGTGTGAGAAAGCGGCCTCTTTGTCGGGACCCTGCTGGGGCAGTCAGCTATGCCACGCCTGACGGCGGTGCCGCCCGCACCAATGCAAGAGCCCGCTCGCCTTGAGGGATGGCGAGCGGACCCTGGAGGGAAACCTCCCCGCGCGGCGCCGTGCCCCGAGGCCGGAGACACGTGCCGCGTAGACTCAACCAGGACACCGGTAGAAATGTTCCCTCCCGCCCGATGGACAGAAGTCCTAGAGGCTGACGCTTTGGTGCCATGCTGAAACCTTTCAGCGGGCTACATCATTTGATAGAGCCAGCCAGCGAGTCCCTTCATCGTCGGCAGCAGAGAGAGTGAATAGATGCCCGCCATCGCGTTGCCTGGGGTGGCGGGCAGCGTCGTTAACTCATTTGATGCAGTGACTTTTCACGCACATATGACTCGCGGAAAACGACCTCCCGAGTAAAATCCGGCGTGGCGGGGAATGCCGCATTCTGAGGGCGCCGAGGATGGCGAAAAAGTCCATATCCGCAGTCGATGCAGAGCTTATTCGATCAGCACTTAAAACCGCGATCTACGAGGACAAGCTGCCGGAAAGCGAGTGGCGGGATCAAGCCATCAAACTGATCCAGGTATTCACCGGCTCCAACACGACTGTAGACCCCAAATTGCTCGATTGGATTCTGCGAAAGTAGCGGCGGCACCTAGGCCGATTTCTTATCCTCCGCTTTTGCGAGCAGTCGCGACAAATGGAGTTCGTGAAGTTCCTGCACGCTTTCGAGAAGCGCAAGAAAGTCGAGCGCCTTGGCGGTGGGCAGTTCGAGCAGCTCCAATTGGGTTATGCGCTCCCGGTGCTGGGCGATGTGTCGTCTACCCAGATTAACGTGCCCCCGCACCATGCGGATGTCATCGCCAAGACCCATCAAATCTCAAGCTGGCCGGCTGCCTTAGGTTCCTTCCTCGCGGTGAAGGCCGATCGCCTGCCGAGTGCCTGCCTGATATCTTCGAGTATGTTGACCGCCGCGGGAAACTCTGGTGCAGGGAACTCGGGCGGCCCGGCCCGGCCTATCGTGGTGGTGACACAGGATTTTGCAGGCCGGGCCTGTCCTGAAATTTTGGGTTCCAGGCTTCGGGCAGAATTGCATCCTTCCCAAAGCTACACAAGGTCCATTAGCGACCGCTTGACGAAGCCGCCGGGCGAACCAGACTCGTTAACCATGGGCAAGGGCATCAAGATTGGCGATGAGGTCGCTATCACAGCCAAGGTACGCAGGCGCGTCACTGAGGATCGGGTAAGCGTATCGATCCCGTCTTACGGCCAGCCTCATTCGATCGTTAACCGAATATTGGTGGTGAAGCAGGGCCAGGAGATCGAGCCTCGAGGTGATGTCACCCGCATCGATGAAGGCAAAGTGACCATCAATCCAGGCATTCCCGTCACGGTGTATGCCGACACCGTCAGACTGGTGACGCCCTACAAGCCGCCGACGAGGAAGACGCCGCTCGTGGATAAGCCTACTTAAGCGATCGCTAAGAACTGGTGCGAAGACGCCAGCCGTTGGGGGATTCAGAGCGAATCCATTTCGATCTAAGATTCAGAAATGGAATGGCTTGATGATCTTGCTCGCATCCTGAAGGCCCCGCAAACCCGCCTGCGGGACCGCTACGGCGCTGCGCCTGGCAGAAATCGGTGTTGGTATTGCTGTTGGGCTCGCGGTCGCGGGTAAAGCCGATCATGGCATGCGCCACTGGCCAGTTGCGCCGCTGACTTTCCTCAAATAGAGAGGGTTTGTCAGACAAAAGGGACTCCTCACGCATGACCGACCAGACCGACACCGATGGCTCTGAACTAGTGGACCTCACCGCCGACATCGTCTCCGCTTATGTTAGCAATAATCCCGTCCCGGTAACCGGCCTGCCAGATCTGATCGCGTCGGTGTATTCATCGCTCACCGGTATCGGTCATGCGACTGCAGTTGAGCAGCAGAAACAGGAACCTGCGGTCAATCCGAAGCGTTCGGTATTCCCCGATCACATCGTCTGCCTCGAGGACGGCAAGAAGTTCAAGTCGCTGAAGCGGCACCTGTCGACCGACCATGGACTGACGCCTGACGAGTATCGGGCCAGGTGGGGATTGAAGCCTGACTATCCTATGGTCGCGCCGAACTACGCTGCCCAGCGCTCTGAATTGGCGAAGGCCAGCGGGTTGGGACGGAAGCCTGTCGCCAAGCCGGCAAAAGGCAATGGCAAAAAACCCTCGACACGGTGACTGCGGAGCCCTGCCCGTTTGACTACATCGCCGCAATCGGCGCCGTGATGCTCGTCAACGCCATCTTGCGCTAGCTGTCTCGCAAAGCCCCGGCCGAATTCGGATGAACCCGGCCGGGGCCTGCGATTGGATCCTAAGCTGGTATCAGAACGGCGATGCGGTGAATGCCGACACCCTTGCTCGTATTCGTCGCCTCGTCGGTCTTGCCCTTGGAGCACGTATATACGTCGCCTTCCTTGAGCTTGAACTGTTTGTCGGTCTTCTTGATGGTGAATTCGCCCGCAGTGATGGTGCATACCATATCGTTGTCCATCACCATCGCCGGTGCATGTGCACCGGGCTGGAACACGACGTCCACGATGGAGATGCTCTTATAGGGAGGGATGTCAGAGTTCCCGGTGCCAACCTCCACCACTCGGACGCCAGGGGCGATTTCCTTGCCCTCCTTCGGGCCATACGTCTTCGTTTTTGCTGACGCCGCCAAGGTGAATAAGGGCATTGCCGCGGCAGCCGCTAAGCCCAAAGCGATTGTAGATCTGCGATTTATGGCTTTCATCGCATCCTCCCAGGGACACTCATCGCGCGGGAATGTGCACGACCGCTAATTCTAGTCCTTTTTCCCATGGCTTAAATCGTCAATGGCTGCTCGATGGCGCCTTGCGCTCGCTGGCGCCTCTGGCAGGCGGCAAGGAACGCTGTTCGGCCTGCGTCGGGAACAGAAGTAAGCTGCCTTTTCGGCAAGTTCGAGAGCCGATCATTTCTTTAAGGTCTTTCGGGCTCGTATCTGGCGAATAGGTCAGGGTGACGCGCCTGCCGCCGCAAATGGCGCATTTCATCCTTGGCCGCAGATCCCATTCCATGGCGGGAGCATTAGCGCCGAAGCGATCGCGTAGCGCCGGCAGGTCGAGCGCCTGATGGCGATGACAGTCGAGGCAGACGGCCGTGACAGACATGCCGGCGTCGATCAGCTCTTGAAGTGTCCAGCCGTCATGTTGGCGATGCAAGGCGGGCTCGGCCTTTTGGCTGGATTTCATTTTATTAGCAGATGCGCTCAAATAGAGAGGTTTGTCAGACAAAAGAGATTTCGCATGTCACTAGTGGACCTCACCGCCGACATCGTCTCCGCTTATGTTAGCAATAATCTCGTCTCGGCCACTGACTTGGCGGATTTGATCGCGTCTGTGTATTACTCGCTCACCGGCGCAGCCCTGCTGCCAAAGCAGGAGCCTGCCGTCGACCCGGAGCGCTCGGTTTTCCCCGATCACATCATCTGCCTGGAGGACGGCAAGAAGTTCATGTCGCTCAAGCGGCACCTGATGACCGATCACGGTCTTACGCCAAAGCAGTATCGCGCGAAATGGAACCTGCCGGCAGACCATCCAATGGTGGCCCCGAACTATGCGGAGCGGCGATCGGCGTTGGCGAAGGCGTTGGGTTTTCAGCCGAAGGCTGCAGCTAACCCGGCGAAGAAAGCGCCAAGCGGAGCGTGAGGTAAGGCGGTGCAAGAGCCCGCCCGCCTTGAGGGGGGACGAGCGGGGCTCCCAACGGCGCGGGCGCCTCGCAAAGCGCCGCGCCGCGAAACCAAATCTGCCAACTGGTGGAATGTTCCTGCCGGATGCGACCGAAGTCGCATGGGCTGACGCTTTGGTCCCTACCCTGAAACCTTCGTCGTGCTACATCATTTGATAGAGCCGGCGAGTGAGAGGTCCCTTCATCGTCGGCCGCAGAAAGAGTGATAGATGCCCGCCGTCCGTTGCCTGGGTGACGGGCATCTGTTTTGGATGTCAGCCTGCCAAGCCGCCCCCACGGTGCTGCATCGCCTCGCTCACGAGGTGAAACACGCTATCGACCTCCTCGTATATCTCTTTGGGCGCGATGCCCTGACGCCCGGCAGAAGCCAGGAGTTCAACGACAAGATCGGCAACGGCCCCCGGGTCGTCGGTGCTCGCGTTTGGCAGATGTTCTGCCATCCATCGGTCCAGAAATTTCAAAGCCCGCGCGCTCATGCTGAGGAACAGCGGGCCGCGATCTTAGGTTCCCCCTCGAAGCCCTGCAGCCTCGCATGACGCAACGTATGCTCCCCGCGAAGGAAACGGACTCGGCCGGTGATGCCTGGCTTTATCCACTCGACATCATCCGCAAAGGCGCTCGGGACAGGCTGCGCCGGCTTGGATGCCCTGGCCTCTTGGACACGCTTCCAGAGACGTTCCCTGAGGCCCTGAGGCAGCGTGACGGCAGCGGTTCCGGCATAGCGGCCATTTCGGGCCATGATCGCCGCTGCTGGCCTTCCTGGCTCGCGTCTGATGCCCAGAAGCTCGAAGTCAGCGACATTCCAACATCTCGTTTTCACCCAGGACTCGACCTTCCCGCTTCGTCGTTTCGAGACCATGCCTTCGAGGCCCATCTTGTCGACAGATGACCGTTACCACGGTTGCGAGCGCCTGATGACGTTCTATCGGCCGTTGACGCCGCACATGAATTTCGAGGCCCATCACGAATTTAGTTGGACCTGTTTTTTTGCCCCGCTAGGCACAAGTTCAATCGGCCAAAGATAACAAAACAGATGCCCGTCACGGGGAATGGTGGGCATCTAGCTAGCTGCTACCGACGGCTCGGGCCAGGTCATGGGTGCTTGCGGGCCCGCCATTAGCTTTGGGCTCAGTGCTGGCCAAAACGGTCGGAACAATTGCTCGCCAGGAATGTTGTCGCATCAAGTGCTCCCGGCGATCGAGGTCGAGAGCCGAGGGATGCGCAAATAGCGCGCCCTCGGCTTTCCCTTTTTGGGAGAGCGACCGTGGTGACACCCAAAGACCCTGTTGTGACCGGTAATAAAGCAGTTCGCGCTCAAGTCGCGAAATACGTTCGTTCGCATCCTTATTTCCGTGTGCCAACTGATTGGCCGAAGAAGATATTAGTTCTCTTGAAGCGCTTGCGCTGATCGCTCCCGCGACACACTGAGGGGCACTCTCTCCAAGCACCGCCAGCCGCGACGATCGCAGCGCCAGCAATGCGGTCACTCCGGACAGGCGGAAGGGGTGGACGCCTTGCCAGTAGCCCCCGCATCAGGAACATTCGGGCACAGCCCACGTTGGGTTCTGTTCAGAAAAAAGGAGCAGGACGATGCACAAGGACGAAGTAAAGGGCTCTGCCAAGAAACTTCGGGGTGAGGTGAAAGACAAGGTCGGGAAGGCGACGGGCGATGACAAGCTTCGCGCCGACGGAGCGGCTGACAAGGCCGAGGGCACATTGCAGAAGGGCGTAGGCAAGGCAAAGGAAGCCGTCCGAGACGCCTTGAAGGATTGATGTTCAGGTTCGGGCGGCCGGGGTCCGACAGTCGCAATTCCTGATCCAGGCCGAACACTGCAAGAACTGACGCGCGGCATGTCCGTAACGGGCGGGTGCCTCGAGTACCCCATCTGCGGCTCCATCTGCAGCGCTCAGTAATCGTTTTTGGCGGTTATGCTCCTGCTATGGAATGGGATCTGAAGCCGAAGATGAAACGCGCAGTCTGCGGCGGCAGGCGTGTCACGCTGACCTTTTCGCCAGACACCAGCCCGAGAGACCTTCACCACAAAAGAGCGTAAGGGTTTTCTACGGCGCGCGTTTCGTCTGCCGCCGCCGCCACATTCTATTGTCCGTCTGGCGATCACCATCCGGACCTTCGGAGCGAGGTAGAAATGGCCCTTCAGCGCTAAAGACAATTCCCGCATCCTCCAAGGCCTGGCGGATAGCGGCAACATGGCGGGGATTCGGCTTCCTCGACCCGTTCTCAAAATCGAGGATCGTTGGTTCGCTAATATGCGCTTTGGCAGCGAGCCGCACTCGCGACCAGCTCAACAGAGCTCGTGCGGCTTTTGATTGTTCCCCCGACAGTAGGGCTCGTCTGTACATAGGCGTGGAACATTCAATATCCCTAAAATGTGCCGTTCGGCTTCGTCAGGGGTCCTCAAATATTCGTGAGCCCCGCGAACTCAGATCGCGGTGGGGCCGCCAGGCTCTGTTTTCGACCGATACTCCCAGACCCATCGCAGGATAGCTTCCTGGGAGGAGACCTTCGAGAATTGAGCAAGAAGGTGTATTGGGTCGTCATGCCTGGCCGTGCTGATCCGAAAGGCTATGAGCACTGTCGCGACGCCTCGGGCGACGCTGTCTCCGTTTGCGGAGGCCGCCGCTACCTTGTGCGCGGGTGAAAAGCCCGCCGCCAGACATAGCAGCGCGCCTTGACGCAAGCCGGATAGGACTTTGGGGGATGGGAGATCCGGCCGGCACTTTCGACGACGGATGCGATTTTTTTTGTTCCCGCTCCGCGCGCATATATTAGCATCCGCTTGACGACGGCGCCGGCCGCGCCAGACTCATCTAATGGCGAAGGGCAACATCAAGGTTGGCGACGAGGTCGCGATCAGGGGTACCGTGCGCAAGCGCGTAAAGAGGATAGGGTCAGCGTGTTGATCCCGTCATATCACCAGCCGCATTCAATCGTGGACATCACGCCAAACATCAGCAGCGGCCAGAAAATCGAGCTCATCGGCGAAGTCCTGCGCGTGGATGACGACACAGTGACGGTCGGCGGCAAGGATCTCGGCATCACCGTCAAGACGAGCACCGTGCGGCTGGTGACGAGCCATGTGGCGCCGAAGCGGAAGGTCTGAAGAAAAACCCGCCCTCCTAATACAGTCCTTGCTAAAAGGGCTGTAGCTGGCCGGCGGGTGCCGGCGACGTTTGCTTTCAGGGAGCGGCAAAGCTGACCTCTCCGGCAGGCATGTGCCGCTGGCGTGCGCAGCCGGTCAATCTCGAGCTGCTCCGGCTTCATCTGCCCATGGCCGGGAAACGCATGCTGCGGATCCGTCGACAGATCGCGCACCCATTTGCGCAGCACGTTCTCGTGGACATCGAGGTCGCGGGCAGCCTGGGCCGCCGCAACGCCCCGATCCTTGATCAATCTCACCGCCCCAAGCTTGAACTTGCGGCTGAACGTCCTTCCTTGCATTCCCACTCTCCAGTTCCGTCAAACACCTTATCTCGGTGTCCACAAAACCGGCAGCAAGGCCAATCAACCTGTCTTTTGGCCGTCACCTATCGAGCTAAGGATTTTGGCCGCTCAGACCTCTCGCGAAGTCTTCTTCCCTAAGCCTTTTGGAAAGGCAGAGGCCAAGCCCTTGGAAAAAACCGCAGGACAACCACCATGGCCGCGGCAATCAGCATGAAGCGGCCCTCGGCGAAGTTGTCGATCCTGGCCATGCTTTCGGATGCAAAGGTCAGAACGATCGCCGCGAATATGGGTCCATAGGACGATCTGGCTCCGCAGTCCAAGAAGGTGATGTGGCGCGATCTCGATCGAACCCGGTCGTGGTCTGGCAGCTCGACAGCCGGCCAAGCGCTCTTCGCGGTGCCGCATCGCCTGAAGGATCACCTCAAACAAGCTGCCGACTTCTCAGCGATCTCCTCGATCGAGATGCCTTCATGCTCAGCAGCTTTGGTGGCCTCCTCGATTAGGTAGAGGATGGCCTTGGGATCGTCGGTAATCCATTCGGCAGGTGTTCCGCCATCCATTTGTCGATGAAGTTGGCGCCGCGCGTGGTCATATCAGCACAAGCTTAGGAAGTGCGTTAAGTTCCGGAACCAAAGGGGTCACGTTGCAGCCGATCGCCGCCTCGCCCTATTAGTGGCCAATGAGCCATCTTCACCATTCATTCACGATATTAGCGCAGGCTCATTAGCGGACATGCTGGTACAGCGTACATGCCCTGGGCCCCGGTGAGCGACCCAGCGCCGGGGCCTTTTATCGTTGCCGATCAGATGTGGTTGTCCTCCCAACCATTCGAGGCGCGATCCAGAGCCATCCTGAGCTCGTCCGGGCTATCAATGCCGCCGGTGAAGAGCGCGATTATGCGGCGGGCCAAATGCTCCCGCGCCGGGTGAGGACCTACGATCCCGGCTTGCTCGCAATAGTCGTCCAGAATTCTGGTGAGTGTTGCCAACTGTTCGTCGTCAGCTATTCCGCGAAAGGGCATCTCGCATCTCCCCCTTGGGCGAAAGCGTGATGGACTCTTCCAAGCACCCGTATGCCGTTAGGAGGCGGGCGACAACATGACTGTATGCTACTTACCAGGATTAGCGAGTCAATTCGGTACTATCTTTCCCGGGTGTCCTGCCGCAGCCATCCCTTTGTTGAATTCGGCGGCTTCCTGTGCGGTGTCGAACGCACGCGCCGTGACCGTGCCATTGGGTGCAAGAATGACGGCTAGGAACGGTAATCCCTTAGCTGGCGGGTTATAAACCAGATATGCGGTCTGAGCAGCTTTCATCGTCCAATTTACATCGGGCTAGGGCCATTATCAAATTTGCCGGCCTGTCAGGCTTATAACCGATCGCGGCAGCAAAGCCGGATCGTGTGCACCTAGTGGCGCTGAAAACACTAGAGGGACTGCGACAGCTTCAGAGTTGCAGAATAGACGCCCGAGCCAGCTTCGTCCTGTACCGACACGACCAGCGTGCGATCCTGCGCCGCGACCGCCGTTTCCTCGCTCGCGATGTCGTGCAGCGCTTTTAGCGCTTCCTTCCGAGCGTCGTTGATGGTGGCCAGGTCCACCCAGGCGTCCCCAAGGCTTTCCCCATTCCAAACGACTTCGAACAGATAACGCGGCATTCGGATATTGTGACCCGCAGCAGACCGGCCTGCATTCAAATTTGAGGGTCTCAACGGTGTTCCACACCTTCCGCCTGTCCAGCGGCTACTTGCTTTTGCGATGATCCTTCGGGCTCGTATTCGGCGAATATGTCAGCGTGACACGCCTGCCGCCGCAGACTGCGCATTTCATCTTCGGCCGCAAGTCCCATTCCATCGCGGGAGCATCGGCGTCTAACCTATCCTGGAGCGCCGGCAGATCGAGCTTCTGATGGCGATTGCAATCAAGGCAGCCGGCCGTGACAGACATGCCCGCGTCGATAAGCTCTTGCAGTGTCCAGCCCGCGCCCATGCCGGGCGATGTAGGCAGCGAAGGAGGAGACCGCCAGTTTAAATTCAAGTCGCCGAAATCACGTCCTTCGAACCAAGCCCGGCGGCGCTCTCGCTGTCGTCAGGCGTGTGGTCGGCTCGCATGTGGCAATGCGGTCGCGGACGGAGTTAGGCTCGGCGGGCGCTATAAGAGCCTTGTACGTTGCGGTTCTCTGCAGCAATTCGCGCGAACGCCAGACGGCCGCCATTGATCGTTGCATTAATTCGGCGAAGTCGTCCTTGTCCGGTATTTTGAGCGTCTCAACGCAATATGCTTTCCGCTAAAGCATATAGGCGACCGCCAGCAAGGCAAGAGCCCGCTTGTGAGAGAAGGAGTACGAGCGGGCTCCATGCTTGCCTTTCAGGCGGCCCGGATAGAATGCCGGAAATACCCCGTGCCGCCGAAACCTATTCGCATCCCGTTGGGACGTTCCCTATTCAGACAGAAGACTTAGAGAATGACGCTTTGGTCCCTAGCCTGAAACCTTCACCGCGCTGCCTCATTTGATAGAGCCGGCGAGTGTGAGGTCCGTTCATCGTCGGTAGGAGAGAGATAGATGCCCCGCCGTCCCGTTGCCTGTGATGGGCGGGGCATCTGTTTGGGTCTCGGGAGCGTCTCGACGGCTGGCGATAAGCAGCCTAACAGCGCGCGTGGGCTGATATAAAAGCCTATGCCCATTTGATTTCGGATGCTGCGGGGATAAGCTGCCTGCGACTGGCCGGTGAGCTACCTCTCTATGACCAGCCATGGCCCGGCTGGTCTGGCGCTCCCCCTGTGGTTGCCAGCCGGGCCCTTGATCTTCCGCTCATTGAGCATCGTTGGATGCTATATTCCTTACCGTCGACCGCTTGCCAAGGTCGCTCGGCTTTGTTGACATTCTCGGTGCGAACAATTGCAACCAGCATCGCTTCGTGAGCGCTCACGATCTCCGAGCCCGATGCTAGGCGAATGGTCCGATGATGATTTGGAGAACATTCCAGCCGACAGTATCCATCCCAGCGACTGGCAAGCTGTCAGCTTCTTCGAGTGGGAAGAACTCGTGTTCTAGGCGACAAGATCGTGCCAGCAACGTTCACGCTCAACATGTGTGGTCCTCGAGAAAGTTAAGGGTCCATAGCGCCCCGGCCGAAAATTGTGGCAGTCGACCTAAGCCGACTCCCGTGGTGTCTCGTTTCAGGACAGGAATGCTGGCACCAGCCTTGCACCGCAGATGTTTGCCGGTTTGATTCCCGGCAGCTCGTCGGGCTTGAGAGTCGTTGTTGGGGACCTCGCCCGGCGAGTTCTTCCCTTAGTACAGGGATCAGGCGCTCAGCGAAGGAAGCTGCCGGCGCTCAAACAAGGCTATGATCTGGGCCGCCAGGGGACTCCCCTCGGGTAGATCGCCTCCCAGTTTCCTTCAGGGCCTCACCGAGGACCGCAGTTGGTCCAGGAGTGGCGAACCAGTTGTGCTGCATTGCATCGCCCAATTCGTGGCTTAATCAGTCACTTTTTGTGTCAATCGTCACATGGCGGCGAAACTTCAAGGTTACGCCCAAAAAGGAACACCGAATGCGCCCCGAGATGACAGCCCAGGTCCGCCCGGGACGCCGACGTTGCTATTTATGCACACCGGCTGGCAAGCGGGACCGGGATGCCGTCGCCGCATGCATCGAACTCCTATATGCTTAGCGTAAAGCTGGGAGCCCCAATGGCCTACACTGTGATCTGGTATGGGCGAAAAGGCATCATCGACAAGGTGACCTTCGACGCCGAAAAGACGGCCAGGGATCATGCAATTTCCATGTTCCAGACCCGAAAGGGTGATGACGGGGTCATATCCGTTGAAGTCCGCAAGGAAAACGGTGCGGTCGTCTTTAGTCATGCGGAAAACTAGAATTGCCCACCGAACCGAAAAGCCAAGACGCCCGCTCTGGTCGATGGAAGACCTTTGCGAACGGATGGGCGCCGTCGCGCCGAAGCCGGCAAGCGCGGTCCTTACAAAAGCGCTTAGCCTAACGCCGGATTCCTGAGAGCCGTTGATTCCTATGAGACCTGCTGGCGACCACATCACCGACGCACGGAACCAGGCTGAAAAGCTCCGAGTCGACAACGAGAAAATCCACGCGCTTCGGCAATCCTGCAATTGCTAAAATTGGAACTAGGTGTGAACCTTCAGAAGGTTGTCCATTCGGACCCGACCGAGGAGACTGGAGTTACCACGCTTCAGATTCGCCGGAGGGCCCGAATG
>NZ_NSGF01000041.1 GCF_002294995.1 Mesorhizobium sp. WSM3860 | reverse complement strand
ACCACCAGCGGATTGATCTCCAGCATCGAGGCGTCGTAGTCGCGGAACACCTGGTAGCAGCCGAGGATGGTCTCGGTCGCCTTGCCGATCAGGTTGCTTTCAAGGCCAAGGCCGAAGGCGATCTCGCGCGCCTGGAAGCCTTGCATGCCGACGCCCGGGTCGACGGTGGCGCGGATGATGGAATCCGGCTTCTTTTCGGAGATGTCCTCGATCTCCATGCCGCCGGCGGCCGATGCCACGATCATGACGCGCTCTTCCTTCCGGTCGAGCACGAAGCCGAGATAGAGCTCCTGCGCGATGTCGACGGCTTCCTCGAGATAAAGGCGCGAGATCAGCTTGCCGCGCGGGCCGGTCTGCTGGGTGACCAGCTTGCGGCCGAGCATTCCCTCAGCGGCGTTGGAGATCTCCTCGTCGTTGGAACAGAGTTTTATCCCGCCGGCCTTGCCGCGCGCGCCGGAATGGACCTGCGCCTTCAACACCCATTTCGAGCCGCCGATCTCGCGCGCCCGGTAGGTTGCCTGCTCGGGGCTGTAGGCAAGGCCGCCGCGCGGCACATGCACGCCGTGGCGGGCAAGCAGTTCCTTGGCCTGGTATTCGTGAATGTCCATCTTGTCCTCCCGGTAATTCTAATGCGCTGCGCTATGCGTCTGGCCGGCGCGCTCGATCGCCTCGCTCACCACCAGCACGTTGCGCGCCATGCGTTCCGACGCCGCGTCGATCATCTTGCCGTCGAGCGCGGCCGCGCCCTTGCCGAGCGCTTCGGCTTCCTTCAGCACCTCGAGAATGCGGCGGGCGCGGGTGACCTCCTTTTCCGGCGGTGAGAAGACGTCGTTGGCCAAAGCGATCTGCGAGGGATGGATCGCCCATTTGCCTTCGATGCCGAGTGCGGCGGCGCGCCTGGCGGCGGCCGTGTAGCCTTCGGGATCGGAGAAATCGCCGAACGGTCCGTCGATGGCGCGCAGGCCGTAGGCGCGGCAGGCGACCGTCATGCGCGACAGGGCGAAGTGCCACTGGTCGCCGGGGTAATCAGGGTTGAGGCCGCCGATGTTGACGGTGCGCGCCTTGTTGCTGGCGGCATAGTCGGCGACGCCGAAATGCATCGCCTCCAGGCGGCCGGGCGTGGCGGCGATCGCCTCGACATTGGCCATGCCGAGCGCCGTCTCGATCAGCGCTTCGAGGCCGACCCGGGTCTTGTAACCCTTGGCCATCTCGATCTGGTTGACCATGGCCTCGACCATGTAGAGGTCGGCCGGCACGCCGACCTTCGGCACCAGGATCGTATCCAGCCGGTCGCCGGCCTGTTCCATGACATCGACCACGTCGCGGTACATGTAGTGGGTATCGAGGCCGTTGATGCGCACCGAGACGGTCTTGCCCCTGGCGCGCCAATCGATGTCGTTCAACGCCTGAATGATGTTCTTGCGAGCGCGCTCCTTGTCGGGTGGCGCGACCGCATCCTCGATGTCGAGGAAGACGAAGTCGGCGGCGCTGTTCGCGGCCTTGTCGATCATTTCCGGGCTGGAGCCGGGAACCGCCAGCTCGCTGCGCTGCAGCCTGAGCTTCTTGAGGTGGTTGATGGTATGGCTCATCGTCCGATCCTCACGCCGCCTCGGCAACCGGCATCGCGGCGGTGCGCCGGAAATGCTCGATCGCGGCTGCCACGCCGGAGCCGGGCGCCAGGCGGACGCCGCAATCGAGCAGCGCCATCTCGGCCGCCGACAGCGAGGCGCAGACCATCACCTCGTTCAGCCAGCCGAGATGACCGATGCGGAAGACCTTGCCGGCCACCTTGTTGAGGCCGCCACCAAGAGAGGTGTTGTACTTCTGGTAGGCGCGCTTGACGACCTCGCCGCTGTCGATGCCTTCCGGCACCAGGATGGCGCTCACCGTATCGGAGTGCCATTGCGGCGCCTTGGCGCACAGCTTCAGCCCCCAGGCGTCGACCGCCTTGCGCACGCCTTCTGCCAGGCGATGGTGGCGGGCGAAGATGTTCTCCAACCCTTCCTCGGCGATCAGGTCGAACGACGCGCGCAGGCCGCGCAGCAGCTGCGTGGCGGGCGTATAGGGGACATAGCCGGCATCGTTGGCGCGGATCATGTCCTCGAAGGAGAAGTAGCAACGCCGGTGGGTCGCGACCCGCGATGCGGCCAGCGCCTTCTTGCTGACCGACAGGAAGCCGAGGCCGGCGGGCAGCATAAAACCTTTCTGCGAGCCGCTTACCGCGCAGTCGACGCGCCATTCCTCCTGCCGGAAATCGATCGAGCCGATCGACGAGACGCCGTCGACGAAGAGGAGCGCCGGGTGGTTCGCCGCGTCGAGCGCGGCGCGGCAGCCGGCGACGTCGCTGGTGACGCCGGTCGCCGTCTCGTTCTGGGTGCAGAAGACAGCCTTGATGCGGTGCGCCTTGTCGGCCTGCAGCTTCTCGGCATAGAGGTCGAGCGGAACGCCGGTTCCCCATTCGCAGTCGATGACGTCGACCTCGAAGCCGAGGCGCTCGGCCATGTCGACCCACAGATGTGAGAACTGGCCGAAGCGCGACATCAGCACCCGGTCGCCGGGGCTGAGCACATTGGTCATCGCCGCTTCCCAGGCGCCGGTGCCGGACGACGGATAGATGAAGACGCGACCGGTCTCATTCTTGAAAACTCGTCTGATGTCCTCGAACAGCGGCAGCGTGAGATTGGGGAAGGAGGCGGCGCGCATGTCTTCCATCGGCAGGTTCATGGCCTGCCGGACCTCTTCAGGAATGTTGGTCGGTCCTGGAATGAAAAGATGGGTAAACCCGGCCATGAAGTCCTCCTCCGCGAGCGGCAGACCCGCTCAAGTCATCCAGGGAGCATCAATCGACAGCCACCTATCAACAACACCTGCCCGGATAGAAATGACCTATTGGCCGGATAGGTTTTTACCCACCCGGCCGGATGATGGAACTCCCGGCAATCGAAGCGAATCCTTGAAATCATTGCCGAGGCGCTGACAGGCCATCGTCGCTGGAAGCCTGTTCGGCGCGAACCGAAACCATTCTTTGACGGGCCGGGCACGGCCCTGCCGCGCCTGCGAGTTCGGCGGGCAAAATGTGGCGGTGTTCGAAAGGAGCTGCAGCAGGACATGGCCAGCCAAAGTGGCGGGCTCAACCGCTGTTGCAGAATATGCGAGAGACGCCTTTACCGGCCTGGCGAACGCATGCGGCTTCATGGGGGCGACGCGGTGCCCTCCTGCCGGGAACATCTTATCAAACAGCGAGCTCGTCAGCTTCCGTATCTGGTGCCCACGGGCACGGCTTGTTCAGTCCGGCCAAATGCCTGGCGGCGTCGGAGCGCCGTCGTCATATCGTGACAGCCATTCCACGATCTTGGGTCGATTGGTGATGAAGCCCTTGTAGGTCGCAAGTTCCGTCGGCAGGTCACGAATGACGCGATGGAAGCGCCTCGCCCATTTCGGCACCGTCACCAACTCATCGAGCTTGATGAGGTAGCAGCGGATCGGAAACACCAGGGCATTCGAGCGGGGGAGACGGAAGAAGGTCTGAAGCTCGACGCGCAAATGCATCATCTGCCCCATGTTCTCAAGCGTCAGGTCGCGCTTCATCACGCCCCATTTGTGATAATTTTCTGGACTTGTATCGAGCAGGGGATTGACGGTCATCGTCCAGTTGAGCCGGCGCGCCGGCGAGCCCTGCTGCACATTCAGGAGGAATTTCAGGGCTCGCTGGAAGATTCCCATTTCGTGCGCTTTTGGCACCGGCGCATGCCATTCGAAGAAGTTCATGCCGATGTCGAAATCGAGGCTCCAATCGGCCTGTGTCGTCACCATGCCGGCGTCCATCCACAGGTTGTCGTCACGCTGGTCGAGCAGCGCAAAGTCGCCCTGGGTCTGCCGCGTGATGTATTCCATCGGGCCATAGGGCAATGTGGTCTCATCGAGGAAGGTGAACTTCTGCTCGATGCCCAGCGGGCGGTTGATCCAATGCCATTTGGCGCCGTCCCGATGCAGCTCGAAAAGCTCGGGATACTCCTGCGCCTTCGAGGTCATGATCAGCTCGAGCAGATCCCAGCCGGCCAGGGTCATGTGCGGCAGCGACTGGCAGCGCAGCGGATCTTCGGCAAGGACGCGGGCCCGATCGCGCATCTCCGAGACGTAGTGCTCATCGACGTCGAAAGTCCGCTCGTAGACGCTGCCTGGGCGGTATGATTTATGTGGCTCGAGGTTCACCGAGTACATGTAGCTGTCCTCGGGAAACGGGAACGGGAAGCGTTTGACCGCCTCCGGCGAGTTGCGGAAGGTGAAGTCGTCGTGGAAGGTTTCTTCCTTGAAGATGATGGTCATCGCAGCGTCCTCCTCGCTATCGGTCCAGCACCAGTGTCCTGCCTTCAAAGCGGGAAACGCACGGCATGATCCTGGTGCCGCTGGCACATTGCGTCGGCGTCAGCCAATGGTCCTTGTGCAAGAACGTTCCTTCATATTCGAGGACATCGGTCTCGCACTGACCGCAGGCGCCGCCGCGGCAAAGATAAGGCGCCTCGACGCCGGCTGCCTCTATGGCTTCAAGCAAGCTTTGATGTTCGCCGACCTGTATCACCTTGTTCGACCGCGCCAGCGTGACCTCGAAAGGTTTGCCTGAGGCAGGCGCAAGGAATTCCTCGTGATGGATCGACTCGCGCGGCCATCCGAGCGCGGCGGCCGTCTTGCGCACCCAGGCGATCATGCCTTTGGGCCCGCAGACATAGACATGCGTGCCGAGCGGCTGTCCCTCGAGCAATGCCGGCAGGTCGATCAGCTCGCCCCGGTCGTCATGATAGAGATGCACGCGCGGGCGATAGCTGGCCACGAGTTCGTCCGCGTAGGAAGCGAGAGAGGGTGTCCGCACGGAGTAGTGCAGTTCGAAATTGCCATTCATGGCGCTGAGCTGCTTGATTTGCGCCAGGAACGGCGTGATGCCGATGCCTCCCGCAAGCAACAGGTGCTTTCGGGCGCGCAAATCCAGCGCGAACAGATTGACCGGGTTGGAGATGACCATCTCCATCCCCGGCCTCACCTGCCGGTGCATGAACAGCGAGCCGCCTCTTCCGGTGTCGTCGCGGCGGATCGATATCGAATAGCCCTCCCGGTCGGCGGGATCGCTCATGATCGAATAGGGATTGCGTCGTACGCGATCCTGGTCGTTCATCTCCACGACCGTATGCGCGCCGCCCGAGAACGTAGGCATCAGGCTGCCATCACGGCGGACGAACCTGAAACGGGTGACGAGCTCGTTGACTGGCGTGACCTCCGCCACAGTCACGGGTATTTTTGCGGCTCCTGCGCTCATCTGAACCGCTCCACCGATTCCGGAATGTTGCCGGGGTCTTCCGCGTCGATGCGCACGCCCTGGAAGGCCGCTATACGGCGCGAGTAGTGATCGCGCACGAACAGATGCAGACCGCAATGGGCGCATTGGAAAGGATCGTGTGTGACGTCTTCGGTGACGCCCTTGCAATGCACGCACTGCACGCGGCGCGCGGTGGAGCCGCGGTGCTCTGTCTGGATCGCGGAATGCGGGATGCCGGCCTGAGTGGCCTCGAGCATCGCCTGTCCCATCAGTCCCTCGGTCCCCGCCAGGTAGACCTGCAGGCCCATGTGTGCTCCGGCCAAGATCCGCCTCAGCCGCGGAAGCGCGGCCTCGTAGCTGGCCCCCACATACAGTTGGGCCGGGGCCAGTTGTTCCAGCCTGGCGACGAACTTGTCCCCTGTCCTTTTGGGAATATAAACGATATGCGCCGCGGCGAGGAAATCGGGGGGCGCAGAGGCGGCTAACTCAAGGATCGCCTCCGCACCTTCGGCGTCGGCGACCACCAGATGCAGCCGCCCCGGTCGCATCTCCAGCACGCCATAGACGGGGCGGCTTGGAATCGAGCCTTCTAACACTGACTTTGACCCTCGGCTCCGTTTTGGTTGGTTTGCGGGCTTGAGCCCTGCTTGCCGCGCCTCACCGCGACTTATCCCTTGGCGGTGCGACGCTTCTTTTCCGCATCGAAGAATGGCATCGAATGGGCAACGCAGGGGATTTCGCCGGTCAAATTCTGAACCGTCATCCTCACGCCGTCGACCGCGCAATCCACCGGCATGCGGGCAATGCCGATGTTATGCCTGTTGAGGCTGGAGTACATGCCGATCGTCACCACGCCGACCTTCTTGCCGTCCTTCAGCAACGGCGCGCCCTCCTCGGCCGGCGTCGTGCCTTCGAGCTTCACGCCATAGATCTTGAAGCGCTCCTTGCCCTTCAGCCGATAATGTTCCTCGGCGCCGCGGAAGCCCACCTTGCCGGGCGAAACGGTGAAGTCCAGCCCGAGCTCCCACAAGGTGTCGCCGGGACCTTCGTTCTCGAATGGATACTTTTCCGAATTGTCGTAAGGGAAGAAGAGCAGATAGCTTTCGGCCCTCAGCAGATCGAGCGTCGTGAACCGGCAGGGAATGATGCCCATGCTCGCGCCCTCCTCCAGGATCCGGTCCCAGACCGCGGGAGCATCCTGGCCGCGGCAGAAGATCTCGTAGCCGCGCTCGCCTGTGTAGCCTGTGCGCGAAATCGTCACCGGCAAACCGAACAGCGAGGTATGCATGTGGCTGAAGTAATTCAGGTTCCGGATGCCTTCGACATGCTTGTTCAGGTAGTCGACGGCCAGCGGCCCCTGCAGCGACAGGTCGTGGAGATTGTCATCGAAGCGGATGGCGACGTCGCGGCCCGTGGCTGCCATGGTGAGCTGTTCATGGGCGCCGCCCGATCCGTGCACGACCATCCAGCTGTTCGGCCCCATGCGGTAGATCACGCAGTCGTCGATGAATTTGCCGGCATCGTTCAGCATGGTCGCGTATACCGAACGACCGGGCATGATCTTCTCGGCGTTGCGCGTCGTGGCGCGGTCGATGATGTGGCTGGCCGCAGGCCCGTTCAGGTGCACTTTCTTCAGGCCGGAGACGTCCATAAGGCCGGCCTTGGTGCGGATCGCCAGATATTCGCGTTCCGGGTCGCCCGAATACTGCCAGGCGGTGCCCATGCCGCTCCAGTCTTCGAGTTTCGAACCGAGCCCGCGATGACGATCGGCGAGCGTGGAAAATCTCCAGGAATTGGTCATTGCATTCCCCTTTTTTTATACCAATTATTGAACCAGTTTGCGAGAACTGGTTCTTGAAATCAATACTGCTGTTAAAATTTTTTACCTGAGAGCAAAATGACCGATCGGACATCCCGGCAAGGACGAGGCGAAGGTCAGCCGAAAGGGAGAGCGAGACACCCGCGCGAAACAAACCGCGAAACGCGATCGGGATCAGCCGACCGCCAGAAGGGCACGGTCATCGGTTACAGCTTGCGTGGCCAAGCGGAACCATCGCAAATGGACGCGGACTTTCGGATGCCGAAAGGAACGTCGTTGATGTCATCGAAACATGAGGCTGCCTTGGCCCTCGTCGCGGATCATTCAATCACTGCCACGGTTCGCGTCGTGGTGGACACGCTGCTGGCGCGAATCACCTCTCAGCAATACGCCGCCGACGAACGACTGCCCTCGGAACGGACATTGGCCGGTGAACTTGGCGTCGCCCGGAACACGGTTCGCGAAGCTCTGGACATACTTGAGAAACATGGCTTCATACGCCGGCGTGCCGGGAGCGGCAGCTTCGTGAAGGGTCAGGCAACTCCGGATGACGCGACCGGAGGTGTTGCTGCCGAGGCGAGCCCGCTCGACCTTTTGGTGATGCGCGGAATCATCGAACCCGACATGATGAGACTCGCCATCATCAACATGTCGCCGCGTGCCATTGAGGGACTGAGCGAGACCTTATCCGCCATGGAAGGGGTTCAAACCGAAGCGGCGGAGTTCGCCCGACTCGAGGATGAATTCCATCGTCAGGTTGCCCGCGGCGCGGGAAATCCGCTACTGACCTCATGTTACGATGTGTTGATCCAGGCTCGCCGCCAGAGCTTCCGCGCTGCGCTCAACCGGCGGCATCTGACACCCAGGCGAATACAGGACTACCAGCGGCGCTACAACACGCTGCTCAACGCGATCATCGCCCGGGATATCGAGAGCG
This sequence comes from Mesorhizobium sp. WSM3860, assembly GCF_002294995.1. Classification (GTDB taxonomy): domain Bacteria; phylum Pseudomonadota; class Alphaproteobacteria; order Rhizobiales; family Rhizobiaceae; genus Mesorhizobium. Next base: position 10,061 of record NZ_NSGF01000041.1, on the reverse strand, counting down.
CTGTCGAATTCACCAAGCTGCTGCTGATTGAGGAACAGAAGCTGCTTCTGCAAGAAGATTGAGCTCGGTCGGTCCTATCCGGCGACGATGCGCAGTTCTCCGGAGACACCGGAATGGCGCTGATCCCACATCAGCCCAAGCGCGCGCATTTCGTCGCGCAACCGGGCGCCGTGCCTTTGCAGCCAAGCCGGGACCGACCCAAAGGCTACGATTCGCGCCTGGCCATTCGTAATGCGCACGACGGGCCAGTCGCCGATCAGGGCGTTGTCATTCCCGAACAAATCCGAGCCCGCCCATCTCGCTATCCCGAATGCATGCTCGCCGAGCCCGCCATGTTTCATCGCCGCGAGAACGGAGACAGGGGCTGCCGTTCCAGCTTTCTCGACCGCCGCATGCCAAAGGTCGAGCGTGGCAACGTATTCCCAGGAAACCGCGCTCCAGCTGTCCGGGAAACGCCGATTGTACTCCGCGAAGAACTCGGCGGGGCGATTGAAGAAAAAGGCCTTGTCGCGGAGCTCCGGATCGTCGAAGTCCGGGAACTGGAACAGAAAGCCCTCCATGAAATCGATCGATGTCCGGTCGACCAGCCGTCGATAGTAGTCGGCAGTACAGGAAATGATCTGCCCCCGAAATCCCGACCGGAAAGCAGCCTCCGTCAGCGCGTGAACCATTGGCTCATAGCTCGTGCACCAACACAGAATGTCGGGACTGCCGGCCAGCATCGCGCGCAGAATTTCATCGGCGTTCGTAGTTTCCGGCGCGTAGCGGATCTCGCCCACCGAGGCGATCCCTTCGGCCGCAAAGGCAGCCCGATAGGTCGCCAGCGAAGGCAGGCCCAGCGCATCCGTCTGGCTGCACATGGCGACGCGGCGCAAGTCGGGGCGGTTGCGTGCAAGCCATTCGACTGCCGTGACGTTGTAGAGGGGATGGATCTCGCTGGGCGCGATCAGGTACGGCGTGTCGGGTGAAAGATCGCTCGGAAGCAGCGTAGAGGTTAGGATCTTGCGCGACATCAGATAGTCCTGGACCGGGCGAAACGTGTCGCCTCCGTGCATCATCAGCAGCCCTACCCCGTGATCCTGCACGAGGCGCCGGGCTCCTTCCGCCGCCCGATTGGGGTCATAGCCGCAATCCTCGGCCAACAGTTGAACGCTGTGCCGCGTCCCGCCGATGAGCATTCCGCCGGTGCGATTGATCCAGTCCACCCAGATGCGGCAGCCGTTCAATCCCGGCAGCCCCCAGGAGCGAACAGGCCCGCTGAGCGGCCCGAGAAAGCCTACTTTGACCACGCGTTGTGCGCCGACACCCAGCCGTTTGACCTGGGCGTTCACTGCTAGTCGTTGCACCAGGCTGGCGGCGTTCATGGCGCGCTCCTTACCCGACCGTTCATAAACCGAGGCCAATTCTGGCGCAAATCGTTTTTCCTTCCATGAATATTAGTTGACATGTTTGCTGTTTCGATCATAACTGGTTTGGACCAAAAGAACCAATCGAGCATAAACCGGTTCAGACCAAATGGGAGAATCACGATGAAGAAACGGATTGCCGTCATCGGTGCCGGCCCGTCCGGCTTGGCTCAGTTGCGCGCCTTTGCGTCCGCTGCGCAGAAAGGCGCGGAGATTCCCGAAATTGTCTGCTTTGAAAAGCAGAGGAATTGGGGAGGGTTGTGGAACTACACCTGGCGCACGGGGCTGGACGAATTCGGCGAGCCGGTGCATGGCTCGATGTATCGCTATCTCTGGTCCAACGGTCCCAAGGAGGGCCTCGAGTTCGCCGACTATTCCTTCGAGGAGCACTTCGGCAAGCAGATTGCCTCCTATCCGCCCCGGGCCGTGCTGTTTGACTACATCGAGGGGCGCGTGAAGAAGGCGGGCGTTCGCCCGTGGATCCGTTTTTCCACCGTTGTGCGATCTGTGACCTGGAGCGCCGGGAACCGGACGTTCACCGTGCGTGTGCACGATCTTCCCAACGACCGGTCCTACTCGGAAGAGTTCGACCACGTGATCGTCGCGTCGGGCCATTTTTCGACACCAAACGTGCCGGAGTTCCCCGGATTCGAAACATTCAATGGCCGCATCCTCCATGCCCACGACTTCCGCGACGCACGGGAATTTGTCGGTCAGGACATACTGATCATCGGCACCAGCTACTCGGCCGAAGATATCGGATCCCAGTGCTGGAAGTACGGCTGCAAGTCGGTCACGGTCAGCCACCGCACGGAAGCCATGGGCTTCAAGTGGCCGGCCAACTGGAAGGAGGTGCCCCTGCTGACCAAGGTCGAGGGCAACGTCGCAACCTTCAAGGATGGCTCGACCGCGACGGTCAACGCGATCATCCTCTGCACCGGCTACAAGCACCATTTCCCGTTCATGTCGGACGACTTGCGGCTGCGCACGGCAAACAGGTTGGCTACGGCTGACCTCTACAAGGGAGTGGTCTACGTCCACAATCCGGCACTGTTTTATCTCGGCATGCAGGACCAGTGGTACACCTTCAATATGTTCGATGCGCAGGCCTGGTGGGTGCGCGACGTTATCCTCGGCAGGATCAAGCTGCCTGCGTCCAAGAACGAAATGGTCGCCGATGTCGAGAAGCGGGTGGCGGCCGAGGATGCAGGGGAGGACAGCTATGACGCGATCCGTTACCAGGGCCGCTATATCAAGGAGCTGATCGCCGAGACCGACTATCCAAGCTTTGACGTGGACGCCGCCGACGAGGCTTTCTTCCAATGGAAGAAGCACAAGATCAAGGACATCATGGGCTTCCGCAACAACAGCTACAAGTCGGTCATGACCGGCAGCATGGCGCCGCAGCATCACACGCCGTGGAAAGATGCGCTGGACGACACGATGCAGAGTTATCTGCGCAACTGAGCTCGCGTTGCCGAGCCACTTTTCCCGAAGCCCTATGGACCGTTCACTCTCCCGTGCCGCGCTCAGAGCAGTTTCGGGCAGATGACGAGATGAGAGAGGAGGAGCCAGGATGCTGACTACACAGACCGCACACAGGTCGTTTAGTTTCTACCTCTTGCCTGGCTTCTCGCTTCAGGCTTTCTCCTGCGCGGTAGAAGTACTGCGGTTAGCCAACGAAGCAATCGGGAAAAACGTCTACAGCTGGCAGGTCATATCTGAAGACGGACAGTCTGTGATGTCGAGTTGCCGGCTGACCGTCGCCATCGACTCCACGTTGAAAGACGAACGCGAGCGAACCCAGAAATCAAATTTGACGTCAGCCGCGGTGATTTGCGGCGGCAGCGCCATCCCGCGCCCAAACAGGCAGCTTCATGCCTGGCTAAGGGAATGCCGCATGCGCCGCATCCCCCTCGTCTGCATCGGCAGTGGCACCCTCGTTGTCGCGCGGGCCGGATTGGCCGACGGGCGTCGGTGCGCCGTTCACTGGGAGCAGCTTCCGTTGTTTTGCGAGCAGTTTCCGGGGATAGAGTCCACCCAGACGGCCTTTGAACATGACGGAGATCTGCATACCTGCTCGGGTGGGGATGCGCCTTTCGACATGTTTCTGCACCTGGTCGAACGGGACTACGGTTCGGTTGTCGTTAATCGCGTCTGCGAAAAAGCCATCGCATACCGAATGCGTTCGGCCGGGGAGCGACAGCGTCTGCCCCTTCATTCTCGCGTCAAGCTCAACCACAAGGCAGTGATGAAGGTCATCGGCCTGATGGAGGCAAGCCTGGATGACCCTATGCCGGTCGACGACCTTGTCGCGTTGAGCGGAATATCGCGCCGGCAGATCGAAAGGCTTTTCGACAGGGAATTGGGACGCTCGCCGAATCGATACTACATGGAGCTGCGCCTGGAGCGCGCGCAGCTTCTTCTTGTGAGCACAAACCTGCCGGTCGTAGAAGTTGCGGTGGCCTGCGGTTTTGTCTCGCCGTCGCACTTTTCCAAGGTCTATCGCGAAGCCTACGGATGCGCTCCGCATCAGACACGATTGGCCGCCCGTGCGGACGGGCGCGTCGACCTGATGGACCCGACGCTGCTGGGATTGGACTGCATCGAGGTATCCCAACACAGGTTGTCGATGACGGCGTAGCCACTCAAGCAGCTGAGCCCCAGCCTCAGCGAGGAGGTAACGATGCTGACCACGATCTACCCTCCCGTCCGCGGTGGACCGCCGCAGCCGAGTCGTATTTTTCGTCCCGGCGGATTGGCCCTGCCCGCCGGCACCGAGCGCTACATTGTCGGCGGCGCCGGAGCGATGCTGATCGACATTGCGGCGGGCGACAGCATCACGGTAACGAATGACGAGGGCGGCCAGATCTGCGAAGTCGTCGTGGCCGACGCGTCAGGCGGTATTGACGCCGGCATCGTAGGCCATGGTCCGAACTCGGATGCGGCGGGTTTGAAGACGCTTCTGACCAGTCAGGACGGCAGCCTGCAACGGCTGCGCAAGGCGCTGGAGATCCGTGGTATCGACCTCGCCGCGGCGGGCGGGGTTCGCTTCTTCGACGCGACAACACCGCCGAAGACCAATGTCGAGCTGACCGTCCAGCGCGGTGGCTGGCTCGTCATCGCCGCGCCAGGAACCGACATGGCGCCAGACGGCCAGGAGACTGCGACGCCGCTGACCGTCCATGTGCGGCGCGCGACGATACGCTTGCGTGAGACCTCCCGGGATTTGCCGGATCCGCTTGCCGATCCGGTTCTCGACCTTCGCGTGCACTCGTCGACGGCAGAGGCCTATTTCGTCAAGGCCGGGGACTACATTCAGATCATCGATGTCGACGGACGCCAGTGCACCGATTTCCAGTGCTTTTCGGCGCGCAAACTGGACAAGGGAAAGGAGCATGCGCTCGACGTCACCGCCACACGCAGCGCGATGGGGCATGCCTATCCGTTGCCCGGCCTGCATTCGAAATACTATGACCAGGACTTCCTGCCGCTGGTCGAGGTCGTACAGGACACTTGCGGCCGGCACGACGCGTTCTCGCTGGCGTGCTATGCCAAATATTATGACGATATCGGCTATCCGGGCCATATCAACTGCACGGAAAACTTCAACAAGGCGCTTGGCCCATACGGCGTCGGTCCGCGCGGCGGCTGGATGGCTGCCAACTTCTTCTTCAATACCGGGGTCGACGCGCATGGCGTCATGTATGCCGACGAGCCATGGTCGCGGCCTGGCGACTACGTGCTCTTGCGGGCGCTGACCGACCTCGTTTGCGTCAACTCCGCCTGCCCTGATGACACAACGGCGGCCAATGGCTGGAATCCGACCGACATCCATGTGCGCACCTATTCGGGGATCGAGAAATTCCAACGCGCCGTGGCGGTCCGCGCCACTCCCGATTCGGAGCCAAAGATGACCAAGGAAACTGGGTTTCACGACCGCCTGTCCAAGCTGACCCGCAACTTCGTGGAGTATCGCGGCTACTGGCTGGCCAACAGCTATGCACAAGCCGGGCCGATCGACGAATACTGGGCTTGCCGGCAGAAATCAGTGCTGATGGACCTGTCCGCCCTGCGCAAGTTCGAGGTGACGGGACCGGATTCGGAAGCGCTGCTTCAGTACACGCTGACGCGTGACGTGAAGAAGCTGGCCGTCGGCCAGATCGTTTATACCGCCATGTGCTACGAGCATGGCGGCATGATCGACGACGGCACCTTGTTCCGTCTCGGCCAGGACAATTTCCGATGGGTCGGCGGCGACGAGTATTCGGGCATGTGGCTGCGCGAACAGGCGGAAAAGCTCGGCCTCAACGTCCTGGTCCGCAGTTCCACCGATCAGTTGCACAACATTGCCGTGCAGGGGCCGGAGAGCCGCGAGTTGCTGAAGAAGGTAATCTGGACGCCGCCGCATCAGCCATCGATCACCGAACTCGGCTGGTTCCGATTCACCGTTGGCCGCATCGGTGATGACCAGGGCCCACCTGTCGTGCTGTCGCGCACAGGCTATACGGGCGAGCTGGGCTACGAGGTCTGGTGTCATCCCAAGCACGCGCGGGAAGTCTTCGACGCGATCTGGGCCGTAGGACCGGCGCACGGATTGACGCCCATGGGGTTGGCCGCCCTCGATATGGTTCGGATCGAGGCGGGATTGATCTTCGCCGGCTATGACTTCTCCGATCAGACCGACCCGTTCGAGGCGGGCATCGGCTTCACCGTGCCGCTCAAGTCCAAGGCCGACGACTTCATCGGGCGGGACGCGCTGATCCGGCGCAAGGAACATCCGTCGCGCAAGATGGTCGGGCTGGACATCGAAGGGGCCGTCGCGGTCGGCCATGGCGACTGTATCCATCTTGGGCGCGCGCAGATCGGCGAGGTCACATCATCAATGCGTTCGCGGATCCTCGGCAAGAACATCGCGTTGGCGCGCATCGACGTGGCCCATGCCGATGTCGGCACGCAGGTCGAGATCGGCAAGCTCGACGGCCACCAGAAGCGGCTGGCGGCCACGATCGTCCCGCTGTCGCATTATGATCCCAAGAAAACCCGTCCACAGTCCTGACGCACATGGAACCAGCAGCCAAGGAAACTCTTCTTGCGCAGATCGGCGGCGAGACGGCTTTGCGCCGTCTGGTCAACAGCTTCTACGACCTCATCGAGACGGATCCTCGCGGAAAGTCGCTGCTGCGACTGCATTTTCGCGGACACGGTGTCGACCATGCCCGCGAGGAACAGTTCAACTTTCTGTGCGGCTTCCTCGGCGGGCGTCGTCACTATCTGGAAAAGCACGGGCACATGGACGTCCGTCTCATGCACGCGCATGTGCCGATCTCGGCAGCCGACGCCGAAAACTGGCTGGCTCTGATGGATCGAGCGATCGCCGAAATGCGGCTTGCAGGCCCGCCGGTAGACAAGATGCGCCTGGCATTCCGCCATGTCGCACTGACGTTGATCAACGATCTTGGGGAATGGGGCGCGGGAAACGCTCTTAACGACATCGAGGAGCGTCGACGATCTTTATTGCAATGAAATAAAGAATGCCAGCAGGAAAAGACATAACCGGCAGAGAGAAGCCGGATCGCAGGAACACTCAACCTCTAACAATGGGAAAAGAGCCATGAGCGCTTTATCGGAGACTTACGCGGAGGGAACCGCGGGGCAGTTGCATAGAAGCATTGACTGGCGAGGCGCCTTCTGGGTGGCGAGCGGCGTCCCCGCCCTCGTTCTGTTCTCGATCGGCGGCATAGCTGGAACGACTGGCAAGCTGGCGTTCCTGATCTGGACCGTGTCAATGATCATGGGTTTTCTGCAGTCGTTCACATATGCCGAAATCGCCGGGCTGTTTCCCAACAAGTCCGGCGGCGCTTCGGTCTATGGCGCAACCGCCTGGCTGCGTTATTCGAAGCTCATCGCGCCATTGTCGGTGTGGTGCAATTGGTTCGCCTGGTCGCCGGTGCTGTCGCTCGGCTGCTCCATCGCCGCCGCCTACATTCTCAATGCGCTGGCGCCGATACCTGTCTTCACCGAGACCTCGCCGGAAGTGGTCGCCTACATCGGGACCCACGCCGGCACGAGCGCGGCCGACGCCATCGCAGCGGTGACGGCTGCCGCAACGCCTTTGATCCGCAACTGGTCGCTCTTCAGCCACACGCTTGGGCCTGTCAGTTTCTCATTGAACGCCACCTTCTTCATCGGCGCGGTGCTGATGCTGGTGATCTTCGCCATCCAGCATCGCGGCATCCTGGGCACCGCCAGCGTGCAGAAATATATCGGCCTGCTTGTCATCATCCCGATGCTGATCGTCGGCGTCGTGCCGATCTTCACCGGCCAGATCGACTGGGCGAATTTCTCGCCTCTGGTGCCGCTGGCTGTCGCCTACGCGCCCGACCCGGGCTCATGGAACATCGCTGGATGGACGCTGGCGCTCGGCGGCATGTTCATCGCGGCATGGTCGACCTACGGCTTCGAGACCGCCGTCTGCTACACGTCCGAGTTCAAGAATCCCGGCACCGACACCTTCAAGGCCATCTTCTATTCCGGCCTGCTGTGCATGCTTCTGTTCATCCTGGTGCCCTTCACCTTCCAGGGCGTGCTTGGCCTCAACGGCATGCTGGCAACGCCGATCGTGGACGGCTCGGGCGTCGCCGACGCGTTGGCCGGCATGGTCGGCGGCGGCTATCTGATCCACAGCCTCCTGGTGATGCTGATGATCCTGGCGCTGGTGCTTTGTATCATGACGGCGATGGCCGGCTCCTCGCGCACGCTCTACCAGGGCTCCGTCGACGGCTGGCTGCCGCGCTATCTGAGCCACGTCAACGAGCACGGCGCGCCTACCCGGGCGATGTGGACCGACCTTTGCTTCAACCTGATCGTGCTGGCTATCGCGTCGGCTGACGCGACCAGCTTCTTCTTCATCCTCGCAGTGTCCAACTGCGGCTATATCATATTCAACTTCCTCAACCTCAACGCCGGCTGGATCCACCGGATCGACAACGGCCATATCGAGCGCCCCTGGAAGGCGCCGACCTGGCTGCTGGGGATCGGGGCATTGTTCGCCTACGTCAATGCCATCTTCATGGGTGCCGGCGCCAAGGTTTGGAACCCAATGGCGCTGTGGGCCGGCCTGATAACCGCGTCGCTGATCATTCCGGTGTTCTGCTTCCGGCACTACATTCAGGACGGCGGCAAGTTCCCCGATCATATGCTGGACGATCTCGGCATGAAGTCCACCGACCTCAGAGCCAAGAAGGCCGGAATCTTGCCCTACGCGACGCTGGTGGCTGGCCTGATCGTAGTGCTGATCGCCAACCGGGTCTTCGTACTTTGATCGGCCACAGCCTGACCATTTTCGAACCGGGAAACGTTCCCTCCTCCGGGCCGCGTTGAACCGCGGTTGCCTGGTCACCGCCTGCAATGCCGGGCGGTGACTTCTTTTTGGATATTGAGTAGCCGCCGGCAAATTGGCTAAGGCAGACGCCATCAAATTATTTTCTTCATATGAATTTTTTTTTCCTTATAGTTGACTTGCAGCCCAGATAGTTGCAGGATTTTTGCAACTTGATTTTCGAAGTTCGACGGCGAAACGACGCCGTATTCATTCCCAGGAGCGGAGAGAGGCAATGGCTGAAGTGATCGACGGCAGGGCGGTTGCAGCCGATGTGATCGCAAAGGTCACAAGCGCGAGCAGCGAACTGGCTGCTTCCAAGAATGTCACACCTGGCCTCGCGGTTATCATCGTCGGCGAGGATCCGGCAAGCCAAGTCTATGTGGCTGCGAAATCGCGCACAGCGAAGGAATGCGGTTTCAATTCGCTACAACACACCCTGCCTGCGGATGTCAGCGAAGCTTACCTGATGGATCTCATCGAGGTTTTGAACCATGACAGGACGATCCACGGCATTCTGGTGCAGTTGCCGCTTCCGGGTCACATCGATGCCGGCAAGGTTATTCAGGCGATTGCGCCGGGGAAGGACGTCGACGGCTTCCATTTTGTCAATGTCGGCAAGCTCGGCACCGGTGAGGTCGACACGGCCTTCGTGCCTTGCACACCGGCCGGCTCGATGCTGCTGATCGAGCGCGTTCACGGCAAGGATCTTTCCGGCCTCAATGCAGTCGTCGTCGGTCGCTCCAACATCGTTGGCAAGCCGATGGCCAACCTTCTGCTCGCCGCGAACGCCACCGTCACGATTGCTCACAGCAGGACCAAGGACCTCCCGGAGCTTTGTCGTAGCGCTGATATCCTGGTCGCGGCGGTGGGGCGGCCGGAAATGATCCGGGGTGAGTGGGTCAAGCCAGGAACCACGGTGATCGATGTGGGCATCAACCGCATCGCCGCGCCGGAAAAGGGTAGCGGCAAGAACCGCCTGGTTGGCGACGTCGCCTATGCCGAGGCGGCAGACCATGCCGGCGCGATCACGCCGGTACCCGGCGGCGTTGGACCTATGACGATCGCGCTTCTGATGGCAAACACGCTGACCTCAGCCTACCTCGCCAGCAACCTGCCGAAGCCACAGTTCTAGAACCACAACATGCATTTCCGACAACCCGATCTTCGAGGCAAATGACCATGGCCGAATTCAAATCCGACATCGAGATCGCGCGCGCCGCCAGGAAGAAACCGATCCAGGAGATCGGCGCCAAGATCGGCATCCCCTACGA
>NZ_NSGF01000040.1 GCF_002294995.1 Mesorhizobium sp. WSM3860 | reverse complement strand
TCGGGGGCGGGTCGCTTCAACATGACCCAGTGAATCAAAAACCCCCAGCAAACGCCAGGGGTTTGTCAGCAGTCTGAAGGGCCGCGGAGAGCGGCCCTTCTTTCCAAGACAATGAGCTAGCCCGGGTTAATTCGAGCCCGAGACCACGCTGGCGATGTGTTTGAACTTGGCATCCAGGGCATTGCCGAGCTGGCCCGCGCCGACCATGATGGCGAGCGCGATGAGGGCGGCGATCAGACCGTATTCGATGGCGGTCGCGCCGGATTCGTCCTTCACGAAACGTGCGATGAGGTTAGACATTCGAGAGCTCCTACTCCACGTGTTACAGCACTTCCGTCAACTTCTCTTGCCGGTTGATCGGATGTGCCAAATCTAGGGGGAAGCCCTTTCGATCGGCTTAATAAATACCCTTACCGATTCCTTTCCGGAAGCGATCGCGTTGCTTGGTTAACCGTGGCCTAAACCTCCAGAGGCGGACCGGCGGGCAGGAAAAGCGCGGAGATCCGGCCCATCCGCGAATTTCCCTAACACAGCGCCTGCTCTCGGCTCATGGCCCCGAGCCGGCCAATCCTTATCGCGGCCATGCGGCGCTTAACCGTCGGTTCACCAATTTCGTTCATGTTCCGTTGAACAGTCTGCCGCTCCGGAGCGCTTCCATGACCTTGTCGAGATCGCCATTTTCAGTCGTCGCGCTGCTGGCTGTCGCCGCATCCGTCATGCCGGCCAGCGCCGGCGCCGGCATCGAGGTCACCATGAATCAAGCAAAGATCGTCAAGTTGTCGCGCGCGGCCGATACGATCGTCGTCGGCAATCCGGCAATCGCCGATGCCGCGGTGCAGGATGCCTCGACGGTCGTTCTCACCGGCAAGGGTTTCGGCGTGACCAATCTGGTCGTGCTCGATTCCGATGGCAGCCCGATCATCGATGAGCAGGTGACGGTCGTCAGGCAAGCCGCGTCCTCGGTGCGCATCTATCGACGCGCCGAAGTCCAGACCATGTCCTGCACGCCCTATTGCGAAAGCTCATACAAGAGCGAGGCTGAGAAAACGTCCGAAACGGAAATGAACGCAGCCCGCTGAGCTTAACGACGCAAGCGCCCGCAGGTTAACAGCGGGTTAACGGCCGCCTGCCGAGTTTAACGCTCATCCAAACCGGACCTCAACGGGTGGTCGATTAGGTTGCAGCCGACATTGCAAAAGGATCGGCAGGAACGGAACATGAGCAAGGATCCGGCACCCAAGGGTGGCATGGACGGCAAGGCCGAGGCAAAGCCACGCCCCGGTTTCTTCAGTGACAGGCGCGGCAGCACGGCATTGGAATTCGCAATGCTGGCCATGCCGTTCGCCTTGCTCGTTTTCGCCATCCTGGAGAGCTGCATCTCGTTCGCCGGCCAAGAAGTGATGGCCAACGCCACCGACGATATCGCGCGCCAGTTGCGAACCGGCCAACTCAAGAAAGCCAACGTCACCGACGGCTCGATCAAGACGCTGATCTGCGACAGGCTGGAGATCATGGTCGCCACGAACTGCCCCGGTTCCGGGTCAAATGCTTCACTGCTGGTGGACCTGCGCGAATATCCGACCTTCGCCGACGCCGCGGCGGCGGGCTTCAAAATTCAGAACGGCGAAATCGTGCTGACGGGCACGAGCTCGACGACTTTCACGGTGTCTCCAGGGCTGGCGGAATCGAAGAACATGCTGCGGGTTTTCTACAAATGGCCAGTAATCACCGATTTTCTGGCCAAACAGATGGCCAATCTGAATGGCGGCAAGACGCTGCACTTCGCATCGGTGACCTGGCAGAACGAACCATTCGACGACTAAAGCAGGTCGCGTGACGCGACTTGCTTCAGCTTTTGATTTTCAGCATGCCTCCCGAAACTGGATCCACTTCGGGAGACATGCTTCAAGTTTGCGGCCGGCCGAGACTTGAGGCGGTGTGGGGGCAGGATATGTACCGTGCGGGGGCACAGCGGCGAATTTCGGCCTTCGTGGCGAAGGCGGCACGGTTTTGCCGCGATCGCCGCGGCGTCGCGGCAATCGAGTTCGCGTTCATCGTGCCGGTGCTGCTCATCATGTACTTCATCACGATGGAAGCCTCACAGGCCATCGAGACCAGCAAGAAGGTCAGCCGCATCGGCAGCATGGTGGCGGATCTCGTCACGCAGCAGACCAGCGTCACGAAAGCCGATCTCGACGCGATCATGAAGATCGGCACCTCGACGCTGCAGCCCTACAACCGCTCCACGCCGACGATCATCATTACCGGGATCCAGATCTCCGACGAGGCATCGCCCAAGGCGACGGTGGCCTGGTCGCGCAAGCTTGTGGGCACCACCTATAGCGCCGACGCAGCGAAGACCAGCCCCACCACCGTTCCGCCGACGCTGAATATCCGCAACACCTTCCTTGTCCGGGTGGAAAGCGGCCTCGGCTATAAGCCGATCATCACCTGGTCCGCCGACAGTTCGTCGACGCTTGGATTGACCTCGGCCTTCAACAACATATCGATGGGCGAAACATACTATCTGAGGCCGCGCCGCGGTCCTACGGTTCCTTGCACCGACTGCTGACGGGCTAATCCCCGCCAGTTTCCCGCCGCACGATGGCCAGGGCCGTTGCGTAGTCCTTTGATACGGCCAGTTCGAAGCCACCGGAGTGCGTCGGTTCCAGAAGATCGTAGACGTCCGGTGTCAGCGACTTGAGATTGGTCAGAAACACGGCCAGCCGGCGCTTGGCTTCGGCGTCGAGGTCGCTGCGCACGGCATGAGGACCGTATCGCAGCGGAGCCGAGTTCCACAGCACCCGAAGCGACGTCTTCGGGACGCCGGCGGCCTCGAGCCGCATGATCGTGCCGCCCGTATTGGTGGGCTGGCCATCGGCGCCGACAGGCTGCCAGCCGAACAGGCCGTCGGCTTCGCCGTCGCCGAGCATCGTCTCGGCCGCGGCGGCCGACGGCGCGCGCGCCAGGAAAGGTGAATCCTGCGCGATCTGCACGCCTTCGCCCGCCAGACTGGTCAGCGGCAGGAGAGAACCGGCGACATTGTCGGCGGGCGCGATTGCGATCCGATGCGAGGCGATCGCTGTGAGGCCCGGCACCTTGCCGTCGCGCGTCACCAGCACGGAACGGACGCCGGCGGCTCCATCGGCATCGATCGGAGCGACCAGCGGCTCGACACAGCCGCAGCGCTCCGAAGCCGTTGCATAGGCGAGCGCCGAATAGACCGCATACTGGATGCGGCCGCTCGCCTGAGCCTCGATCAACGCCGCATAGTCGCGAGCAACCACGAACTCGACCTTCATGCCGAGAGCGTTCGTATAGGCATCCGTCAAGCGGGCCAGACCAGGTAGCATGTTCCCGCCTTCAGGCTGGGCGACGATTCCTATGCGAAACGTGCCGATGTCGTCGCGCCAGTCGGCATGCGCCGGTGTGGCCGCGGAGAGCACCGCGAGAGCCGCCGCGCAGCTCCTCAATGCCTGGCTTGCCGCCAATCTTGCGCCCATGCCCATCCTCGCCGCACTCCCGCGATCCGCACCACTCTGGCGCCAAGCCGTTGCGGTTTGGTTTCCGATTTGCCAACGCCACTGCGGAACTCTATGTCTGACTGGTTATTTGGCATGATGGCACCCCCTATGGCGCGGGCATTCCTTTTCGTCCTCGATTCCTTCGGCATCGGCGGAGCGGCCGATGCCGAACGCTACGGCGATGCCGGCGCCAACACGTTCGGACACATTGCGCAGGCCTGCGCCGAGGGCCGTGCGGATCGTGAAGGCCTGCGCAGCGGCCCGCTCGCTGTGCCCAACATGATTTCGCTCGGGCTGGCGGGCGCGGCGCAAACGGCAACCGGGCTGACGGTGGACGTCGACACGCCGCTGCTTGGCGCGTCATTCCATGGCGCTGCCCAGGAGGTCTCGAGCGGCAAGGACACGCCGTCGGGCCATTGGGAGATTGCCGGCCTGCCCGTGCGTTTCGACTGGGGCTACTTTCCCGACACCGTGCCCACCTTCCCGGCCGAGCTGACCGGCGCGATCATCCGCGAAGGCAACGTGCCGGGCATCCTCGGCGATTGCCATGCGCCAGGAACCGAGATCATCGAGCGCTTCGGCGAGGAACACATCCGCACCGGCAAGCCCATCTGTTACACATCGGTCGACTCCGTGTTGCAGATCGCGGCGCACGAGACGCATTTCGGCCTGGAGCGGCTTTACGAGCTTTGCCTGACGGTGCGCCGGCTGGTCGATCGGCTCAAGATCGGGCGGGTGATCGCGCGGCCCTTCGTCGGCGAGACAAGCGCCACCTTCCAGCGCACCCACAACCGCCGCGACTATGCCGTGCCGCCGCCCGAGCCGACCTTGCTCGACCGGCTGACGGAGCGCGGCAGCAAGGTCATCGCCGTCGGCAAGATCGGCGACATCTTCGCCCATCGCGGCATCGCGGAGGTGCGCAAGGCCGGCGGCAACATGGCGATGTTCGACAAGGCGCTCTCCGCCATGGACGACGCAGGGGAAGGCGATCTGGTGTTTGCCAATTTCGTCGAGTTCGACACCGAGTTCGGCCATCGGCGCGATGTCGCCGGCTATGCCGGAGCGCTCGAGGCCTTCGATCGCCGGCTGCCGGAAGCGCTGTCGCGCATCAAACCGGGCGACCTTCTCATCCTAACCGCCGACCACGGCAACGATCCGACCTGGCGCGGCACCGACCATACCCGCGAACGCGTTCCGGTGATCGGCATCGGGCCGGGAGTGAAGGGCGGCGACATCGGGCTCAGGCCGACCTTCGCCGATATCGGCGAAACCGTCGCGGATCATCTCGGCCTTGCGCCTGGCCGCCACGGCACCTCTTTCCTCGCGACGATAGGCGGCCATGCCGGAACTGCCTGAAGTCGAAACGGTGCGGCGCGGGCTGCAGCCGGTTCTGGAAGGGGCGCGGCTCGTCAATGTCGAGGCGCGACGGCCAGACCTTCGCTTTCCCTTTCCCGAACGGTTCTCGGAGCGGCTTGCCGGCAAGACCGTAGCGGCGCTTGGCAGGCGCGCCAAATATCTGACGATGCACATCGAAGACGGTCCGGTGCTGATCTGCCATCTCGGCATGTCGGGATCGTTCCGCGTCGAAAACGCCGGGAACGGCCACATCCCCGGCAGCTTCCATCACGAGCGCGCGAAGAGCGCGGCGCATGACCACGTCGTATTCGATGTCGCCTCCCCGAAGGGCGAGCGGTCCCGCGTCATCTTCAACGACCCCCGCCGTTTCGGCTTCATGCTGTTTGCCGAAGGCGCGCCGGACACGCATCCAATGCTGGCGGGGCTGGGCATCGAGCCGACCGGCAATGCGCTCGACGGTCCCCTGCTCGCCTCGCTGCTCGAAGGCCGCAGATCGCCGCTCAAGGCCGCGTTGCTGGACCAGCGGCTGATCGCCGGGCTCGGCAACATATATGTGTCGGAAGCGCTGTGGCGCGCCGGCCTCTCGCCGCTGCGCGAAGCCGGCACCGTCGCCGCCTCCCGCAAGAAAGCGAAAGAGCAATGCGAGCGCCTGGCCGCGGCCATCCGCTCGGTCATCGCCGACGCGATCGCCGCCGGCGGATCCTCGCTGCGCGACTATGTCCAGGCAGACGGGTCGCTTGGCTATTTCCAGCATTCCTTCGCGGTCTATGACCGCGAAGGCGAGCCATGTCCGAAACCGGGCTGCAGTGGCCATATCGAGCGCATCGTGCAGAGCGGCCGATCGACCTTCTATTGCCGGACCTGTCAGCGGTGAGCCCTTCTTGTTTTGACGCAATTCCCCACGGAAAACCGCTCACACTTTTCCTGGAATTGCTCTAGACCGGTCTCCTCAATCGAAGCGAGGAGACGATGCCATGGCCTATGAAACCATTCTCGTGGAGACGCGCGGCAAGATCGGACTGATCACGCTGAACCGGCCGAAGGCGCTCAATGCCCTGAACTCGCAGGTGCTGGCCGAGATCGTGGCGGCGGTGAACGCGTTCGGCGCCGATGAGGGCATCGGCGCGATGGTGCTCACGGGTTCGGAAAAAGCCTTCGCGGCCGGCGCCGACATCAAGGAAATGCAGGCGATCTCTTTCGTCGACGCCTATACTCAAGACTTCTTCGGCAGGTGGGAGGAGCTCACCCGCGCGCGCAAGCCGATCATCGCGGCGGTCGCCGGCTATGCGCTTGGCGGCGGCTGCGAGCTGGCCATGATGTGCGATTTCATCATCGCCGCCGACAACGCAAAATTCGGCCAGCCCGAGATCACGCTCGGCGTCATGCCGGGTATGGGCGGATCGCAGCGATTGACCCGCTTCGTCGGCAAGTCGAAGGCGATGGACATGTGCCTGACCGGGCGGATGATGGACGCTGCCGAGGCCGAGCGCTGCGGACTGGTGTCGCGAGTGGTGCCGGCTGTCGAACTGGTCGAGGAGGCGCTGAAAGCGGCAGCGAAGATCGCCGAGTTTTCCCTGCCATCGGTGATGATGACGAAGGAAGCCGTCAACCGGGCATACGAGACGACGCTTGCCGAAGGTCTGCGCTTCGAGCGCCGCCTTTTCCATTCGCTGTTTGCGCTCGATGACCAGAAGGAAGGCATGGCCGCCTTCGTCGAGAAGCGGAAGCCGAATTTCGGCAACCGCTAGGGCATGTCGCCCCAAAGCGTGCCGCGATTTTGGAAAAAGCCTGGCATGCCCAAAGACAACGGCTTTAGGCGCGCGGACCCGTTTCAGCGCGGTGCGGCTTCAAGCCCCAAAAAGACCGCGAAGCGGCGTTGACGCGCCGGAAAAGCTGAACTATAAGCCGCACCAACCGAGGCGGCCCCGTGGCTGCCCGTTTGTTTTTTGCGCCCTGCGACCCGCTGGCGCCCACCAGATCAGAAGAGAGGCATCATGGCCAATACGTCCTCGGCCAAAAAGGCAACGCGCAAGATCGCCCGCCGCGCGGCGATCAACAAGAACCGTCGGTCGCGCGTCCGCACCTATGTTCGCCAAGTCGAAGAGGCGCTCGCCGCCGGCGACAAGGCTGCTGCGCTGGAAGCGTTCAAGGCCGCGGAGCCGGAATTGATGCGCGCCGCAACCAAGGGTGTCCTCCACAAGAACACGGCTTCCCGCAAGGTTTCGCGGCTGGCCCAGCGGGTCAAGGTGCTGTCGGCCTGACCGACTTCCCTTTAGAACCGTTATCCTTGAACCCGGCCGCACAGGCCGGGTTTTTTCGTTTGCCGGCAAGTACTTAAAAAGAACGGTCGGACAACGACGCTTGGACCGAATTTCAAAGTAGCGAATGTTTTGCCGGCATATACATAATCGCTCATGTCGTCGACCGCTGAATGCGGGCCCGGCCACAGG
Organism: Mesorhizobium sp. WSM3860; assembly: GCF_002294995.1. Classification (GTDB taxonomy): domain Bacteria; phylum Pseudomonadota; class Alphaproteobacteria; order Rhizobiales; family Rhizobiaceae; genus Mesorhizobium. The sequence goes on along the minus strand of NZ_NSGF01000040.1, from coordinate 15,216 downwards.
TTAGCCTGCCACAAATTCCATATATTTTTCAAAAGCTTACAGACGGTCGTCCACAGCTTGTTCAACTCGCGGAGGAGCGGCGGGGGACAAGTAGCTGTCAAGAGAATTATTTCAGAAAATTTCCGAAGGTGTGGCCTTTTTCACATTCCCCGGAAAAGGGTTTGAATCACAATGGCTTTATGAAAACGTGCCGCAGTGGCACCTGCTTTGAACACGTCTCCGGTAACCAGATTCGTTAAAAATCCGTTAGACGTGGCCTTGCCCTATCCACAGCGATTTCGGTAATGTCCATCCATCGAAGGGACGGGCACCTGCCCTCTGACCCAGCCTGAATCGGCCAGCAAAAAATGGCGGAATTCATGACGTGGAGCAATTCCGCGTGTGGCTTGGTTTGTCTCTTCGGTGCGGGTAGGGGACTGGCGTAATTGTACATGGCAGTCGACGTTGGGCCGGCGTTTTCGCCGGGCGGTGTTGTATTGTCTTGGCATGATCAAGCCGGCTTGCGAGAGCCGGCAGAGGTCCCTTGCGCAACGTTGCAACGATATCGCCGGCGGCGGCGATAGAGGCGCAGCGAAAAACGTCGCCGGACCAGGGTGCAGGAGGCGCACTCCCGGCGGAAAAAAGGGTACGAGAGACAAGGAACTTGATCATGCAGAGCGGCATCGAAGGGGAGATTGCGGGCGAACTCCCATTCCCAGCAACTATCGTCGGAGGGGACGACATGGCGGCATCCAGCGACGCTGAACAGAAGTTCGAGCGGGTCAAGGCCCAGTTGAAGGCACGTCTGGGAGCCGAGGTCTATTCGAGCTGGTTCGGCCGCATGAAGGTTGCCGAGGCGTCGCGCGGCGTAGTGCGCATCTCCGTACCGACCGCCTTCCTGCGGTCGTGGATCAACGGCCACTACCTCGATCTTATCGCCGAACTGTGGAGGCACGAGGATCCCGACCTTCTCAAGATCGAGATCGTCGTGCGGACCGCCACCCGGCAGGGCCGCAACAATGTCGGGCCGGAGATCGCGCCCGCGCGCAAGATGACCAAGCAGGCACAGACCGCGCTTGCCGCCGGCACCGCGAGCGCCGGTCGGGTGGAACGGACGCCGGCGCCCCGCCAGGGCGTGCCGGTGGAGACCGAGTTCCGCCACAATGTGCTGGGGTCGCCGCTCGACCCGCGCTACACTTTCGCTTCCTTCATCGAAGGGCCTTCGAACCGTGTTGCCTTCGCGGCCGCCAAGGCGGTGGCGGAATCGCAGTCGAGCGCGGTGCGCTTCAACCCGCTCTTCCTTCATGCGACCGTCGGCCTGGGCAAGACGCATCTGTTGCAGGCGATCGCGGCGGAATCGCTGCGGCACAATCCGAAATCGCGCGTGGTCTACCTGACGGCTGAATATTTCATGTGGCGCTTCGCCACCGCGATCCGCGACAACAATGCGCTGACGCTGAAGGAGCAGCTGCGCGACATCGATCTGCTGATCATCGACGACATGCAGTTCCTGCAGGGCAAGTCGATCCAGCACGAGTTCTGCCATCTCATCAACATGCTGCTCGACAGCGCCAAGCAGGTGGTGGTCGCCGCCGACCGGCCGCCGTCTGAACTGGAGTCGCTGGAGCCGCGGGTGCGTTCGCGCCTCAACGGCGGCGTGGCGCTCGAAATGTCGGCGCCGGATTTCGGCATGCGCCTCGGCATGCTGAAGCTGCGCCTTGCCACCGCCAAGGTCGACGATACCTCGCTCGACATTTCGGACGAGATCCTCGATCACGTCGCCAAAACGGTGACTGGCAGCGGGCGCGAGCTCGAAGGCGCCTTCAACCAGCTTCTGTTTCGCCAGTCCTTCGAGCCGCAGATCACTATCGACCGCATCGACGAGATCCTCGGCCATATCTACCGCTCGGGCGAGCCGAAGCGGGTGCGTATCGAGGACATCCAGCGCATCGTGGCGCGCCACTACAACGTATCGAAGACGGAACTGCTCTCAAACCGCCGCACGCGCACCATCGTCAAGCCGCGGCAGGTAGCGATGTATCTGTCCAAGGTGATGACGCCGCGCTCGCTGCCGGAGATCGGACGCCGTTTCGGCGGCCGCGATCACACGACGGTCCTGCACGCCGTGCGCAAGATCGAGGATCTTTCCGGCGCCGACAACACGCTGGCGCAGGAACTCGAACTACTCAGAAGGCTGATCAACGAGCAGGCCTGAGCGCTTCGCGCCCTTTATCCCCAGAAAGCCCGCGCAACCGGCTGGAACCGGTGCCGCGGGCTTGCGTTTGCAGGGGTTTTACTGTCAGCTTACATAGATTCTGAGCTTTTCGGAGCTTTCGCGGGACGCCGCTGCCCGGTGACCCGCCCATTCATTGAAGCGAGCCTGTTTCGTCATGCGTGTTATCCTGGAACGATCCAATCTCCTGAAGTCCCTCAACCACGTCCATCGCGTGGTGGAGCGGCGCAACACCATACCGATCCTGTCCAATGTGCTGCTCAGCGCCGAGGGCGCCAGCCTGGAAATGAAGGCCACCGACCTCGACCTCGAAGTGACGGAAGCCACGCCGGCCAAGGTCGAGCGCGGCGGCGCGACGACGGTTCCGGCGCATCTGCTCTACGACATCGTGCGCAAGCTCGCCGACGGCGCCGAGGTGATGCTGAAGACCGACGAGGACGGCAACGCGATGACCGTCACGTCCGGGCGCTCCAGCTTCCGCCTGCAGTGCCTGCCGCAGTCCGATTTCCCGGAGCTTTCGGCCGGCTCCTTCTCGCACATCTTCCGGCTCGATTCGGTGGCGCTGAAGGGTCTGATCGAGAAGACGCAGTTCGCTATCTCGACCGAAGAGACGCGCTACTATCTCAACGGCATCTTCCTGCACACGCACGAGGCGGGCGGCAAGCTGAAGCTGCGCTCGGTCGCGACCGACGGCCACCGCCTGGCGCGCGCCGAGATCGACGCGCCGGCAGGCTCCGAAGGCATGCCCGGCATCATCATCCCGCGCAAGACGGTGAGCGAGCTGCAGAAGCTGGTCGACGACCCGGATATCGCGGTGACGACGGAGCTGTCTGATACCAAGATCCGTTTCACCATCGGCAGCGTCATCCTGACCTCCAAGCTGATCGACGGCACCTTTCCGGACTATCAGCGCGTCATCCCGACCGGCAATGACAAGAAGCTGATCATCGACCGCCAGAGCTTCGCCGCCGCCGTCGACCGCGTCTCGACCATCTCGTCCGAGCGCGGCCGTGCGGTGAAACTGTCGATCAATGACGGCCAGCTCACGCTCGCCGTCAACAATCCGGATTCCGGCAGCGCAACCGAGGAACTGGCGGCCGACTACTCGTCCGACCCGATCGAGATCGGCTTCAACGCCAAATATCTGCTCGATGTCGCCGCCCAGCTCACCGGCTCCGAGGCCAAGTTCATGCTGGCGGATGCCGGGTCCCCGACGCTGATCCACGACATGGCCGACGAGACCGCGCTCTACGTGCTGATGCCGATGCGGGTCTAGGCTTTGTCTTTTTTGTTGACGCAATTCCGGACGGAAAACCGCTATGCGCTTTTCTTGGAATTGCTCTAGCGGGCCTCACATGTCGCCGTGACCTCGGACGCCAAACAGCTTCGGCAGCAGAGCTATATAAGTAAGCTTACACTTACAAACTTTCGCAACTATGCGGGACTTTCGCTTGAGCTCGGCCCCGGCGCTGTCGTGCTGTCCGGCGACAATGGCGCCGGCAAGACCAATCTGCTCGAAGCGGTCTCGCTGCTGACGCCGGGGCGCGGGCTGCGCCGCGCGCCTTACGCCGACGTGGCTCGCGAGGGCGGCGATGGCAGCTTTGCCTTGCATGCGCGCATCGAAGGACCGGAAGGCCAGGTCGAAATCGGCACCGGCATTTCCAGCGGCGATAGTGCCGGAGAAGGCGGCAGGCGCGTGCGCATCAACGGCGCAACGGCGAAATCGGCCGAGGATATGCTCGAATGGCTGCGGGTCGTCTGGCTGACGCCGGCGATGGACGGGCTGTTTCCAGGGCCGGCCGCCGACCGCCGCCGCTTCCTCGACCGGCTGGTGCTGGCGATCGACCCCGGCCATGGGCAGCGCGCGCTCGATTACGAGAAGGCGATGCGTGGCCGTAACCGTTTGCTTACGGAAGGCTCGCGCGACAGCGGCTGGTTCGACGCGATCGAGATGCAGATGGCCGAAACCGGGGTGGCGATCGCGGCGGCCAGGGCCGAGCTGGTGCGGCTGCTTGCCGCCATGATCGACAAGCTGCCGGGCAGCGGTCCATTTCCGCAGGCCGACATCAGCCTCGCCGGCGAATTGGAAAGCGAAATAGCCGTCACACCGGCAGTCGACGTCGAGGAGCGATTCCGCGCCATGCTCGCCAATGGCCGCGAGCGCGACCGCGCCGCCGGCCGCACGCTCGACGGTCCGCATCGCTCCGACCTCGTGGTCCGGCACCGGCCGAAGTCGATGCCGGCCGAATTGTGCTCGACCGGCGAGCAGAAGGCGCTGCTTGTCGGCATCGTGCTGTCGCATGCGAGGCTGACCGGCGAGATGTCGGGTCTGACGCCGATCCTGTTACTCGACGAGATCGCCGCACATCTCGATAGCGGCCGGCGCGCGGCGCTGTTTTCCATCCTCGAAGAGCTCAACTGCCAGGCCTTCATGACCGGCACCGACGCGGCGCTTTTTTCCAGCCTTGCCGGGCGGGCGCAATTCCTGACGGTCGATCACGGCAGCGTCGGACCAACCGGCTGATCTGTCGAAGAGCCAAAAGGCGTGGAGCTTACGCAACGGCTTCGCCTTGCTGCGGGACAAGGCTTCGCCTTGCCGTGCACGACGCCGCGGGACAAGGCTTCGCCTTGCCCGTACAGATGCTGCGGGACAAGGCTTCGCCTTGCCCGTACATGACAAGGTTTCCTGCCCGCTATATGGTCCGGCCATGACCAACGCTGCCCTGACCGACGAAGAGCTTGAGCGCTATGCCCGCCACATCGTGCTGCCCGAAATCGGCGGCCCCGGGCAGCAGAAGCTGAAGCGGGCCAGGGTGCTGGTCATCGGGGCCGGCGGGCTGGGCGCGCCGGTGCTCGAATATCTTGCCGCAGCCGGCGTCGGCACGCTCGGCATCGTCGACGACGATGATGTCTCGCTTTCCAACCTGCAGCGGCAGGTGATCCATGGCAGCGACACGATCGGCATGGCCAAGACCGACAGCGCTTCGGCGGCGATCATGCGCATCAACCCCAATGTCAGGGTGGAACTGCATCGCCTCAGACTGACCGAGCAAAATGCCCCTGCCCTCGTCGCCCAATACGATATCGTGGTCGACGGCTCCGACAATTTCGAGACACGCTATGCTCTGGCCGATGCCTGCGCCCAGGAAAAGAAGCCCCTAGTCACCGCCGCCGTCGGCCGCTTCGACGGCTCGGTGACGGTGCTGAAGCCATTTGAAACGGGCGCCGACGGGAAGCGCAATCCAGGCTACCGCGACCTTTTTCCGGAAGCGCCGCCCGAAGGGCTGGTGCCATCCTGCGCCGTTGCCGGCATCGTCGGCGCGCTCACGGGCGTCATCGGCACGCTGGAGGCGATGGAGGCGGTCAAGCTGATCGCCGGCATCGGCGAGCCGCTGGTCGGCCGGCTGCTGCTTTACGACGGGCTCACGGCCCGATTCGACACCGTCCGCTACAAGGCGGTCTGAGCGCATGGATCGGATGGCCACTCTCCTCGTCAGCGAGCTTCCGCCCGACTTCGCGCAGTGGGACGAATTGCTGGCGCTGATCGGGCGCGCCTTCGCCTATATGGACGGCGTCATCGAGCCGCCATCCTCGGCGCATCGGCTCACGCCCGAAAACCTCAAGAGCAAGGCGGGGCAAGAAGCGGCGTTCCTGGCCTTGGAGAACAGCCGGATCGTCGGTTGTGTCTTTGCGTCGGAGAGGGCAGACGATTTCTATGTCGGCAAGCTTGCCGTCGAGCCTGGCCTTCAGGGGCGAGGCATAGGCGGGCGGCTGATGCAGGCGGTCGAGGATCTTGCCCACCGGCGCGGCAAGCAGGCCCTCGAGCTGCAGACGCGTATAGAGCTTACGGCGAACCACGCGGCCTTCGCCCGGCTCGGCTTTCGCGAGACCGGGCGCACCGCGCATGAGGGTTACGACAGGCCGACCTCGATCACCATGCGCAAGGTGCTGTCTTGAGCCTCGCGCTCAGCCCGGAGGAACAGGCAACCGCCGCCGGTCACGACGGCGCGGGAATGGCGATGCGCATCGTCGCCGAAAGCGCGCGCCTGCTTGGCGCGCCGCGGCTGATCCCGATCTGTTCGGCGCATATCGACGGCGCGCTCTATCACGGCGATTCCGGCACGCTGTTCGCCGAGCGGCTGGTCGAAGGCGGCGCCAGGGTCGCGGTGCGCTCGACGCTCAATGTCGGGGCCCTCGACCTGATGGGCTGCTCGCGCATCCGCCTCGAAGAGCCGCAGCGCGGCATGGCGCGACGGATGATGGAGGCTTACCGCAAGCTCGGCTGCGAGCAGAGCTGGACCTGCGCGCCCTATCAGGCCGGGCACAGGCCGGCACAGGGCAGCGATGTCGCCTGGGGCGAGTCCAATGCGGTGGTGTTCTGCAATTCGGTGCTGGGCGCCCGCACCAACCGCTACGGCGATTTCCTCGACATCGCCTGCGCCATCACCGGCCGCGCGCCGGATTATGGCCTGCACCGGGCCGAGAACCGCCGGGCGAGGCTGGTGTTCGACGTCTCGGGCCTATCGCCTTCCTTCCTCGCTTCCGAGATCGCCTGGCCGGTGCTGGGCAGCCTCTATGGCCGCGAGATCGGCGATACGATCGGCGTCGTCACCGGCATCGCCAATCACCCCGGCGAGGACGCGCTGAAGGCCTTCGGCGCCGCGGCCGCTTCATCCGGCGCGGTCGGGCTGTTCCACATTGCAGGCGTCACGCCCGAGGCCCCCAACGTCGAGACCATTCTGGCCGGGCCGGAACCGGAGGCGATGATCCACGTCACGCCGCAGATGGCGGCGAAGGCTCGCGCCGGCCTGTCGACGGCGGCGGCGCCGAAAACCATCGATGCCGTCGCCATCGGCAGCCCGCATCTATCTTTTGCCGAGTTCGACATGCTGGAGCGGCTGATTGCCGGAAGACGGCTTGCCGTGCCGATCTATGCCTGCACCGGCCGGCACGTGCTTGGCTTGCTGGAGCAAGACGGCCGGCGGAAGAGGCTCGAAGCAAGCGGGGTCCTCATCGTCGCCGACACATGCGTGGTGGTGACGCCGATCATGCCGGAACTCGCCGGCGGCGTGCTGATGACCAATTCGGGCAAGTTCGCGCATTACGCTCCGGGCAACACCGGCTATGCGGTGCTCTATGCCGCGCTCGCCGATTGCGTCGAAAGCGCGGTCGCCGGCAAGCCGTGCTTCACGGACCTCGCCGCATGACCGCTGCCGAGATCCTGGTGCCGGGCAAGGCCGGCGAAGGCGAAGCGCTGGTGCTGACGGCGCCGATCAGCTTCTGGGGCGGCGTCGACGCCAAGACAGGTCGCATCGCCGATGTCCGCCACCCGCAGCATGGCGAGGTGATTTCCGGCCGGGTGCTGTTCCTGCCGGGCACGATCGGCTCGTCGTCGGCTTCGGCAGTGCTGATGGAGCTGGTCCACAACGGCCAAGCGCCGGCAGCGCTCGTCCTGCACGAGCCGGACGCCATTCTTCTGCTCGGCCTGATCGTCGCGCGGGAAATGGGCTGGGAGACGCCTATGGCGGTGCGGCTGGGACGCGGTTTGTTCGACACCTATCGGGGAAACACCGTCAAAGTCGCCAACGACGGCGTCCTGAGCGTCGCCGCCTGAAACAACCCGGGTTTTCAGGTCCTGAGCGGCAGCACGCGGTCCGGCGGGCGATGGCCGTCGAAGAAGGCGCGAATGTTGATGATCACCTTCTCGCCCATATCGATGCGGCCTTCGAGCGTTGCCGAGCCCATATGCGGCAAAAGAACGACCTTGCCCTTGTGGGCGAGCTTCAGCAGCTTGCTGTTCAGCGCCGGCTCGTGCTCGTACACGTCGAGGCCGGCGCCGGCGATCTTGCCGTCCTGGATGAGCTTGATCAGCGACTCTTCGTCGATGATGTCGCCGCGCGCGGTGTTGACGATGTAGGCCGCCGGCTGCATCAGCGCCAGCCGCCGGGCCGACAGCAGATGAAAGGTCGCCGGCGTCGACGGGCAGTTGACCGAGATGATATCCATGCGGGCGAGCATCTGATCGAGGCTTTCCCAATAGGTCGCTTCCAATTCGTCCTCGACCGCCGGCAGCACGCGGTGGCGGTTGTGATAGTGGATGGACAGCCCGAACGCCTTGGCGCGCCTGGCGACCGCCGTGCCGATACGGCCCATGCCGACGATACCGAGGCGCTTGCCCCAGATGCGGCGGCCGAGCATCCAGGTCGGCGACCAGCCGGCCCATTTCTTCTCGCCGGTCAGCACGTTGGCACCCTCGGCCAGCCTGCGCGGCACGGCGAGCATCAGCGCCATGGTCATGTCGGCGGTGTCTTCGGTGAGCACATTCGGCGTGTTGGTGACGGTGATGCCTTTCTTGGCCGCCGCCGAGACATCGATCTTGTCGACGCCGTTGCCGAAATTGGCGATCAGCTTGAGGTTATCGCCGGCCTGGGCGATCAGCGCGGCATCGATGTGGTCGGTGATCGTCGGGACCAGCACGTCGGCTTCCTTGACCGCCGCGACCAACTCCGGCTGGGTCATCGGCCGGTCCTCGACATTGAGGCGCGCGTCGAACAGCTCGCGCATGCGGGTTTCCACGGGATCGGGCAGCTTGCGCGTGATGACGACGAGGGGCCGTTTTTTGCCTGCCATTGTTTCCCCGAAGCTTGCTAGATCAGAATGACGGTTCGTTGAATCGTCACTCTGATCCTACTCTTTTTTGGAGCATGATCTTTTCCGAAAACCGGTTCCCACTTTATCGGGATCATGCTCTCGAAACCGATCTCGTTGAGACCTCTTTAACCAAGACAAGCGAAACTTGAAGCCAGTCGCGGTATCAGCCCACTCCTGTAACAAGCGGTGCCGCCGAAGACAAAGAAAAAGGGGCGCTCATCCAACGGACCGGCGCCGAAAGGAATGAAAGTGTCTGGTTTCGCCTCGCTCCGCCTGGCTTTCAGCGCAGCCGTTCTCGGCACTCTGCTTGGGGTGCCGCAGGCATCCGCGCAAGGCGCGGCCACGCCGGCGCAAACCGTGACGCTGGGGCCGAGCGGCCTGCCGCTGCCGCGCTTCGTCAGCCTGAAGTCCGGACGCGTCAACTCGCGCGTCGGTCCGGGCGCCAACTATTCCGTCGACTGGATGTATATGAAGGCCGGACTGCCGATGGAAATCATCCAGGAATTCGACACCTGGCGCCGGGTGCGCGACGCCGACGGCTCCGAAGGCTGGATCAACCAGTCGCTGCTTTCGGGCCGCCGCACCGCGATCGTCGCCCCCTGGCAGCGCGGCAAGGGCGGCCGAATCAATCTGCTCGACGATCCCAACAAGGACGCCGGCGTTGTCGCCATCCTCGAGCCAGGCGTCATGGGCTCGATCAAGAAGTGCGACGGCCAGTGGTGCGAGATGACCTTCGACGGCCATACCGGCTGGGTCGCCCAGTCGCAGGTCTGGGGCGCCTATCCGGGCGAAAAGGTCAAGAACTGATCGTGCTCCGGTCGCGTCCGATGCGGCCGAGATGCGTATCCTGAAAACCAGTGGGAAGCTTCAGGCCGTAGCCGAGAGCGCGGTCGATGGCGATGTGGGCGATCCAAATGAGCGCCACAGCGGTGGTGACCGGATCGGCAAGCAGGATGCCGGCAAGCGCCAGAACGAGCGGAGCAATCAGCATGTGCAGGGCGTTGTAAGCTATCGCGCCGATCCGCGGCCCGGCGAGATAGCCGAGCATCGACAGGTCCGGCGCCAGGATGAGCAGCGCGAACAGCCACCAGGACACCCCGGTCATTTCGTAGAAGATAACGGCCGCCGCGGCTACCGCGGCCCATTCGAGCCGTATCGCCAGATCGACGGGCCTCATGGCGAGCAGATCAGTCGCGGCGCTTGGGGCGCAGCCTCACCACGATATCGACATTGGCGATCTCCATGCCTTCCGGAGGCTCCGGCAGGTTGGAGACGCTCACCGGGCCGCTGGCGATATCGAAGATTCGGTTCTCGCCCTCGACATAGAAGTGGTGGTGATCGGAAGTGTTGGTGTCGAAATAAGTTTTCGACCCTTCGACGGCGAGGATGCGCAGCATACCGGCCTGGGTGAATTGATGAAGGGCATTGTAGACGGTGGCCAGCGAAACCGGCACGCCGGCGGCGATCGCCTCTTCATGCAATTCCTCGGCCGAAAGGTGACGGTCGCCCTTGGCGAAAAGCAGGTCGGCCAGCGCAATGCGCTGGCGCGTCGGCCTCAGGCCGGCTTCGCGAACCCGCTTGTCCACAGCGACATTTTCCTTCCGGCAGCCCGAATCCATCTATCCCGTCTAAGCTTGCAGCCCAGCCCCATAGACCGGTCCAGAATGGCAAAAAGAGCTCAATGCCAAAAACTGGACACCACCCGACATATATTCTGTCGCCCAAATGCGATCAATAGCGCGCATTGACCCAGGCAGGCGCACGGGTTAAGCGCAAACGCCGGTTTCCGGCCGCAAACAGAGTGTGTTAGGAAACCAACGACATGGGCGCCCTGCCGCCCGGAACGAGAACGGGGACGGAATTAATGGCGGGTCAAAAGTCCAGCTACGACTATGAGGAACTGCTTGCCTGCGCCCGCGGCGAGCTGTTCGGACCGGGAAACGCCCAGCTGCCCTACCCGCCGATGCTGATGTTCGACCGCATCACCGAGATCAGCGAGACCGGCGGCGCCTTCGACAAGGGCTTCATCCGTGCCGAGTTCGACATCAAGCCGGATCTTTGGTTCTTTGCCTGCCATTTCATCGGCAATCCGATCATGCCGGGCTGCCTCGGCCTCGACGCCATGTGGCAATTGACCGGCTTCTATCTCGGCTGGCTCGGCGAACCCGGCAAAGGCATGGCGCTGTCGACCGGCGAGGTGAAGTTCAAGGGCATGGTGACGCCGTCGGTCAAGAAGGTCGAATATGGCGTCGACTTCAAGCGCGTGATGCGTGGCCGCCTCGTGCTCGGCATCGCCGATGGCTGGCTCAAGGCGGATGGCGAACCCATATACGCGGCAACGGATCTGAAGGTGGGCCTGTCCAAGCAGTCCGCCGCCTGATCGCCATCGCCACGGGCCCTCGCGTGTCCGACGGATGCGCAAGGACGCCGCGGCAGTTTATTTGCGTATGATCGAAGGCGGAAACCAATTAGGTTTTTCGCCAAACTACGCCGGAAGGAGTTGCGAATGAGACGCGTCGTAGTGACAGGCCTCGGCATTGTGTCGTCGATCGGCAACAACGCCAATGAGGTGCAGGCCTCGCTTTACGATGCCAAGTCCGGCATCAGCTTTTCCAATTCCTTCGCCGAGCACGGTTTCCGTTGCCAGGTGTGGGGGGCGCCGACACTCGACCCGTCGGCGATGATCGACCGCCGCGCCATGCGTTTCCTGAGCCAAGGCGCTGCCTGGAACCATGTCGCCATGGATCAGGCGATCGCCGACGCCGGTCTCGGCGAGAGCGACATCACCAATGAGCGGACCGGCATCGTCATGGGCTCCGGCGGACCGTCGACCAGGACCATTGTGGAAGCCGCCGAAACGACGCTCAAGAATGGCAGCCCGAAGCGTATCGGTCCGTTCGCGGTGCCGAAGGCGATGTCGTCGACCGCTTCGGCCACTTTGGCCACCTGGTTCAAGATCCACGGCGTGAATTACTCGATCTCGTCCGCCTGCTCGACCTCCGCGCATTGCATCGGCAATGCCTATGAGCTGATCCAGTGGGGCAAGCAGGATATGATGTTCGCCGGCGGTCACGAGGATCTCGACTGGACGATGTCGGACCTGTTCGACGCCATGGGCGCCATGTCGTCGAAATTCAATGACAAGGCATCGGCCGCTTCGCGCGCCTATGATGTCAACCGTGACGGCTTCGTCATCGCCGGCGGCGCGGGCGTGCTGGTGCTGGAAGAGCTGGAGCACGCCAAGGCACGCGGCGCCAAGATCTATGCCGAGATCGTCGGCTACGGCGCGACCTCCGACGGCTACGACATGGTGGCACCGTCCGGCGAAGGCGCCGTGCGCTGCATGCGGCAAGCCCTTGCAACTGTCTCGACGCCGGTCGACTACATCAACACGCACGGCACATCGACGCCGGTCGGCGATTCCAAGGAAATGGGCGCCATTCGCGAGGTGTTCGGCGACCCGATGCCGTATATCACCTCGACCAAGTCGCTGACCGGCCATTCGCTCGGCGCCGCCGGCGTCCAGGAATCGATCTACTCCATCCTGATGATGCAGGGCGGCTTCATCGGCGAGAGCGCCCATATCGAGGAGCTCGATCCCGAATTCGAGGGCATGCCGATCGTGCGCAAGCGCATCGACAACGCCAAGATCGACACCGTCCTGTCCAATTCCTTCGGGTTCGGTGGCACCAACGCAACGCTAATTTTCCAGCGCCATTCCGCATAAGGATTGCCTTTTATGGAAGGGTTGATGAAGGGCAAGCGCGGGCTTGTCATGGGGGTCGCCAACGATCATTCGATCGCCTGGGGCATCGCCAGGAAATTGTCCGAACACGGGGCGGAACTTGCCTTCACCTATCAGGGCGACGCCTTCGGGCGGCGGGTCAAGCCGCTGGCCGAGAAGCTCGGCGCCTCGCTGGTCGTGCCTTGCGACGTCGAGGACAGCGCCTCGGTCACCGCAACCTTCCAGACGCTTCGCGAAGCCTGGGGCGGGCTTGATTTCGTCGTCCACGCCATCGGCTTCTCCGACAAGAACGAGCTCAAGGGCCTCTACGCCGACACCAGCCGCGACAACTTCGTCCGCACAATGGTGATCTCCTGCTATTCCTTTACCGAGATCGCCCGCAACGCCGCCGCGCTGATGACGAATGGCGGCTCGATGATCACGCTGACCTATGCCGGGTCGGTGCGGGTGATGCCGAACTACAATGTCATGGGCGTCGCCAAGGCCGGGCTGGAGGCGAGCGTGCGCTATCTCGCCAATGATTACGGCCCGCGCGGCATTCGGGTGAACGGCATCTCAGCAGGACCGGTGCGGACGCTCGCCGGCTCCGGGGTATCCGACGCACGCCACATGTTCTCCTATCAGCAGCGCAATTCGCCGCTGCGGCGGACCGTCACCATCGACGAGGTCGGCGGCTCGGCGCTCTACCTGCTGTCCGATCTGTCTTCGGGGGTCACCGGCGAGATTCACTATGTCGATTCCGGCTATCACATCGTCTCCATGCCGACGCTCGAGGAATTGAAGCAGAACGACGGCGCCCGCGAATGATTCGCTAACGAAAAAAGCACCTTCCAGTAAAATTGGAGGCATTGGCGGAAACCCATTTTAAGGAGGTATCCGCTAAACGGCCCTGTAGTTCAGGGACCTTGCATGTCGTCAGTCAGCAACCCGAAGCGAACACCGCTGTTCCGGCTGATCACCATCGCCAGCTCGGCCATGGGCAGTTTTATCCTCGGGCTCTGGGGTCTGCGGTTCGGCTTCGGCGACGGCCTGGCCGGCATGTCTGCCGAGACGATGGCGGGCATCATCGCCGCGCTCTGCGCCCTTTCCGCCGGCGGCGCCGCCATGTCCTTCTTCGCAGGCATCGATGAATCGGCCGAATACGTCTTCAAGGAAACCCATTTCGACAAGATGACCGGCCTGCTGACGCGCCAGGCGATCGTCGGAAAGGTCGCGGCGGCGGCAGCGGAAACGCTGGAGACCGGCGAACCGGTCTATTTGATCGATATCGACATCGACCGCTTCAAGCAGATCAACGACGCCATCGGCTACAGTCATGGCGACGAGCTGATCCGCGCCTTCACCAAAAGGCTGAAGGAGAGCATGCCGGAAGATGCCGTGATCGGACGGCTCGGCGCCGGCGAATTCGCCGTGCTCTTGCCGGACCGTGAGATCCGGGGATATCTCGAGCGGTTCCTCGAAACATTCATCAACCGCATGATGGAGCCCTACCAGCTCCAGACGCATCTGCAGTCGGTCAGCATGTCCGTCGGTATCGTGGCGATGCCGAAGGACGGCGTCGATCCGGTGCTCATCCTTCGCCGCTCGAACCTGGCGCTGCAGAATGCGCGCGCAAGCGGCATCGGCAACTGGTCGGTCTTCCACGCCGACATGGGCCGCGTTGCGGACCACCGGCAATGGATTGAATCGGAGCTGAAAACCGCCTTCGACCGCGGCGACTTCAGCCTCCACTACCAGCCGCAATTCGACCTCCAGGGCGGCCGCGTCGTCGGCTATGAAGCGCTGATCCGGTGGAAGCATCCGGAGCGCGGCATGATCCCGCCGATGGAATTCATTCCGATCGCCGAGGAAACCGGCATGATCAACCCCATCGGCGAATGGGTGCTGCGCAAGGCCTGCAGCGACGCCCAGTACCTGCCGGAGGATTGCTTCGTCGCCGTCAACATCTCGCCGGTCCAGTTCATGACCAGGGACTTCGTCGGTATCGTGCGCGAGACCATGACATCGACCGGCATCAAGCCGTCGCGGCTGGAACTCGAAGTCACCGAAACGGCGATGATGCAGGACCGCGACCGCGCGGCCGTCATCCTGCGGCAACTCGCCGAGATGGGCATCTCGGTCGCCGTCGACGATTTCGGCACCGGCTACTCCAACCTGAGCTATCTGATCGACTTCTCGTTCGGCAAGTTGAAGATCGACCGCTCCTTCGTCAGCCGCATCGACACCGATTCCAGCTCGGGCGCTGTCGTCTCGACCATCGTCGGGCTGTCGCGGGCGCTCGGTGTCGGCATCATCGCCGAAGGCGTCGAGACCGAGAACCAGGCGACGCTGCTGAGAGCCGCCGGTTGCGAGGTCGTGCAGGGCTATCTGTTCGGCCGCCCCGCTCCGCTCGAGATCGAGCTCGGCGCGGTGCGCCCCGTTCATGACAGGCGCGAGCCGGCACGCCTCGTCAGCCTACAGTAGGGCGCTGCGCTCTTTTCCTGGAGCAATTCCGGACGGAAGACCCTCTACACTTTCGAGGATTTAGAGCTGGATGATTTTAGGTTGAACAGTATCCGGCGTTTTCGAAGTAGTTGGTGCATTCGGTTGCGGTGAGGCCATCGAGGAT
>NZ_NSGF01000004.1 GCF_002294995.1 Mesorhizobium sp. WSM3860 | reverse complement strand
AACTCGGCCTAAAGCATGTCAGGACAAGACCTTATACGCCGAAGACCAACGGCAAGGCCGAGCGCTTCATCCAGACGACACTCAGGGAGTGGGCATACGCTTTCGCCTGTCCAACATCACAACAACGCGCCGCAGAGCTGCCGGTGTGGCTGCATCGCTACAATTAGCACCGCCCCCAGGGCAGCCTAAAGTCCAAAACGCCGATCAGTCGCCTCGCTCTAACCCAGGACAACCTGTTGAGGCTCCACAACTAGATCACGCGTTTTTGAGTTCTACGATAGGTGGTCGATCCGTTCCGAGATGTAGCCGCCTCAGTGGCACCAAAAAGCCCGTCGCCTACGCTCATTAGCTGCGCAGCTTTTCGTTGGAACCAAACTCCGTCCAATCGCGTTGCTGGCTACCGGGGACTTTCGTATGGCCGAAAACGAGCAAAAGCTTAGCGAGCGCGCGCACGCACAGAAGGAATTCAGGGTGCACTTTCTCACGCGAGAAACGGGCATCACCGAAGCCCAAGCCCGCGACCTCATCGACATGATCGGCAATGAGCCTAATTCGCTCATTCGCGAGGCCCGCCTCCTTAAGAGGACCTAGCCGGCGTCCAACTTAAGCAAGTTTTCCGTATGAAGCGAGGGAGGCGCACGGATGCTAGGAAGCGATTATCATGCTTTCGCCCGCACGCGCTTGTGAGTTCAATTCCCTTCAGGGATGTAGCCGTCCCGAAAGCCCGTCGCTTGCGCTCGCACCTGCGGCCATCCCGGTCACGCCTTCCGCGCTTCCTTCGCGCTGCCTGCGGTGGCCGGGTCGCTTGGGGTGGATACGGTGAGGCAGGAGAGACCGTAACTGTTCGTCCAGCTTCGGACATACTCAGCGATCGTATATCCGGCGGCATATTCACAACCGATCTGCACAAGTCCGGCCAGCGGACAACAGCAACGCGGCCGCCAACGTCCCCTGCTCTTGACCCACGACATGGTTGGCCTGAGATTGCGGGCGACAAGATCACTTTCGTGGGACCAAGCTATGCTGAACTTGGAAGACCTCTACCGGATCTTGAGGACCGGGCACGTGCAGGCGCAGGGGATCGTGGATACTGTCCCTGTTCCTCTGCTGGTCCTGGACAGCGCGCTTTGCATCCAGAGCGCCAACCGTGCCTTCTTCCGAACCTTCAAAGTCGAGCGCTATGAAACCATAGGCAAGCACATCTACGATCTGGGAGATGGTCAGTGGGATATTGCCGAACTGCGTCTCCTGCTCACCGACGTGATCCCGAAAACCAGGGCGATTATCGAGTACAAGGTGGAGCACGATTTCCCCGGCGTCGGGCCGCGGACCATGCTGGTCACCGCCCACACCGTGTTCAGCCCCGACGATGTCAGCACCACCATGTTGCTGTCATTCGTCGATGCCACGGAGAGAACGCACAGAGAGGCCGAGTTTGAGGTTCGCTTCGGCGAGCTTCGGCACCGAATGAAGAATTTGCTTGGTCTGGTACGGGCGCTCGCTAACCAGACCAGGACCGAAGGCGTCTCGGGGGAGGAGTATCGCGATGCCTTTCTAGGCAGGTTGACCGCCATTATCGACGCCAATGAGCAGGGGTTCATAGGCGGTGGTGATGGCAACCTTGAGAAGCTGGTAGTGCGCACGCTCGAACCGTTTGCAGCAAGCCCCGACGCCATAACTATCGACCCCGGACCGCCAGTTCCTTTGGACCCCAAGCAACTGATGTCCCTGGGGCTTGCCCTGCATGAGCTGGCGACAAACGCTCTCAAATATGGGGCGCTGTCGAAGGCGAGCGGACAGGTCCACGTGCGCTGGGTCGTCGAGGAAGCGGGTGGCCGGCTGCTGCGGCTCATCTGGTCGGAAAGCGGTGGCCCCGGCGTGAGCCCGCCCGTCTCCACGGGCTACGGAACTCAACTCATCCAATTCGCTGTCGCATACGATCTGGGAGGCAAGGTGGAACCAACCTATGCGACGACGGGTTTCAAGGTGGAGATGGCCATTCCGCTCACGGGGACAACGCAACAAAGATTGAAGGCCGGTGGAAAAGACGGTCCTGATCGTGGAAGATGAATACCTGATCGCGATGGACCTCAAATTCATGCTTGAGCGTCGTGGGTGGCGCGTTATAGGCCCGGTTGCCACGGTCGCAGAAGCATCCAGCCTATTGGAAGTTGAATTGCCGTCCGTTGCACTGCTTGACGTAAATCTGGGCAACGAGCTGGTCACGCCGCTGGCTGAAGAGTTGAGCAGCCTCGATGTCCCGTTCGCGCTGGCGAGCGCCTACGACAGGCCAGAGCTTGTCGGCGGGGCAGTTCTGGGGGATGCGCCTAACGTCGGAAAGCCAACCGCAGAGGCGCGTCTCTTAATCGTGTTGGCGAAATTGCTGGAAGACTGACAGGCGAGGCTCCCCGGGTCCCTAGCCCTTGGCGGGATCTGGAGAGAGTGCATTGACTGCTGCCTAGATCGGTGTGCGCCTGCGCAGCCAATGCAAACCCCGACAGGAGCGAGGCGTTATGCGACAGGGAAAATCACGGTTATTGTCGTGCCCGCGGCGGAGCTCTCTTGCTGGAGGTTACCCCCCATCTGCCGGGCGAGCGCCTGGATCAATTTCTGTCCCGACCCGCCAGGCCGGGGGTTCTGGATGCCACGACCGTTGTCGGCAACGGTCAGGCGTGCCTCGCCGTAGCCTATCCCGGACTCAAGCTTGACATCGATACGCCCGCCCTCCGCCCCGAACGCATGCTTGACTGAGTTCATCGCGGCTTCATTCAAGATAAGACCGAGCGGCACCGCGCGTTCAATCGAGAGCTCGACCTCGTCGGCCGCGATCTCGATCGTGGCAATTTCCACCTGCGCCTGCAGCGAAGCGCAGAGCGCCCTCAGATAACCGGCGACGTCCACCGTTCGGAGGTCCTGTCCCGGTGCCAGTTGGTCGTGAGCAAGCGAAATGGCATTAACCCGGTTAGCCACGTGTTCCAGGGCCCGGTGCACTTCCGGCCTTTCAAGGCGCCGCTTCTGGATGGCTATCGAGGCCAGGATCAGCTGAAAGTTGTTCTTTACGCGGTGCTGCATCTCCCGGAGCAGCACCTCGCGTTGTTGCGCCTGGACCAGAGCCGTGGTGGCTTCCACGTTGCTTCGGTCCAAATCTGGCCGCCGCATCGCTGAAGCAATGAGGGCGGCGGCAGCGGTCATGAATTCGACAGTGTCTTCGCTGAAGTCGCGTGCGACCGAGGAATCCACCTCCAGCACACCCCAGGCGGCGCCCTTGATGAGGATCGGCACATTCGCTAGTGATGAGATGCCGTGCTCTTTCAGCACATCGGAAAAGACATATTCCCCCCCTTGCTGAGCGGCCGTGCCATCGACAATCACCAAAGGCTCGGCTGTCTGATAAGTTCGGCCGGGCGGCGATCGCAGATCCGCCGAAAAAACAGCGTTCCGCACAGTCCCTTCCTTCCACCCGAAGCCGGCCTCCATGAAGAGGTCCGCGGTGCGCGGTCGGTAGCGAAGGATCTTTGTGTGGTCTATTTCAACAGCCCGGGCTACCTGCACACAGGCCTGATCGAGGAAGCGGCCGAGCGGAGTTTCCTCGCCAGCTACGCGGCCAAGGTCGACGAGAATGCGGACATGTCGGCGCAACTTGGCTAGCTCGGTGGCGGGGTCCAATGATGAAGTCCTCTCGAGCAGGGTTGAATACCAACGTGTGAGCCTGCGAATTGCTCCGATCTCGCGCCTTGGCCAGCAAAGTGACGCAGATGAGTTGGGAGCGCTCTGCGTATGCGATCAGAACAACGAGTTGCTGCCTGGCCGAAATTCGCGGGGTTCCTCGGTGAAGTCAGCCTTCGCCTGCCTTTAGGCGAGATCAGAGCTTGTATGACCGACATGCTGAAAGGTTTCGGCTGCCGTCAGCCGCACGAAAGCCTCTCATGCAAGAACCCAGGGCAGCAAGCGATGAGCTATCGCGCTTTGTGTCTCGAGTGTGCCGGCGTCTGTCGCGGACGTCCGCCTGGGGCGCTGGTGGCTGGTCGAGCATGGGGCATCCGGGCCGGATCGAAGAGGTTCTTACTGTGATGCCGACGGGCTTCACGTGCCTGACGACCGGCGCAACGCGATGTGCACAGCGCGCTGATCGCAATGAACGCGGCTGGCAGGTGGTTGGGCCTCTGCCGACGGTCCAGGATGTGCTCGTGCAGCTGAGACCGAAACGACTCAGGTGCAGTCGGGGTGAACTGGTGACCGGGTCGCAGAAGCGTGAAAGGCGTGGCTTCCCTTTCGCGGTGGGTAGTGCCTATGACGTCCCGGAGCGGGTCTGCGGCAAGGTTCTGGCGGCGCACCCAACGCCGGCAGACCGGCGCGAGGCGGTGCCGGGGGAGTTGACGGGAGCCTCATGCGCTGCAGAGGCAATGAGCGCAGGCGCCATTCGGGAAGTGGAATTTCACTAACCGCGCGGCCGTCATTCATCAAGAGTTGGTCGCAGTCGGCCTAAGTGAGCTCAAAACAGAAATCGCAGATCAGGTCCGCAACTTTTACCGCCTCGAAGTCGGTCATGTGCGCCGCTGTCTCAACCGCGATCGCGACCATGTCGTCCTGATCAACGGCCAGCAGGTCCAAGATCCTAGCAAACTTGAGCTTCAGTTCCGGGTCGCCCGCGAACTCGTCGAGCGTCACGTTGAGGATGCTCTCGTTCGCTTCGATCAGCCGCGTCTGAATGCCATCCGATGACGCCGCCAGTGCCCTTACGGCTGCGAAGAAATGCCCTCGCGCGTTTGAATATTTTTCCACCATCGGTCACCGCCGGTCGTGATTGAGGATTGGGTTCGTCGCCGTCCCCGTCGGATGTTCCACTTTGCTCGGCCTGACAGCCTTCTGGCCAGCCGCGTGCCCCCCTGCGGTTAGGCGCCCTGCGGTCAGGCGGCAACGCGCCGCTTTGCCGATGCACGTTTAGCTTTTGGCAAAGCGGCGGGGGCGGCAGCTTCTTTGGCCAGCCGAGCCAGTTTGAGCTGCTGCGTCTTTGACTCGCGATCTGCGGTCTCTTTGTCCATGATCTTTCGTGCGGCTTGTGTGGTCGCGTCGCCCTTGCTCTCCCTAGCTGTCGGCTTCGGCTTGAACACGGCTTCCGCAATTGCATTGCGCATCATAAGTTCCTTAAACGAAAAAAGGCCGGGGCGGGCCCGACCTTTCCAGAACGCCTCGACGGCCAGTGCCAGTACATCCGTGGTCAAGGGCCAGAAGCGGTATCCTTTAGGCGGCCCGAAGATTCTCGGCCGCGCTCTTGCCATTGCGGCGGTCCTGCACCACTTCGAAGCTCAGCTTCTGACCTTCTACGATTGTGCGCATACCGGCACGCTCAACAGCTGAGATATGGACAAACACGTCCGCGCCGCCCGTTTCAGGAGCAATAAAGCCGAAGCCCTTGGTCGAATTGAAGAACTTTACGGTTCCAGTGTTCATAGCGATTTCCTTTCAAATCGGCATAGAAAATTCGCGTCTGGCGACACGCCAAACGTCATATTAGTCGAGATTTGAGAGGAAGATCGTTGGGCGCCGGAGCGCAGAAACAAGTTCAACAGCAAACATCGATTGCAGATACATAGGCTTGAATTACCGCCAACGCAAGCCTCTCATCTCATTCCGGACATTCCCGGGCTTTTGGTTCTCTCGCCGCCAAAGCCGGGGCTGACCTAATCTGCTACGGCCTCCTGATGAACGATCGCATCCAGCATCGCCTGATAGAGGCTGCCGCTCTTCGTCGATCTGGCTGCTGCTGATGCCAAGGGCCTTCGCGACGGAGAATAGCTCCTGGATTGCCATCGCCGATGGACATACATCGCTGCTGATCAGATCCGACTGATGTTGGCCGGCGACCGGTGAGGAACTTGGGGCCGAGCGTGCTAATGACCCCCAATAAGCAGCCAACTAACCAAAGACCAAGGAACGTCCCGGACGCGTGCCGTGCCCCTCTGGCGCGCAAGCCTTAAATAGGGGGTCTTGCCTGCACGGTTTGCGGCGGAGTCCAACAACGCGCGCAAGCGCAAATGGATGACTTTCCTTCCTATCTGATTGACTTGGCATACTTTGAGGCCGGCGAGCCGATTCAGGACCTCTCCTGAGCCTCAATGCCGACGCTTAAGAAATCTCGCCTCCCGCAATAATGACGGCCAATCGGTGCCGATCAGCCGGATGAGTTCACGGGCCTGTTCATCCGTAATACCTGTCTCGACCCCCAATCGACGTACGAGTATCGCGATGTCAGCCATGCGGTGAGGATCTAGATTGTCATCCTGCCGGCTCATACCCGAGATTCCTTTTGGAAGATAACCGCCCTGAAACCTCGATGTTTCGCCCGAGCTGATGCTTGACAGAAAAAGTGCCTGTACGCATATCCTGCACCGGCCGAGATGCGTCATGGGGCATTGGGGCGATGAGATGCGGCACAACGGCTTCGCCACTCCGGAACAACTTGCGATCCTTACGGAGGCACTCAAGGAACTTGGTGGCCATCTGCCGCTGGACAGCCCGGAGCGCGACACCTTGGCAGCAGAGATCATGATGCTGTTTGAAAGCGGTGTCGAAACGCTGGAAGAGCTAAAAGCGGCGCTATCGAGCCATAAAAACAGCCCGCGGGTTTGAGCCAGATACGAATCAGTTGAACTAGGGCCTCGTGCAACGCAGTTTGCTGACGTTCATGGCCCCTGGCGCGTCGACCACCTCGAGCCCCCCGCCCTGGTCGGCGGTCGTCTTGTTCTTCCAGAGTAACACGCCATCCGAGAGCCTTCCGGCGTTCCTTAGTAGACGATTGTCTTCCGCGACGAGAGTGGGAAAGGCATGCATATGACCTGGTTCGCAGCTTCGTCGGCGTCGAAGCTGCGCCCTAACTGCTCGCCGCTGTGCTTGTATGACAGAAAAAAACCCGCCAAACCGACTTGATGCTGCGAGTCAGGCGTCGATCCCGTTCCGGGCATTTAGTGGTTGTATGTGGGACTGGGGTGCGGAACGATCTGGGAGGGAACAGCCTCTTCCGTCGCGTGCGATAAAAGCCCGCACGTCGGGGGACACGCGGGCTAACCGGTCGACTCAACCGCTCTTGCCGAGCTGCTCAGCCGCTTTGGAAACAAATTCGGACTGTTGTCGTTAAGAAGTAGGTTGCTGGGAGACTACCGCATGCCGCGTTACTTTTTCCATGTCGATAACGGTGAGTTCATTCCAGACCAGGCAGGAATCGATTTGCCCGACTTAAACGCAGCGCGGCGAGAGGCCGTTCGAGCGGCCGGGCAAATGATAGACGACTCGCAGCAATCGTTCTGGGAACACATGACCCCTTGGAACATGCACGTGACGGATGACGATAGTCGACTGCTGTTCACGCTTCAGTTTGGTGCTAAGGTTCCATCCGGCGAAGCGAGATACATCCCTCGGCCCGATCAGGATTGACCACTGACCGCTTCCGCTCCAGTTTCGTCCTGAGCTCGCCCAAAAGCCTGCTTGGCTTTGGTCGATCTGAACTCGCGACGGACCCGAGAAGCAAAGGAATTGCTACACAGCGCTCTTGCGCTTTCAAAAGAAATTCAAGCAGACGGCTGGGTGGCGGAAACCCAAAACGCGCTTCGTCATAATCTGACCCCAGAGAACCATGTCTGGGAAACGATGACAGACGACTGTTCGCTTCTGTCAAGCAGTAAAGTCCGCTGTTGGCACGCATTCCAGACTCGTCCAAGCCGCTCGTCTACGTCTGCTTCAGAGCAGCGTGGCTCTTCACGATTTGGCTGACACTAAGCGCAAAGCTACCGCCCGTCAGGTGCTAACGCGGCTGGTTTGGCATTCAAATGGAGAAGGTTGGTTCCGGGTTCATGTCCCTCTACCACCTCACATACTGTACAGCCCGGAGACATAGGTAACGTATTGTACCTAAGACATGGGTGACGATCTCGTGTTTGTCGATGGTCTGCAAGG
This sequence comes from Mesorhizobium sp. WSM3860, assembly GCF_002294995.1. Taxonomy (GTDB): domain Bacteria; phylum Pseudomonadota; class Alphaproteobacteria; order Rhizobiales; family Rhizobiaceae; genus Mesorhizobium. The sequence continues at coordinate 361,173 of NZ_NSGF01000004.1, read as the reverse complement.
TCCTCTGTTCCAGATCGATATAGCCGAGATCATAGTGCATGAAGGAGACGCGCCAAATGCCCTTCGTCCACTTCCTTTGATGCCGAGCTTTTGGCCTGCCAGCACATGATGCGCTTGCGATGCATGCAGATGCGACCGCAGTGGGTAACGAGAACATCGCGGTCATGGAATGGTAGTGCACCTCGTTACCCATGTGTCCGGTACGTTCGTCACCTATGTCTCGGGTCGTTCCTCCTCGCGCGTCATCGTTGTCGGCTTAATCGGACGCGGCTTCGCTACTGCCCGGACTTGTGGGAAAGCCGATCCAACGCATCTCGAAGCGCGGTGGTGGCACCGCCACGCTCGTCGGCGGACATCAGCCCCGGTTCAAGTTCCAGCCTGAAGTGCGGCAGCTCGGTTCGAACAACGCGACAAGCGCCCGCTAGATGGGCCTTAATGACGCGGTAGGCGGCAACCGGATAGGCGATCCCCTTGACTTGGACGTGCCCCATCTCCTCACAATCGATCGTGTCCTTCACTTGCGCAAACGTCTCGTAGGAAATGAGGATGGTCCCCGGTGCCGCCTCTTGTTCCAGGCGTGAGGCGAGATTCACGGCGCCGCCAATTATCGTGTAGTCCATCCGGTCCTCGCTGCCGAAGTTACCGACGGTGCAGTAGTCGGTATGGATGCCGATGCGGCAGCGCAGCGGTGTTTCGATCCCCATGTCCCGCCAGACTTCCGCAAGCTCGCTGATCCGCTTTTGCATGGCGAGCGCCATCTGTACGCAAGCCAGCGCATCCTGCTTGACGCCGCGCGTCTCAGGATCGCCGAAAAACATCAGGATCGCGTCGCCGACGTACTTGTCGATCGTGGCACCATGATCCGTCGCGATTTTCGACATTTCCGTCAGGTAGTGATTGAGGAGCTGGGTGAGATCCTCGGATTCCATCTTGTCGGTGGTCTCGGTAAAACCGGCAATATCGGAGAAGCATATGGTCAGCTTCTTACGCTGGCTGGCGATTCTCACGTCTTGGCGGCCGCTGAATATCGAGCTGTACACTTGGGGCGCCAGATATTTGGCCAGCTTGCTGGAAAGCGCTTCCAGGGCAGCGGACTTCTCGGCGAGGTTCTCCTCCCTTTGCTTCAGCTCGGTGATGTCCGAATAGACGGCGACCGTGCCGCCGGCGCTGATCCGCCGCTCGCTTATCATGATCCATCGGCCGTCGCCCCGCCGCTGCACCCATGGTTCGGCAGGGTTACGGTGCCGCCACAGGCGCTCCGCAACCCACTCATCGACCCGACCCTCGGCATCCCTGATGTAGCCACGCTCCGCGGATCGGCGAATGATGTCCTCGAATGCCGTGCCTGGGGTTAGCTCTGCCTCCAGGCCGGCGTAGAGCAGTTCGCGGTAGCGGCTGTTGCTAAGGACAAGCCGATCCTCTTTGTCATAGAGAGCGAAACCTTCGGAAATGCTTTCGATGGCATCGACTAGCCGCTGACGCGCTTCCGCAACGTCGCGCAGGTTCTTTTCCTCGACCTCGACAGCGGTATCCCGAAAGAGGCTCAGCGCCTCGGCCATGCGCCCGATTTCGTCGCTGCCCGCGGCCGGCAGCGGCGCACGAAGATCGCCGCCCGCGATCGCGAGCATGCCCTGACTCACCGCTCCCAGCCGGGCGAGAAGGCTGCGGTCGACATAGAGCCAGACGACCAGAACCGAACTCAACAGGCTGAGAAGGGCAGAGCCGAGGACAACTCCGGTGCCGTAGCGCTGGACGAGCGCGGCTTCGCGACCGGAGGCAGCGATCTCGCGGTCCGCTGCGGCGACAAGACGGTCGACGGCTGCGGTGAGACTGCGCGACAGCCGATTGTTTTCGGCCAGAAGCTTTTCGCCCTGCGCGAGGACCGCAAGCTCCTCCTCCCGTGCCTTCGGGATGCTGCTCTCACCATCGGTCAGTGCCTCCAACTCGCCCACCCGCAGCCGAAAACGGGCTTGCAGCTTTTCGTCGATCTCCGAGGAAGCCGTTTCCAGAGCGGCGAGCGAGCGGTGCAGCGGAAAGAGAATCAACGCCAGGTCGCCCCGCGTCGGCGCGGTCGCGGCCTTCACCAGCGCGTCGTTGACCGCCGAGATATCCAGCAGCGCCTTCTGCTGGGGGATGTAAGCCGCAATCGCGTGGGCCATCTCGGCCATTGCCGCTGCGCGTCGATCAGGCGAAAGCGACGTATCGGCCGCGACCGCCCGCCATTGCGGGAGCCTGGAGTCCATCACCAGGATGCCGGTGGCCAGAAGCCGTTGGCTTCCGGTCGTCGTCGCGGCGAGGCGGTTCAGGAGCTCCTCCTTGCGGGCGACCACATCGAGGCGGGCGACAACAAGAGAGTCGAGCTCCTTCAGGTTGCGCCTCAGGACAACCGCAGCTTCCTCGATCTCAGCTAAAGGCACTGTGCCCAACCTAGCATCCCTGAGATCCGTGCGCAGGGCCTCGAGGCGGGACATCTCGAGCGCGACGGCCGCCGAGACCTCGCTGTGCTGAGCCCTGCTTGTCGCCGCCAGCACCGATGGCGCGGCAGCAGCGACCCGCTCGGCCTGGCGCGACAGCTGAAGGGAGGCCAGTGCGGACGGCACCCGATCCGTGGTGATTCGGTCGACGACGTCGCCGACTTGGAGAAAGGCATAAAGCGCCGCCGCGGTTGCCAGCACCGCAAGGCCACTGATCCCGAAAAAGGCGAGCAACAGCCGACCGCGTATGCCGAGGCGTTCAAGCATCGTGGTGAGTCGGAACAATCCAGCCACACTGGTCTGCATCAGACTAGACGTCTCAGGCGGCACGCCGGCGTTCGGCGAACCTATTCAACCGGCACGTACTCCCCGCCCCGCCAGACGTACCAAACCCAGCTCTGCCTCGTGAGGTCGCCCTTGTCGTCGAAATCGACCCTGCCAATGACGGTGTCGAATTGCTGTTCGCGCAGTGCCGCTATGACCGCCTTTGGCGCCAGCGAACCTGCCTTCGCCACCGCCTGGGCCCAGACCTGGACCGCGCAGTAGCTCAACAGCGTGTAGCCCGCGGGCTCGAAGTTCTCCGCACGGAACTGCTCCACGATCGCGGCCGCACCGGCATTTCGCCGCGGGTCCGCCGGGAAGGTGAACAGGGTCCCCTCCGCCGCTGAGCCTGCGATCAGGGCGAATTCCTCAGTAGCCAAAGCATCTCCAGATATGAGCTGAAGCGTGTAGTCCCGGTCGTCTGCAGCGCGAGCGATCAGCGCAACGTCGGCATGATACCCACCCACATACAAGACCGAAATGCCGGCGGTTTGCAACGCGGCGACCTCGGCTGAATAGTCGTCCTTCCCAGGCGTGTATGCGTCGTAAACGGCTTCAGTCACGCCCCGTTTGTTCAGCTGCTTCCTGGTCTCGTCGGCGAGACCCTTCCCATAGGTCGAATTGTCATGAAAGATTGCAATCTTCTTGTCGCCCCAGTGATCGGCAAGGTAGTTGGCGGCGATGAGACCCTGCGCGTCGTCGCGGCCAATGGTGCGGAAGACATTGCCACGGCCCTGTTCGGTCAGCTGCGGATTGGTCGAGCCTGGGGATATTTGGACGACGGCCGCCTCCTCGTACACTTTTGATGCGGGGATCGAGGCCCCGGAGCAATAATGCCCGACGACGAGCACCACCCCGTCAGCCACCAGCTTCTGGGCGGCCGCGACCGCCTGCTCGGGATCGCAGAAATCGTCGACCGAGATGAGCCTTACCTTCTGGCCGAGCACGCCGCCCGCCGCGTTGAGGTCGGCCACCGCCATTTCCGCGCCGCGCTGCCCCTGCTCGCCGATCCAGGCAAGCCGTCCTGTCATCGCAGCCGAGACCCCGATCAGCACTTCAGCCCTCGCGGAACTGAACACGGCCGCCAGAACTACGATCGCTAGGGCGATGATACGGTGCATGTTTGCACCCCCTGTGGTTAGTAGCTTACGCTAATCCAGTCACACCCGACAGCCCTTCGGTAGCGCGAGTGCCTCGGATGTGACGCGAAGATAGCATCCCGGCGCATCGGCCTAGCGCTGAACCGTCGGGCATGAGCGCTGGGCCATTCAAGCCTATCCTCAAGTCTTATTGCCTGCCTCTAGTTCGCCCCGATCTTGACAGAGCGTGCTGCCATCCGATGCTGTCATCCGCTTTCGACGTCCGAAGCTCGATGATCCAGGACAATGCTCCCGTGAGCGTTGTGGTGCCGATGGCCAATGCCAGGCAAACCATCGGCGCGACGCTTGCCGGCATTCGCCATCGCCGGCTATGTTTTGGGACCTCTTGTTCTACCTTCGAAGCAGGCACGGGTAAGACGGCGTGGTGCATAATCCTCTGGTTTCAATCGTGGTTCCTGCGCACAACGCCGAGGCAACGCTGGCGCGCGCACTCGATTGCCTTCTCGATCAGGAAACAGCGGATTGGGAGGCGATCATCGTCGACGACGCCTCCACGGACCGCACCCCCGCGATCATCGCCGGTTATGTGGAGCACGATGCCCGATTTCGCACATTGAGCTCTTGCGCATATAGCGCCGCCGGCGCGCGCAATAGCGGGATTTCGATAGCGCGCGGCCAATGGCTCATGTTTCTGGATGCGGACGATTGGGTGGATGCCAGCTTCCTGGCGAAGATGCTGGCCGCTCTGAAAACCGCTCCCGATGCGGTGGCCGCCTATTGCGGTTCTCGGCGCGTGATGCCCGACGGCGAACTCGCACCGTCGAGCATCTCAACAGAGGTTGCGAGCCAGCCGTTCGAAACTTTCGCGCGCCGGTGCGCCGTGCGCACTCACGCACTGCTGGTCGACCGGAAGACAATTGTCGAGTTGGGCGGTTTCGATGTGTCGCTGCGCACCTGTGAGGACTGGGATCTGTGGCAGCGCCTTGCACGTATGGGCAAACGTTGGGTGATGGTCGACGAGCCCCTCGCTTTTTATCGAGTCGGCCCCAACTCGCTCTCCGGCAATTCGACCCAGATGCTGGTCGATGCGGAAATCGTGATCGCCCGCGGCTTTTCTCCTGATCCCAGGGTCGAACACCCGGCATCGGCTCACGCCAACGGAGCGATCGACGCGAACGGCCGCACGGCTGCCGAAGCACTCGCGTGGTTCGCGCTGTGGAACGCCGCATCGGATTGCGGCTGCGGCGCCCGCCCGATCAACCCGCGGTTCCTGCGCGCGCTCCCGGCAGCACGCAAACGGGCGCGCGAGATCGCCAAGGTGGTCTTCGACGGTATTATGGCAGGAAGCCTGTCCGTCCCAGCGCAATTGGCGGCCAGGTGGGACAGGTTCGGCGATTCCATCACCGAGTTGATCATCGAACTCGGCAAGGTCTGGAACGATCCCGCAGCGGGTCGCCGCGTCCAGTATCACCTTGAGCAAATGCTTCTCGACTCCGACGATCTCGCCGCGCCGCGCAGACTGGCGCGGACACTGGGAATTCGCGTTGACGCTCGAAATCCGATCTCGATCGAATTGCCGGACGGGATCGATCAAATCTATGCCTATCTGATGATGGATGGCCGGATCGGGGCTCGCGTGCAGTTCGGCGCGCTCGGAAAAGTGACAAGGCTTCATTGGATTGAATTGGCCTCGCAGAGCGGGGTTGCCGACAAGTCAAACCTGTCTGCAGCCGAGGCACCGTTGTCCATGGCGGGGCATCCATCTGATCCGGACAGCCACTTCGGCAAACTCGCGCGATTGGCCGCGGAAGCGCAGGAGCTGGTTCGGTCGAGCGCCGAACCTGCAGAGCCACTTGCAGCATTGCGCCGCAAACCGGCCGCGGACCACGAGACTGATCGCACGTCGTTCTGGAATCGCCGTTTCGCGACCGAGGATCCCTGGAACTATCGTTCGCCCTATGAGCAGGAAAAGTATGAGCGGCAGCTCGAAATTCTGCCTGCCGGTTCCATCGGACGGGCGCTTGAGCTGGCCTGCGCAGAGGGCCACTTCACGCGGCAGCTGGCGCCCCGAGTCGGCCATTTGACCGCCACTGACATCTCCAGCGTAGCCGTCGAGCGGGCGCGCGCGCGATGCAGCGATCAGCCGAATGTTGACTTCGGCGTACTGGATTTCTCCGCGGAAACGCTTCCGGGAGAGATGGATCTGATCGTCTGTTCGGAAGTGCTCTACTACCTGGATGATCTCGCCGAGTTGCGGCGCATCGCCAAGAAATTTGTCGAGGCGTTGGCGCCTGGCGGCAGTCTGATCAGCGCACACGCATTCGTGCTCCGAGACAATGTCGAGAGGACGGGCTTCGACTGGAACACATTCGGTGCGCAAGCGATCTCGCAGACGCTGGCAGCGACCGAAGGCCTCGTGCTCGAGCAATCGATCCAGACCGAGCTCTATCGCATAGACCGCTTCCGCCGCCTGTCATCAGGTGACGTGGCTACGGAACCGGTGATTGATCATGTGCCAATCCGCGCGCCCATCGGTATTGGAGTCGCGCGAAATATCGTCTGGGGCGGGGCACGGGCCTTGCGCCGCGACGTCGCACGCAGCGAGCGGCGGCAGTGTCTCCCTGTCCTCATGTATCACGGCGTCTCCGATGATGGTCCGGCCGCCCTCGCCCGTTTTCGGCTCACGCCCGCCGCATTCGAAGGCCAGATGAAATGGCTGCGCGCCAATGGCTTTCACGCGATCACGTCCGAGCAGCTGGAATGGTTCATCGCCAACCGTCAACTTTTCGCTGGCCGCCCGGTGCTCATCACCTTCGATGACGGCTTCCAGAATTTTGCCAACCATGCCTGGCCGATCCTGCGCGCGAACGACCTGACCGCGGAAGTGTTCCTGGTGACGGACCTAGTGGGTGAAAGCGCACGGTGGGACGCCGACAGTGGTTCGCCGACCCAGCTTCTGGACGCCGGGACGGTGCGACGTCTCGCCGGCGAAGGTGCGTTCTTCGGAAGCCATCTGGCAACGCATCGCGCGATCGATGGTCTGTCGAGTTTTGACTTGGCCGCCGAGCTCCTGCGCTCCCGGATGTTCGTCGAACGGTGGACCGGTCGGCCGACCACGGCGTTCGCGGCACCCTTTTCTGTTACCGACCGACGGCTTGGCCGGCTGGCCAAGGAGTGCGGCTATCGGATCGGCTTCGGCGGCAAACACGGGCCGGCGGACCTCGATTGCGATCCCATCGACCTTCCGCGCATCGAGATTCGCGGCGATCGCTCGCTCGATGACTTTGTTGCCCGTATCGAGGCCGTGCTCGCATGAACGGTGAACAAACCGCTTCTGCTTTTTTGTCGGTGTCCGCCGACTACCTTGGTCGCAAGTCTATTGGGCGACCTGGGACACGGCTGACATCAGCTCCTGCGGGTTCGGCGCCCCAAACATATGTCGCCCACCCTCTGGGACCTCCGTGAAGCTCCAGCGGACGACCCCCTGCCGGTCCAGCAGGAACTGACCGATCAGTTGTCCGTGTCCCGTTGCCATCATCTGCTCGTCGGCCTCGGTCACTTCGTAATGGTCCTTCTTGTCGAGGAATTCGCTGGCCGCAAAAGGATCCATGGGAGCGGGCAACTCGCCTGGTATGTCGACCCGCATATCCTTTGCCGCTGCCATCGAGACCTTGTACGGCCAGTTCGTCTCGTCTTGGGTGAATTCGAGATTGGGCAGTCCAAAGGCACGATGTGAAGCGCGTTCGGGGTCGGAGGCCGCAAGCAGGTTCGGCATCGGGTGGTAGCGGAAATAGAGGCGCGCCCGTTCGATCGGCGTGTTGACCACCGTCAGGCTCCCCACGCCCTTTTCGCGCAGTTCGGGATCAAGCCGCGCCTGGGCGGCGATATGGCGCCGGCAGAACGCACAATGCAGACCTCGAAATAGGCCGACCAGCACCGGTTTTTGCCCACGAAAGTCGTCAAGCGCGATCTTGCCTTCCTGGGTAATGGCGTCGAGCACCACGTTCGGCGCACGGTCGCCCGGTTGAAGCGGTACCAAGTCAATACGCGCGGACATTTTTCAACCTCCCACCCGGCTAGTCGAGAAAAGGCAGCACCACAAGCGCTTCCGGGTCGAGCCCGTGCTGGGCGCATATTCCCTGCGCCAGGGAAAAGTAGCGTTCGGCCTCGGCCAGATTGTCGAGGTCGAGATTGAGCGTTGCGAGACCATCATAGCACGGAAACAGCAGTTGGGGCTCACTCGTTTCGCGCGCTACGTCCAGCGCTTCGTGGAAAAAGCCAACCGCCAGTTCCGGACGACCGTTGCACTGGTGGATCTGCCCAAGCACGATCAACGGCACCGGCAGGTGCTCGCGCTGGTCGAGCGCCCGGTCGATCTCGATGGCCTTCTCGGCAGCAGGCACGCCCTCCGTTGGGCAGCGATCCGTGAAAGTACAACAAGCAACCGCCAAATTGGCGAGGAGGCGTGCCTGAAAACCCAAATCACCAATATGGCGCGCCACTTCAAGACCGCGCCGACAGACCTTGATGGCCTGTGCCGGATCGATGGTCGTGTAGAGCACGCCGAGATTGGTGTAGCCGCGGCAGGCCGCGCCCAGCAGACCGGCGTCCTCGGCCAATTCAATGCTGCGCTCTATCTGGCGCACCGCTTCAAGGTTTCGCCCAAGGCGAGCCAGCGCGACAGCCTTGGTGTTGAGTGCCTCGGCGGTCACAAGAATGGCGTCGCGCCCTTCCTCGGAGACATGCTCCGTTGTCAGAGTGCGTACGCCATCCAGCGCCGCGTCTGCCCATTTTGCTGCGAGAGCGTGTTCTCCGCTACGGAACGCCTGTCGGCCACGTTCTTGCCACAGCTGCGCCTGCTCGATCGGGGCATCCGCTCCATCGAGGAGCGCTGCGGCTTCAGCGTAGCGGGATTCTGCGTTGTCCCGCTTGCCGACGTCCCAGAGCAGCCGACCGATCTTGCGCAAAACTCGCGCCGAAGCGACACGATTGCCTGACTCGCGATATGCCTGCAGCACCGTTTCGTAGTGCTGGTGCGCGATCTCGCGGCGGCCTACCGGGCCGCTCAAATCGGCAATGCGCTCCGCGATTGCCAGTTTGAGCGGTGTTTGCCCGATCGCGCCCAACGCCGTCAGTGCTCGCTCGTAGAAACGAAGGGCGTCGTCGTTGGCGTAGATCATGCGAGCGCGATCGCCTGCCGCCTGCAAGTAGTGCGCGCCCTTCTCCCGCTCGGCGCTTTGTGCGAAATGATGACCGAGCACGGTCAAATCCTCGAGCCGCTCCGGCTTGTCGCCGCACAATTGCTCCAAGGCGGCACCGACCCGCCCATGAATGTCGGTCCGGCGTTGCAACAGCAGATTCTGGTAGATCACGTCCTGCAGCAACGTTTGCGTAAAGCGGTAGCTTTGCGACGAGACGGAGCCTGATCCGGCGACTTCCTCGATGATTTCGGCATCGCAAAGCAGTTCGCAGCCGGCTTCCAGCCGGCCGGGATCGGCTGTCACGGCTTTCAGGAGGGTCGCGTCGAAGCGCGGGCCGATCACCGCGGCCTCTTGGGCCAACCGGCGCACCTCCTGGGGCAGCCGGTCGACCCGGGCAAGCAGCATTGCCTGGATAGTGGCGGGAATGCCGGTTGCGACTTCGCCTGCTGCAGTCCGCCATCGCTGGCCCTCGCGCACCAGCACACCGCGATCGATAAGGCCGCGAACGATCTCCTCTACAAAAAGGGGGTTGCCGCCGGCGCGCTCGAGGATCTGGTCGAGAAGCCCGCCTGCGGACTTTACCCAGCCGTCGCCGAAAAGCGCCGCCAGCAGTTCGCGTCCGTCATCACCGTTCAGCGGCGAAAGCCTGAGCGCTGTGTGACTGACCCGGCTTGAGTCGAGCTGGTCATTGTCCGGAGCCGGACGATGCGTGACCAGCAACATCAACCGCGTGCGTTCCAACCTGTCCATCACGAAACGCAGTGCCTCGAGCGACACAGCGTCGGCCCAGTGCAGATCTTCGACGACAATCAACAGCGGCGACAACGCAAGCCGCCGTTCGATGATCGTGCGGACTGCGTAGAAAATTTGCCGCCGCAACTGCTCGGGCTCGACATGCTGCAAGGTGGCATCGGGGTCGCCAAGGCCAAGCACGTGGTAGAGCAAAGGCATCAGCCGCTTCGCCTCCTCGCCCTGCAGGCCGAGGTCGGTCAGCAAGCCCGCGAGCTTTGCCCGCATCTCGTCCCCGTTGTCGTTTTGCATCATTCCGGCAGCGCTGCGCACGACTGCGCCCAAGGCGCCAAATGATTGTTCGCCCAGCGGTGAGCACGTGGCCTGCCGCACGGCGACGTTGCGAAAACGATCCTCGTCGCCGACGCGGGCGACGAACTCCTTCACCAGCCGCGATTTCCCGATACCGGCTTCTCCGACGAGGCGAACAAGTTGGGCCGAGCCGCCGCACGCCTGGTCAAGGCTGGCGAGCATTCTATGGAGTTCCGCACCACGACCTATGATCGGCGCGCTGAGGCCGAGCGCCTCGAGCCCACGCGCTGCACGCGGCAACGCAAGCGGTGCGTCCAGTCGATGGACGAGCACACTGCCTGCCTTGCCGCGAAGCACCACATCACCCAGCGGCTCGAAAGAGAAGGCATGCCGGGTCAGCCTGTGAGTGAGTTCGCCTACCAGCACCTCACCCGGTGCGGCCAGCGACTGCAAACGTTGCGCCGTATTCACTGTATCGCCGGTCACCGAATAGGATTTGGCGGTGCCGATGCCCAATCCGCCAGTGACGACCGGGCCGGTATTTATGCCGATGTGGAGCAACAGAGGCGAGCCGGAATGGGGAGCGCTTTCGCCGAGCCGCGTCGTCCGGGCCATCATGTCGAGAGCGGCGCGAAGCGCACGTTCCGGATCGTCCTCATGCGCGACCGGCGCACCGAACAAGGCAAGCAGTGCATCGCCGATGAATTTGTCGACGAAACCGCCAAAGTTTCGCACGGCTACCGTCAATTCCTTGAACAGTTGGTTCTGCAGCGCTTGCATCACCTCGGGGTCGAGTTGCTCGCTGAGTGTCGTGAAGCCGCAAAGGTCGGCGAACAGGACCGTTACCGTCCTGCGATCGGCGTCAGAGACGGGATGCAACCCTTCATCTTCGCTTTCGATGTTCGCAAGCAGCGACGGAGTTCGAGAAGGCGGCACAACGGTCCGGCTTGATGTCGGAGCAGGCCGTTCGACGGCTTTTGCCGTCGCACCGACGCTTGCCCCACATTTCGGACAGAACTCGAAATCAGGTGCGCACAGGTAGCCGCAACCGGCGCATGGCACGGGCTGGCGCCTGCCACACTTCGGACAGAAAGCGAAACCGCCCTCAACCTCGAAACCGCAGCCCGAGCAGTCCATCGAGCAAGACCTCACTGGAGCCATGACGGCGTGACCTCGCCACGCACTTCACGGCCGGGGTATTCAGACAAGAATGAACCGATAGCCGTCGGCCAGCAAGCGGCAGCGAAAATCGGGCATCGAGCGATCGGTCTAGGCCCGACGGCAGAGCGCTGCCGGTTTCGGCGGCTGCGTGGCCGTCGTCCACGAAAATTCCCTCTTACCCTCCGTGTTCCTGCTATCATGGAGACGAGGACGCGTGCCCATGAGCGAGAATCGGAAGCTAGCCGCAATCCTGGCTGCAGATGTGGTCGGATACAGCCGACTCGCGAGCGCGGACGAAGACCGTACCTTGGCGAGGTTGCGGGCACTGCGCAGCGATCTTATCGATCCGATCATCGCAGTCCACAACGGGCGGGTGATTAAGCGCACGGGCGATGGAGCGCTGGTCGAGTTCCGCAGCGTGGTGGATGCCGTGCGCTGCGCCGTTGAGGTTCAGAACGGCATGGTCGAGCGCAATGCCGGCGTGCCGCAGGACCGCCGCATCGAGTTCAGGATCGGCATCCATCTGGGCGATGTGGTCGAAGAGAGCGACGGCGACCTCATGGGCGACGGCGTCAACATCGCCTCGCGTTTGGAGGGCGTCGCGGCGCCCGGCGCCATCTGCCTGTCCGAGGATGCCTATCGCCAGGTCAAGGCGAGGCTCGACCTCTCGGTCAGCGATCTCGGCAGCACGCAGCTCAAGAACATCGCCGAGCCGATCCGGGTCTATTCGCTGCAAGTCGGCAGCCCCGGGACCAAGGCGGCCGCGACCCCGGAAACCACTGCGAGCCGGCCCGCGACGGCAGCGCCGCCGAAATTGTCGATCGCCGTCCTGCCGTTCGCCAACATGAGCGGTGACGCCGAACAGGATTACTTCGCCGACGGCATCTCTGAAGACATCATCACGGCGCTGTCCAAACTGTCGCAACTCTTCGTCATCGCGCGCAATTCGGCGTTCACCTTCAAGGGCCAGAACGTCCATGTGCAGGAGGTAGGCTCGAAGCTCGGCGTGCGGCATGTACTTGAGGGCAGCGTACGCAAGTCGGGGAACAGAGTGCGCATCACCGCGCAGCTCATCGATGCAACCTCGGGCGGCCATCTTTGGGCGGAGCGGTTCGATCGCGACCTGACCGACATATTTGCCGTGCAGGACGACGTGACGCAGCAGATCGTCGGGGCGTTGGCGCTCAATCTGACTGAGGGCGACCGTCAGCGGCTGGCGCCCGAGTATGCGCGCAACACGGAGGCGTATGACTATTTCCTGCGGGGCCGGGAGCTGTGGCACCGGCTGACGAAGGAGACGAACGTCGCAGCCCGCGACCTCTTGCAACGTGCCATCGAACTGGACCCGAAGTTTGCCTCTGCCCACGCCTTCCTCGCCCTCACGCACGGGTTGGATTACCTGAACAGGTGGAGTGCGTCGCCGCCGGAATCGATGGCGCAAGCGGAAGAGGCTGCAACACGAGCGGTAACGCTGGATGACAGCGATCCCTGGGCGCACTGGGCGCTGGCTATCGTCAAGCTGTATACACGACGGCACGATGAGGCCATCAACGAGGCCGAGCACGCGATAGCCCTCAATCCGAACTTCGCCGAAGGGCACGTGATCCTCGGCGAGGCGCTGCACTATTCGGGCAGATCCGAGGAGGCGCTCGAGAGCTACGCCCGGGGCAAGAGCCTGAATCCATACTTTCCGGATGTGCTTCTGCATTTCCAGGCTTTGGCATCGTTTCAACTCGGACGGTACGAAGAGGCCGTTGACCTCTTGCTGCAACGGCTGGCTCGCAACGCTGTCACCGACGTCTCGCGCGCGCTTCTGGCCGCCAGCTACGGCCATCTGGGCCGTTTCACCGAGGCCCGCGAGGCATGGCAGGAGGTGCTTCGCGTCAATCCCGACTATTCGCTGGACTACCGACGCAAAGTCTTGCCCTACAAGAACCCTGCCGATTTCGAACTCGTCGTGGACGGGCTCCGCAAGGCCGGTATCGTGCAATGACAGCGAGGTCATGTCGGGGCCTAGCCCTGAACTGCAGCCGATCGCGATGGACCCTCCGCGAATAAAACCTGATGCGAAGCTCAGGTCGCCTTGATCTCTGCCTGGCCGATCTTGCGCCATCGGGCGTCTTCTCGAACCAGTTTTAGGTCGTCGGTCGTCTCGGCAAATGTCCGCAAACGATACTGCCGGAGCAGGTCCGGGAAGAGCGCTCCTTCCAGCAGGCCGGCAAGCTGCTCGCGGACCGAGATCTTTTCATCGATGACCCGCACGCCCCAGGCATTTTCCCGCACCTGCAGCTCCTGAGCCAGATCGCGCTCTTCCGGCGCGTTTTCGTCCAGCGCGGCCAGCAGGATCGAGTGGAAAAGCGCGACATAGCCAATCTGTCTCAGGCCGCCCACAACCCGCACGCGCGGCAATATGGCAAGAACCAGGAACGTCATGAACAAGTTCGGCAGCAGCACGCCTTCCAGCAGCGCCTGCTTGAGATGTACTCGCTCGAACGGGATGGAAAGACCATGCGGCCTGTCGGGCTCGATCAGGTGGCCGTCCTCGAGGACGAGCTTGCGCACGCGCTCGTCGCGGATGCCCCAGAAATAGGCCGTGGCATTGGGCAGGAATCTGCCAAATGGGCTCGATGCGGTCTCTTGCAAGGCACGTTCGAGACGCTGGCGTCTTGCGGGTTCAAGGAGCAGCCTGGAAACAAGGCTTCGGTCATATTGCAGATGCCGAGCCATGGCGGCCGCGGCGAGCCGATCATCGATGAAAACCGGCTGGGCCATGCCGGAACAGTCCCAACTGGCGACCAGATCCTCGTTGAGGGCTGTCACCGCGTCGGCCGCGGTTGCAAACATCTTGTCCCGGCTGGCAAGCAGTGTGCCCAGCCAGCGGCTGGCATCCGTTTCATCGCCCACCGCTTCGAGCGCGCGCTTGTTGAGGAAGACGGGACCGGCCACGCAGGCGCTTTTGCGGCACAGCTTGTGCCGCCCCATGCCAAACAGGTTGACCTTGTCGTCGCCGACATCGAGCCATCCCGGCCCTTCCCGGCCGATTGTCTCCATGGTCATCGTCGTTCCCATGAAGCAGAAGAAGGCCGAGAGCCCGCTTTCGACCGCGCCGAGCCAGGCAAGCAGGAGGGCGTCGAAGGTGATCCGGTCCATCAGAAGCAGACAGTGCAGGCCGGACTGAATCACCGGTCTGTGCTCGAACGCTTCGAGGGCCTTGCCGACCTCTTCAGGCTGCATGATCGCACCAAGACGCTGCTGCAGCACGTCGCGCAGGATCGAGCGGGCAGCGATCGCCGGGCCCGATGCAGGCCTCGCCACCGGCCGCCACAGATGGCGGGCGTAGTCGGAAACCGGTGCATTCCATTTCTGCTCGATGTCACGCACGACTTCCGGGCAGAGCAGCGACAGCACAGCCAGGATTTCTATCGGAGGCGTGGGGGTTGGGTCAGCCACGGCGGTCATTGTCCCGTCTAGCCGCTCAGAACCGCAGCCGGGCCATGCTGAGGAGGTCGTGGTACTGCCCGTCGGTAAAACCGGCCCTCACATGCCGACCTTCGACCTCGAAGCCGTGGCTCGCATAGAGACGGATGGCCGGTTCGTTGTCGGCATAGACGGTCAATTCGACCCGCTTCAGAGCGCGCCAGTTGTCGGCCACGTCGAGCAGCGCGCCGAGTATGGCAGAGCCGATGCCCTTGCCGACAAAGGCATCGTCAAGACCGATATTGATCTCGCCGATATGCGAACGGCGCGGCGAACCCTGCACGACCAGGCTGCCATGGCCGACGACCTTGCCCTCCACCTCCGCAACGATCCAGGTGGTTTCCTGGCCGGACTTGGCGATGCGCCGCTCCACCTGGTCCACCCTTTCGAAGGGCATCCTGAGCGTGCCCCAGCGAAAGCCCGGCATATTGAAGATGGCGCAAAGCGTCTCCGCATCGCTTAGCCGAACGGGTCGGAGCTGCGGCTGGATTTTCTCCGAGGATGGCGAGGTTCTGCTGGTCATAACGTTCCCGGCGAAGGCCAATCGGCACGGTAGGATGCACCCTACGTCACCTGAAAATCCAGCCGTCCCTGCAACCTATGATGCCGAGTGCGAGCTAAAATACCGAGTGGCGGCGGAGAGTTTGAAGACGCCGCTGATGCCGATCCAGCCGAAAAGGGCGAGCCAGCACAATGTCCCGGTCGCCGTCCAGTCGATCCGATGCACGGCAGCGTCGGTGATGACGAGTCCAAGAATGGCAAGCAGGCCGATCAGCAACTGCGCCAAGCCCAGCACCAGCAGTTCCTCGCGCGGCGCGCTTCTCCAGACGACATATATGCCGCCTGCCCCCGCGAGGAAGATGGCGCTGTAGACCTGAGCGTGGAAGCCATCGACCGGCCATGGCCAGAAACTGCCGAACGTCAGAGGGAACAGCAACAGGCCGACGCCATAGAGCCCAAGGACTGCCGATTCCACCGGCATGTAGCCGCGCCATGCGGGCTTTAAGGTCACGCCTTTTGCAGAAGGACGGGCCCTGGCCCGCCATAGGAACAGCCCGGATACCGCGGCCGAACCAAGATAGACCAGAAACCACAGCCAAGGCGCTTTGCGCGCGAAGTTGAAATGGCCGAGATTGATGAACGACGCCACCGACACGATGACGGTGAAGATGAGGGCCATGACGAGCACGAGCCTGCCAGGCGACCAGCGATTCCAGTACAGCAGCGCCGCCATCACGACCATTTCGGCGGTGTAGAAGCCACCAAGGAAGCGGGCATTGAACGGGGTGACGGCCCATGGCCAGCGCGGCTTGACCAGCACGGGCGCGAAAAACAGGCCGGCGCCTACGGCCAGGACGACAATGACCACCAAGGAAAAGAGGCGCAGAGTGGCGGGAAACGGCGGATTGTCGGATGTCGGCATGAGAGAGCCCGCATAGATAATTGCCCATGGATCATCATAATGCCGCTTGCGGCCGGCGAAAATCCGCCAAACGGAATTGAGCTATCGGCCGGCTTGTCTATTCGAATGGCCGTGGGGTTCGTTTCGAAGTAAAATGGCGCAGTCGGACCATGAGCGGTCCGGTCAACACGGTTCGGCGGCGCACTTCTTCCGGAGCCTGCACGATGAACGAAACTCAGGATCTGTTCTCGCTTCTGCGGCAATCGACCGATGTCGATCCGCGGGCAATCGCTGCGATCAAGCGAACCATCGCGGAGGGCAAGGACCGCGAGCTTTGCCGCATCAATGCTCTAGCCTTCGCCAGCAAGCATGGCCTCGACGAGGAACGCGCCATAAGTGCCTTTCTGCATGCGGCGCGGGTGGGCCTCTTCGACATTTCCTGGAATGTTCTATGCCCCGGCTGTGGCGGCGTGCTCGACAGCAACGCCACGCTGAAAACCCTGCAGAAGGACGAATATACCTGCGCGCTGTGCTCGGAGGGCTATTCACCGACCCTCGACGAGATGGTCGAGGTGACATTCACGGTCAGTCCTCGCGTGCGCAAGATTGCCGCCCACAATCCACACGAACTGCCGTTGGTGGAATATTTCCGCCAGATCTACTGGGCGTCCGGCGTCGATCTGCCGGAAGAGGATTTCGCCAAGACGATGGAAGCGTTCTCGCTGGAGGATATCGAGCTTGCGCCCGGTGAAAAGGCTGTTCTGCCCGTACAGCTTCCGTCCGAATTCATCATCGTCTTCGAGCCGGTCACCCATTCAGTGCAGTTCATCGACGTCAAGGGCGAACCGACAAGAGAGCGCCGAAGCCTCTCTTTGGTCTTCGACCGCGAGCATGTCCAGAACCAGACGCTGGAGATGCAACCCGGCCCGTTGCGCATTTCGCTCGAGAACAGGACCGACACCCGCGTGCTGCCGACGGTCTTCATCGCCGGCCAGGAATTGCATGACCTCCTGGGCAAACGCCGGCCCTTCCTAACAGCCAAGCGCCTGCTCACCAACCAGACGTTCCGCGATCTCTATCGCACGGATACGCTCGACATCGACCAGCGCCTGAAGATCACTAGCCTCACCTTCCTGTTCACAGACCTGCGCGGATCGACCGAGCTTTACGAGCGGGTGGGTGATCTTTCAGCCTTCGATCTCGTGCGCGTGCATTTTCAGGTTCTGCACGAGATCGTCGCGTCGGAGGCAGGCGCGGTGGTGAAGACGATCGGCGATGCGGTAATGGCGACCTTCGCGACGCCGGATCGTGCGATTGCCGCGGCCCTCAGGATGCGCGACGCCATGCGTGCGCTCAATGAGAAGAGCGGGCGCGAGGATCTGCTGCTCAAGATCGGAGTCCATGCCGGCCCGTGCATTGCCGTGTCTATGAACGAGCGACAGGACTATTTCGGCCAGACGGTCAACATTGCTTCGCGGGTCCAGAACCTTGCCAACGCACAGGCGATCTTCGCCACGCGCGCGGTGGTCGACGACAATCTCACTGCCGATCTGTTGCACAGGAACGCGCTGACGCCCGTGCCCCACGAGGTCTCGCTGCGCGGCATCGAGCGGGAGATAGCGGTATACACGATCCCCTGAACCTGGGCCGTTTCGGCCTCAGACGCGCCTGCAGACAAAATAGCGATCGACGGGTACCGAAGGCGGCAGTGGAAGGCGTTGCAACTGCGGGTGATCGAGCGGCGTGCCGCTGACCGCAATGCCGCCGACGCGAAGCAAGCGCGCGGTCAGTCCGGGAAGCCAGGTAGAGGTCACTGCATCGCGATCTTCATAGCCGGTGCCGATGTCGGCATGAACAAGCGCGGCGTCGATGCCAATGAACCTGCTCGCCGTCTCGCGTATTTCGCCGAGCACAAGGTTTTCAGCTTCGGGAATCGAGCTGGCGTGTGCGGCAAGTGCGCGGTCGAAAGCCACGATCCGTCGGCCGGGCAGACGCTCGCGCAGATGGTGGAACGTCCGGCCATTGCCGAGCCCGAGTTCAAGGATGGGACCCTCAATCTTTGCCACCTCCGCGCAGACCTGATCGAGAATATCGCGCTGTGCGGTCAGCCTGCGGATGAAACTTTCGAGGCGACTCATATCCGTTTGTGTGTTCCTGAACTCGCTCAAGAGACCGGCAATGCCCGCGACCAGAATGAAACCCGGGAGCAAGTTGTTAGTCCGATCCGGCGTCGCCGCATATAGAGGCGAAGGGTCAACACAGCAACAACCGAACAGGGCCGCCGACGACCGGGCGGAGTCTGCGGCTTGGCGAGCGGCGCTAAATCAAAAACATAGAGCATGATGTCGTCCGAAAACCGCTGCACACTTTTCGGCATCATGCTCTAGCGATGTCACTTGTAGGGGTCTGCAGCGTCCCGCAAGCCGTCGCCGAGGAAGTTGAACGCCAGAATGACGAGAATGACGGGGAGGATCGGCAAAAGTAGCCATGGATAAAATGCGATCACGCTGACGCTGCGCGCCTCGGTGAGCAGGATGCCCCAACTGGTTATCGGCGCCCGCAGGCCGAGCCCGAGGAAGCTCAGCGCCGTCTCGCCCAGGATCATGCCGGGTATGGAGATCGTCGCCGTCGCGATCAGATGCGACATGAAGCCGGGAATGAGGTGCCGCCGGATAATGCGGCCGCTGCTGGCGCCCATCAATTGCGCGGCCAGAACGTAATCCTCCTCGCGCAACGCTAAAAGCTTTGAACGCACGGCCCGCGCCAATCCAGTCCAGTCGAGCAGCCCGAGGATCACGGTGATGCCGAAATAGATCAGGATCGGACTCCAGGTTATCGGCATGATCGCCGCCAGGGAAAGCCACAGCGGAATGCTGGGGATCGATTGCAGAACTTCGATTATCCGTTGAACGATCAGGTCGAAGATGCCGCCGTGATAGCCGGCCAGTCCGCCGATGACTATGCCGAGCAGGAAGCTGAAACTGATGCCGACGAGGCCAATCGTCAGTGAAATGCGTGCACCATAGATGATGCGCGAGAGCACATCGCGCCCCAGCCTGTCAGTGCCGGCCAGAAAGAGCTGGCCGTTTTCGGCAGGGCAGACAAAATGCCTGTCACCTTCGATCAGGCCCCAGAACCGGTAGCTGTCGCCCTTGCAGAAGAAACGGATCCGCTGAACATCGTCCTGTTTGTCGATGTAGTTCCGCTTGAGCGTGTCCATATCCAGCGTCATCTGGCGGCCATAGACGAACGGCCCGACGAACTGGCCGTTGTGGAACAGGTGCACCCGCTGCGGCGGCGCATAGATGTAGTCCATGTTGCGCGTGTGCAGATTGTAGGGCGCCAGGAACTCGCAGATCAGTATCCCGCAATAGAGCACCGCCAGGAATATGCCGGATACAAGAGCAAGCCGGTGCCGTCGGAATTTCCACCACATCAGCCGCAACTGCGACGCCTGAAAGACCTTCGACTGCTCCGGCGTCATCGCCTCGACCGACTGCAGGTCAAAGGGCGCGATGGAAACGTAGTGTTGCAGCGGAGCACCCGGAGCGGGGAGCGGCGATTGCGTGTTCATTTGGTACTGCCGCCCTGCAAACGAATTCGCGGATCAAGCAGTGCCAGCGCCAGATCGGAAATCAGCACGCCGATGACCGTCAGGAAGGCGAGGAACATCAGGAACGACCCGGCCAGGTACATGTCCTGGCTTTGCAGCGCCTTGATCAGCATCGGCCCGGTCGTTTCCAAAGACAGCACGATCGCCGTGATTTCGGCGCCGGATATGATGGCCGGCAGGATAGAGCCGATGTCTGAGATGAAGAAATTGAGTGCCATGCGCAGCGGATATTTGACCAGGGTCTTGAAGGGATGAAGGCCCTTGGCGCGCGCCGTCACGACATATTGCTTGTGAAGCTCATCGAGCAGATTGGCGCGCAGCCGCCGGATCATGCTTGCCGTGCCCCCGGTGCCGATAATCAAGACCGGGATCCAGAGATGGGCGAGGATCGACTTCGCCTTGGCCCAGCTCATCGGCTCGCCGAGATATTGCTGGTCCATGAGATGGCCGACGGACGTGCCGAACCAGATGTTGGCGAAATACATCAGGATCAGCGCCAGCATGAAGTTCGGGATTGCAAGGCCGAGAAGGCCGAAGAAGGTCAGGCCGTAGTCGCCCCAGCTGTATTGATGCGTGGCGGAGTACATGCCGATCGGAAAGGCGATGAGCCAGGTGAAGAGGATCGTGACGAAGGAAACCAGCACGGTCAGCCACATTCGGTCCCCGATCACGTCGCGAACCGGCAGCTCATATTCGAAGGAATAGCCGAAATCGCCGTGCAGCATCCCGCCGACCCAGTAGAAGTAGCGAATGACCGGCGGCTTGTCGAAACCATAGTCCTTCCGCATCATCTCGATGCGATCGGAATCCACCGCTTCGCCCTGAGCCCGAAGCTCGGCAACATAGCTGTCGAAATAGTCGCCTGGGGGAAGTTCGATGATCGTGAACACAAGCGCCGATATGATCAGCAGCGTTGGAACCATTACGGCGAGGCGCCAGACAATATATCGAAGCACGCTCAGGACTCTCCAAGCCAGAATGTATCCGGCATGTAGACACCGAAATAGGCGGTCGGGTCGTAGCCGTAGAGCGCCTTGTCAGGCAGATTGCGCAGCCGCGAGGATGCCAGAACCGGCTGATATGTTCCGTTCACCGTGCCGATCGAAAACACCTGATCGGTGTAGATCGACAGCATTGAATTCCAGATTTCAGCGCGCTCCGTGGCTTCGGTCGATGCGTTCCAGCGCTTGAGTAAGGTCATCAACTCGACCACAGGCGGAAGATCGGGCGCCTCGCCGAGCCTGCCATGAGACAAGTAGTGAGCACCCCAGAGCGGCCATTGCAGTTGGTCGTCAATGGTGGGGGCCAACTGGTACGGGTTCATGTCGGCGGTCGGCACCCCATTGTCGATGCCCGACCACATCGACATCATGATCTGGCCGCCAAGCGCGCGACTGCGGAAGATGTCGCGCTGCGAAGTCCGGATGAACAGGGCGATACCGATTTGGCGCCAGTGATCAGTGATGAGCTCGAGCGCATCGGTTTCCAGCGTGCTTTCGCCGGCCGTTTCCACCACGATTTGCGCCGGGCGTCCATCGGGAAGTATCCGCAGGCCGTCATCGTCACGCGTTTGAAGCCCAACCTCGTCGAGCAGGGCATTGGCCTGATCAGGATCGTGGGTGACCCAGGCTTTCGCGAATTCGGGCCGGTAGAGCGGGCTCTCCGGCAGGACCGTATCGGCACTTTCCTGCGCCAGTCCATAGAACACGGCCATATTGATCTCGCGCCTGTGCACAGCGAGCGAAAGTGCACGACGCACGCGCACGTCGCGAAAAAGGCCACGCCAGACCTGGTCGGCACAATTCAGATTGGGCAGCAGTGCCAGTCGCGAACCCTGTGTGCGTTTCCAGAGATGCATCTTGACGGGGTAGCGTTTCTCCGCGTCCTTCAGGAAGGAGTAATCGCTGAAATCAATTCCCATGCATTGCAGGTCGCTCTCGCCCGCGCCGGTCTTGGCGGAAATGATCGCCGACGAGCTGACATTCATGACAATCCGGTCAACATAGGGCAGTTGCCGGCCATTCTCGTCTATGCGATGAAAGAACGGATTCCGCTCGAAGACGAACTGCTCAGCCGGCGGTTTGGTTCGGTTCCGCCAGGGATCGAGCGTCGGCAGTTCCGGGTTCTCCGGGCGATACTGCCGCGACATGCGGATATGCAGGAGCGTCCATTTCTTGGCCCTGTTCTCCTCCATCAGGCCGGCGAGCCGAAATGGATCCTGGTATTTCTTGTGGAACTGCTTGAGATAGGCGGCAGGCAGAACAAGCGATAGCGGCGAAGCAGCTGCGAGCTTGGGCAGGAAGTCGGGATTTGGCGCATCCCAACTATAACGGACCGTCAACGCATCGACGATCTCGAAGCGTGGCGGCTTGCCGTCGGCCAGCAGGGCCGGGGCGAGCCCGCCTTGCGAAAGTTCATCGTTCAGCCAGACATCTTCCCAGCAATAGCGAAAATCCTCCGGCGTCAGCAGGCTACCGTCAGACCATTTATGTCCTTCCCGTATCTTGAAAGTGAAGACGCGATCGTCTGCTACGTCGAAACTTTCAAGAATGTCGGGTTGCAAGTTAAGCTTTTCGTCATAGCCGACCAGGCGAGCATATCCGTAGATCGTCATCATCCGGATATCTTTCTGACTGCCGATGATCGTGCGCAGCGTGCCGCCATACTGGCCGGGCTGCCGCCCTATCGCAGCGAGATTCAACACGCGCGGGCTCTTGGGCAAGCGCTCGGAGAGCACCGGCAGCGCCAGGGCCTTCAGCAGCGGCTGAAGAAATTCCGGCTCCAGATCGCCTGCGCGCAACGTGCTCGGCACAAACGCCGAAGCCATCAGTCCAAGGACGGTGCGCCGGCTGATCAATGGCGTAGCTCGCTGACATCGGCCGAACGTCGGGCCAGCACGAGGTGGCCGTCACCAAGATCGAGCGGCGACAGTTCATCCGCGTCGCCGTCGTCCCGGAATTGCGGTCCCCATGCCCTGGTGTCGGAAGCGCCGCTGAGCTTCAGCGTCTTGAAATCCATCGGCCTGTCGAGATCGGGGAAAGGTACCGCGGCGACGAGTGAGCGTGTGTAGGGGTGGATCGGTTTCCTCAGCAGAGTCTCGCGCGGCGCAAGCTCGACGATACGTCCGCCGCACATCACCGCGATGCGGTCTGCCATGTAGTCCACCACCGCCAGGTTGTGCGATATGAACAGGTAGGTCAGGCCCAGTTCCTTCTGCAGGTCCTTCAGAAGGTTCAGGATCTGCGCCTGGACGGAGACATCGAGCGCCGAAACCGGCTCGTCGCAGATCAGCAGTTCGGGGCCCAGCGCCAACGCGCGCGCGATGCCGATACGCTGACGCTGCCCGCCGGAGAAACTGTGCGGATAACGCTTGATGAAGCGCGGATCGAGCCCGATCGCCTGCATCAAGCTCTTGACCGTGGCGAGTCGGGACGCGGCATCGCCGCGTTGATGGATCTCCAGCGGCTCGCTCAGGATGTTCTCCACCGTCATGCGAGGTGACAGCGATGAAACTGGATCCTGGAAGACCATCTGGATTTTCGCGCGCAGCATGCGCAGGGCGTCTCCCTCGCCTTGCAAGACGTCGATCGCTCCATCGCGGCCGTTGAACGTCACAGAGCCGCCGCTAGGGGTGATAGCCCGCATAAGGATCTTGCTGACCGTGGTTTTGCCGGAGCCGCTTTCGCCGACCAGCCCCAGGCACTCACCCCGCCTGATATCGAAGCTCACGCCGTCCACGGCACGAACGGTGGTTTGATGATCCCCGCCGAACAACCCGGACTTGCGGATTGTGAAGGTCTTTTTCAGATCCCTGACCGACAGCAGGATATCGTCAGGCCCCTTCGACGGCAGCGCCGTCTGCTTGCCGAGCAGGTTCTCGACGTTCACCGGCACCTCGCGCAGCGCCTTTAGCCTCTCGCCAGGCTTCAGGTCGAAATGCGGAACGGCTGCCATCAGGCCCTTCAGGTAAGGGTGACCTGGTCGGCGGAATATCGCCTCGACAGGTCCCGCTTCCATGATCTCGCCATGGTACATGACCACCACCTCGTCGGCGACATTGGCGACCACGCCGAGGTCGTGGGTGATCAGTAGCATCGCCATGTTCAGCTTGGTCTGAAGCCCGCGCAGCAAATGTAGGATTTGCGCCTGGATGGTGACGTCCAACGCCGTCGTCGGCTCGTCGGCGATCAACAGAGCGGGCCGGCAGATAAGCGCCATGGCGATCATGGCGCGCTGACGCAATCCTCCTGAAAGCTCGAAGGGATACATATCATAGGCGCGCTTGGCATTCGGAAAGCCGACAAGACCGAGCATTTCCTCGGTCCGCGCCTTGCGCTCCGCTCGAGCCATGGGGGTATGAATCTGCAAGGATTCGCTGACCTGGTTGCCGATCGTGTGCAGCGGCGACAGCGATGTCATCGGCTCCTGAAAGATCTTGCCGATGCGGCTGCCCCTCAATGCCCGGATTTCGGGTCCGTCACGCGGCATCTTCAGGATATCCTGCGTCGTGCCGGGCCTTTCAGGATCGGAGAACAGGATACGGCCGCGAACATGGGCCGATGCCGGCAAAATGCCCATCACTGCCTGGCTGAGAACCGATTTTCCGGAGCCGGACTCGCCCACAAGCGCGGTAACCTTGCCGGGCAGGACGCGAAGATTTGCGCGCCTGACGGCATGCAACGGTCCCCCGATGATGGCAAAAGAGATGCCAACATCCTCGATCCGCAGCAGATCAACACCCGAATTCATTCCACACCAGCCCCAATCTGGCAGGTTCGGAAAGCGAGACTAGCGCATTGCCAGCCTAGAGCAACTTGGATTCGGAACGGTCGCCAGCGGCGGAACCGGCGACTGGACTGTCTACCTGACGCCTTCGGATCAGATCATGGCGATTACTGGAGCTTGCTCGGGTCGCCCGCCGACAGCCGCGCGGCATCGCGGTGAAGCAACATGACCTGCTCGGCGTCCGATCTTCGGTCATAAATCGGCTCCAGCGCAGCGTCTTCATCGACTGCCAGAGCACCCGACAGATCGGGTGAAAGCACCGTCAGCTTCTGCTTGATGCCAGCCAGTTCCTCGCTGCCGAGCGTCAGCCAGTTGCTGGCGCCGCAATAGCTGGCGAAGTCCTTGCTGGCGAGAACGCTGTGCGGATATTTCTTGGTCAATATCTGGAGACGCTGGACCTCGTTTACAGCCGAGCCGAAGACAGAGAATGTGAGCCGGTCGGTAAGCCCGACATTGCCGAACATCACATTGCCGACATGTAGACCGATACCAAATTTTATGTCGGCTAACCCCTTTTCCTTCCTGCGCAGATTGAGATCCGTCATGCGCGCTGTGGCGCTGCGCGCTGCCGCCAGGGCAGCCTGGCAGGCGATTTCGGACTGCGAGCGGTGCCTTTCGCAAGGGTAGACGGCGATGAAGCCATCCCCGATGAAACTCATGATCTGCCCACCCTTGCGATTGAAAGGTGCAGCAACGGCGTCGAAAAACTGATTCAGCGTATCGATATAGATTTCACGGCCTGACGTTTCTGCAAGCCGTGACGACCCACGCATGTCGCCCATGACCAGCGCGGCCCGGATTGTATCGCCCTCGCCGCGCTTGATCTGACCGTCAAGCACGCGCCTGCCGGCGTCGCCACCAAGATAAGTGGTCATCATGTTGTCGGCGAGCTTGGTGAGCACCGCCATCTTGGTTGCCATAGCGAGATGGTTCTGGATGCGCAGCAGCGCCGAAATCATGCTGTCGCTGAAGCCTGCGGCACCGTCGGTAGACCAGGATCCCATCATGCCCTGACTGGTGTTGCCGTTGAAGGAATGCACGAAAGCCATATAGTCGGTGACGCCCATAAGCCTGAGATCATCGAAAACAGGAAACTCCGACGGCAGCGACGGGTCGAGCCGGCGTCGAAGATGGTCGAGCTTGTTGCTGAGCAGATGGTAGTAGGGGCTCGTCAGGAATCTGTCAGACGGCGCTCCGGGCTCATTGCGGAAGCTTTCTACTTCTAAGCCCCGGCCGCGAACCCAGGTGAAGCCAAGCGCATCATAAAGCGGATGAAGCATCGAAAAGCTCAAATGCACCCGCTTCAGCGGCAGGCCGGCAGCAGCCAGCCGTTCGCAAAAGCCTTTTACCAGTGTTTCCAGGTCGTTGCCGGCAAGCACCGACTGGTTCAGCCAATCGGCTACCTTATCCATGAGAATGGTGGAAATTTCCGCTTGCGTTGTGCTCATGCTATCTCGAAACCCCTCGAAGACGAGGCATTGTCCTTTGATCCGCCCACAACACAGTCCGCCAACGACCCACAGAAGAAGATCCTCGAAGTCAATGAAGCCGCTCCGGTGGCAAAAGCCGGCGAAGAACTTCTCGACTGGCTGTTCTTGCGGGCGAGCGGCAGGCGTAACTGTCTATCGCCTCGGGCATTATGTGTCGACGCTGCCGGCCGAGTGCAACCACGATCCTGACATCGAGACCGCCGTCAGGCCTTCACCACCGTCTCTCGGGCTAGCCCGAGGCGACCAAAAACGTTGCGCGTGTCGACGATCAGAAGGGCGTGATCGGCGATCGCCTGATAGTCGATCGCGTCGTGGTCGGTTGCAACGACGACCGCATCGAAACTCTTCAATGCTCCCTCGCTCAATTCGACAGACCGACGCCCCTTGATCGCCATATGCTCCCGTGTCGTCGGTATTTCTCTAACGTGCGGATCGTGGAATTCCGCCTTGCCGCCCCATTCCTCGATGAGTTCAATGAGCCGCAATGAAGGGCTCTCGCGGATGTCCGGCACATTCTTCTTATAGGCGAGCCCAATGATGAGAATGCGCGAGCGGCTGAGCGCCTTGCCGCAATGCCGGTCCAGCGCCCTCGCCAGTTCATCGACCACATGACGCGGCATAGCCGTGTTGATCTCTGCCGCCAGTTCGATGAAGCGGGTCGGCAGTTCGTATTCGCGCGCCTTCCACGTCAGGTAGAACGGATCGATCGGGACGCAGTGCCCGCCAAGTCCGGGCCCAGGATAGAAAGGCATGTACCCGAAGGGCTTGCTCTTTGCCGCCTCGATCACCTCCCAGATGTCGATGCCCATCGCCCCGAGCACGACCTTCAACTCGTTGACCAGGGCTATGTTGACCGAGCGGAAGATGTTTTCCGTCAGCTTGACCGCCTCGGCCGTCGCTGTGGTGGAAACCGGAACGACGGTCTTGACCACGCCCTGGTAGAAGGCCTTCACGAGCGCCGCCGCTTCAATGCCGTCGCCTGCCACGACCTTGGGGATCGTCGCGACTTCAAAGCTGCGGTTGCCGGGATCCTCGCGTTCGGGCGAGAAGCCGAGGAAGAAGTCTATCTTCGACTGCAGGCCGGTTTGTTCCAGGATGGGCTTGATCACGTCGTCGGTGGTGCCGGGATAGGTGGTCGACTCCAGCACGACCAGTTGGCCGAGACGCAGATGCTTCGCGATGGTGCCTGCCGTGTTCCTGACAAAGGAGAGGTCCGGCTCGCGGTTTTTCGTCAGCGGCGTCGGAACGCAGATGATGATGACATCGCAGGCGGCCAGTTCGGCAAAATCCGCAGTGGCGCGAAACCGTCCGCTCGCCACCTCGACGGCAAGGGCAGTGGACGTCACCGCCTCAATGTAGGATTGGCCGCTGTTCAGCTTCTCGACCTTCTGGGCTTCGATGTCGAAGCCGAAAACCGGGAAGCCGGCGCGTGCTACCGCGACCGCGAGGGGCAATCCGACATACCCCAGTCCGATCACCCCGACTTGCGCGGTGCGCATCGAAATCCGGTTCAGCAGACGGTCATATGTCGATGGTGAGGCGTCCAAAAATCTGTTTTCCTCAATGTGGACAGACTGCCCGCTTCCACGGCGAGGCTCACGTGGGCCCAACAACCCGAGGCATATTGCGGAAAGTGGATCTCCGCAAGCCGTCGTTAGGCCGACACCTTCGCCTTCAGGCTTGCGGCAGCCATCGCATAGCCGCCGGCGGCGCCGTCGATGAAATGAACGTGATCGCGCTGCAGCGGCGAAGCGACGAGGCACGTCATCAAGGCCGATTGCTGGCGGTGCAGGCCATAGTTGCAAATGCCCGCCTCTTCCGCCTGCTGCAGCCGGTTCTCGATCCGTTGCAACAAATCCGCATCAACGTCGATGGTCATCTTCAAGCCGTCATCGAACTTCCGGAAATCCGAATTGCTGGCCACGTCGCGTTTGTAGATCTTCG
This sequence comes from Mesorhizobium sp. WSM3860, assembly GCF_002294995.1. Taxonomy (GTDB): domain Bacteria; phylum Pseudomonadota; class Alphaproteobacteria; order Rhizobiales; family Rhizobiaceae; genus Mesorhizobium. The sequence continues at coordinate 333,164 of NZ_NSGF01000004.1, read as the reverse complement.
GATCGAACCTCCCGATCGTCCAGCCATATCGATCGGTGACAGCCGCAAGCGTCAGCAGGAACACTATCCACAGCTTCGACAACCACCGCCTTCCCGCCGGCGCGACGGCCCGGGCCTCGAGATCGAGGCCGGCTGACGAAAAACCGTAGGCCGGCCCGTTCACCGGCACCGGATGGCCATCGCGCTCCTGTCGGCCGACAAGGGCGATGATGTCGGAAGCCAGCACCTGAAAACCGCGCGTATCGCGCGAGGCCCCCGGAATGGCTATGATCGAGACGATTTCGCCATGCCGGGCTTCGATCGGGCTCCAGCGGCAGGAGAGACCGGTCAGATCCGGCCGCGCGTTGGCCGGCGCAGGATCGATCAGGTAGCGCCCCGCTTTCATCTCGGCTTCCGCCCAACTGCCGCCGCCGCCGGCGAACATGGCATAGAACACCGCTTCGGAGGCCCGGAACCTCGCCACCCGAACGTCGAGGCCTTGCGCTCTTATATCCTCTATCGGCACGATTGCGGCACGCAGGGTCAGAGCCAACTCGTCCGCCACCCATCTCTGGACAGCCGCCAGCGTGTTGCGCGTGATCTCCAGCGCCGAGCTCGGAAACGCCACGAGCGCGCCGTCGCCGCCGAAGACAAAGGGAAGATCTTGCCGACCGAGCGCATTGAGCAGCGCCGAAATGACGCTGGCGCCGGCCATATTGACGGTTTTATAGCGCCCAGCCCCGATCGCCTTGGTCGAGCCGACGATGTCGGCGGTGGCCAGCGCCCAGCCATCCGGGAGTGGCCGATAGTTGTCGATATCGGCAACGCTTTCGAACTTTGCGAACACCGGCAAGGAAGCGACGAACCGGTCGGACGCTGCAGCTGTTTCCATGAGCATGGGATAGCACATTCCGCTGCTTGAAGGTGAAAGTCGATCATGCTTCGAAATTGACTTGCGCAGGCTTTCCAATGATAGGGTCCGGCGATGCGAATTGCCTTCTACGCGCCGCTGAAGTCGCCCAATCATGCCGTTGCCTCTGGCGACCGTCAGATGGCACGGATGTTGATCAAGGCGCTGCAGCATGGAGGGCATCGTGTCGAACTGGCATCCGAATTGCGCTTCTATCTACGCGAACCGGAGGCGAAAAGTTTCGATGCGCTCAAGGTCGAGGCCCGAGAGGAAGTCGCGCGGCTGACAGAGCTTTGGGAGCGTGACGGCAAGCCCGACCTCTGGTTCTCCTATCATCCCTATTACAAGGCGCCCGACCTGATCGGGCCCGAGCTGGCGTCGGCCTTTGCCATCCCCTATGTGACCGCGGAAGCCTCCTATTCGAGGCGACGCAACGTCGGTTTGTGGGCCGATATGCAAGCTTTGGTGGCGCGAGCCGTCGAACAGGCGGCGCTGAACATCTGCTTCACGCAAAGGGATCGCCGGGGACTGACAGACGCTCTTCCAGACGCCGTTTTCGGCATGCTTTCGCCCTTCATCGACACATCGGTATTCCGGGAAGTGCCGGCGCGTGGTTGTCCGACGCGTCTCGTTGCCGTCGCCATGATGCGACCGGGCGACAAGGTCGATAGCTATCGCATGCTGGCGCAAGCCCTCGCTCCGATCGGCCACCTGCCCTGGACCATGTCGGTCGTCGGGGACGGGCCTGCCCGTGACGAGGTCAAAGCGCAATTCGCCGGCCTTCCCGCCGACCGGATCGAATGGCTTGGCGCGATCGAGCCAACCGCCGTGCCAGATGTCCTTTACAGTGGAGGGATTTACGTCTGGCCGGGTTGCGGCGAAGCTTATGGCCTTGCCTATCTTGAAGCACAGGCCGCCGGCCTTCCGGTGGTGGCTCAGGACATCGCCGGCGTGCCGGAGGTCGTGCGGGATGGCCAGACCGGATTTCTCACCCCGCCGGGCGATGTGGCGGCGTTCACGTCTGCCATCGAAAGGCTTCTGGTCCGTGACGACGAAAGAACCGTCATGGCCGGCGAAGCTAGACGTTTCATCCTCGAAGAACGCTCCCTCGGCACTGCAGCGGCGCGTCTTTCCGAACTTCTTGCGAAGATCGCGGTTGCATGACATTCGATCAGATCTGGCAGCCCTTGGTGGAAGAACTGGCGTGCTGGCAACGGGCGGACCGTAAGGCGGAGTTCTGGTTGCGCGACGATGACGCTGTGGATCCGACGCCGGCACTTGATCGGCTGCTCGCCCTCACCCGTGAATTCGCGGTTCCGGTCACTCTGGCCGTCATTCCGGCGCTGACAGATGAGAAACTTGTCATCCGGCTTGACGAGGCGCCGCACGCCACGGTCGCCATCCATGGCTGGGCGCACCGAAATTATGCGCCGGAGGACCAGAAAAGGCAGGAACTCGGCGCGCATCGGCCACGCGAGGCGGTGCTCGATGATATGGCTCGCGGGCTGTCGCGCCTAACCGGGCTGCACGGCGCCCGTGCCGTTCCGATGCTGGTCCCACCCTGGAACAGAATCGACCCCGGCTTGCTATCGGACCTTGGATCGATAGGATTTGCGGCATTGTCAGTCTTTGGGCCGCCGAAGCCGGCCTCAGTGCCGGTCATCAACAGCAATGTCGACATCATGGATTGGCATGGCACGCGCGGCTGTCGCGATCATGGGCGCTTGGTTCAGGCCATGATTGCGCAATTGCAGCATGCATTCGACAGTGGCGAACCGATCGGCCTGCTCACCCACCATCTCGTACATGATGAATCGGCCTGGCTTTTTCTCGAACGGCTGTTCACGGTCGCCGCACAGACCAAAGCCTGCGCATGGCTTCCGATCAGGACATTGATCGGGCGTAGCGGCGGGACTGAAAAATAGCTCAGCGCTTTCTGTGCAATGAGACTGGAAATTTGAGCGTCTGGCCGTCCCGCGCGGCAAAAGCCCCGGCAAACCTGTCTTTGGCCAGTTTCTCGATCTCGTCCAGTTCCTCGTCGGTGCGTGTCGGATCGTGGTGAAACAGCCCAAGCCCCCGGGCACCGGCTGCCTCACAGAGTTTGACGCCCTGCTGCCACGTCGAGTGCCCGTTGCCACGGCGATCTTCCATTTCGTCCTCGGTGTAGGTGCAATCGTAGATGACGAGGTCGGCGTCTTCGATCAGGTCGAGCACCGCCTGATCGAGCTTATCCGGCTCGTGCTCAGTATCTGTGATCACCGCGACGATATGGCCGCCCCACTCGACCCGGTAGCCTATGCAGCCTCCCGGATGGTTGAGACTGCCGGTTCGGACCACCACTCCTTCGCGCGGCCGTAGCACGTCTCCGGATACGAAATCGCGGCAGTCGATGCTTGCCTTGCAGATGTCGAGCTTCGCCGGAAACCACGGCGGCCGCATGAATTCATCGACCATCTGACGGGTCGTCATGCGTCCTGCAAGATGGCCAGACCAAAGCCTAACCTTGACGCTCCGGTCATAGATCGGCTTGAAAGCCGGCAGCCCGATGATGTGATCGTAATGGCAATGGGTGAAAAACAGCTCGAAATCGGTCACGCCCGAGGCCCGAAGCGCCCTGCCGGCAAGCCCTAGGCCAGAGCCGGCGTCGAACAGAAGGATATGCTTGCCGCATCGCATCTCAATGCAGCTCGTGTTGCCCCCATAGCGAGAGAATTCTGGTCCCGATACCGAAATGCTGCCGCGCACGCCCCAAAACCTGACCAGGAAATCCATGCTGCTCCTTCGCCCGTCGTGGCCAAACAACTGCTGCTAGGCGTTTCGTGCGTCGATCAGGTCCGCGGTCGTATGGCTTAGACGATCGGCAAGAACCCGCAATATCTCGATGGTCATTTCCGGGAACTCCTTCATAAGCCTCAGGAAATGATCCTTGCTGATTTTCAAGGCTTCCAGCGGACTTGCCGCTCTGACGGTGGCAGTGCGGGAGCTGTTGCACAAAATGGCGATCTCGCCAACGATCGAATTTGGCAGCAGTTCGGCAACTTTTATCGGCCCGCTGTCGGAATCGACCAGAACATCCGCCCTGCCTGAAAGGATGACATAGGCGGCGTCTCCCTCGTCGCCCTGCCGGAAAAGGATCTGGCCGGCGCTGTAGCTCACACGATCGGATGTGAACGCAAGCAGCTTGAGCTTTGTCGGTTCGATGCCGGAGAACAAGGGAACGCGTTGCAGCATTCCAACTTCATCCTTGAGCAGCATTGTCGCAAACCTTCTCAAAATTCGCGTTTGCCAGGCGCCGTATCCCGTGGCCTTGCAACCAATTCCCACCGACAGAACGATCCCATCTCAATGCCCCTTGGTCTAAGACAGCAGTTCCTTGAAGATACCCTTCCCTGCCAAAAGTGTCTCGAGCGTTCCGTCTTCCACCAATTTACCCGAGTCGAAGACGATAACGCGATCGAACATCATCCCCATTGCCGGATTCGTCACGACCCACACAATTGCCGGCGAATGGCCGTCGCACCTGGCTTCGTCGAGCACGTTTCGCAGCACCTTGTCCTGCACACGCTGGTCCAGCGCCGACAACGGCCGGTTGAGAATGAGAAAATCGGGACGCTTGAGCAAGGCCCGGGCAACATCGAGCTTCTGTCGCTGTCCAGCGGTCAGCCGCCTGCCGCCGGCGCCGACGTTGAAGTCCAGGCCAACATCCAGCAGTTCGGCATAAAGCCCCAGTTCGTCGAGAATGTCATAGACGATGGAGCGGATGCGATCCGGCGCGTCGGGATGGTTGTTGCCCACACGCCCGAACAGGACATTGTCCATGACGCTGGCCGCGGCAATGTATCTGGCAGGATCATACCGTTCGATCGCATTTTGCAGCTCGGAAGGCAGGGTTTCATAGAACCGGTTGCGTGCAGCGACGATCTTGCTCATCAGATCCTCGCTCAGCAGGCCGAAGCGGTGCCGGGGCTCGATATAGGCAAAGCTCAGTGTAACGATCATGGCGCGATCGTTCTCCGAAACTGCCTCGTAGGGACGGTTCTTGAGCCGTTGTAACAAGGTTTCGTAGGCGGGTATCTCTTCGGCGCCCATGAAGGCGAGCTGCTGGAAGAACTGATGATCGGGCGGCAGGTCGGCAAACAGCTCGATCGCCTGTTCGGCGATCTCCATGCCCATTTCGAAAAGCGTGCGGTCGAGGCCGGCTTGCCTCAGCACAGACGCAAAATAGGGATTGGCCGCTAGAGCCTTGTCGGCCAATTCGGGGCCGGCGGCGGCGCCGAAGAGCAGGTTTTGGCCGATCGATGCTTCCTTGTTATAGGCGCCTGGTTCGAAAGGAACCACCAGTCCGCTCAGCCCTTCCTGTTCCAGCCTGGTTCGCAGCGCCGCACGCAGTTCGACGATGCGCCTGGCGAGTTCCGTGTGACGCGTCAGGTCAGCCGAGGAACGCAAGCCAAGATCCAGAATGTCGCGCGACAGAAGAACCGCGTCGAGCACCCGGCGCACCGCCTCGAAGAGGTCGTGCGGGCCGGTGGCGCCGGCGGAAGCATAGTCGATCCAGTCGCTCCGGATATCGAGGTCCGAATTGCCCGACCGCCGCGCCTCGTGAACGTTCCAGCGCTGCTGGTCTGCCGCAGCACCCTCATAAGGCACTGATGTCAGCGGCGCATGCTTCAAACCGTAGAGCAGGTTATCGCGAAGGCTTGCATGGAACAGGAAGACATCCGACGAGGCGTAGGACATGCGCCGGCCGGTCACCGCTTCGGGAAGTTCAAACAGGTCCTCGGCGCCCGAAGCGATCTTTCCGCTGTCCGGCCAGTTCAGCCGCGCGAAGGCTTCTGCAAGCGCCTCCGCTCCACCTGTTGCGGTGCTGACCAGCGCCACCGTCTCGCCCGGCTTGACCTGGAGCGAGATCCGGTCGAGGAGCATTCCACCGCCATCGTCCGCTATGGAGAGATTGATCGCCGACAGGGGGTTGGTCATCGGACCGGGAGCGTCGATCGTCAACGCTCCAATTCTCGGCGCAATGAGACCCTCGACGGTGAATTGTTCAACGACCTGCTGGTATTTAACCTGGACATCCTGGCGAGCCTGATCCCAGTCGATCAGTTCCTTCATCGGTCCGGGCAGATCCTTGTAGGCGCTGATCACGGCCACCAGCTGACCGACGTCCAGCCGTCCCTTGATGACCAGATAACCGCCGATCATGTAGAACAGAAAGGGCGTGAGCTGCGCCAGAAAATTGTTGAGGAACTTCACCATGAACTTCCATTGGTAAAGATCGAAGCGGATCTTGAAGATGAGACCGAGCCGGGCAGCTATGTCGGCGCGCTCGTAGTTTGATGTGTCGTGGACGTGAACCGCGCCGATGCCGTCGACGATTTCGCCTACCCGGCCCGAGAGCGCGCGCGCCGTCAACTGCCGTTCGCGCCCGAGCACGATCAGCCGCCGTCGCATGCGCGGGATGAGCACGATCTGGATCACCACGATCACGACCGCAATCGTTCCGAGCCAGAAGTTCTGCACCATGATGAACAGCATGGCCGTCAGCGCCTGACCGCCAAGCAGCACCGGCTGCAGGAAGGCATCGCCGATGAAGCCACCCAGCGGCTCCACCTCGTCCTTCACCATGGTCGCCACTTCGGCGGATTTCACGCGTTTGAAGTAAATCGGTGGAAACCGCAGCACGCGATCGACCAGATCGAAACGGATACGCCGCAGCATGCGTTCGCCGAGGCGGCCTTTGTATGTGTTGATGTAGAGTTTGAACAGGCCGTTGATGATGACTAGCAAAAGGAAAACAATGCTCAGCGCAAACAGCGTCTCCGTGCGGTCGAGCTGAAAACCGGAGAAGAACTGCACCTCTCCAATGAACGGCAGGTTATAGTGTAGCCTCATGAACGGCTGGGTCGCGCCGGGTTCGCCGAAACCCTTACCTTGGATCGGACCGTTGACGATCAGCTTCGGCAGGTCGAAGGATATGAAATAGGGGATCATCGAAAGCACGACGATCAACAATATCCAGACCTGCTGCCTCTTGGTGTGGGTCCAGATATAGCGGGCTAGACTGGGTTCCATCCGACCGTGGACCGTTCAATTGGAGGGTTGCAGGACATGGAAGCACCTGCTGGCTGATGGCGCATCGGAAATTTCTTCGTCGCCAACGACATGCTCGGAGCCACAGTGCACGGAGATCGTCCTGCCCTCAACGATGAAAGGAAGCTGCGAGGCGGCGCGATCCAGTTCAGGCGCATGGTCGATGGCCGCGACATCGGCATTGCCGATCAGCGAAGAAAGCAGCTGGCCAAACGATTCACGGCTTGCGTGGGGTTTTGGCGAACAGCCGCCAAAGCTGCGCTGCTGATGCTGGCGGAACGCCGGTGGTCCGGACTGATGCGACAGCCCCTCTCCGGCACCGGGCAATGGCGAAGCGGCGTGCAGCATGATCAACGTCCGCGAACCAACCAGCCTTGCGGGAGGCAAGATTGCGTTGTGTCCCCCGAAATCCCAACATACAAGACGAATATGATGGATGTCACGCAACCTCGCAATGCGGGCATGGACGGGCACGAACAGGCCTTGGACCTCACGCGGGGAATTGCCGCCTATGTCAACCACCCTCTCGTTGCAGGGCTGGCGCGCGTCATCGCCAAGCATCCGCAGGCCGATATCGCCAACGCCTTCAACCACAAGCAGGTCGCCTGCAAGATGTGGGCGCTCGACAGGCTGTTCGACAGCTGCGGCGGCCGGTTCGGGCGCATATGGGTTCTGGGTGGATGGTACGGCGTATTGCCGGCAATGCTTTTCAACGACGCTCGCTTCGACATCGGGGCGATTCATAGCATCGACATCGATCCCGAAGTCGCGCCGGTCGCCCGCACCCTCAACCGGGAAGCCGGCGACCGGTTCCGGGCACTGACGGCAGATATGTACGCGATAGACTATGCTGCCGCGCAGCCCGACCTGGTGGTCAATACGAGCTGCGAACACATAGTCGATCTGCGCGCCTGGCTTGCCCTGCTTCCGAGCGGCACGAATGTATTGCTGCAGTCGAACGATTATTTCAGCGAGCCGACGCACATCAACTGCGTGGCTTCACTGGCAGCCTTCGAGGCAATGGCGGCGCTACGGGAAATGCGGTTCTCCGGCGAACTGCCGACAAAGAACTATACGCGCTTTATGCTGATTGGAACTGTTTAGCGCATTTCGCTCGAAAGGAGCGTGGCGGCTCTCGGATAACGACATCGCGCGAATCTCACCGGGGCGACGCGCCTTAGCTAGAGTTCCGTTTTCAGGGACCATGTTCGATATCGCTCGCACAGGATTTGCGCCGAGCGACGCGCGCCTTCCAGATCGAGACGATGCGCGGATGGCCTCGGTCCTGCAAGCGCCTGTTCGATCGCTTGCGCCAAACCTTCAGGCGTTAGGTCCCTTTCCTTCAGGACCGTTGCAAGACCGAGTTCTTCGAGCATCAGGGCGCGAACCGTCTGTTCGGTTTCCGCGCCGGCTGCAAATGGAACAAGCAGCGAGCGACAACCCGCGCGCAGGACATCGCACACCGTGTTGTACCCCGCCTGGGAGACTGACAGGCCGGCGCCGGTCAGCAGGCTGGCGAAATCCTCGCGGAACCGGAAGATGGACAGGCCGGGCGTGGCATCGCGTGCGATCGCGTCGAATTCGCCTTTCGGCAAGTTTGGACCGGTGATCAAACACCATTTCCAAGCGCTGTTGGCATGCCGCGCCGCTGCGATAGTGGCATTGACGAGGCTCTTTCCGGCAGCCCCGCCGCCAACCGACACCAGAACGTCGAAGCGCTCGGAGGCCGCGGGCGGCGGCGGCGCGGCAACGAGCCCAGTGTAGGCAACCTTGGCCCTGATCGCCCCAGCCAGTGGAAATGTCCTGTCGATGGTTGCGAAAGCCGGATCGCCGTGGACCATGACAAGGTCGAAATGCCTGTTGATGAGATCGACCGTCTCCTCGTTTCGGCCCGGCTTGACGCGCTCCTGAAGGATATCGCGGACGGACGTCGCCAGGAGCGGTCTGGGCGATGTCGCCTCGATGGCCTCGATCAGCGGCAGGAGTTCGAAACGCATCTGCCGGCGTCCAAATGGAAACGCCTCGACAATGACGATATCGGGCTCGCAATCCCGATAGGCCTGCAGCAGCATCTCCGAACGGCATTTCTTGAAAGCGTCGTCGATGGGTTTGCCCTGCAGGTCGACAAGTCCGGAAAATCCTTCATCGCCGGAGGTGACAGGTGGCAGGGATACAGATTTTACACTCAGTCCTGGAAACCCAGCGATCGGCGCTCCGCCCGTCACCACGACTACGTCAAACCCGTCATCGACCAGAGCCGACGCAATGCGGCTGGCCCGCGCGAGATGGCCGATACCGAGGAGGTGCTGGACATAGAAGAAGGCGCGCAGTCGCTTCATTCGGCGACCCGCCACTCCCGCTCGAACAGTTCCTTGAGCTGCCCAATGCTTGTCATATGATCGAAATTGGCGCGCACGCGCCACTCTGCGGCGTCACCGAGGCGGGCGCGCAGCACGGGATCACGGATAAGGCGCTCCAGCGCCTGTGCCAGGGCAACTGGGTTTTCTGTCGGGACCAGCAGACCGGTTTCATCCGGAGATAAAAGCTCCGGCACGCCGGAAATATCGGTCGAGACGCAGGCAAGCCGCTGGCTGGCCGCCTCAACCAGAACATTCGGCAGACCGTCCCGGTCGCCATTTGCGGTGATCTTGCAGGCTAGGGCGAAGATGTCGGCGCGGCGGTAGTGCTCAAGCACCTCCTCCTGAGCAAGCGCGCCTTTCCAAGAGACGCGACCATCCAGGCCGAGCTTTTGCGCCAGCGCCTTGAGCCGTTCTAGTTCCTCGCCGCCGCCGATATGCTCGAAACGCCACGCCAAATCACCAGGCAGGAGGGCAAGCGCCTCCAGCAAGGTATCGTAACCTTTCTTTTCAACGGCGCGCCCGACACTCAGAACGATAACCGGTTGGTCCGGCGCCGAGCCGTCATGCTGTTTGCGCGCCTCGCCGAAGCTGCCGAAGCGATCAAGATCGAGCCCATGATAGCTCAGATGTAAAGACGAGTTGCCGTTAGCGAGTTTTTTCAGACGGTCGAAGCCGGTTTTCGTGCAGGTGACAGTCCATCGTGCCGAGGAAAGCTTGCCGGCCAGATCCCAGTCAGCCGAAGTCCAGATGTCCTTGGCATGGGCCGAGCAGCTCCAGGGCAGACCGCGAAGCTGGCTGGCATAGCGTGTCACCGATGCCGGTGTGTGCGCGAAATGCGCATGCAGCCAGCCCGCATCTTCCGGCCATTCGGCCGCCAGCACGAGCGCTTGCCCGAAGCGGCGCAAGCGATTGCGCGTAAAGTCGCGGGGGATATCGGTAGCCAGCGATCCGAGCGCGCGCCAGAAGCCCGGCCGCAGCAGACAAGCCAACAGCGAGCGAGCCACGCGCAGCGGTTCTTCATGCAGATATTCCGGCAGATAATGGACGGGCGCTCTGATCTCGTTATGCACGGGATGGCGTTTTGCGTCGGTCGGCCGCCTTAGCGCGACGAGTACCAGGTCGAACCCCGCTCGCTCCAACCCGAGCAGTTCCTGCGCGATGAAGGTTTCCGACAGCCGCGGATAACCCTTCAGAACCACGACGATCTTGCGATTGCGCAACTCAGTTGATGCCTTCAATGACCGAAAGGTGATGTCCGGCACGCCGCTCGAGCAGTTCCGCAACGATTGCGGAAATATGAGGCAGCCCTTCCAGCGTCAGGTGCGGATTGCTCTGCGATGGGCGGGGCCGATCAGGCAGCACCTTCAGCGTATCGGCAAACCGCTGGGAATCCTCGGCTTCTTCCGGCGAAAGCATCTTGATGAGACCGAGTTCGGCTGCTCGCCGTGCGCGGATCAGTTGCTCCTCGCGCGGCTTGACGCGCGGCACGATCAGCGCCGGCTTGTCGAAAGAGAGTATCTCGCAATAGGTGTTGTAACCGCCCATCGCCACTACCGCCTTGGCGCCGGCAATCAGCTCTTCCATGCGGTTGTCGAATTCGATGATCTTGATATACGGGATCTTGGACCCCTTCTTGAGAAATTTGTTGCGCTTGCGCGCCGGCATGTAGGGCCCAAGCACGATCAGCGCCCTATGCTGCAATTGCGGATCCTGCTCATAGGCATCGATGACGTTGTGGATCAGTTCGGCGCCGTCGCCGCCGCCACCGGTCGTAACCAGGATATAGTCGCCCTCGGGGCGGTGGCCGGGTAACTCGTTCTTCTGCAGGCTCCGTTGCAGGAAACCGACGAACTTCATCTTTGCCCTGATAGCCGGCGGCACATCCAGGCCGGTCAACGGATCGTAAAAATCCGGCGGACCGTAGGCCCAGACCTTGTCGTAGAACAGGCCTATCTTGCGCATCACATCCCTGCGTTCCCACTCTGCTTCCAGCAGATGCGGCGCATCCATCACCTCGCGCAGGCCAAGCACCAGCGTGGTGCCTCGCGTCTTGAGATAGGACAGCGTGTCCTCGATCTCACCGCGCAGCCCGAGCGGTTCCTTGTCGACGATGAAGATATCCGGCCGAAACGTCTCGGCTGTGTGGCGAATGATCGACTGGCGCATTCTTAGCGTCTCATGCAGATCGATATCCTTTTCCAGCGAGGTGTATTCGCCGTTGCGCAACTTGATGACGCTCGGGATCTTCACGAAGTCGACGCGGGCGCGGTAGTCGAAGGCGCCGGCGATCGGCGCACCCGAAATGATAAGCACCTGAAGTCCGTGGAAATCCTCGACCAGCGAATGCGCGATCGTCCGGCAGCGCTGCAAGTGGCCGAGCCCGAACGTGTCGTGGCTGTACATGAGAATTCGAGCATCTGGTACGTGCTGGGTCATTGTCGAACCTCTTTTAGAATTCTCGCCTGAGGACCACGCGGCCCCCGCAGGATTCGAACCCATTTCTCGCGGGTCTATCGACCTGTTTTGAACATGAGGGAGCAATTTTTTCAAATTGTATTACCCAAGAGGGTTCATATGCTGATCAGCGTCTGCTCAGCTGCCATGCACATTAGATGCGATGCCCAGCCTATTTGCCTTGTCGACCTCGTGCGCTGTAGATAGATCACGGCGGATACATGCACTTGTCCCCAGACACATCGCGGGCTGGCCGAAGTGCTTGCTTTCAGAAACGCGGCCAGGGCGATGGCGCTCCTCCCTCGTGGCCGACGCGGCTAAGCCGCCCAAGAACGGGCTGAAGATCTTCGAAGACAGCGCGCCGACACAAACCACAATCGATGCCCCCGGATGCGGGCGCTCTTGCGCCGCCCACGCAGAACATCGCCTTGTCCCTCAGCCAGACGAATTCGGTAACAGCATTGTATTGGCGGTATCCCCACCTCCGACCCGATGCGCGAGCGGTCAACCCGCGCGGCCTACCCGAGCGCAGGACCTAACGTCGACGATTGTGCCTTCGAGCGTCGCCGGAGCGAAAGAGCCATGTCCTACTCAAATTGAGGTATGACTCCGCGGGGACAGCCTTTCAAGCATGTGCTAATAAAAGCGTTTCGGGGAGGATGCCATGCCGTCCTTGAGGTGGGCTGCAATTGTTGCGCTTGCCGCGACTCTCATCAATGCGACACCGACCATAGGCGCCGAAGCAGTGGGCAAGGCAGTCGTGATCAAGACTGCCGTTACCGGCGCAACCGGACCACTGGTGGTCAGCGCACCCGTTCATCGGGACGAACGTATCAGGACATCCAATACCGGGCTTGGCCAATTCGTGTTCCTGGATGGCACCAAGCTGGCGGTGGGGTGGGGTTCTTCCGTCGTCCTCGACAAATACGTCTTCAACGATGATAATTCGGTGAAGAAGCTCACCATCCGCGCTGCCAAGGGTACGTTTCGCTGGATCAGCGGGAGCTCGCCTTCGTCCGCCTACCAGATTGTGACGCCTGCAGGCACAATAGGCGTACGGGGAACAGCATTCGATGTCCACATCGCGCCCAACGGCAAAACCGCCGTCGTGCTCCTGAAGGGGTCGGCCCGATTCTGCAGCGGCGGCGGATGCAGGGAACTGAAGCGGCGCTGCGATTGTGTGGTGGCGACGCCATCAGGCGCGATGACCGACGTTATCAAGGTCAATCGATCTGTGCTCACCACACTCGGCACCTCGCGGGCATTGCCGTTTCTGACCGGCAACCAGCAGCTCTCCGGAGGCTTTGACGCAATCGGCGGAAGTTGCGGGCTTGCGGCTGCCATTCAGCAGGAGCATACGGCGCGGCCGCAGCAGCGCAACTCACCGGCGCCACCCAGTCCGGGCACGCCCAATTCGCCGAGCCCCCCGGAGCCGCCATCGCGGGGCGACAACATAGGTGACGGCAACAACGGCCATGGAAATGATCCGGGTAAGCACGATCCCAGCAATCCCGGAAAATCCAAGGGGCCTGGGGGCAAGGGCGGTGGCAACGGCAACGGCAAGAGCAGCGGATAGCCGCTCCTTTTCCCGGTGCGTCCGGTATCGGACTTCGCCAACCGGTCTGGGCTAACTCGCCTCTACGTCGGGGTGGACGAAATTATTTCCTTGAACAGCGGCGAGTCGAGCGGTCGACCGCCCTGTATGAATGCAGGTCAGGAACCGGAGCCGAATTGTTGCTCCGCGTAGCCGGCATTCACTTCCACCGCCGCTCCCGCCCGTTTGCCAGCAAAATCATCCGTTCTGCGCGCTATCCGGCCATAGAAGTCCTGCAAGCCTGCCGGCAGGCCCGCGGTTTTGGCTTTGGCCGCCGCGATGATCTTTCGGCTGCCTGGCAAGCGCGATTGCAACGCCTCGACGAGCTTGCCGTGGAGAAGCCGCAATTCCGCAAAATCCGGCGACGACGCAACATTTTCATCGCCGACGACGGCATTGATTCTCGTCCTCGAGCTCTTTCCCTTGAGCTCCAGCGATCCCGCGTCGAGCAAGGCCCAGCCTTGCAGCGATCTTACTGTGTCGTCTGACGCGAGGATATCGAAACTCACCGTCTTGCACGCTGTCTCGATACGCGCTGCGATGTTCACCGCGTCGCCAACGGCCGAATAGTTGAAACGCGACTCCGCGCCCATGTTTCCGACACAGGCGACGCCGGTATGGATTCCGATACCGATGCGAACCGTCTGCTCGGCCCCGAATCCGAATGCATCGCTTTCGTTGAGGCGGGCAATCGTCTCGCGCATGGCCAATGCCGCGCGAGCGGCTTTGCGAGGATGATCGGTGACGTCGACCGGGGCATTCCAAAAGGCCATGATCGAATCGCCGATGAACTTGTCGAGCGTGCCTTCATTGGCGGTGACATGGCGGCTGAGAGCATCGAGAAGCGTGTTCAAAAACCGCACGACGGCGGTGGGCGGCAGTCTTTCGCTGATCTCGGTGAAGTTTCGCACATCGACAAACATCACGGTCAGCTCTCGGTCGTCGCCGCCAAGACGAAGCGCGTCGCGCGTGTGCTCGATCCGGTAGAGAAGCGATGGCGACAAATACTGGCCGAAGGCCCGCCGGATCGCGCGCCGCTCCCGATCAGTCACCAGGAAGCGGAAGGAAGTTGTCGCGAAATGCGTGATCGTGCCCATGAGGATCGGCGCAAACGGGTCGAACAGCAGTCCCGCAAGTGAAAAGGCAAGCCATGATGCGACGAGCGCCAGGCCCGTGATCGCCAGGCCGCAGGCGAGCGCAATCGCGGGGCTTACGAAAATCGTGAGAATCACCAGAAGGCTGCCCAGCATCGCGATCGACGCGATTTCCAGCCCGTTTGCCCAATCGGGCCGAGACAGATAGTGGCCGGACAGTACCTGTTCAACGATCTGCGCGTGGATCGAGACGCCCGGCACGTTCTCACCGAGCGCCGTGACCCGAATGTCCTGCAGCCCGGCGGCCGAAGTGCCGACAAACACGATGCTGCCTTCGATCGCGGCCCTCGTTTCGGACGAGACGCTGCCGGGTGCAACCACGTCCTTCGCCGAAACATAGCGTTCGGCCCTGTCGGGACTGACATAGAGCCAGAGTTCGCCGGCCGAGGTCACCGGGATAACGAAGTCGCCGATCTTGACGGAGGTCATTATGCCCTGCCGATCCGGCGCGCCGGCAATGAGGTAGGTGGAGGCGCCCTGCGCTACCCTTATGGCTTCGAGGGCAAGATCCGGATAAAGCTGCTCGCCATCAGTCAGAAAGAGTGGGGCTGCCCTCACCACCGCCGTCGATCTGCCCGGATTGAGGCTGATATGTCCGATGCCGGCTGCATTGGCCTCGAGCTGCGGCCGCAGCGGCGTGGCTGCCCTGATAAGGGGAGGAGCAGCGACCGGGCTCTCGCCCGTAAAGGCAATGCCAGCCTTGATTTGCGGCCGATAGTTCCCTTCGTTGGAGATGCCGTAACCCAGGATAACTGGCTTGCCGGCGATCGATCGGGCGAAGATTTCGTCGTTGTCGGGCAGGCGGTCGAGCAGGGCCGGATCGATGCCCGGCACATCGCGGACGACGCTGCGAGGCGACAGACGATCCGGCTCGGCGAAAAGCATGTCGAATGCTATGGCTGCCGCACCAAGCTCCGTCAGTTTCTCGACCAGAGCCGCCATGCGATCCCTGGGCCACGGCCACTGCCCGAACTGCTGCAATGAGGCCTCGTCGATGTCGACCACGCGGACGGGCATCGACTCGAAACTGCGAGGTGCCAGCCTCTGATATTGGTCGAACGTCGCTTCGCGGGCGAGTCTCAACGGCTGCGGGTCGCTCGCCCGGACGATGGTAAGCGCCGCCACCAGCGACAAACCCAGGATGACGCCGGCCAGCTGGGCGCGTGTCATGACATCCGCACCAGTAACTGTGCCGCGTATCCTGCCTGCATGGCCCCGTTCCGGGAGGCAGCTTTCGAGCCTCGAAGCTAGGCTGCATTGTTCCCGGCAAATGTGCAATCGCCAACCTTACGCCCAACGGAGTAGCGCGGTTCCAGCGCTGGCGATTTGCGTAGCGAGGAAGTACTCAATCGGCTCCAACCCTAGACAGTCGAGGGCCAAGGGCGCTAGCGGAGACCGCCGGCCATTTTCAAGCTCTCCGGCAAGTTTCGCAACCACAGCATGGCGGCCGCCCCGAGAAGCGGGCCCGGCACCAGCAGCAGGAACGCCCAGCGCCAGCCGCCGATGAACTCAGCGAAGCGCGGCGTCAGCCAGATGGCGAGCACCGTCAGCGCAAAGCCGGCGCCAAGCTGCACCGACAGCGCCGTGCCGACGAATCGGCGGTCGCCGAGCTCGGTCACTGCGGCGGAGAATTGCGCCGAATCGCCGATCACCGAAATACCCCAGACGACGGCGACCACCATGAAGAGCCAAAGCGGCCCAGCAAACAGGAAGCCCATTAGCATAGCGCAGCTTCCCGAGACGATCATCATGCCGGCGGTGGTCGCAGTTCTGCCAATGCGGTCCGACAGATAGCCACCCAACAGGCAGCCAAGGATGCCGGAGGCGACGACGAAGAAGGTCGAAAGCGAGGCGGCAGCGGCCGATCCGATCGCCTGCGCCTCGAATGCCGCGCGCGTATAGGCAAGCAGCCATGCCCACATGGCGTAGAGTTCCCACATATGGCCGAGATAGCCGAGATTGGCCAAGAGCAGCGGCCGCTCGCGAAACACCTGCCCGATGCGCGATGGCTCGAACACCGCCTTGCCAAAAGGATAGGGCCCTTCCCTTGCGAACAAGAGAAACAGCAGCGCGCCGATCGTCGTTGCTAGACTGGCGGCCGCGACCACCGGCCGCCAGTCGAGCGCGGTCAGGACAGCGCGAAAGAGATGCGGCAGCGCTGAGCCGATGGTGAGCGCGCCTATGACTGCGCCGAGCGCCAGCCCCCGGTCGCGCGTGAACCAGGTGGCGACCAGCTTCAGCGCCGGCGGATAGACGCCGGCAAGTGCTGCGCCGGTGACAATACGCGCGGCGATCACGCCGCCCGGCCCGGGATTAAGCAGCAGGCTCGCATTGGCGAGCGCAGCGACAAAAGCGGGGGCCGCCATCAGCCGGCTGAGCCGCACCAAATCGGGAAGGTTGACCAGGCTCGCCGCCAGCGCACCGATCACGAAGCCGACCTGAACGCCGTTGGTCAGCCAGGCCTCCCCGCCGGCGCCGAGCGCAAGCTCCTGCTTCAGTTCGGGCAGGATGGCGGTGGCCGAAAACCAGGTCGTCAGCGACAGAACGACCGCCAGGCAAAGCAGTGACAGCACGCGCCAGCGGCCGCCGTCGGCCGCCATGCCAACCGGGCTGCCGCTCACCGCGCTCATGCGCCCTGCAGCGGCACGGTCAACACGGCCGCCGCGCCGGTGAAACAAAGCTCGCCCTGGCCGTTGCGCGGGCTGGTCTCGATCTTGCAGATCGGTTTGTTGGGGCGCAACTCCTTGACCTCCACACGTCCGGTGATCTCCTCGTCAACGCCGACCGCCTTGACGTACTTCCAGGCGACTTCGAGAAATACCGTCCCCGGCCCGGGCAAATTCCTCCGCGATCAGAGCATTGAGAATACCAGAAGTGATGCCGCCGTGGACGAAGAGCTTGCCGAACACCGATTTCTCGGCCAGCGCGCCGGCATCATGCAGCGGATTGCGATCGCCGGTAATGTCGGTGAACGCTTCGATCCCTATGCCAGCCCGAACCGTTCGACGGCCCGCATGATGCCGCGCAGTTCGGCGAGGCCCTTCAGCCTGCCGATCAGCGAATAACCGGGGTTGATCCTGGTCTTGCCGATGTCGTCGGCGAGCAGATGTCCGTGATCAGGCCGCATCGGAATGCGCCAGTCGGCGCGGCCTTCCTGCCGACGGCGCGCTTCCTCCTGCATCAGGGCGAGGATGACATGCGCCATGTCGGTGCCGCCCTCGAGATGCTCGGCCTCATAGAAGGAGCCGTCGTCCTCGATGGTGACGTTGCGCAGATGGACGAAATGGATGCGGCCGGCGAACTCCTTGACCATGGCGACGATGTCGTTGTCGGCGCGCGTGCCGTAGGAGCCTGTGCAGAAGGTCAGCCCGTTTGCCGGGCTGTCCTCGGCATTGAGGATGAACCGCGCATCTTCGGCCGTCGAAACGATGCGCGGCAGGCCGTAGAGCGAGAAGGGCGGATCGTCGGGATGGATGCACATGCGCACCCCTTCCTGTTCGGCGACCGGAATGACCTCGCGCAGGAACCAGGCAAGGTGGTCTCGCAATTCCTTCGGCCCGATCGAATCGTATTCGGCCAAGGCCTCGCGAAAGCTGTCGCGGTTGTAGCTGCGCTCGGTGGCGGGCAGTCCGGCGATGAGGTTGCGCTCGATCCGGTCGATTTTCTCTTCGCCGAGCTCGTTCAATCGCGCTTCCGCTTCGGCGATGCGCGCGGCGCTGTAGCCGGTCTCGGCATTCCGGCGCTTCAGCACGAACAGGTCGTAGGCCGCGAAATCGATGGCGTCGAAACGCAATGCATAACCCGTCGTCGGAAGCCGATAGGCGAGATCCGTGCGGGTCCAGTCGACCACGGGCATGAAATTGTAGCAGATCGTCGCGATGCCGGCCTTGGCCAGCGCGCGGATCGTATCCTTGTAGAAGCCGACATAGCGGAGCCGTTCCGGCGAGCCGATCTTGATCGAGTTGTGGACGGGAATGCTCTCGACGACCGACCAGGTCAGCCCCGCCGCCTCGATGATCCGCTTGCGCTCCACGATGTTTTCCAGCGGCCAGGCGCGGCCGTCATAGATGTCGTGCAGCGCCGAGACGACGCCGGTCGCCCCGGCCTGCTTGACGTGATCGAGCGTCACCGGATCGTCTGGGCCATACCAACGCCAGCACTGTTCCATTTGCTGCCTTCCTTTGAGAGAGAAGCGGCAACTTATTGTTGGACCACGATGAGAGTCAACCGACTATATCGGCTTCTCGGAAGCTATTCGGCCGACAGTTAAGACCGAAAAACTGATCGAGACAGCGCAAACTCGATTGTTTTCCCGAAATCTTACGATATCCTGGTCCAACAATTTAGGAGATCGTCATTGGAAAACTCTCAGGCCGTGCGCGAGAACGCCCGCCGCCGCGCTGGCGGCAGCTCGGCGGTCGACGCCGCGGCCGGGCGGATCCTGGATCTCATCCGCGCGCGGCAGCTGAGTGTCGGCGACGTGCTGCCGACGGAGCGCGAGCTCAGCGAGATCACCGGCGCCAGCCGCAACACCGTTCGCGAGGCTTTGCGCGCCATCCGGACCTACGGGCTGATCGAACCGAAACCCCGCGTCGGGGCGGTGCTCGCCGACGGGCAGAGCATCGCCATCCAGAATTTCTTTGCCGCGCATATGGATGTCTCACGCTCCTCCTTCGCCGACATTCAGGGCTTCAGGCGCATCATCGAAGTCGGCATCGGCGATCACATCGTGCTCAACGCCACCAACGAGCAGCTCGAAGCGCTCGACGCGGTCAACGCGCGGATCGTCGAGAGCCGCACGATCGAGGAGGCCGCCGAGAATGATTTCGACTTCCACATGGCGCTGATCGGGTTGGCGGACAACAGCATGCTGTCGGACATGTATTCCTTCCTTTCCCCGGTGATCCTGCGGATCATGACCATCGGCAAGGAAATACGCCCGGTCCTGGCCGACACCCGCGCCGCGCATGGCGAGATCATCGCCGCCCTGCGCTCGCGCGACAGGGTGGCCTACGCCTACCTGATGAGCCGCCATCTCGATTTCGCCCTGCGATTCCTGCCGGAAGAGCCGGCTTCCGACACGTGACTGAAGGAGTTCCCGCAATGAAGGATTTTGTTGGCAAGGTCGCCCTGGTGACCGGGACGACGGGAATCGGTCTGGCAACCGCCAGGCGCCTGGCCGCAGGCGGTGCTGCGATCATCGCCTGCGGCATCGACCGCTCGGCCAATGCGGCAATGAGAGCCGAGCTGGAAAGCTCCGAAGCCGGCGCGCTGGTCGTCGACACCGACGTCTCCGTGGCCGACCAGGTCCGCGACGCCGTCACTGCCGGGGTCGCACGGTTCGGCGGCCTCGACGTGATCGTCAATTCGGCGGCCGTCCATCCCTACGGAACCGCGACGACGACCGCGTGGGAAACGTGGAATAGGGCGATGACGGTCAATGTCGGCTCGATCTATCTCACGGCGCATTTCGGCATCCCCGAAATGCTCCGCCGCGGTGGCGGCGCGATCGTCAATGTCGCCTCGGTCCAGGGTTTCGCCTGTCAGCAGAACGTCGCCGCCTATGCCACGACCAAGGGCGCCATCCACACGCTGACGCGTTCGCTGGCGCTGGACTACGCGGCGGCCGGCATCCGGGTCAATTCGGTCAGCCCGGGCTCGATCCGCACACCCATCCTGGAGAAGGCCGCGCGCGGCGAAAACGGCAGCGATGCCGATGTCGAGGAAGCCTATAGGCGCTTCGGCGCGGCGCACCCGCTTGGCCGCATCGGCGAACCGGAGGAAGTGGCCGAACTCATCGCCTTTCTGTGCTCCTCCAAGGCGAGCTTCTGCACCGGCGCGGATTACAAAATAGACGGCGGCCTGACCGCCGGCATCGGCGTGAAATAGAGCCATGAAGATCAGGCTTGGCCTTTACCGGAGTAGCTGATGCCGGACAATTTCCGCTTTGCCGGTCAGGCCGGCGTCACGCATGTCGTTGTCACCTCACCAACTATTTTCGTGGCCGCTACCGTCATCCAGGATAGATCAGACGCTCATCGGCATGCCAATGTGGTCGCATCGGTGACGATCGTACCGCATTCGTTTCGAAAAAACGCAGCTTCAAATCACCCAAAAGCGATCTGAAGTCGAGACCAAAAGAATTCAACTAATTTGTATTTCGATTCAAATTTTCCATATTAACTAACTATTAACGTGTCGCTTAACTTTTTGATTTTTTTACGTATGGTGCCATGAAGGAGATAGTTTGAAATCCCGGAGAGTACGGCGACTTCTCCTATGCGAAAAGTTTTAGAAAGTTCAAAAAGAGATTTTGAACAAGACAGCGTTACGACCCGCGGATCGGATCCGCTTCACTCCAGCCAACGTTGACGTCCGCGAACCATGAGACCTCTCGTTTTCCTCGGTTGCAGCAACAGCCTTCGATCGGACGTCCAAGCGTGACCGCCGTGACAGCGCTGGGAGCAGCCCCTTCCCGGCAGGACCTGCCTGCATTGCCGACGGTGCAGCTTGGCGGGCTGCCTGTCACCGTGATCGACCGGCAGGGCGCCGCGCGCCTGATGCTCGCGGCGGCGCGGCAGCACCGCCATGGCAGCCGTCCCTACTACTTCACCTCCGCCAACGGCGAGGTCATCGCCCAGGCTCGCGCGAAGTCCGAGATCGCCGCCCTCTTCCGCGAAGCCGACCAGATCTTTGCCGACGGCCAGCCGCTTGTGCTCGCCTCGCGCCTTTTGTGCCGCACGCGGTTGCCGGAACGGGTGGCCACCACCGACCTGTTCCACGATGTGGCAAAGCTCGCCGAGAACGAGGCCGCGACCTTCTACCTGCTTGGATCGACGGAGGCCGGGAACGCCAAGGCCGTGGCCGCCATCAAAGCCAGCTATCCGCGCCTGCGCATCGTCGGCCACAGCCACGGCTACCTCACCGGCGAAGCGCTCGAGAAAAAACTCGAAGAGATCGACGCGCTTGCACCGGACATATTGTGGCTCGGCCTCGGCGTGCCGCGCGAGCAGATCTTTGTCCGCGATTTTGGCTCGCGGCTCTCGAATGTCGGCGTGATCAAGACTTCCGGAGGGCTGTTCGACCATATTGCCGGCAAGGTCCGGCGCGCCCCGCTCTGGGTCCAGAAGGCGGGATTCGAATGGCTGTGGCGCATGTTGATGGAGCCGCGCCGGCTGTTCTGGCGCTACTTCACCACCAATCCTCGTGCCCTCTACGCCCTATTGAGGTATTCCCAATGACAGCCGAACATTCGCTTCGTCCGCTGCCGGAGGGAACCGAGACTGAGATCGCTGTCGTCGGCGGCGGGCTCTCCGGGACACTTGCCGCGACTCTCCTCGGCCGGTCGGGCTACGGTGTCACGCTGATCGACCGACACCCCGTTTTTCCGCGCGAGTTCCGTGTCGAGAAGATCGCCGGCGACCAGATCGACAAGCTGCGCCGGATCGGCCTCCTCGACAGTCTTTCCACGGCGGCCGCGGCATTCGACGAGATCGTCAACGTGCGCAAGGGGCGAGTGCTCGACCGCACGCGCGCCCGCCACTACGGCATTTTTTACGACGACCTCGTCGCGGCGATGCGGGCAGAACTGCCCAAGACGGTGCGTTTCGTTGCCGGCAGGGTGAGCGCCGTGGAGGCCGGGCCAGAGCGGCAGCGTGTATCGATCATCGGGCAGCCGGATGTGACGGCTCGCCTGCTTGTGCTTGCCACCGGCATGGGCGACATCCTGCGGCGCGACGTCGGCATCGAGCGCCGGTTCGTCCACCAGCGCCAATCGCTGACTTTCGGCTTCAATGTCCGGCCGGCGGGAGCAAGCGCGTTCAAGCATCCGGCACTGACCTACTACGGCGAACGCGTTTCGGACGGCATCGACTACCTGAACTTCTTCCCGGCCGGCGGCGTCACCCGCGCCAACCTCTTTGTTTTCCGCGAGCATACCGACCCGTGGGTCAAGGCGCTGCGCGACCGCCCGCGCGAAACGCTCATCGAAACGCTTCCCGGACTCCTCAAGACCTTCGGCGATTTCGAGGTCATCGACCGCGTCTCGAGCTGGCTCACCGACATCACCGTCGCCGAAAATTGCAAGCGCGACGGCGTCGTCCTGATCGGAGACGCCTATCAGACATCATGTCCGGCCGCCGGAACAGGCGTCAGCCGCCTCCTCACCGATGTGGAGCGCCTGTGCATGGTGCACGTGCCGCAATGGATGGCCTCGCCCGGCATGGCGGCAGCGAAGATCGCCACCTTCTATGATGATCCTATGAAGCAGGCGATGGATGAACGGGGGCTCGAGCTAGCCAATTTCCGCCGCAGCCTGACCATCGACACCGACCTGCGCTGGCGCGCCCGCCGGCAGGTTCATTTCAGCCGTCGCCGCATCCTGCACGAGATCGACAAGTTCAGCCCGAGCTTTGCAGCGCGGCTGCGCGGTCTCAGGCAGCCGAGGGTGGAAGCCGTCACCTGATTGCGGATCAGGCGGCGCATTTCGTTCAAAGTACGATTCGGCATAGGCGTGCGCGACCGCCTGACGCAAGCGTAAGGCGTCGGAACCCGACCGTTTCAATCAGGACGACTCGGCGGCCTCGTCGGCAGCCGGCGGCACGATGACAGCCGAAGGCTTGGCCGTCTTGACATGCGCGGCCTCCAGGATATGCCGCGCCAGCGCCTTTGCCGCCGGCAATTTCTCCACCGTCAGATGCGCCGCATAGCCGAGCGGACTTCCTGCACGGTAGATTTGCCACATCGGTGAAGGCCGGCCGCCGAAGACGCGCTTGTAGGGCTCGTCGCCGATGGTGAAATCGAGGTGGTGATCGCCCCGCTCGATGCAGTCGCGGGCGATCTGCTCGAACATCAGGCTGCCGATGGACTGCTTCCGGTAGCCGGCCTCGTCGAAGCCGCCGAGGATGACCAGGAGCGAGCCGCGGTGCTCGAGCCCGAGCGCGCCGGCGATCGGCTGGCCGTTCATCCAGATTGCATAGGTGCGGGCGAAGCCGCCGCATCCTTCATTGGCCACGGCCAGGTAGAAATCGAAATAGGAAGGCAGCTGTAAAAGGTCGGCGGGACCGTTGCTGCCGTCGAAGCGTTTGCCGCGATAGAGCTTGAGGGCATCGAATGTCGTGCGGACCGCGGCCGGGCCGTCAACGCATTCGAAGCGCGCCTCTCCCATGCGGTTGAGCTGCCGGGATTTCTTGTCCAGCTCCTTGCGATAGGACTGGTCCAGCCGCTGCTCGCGCCAGCTGGCGAATGTCGGCTCCAGCTTGCTGGAATAGGCGCTCATGCCCATGCTGTCGCGCTTGTCGACGCCAAGCAGGCGCTCCATCGCCAAGGAGCGGTCCGCCAGCTTGCCGATGCGCAGGAGATCGTATGGCCGCAGATGCTTGCGGATGGCGGCGACGGTGCGGGCGTCGGCAAGGATGCGGGAGAAGGTCTCCTCGTCGGCGACGGGCGAGACATAGTCCGAAACCCGCATATCCGCGAATTCCACGACCTTCAGCAGCGTGTAGCGGCGCCTCACCAGCGGCAGGACCATCGCGAGCCTTCCGCTCGCACGCACGCGAACGACGATGATCAGTGGCGTGGCGGCGCCTTGGCGCACGAGCCTCTCATAAAGTTGCGCGAGCCAAATCGGATGCTGAAAAGCGGTTGCCGCCGAGCTGGCGAAGAGCTCAGCGTACTCGCTCGAGCGGAAATCGAACGCATCCTCGGCAGTGACTTCAAACATGTGATCCGAACCGGCAGGGACAGCGGTCTATCGACGACGTCTTACGTTCCAGGTCAAGACCGACCGCCGCGATTGTTCGAATCTTGGTATATGCCGAAACCGCTAATGTTGCGTTGCATTGCCGGCCGGGCGGAGACCACAACCGCTTCGGGATCGCAAGTCGAACATCATGCCAAAAAAAGTAGGAATCCGATTTTGCGTGTAACGCCGATGTAAGTATTTTCGGCCAGTCTCTCGTTCCTCATTGTTGGAAATCCGAGCAGGACATAGCCGCGCAAGACATGCTGGCGATCGAGGTCATCGTTCCGCAATCGGCGCCCCGCCATTGGCAGCAGCTCGCCCTAGAGCGTCTGGAGGCGGACGGCCACGATGTCGCGGTGGCGCATCAGCCCGGGCCGGCAACCTGGCCGGCCGCGGCAAAGGCCGCCTTCCAGTTCGAGCAACGTCTTTTCCGCCGGCGCGGCCCCCTTCTCGGCTCCGCGGTGCAAGCAATCCCGGCACGGCCCGGCAGCCGCCCGGCCGTGTTGAGGCTCGATCTTGCCGGCGATGCCGCCTTGTCGAATGTTCCCACCATCGGTCTTCGCTTCGACGGATCCAGCGCCGATCTCTCGGCTGCAATTGCCGTCGCGGCCGGCAGGCTCCCGGTGATCGAGGCCGTGCTCGACGGAAAGACCGTGGTCGGCCGGGCGCGGCCCATGATCGACAAGCGCGAATCGACCGCACTCGGCACCGACGACGTGTTCGCCCGCACCATCACTCTGGTTCAGTCGGTCACCCGCGCGTTCGCGTCGGACCGGCTGCCACGAGAGGCAGTTGCTGAAATCCATGGTCGTGGCGAGCGAGGCCGGTTCACATCCGCCTATCTCGGCGCGGCGCTGCCGCGGCTCGGCCGGGAAGCGCTTCGGCGCGCGCGCTTCCGCCACGCGCATTGGCGTGTCGGCTATCGCTTTACCGATGCGCCGGGTGTCGCCGATACCGGCAAGCTCGGCACCGGCTGGTCGGTGCTGCCGGACCCGGGCGATCATTTCTATGCCGACCCGTTCCCCTTCTGGTGGCAGGGTCAGCCCTTCGTGTTCGCCGAGGACTATCCGCACGCGACCGGGAAGGCGGTCATTTCCGTTGTCCCGTTCGATGCAGACGGCGTGCCCGGTGAGCCTCGGGTCGTGCTGGAGGAGGCCCACCACCTCTCCTACCCGCAAGTATTCGAGCGCGACGGCGCGATCTGGATGCTGCCGGAGGCGAGCGCCAGCGGCAAGCTCACGCTCTACCGCGCCTCGGGCTTCCCGGACAGCTGGCTTGCCGAGACCGTGCTGGTCGAAGGCGAGATTTCCGATGCCACCTTGTTCGAGCATGAAGGCATGCTCTGGCTGTTCGCCACGGATCGTGACGGCCATGGAAGCACTTCCGACACGCTGGTGATTTTCTCCGCCCTCGCGCTTGCCGGTCCATGGCGGCCGCATCCGGCGAACCCGATCCTGATCGACCACCGCATGGCCCGCCCCGGCGGAGCCTTCGTCCGCAACCGCGACGGCCGCATGCTTCTTCCGGTCCAGGACGGGACGCTGGGTTACGGCGGCGGACTGGGCCTTTCGGAGCTGCTGGAGCTCAACCAGCAGACGATGCGGCTGTCGCCGCCGCTGCCGATCGATGCGACCGGCGACTTTCCCTATCCGAAAATCCACACGCTCAACCGGGCGGGGCGCCTGGAAGTGATCGACGGGATCGCCGCCGTGCGCAAGCGGTCAGGCAAGCAGTAGCGCCTCGTAGCCCGCGCACATCCTGGCCGGCGAATACTTGTCCCGCAGCCGCCGTCCCGCCTCCGAAAGCCTGGCCTTGGCTTCCGGCCGCGCAAACAGATCGCCAAGGCCCCTGGCCATGCCGGCGGCATCGGCCTCGACGAACAGCGCGGCCGGAGAGCCATCCTCCGCGGTCAGCACCTCGCGCAAGACGTCGAGGTTGCTTGCAACGACCGGCAGCCCGGAAATGGCTGCTTCGACGCAGGCGAGGCCAAAGGTCTCCGTCATCGAGGCAAACGCGTAGGCGTCACCGGCCGCGAGGAACTCGAAAATGCGCGCCGGCGGAACCTCGCCGACGAGATGCAGGCGGTCAGCAACGCCGCGGCTCTCGGCAAAGGCGACGAGCGCCTCGCGCTCCGGCCCCGCGCCTGCCAGCGCGACATGGACATCGGGCAGTCGATCGAGCGCGCCGACAAGCGCGATCTGGTTCTTCATCCGCGTCAGTCGGCCGGATGATACGGCCAGCCAAACGTCCTGCGGCAGGCCGAAGGCGGCGCGCGCCGCTGCCTTGTCGAATTCCTCGCCCGGCGCGGGTACGCCGTGATCGATGCGACGCATACGCCGCCGGTAGGAGCACGGATAGCGATCGAACTGCGCTTGCGTCCAACCGGAATTGACGACATTCGCCTGGTAAAGGCCGACCGTGCCCATCAGCTTGTCGATCTGGGAGAGCAGCCCCATGACGCCCTTGCTTTGCGGGACGCCGCTTTGGTTTGCGACGATGTGCCTGACGCCGGCCAGCCGGGCGCCGATCGTGCCGAAGATGTTGCCATAGTGTTGGTAAGTGATGACTGCGTCGGGACGGGCCGCGCGCAGATATCGCGCCAGGCCGATAGTCGCCCGGATCTGCCCGGGCAATCCGCGCGGTCGATCCGTCAGGACGAAATCCGCGTTGGGATCGCGGTCGTAGGCTTCGGTCTTGCGATACATGAAGACGGTGCGCACCTCGTGCCCGCGCGCCCGCAATCCCTCGCCCACCATATCGGAGATGCGCTGCGCCCCCGCTGCCTCCGCCTGGGTCTGCACTTGGACGATCTTCACGTGCGCCCCTTCAGGAGGGCATGAGGCACCAGCCCGATCCTGTCCAGGGACAAGCCGAGGATCGACGGGTTGATGCCGATTCTGCGCCGGGCGATCAATACCCCTAAGGCCGTCCATGCGATGACGGTTCCGGCAATGCTGAGTGCCGCGCCTATGGACCCGAGGTAGTAAGTTGCCACGGCCGTCACGCAAAGTCCGACAATGTTGACGACGACCAGCACCTTGAAGAGCGCATGCTGCAGACCCGTCAACTGCAACAGGACTTCGATCGGGCCGCAGGCGGTGCCGAACGTCGCCCCTATGCCGAAGATGACGAGCGTCGCCCTCATGGTCGGCGTCGCATAGGCCGGATTGAAGATCGACAGGATGAAGTCGCCGAATATCCAGAAGGACGCCAGCACGCACAGCGCAATGGCCGAGCCGCCGAGCGCGGCGAGGCTGGTGATGCGTTGAACGTGAGCCCTGTCGCCGCTGTAGAAGGCAGCCGATATCTGCGGCGCCAGCGCCTGGTTGATGCCGTTAAGGGCAAGGGTCACGAAGCGCGTGGTCCGGTCCGCCACGAAGATCGCGCCTGCCGACTCTGGCCCCAGGATCATCGCCACGAGCAGGGTGCTGACCTGGCCAAGCGCGGGCGGCAGCGAGGTGACGCCCCACAGGCCAAGCGTCACCGTCTTGAATTCCTGCTTTTGCCCTTCCGTGAGACCGCCGCGATCTGACCGCGCCGTGTCGCGCACCAGCACGATTGTTTGCGGGACGACCGAGAGGATGAGCAGCAGTGCCGTCAGATATGTCGCCGCGATCGCATCGATCTTCACTTGCATGAAGTGCAGCGCCGCAACGGCGGCGATTGTCGCCGCGCGCCAAATGATGTCTCGCGGCAGCAGGCCGGATATCAGCGCGTTTTTGGCCCTGAAAGCGCCCGAGGTAAACTCCGACCAGCCGAGCGAGAACGACAGCACAGCCGCCGCCACGCATAGCGGCAGCCATTCCGGCGTTCCCCTGCCGATGAAGGGCAGGAATCCCACCACGATGATCAGCAGGCTGGTACCGACAAGCCCGGCCAGTGCCACGAGAATGGCGCGTGCCATCAGCCCGTGAGCCGAGCCGAGATCGCCCAGCCCGGCATATTGAGGCCAGAACCTGAGCACGGTGCTCTGCTGGCCCACCGAAGCGAAGAAAGAAACCAGGCTCGCGCCGGCGTAAGTGGCACTGTAAAGGCCGAACTCGCGTTCGTTCGTCACCATCGCCACGGCCACGAACATCAGGAAGGACAGGCCCGCGCTGGCAAGCTTGATGATGCCGGCCACGGCGCCGCTCTTGGCAAGCGCCGTGACCGACATGCGCATGTCGGTCGCCGGGCTGGCCGCTGCCCCCGAGGCGGCCTCGCGGTTCCCTGTATTGTCCTTCAACCTCGCCTCCTGAGACGATCGGCGATGGGCTACCCCGCACCTACGACGACGCTCAAAACCCGATCCTGCATAAGCAAAATGCCGCAACCGCGCCAGCGCGAACGCTTCGCATGGTTACCGGCATCGCCAGCGCCGAGCCCATCGTCACGCCGCCACCCTTAACGGATGGCTAACGATAATCCTTAATAATGTGGAGACGAGTGAGGTCGTGAAATCGCGGCTCTCGACGAGGAAAATCGATGAAGCCAGCCAGGATCGACGAGCGCACTCTTCCGCCGCTGTTCGACATAGGTGCCGTGTGGGCCATTCTTTGGGCGCGTCGCGTGATGGTGCTTGCCATCGCCGGCGCGGCAGTGCTGCTGGCGCTCTCCTATCTTGCGGTGACCAAACCAAGCTATACCGCAACGGCCTCGATCCTGATCGACCCTCGCGACACGCGCGCGACCAATTTCAACAACGTGCTTCCGGGGATCGGCTCCGACAGCGCCGCCATCGCCAGCCAGGTCTTCGTCATCCAGTCGCCTGACCTCCTCGGCGCCGTCTTCCAAAGCCAGAAGCTCGACAGCGATTCGGAATTCGCCGGCGGCGGCCTGACTTCGCGTCTGCTGTCGCTGTTCGGAGCCGGCGCAAGCGCGCCGCAGGACGCCGCCTTCAAGCGCTTCCAGAGCAAGGTATCTGTAGAGCGCGAAGGGCTGACCTACGTCATCAATGTCAGCTTCACGTCACCGTCGCCGGAAAAGGCCGCGCGCATCGCCAATGCCATCGTCGATCAGTACCGGGCAGGCCTGGTGGGAGAACGCGAGACCGCCAACAGCGACGTGAATACGCTGCTCACGGACAGGATCTCCGGCCTGCAGAAGGACGTCAGCGACGCCGAGCGGGCGGTCGAGGATTTCAAGACGAAATACAATATCGTGAATTCGACGGATGGCGGCACGCTGCAGTCGCAGCTCGATCAGTTGACGACGCAGCTGATCGCCGCCCAGGGCGACGCCGACCAGGCCAAGGACCGGTACAATCAGGCGCTGGCTGCGGGCAGTTCGCCGGCCGGACTCGCCAAGCTTGCGGATATTCTTACCTCCACCTCGGCCATCAAGTTGCGCGACGACTACAACCAGCGCGCCACCGAGCTTGCCAGCCTGCAAACCATGTACGGGCCGCGTCACCCGACCATCGGACGGCTGCAATCCGAGTTGGAGCGGTTGAAGCGGCTGATGGCCGCCGAGGCGGATCGCATAAGGCAGCAGTTGAAGGCCAGCTATGATCTTGCCGTGCAAAATGTCGGCAAGCTGCAGGACAAGCTCGAAGCCCTGCGCCAGCAGTCGACGAACTCGAACATCGCGCAGGTGCAGCTGCGGCAGCTGGAATCCAAGGCCCAGGCGGCGCGCGCCGTGCTCGACGACTATCTCAAGCGTGCGCAGGAAACGTCGCAGATGCAGGGCGTGCAGACTTCCGAAGCGCGCAAAATCGGCGTGGCCTCGCCGCCTGTCCAGCCAACATGGCCGAAGCCCGTCCTGCTTCTCTTGGTGAGCGCCGTTCTGGGACTCCTCGCCGGATGCGGCCTCGCTCTGACGCTTGGTCCGGTCCCGCAGCCGCAAGAGGACCCGCAGGCGCCGAAGGACGCCGTGCCGGAGCCGGCCGTGGACCGTAAGGACGGCGCGCCGGTCAGCCCCCGGCCATTGCCGATGCCAGCCAATTTCGGCGAGTACCGTCTGCCCGGCGTCGCCGGCGGGACCGCCTATTCAAACATCAAGGCGATCAGGAAACAGCTCTTCCAGACCGGAAACGAAACGCTTTCGCTCGCCGTCCTGAAGATCATGCGGCAGATGGTCTTGCACCTGAACGACCACGGCAAACCGTTCGTCATCCTCGTGTCTTCGATCCACAGCAGTTTCGAGGCAAGGATTGCGGGCGCGATGCTGGGCATCGGCATGCAACGGGCCGATCAGAATGTGCTGATGGTGGAAATTGGCGATCATCTGTCCAGCGCGACGACAGACGGCGCCGGATTGTTCATCGATGGCGCGACCGGTCTGCAGACGGTCGTGTGCAGCTCAGTGGCGGAAAAAAGTCCTGGCGTTGCCGATCGCAACTCGTTCCGTGGCATTCTGGCCGAAGCCGGGAGCGCGTTCGATTTCGTGCTGGTGATCGCGCCTTCGCTCAATGAGAACGGCTGGAATCCGGAGCTCTTCGCCAAAGCCGATCTTGCGCTTCTGGCGCTTAGCCCCTCCGAGCAGCCTTCGGAAGCCGCCAGGCTGCTCGCGCAAAAATTCGACGCCGGCCAGATCGGCCGCAGTGCCACTCTTGTCGTCGCGCCGGACGGCGCGCGGCCGGCCGGGGCGATCGACAGTCCGCGAGCGGCCGGCGAGCAGCGCCGCAGCGCCGCTGCCCGGGGCTAGACCGTGGAGGCGGTGCATCGATGACATCGCCGCCCAAGGTATCGAGGCGACAGGCGCTGGCCTTTGCCGCCGGAGCCGTTTTCGCCGCTTCCCCTCTGCCACAATCCGCTGCGCTGGCGACGGCCGGCCACGTTCCATCGCGCGGCTTCAACCTTCCCGGATGGCTCGACCGAAACGATGGGCTTGCTCCCGCCACTGCCACGCTTGAGAAGCTTCGCCAATCAGGCTTCGAAACGATCCGGCTGCCGGTCAACGGCGATCTCGTCTCCAGCGGCGACCCGGCAACGCTTCGCCGCATCCAGAACGGGATCAGGGATCTTGTCGGGCTGGGCTTTTCGGTCCTTCTCGACATGCATCCTTCTGGCGAGCTCGTAGCGGCTTTTCGAAACGATCCCGAGGTGGCTGCGGGACGAGTGCTTCAGGCCTGGATGGCGTTGCGTGTCGTCGTTGCCGACCTGCCTGCGGAGTGGGTCTATCCCGAGCTGCTGAACGAGCCACCCATGGAACGGAGCGCCTGGCTGGCGCTGCGGGAACGGATCGCCGCAGCGCTGCGGGCGAAATGTCCGCGCCACACGCTGGTCTGGGGACCGTCACGGTTTCAGGGGATCTGGGAAATCGCCGGCACGCCGCCGCTCGCCGACGACAACCAGATTGCCGCCGTTCACTATTACGCCCCCATGGCCTTTACCCACCAGTGCGAGAACTGGGATGCCTCGCCGCTCGCCCGCATCGCGGACTTGCCCTTTCCCATAAGCAAGGAAATGGCCCAGGCGAGCCGGCTTATCTCCAGACTGCGGTCGGCCGGCGACGAGGAAGCCGCCAACCTCGTTGAAGAGGAATTGTCGGCGCCTTGGACGGGGGCGCGGATCGCCCAGGATTTTGCCGATCTGGCGCGCTGGTCCACGACCAATGGCTGCCCGGTCATGCTGAACGAATTCGGTGTGCTCAATTTCTGCGTGGATGCCGAAAGCCGCGCCTCCTGGGTACGCGCCGTGCGCAAGGCGGCTGAAGCGCACCATGTGGCATGGACCTATTGGGAGCTCGATCAGGGTTTCGGCTTCATCAGGAGCAGGCAGAGCGTCGAAGGATTCGACGGCTCGATGATTGCCGCGCTCCTTGGAGGTTAAGCCGGAAATGGACGACAGGCGCCATCTACGCTTGCTGGGACAAGCGACGGGCGGAGTGGATCAGCGATGAGCACGACGCAGGTCTCTTCGCCCGTAGGACTGGGATTGCCGGGCGGCAGGGATACGCCCGAAACCTTGCTGCATGTCGGCACGGCCCTGCTTGTCGTTGCGCTCGCCGTCTCCGCATTTGCCGTGTGGACGCCGTTCGGGATTGGCGCGACCTTCGTGCTGACGCTGATCGTTTCGAACGCGATGCCTTCGGGCGTTCCGGTGCTGATCATCTGCGCCTTTCTCTTCCAGAACCTCGTGGTCGCCTGGTTCACCCCCTACATTCCCGACAACGACACGTTCGACGCGCTGCGCGGCACGAATTTCATCATCCTGATGACCGCGTTCGGCATTTTCCTGGCCGCCTCATTTCAGGACCGCGTCCGCGCTTTGACCGAGTTGCGACCGTGGCTGCTGCTGAGCATGGTCCTGTGCGGAACGATTTGTTTCTATTTCGCTCTCGGCGTCGTGCATGGCGGCCCCAAGGACGCGGTCGTCTATTTTCGCAACACGATCACGCCGCTCGCCTGCTTCCACGTCGCGGTCCTGGCTGCCAGCCTTTATCCCGTCGATCTGCGCAAGAGCATGCTCTGGCTCGGCGCCGGCGCGATCATCTATGGCTACGCGGAACTGACCTTCACCATGGATTTCCTCGGTCTCTTCCACGGCGACCAATATGTCGAGCGC
The DNA here is from genome assembly GCF_002294995.1 of Mesorhizobium sp. WSM3860. Classification (GTDB taxonomy): domain Bacteria; phylum Pseudomonadota; class Alphaproteobacteria; order Rhizobiales; family Rhizobiaceae; genus Mesorhizobium. Next base: position 300,395 of record NZ_NSGF01000004.1, on the reverse strand, counting down.
AGCATATCGCGGCAGGTCGAGACCGGCGTGTGGGAAAAAGCACTCCAGGAAACCGGTTTCGTCTACCGCGGGATCGAGGACGTGATGACCACGACCTTCTTCAACACGCCGCTGTTCAACGACATCCTGCCAAGCGTCTTCCGCATCGGCGGCCCGAACTTCCATCCGATCAGCTATGCTTACGCCTTGAGCATCATTTCGGCCTGGCTCCTCTTCAAAGGCCGATGGGTGCTGCCTCTCGCGGCTCTGCCGCTGCTGCTCGTCATCGGCTCCAAGGGCGCGACCTTCATGCTTTTCGTCGCAATTGCCGTGCGGCTGATCTACAGCCCCTCCCGCGCCGGTCTGGCGCTCATGGCCGCGATGGCCCTGGCCGTGGTCTGGACGACGGCGGCGATCGGCTATGGCGCCACGCATGGCGACTATCACGTCCTCGGTCTGATTGCCGGCATGCGCGATTTCCTGGCCGATCCGCTAGGCCAGGGCTTGGGCCTCGGCGGCAACCTGTCGAGCACCAGCATCAATCTCAACTGGCAAACCGCCCAGGCCGAAGGCGCCGCCTCCGTACCGGTCGAGAGCGCGGTCGGCGTCATGCTTTACCAGATGGGCGTGGGGAGCCTCGTCTTCTTCGGCTTCCTGGCGGCGCTGGCCGTGGCATTGCGACGGCAGCTTATCCGAACCGGCGATCCGGATTTCCTGTTCGGCTTTGTCGGCATCGTCACCATATCGGCCAATGCCGTATTGCAGGAGGAGGCGTTCTACTCCCCTCTTGCCCTCGCCTTCTGTCTGCTGCTCGTGGGCGTCTCGCTGGGAACACGCTGGCGCGTGGCCGCGTCGGCAAGAGCTGGTTTGCCGGTCTGATTGAGCCTTCTCCGCAATTCCTTCAGGAGCCGAACAGCACCATCTCGGTGAATGTCAGGCTCCCGGAGGCGATCGATTATCAACGAATTACACCGTCACCCGCCGCGACCCTGGCGCTGGAGCGCAGATGCACTCGGCCGCGAGGAACCGCCGAAGCGCTCGCTATGCTTCACGCTGCCGGCGAGCCCGTTCTGCCAACGGGCAAAATTTCTGCCCGACCCGCTTGTGTCGCAATCTCATATGTGAATATAGTATTTATGAAAGAAGATTGGGAGGGTCGATCGCGTCCAGCTCCGGCCTTGCCGGGGCGGGGGGCCTATTCTCCGGCAGTGGAACCAACAGAGCAATGACCAGCTTCCCGCCCACCGTCGGCGTCGCTTCGACCTGCCCTCCCGACATGCCGGCTGATCACGCCTTGCTGCCGGTATGGAACGCCGAAAACTGGTTCTATGAGGATTGGCCGGTCGGCCAGAAAATCCGCTCGCTCCGGCGCACCATGGCCGAAGGCGACAGTCATCTCTTCAACACCCTGGTGCTCGACATCCACCCTTACGTGCAGGACCAGATGTTCGCCGAGCGCGAAGGTATCTTCGGCAAGCGCCTCGTTGCGGGCGCGTTCGTTTTCTCGGCCGGGCTGGGTTTAGTCGCCACCAACTGCGTCAATGCCTTTTCCTACGGCTATGACAAGCTCCGCTTCATCAAGCCGGTCTTCATCGGCGACACCATCTATTCGATCCGCACCAACATGGAAAAGAAGCCCCGCTACAAGGACATGGGGCTGATCCGCGCCAGCTATGAAGTGTTCAAGGGCGAAGGCGATCTGGTGCTCTACTGCGAGCATCTGCAGACGGTAAAATACAAGAACCCGGCCGACTTCGCCGGCAAGACGGAGAAGCAATGATGGCCGCGGACCTGCCGCTGTCCGGCCTTGTCGTCGTCGACATGAGCCAGTTCCTGTCGGGGCCTTACTGCTCGCTGAGGCTCCTCGACCTCGGTGCCCGCGTCATCAAGATCGAGCGGCCCGATGGTGGCGACCTGTCGCGCCGGCTCTATCTCAGCGACACCGAGATCGGCGGTGATTCCACCATCTTCCACGCCATCAACCGGGCCAAGGAAAGCTTTGCCGTCGACCTGAAGAACGAGGACGATTTGAAAGCGCTGCGCGGGCTGCTCGCCAGGGCCGACGTGCTGATCCAGAACTTCCGCCCCGGCGTCATCGAGCGGCTCGGCCTCGATTACGAGCAGGTGCGCGCGCTCAGTCCGCGCCTGGTCTATGCCTCGATCAGCGGCTATGGCGAGGAAGGCCCGTGGGTGAAGCGTCCGGGCCAGGACCTGCTTGCCCAGGCGCGTTCCGGCGTCATGTGGCTGAACGGCGACGAAGATCAGGGTCCGGTGCCGTTCGGCCTGGCGATCGCCGACATGCTGGCGGGCGCGGCCTGCGCGCAAGGCATTCTTGCAGCACTGGTCCGGCGCGGCATCACCGGCGCAGGCGGCCATGTCGAGACCAGTCTGTTCGAGGCGCTGATCGACCTCCAGTTCGAGGTACTGACAACGCATCTCAATGACGGCCGGCGGCTGCCGCGCCGCTCGTCCTTCCATAGCGCCCACGCCTATCTGGCCGCGCCCTATGGCGTCTATCCGGCCAAGGACGGTTTCCTGGCGATCGCCATGACGCCGATCCCGAAGCTTGCCGACCTGCTCGAGATCGAGGCGCTGGCGCCCTATCGCGACCAGCCGGCGACCTGGTTCACGGCGCGCGACGAGATCAAGGCGATCATCGCGCAACGCATCGCGCAGAAGTCGGTCGACGAATGGCTGGCGATCCTCGAGCCCGCCGACATCTGGTGCGCAAAGGTGCTGAACTGGAAAGAGGTGCTGGAAAGCGACGGCTTCAAGGCGCTCGACCTGCTGCAGACCGTGACGCGCGAGGACGGTGTTTCGATCGACACCACGAGGTCACCGCTCAGGATCGACGGCATGCGCGCCAAAGTCGAGCAGGCGGCGCCGCGCGTCGGCGAGCACAGCGCAAAACTCCGCAAGGAGTTCGGCCTATGACGACACTCAAGGGCATGACCTGGAACCATCCGCGCGGCTACGATCCGATGGTCGCCTGCTCCAGGCTGTGGCACGAAAAGACCGGCGTCTCCGTCGAATGGGAAAAGCGCTCGCTGCAGGATTTCGAGTCCTTCTCTGTCGAAGAACTCGCCCGTGCCTACGACCTGATCGTCATCGATCATCCGCATGTCGGCCAGATCACCGCCGAGAAGTGCCTCGCCCCGCTTGACGTGCCCGGTCGCGAGGCGGAGCGCGAAGCGCTGGCGAAGGCAAGCGTCGGCCGATCCTATCCGAGCTACACCTGGCAAGGCCGGCAATGGGCCTTTCCGGTCGATGCCGCAACGCAGGTGCAGGCCTGGCGGCCGGATTTGATAGACGCCGCTCCGAAGATCTGGACCGAAGTGCTGGAACTTGCCCAGCAGGGCCACGTGCTTTTGCCGCTCAGGCCGCCGCACTCGCTGATGTGCTTCTTCACGCTAGCTGCCGATCTCGGCCGGCCATGTGCCGTCGAAGGCCCGGGTGATCTGCTCGATCCCGAGACTGGCGAGACCGTCTTCGAAATGCTGCGTGAGATCGCAGCAGCTGTCGATCCCGAGTGCCTGACGATGGATCCGATCGCGGTGTTCGAAACGATGGCCGAGGCCGGCTCGCGCATCGCCTGTGCGCCGCTGATCTACGGCTACGTGCCTTATGCGACTGCAGGCTTCCGGCCGAACCGGCTCTTCTTTTGCGACATGCCGACTGTGGGCGGCAACGGCCCGGTCGGCTCCGCGCTCGGCGGCACGGGCATCGCCGTATCGGCCTTTTCCGCTGCCGGCAAGGAAGCGATCGACTTCGCCTACTGGATCGCCAGCGGCGACGTGCAGCGCGGTCCCTATGCCGCCGCGGGCGGCCAGCCCGGCCATGCCGCCGCCTGGGAGGACGCAGCCGTCAATGCCGCGACGGGCGACTTCTATCGCGGCACGCGGGCGACGCTGGAAGGCGCCTGGGTGCGCCCGCGCCACGACGGCTACATGGCGTTTCAGCAGGCGGCGTCCGACCGCCTCAACGAGGGCCTTGCCGGCCGGCAGGACGCACGCCGCGTCGTCGCCGACATCAATCGCCTGCTCCGGGAGAGTTTCGCGTCGGCCGTCGCCGGCTAGTGCCTGTCCCCCAAACGCGCAGCGGTGCCCAGCTCACAGCCGCCAGAGTTTCTTCGCGTTGCCGGAGAGCAGTTTGGCGCGCTCGGTTTCGCCCACGCCGGCAAGGAGCGCGTGCGTCGCCGCCACCCAGCCGAGCAGCCCGCCGCCTAGCGTGCAGACCGGCCAGTCGCTACCCCACACCACGCGATCCCAGCCGAAGCTGCCGATCGTGTGCTCGACATAGGGCCGCAGCGTCTCGGCGGTCCAGCTCGCCGGATCGGCATAGGCGACGACGCCGGAGATCTTGCCGACGACATTGGGGCGCCGGGCGATCTCGGCGATCTGCTCGCGCCAGGGATGCTCGGCCTTGCCCTTGATGTCGGGCACACCGCAATGATCGAGGACGAATTGCACGTCTGGCGCCAGATCGACCAGCGCGATCGCCTGGCTCATCTGGCTCGGCAGCACGCAGAGATCGAAGGTCAGTCCGCTGCCGGCGATGCGCCTGATATTCTCGCGGAACAGCGCGCCCTCGGAGACGTCGTCGGGCATGACATGCAGCACGCGGCGGAATCCTTTGACGAATGGATCGGCCTTCATCTTGTCCAGCCAGGCGGCGAAGCCAGGTTCTTCCGGCCGGCACGACACGATCGCGCCCCGCACCAGGCTGCCCCGCTTCTTCGACAGTCCTTCGACGTGGGCTGTTTCGGCCTCGATATCGGCCGGGTCGACATCGACCTCCATATGGAGCGCCAATTCTATACCCGCACGGCGCGCTTCGGTGGCGTATTCATCGTGAGAAAAATCGCGGTCGAGGGCCGGCACGCCGGACAGCCAGGGATAGCGCAGCGCCGCCTTGTCGATGAGATGCAGGTGGGTGTCGACGATCATGGCTTCCTCCCTTGTCGCGCTATGCACGTGGCCCGAATTGCGCAGCGGCTTTCAAACGAGATGCTTCAAACATGGATCGATCATCTCACGGGAGAATTTATCATTCAAATAAGAATTACTGCTTTGACCTTACATCCGATCCGGCGAGTTGCGACAGACGGGCGGCGGCGGACTGGAGCAGCGTGATGGTCCTGGTGATATCGGGCGCTGCCGGCGCATTGACCAGAGTGATATAGGGTATGGTGAGCGCGGCGATGCCGTGCCCGTCGGGACCGAGCACCGGCGCCGACAGATTGTAGACCCCGGCCGTCTGCAGCGAAGCCATCATCTCGTAGCCACGATCGCGCACCTGGTCGAGGCGGGCGAAGAAGTCGGGCGACAACTTCATCTCCTCGTTGCTGCGCAAATGCTCGGCGATCATCATCTCGCGCTCTTCCGGCGAGCGGAAGGCCAGCAGCACATGTCCCGAGCCGGTGTCGAACAGGCTGATATGCGAGCCGACGCGGATCGAGATACCCCAGTATCGCGGGGCTTCCTGCTGGGCGATGACCACGGCGCTGCCGCGGTCGAACACAACGAGCTGGTTTGCCTGCCAAGAGGTCTCGGCCAGCTCGCGCATGATCGAGGTGGCGTAGGACACCAGCCTGCGCACCGGCGCATGCAGCTGGCCAAGCCCGAAGAGCTTTAGCGTCAGCGAATAGCGGTCGCCGTCTGGCCGGGTGACGTAGCCGCGTTTCACCAGACGGTCGAGCATTCGGTAAAACTCGTTCGGGCTGCGGTCGAGCTGCTTGGCGATCTCGGCCTGGGTCAGGCCGCCATCGACGCTGGCGAGCAGTTCCAGAATGTCCAGCCCCTTGTCCAGAGCCGGCGCGCGATAGCGGTCTTCCTCGTCGTCCTGCACCCGATGCCCTCTGGTGAATTGTGATCTTCATATACGCAACCCTCCGTCCACTGGGAAGAAGTTTTGGCTTGACGACTTATGAATAATTTGTTTGCATATGAATGAAGCATGGAGCTTCAGCCACGACGGCCAACGGCCGTTCCAGGGAGGATATTCATGAACAAACTGCTTTCCGGCGTCGCCGCCGGCGCATTGCTCATGGCATCGGGTGCGGTCTTCGCGGCCGACTTGCCGGGCAAGTTCACCGGCGTCACGATCGACGCCAAGCTGATCGGCGGCCAGCAATACGAAAAACTCTACGAGCGCATCGGCGAGTGGGAGAAGGCGACCGGCGCGAAGGTCAACGTCATCTCCAAGAAGAACCACTTCGATCTCGACAAGGAGATCAAGTCGGACATCGCCTCCAACTCGATCACCTGGTGCGTCGGCTCCAACCACACCTCGTTCGCGCCGCAATATCCGGGCATCTACACCGATCTCGCCAAGCTGCTGCCGAAGGAGGAGATCGACGCCTTCGTCCCGGCCAACATCGCCGCCGGCACGCTCGACGGCAAACTGGTCATGCTGCCGCGTGCGCAGTTCGACGTCTCGGCGCTCTACTACCAGAAGAGCCTCTACCAGGACGAGGCCAAGAAGAAGGCCTACAAGGAGAAGTACGGCGAGGATCTCGTGCCACCGGACACATTCGACGAGATGGCCCAGCAGGCGGTATTCTTCGCCAGCCCGCCCGACTTCTACGGCACGCAATATGCCGGCAAGGAAGAGGCGATCAACGGCCGCTTCTACGAGATGCTGATCGCCGACGGCGGCGAATATCTCGACAAGGACGGTAAGCCGGCCTTCAACTCCGAGGCCGGCGTCAAGGCTCTCGACTGGTTCGTCAAGCTCTACAAGGCCAAGGCCGTGCCCGCCGGCACGACCAACTATTTGTGGGACGATCTCGGCCAGGGGTTCGCGTCCGGCACGGTGGCGATCAACCTCGACTGGCCGGGCTGGGCCGGCTTCTTCAACGACCCGAAGTCGTCCAAGGTCGCCGGCAATGTCGGCGTCAAGGTGCAGCCGAAGGGCTCGTCCGGCAAGCGCTCCGGCTGGTCCGGCGCGCATGGCTTCTCGGTGACCGAAAACTGCGCCAACAAGGAGGCTGCCGCCTCGCTCGTCTGGTGGCTGACCAACGAGGACAGCCAGAAGCTGGAAGCCGCGGCCGGCCCGCTGCCCACCCGCACCAAGGTGTGGGAATGGGACCTCGAGCAGGCGAAGTCCGATCCTTACAAAACCGAAGTGCTGCAGGCCTTCCAGGAAGCCGCCAAGAACGCCTTCCCGGTGCCGCAGACGCCGGAATGGATCGAGATCTCCAACGCGGTCTATCCCGAACTTCAGGCCGCCATTCTCGGCGACAAGACCTCCAAGCAGGCGCTCGACGACGCTGCCGCCAAGGCGACGCAGATCCTCGAGGACGCCGGCAAGCTCTAAGGACTATCCTCCCAGCGGCGCCGGTCTTCGCGACCGGCGCCGCTTTGACCGAAGCGGCCGCCCTGCGCTTGGAATCCCCGGCCGTGCAAATTATTCTGGGACACTGCATGACGGCCAAGCGGCTTTCCGCGCCAACGCTTCTTCTGCTGCCGGCCGTGCTCGTTCTGGCGGCGGTGGTGGTCGTGCCGCTCTGCCTGTCATTCTATTCGAGCTTCACGCCGTTCAGGCTGACGCGGCCGGAAACCTTCTTCACCTTCATCGGCCTGCGCAACTATCGCAACATTCTGTCCGACGCGAATTTCTGGTGGGCCTTCGGCCGCACCGTGCTCCTCCTCACCATCGCGCTCAATCTCGAAATGCTGCTCGGGCTCGGCCTCGCGCTGCTGGTCGAGAAGGCGAGCCGCGGCCAGCGGCTGCTGCGCACCATCATGATGTTCCCGATGATGTTCTCGCCGATCCTCGTCGGCTTCCAGTTCAAGTTCATGTTCAACGACAACATCGGCGTGGTGAACAACGCGCTGCAGTCGCTGGGCATCACGCAGGACGCCATTCCCTGGCTGATCGAAGGCCATCTCGCCTTCATCGCCATTTCGATCGCCGAGATCTGGTCGTCGACCTCGATCTTCGCGATCCTGATTCTCGCCGGCCTGCTCGCCATGCCGCAGGAGCCGGTCGAGGCGGCGCGTGTCGACGGCTGCACGCCGTGGCAAACCTTCCGCTATGTGACCTGGCCCTTCATCATGCCCTTCGCCTATATCGCCATGACCATCCGCTCGCTCGACGTTGCGCGCGCCTACGACATCGTCAAGATCATGACCGATGGCGGCCCGGCCGGCCGCACGGAACTGTTGTGGACCCTGGTCGCCCGCACCGCATACAGCGACGCGCGCATGGGCGTGGCCAATGCGATGGCCTATTTTTCGATCCTGCTGTCGATCGTCTTCACCGTCTATTTCTTTAAGAAGCTCGCCGCGGCCCGCACCCAGATCGGCGCGGAGTGGTGAGAATGGACGCCAACGCATCCGCCCGCCTGAAGCGCCGCGTGGGCGTCGCCGCCCACGGCATCGGCCTGTTCCTCGCCATGCTTTTGATCTGCCTGCCCGGCATCTGGATCGTGCTGTCCTCGCTGCGGCCGACGGTCGAGATCCTCGCCAAGCCGCCGGTCTGGATCCCGCAGCAGGTCTCGCTCGATGCCTACGTCGCCATGTTCAGCGGTGTCGGCAAGGGCGGCATTCCCGTCCTCGACTATTTCCGCAATTCGCTGATCATCTCGGTGACCTCGACCGTCATTGCCATCGCCATCGGCATGGCCGGCGGCTATGCCTTCGCGCGCTACCGCTTCCGCGGCAAGTCGGCGATGTTCCTTGGCCTGATGCTGACCCGCACCGTGCCCGGCATCGCGCTGTCGCTGCCGCTGTTTTTCGTCTACGCCCGGCTCGACATCATCGACACGCATTTCGGCCTGATCCTCGCCTATGTCGCGCTCAACGTGCCCTTCACCATCTGGCTGATCGACGGCTTCTTCCGCCAAGTGCCAAAGGATCTCGCCGAGGCCGCGCAGATCGACGGCTGCACGCGCTGGCAGGCCTTCTGGCAGGTCGAGTTCCCGCTCGCCGGACCAGGCATCGCCTCCGCCGGCATCTTTGCCTTCCTCACCTCCTGGAACGAGTTCGCGCTCGCTTCGCAGCTGACACGCTCGATCAATTCCAAGACGCTGCCCGTTGGGCTGCTCGACTACACGGCCGAATTCACCATTGACTGGCGCGGCATGTGCGCGCTGGCCGTGGTGATGATCATTCCGGCGCTTCTGCTTACCTTCATCGTCCAGAAACACCTCGTCGGCGGCCTTACCTCCGGCGCGGTGAAAGGTTGATCCGATGGCGATTGTCTCGCTCAAGAAACTGACCAAGCGTTACGGCAACATGGAGATCGTGCACGCCATCGACCTCGATGTCGCCGACCGCGAGTTCATCGCGCTGGTCGGGCCGTCCGGCTGCGGCAAGTCGACCACGCTGCGCATGATCGCCGGGCTGGAAGACATCTCCGGCGGCACGATCGAGATCGGCGACCGCATCGTCAACGACCTGCCGCCGCGTTCGCGCAACATCTCCATGGTGTTCCAATCCTACGCGCTTTATCCGCATATGACGGTGCGCGAAAATCTCGGCTTCTCGCTGAAGATCGCCGGCGCGCCGAAAGAGGAGATGGACCGTCGCGTCGCCGAGGCCTCGGCCATTCTCGGCCTCGATGCGCTGCTCGAGCGCCGCCCCTCCCAGCTTTCCGGCGGCCAGCGCCAGCGCGTCGCCATGGGCCGCGCCATCGTACGCGATCCGGACGTCTTCCTGTTCGACGAGCCGCTCTCGAATCTTGACGCCAAGCTCCGCACCCAGATGCGCACCGAGATCAAGAAGCTGCACGCCAAGGTGAAATCCACGGTCATCTACGTCACCCACGACCAGGTCGAGGCGATGACGCTCGCCGACCGCATCGTCATCATGCGCGACGGCAACATCGAGCAGGTCGGCACGCCGGACGAGGTCTTCCAACGGCCGGCGACGCGCTTCGTGGCGGGCTTCATCGGCTCGCCGCCGATGAACCTGCAGGAGGCGATCGTGGACGGCGGCAAGATCGTCTTTTCCGGCGGCCAGAGCCTGCCGTTGCCCGGCCGCTTCAAGGCCAAGGTGAACGCCGGCGACAAGGTCGTGTTCGGCCTGCGTCCCGATGACCTCTACCCCGTGGGCCACGGCCTGCATTCGGGCGATGCCGCTGACGTCCACGAGATCGAGCTGCCGGTGACGGTGACCGAGCCGCTCGGCAACGAGACGCTGGTGTTCGCCGAGTTCGACCGCCGCGACTGGGTTTCGCGCATGCTGAACCCCCGGCGCTTGAGGGCGGGCGACCGCGTCGCCATGCACTTCGACCTGTCGCAGGCGCATCTCTTTTCCGCGGAAACCGGCAAATCCTTGAGGCCCTGACGATGGCGAAGATCGAGAAAGTCGAGCTTGCAATGGTCGATCTGGTGCCGAAGGTGAAGCGCACCGACGCCATCCAGAGTTTTGTCAGCCAGGAGACGCCGATCGTCACCATCACCGATGCCGACGGTGCGGTCGGCATGGGCTACAGCTACACGATCGGCACCGGCGGCTCTTCGGTGATGCGGCTTCTGGCCGACCACCTCGCGCCGCGCCTGATCGGTGAGGATGGTGACCGGATCGAGGCGATCTGGCACGACCTCGAATTCGCCACGCACGCCACCACCATCGGCGCCATCACGGCCATCGCGCTCGCCGCCATCGACACTGCGCTCTGGGACCTTCGGGCGAAGAAGCAGAAGCTGCCGCTCTGGAAGCTCGCCGGCGGCGCCAAGGACCGCTGCCGGCTTTACACCACCGAAGGCGGCTGGCTGCACATCGAGACTGAAGCGCTTGTCGGAGATGCGCTGGCCGCCAAGGCGAAAGGCTTCACCGGCTCGAAGGTCAAGATCGGCAAGCCGCACGGCGCCGAGGACTTCGCCCGGTTGTCGGCCGTGCGCAAGGCCGTCGGCGACGGCTATGAGATCATGGCCGACTGCAACCAGGGTTTTACCGTCGACGAAGCCATCCGCCGCGCCGAGCGGCTGCGAGATCTCGATCTCGCCTGGATCGAGGAGCCGCTGCCGGCCGACGACGTAGACGGCCATGTGCGGCTGTCGAATTCGACCGCGACGCCGGTGGCGGTCGGGGAATCACTCTATTCCATCCGCCATTTCCGCGAATATATGCAGAAGGGCGGATGCAACATCGTCCAGGTCGATGTCGGCCGCATCGGCGGCATCACGCCCTGGCTGAAGGTGGCGCATATGGCGGAAGCCTTCGACATGCCGATCTGCCCGCATTTCCTGATGGAACTGCATGTCAGCCTCGCCTGTGCGGTGCCGAACGGCAAATATGTCGAATATATTCCGCAGCTGGATGAATTGACGGGCAAGAAGATGGTGATCGAAAACGGCCACGCGCTGGCGCCGGACGAGCCGGGCCTCGGCATCGACTGGGATTTCGATGCGATCAAGGCCCTGAGCATCGCCGATTTCAGCGTCACCGTCACGCAACGGAGGAACTGAGAATGCAGCGAATGGGCATGGTGCTTGGCCTGAAGCCGGAGAAGGTCGAGGAATATGTGCGCCTGCACGCCGCCGTCTGGCCGGACGTGCTCACGATGATCTCCGCCTGCAACATCAGGAACTACTCGATTTACCTCAAGCGGCCGGAGAACCTGCTGTTCTCCTATTTCGAGTATCACGGCACCGATTATGCCGCCGACATGGCCAAGATGGCCGCCGACCCGAAGACGCAGGAATGGTGGGCCGTCTGCATGCCGTGCCAGGAGCCTTTGCCGACCAGGCAGGAGGGCGAATGGTGGGCGACGATGGATGAAGTCTTCCACCATGACTGATGCCTTCGATCCCGCCTCGCTGGCGCAGTCCTGGCCAAGGCCTGCAAAGCCGCGTCCGATCGTCACCTTTGGCGCCGGCTCGATCGTCGGCGACGCGCACTTTCCGGCCTACCGCAAGGCTGGTTTTCCAGTGGCGGGTCTCTACGATCCGGACCAGGCCAAGGCTCGGAAACTGGCCGAACAATGGGGCGTGACGGCATTCGGCTCGGTGGACGAGGCGGCCGCCGTCAAGGATGCGATCTTCGATCTCGCAACGCCGCCCGGCCGGCACGCCGAGGTGCTCAAGGCTCTGCCCGACGACGCGGTCGCATTGATCCAGAAGCCGATGGGCAACTACCTTGGCGAGGCAACCGAGATCCTTGAAATCTGCCGCGCCAAGAAGCTCAAGGCTGCAGTGAATTTCCAGCTTCGCTTCGCGCCGATGATGCTGGCGCTGAAGGACGCGATCGCCAAGGGCTGGCTTGGCGAGGTCGTCGACTTCGATGCCTTGCTGGCGCTCGCAACGCCGTGGCAGCTCTGGGAATTCCTCCTCACGGCGCCGCGTGTCGAGATCGCCATGCATTCGATCCACTATCTCGACCTGATCCGGCAGCTGCTCGGCGACCCGAAGGGCGTGCATGCCAAGACGCTCGGCCATCCCAGTCACAAGGTCGCGCAGACTCGTACCAGCGCCATCCTCGACTATGGCGACACGGTTCGCTGCGCGCTCTCGATCAACCACGACCATAAGTTCGGACGGCGGCACCAGGCCTGCGAGTTCCGCATCTGCGGCACCGAGGGCGCTGCCTACGTCAAGCTTGGCCTCAATCTCGACTATCCGCGCGGCGAGCCCGACGTGCTGGAGATCTACCCTAAAGGTGGCTCCGATTGGGTCGGGGTGCCGCTCACCGGCGAATGGTTCCCCGACGCCTTTGTCGGGCGCATGGCCAATGTGCAGCGCTTCGCCTCCGGGGAAGATAAAGAGCTGGTCAGTTCAGTCGAAGATGCCTGGAACACCATGGCGCTGGTGGAAGCCGCCTATCGTTCAAGCGCCGCGCCGGCGACGCCGATCACCGCAAAACCGTAAGGAACGGCATGGAACAGGTCACCTATTTCGAGGACTACGAGATCGGCTCGTCGCGGCTGACCAGCGGCCGCACCATCACTGAGACGGACTTCGTCGTCCATGCCGGCCACACCGGCGATTTCTTTCCGCACCACATGGACGCCGAGTTCATGAAGACGACGCCCTTCGGCCAGCGCATCGCGCATGGCACGCTGGTGTTCTCGGTTGGCGTCGGCCTGACCGCGAGCGTCATCAACCCAGTCGCCTTCTCCTACGGTTATGACAGGCTGCGTTTCATCAAGCCCGTCTTCATCGGCGACACGATCCGCACGCGCACGACGATTGCGGCGAAGGAAGGCGATCCGAAGCGGCCGGACTCGGGGCGCGTCATCGAACGCGTCGAGGTTTTGAACCAGCGCGACGAAGTCGTACTCGCTGCCGATCACATCTATATCGTCGAGCGGCGCCCCCGGCTCGGCTGAACGACGGAGACAAAAGCAACATGGCTGATCTCACAGGCAAGGTGGTGGTCGTAACAGCCGCTGCGCAAGGCATCGGACGGGCTAGCGCGATGGCTTTCGCCAAGGCGGGCGCGATCGTCCACGCCACCGACATCAACGAAGCGGCGCTGGCCGAGCTTGGCGGCCAGAAAGGCATCGTGAGCCGCCGGCTCGACGTGCTGAACGACGAGGCCGTGAAGGCCGCCTTCGCCGAAATCGGCCGTGTCGATGTGCTGTTCAACTGCGCCGGCTTCGTCCACTCCGGCTCTATCCTCGAGATGAAGGACGAGGACCTCGACTTCGCCTTCAACCTCAATGTGCGCGCCATGATCCGCACCATCCGCGCTGTGCTGCCCGGCATGCTGGAGCGCGGCGATGGGGCGATCATCAACATGTCCTCGGTCGCCGGCGCGCCGAAAGGCGTGCCGAACCGCTTCGCCTATGGCGTGACCAAGGCGGCCGTGATCGGGCTGACCAAGTCGATCGCCGCCGACTATGTCGGTAAAGGCATCCGCTGCAACGCGATCTGCCCCGGTACGGTCGAGAGCCCCTCGCTCGAAGGCCGCATGCGCGCCCAGGGCGACTATGAAGCCGCCCGCGCGGCGTTCATCGCCCGCCAGCCGATGGGAAGGCTGGGCACGGCGGAGGAGATCGCCGATCTTGCCGTCTATCTCGCCGGCGCCACCTATACCACCGGACAGGCCTATAATATCGACGGCGGCTGGTCGATCTGATGAGGCACCGAGCATGACCCGCATTAGAGATCTTCGCGTCTTCGATTTGCGCTTCCCGACGTCGCAGAGTCTCGACGGCTCGGATGCGATGAATCCGGACCCCGATTATTCGGCCGCCTACGTCATCCTCGACACCGATAGCGACGGGCTTAGCGGCCACGGGCTCACATTCACCATCGGCCGCGGCAACGAGATCTGCTGCGCGGCGATCGAGGCATTGCGCCATCTTGTCGTCGGCCTCGACCTCGACTGGGTCAAGCAGGATCCCGGACGCTTCTGGCATCACGTGACCGGCGACAGCCAATTGCGCTGGATCGGTCCAGACAAGGGCGCCATGCACCTTGCCGTCGGTGCGGTGGTCAATGCAGTCTGGGACCTGTGGGCCAAGGAAGCCGGCAAGCCGGTCTGGCGGCTGGTCGCCGAGATGAGCCCGGAAGAGATCGTGCGCATCGTCGACTTCCGCTATCTCACCGACGCGATCACGCCGGCCGAGGCGCTGGAGATCCTGAGGAAGGCCGAGGCCGGCAAGGCCGAGCGCATCGCCACCCTCGAACGCGAAGGCTATGCCTGCTACACCACATCGGCCGGCTGGCTCGGCTATCCGGACGACAAGCTCCGGCGCCTCTGCCAGGAAGCCGTCGACGAAGGGTTCAATCACATCAAGTTGAAGGTCGGCCGCGACCGCGCCGACGACATCCGCCGCCTCAGGATCGCCCGCGAGGTGATCGGCCCGGATCGCTACCTGATGATCGACGCCAACCAGGTCTGGGAGGTCGACCAGGCGATCGACTGGCTGGGCGATCTTGCCTTCGCCAAGCCCTTCTTCATCGAAGAGCCGACCAGCCCGGACGATGTCGCCGGCCATGCCAAGATCCGCAAGGCGGTGGCGCCGATCAAGGTTGCGACCGGCGAGATGTGCCAGAACCGCATCATGTTCAAGCAGTTCATCGCCGGCGGCGCGATCGATATCGTGCAGATCGATTCCTGCCGCATGGGCGGCCTGAACGAGGTGCTGGCGGTGCTTTTGATCGCCGCCAAGTTCGGCCTGCCGGTCTGGCCGCATGCCGGCGGCGTCGGACTATGCGAATATGTCCAGCATCTGTCGATGATCGACTATATCGCGGTCTCGGCCACCAAGCAGGACCGGGTGATCGAATATGTCGATCACCTGCACGAGCATTTCCTCGAGCCCTGCGTCATCGAGAATGCGGCCTACATGCCGCCGACGGCGCCGGGCTTCTCGATCGAGATGAAGCTGGACTCCATTGCCGCCTACCAATTCCACGATTGAATGCCAGCCGTGACGCAGGCTGCCTTGGCGGCGTTACCGCGTCGCCTCTATCTGGCGCGCTTCAGTCAACCTCGACGGCAAGCACCGCGGCACAATCGCCGGCCTTGACAAGGCCGGGGAAATGACGCGCGG
The DNA here is from genome assembly GCF_002294995.1 of Mesorhizobium sp. WSM3860. GTDB lineage: Bacteria > Pseudomonadota > Alphaproteobacteria > Rhizobiales > Rhizobiaceae > Mesorhizobium. Next base: position 284,966 of record NZ_NSGF01000004.1, on the reverse strand, counting down.
CCAAGAGTCCCGACATCCTGGCCTTGATCTCCTGGGGCGCGGTGCCGGTGCGACCGGTCGAATGGATGCGCGCGACGACCTGGCCTTCCTCCACCTTCTCGCCGAGGTCGATCATGGTCTCGATCATGCCCTCGTCTTCGGCAAACGCAAAGCAGTCGCCCGAGGGCATGTCGAGCCATTGAGTTCGAGTTTTCTCGACCGCACCATCAACGATGCCGGCATGGCGCAGCACATTGAGGATGCCGCGGCGGGCGATGCGCACCGTCTCGGCCCGGGCCGTGCCGCCACCGCCGAGCTCGGTGGTGACGAAGACCTTGCCCATCTGCTCGGCCGCGGTGTCATACATGCCGACGGTGTCGATCTCGGTCATACGCACCGAGAACGGTGCCGAGAAAGCCTCGACCGCGGCGAAGGCCTTCTTTTCCTGCTCCTTGTCCGGCAGCGTATGCGCCGCGCAGAAAGGCACGAAGTCCAGCGTCTTTCCGCCGGAGTGGAAGTCGAACACGATGTCCGCCCGCGGCAGCAATTTGCGCTGGAAATAGTCGGCGACCTTTTCCGTCACGGTACCGTCCGGCCGGCCGGGAAAGCTGCGGTTCATGTTGCCCTTGTCGATCGGCGAGGTGCGGCTGCCGGCGCGGAACGCCGGATAGTTCATCGCCGGCACGATGATCACCGTGCCGGTGACGTCCTTCGGGTCGAGCGTGCGAGCGAGTTCGTAGAGCGCCAGCGGGCCTTCATATTCGTCGCCGTGATTTCCCCCGGTAAGCAGCGCCGTCTGCCCGTTGCCGTTGCGGACGACACAGATCGGAATGGTCACCGAGCCCCAGGCGGAATCGTCGCGGCTGTATGGCAGGCGCAGGAAGCCGTGCTGGACACCGTCGCGCTCGAAGTCGACGGTCGGCGTGATCGGCGATGGAGGCAGAGCTGACATCGGGCTCAATCCTTCACGAACAGCTTGCGCGGCACATTGGCCAGGCACTCGACGCCGGTCGCGGTGATCAGGATCGATTCGGTGATCTCAAGCCCCATCGTCTCGAGCCACAGACCCGTCATGAAATGGAAAGTCATCCCGGGCTTGAGCTCGGTACGATCGCCGGGACGCAGGCTCATGGTGCGCTCGCCCCAGTCCGGCGGATAGGAAAGACCGATCGAGTAGCCGGTGCGGTTGTCCTTGACGATGCCGTACTTCTTCAGCACGGCGAAGAAGGCGTTGGCGATGTCCTCGCAGGCATTGCCCGGTTTGGCGGCCGCAAGGCCCGCCTCCATGCCCTCGAGCGTCGCCTTCTCGGCGTCGAGGAAGGCTTGCGTCGGCTTGCCGAGGAAGACGGTGCGCGACAGCGGGCAGTGGTAGCGGTTGTAGCAGCCGGCGATCTCGAAGAAGGTGCCCTCGCCCGCCTTCATCGGCTGGTCGTCCCAGGTGAGATGCGGCGCCGAGGCGTCGGCACCCGACGGCAAGAGCGGCACGATCGCCGGATAGTCGCCGCCGATACCCTCGACGCCGCGCGTGCCGGCGTCATAGATCTCGGCGACCAGATCGCATTTGCGCATGCCGACCTCGATCTTGTCGACGATGCGCTGATGCATGGCCTCGACGATGCGGGCGGCCTTGCGCATGTAGTCGATCTCGGTCGGGCTCTTCTCGGCGCGCTGCCAGTTGACCAGCGCGGTGGCGTCGACGAAGCGGGCGTTGGGCAGGTGCTTCTGCAGCGAGGCGAAGGCAGCCGCCGAGAACCAATAATTGTCCATCTCGGCGCCGATGGTCAGCTTGTCCCAGCGGCGATCGGCAAGCACGCTGGCGAGATAGTCCATCGGGTGCCGCTCGGTCGACTGCACATAGTGGTCGGCGTAGCCGATGATGTTGTCGTGCGCGAGATAGGCGGTGCGCTTGGCGCCGTTGGCGTCCTGGCCGCGGCCATACCAGACCGGCTCGCCCGAAGGCGGCACGATGACCGCCTGATGCACATAGAAGGACCAGCCGTCATAGCCGGTCAGCCAAGCCATGTTGGAGGGATCGCTGACGATCAGCAGGTCGACGCCCTTGGCCTCCATGGCTTTCCGCGTGTTGGCGAGGCGATCGGCAAATTCGCTTCGCGAGAATTTAAGATTAGGCTGCATTGTTCTTGGTCCTCGTTTGTTGGGCCTCGCGGCCATATTCAGCTCTCGAAAATCGTTCCCGCCTTCGCAGCCCGCGCGCGGTCGCGGGCTAAAGTGGCGATCGCAGTGTCCTGCACGCCGGTACCGGTGAGATCGGCGATGGTGATGTCGCCGGCCGAGCGTCGGCCGTGCTTTTTCCCAGCGATGACATGGCCGAGTTCGGTGACTTCCGCGTCGGCCGCCATCACCCCTGCCTCGATGGCATGGTGAAGCTCGCCCAACCGCCGCGTCTGCTTCGCGCTGTCGGCGACATAGAGATCTGCCAGGCGAAGGATCGCCGGCGCGATCTCGTTCTTGTGCTCGGCATCCGAGCCCATGGCCGTGATGTGCTGGCCGGCCGAGACGAACCCGGCTTTGATCAGCGGCTCGGTCGAAGGCGTGGTGGTGACGATGATGTCGGCGCCGGCTGCCGCCCTCGCCGCATCCGGCTCGGCACGCACCATGATGCCCAGTCTCTCGCGCAAGCGAGCAGCAGTCGCCTCGGCCTTGGCGGCGTCGCGCGCCCAGACGCGCGCCTCCGCGATCGGCCTGACGAGGCGCAGCGCTTCCAATTGCAGACCGGCCTGCAAACCGGCGCCGAAGATCGCGGCTACGGTCGAGTCTTCGCGCGACAGATGCTTGGCCGCGACCGCGCCGGCTGCGGCGGTGCGGAGATCGGTCAGATAGCCATTGTCGAGCAGCAGCGCCTCGACCACACCGGTCTTGGCCGAAAGCAGCACCATCATGCCGCCGCCGCTCGGCAGGCCGAGCTTCGGATTGTCGAAGAAGCCGGAACTTATCTTGACGGCGAAGCCATCTATGCCGGGCACGTAGGCGGACTTCACGTCGACCTCGCCGCGATGCTCGGGAATGTCGAGCCTCAAGATTGGCGGCATCGCCACCGGCATTGTCGCCAAAGCCCGAAAGGCGTTCTCGACGCAGGCGACCGCATCGAGATCGAGCGTCACGATGTTGCGCAGGTCTGTTTCGGTGAGGATGGTCATGCGGCTCATGTGGGGCGCTCCGCAAAGGTGTCAGTTGCGAAGGAAGGCGTTCCGGCACACCCCCCTCTGGCCTGCCGGCCATCTCCCCCGCAAGGGGGGAGATCAGCCTTCACCCCTGCCTTCGCCAATCTTGAGCGCCGCAAGAAAAGCGGCGGCATCGACACAGCCAATCTCCCCCCTTGCGGGGGAGATGTCCGACAGGACAGAGGGGGGTGTGAAGGGTCTCGGCGCAAAGGAATTTTCATGCGGCGCGCTCCGTGCGTAACGGCACCTCGCCACAGACGATCTTTCGGTGCAGCGCCATGTCGATGTTGCGGCCAGACAGGATGGCCACCACCGGTCCTTTCGCAGTGACCTTCCCAGCAAGCAGCGCGCCGATGCCGACGGCGCCTGCGCCTTCGACGATCTCGCGCTCCTGTTCATAGGCATGGCGGATGCCGGCGGCGATCTCGTCCTCGGAGAGCAGGATGACGTCGTCGAGCAGGCCACGGCACATGGCAAAGGTCAGCCGGTTGTCGAGGCCGATGCCGCCGCCGAGCGAGTCCGCAAGCGTCGGCAATTCCTCGACCTGCACGGGGCGACCGGCATCGAGGCTCACCTTCATCGCAGCACCGCGCGCCATCGAGACGCCGATGACCGTGGTGGCCGGGCTCACACCCTTGACCGCCGCGGCAACACCGGCCGCCAATCCGCCGCCGGAGAGCGGCACCATCACGGCCACTGCCTCCGGAACCTGCTCCATGATCTCCAGCCCCAGCGTGCCTTGCCCGGCGATGATGTCGGGATGGTCGAAGGGCGGCAGCATGACGAGCCCCTCCTCCGCGACCAGCCTGTCGACCTCCTGCTGGGCATCGTCCTGGCTGTTGCCGACGATGCGGATCTCTGCCCCGAGCCGGCGGATGGCGTCGAGCTTGTTTTCGGGCACCAACTTGGACATGCAGATGACCGCGCGCATGCCCTCGAGCTTCGCCGCATAGCCGAGCGCGCGGCCGTGATTGCCGGTCGACGCCGCTACGACGCCGCGCGATCTTTCCTCCGGGCTCAGCGCGGCGATCGCGTTGGACGCGCCGCGCAGCTTGAACGCGCCGGTTGTCTGATGGTGCTCCAGCTTGAGGTGAACGGGATGGCCCGTGCGATCCGAGAGGCTTTGCGACAGCATAGCCGGCGTCCGCTCGACCTTGCCGGCAATATTTTCCCGCGCGGTGCGAATTTGCTCAAGCGTGACTGGCATTTCGATCACTGACATTTCGATCACTGAGCCCACGGCTTCGTCATCAGCCGGCCAAACTCCGGCCGCGCCATGGCGTCGCCGCAAAGCCGCAGGCAGTTCCAGGCGCTCGCCTGGTTGCTGGTGATGACCGGGCGGCCGATTGCCTCCTCCATGCCTGGAACGGCCAGCGCCGCACGCAGCGCGGTGCACGAAACGAACAGTGCGTCGGCCTGGGCGTGGGTGACTTTGCGTGCCAGCTCAACGAGAGCGCTCGGCTTGATACGAGCCATCTCGCGGTCGTCCTCGAAGCCGAGGCAGGTGACGCTCTCGATGTCGAAGCCGTGCGCGCCGAAATAATCGGCCATCGGCCGGCTGGTCTCGACGGTGTAAGGCGTGAGAATGCTGATCCGCTTCACGCCAAAAGCGTTGAGGCCGCGTACGCCAGCCATCGGCGGCGTGACCACGGGAACATTCGGCTTGGCCGCCTGGATCGCCTGCTCGATCTCAGCGTCGCCGATCACCACCGAAGCAGACGTGCAGGAATAGCAGACCGCATCGAGCGGCTCGTCCGGCAGGATCAGTGCCGCGCCCGCCGACAGCGAGGGCTGCATCTTGCGCAAATTCTCGGGCGTCGTCGGATTGGCGTAAGGGATGCGCGCGACATACACGCCGATCCGCTCGCTCGCCACCATGCGGCGGAAGTCGACCTCGCTGGTATGATCGGTGGCCAAAGCAATCAGCCCGACGCGCTTTTCGAGCGGACGCGCATCGAGGGCGGGCCGCGTCGATGCCTGCTCGATTTCGGGCAACGGTTTCATGACTTTCATCTCTCGATCCTGCCGTAACGACGCTCCAGCCAGCGCAGGAGCATTACGGAGCAAAGGCTGATGACGAGGAAGAAGGCGCCGACCAGCGTCATCGGCTCGATGTAGCGGTAATAGGTATTGGCGACACTCTTGGCTTGGTTCATCAGCTCCAGCACCGTGATTGCCGAAAGCAGCGGCGTCTCCTTGAACATGGCGATGAAGTAGTTGGCCAAGGCCGGGATCATCGGCGGGATCGCCTGCGGCAGGATGACATGCGTCCAGGTGTGGCGGCCGTTGAGATTGCAGGCCTTGGCGGCCTCCCACTGGCCGCGCGGCACATTGTCGATGCCGGCGCGATAGACCTCGGCCGTGTATGTGCCGTAGTGCAGTCCAAGCCCGATGACGCCCGCCACCAAGGGCGGCAGCAGGATGCCGATATCGGGCAGCACGTAGAAGATGAAATAGAGCTGCACCAGAAGCGGCGTGCCACGGATGAATTCGGCGAACCAGCCGACGCTGCGCGACACGCTGCGGTTCGGCGAGCGCCGCGCCAGCGCGATCGCCAGACCGACGATCCCGGCCAGGACCGAGCCGAGCACGGTCGCCAGGATCGTGATCTTCACCCCCTGGATCAGGGTCGGCATGATCTCCCAGACGAAGTTCCAATCCCATTCCATCACACACGCACTCCGTCGAGGCCGCGCGCCATGCGGCGCTCCAGCGAGCGCACGCCCCAGGAGATGATCAGCGCGAGCACGAAATAGATGACGAGAACGGAGAGGAAGGGCATCAGCGTGCTGCCGGTCTGCGAGCGCACCACCTGCGCCTGGAAGGTGAGATCGGCGAGCGAGATCAGCGATACGACCGAAGTCGCCTTGAGCAGCTCGATCGCGTTGTTGCCAAAGGTCGGCAGCATGATGAGCAGCGCCTGCGGCAGGATGACGTGGCGCATGCCTTGCCAGCGGCCGAGATTGAGGGCCGTGCAGGCCTCATATTGCTCACGGCCGATCGACAGGATGGCACCGCGCACAACTTCCGCCGCATAGGCCCCGACATTGAGCCCCAAGGCCAGCACGCCGGCTTGCAAGGGCGTCAGCGACAGACCGGCGAAGGGCAGCACGAAATAGGCCCAGAACAGCTGCACGAAGATCGAGGTGCCGCGAAAGAACTCGATATAGGTCGTGGCAATCGCGCGAACGATGAAGAAGCGCGACACGCGTCCCATGCCGGCGAGAAAGGCCATGACCAGCGCGAGCACCGACCCCATCAGCGTCAGCTCGATGGTGACAAGCGCTCCCTGCAATATCAGGCCGAGATAGCCGGACCACTGGGTCATGAAATTCGAAATTTCCAATTTGCCGTGAGGCGGCGGTGAGAGCCCCCTTCTCCCGTTGACGGGAGGTTGAGGGGCGGTTCGTGCAGCGGACGAAAAGCCAATTGCTTGGCTTTTCGAGCGACGAAAGCCGGCAGGCAGATGAGGGCAGCGCTAACCTTGAAATGCTGGCGCCCCCGCTCATCCGGCCCTTCGGGCCACCTTCTCCGCTTAAGCGGGGAGAAGGCAACGAGTACTACTTCGCCGCGCAGAGCTTCTCGCGCGTCGTCGACATCGCCGCCTTGGCGGAGAAGCCGTAGGGCTCGATGATCTTGGCGAACTCGCCGGACTTCTTCATCTTGGCGAGCTCGACGTCATAGGCATCGCGCAGCGCCTCGTCGCCCTTCTTGAAGGCGGCGCCGTCGCAATAGACCGGCGCGCCCTGCACCGGCGCGATCACTTCGAGGTTCGGATCGTTGGCCTTTTTGATGAGGTCGTTGATCGACAGAACCGGCAGCGAATAGGCATCGATGCGGCCGTCCTGCACCATCTTCAGACCGCTCTGGCCGTCCGGCACGACGATGACGCGGTCGCGCGGCACGCCGGCATTGAGCGCCAGCTTCTCTTCGGTGCCGCCGCCCGGCGCGCCGATGGTGGCCGACGTATCCTTGGCGACGTCCTCATAGCTCTTGAAGCCCTTCGGGTTGCCCTTCTTCACCAGCATCGCTTCGGCATCGCACAGCACCGGCTCGGAATAGGCGACCGCCGCGCAGCGCTCGGGCTTCATGAACAGGCCGGCGGTGACGACATCGAAGCGGCCGGCCTGCAGGCCGGGGATCATGGCGCCATATTCGGAGATGGAGGCGACGATATCGTTGACGCCGAGGCGCTTGAAGATCTCGCGCGCTACGTCGGGTGCGGCGCCCGAGACCTTGCCGTCCGCGGCCACCGCTGTGTAGGGCGGCTCATTGGCAATGGCGACGCGGGCGAAGCCCTGCTGCTTGAGCTGCTCGAGCTTTGCGTCGTCTGCCGAACGCGCGCCGGAGGCGAGCAGCATGGTGCTCACGGCGAGACCGGCGACGCCAGCCAGGATGCCAAGTTTCTTCATCGTTCCCAACTCCTTGTTTCTCTTCTTGCTTTGCTCGGTTCGGGGTGGCGTCCTTGCCACCCGTTTCTGGCTTTCGGGACGGCTTCGCCGCCCTGGCATGGCGGTCAGACGCGATGTCCGGCCGCGATGATCTTCTTCAGGAAGCCCTGCGTGCGTTCCTGCTTGGGATGGCGGAAAATGTCATCGGGCTTGCCCTCCTCGACAATCCTGCCGCGATCGAAGAACAGCACGCGATCGGCGAAGTCGTGGGCAAAGCCCATCTCATGAGTGACGAGCAGCATCGTCATGTCGGTTTCGGCGGCGAGCTTGCGCATGACGTTGAGCACCTCCTCGACCAGCTCGGGGTCGAGCGCCGAGGTGACCTCGTCGAACAGCATGATCTTGGGCGACAGCGCCAGCGCCCGGGCGATCGCGACGCGCTGCTTTTGGCCGCCGGAAAGCTGTGCCGGCATGCTCTTCGCCTTATCGGCGAGGCCCACCATGTCGAGCAGTTCCATCGCCCGTTTTTCGGCGGCGGCTCGCGCCACGCCCTTGGTCAGGATTGGCGCCAGCGTGACGTTGTCCATGACGCATTTGTGCGGGAACAGATTGAAGAGCTGGAAGACCATGCCGATCTTCTGGCGCATCTTGGCCAAGTGCCGCTCGTCGGCCGGCACCAGCTGACCATTGCGCTCCATGTGATAGAGCTGCTCGCCGTCAATTTGGATATGGCCGCCGTCGATCTTTTCCAGCGTCATCAGGATGCGCAGGATCGTCGTCTTGCCCGATCCGGATGGGCCGATCAGCGCCAGCTTCTCGCCTGGCATGACTTGCATCGACAGGCCGTCCAGCACCTTGAAGGCGCCGAAGCTCTTCGAAATGGCGTCGACCTTGATGATGGGCGCGGGCAATCCGTTTCCCCGTTCTGAAGCGGCTGATGCCCCTAACGATGCGAAACGCGCTAAATCATGTCAATTAGGAAAATAATATCATGACAATTTTTCGAGCACCGCGCAATTTCAGGGCAATTGGCGCTCCGCTTAGTGTCTCAGATAGCGAGCAGAAGATGCTCCGGCTCGCCAAGCAGGAGCTTGGCGACAACGCTCAAGCCCGCGCGCAGTTCCCCTTCGGTAGTCGAGCCGAGCGAGATGCGCACAGCCGGATGCCACGGCGTGTCGGCGATGCGGAACGACGTGCCCGGCGCGATCGCCACGCCGCGCAGGCGCGCCTGCGCAACGAAGCTCTCCTCGGCGCGGTCGCCCGGCAATTCGAGCCACAGATGCAGCCCATCGCGATGGGAGCGATAGTCGACACCCGCCAGCATTTCGGCTGCGATTTCCTGCCGGCGTCTCAGCGCCCCGCGCTGCCAGTTGACCAGCTCAAAAGCCGTGCCGTCGTTCACCCACCGCGTCGCGATTTCCGCCACCATCGGGGTCGCCATCCAGTTCGAGACGAGATGGCGGTTGGCGACGGCGGCGACATAGCGGTCGGGCACGGCGAGATAGCCGATGCGCAGGCCGGGAACCGTGATTTTGGTGAAGGAGGTGACGTAGAGCGTCCGCTCGGGCGCGAAGGCGGCAACCGCCGGAGGCCGGCCTTCCACAAGCGGCCCGAGCACGTCGTTCTCGATGATGGCGATGTCATGCTTGCGCGCGACCGCGGCGATCTGCTCGCGCCGGCTGGCATCCATCAAGGTAGCCGTCGGGTTGATGACCGAAGGCTGGACGAAAACGGCGCGAATGTCGGAGAGACGGCAGGCCTCGTCCAACGCTTCCGGGACCAGGCCGTTGCCGTCGATCGGCAGGCCCTCGAGGTTGAAGCCGAGATAGCGGGCGAGCGGCACCAGCGTGTGGTGGCCGATTGCCTCGGTGGCGACCGTCGAGCCGGGCGGTGCGACGCTCATCAGCGCCACCGTCATGCCGGCGGTGGCGCCGTTGGTGAGGCTGATGTTCTGCGGTGACGCATCGAGGCCGCAGAGCTTCAGCCATTCGACCGCCACCGTGCGGTGACGCGGGAAAACCATGTTCGGCCGGAACGACAGCGCCGAGCTCGACGGCAGGTTCTCGGCCAGCCACCCCAACGCCTGCTTCAGCTTCTCCAGATGCATCGGCTCGCAGACCGGCTTCAGGATCGAGAGGTCGATGACCTCGCCCAGCCGTTCCGGAAGGTAGGGCGGCTCCGGCTCGCGGCGCTGGGTCTGCACGAAGCTGCCACGCCCGACCTCGCCGGCAATCAGACCGCGGCGGATCAGTTCCTCATAGGCGCGGCTGACCGTCTGGACCGAAAGTTTCAGGTCGTCGGCAAGCCGCCGGTGCGTCGGCAGTCGCTCGCCATTGGCGAGCTTTCCGTCATGGATGGCGCGGGCGAACTGGTCGGCCAGCGAGAGGTAGGCCGGGCGGCGGATAAGCGCAGGATCTGGCTGCCATAATGTCATGACTTATTAGAGATCGAAATCAGTGCAATTGACAATCGAAATAATGCACCGTCATGGTGTCCGGGACAAAAAGCGGAGCCGGCATGGCGGCAGCGAAACTCGATCCGATCGACCTCAAGATCCTCGACGCCATCCAGCGCGACGGGCGCATCACCAAGCTTGCGCTGGCCGACAAGGTCGGCCTGTCGCCGACGCCTTGCTGGATGCGGCTGCGCAAGCTGGAGAAGGCCGGCATCGTTTCCGGCTACCATGCGGCGATCGCCATGCGCGCGATCGCGCCGGTGGCGACCGTACTGATGGAGGTGACGTTGGCCAGCCACCGCCAAGCCGATTTCGACCGTTTCGAGCGGGTCATCCGCGACATACCCGAGATCGTCGCCTGCTGGTCGGTCGGCGGCGGCGTCGACTATGTGCTGAAAGTGATGGCGCGCGACATCGACGCCTATCAGCGGCTGGTCGACGCCCTGCTGGAACGCGAGATCGGCATCGACCGCTACTTCACCTACATCGTCACCAAGACGGTGAAGGAGGAGACTGTGGTGCCTGTCGCCGACCTGTTGCCAGGCTGAGGCCGGAGAGATCGTCTGGCCCTGCGGGCGATGGGAGACAATCTCTCTCCTAGCGGCTGCCGAAAAAGCCTCTCTGTCTCGGTCGCGCGGCTAATCTCTCCGCATCGCCTTGGCACCGGGAGACAAACGATGTCCGCGCATTTTGCACGCCCATACCGCCACGAAGCACTGGATCGTCTTGCCGATCGCCGGCTGCTGCGCGATCTCGGCTATGTCGGCGGCCATTGGACGGCCGGCGACTCGGCCGCGAGCTTCGAAGTCACCGATCCGGGCACCGGCGCCACGGTCGCCTTCGTTGCCGCGCTCGGCGCAAGCCAAACGACTGAGGCTGTCGACGCCGCAGCGCGTGCCCTACCGGCCTGGCGCTCGGCGCTGCCGCAGGAGCGCTCCAGAATTTTGCGAGAATGGTTCGAACTGATCATCGCCGCCAAGCACGACCTGGCGCTGCTGATGACGCTCGAACAGGGCAAGCCGCTGAAGGAATCGCTGGGCGAGATCGACTACGCCGCCTCCTTCGTCGAGTGGTATGCCGAGGAAGCAAAGCGACTCAACGCCGAAAGCGTCACCAGCCATCTGCCGGATGCTCAGATGACGCTACGCCGCGAGCCGCTCGGTGTCGTCGGCGTCGTCACCCCGTGGAATTTTCCGTCGGCCATGCTCACCCGCAAGGCCGCGGCGGCGCTTGCCGCCGGCTGCACCGTGGTGGCTCATCCGTCCTCCGAAACGCCGCTCTCGGCGCTGGCCCTGGCCGAGCTCGGCGAGCGCGCCGGCCTGCCGGCCGGCGTCTTCAACGTCGTCACCGGCGATGCGCGGACGATTGTCGGCGCGATGTGCGCCGACGCCAGGGTGCGCGCCATGAGCTTCACCGGCTCGACCGAAGTCGGCCGGCTGATTGCCGCGCAGAGCGCGCCGACGATGAAGCGTCTGGTCATGGAGCTCGGCGGCCATGCGCCGCTGATCGTCTTCGACGATGCCGATGTCGAAAAGGCCGTGACGATCGCGCTCGACGCCAAATTCGCCACCTCCGGCCAGGATTGTCTTGCCGCTAACCGCATCTACGTGCAGCGCCACATCTATGACCGCTTCTGCGCCGCCTTCGGCCGTCGCATCGAGCGGCTGCGCATCGGCAACGGGCTTTCACCCGACGCCGATATCGGCCCGCTTATGCATGAGCGCGCCGTCAAGAAGGTGGAGGAGCAGGTCGCCGACGCGCTGGCTCGCGGCGCGCGCTGCCTCGCCGGCGGCAAGCGCCACACGGCGGGGCCGCTGTTCTACCAGCCGACGCTGCTTGTCGATGTGCCGGAGGAGGCACTCATCATGCATCAGGAAACCTTCGGCCCGGTCGCCGCCGTCACCCCGTTCGACGACGAAGCGGAAGTCATCGCCCGCGCCAATGCTACCGAATATGGCCTCGTCGCCTATGTCGTGACCGAGAACGGGGCGCGGCAGGCGCGAATGGGTCGTGCGCTGGAATACGGTATGGTCGCGATCAACCGGGTGAAGATCACGGGCGCGCCGATCCCGTTCGGCGGCGTGAAGCAGTCCGGCATCGGCCGCGAAGGCTCGCGCCATGGCCTCGAAGCCTTCACCGATCTGAAATACCTTTGTCTGGACGTCGCCTAGCGCACACCGGAAGAATCCCCTGCAAGGAGAAAAAAATGCTCGAACAGTCAAACGAACTTTCGGCCTGGGATCGCGACCACTTTTTCCATCCCTCGACGCATATGGGCACGCATGCGCGGGGCGAGTCCCCGGCTCGCATCATGGCCGGCGGCGAAGGGGTAACGATCTGGGATAACACCGGCAAGAAGAGCATCGATGCCTTTGCCGGCCTCTATTGCGTCAATGTCGGCTATGGCCGCCAGAAGATCGCCGATGCCATTGCCGGTCAGGCCAAGAACCTCGCCTATTACCACGCCTATGTCGGGCACGGCACCGAGGCTTCGATTACGCTCGCCAAGATGATCATCGACCGCGCGCCGAAGGGCATGTCGAGGGTCTATTTCGGCCTCTCGGGTTCCGACGCCAACGAGACCAACATCAAGCTGATCTGGTATTACAACAACGTTCTCGGCCGGCCGGAGAAAAAGAAGATCATCTCGCGCTGGCGCGGCTATCACGGCTCCGGCGTCATGACCGGATCGCTGACCGGGCTCGAGCTGTTCCACAACGCCTTCGACCTGCCGCGCGCGCCGATCATGCACACCGAGGCCCCCTATTATTTCCGCCGCGCCGACCGCTCGATGAGCGAGGAGCAGTTTTCGCAATATTGCGCCGACAAGCTGGAGGAGATGATCCTTGCCGAGGGCCCGGACACGGTCGCGGCCTTCATCGGCGAGCCGATCCTCGGCACCGGCGGCATCGTGCCGCCTCCCGCCGGCTATTGGGAGAAGATCCAGGCCGTGCTCAACAGGTACGATGTGCTGCTTGTCGCCGACGAGGTGGTGACGGGCTTCGGCCGTCTCGGCACCATGTTCGGCTCCGACCATTACGGCATCAAGCCGGACCTGATCACCATCGCCAAGGGCCTGACCTCGGCCTACGCGCCGCTTTCCGGCGTCATTGTCTCCGACAAGGTCTGGCAGGTGCTGGTCAAGGGCTCCGACAAGCTGGGCTCGCTGGGCCACGGCTGGACCTATTCGGCGCATCCCATCTGCGTCGCCGCGGGCGTCGCCAATCTCGAACTGATCGACGAGATGGACCTGGTGCGGAATGCCGGCGAGACCGGCGCTTATTTCCGCGCCGAGCTGGCCAAGGCCGTTGGTGGCCACAGAAATGTCGGCGAGGTGCGTGGCGACGGCATGCTGGCTGCGGTAGAGTTCGTGAAGGATCGCGACGATCGCGTCCTCTTCGATCCGGCGCTCAAAGTGGGCCCGCAGATCGCCACGGCGCTTGCCGCGAGCGGCGTCATTGGCCGCGCAATGCCGCAGGGCGACATCCTCGGCTTCGCGCCGCCGCTTTGCCTGACGCGCGAGGAGGCCGACACCATCGTCGCCAAGACCGCCGACGCCGTGAACAGCGTGCTCGCAGCTCTCTGATTTTTTGTCGTTGGCGCTGCCCCTCATCCGCCTGCCGGCACCTTCTCCCCGTAAAGGACGGGGAGAAGGGACAAGCTCCGGCGTTGGCGGACCCCTCTCCCCGTCTTTCACGGGGAGAGGCTAAGGGTGAGGGGCAGCGCCAACCTGCACAGTTGGAAGTAACATCTATGAAGCCCCATCCCACCGTCCCAGCCACGATGGCCGCCGTGCAGCTCACCGGCCACGGCGGCCTGGAAAAACTCGTCTACCGCACCGACGTGAAGGTGCCATCGCCGGCTGCCGGCGAAGTGCTGGTCAAGGTCAGCGCCTGCGGCATGAACAACACCGATGTCTGGGTGCGCCAGGGCGCCTATGGCACCGAGGAGGATCCAGCCGCCGTGTCGACCTGGCGCCGGCAGGGCAACACGCTGACCTTTCCGCGCATCCAGGGCACCGATACGGTGGGCACCATCGTCGCCGTGGGTGAGGGCGTACCCTCCGAGCGCATCGGCGAACGCGTCATGGTCGACTTCTCCATCTATAACCGTGACGACGATTCGCTTGCCGATATCGACTATATGGGCCATGGCCGCGACGGCGGCTATGCCGAATACCAGGCGCTGCCGGCGGAGAACGCGCATGCTGTCGATACCGATCTGAGCGATGTCGAACTCGCCACCTTCTGCTGCGCCTATCTCACCGGCGAGCAGATGCTGGAGCGTGCGGCGCTGAAGGCCGGTGAACGGGTGCTCGTCACCGGCGCCTCCGGCGGCGTCGGTTCGGGCATCGTTCAACTGGCGCGGGCGCGCGGCGCCATTCCCTATGCCGTGGTCGGCAAGGGCAAGGAACAGGCCGTGCTCGACATCGGCGCCGAGAAGGTGATCACGCGCGGCGTGGCCGACCTGCCGGCCGCCGTCAACGAAGCGACCGGGGGCCAGCCCATCGACGTGGTCGCCGATCTGGTCGGCGGCGCCATCTTCAACGACCTGCTGCGCATCCTGCGGCCCGAGGGACGCTACACCACTGCAGGCGCCATCGCTGGGCCGGTGGTGCAGTTGGACCTGCGCACCATGTATCTGAAGCAGCTTCAGTTGCACGGCTCGAGCCAGGGCACCAGGGGCGATTTCCGCCGCATCGTGCGCTACATCGAGGAGAAGAAAATCCGCCCGCTGGTCGGCGGCGTCTACAAGCTGTCGGACTTCCACCGCGCCCAGACCGACTTCATGGCCAAGGACTTCGTCGGCAAGCTGGTGGTGGTGCCGGACGCGATGGCGGACACGAACAAGTAGCGACTGATGGCGGCGGCCGACGGTTGAGCTTCGCGGTCAGCCCTTGCGTTCCTGCAGGATGTTGCCGCCATCCACGACGAGGACGGTGCCGTTGACATAGCTGCCGCCGTCGGACGCCAGGAACAGGACAGCGGCGGCGACCTCTTGCGGTGTGCCGGCGCGTCCAAGCGGCGTGTTTTGCGCGGCGAGGAGTTCTTCCGGCGTCGAGGCGCCCGTCGCGATCCAGCCCGGCGCCACGGCGTTCACGGTGACGCCGCTCCGGCCGACCTCCAGTGCAAGCGCGTGCGTCAGCCCGACCATGCCTGCCTTGGCGGCGGAATAAGCGGCCTCGCCTTCGTTGGAGACGTAAGGACCGGTGACCGAGGCCATGTTCACCACGCGTCCATGGCCGCGCTCTACCATGCCGGCCAGAAATGCGCGTGTGGCAAGAAATGTGGTCTTCAGGCTGACATCGATGCCGCGGTCCCAGTCGCTCTCGCTCAGATCGAGAAATCGCCGCTGCAGCGCCGGCTGGGCGACCGTTCCCATCCCGGCATTGTTGACGAGGATATCGATCTCGCCGACCTCCGAGCAGAGCCGCTCGACATCCGCTGCACGCGTCAGGTCGGCCACCACCGCGCGGACGTCGAGCCCGTCCGCCCGCAGCTCTTCAGCGCGCTGCTCGACACGCTGCGACGAGGCGGTGATCGCGACCGCAAGCCCGGCATCGCCAAGCGCGCGTGCCACGGCGACGCCGATGCCGTCGGCAGCGCCCGCGCCGGTCACCAGCGCCGTGCGGGATTTGCGAAACATGGTCATGGACCCTCCCAGGCGATGACGCCGATGCCGCGAGTCAGTATCCGGCGCTGATGCCGAAATCGATCGAAAGCGCCGCCCCGGTGATCGGCGCCGAGCCGGGCTGGCAAAGATAGTGGATGAAGGAGGCGATCTCTTCCACGCCGATGAACCGTGCTCTTTCCCCTTGCGGGTAGTGCCCAAGGAGCCGGCGCTTGTAGCCATCCGGGTCATCTCCGCCATAGGTCCTTGCCTGATACTCGATCATCGGCGTCGCCGTGTCGCCGGGGCAGACGGCGTTGACCCTGATGCCGTGCGGCGCAAGCTCCAGGGCGAGAGCCTTGGTCAGCAGCACCAGCCCGCCTTTGGAGGCGCAATAGACGGCCGCGCCGTTGTTGCCGACGATGCCCGCATCGGAGGCGATGTTGATGATAACGCCCTGCGCCGCCGACAGGTGCGGAATGGCGGCCGAGATCAGGAAGAAGGCGCCTTTGAGATTGACGTCCAGCACCAGGTCCCATTGCTCTTCCTGGACCTCGCTTGCCGCTCCCTCGAGCCAGACGCCGGCGGCGTTGACGAGAATGTCTACGCCGCCTCCCCATTCGCGGGCCTTGTCCACAACCTCTCGGCAGGCAGCGACGGAACGGATATCGAGCGGCAGACCGATCGCGTTCGCACCGGTCGCGGCAATTTTTGATACGGCCTCGTCGAGTTTCGCGCCGGGAAGATCGGCCAGCACGATCCGCTCACCGTCGGCCGCAAGGCGCAGTCCCGTCGCAAGACCCATTCCCCCGGCGCCGCCCGCGATCAGGACAGTTCTTCCAGCCATTCGATAACCTCCGCTGTGCGATGATCATTGCGGCGAGACACAGTCCGGCATCCGAACCACGTCGAAGAGACATCTCCCATGCGCCACGCCGGACAATTAATGATCACAGGACCGAAGCCATCCGCTTCGCGATCACCCCAGCTCCAGCGTCGTGATGCCGAAAACCTTGGACGGCGCATTGCCTGGTTTGCCGCCCCGGTACATGCGGGTCGTCGTGAAACCGGGGACCATGCCGACAGCCTGAAGCACGGCGGTGAAGCCGATCTGGGTGGCCGGCACGCCGATATGCAGTCCTTCGCCCGCCGTCCTGACCGCCAGTTCCGCGATCAAAGACAGGGCTGTGTCCATGTCGTCCGCGAACAGCGGACCGACCTTGCAGCCTTCGCGGCATCGGCGCACCAGGCCGTAGCCGGCAAGGCCGGTCGAGCCGGTGGACATCAGTGCGATCCGGGGCGGCCGAAGCCATTCCCGCAGGAAGGCCTCGCGCGGCGACGGGAAGCACTGGCGGTCATAGGCCAGGATCTCGGCTGTGGCGGCGGCCGCAACGGGCCGGATATCGCTGCCGCCGGTCAGTCCGGCCGGACGGCCGCTGAAGCGCACAGTCTCATAGGCTGGCACGAAGCCTTTGCGCTGGTAGTTGGCCCGCTGCTCTGCCACGCCGTCGAGACCAACGATGCGGTCGCCGAGCCGAGCCATGCCGGCATCCCAGACCGCCTTGCCATGGCCCGCGCCGCGCCGGTCGGGTCGGCAGATATAGAGGCCGATGAAGGCGAACTCGGCGCCATAGGCGACGGCCGAGATGCCGGCCACCATCTCGCCGACGAAAGCGCCGATGAACCCTTCCGGATCGGCGGCCCTGAGCGCGGCGGCATCGTCGATGCCCGGATTCCAGCCCTCCCCCGCCGCCCACTCGACGAGCGTTTCCACCTCGCTGGCGGTCAGCGTCCGGATCGTTCTCGGCATGGCTTCACTCGGCGGCGGCCTGAGGCAACGGATTTCAAGCCGCTACGATAGGTCCCCGCCAGCAGGTTGCAAAGACCGGTTTTGGACATTGCCGACCTGGCCACGTCACGAAGCCAAGGCTCGATGCTCCTTCGCCGATTCGGCGAAGAGGTCGCCCGTCGAACGCAAAACCGATCGATCGGGGCGGGTTTTTCGAATCGATGCGAAGGGTTAGCAAGAAACGCACCGAAACATCGCCGCTGTTCCAATGGGCAACTGGACACGACCATCGAAGGCTGGGAAATCTTCATTGGTCGTTGCTTGGAATCGAATGGAGTGCCGCAGGAATGCCGCTGAGCGCCGAAGAAATCGCCAGTCATCCGGCAGCTCTGCGCGGTGTCCAGGAGCAGTCGCGCGCGCTCATCCATATCTACGAAACCAGCCCGCGCCTTGCCGCCGTTTTTGCCACCCAGCAGCGCTGGCTGCTCGGCCATGTCGGGCTTGCGCTGCATTTCAGGCGCAACCCCAATGACCGCCGCACCGAAATGACCCTAGCGCGTTTCATCGAGGTCGTGCGCCGTAATTCAGTCGCCAGCCGCAACACCGCCGAAGCGTTCGTCAAGGAAATGCTCCATTACAACGTCGCCGAATATATTTCGTCGCGTGGCGATGGCCGCGCTCATCCCTTGCGGGTGACCGCGGCCACCATCGAGACCTTCACCGGCTGGATCCACGC
The DNA here is from genome assembly GCF_002294995.1 of Mesorhizobium sp. WSM3860. GTDB lineage: Bacteria > Pseudomonadota > Alphaproteobacteria > Rhizobiales > Rhizobiaceae > Mesorhizobium. The sequence goes on along the minus strand of NZ_NSGF01000004.1, from coordinate 266,824 downwards.
CCATTTGCGAACGCTCGACCGCATCGATGGCGGAGCCCGGCTGACCACTTTCCTCGAACACCCCCATATGCTGGCCAAGCTGCAGCCATTAATCTGCGACGGATTGCTCGCGTCCATTCCGGTGCGGGAACCCGAGCAAACCTTCTCGTTGTTCATCTGGCTGAACAATGGCGGCATCGTCATGGATTGGCTGATGTCGGGTATCGATCCGGAGGACGCCAACCTCAAGAAGATTCCGACCAGCGTCATTTCGATCAGCGAATTCGCGCATTGGCTGAAGCTGTCGCGCACGCATCTGGCTCGCAAGCTCCGCGACGCCGAGGCGCTCGGCAGCATCGGTTGGGTCGGCCAGCGCGGACATTCCGTCATGTGGGTCTCGCGGCAGTTCTTCGACGAATACATGGCCGTTCAAGCAGCCAAGCTCGCCGTCGTCGACGCAGCCTTCGAGGCGTGTTTTTCCGGCGCGGGCGAAGGCTGAGCGCCGCGGCGCCTGCTCCGAGCTTGCCGAGACGGCGCGCAAAGAGACGCGCCGTTGAGCCGCTTCGACCATGACGCGTCAGAGCAATTCCAGGAAAGTCGGAACGGTATTCCGTCCGGAAATTGCGTCAAAGCGAAGAGATAGGGCGGTTTGCCGTTTCCGTGACCCGGTGAACCGCCGCATGTCCTCAGTCGATGTCGAACGACACGCCTTGCGCCAAGGGCAGGGCCTTGGAGAAGTTCACCGTGTTGGTGGCGCGCCGCATATAGGCCTTCCAGGCGTCCGAGCCGCTCTCGCGGCCGCCGCCGGTTTCCTTCTCGCCGCCGAACGCGCCGCCGATCTCGGCGCCCGACGTGCCGATATTGACATTGGCGATGCCGCAGTCCGAACCGTCGACGCCGAGAAAGCGCTCCGATTCCTGCAGGTCGCGGGTGAAGATCGAGGACGACAGGCCGGCGCCGACCGCATTGTGCAGGTCCAGCGCCTCGTCGAAATCGGAATATTTCATCACATAGAGGATCGGCGCGAAGGTCTCTTCCGTCACCGGCGACACCTGCTTCGGCATTTCGACCAGCGCCGGATGCACATAGTAGGCATCGGGGTGGCCGTTCTCGAACCGCGTGCCGCCGGTCACCTTGCCGCCATGCGCTTCCGCTTCCTTCAGCGCCTTCTGCATATTGTCGAAGGCGGCCCTGTCGATCAGCGGACCGACCAGCGCCGAGGTCTCCAGCGGATTGCCGACCGAAACGCTCTGATAGGCCTTCTTCAGGCGCGGTAGCAGTGCGTCATAGACGCTCTCATGCACGAACAGGCGCCTGAGCGTCGTGCAGCGCTGGCCGGCGGTGCCCATGGCGCCGAAGGCAATGGCCCGCAGCGCCATGTCGAGATCGGCGGTCGGGCAGACGATGCCGGCATTGTTGCCGCCGAGCTCAAGCACCGCGCGTGCAAAACGCTTGGCCAGCCGCGGACCGACCTCGCGGCCCATGCGGGTCGAGCCCGTGGCCGAGACCAGCGGGACCTTCGGATGGTCGACCAGCACCTCGCCGACGGCGCGGTCGCCGATCAGCACCTGGAGCAGGCCTTCCGGCGCATCTGCGCCGAAGCGCCTGGCGGCGCGCTTGAAGATCGCCTCGCAGGCAAGCGCCGTCAGCGGCGTCTTTTCCGACGGCTTCCACACCACTGCGTCACCGCACACGAGTGCAAGTGCCGCGTTCCACGACCACACCGCGACGGGGAAGTTGAAGGCCGAGATCACGCCGACGACGCCGAGCGGATGCCAGGTTTCCATCATGCGGTGTCCAGGGCGCTCGGTGGCGATGGTCAGGCCGTAGAGCTGGCGGGAAAGACCGACCGCGAAATCGCAGATGTCGATCATCTCCTGCACTTCGCCGAGACCCTCGGACGGGATCTTGCCGACCTCGATCGACACCAGCCGGCCGAGCTCCGCCTTGTGCGCCCGCAACTCCTCGCCGAGCAGGCGCACCAGCTCGCCCCGCTTCGGCCCCGGCACCAGCCGCCAAGCCTGGAAGGCCCTGTGCGCGGCATCGATGGCCTTGCCGGCATCGACGGCCGAGATCGACTTCAGTGCCGCGATCTGCTCGCCCGTCACCGGGCTGCGCACGATGAGGTCGCCGCTGGAAAGCGTATCCTTGGCGACGCCCAGTTTCTCCAGAAGTGAGGCCGTTTCCTTCGCTATCGTCATGTTTGTTCCTTTTCAGATCTCGCCTGGATATGGCGAGCGTCGAGGCCTTGCGCTACGTCTTGTCGGTGCCCTGATGCACGACGGCGCTTTCATGGCGTGGCATTACTCGTTTCAGGGAAAAACCGCCACCCCGGGATGGTCCAACCCCGGCGCGCAAAATTGGGCCAGCAGCGAAAGTAGGATCAGCGCGCCTTCTTGGCCTGCGACTTCTCGGTGCTTTCCTTGATCAGCCGATCGATATGCATGCGGATATGAGCGGCTTCGGCGGCGGTATTGGCAAGCGCGATCGCGCGGTCGAAAGCCACGCGTGCCTCCTCGCCACGTCCGAGCTGCATCAGCAGGCCGCCTTTCAGGCCGAAGAAGTGGAAATAGCCCGCCAGCCGGTCCTCCAGCGGCTCGATCATCGCCAGCGCCGCTTCCGGGCCGCGCACCTTGCTCACCGCGACCGCGCGGTTCAGCGTCACCACCGGCGACGGCTGCATCTGCTCGAGCAGGCCGTAGAGCAGATCGATCTCGGTCCAGTCCGTATCCTCGGGTGTCGCCGCCCGCGCATGGAGCGCCGCGATCGCCGCCTGCACCTGGTATGGGCCGGGCTTGCGATGCCGCAGCGCCTTGTCGACCAGCGCCAGGCCCTCGTCGATCATCTTGCGGCTCCACAGCGACCGGTCCTGATCCTCGAGCAGCACGATCTCGCCATGCGCGTCGAAGCGCGCCGGCGCGCGCGCATGCTGGAGAAGCAGCAGCGCTGTCAGCCCCATGATCTCCGGTTCCTGCTGAAACAGCCTGAGCAGCAGCCTGGCGAGCCGGATCGCCTCCTCGCAGAACGGCGCGCGGGCCGGCGCCTCGCCGCCATTGGTCGAGTAGCCTTCGTTGAAGATCAGATAGATCATGGCCGCGACCGCCGCGAGCCGCTCCGAGCGGTCGACCGCGCCCGGCGTCTCGAACGGCACGCCGGCGTCGGCGATGCGCGCCTTGGCGCGGGTTATGCGCTGCTCCATAGCGCTCTCGCCGACGAGAAACGCGCGCGCGATCTGCTTGACGCTCAAGCCGGAGACGATGCGCAGCGCGACCGCGATCTGCTGCGTCGCCGGCAGGTCGGGGTGGCAGCAGATGAACAGGAGCCGCAGGATGTCGTCGCGATAATGCGCGCCGTCCAGCCGCTCGGCCATATCGCCTTCGGCATCCTCGAGATCGGAGATCTGGTCCTCTTCCGGCATCGGCGCCTGCTTGGCGCGCTTGCGCACCGCGTCGATGCCACTGTTGCGGCCGACGAAGATCAGCCAGGCCGCCGGATCGCGCGGCGGCCCGTTTTTCGGCCAGTTCTTCAGTGCCCTCAGGCACGCATCCTGGAAAGCTTCTTCCGCGGCGTCGAGGTCGCGGAAATAGCGCAGCAGCGCGCCCATCGCCTGCGGACGGGCGGTGCTGATCGCGTTGCTGATCCAGGCAAGTTCGGTCATGCGGGAACCTTTGTCGGATTGAAGACCGAGATCGGCCTGATCTCGTAGGAACCACCGCTCGGATTGACCTCGGAGAGTTCGCGGGCGAACTCGACGGCTTCGTCCAGGTGATTGCATTCCAGTGTGTAGAAGCCGAGGAACTGCTCCTTGGTCTCGGCGAACGGGCCGTCGAGCACCACCGATTCGCCCTTGACCTTGCGAAGCGTCGTCGCGGCTGTGGTCGGCAGCAGGCGCGCCACCGGCCCCAGCCGGCCTGCCCTGGCGTATTTGTCCTGTACGTTGAGGAGCTTTGCCATAACCTCCTCGTCCTGTTCCTTGCTCCAGGAGCAGACGACGTCTTCGGAGGCATAGCAGAGAATGGCATAGAGCATGGTGCGTCCTTTCCGTATCAAAGGACGAAACAGTAGGACCCTTCCCGACACAAGGTCGACAAAAAAATTCGTAGGGCGATCGAGGGTTTACGCTGTCATCCCGGTGGTCAGGCTTCGCACGTCTGCAGCCATCTCAGCACCAGCGTCTCCTCCTCGTCGAGGCCCGGTATAAGGCGCTTTCTTTTGTTGGCTTCGGCCATTTCGCCGAGCAGCTTCCCTTCGGCCCAGGCCTCGAAGACGAGCGGGTGGATATAGCACCGGCGGCAGACGGCTCGCGTGTTGCCGAGTCGTTCGGCGACCTTGTCGACGATACTGTTCATCACCCTCTTTTTCTGGGTCATGCTCTCGGGCAACTCCGCCTGCGCGAACAGGGATGCCGCATGGATGGTACCGCCCCAGGTGCGAAAATGCTTGGAGCTGAACTCCGGGCGAGATGCCTCGCGAATATAGCGGTTGACGTCCTCCGACCGCAGTGGCCGGCGGGTCCCCTCGTCGTCCAGATACTGAAACAGCTTCTGGCCAGGCAGATCCTGCGCGCCGCGCACGATTTTGGCGATGCGTCGGTCGACCAGCTTTAGCTTCCATTCCTTGCCGGACTTGCCCATGAAGGAGAAGCGCAGGCTGGAACCGGTGATTTCGACATGGCGGTCGCGCAGCGTGGTCAGGCCGAAACTCTTGTTGTCGCGGGCATAGGCGGCATTGCCGACACGGATCATGGTGTTGTCGAGCAGCCAGACGACAGACGCGACAACGCGCTCCAGCGGCAGTCCAAGACGGCGCAGGTCGGCATCGACCTGGCGCCTCAAGGCGGGCAGGCTTTCCGCGAAAGCAACGAGGCTGGAGTATTTGACGCCGTCCCGTTCCTCGGTCCACTGCGGATGATAGCGGTACTGCTTGCGTCCGCGCTGATCCCGGCCGGTCGCCTGGATATGGCCGTTCGGGTCGGGCGAGATCCATACATCGGTCCACGCCGGCGGAATGACGATCGCCTTGATGCGGTCAAGCATCGCCGCGCTGACAGCGCTCCCGTTCGGGCCGACATAGGAAAATCCCTTGCCTCTTCTCAGGCGCCGGATCCCCGGATCGGCATCGCTGACATAACTGAGCGCGGCGCGCTCGGCGGAACTCTGCGCGCCGTTCCCTTGTATTTCCACACCACCCGCCAGGCGGCCGAAGGACGATTGTGCTCGTTGCAGCATGATGGCTCCACGGATCTGGTCCGTAGATAAGACGCGCGACAGCGGCTGGTTCCGCCGTTCCCAGGGAGCGTGATTCACCCCTGCCGGTCGGCGGACACCTCAGCCATCCAAAGCCCGCCGTCGTCGACATGGGCGGGAAAGTAGTCTCGCCCGGCCGGTATCGCTTCCAGAACCGCTCCCGACTCATCGGCCAGATAGTCGTAGCCGATCTGCTGCAAACGCTGCTCCGGATCGAGATGTTTGTAGAGGTCGCGACGTGCCGCGCGCCGTTTCGGCTCGATCATCTTCAAATGATAAAGATTAAGGCCGCTGTCCCGAAGCTTGAAGCGTAAATCTTCGGGGAACCAGGCCCCATGCAGCCCTTGCGACGGGCTCAGATCCGGGTGGTAGGCGGGGAAAAGCCTGTGCTGCACCTTCTGGCCCCAGACGCCGTCGACGCGATAGCTAGTCGGCGTATACATCTCCCTCAAGCGAAATCCCCAGGCAGTGCGCCTGGACCCGCTGGTCAATTGGCCGAGCCGGCGGGCGACGGCATCTTCCAGCCTTTCGTCCGGGTCCATTGCCAGAACCCAATCGGCACCCGCCTCATGGGACGCGGCAATAAGCGCGCGCCGCCTCTGCGGTTCATTGCTGAAAACCGCATCCGCCGCCCGATCGTCATAGGCGATCCAGCCATCGACGATTGCATCGAGATTGGCGAGGAGGTCTGGCACCAGATGTGCGTCGTAGCGATAGCTGAAAATGGCGACGATCCTTTGCCGCGACCAAAGCCATCGACCGCGCCGACGGCGCGGCTGCTTCATCTCGATGGTGATCATGGCCGCGTGCCTGTCCTATCGCCATACCTTACGCCGACGGCTGCCCCCAGCGATTTTACGAACAATGCCGCCCATACGATCGGCAGCGATAACATCGCGAAACGTCTATCCTCTTCGGCCAGGCCTTCTTTTGCGAACTTGCCGACATTGCGCCGGTCCCGAAACACCCCTTTGAAAGTGCGCAATGGCTTTCGGTGTCCAGCGGATTTGAGGTAGGCCCCATACCGGTATCCGCGCAGATACTGGTCGGCCATCACTCGGATCAGCCGTGTCTCGTTGCGATGGACGGTAAGCACCGCCGGCTCCCATAGCGGCACAACCGCCTTTGGCAGCCTTTCCAGGAATTCCGTGTCTTCTCCCGACGCCATTTGTTCGTCGAATAGGCCATACCGTTCGAATAATTTTCGGTCGAAAGAAACGCCGTAGCGAAGTGCTTTATGGGCGGGAAGACCTGGCAGACGCCGCATGTAGGTGACGAGATGGGCCGCACACGCGACCAGATTGCGCGGATGACTGTTGACGATGGCGCTTGCCACGGCCGCGACGCCTTCCCGGTGATGGCGCAGCCGGACCTCGGCCCATCGCGGGCAGGCCAGACAATCATCCGCGAGAAAGGCGATGAACGGAGCTTTCGTCCCCACTATGCCGCGATTTCTCGCGGCGCCGACAAAGAGCCTTTCTTCGCATTCGATGACTGGCACTTCGAGGCCGGCATTGGCCAGAAGCGCCTGGGCATTCCCGCCGCCCGAATTCACGACCACCACCTCGAGCGGAATGTTCTGGCCGAGCACCGACCTTACCGCCGCGACCAGATCGGTCGGAGCCCGAAAACCTATCACCACGACTGCAAGTTCCGGCTCGTCGGCCATCAGGCACTTTGCAACTGGACGCGATGAGCCGGGAACCGGCGCCGCGCCGCGATTTTGAGCCGGTAGCGCATGCAGCGCCAGGTGTCGGTGGAAACCTTGGGGGCGGCTTCGGCAACCGCCAGGAATTTTGCCGCCGTTTCGAGATCGCCGCGGGCATAGTGAACGCGGGCGATCTTGAGCGCCACAAGCCCTTCCCTCGCTTTCAAGGACGATTTCGCAATGCCGCAGTCGGCGAGTTCGCGCAGCGCCTGGCGCCATTCGAGGAAGCGCCGCGCAGGCTTAATCGCGAAGCGGTCATCCGAACGGTCCGACGATACGAAGTAGATCATGATCGGTTGTGTCACGACCGCGAGCGATGCCTTGCTCATCACCCGCGCCCAGAACAACGTGTCCTCGTCGTAGGCAAGCCCGGTCGGGAAGCGCGTGTCGCCGACCGTACGCCGCGACACCAGCGCGCTGCCGACGGCAATCGACCGTATCCTGCCTTCCAGATAGGCGGAGGCATTGGCGAGCCCGGCACCCATGTAGCCGGCCGGCGTTTTAAACTGTCGGTCCCGGCCATCGGTCCGCCGGCGGTAGGCGCCCACCACCATGTCGGCGCCTGGCTTGGTCCTTGTCTTGGACAGCAGCGTCCGCAACCCGCCCTCGATATGCAGATCGTCGGCGTCGATCATGTAGATCCAGGGAAAGCGTGCCTCGGTGAGCGCAAGATTGCGGGAGCCGCCCGCGTCCAGACAATCCGACCGGATGACCCGCAACGGCAGGGCGAGCCGCGAGGCTGCGTCCGCGGCCACGGCCGCCGTGTTGTCCGTCGAGGAATCGTCGACCAATATCACTTCGCCGATGATCTCGGCTTCCGAGCGCAAGGTTGCCAACGTGTCGGCAACGGTTGCCGACGCGTTGTGTGCTGGAATGATGATGCTGACCGATGTCAACAATTGAACTCCGCGCAAGTGCCCGGCGGGCCGATCCACGATCCGGCGGCACGATAACGGCGGGATCGCGATTTGAGAAGCAGCCGCACGACCGATCGTACGCCTTCAGGCAGCGACCGGGATAACGTCGACCGCTTGCTCGCCGACCTGCCCGCCGGTGGTTTTCAGGACGCCGACGATCGGCGCCACGTCGGAATAGTCGCGGCCGTACCCGACCGTGATATGGTCGTTGCTCGCCCGCATGCCGTTGGTGGGATCGAATTCCTGCCAGCCGGCATCGCGCCCGCACCAGGCCTTGACCCAGGCATGCATGGCGTCGGCGCCTTCGAGCCTGGGCTTGCCTTTGGGCGGGATCGTGCGCAGGAAGCCGCTGACATAGCCGGCGGGGATGCCAAGCCCACGCAGCCCGGCGATCATGATATGTGAAAAATCCTGGCAGACTCCGCGTTTCAGGGCAAAGGCATCGCTGGCGCGCGTCTCCACGCTGGTTGCCTTGCCGTCATAGGTGAAATCGCGGTGGATGCGATTGCAGAGGTCGACCGTCGTGGCGATCGCCGAACCGGCGAGGCTTTCCCGCGCATAGGCCGTGATCGCCGTTTCGATGCCGGCGTGGTCACTGGCGGCGAGGAAATGATGTGGGGCGTTGGCGGACAGCGAACGTACGGCGTCGAGTTCCGCCCTCAAGCCGGGAATGTCGGGCGAGACGTCGAGGCCGGGTTCCGGCCGCGACACCGACACACGAGCGCTCATCTTGACGTGGAGCTCTTCATGCGCGTCGCGAACCGCGATCGCAGTGACGCTGTTGCCGAAGAAATCGCAAAAATCCGCCCGCTCGGCCGGATTTGGCTGGAAAGACAGCGAGGCGGCGATAACCCGCTGCACGCCGGCAAGCGTCTGCGGCAGCACGCGCAGCTGGTGCCTGCCGCCGCCGGCTGCGGCCGCATAGCCGTAATGAAGATGAAGCCTGATGTCGTAGAGCATCTAACCGAAATAGGCCTTGGCGAGACTGTTGTAGAGGTCGCTGATCTGGTTGGCGAGATCGTCCAGCACCTTCGCGGTCATGTCCTGGGGCTCCATGACGGCGAGCGCCGTGTTGAGCTGCAGGATTTCTTTCGCCGCGGGCGACATGTGTCCCTCGCCGCCGACGGAAGGCAGCATGCCGATCTCGGCCTTGAGCCGCTCGAGCTGGAACAGGATGGAGCGCGGGTTGAGCGGATCGAGCGCCAGGAGGTCGATAACCGTGCGCCGGCCTGCCTGCACCGGATATTGCCGGCGGTGGGTCATGACGCTGTCGCCGATCTCCAGCATCATGTCGAGCGCGCCGTCGGGCGCGCCTGCCGTTGTCAGCCTGGCGAGCGTGCGGGCGATCTGGATGCCGCGTTCCAGCCGGCGGCCGATCTCCAGGAAACGCCAGCCGGTGAAGCGGTACATGTTCTCGTGCAGCAGGCCCGAGAAGCCCGCAAGCTTGCGCAGCATCACGGTCATCGCCCGCGTCGCGTCGTCGCCCGGCGCGACCGTCTCCGCGAATTTGTGGATGGTCTTCGACAGGTCCTTCAGCGCCAGCCAGCCGTCCGGCGAGAAGCGGTCGCGGATCTGGCCGGCGCTGTAGACGGCGCTGTCCAACGTGCCGATCAATCCAAGCGGTATCGCGGTTTCGACCTCTATGCCGAACGGTTCGAGATAGTCCCTGATGTCGGCGAGCAGCGGCATATCGGGGTCGGACGTCTCCGCCAGCCTGACGTGATAAGCGCGCAGCACGCGCACCGTATCTTCCGAGCGCTCGATATAGCGGCCGAGCCAGGTCAGGTTCTCCGCCGCACGGCTCGGCAGACTGCCGGGCATGGTGCGAGTGAAGCCGTCGGTCTCCTGCGGCAGCAGCGTCTCCCGCTCGACAGGCCTGTCGCTGACCACCCACACATCCGCCGCCTGGCCGCCGCGCTGCATGGCGATCGCGGTCGGGTCGAGCGAGAAGCCGATGCGTGCAAACCCGCCAGGCATCACCGTCCAGCCGTCCGGCGTCCGAGCCAGATAGACGCGCAGGCTGGCGGGCCGCGGCTCCAGCCGGCCGCCGACAAAGACCGGGGTGGTCGAGAGCGTGACCGCCTCCTGGCCGACGAAGCCAGCCCCGTCGGCTTCGATCCGCGCGATAAGCTCCGCCCGCTCCCCGGCCGAAAGCGCCGAACCGAGCCTGGTCGCGCCATCGTCCTCGAAGGCAAGCCGTGTCGAAAGCGCCGGGCCGACCACCAAGCGGTCGACATTGGCCAGCACATGGTCGCGTTCGGTCTGCTGCCCGCACCACCAGGTCGCGATGTTCGGCAGCTTGAGCTCTTCGCCGTGCAGTTCCCGCGCGATCCGCGGTAGGAAGGAAAGCAGCGCCCGCGTTTCTGCCAGCCCCGAACCGAGCGCGTTGACGGCCGAGACGGTGCCGCGCCGGATCGCCTCGACCAGTCCCGGCGTGCCGATCTGCGAGTCCGGCTTGAGCTCCAGCGGGTCGGCGAAAGCCGCATCGAGCCGCCGCCACAAAACGCCGATCGGCATCAGCCCCGAAACCGTGCGCACCATCAGCCGACCGCCGGACACCGTCAGGTCTTCGCCCTCGAGCAGCATGATGCCGAGATAGCGGGCGATATAGGCGTGTTCGTAATAGGTCTCGTTGAGCGGGCCGGGCGTCAGGATGGCCACGCGGCCGCCGGAATCCTTCGCCATGCCGTTCAGCGCATCGCGGAAGCGGCGGAAGAAGCCGGCCAGGCGATGCACATGCAGATCGCCATAGATCTCCGAGAAGGCGCGCGTGGTGGCGACGCGGTTCTCCAGCGCGAAGCCGGCGCCCGACGGCGCCTGGGTGCGGTCGCCCAACACCCACCAGCGGCCATCCGGTCCGCGGCCGAGCTCGAAGGCGACCATATGGAGGAAATACCCACTGGCCGGACCGACACCGACCACCGGGCGCAAATATTCCGGGCTCGCCGCAATCAGCCCGGCCGGCAGGATGTCCTTCTCGATCAGCCGGTTCGGCCCGTAAATGTCGGCCAGCATCGCTTCGAACAGGTCGGCGCGCTGGACAAGGCCGGCGCTGATCTCGGCCCATTCCTTGTCGTCGATCAGCAGCGGGACATGCGCCAGCGGCCATTCGCGTTCGTTGGCGCCGGCCTTGTCGTAGACGCGGTAGTAGACGCCGGCATCGCGCAGATATTGGTCGGCGCGGGCAAAGCGCTGTCCGAGTGTCTCGGCCCCCAGCTCGTCCAGCGCTTCGATGAAGGACCGCCAAGCCGGGCGCGGATTGCCTGATGTGTCGACCATCTCGTCGACGACACCGTCGATCGGCCGGTAATGCTCCAGCAGGCTGTGCGACTGCGGCCTGCCGCGTGCCCGTTTCTGATTCCCCTTGGCCATGGCCGATCAGAATCTCGCCGGTCGCCTGAGGTCAAGGGTCATGGGAAACTCTTCAGAGCCTTGTTCTTCACGCAGCACATAGGCACCCGGCGTATGGCCGCGCGGCTCGAAGCGGGCAAGCCGCCGCGCTTCCGCCTCGTTGCCGTTGACCGGGAAGATCTCGTAGTTGCGGCCGCCCGGATGCGCGATATGATAGACGCAGCCGCCCAACGAGCGGCCCGACCAGCGGTCGTAGATGTCGAAGACCAGCGGCGTGTTGACCGGCAGGGCTGGATGCAGGCCGGAGGCCGGCTGCCAGGCCTTGAAGCGCACGCCTGCCACTGCGACCTCTCTGCTGTCGGTCGCCTTCATCGGCACGATGCGGCCGTTGCAGACGACCGCGTGACGTTCCGGATTAAGGCCTTCCGTCCTCACCTGCAGCCGCTCGACCGAGGAATCGACGAAGCGGACCGTGCCGCCGATCGCGCCCTGCTCACCCATCACATGCCAGGGCTCCAGCGCCTGCCTGAGCTCCAGCTTGACGCCACCATGCTGCACCTCGCCGCAGAACGGGAAGCGGAATTCGAGTTGGGCTGCGAACCATTCCGGGCGGAAGTCGAAGTCGTTTTGCTTCAGATCCTCCAGCACGTCGAGGAAATCAGCCCAGACATAATGCGGCAGCATGAAACGGTCATGCAGCGAAGTGCCCCAACGCACGAAGCGGCCGTCGAGCGGGTTCCTCCAGGCGCGGGCGATGATGGCGCGGACCAGCAATTGCTGGGCGAGCGACATGCGCGCATTGGGTGGCATTTCGAAGCCACGGAACTCGACCAAACCGAGCCGTCCTGTCGGACCGTCCGGCGAGAACAGCTTGTCGATGCAGATTTCCGAGCGATGCGTGTTGCCGGTCACATCGGTCAAGAGGTTGCGGAACAGCCGGTCCACCAGCCACGGCAAGGGCGCCTCGCCCTTGTCGGGATGCGGAACCTGCGCCAGCGCGATCTCGAGCTCATAAAGCGAATCATGCCGTGCCTCGTCGATGCGCGGCGCCTGGCTGGTTGGGCCGATGAACAGGCCCGAAAACAAGTAGGAGAGCGATGGATGGCGCTGCCACTGCAGCACAAGGCTCTTCAACAGGTCCGGCCGGCGCAGGAACGGACTGTCGGTAGGCGTCGCGCCGCCGACAACGACATGGTTGCCGCCGCCCGTGCCGGTGTGGCGGCCGTCGATCATGAACTTGTCGGTGCCGAGCCGCGACTGCCGCGCCTCCTCGTAGATAGCCGTGGTCGTCGCGAAGCATTCCTGCCAGTTGGCGGCCGGGTGAATGTTCACCTCGATGACGCCGGGATCGGGCGCCACTCGGATAACGTTGAGGCGCGGGTCGTGCGGCGGCCCATAACCCTCGATATGAACCGGCAGGCCGATCGCCTTGGCCGCGTTTTCGGCCGCCGCCACCAGTTCGAGGTAGTCTTCGAGCGCCTCGACCGGCGGCATGAACACGCAGAGCCGCCCGTCACGCGGCTCGACAGTGAGCGCCGTGCGCACCGCACCGCCGATCTCGGTGATCTCCTGCTCGACGCGGTCCTGCTGGCCGGTCGCAGCTGTGAAGGACACTGCCAGCTGGCGGCGTGCCATTTCGTCGGGACCCTCAAGTTCTGCTGGGGCGGTTTCCGGCAGTATAGCGTCGCGCACCGGCAAGGCGCCGCGCCGCACCGAAGGATCGACCGGCACGATATAAGGGAATTGCGCCGGCGGCACGTAAGGCAGCGCGCCGAGCGGCAGCCGGTAGCCGACGGGCGAGTCGCCCGGCACCAGGAACAGCCGGCCGCGCCGCGTCTTCCATTTCTCCGAACGCCAGCGCTGCCCGGCAGCCTGGCTGTTCCAGCGCTGAACCGGCAGCACATACCCCGACGGCTCGGTCAGGCCGCGCTCGAAGACCCGCGCCATGCGGCTGCGCTCTTCCGGATCCTCCAGCTTGGAATTGGACGGATCGACATTGTCCGGCAGCCTGCCTTCCTTGAGAAGCCATTCGGCCGGATCCTCATAGGCCTCGCTGACCATCGCCTTGTCGATGCCGAGCTCGCCGGCGATCGCCGTGAGCAAGCCGGCGGCGTGCTCAGGCCCGACAGGAACGGTGCTTGTTTCGCGCGCGATCAGCGACGGGTCGCGCCAGACCGGCTCGCCATCGGTGCGCCAGAAAAGCGAGAAGGTCCAGCGCGGCAGGCTCTCGCCCGGATACCACTTGCCTTGCCCGTAGTGCAGAAAACCGCCCGGCGCGAAGCGCTCGCGCAGCCGGCGGATAAGCTGATCCGCCTTGTCGCGCTTGGTCGGACCGACGGCAGCCGTGTTCCATTCTGCGGACTCGAAGTCGTCGATCGACACGAAGGTCGGCTCGCCGCCCATGGTGAGCCGCACATCCTGTTCCCGCAAAACCGCATCGACCTTGTTGCCCAAGGCGTCGAGCGCCTCCCAGCTCTCGTCCGAGAACGGCTTGGTGATGCGCGGATGCTCGGCTATGCGCTGGACCCCCATGTCGAAGCCGAAATCGACATTGGCGAAGCTCGCCATGCCGGAGATCGGCGCGGCATTGCGGAAATGCGGCGTGGCCGCCAGCGGCACATGGCTTTCGCCGGTGAGCAAACCGGAAGTCGGGTCGAAGCCGATCCAGCCGGCGCCCGGGATATAGACCTCGCACCAGGCGTGCAGGTCCGTGAAATCGACCGAGGTTCCGGGCGGTCCGACCAACGAGACGAGGTCCGGCTTCAACTGGATCAGGTAACCGGAGACAAAACGCGCCGCGACGCCGAGGTTGCGCAGGACCTGCACCAGCAGCCAACTCGAATCCCGGCACGAGCCCTTGCCGGCGGCCAGCGTCTCCTCCGGCGAATAGACGCCGGTCTCCATTCGCACGATATAAGCGATTTCGCGCTGCAGCCGCGCATTGAGCCCGACCAGGAAGTTGACCGTGTTGGTCGGACTACGGTCGATGGTCTTCAGGAAGGCCGATAGCAGCGGCCCGGCTGGCTCCGGCGTGCGGTAGATGGCGAGGTCTTCCCGGATTTCCTCCGGGTAGTCGAACGGGAAATTCTCGGCCGATTCCTCGACGAAGAAATCGAACGGATTATAGACCGTCATATCGGCGACGAGATCGACTTCGATCTTCAGTTCCGTCACCGGCTCCGGAAAGACGAAACGGGCGAGGAAGTTGCCGTACGGATCCTGCTGCAGATTGACGAAGTGGTTCTTCGGCTCGACCTTCAGCGAATGGCTGAGCACCTTGGTGCGCGAATGCGGCGCCGGCTGCAGCCTGATCACCTGGGGGCCGAGAACGACGGGACGGTCGTATTTGTAATGGGTCAGGTGGTGGACGGCTGCCAGAATTGCCATGGGGCCCCGGAGTTCGGCGTTCTCGGTCGCCGAACCCTGACACACATGAATGGCATTTTCCAAGCAGAGATGTTGCGCTGCACCTAATTTAAGCAGCGTGCCGGCTTAGAAAAATGCCTGCAGTCCCGTCTGCGCCCTTCCCAGTATCAGCGCATGCACGTCATGCGTGCCCTCATAGGTGTTGACCGTCTCCAGGTTCTGCGCATGACGCATCACGTGGTAGCCGATCTGGATGCCGTTGCCGCCATGCATGTCGCGCGCCTGACGGGCGATATCGAGCGCCTTGCCGCAATTGTTGCGCTTGACGATGGAGATCATCTCCGGCGCCATCTTGCCTTCGTCCATCAGCCGGCCGACGCGCAGCGACCCCTGCAGGCCGAGCGCGATCTCGGTCTGCATGTCCGCGAGCTTCTTCTGGAAGAGTTGCGTTCCGGCGAGCGGCTTGCCGAACTGCTTGCGATCGAGGCCGTATTGCCGCGCGCGGTGCCAGCAATCCTCGGCCGCGCCCATGGCGCCCCACGAGATGCCGTAGCGCGCCCGGTTGAGGCAGCCGAAGGGTCCCTTCAGGCCCGAGACATTGGGCAGCAGCGCCTCTTCGCCCACCTCGACGCCTTCCATCACAACCTCGCCGGTGATTGAGGCTCGCAGCGAAAGCTTGCCGCCGATCTTCGGCGCCGACAGCCCCTTCATGCCCTTTTCCAGCACGAAACCGCGGATCTGGTTGTCATGCGCGGCCGACTTTGCCCAGACGACGAAGACGTCGGCAATCGGCGCGTTGGAGATCCACATCTTGGACCCGGAAAGCCTGTAGCCGTTCGCCGTCTTCTCGGCGCGCGTCTTCATGCCGCCCGGATCGGAGCCGGCATCCGGCTCGGTGAGGCCGAAGCAGCCGATCCATTCGCCGGAGGCGAGCTTCGGCAGGTACCTCTTGCGCTGCTCTTCCGAGCCGTAGGCATGGATCGGATACATGACCAGCGACGACTGCACACTCATCATCGAGCGGTAGCCGGAATCGATGCGCTCGACTTCGCGCGCCACCAGCCCGTAGGTGACGTAGTTGGCGCCGAGCCCGCCATATTCCTCCGGAATGGTGATGCCGAGCAGGCCCGCGTCGCCCATCTCGCGGAAGATCGAGGGATCGGTCTTCTCATCGGCATAGGCTTCCTCGATGCGGGGCGCCAACTTGTCGGCGGCGAAGGCCGCTGCGCCGTCGCGCACCATGCGCTCGTCTTCGGAAAGCTGGTCCTCGATCAGGAAAGGATCGTTCCACACGAAAGCATTCTTCTCGGCGGCCATGACATGGGTCTCCCGGTAACCTTGATGGCCCGGCTTATCCGCCTCCACCTGGAAAAAATCAAACAAAATTGCATCAAGGATCAATGAGCGTTAGTAATAGATCATGAACGTCCAGCGCCGCCTCTTGCCGAACATCAGCGCGCTTGCCGCCTTCGAGGCGGTGGCGCGTCTCGGCTCCTTCACCGCCGCGGCCCGCGAGCTCGATCTCACGCAAGGCGCCGTCAGCCGGCAGATCAATCTGTTGGAAGAGCAGTTCGGGCGCCGGCTCTTCGAACGCGACAGCCGCAATGTCAGGCTGTCCACGGCGGGCGAGATCTATGCCGAAGCGGTGCGCTCGGCGCTCGGGCAGTTGCGCGATGCGGCGCTTGGATTGATGAGCAATCGGCATAGCGGTGTTCTCAACCTTGCCATCCTGCCGACCTTCGGCACGCGCTGGCTGATGCCGCTCATTCCGGATTTCGTCGCCCGCCATCCGGACATCACGATCAATTTCGCCACCCGCATCGGCCGCTTCGACTTCGTGCGCGAGCGCCTCGACGCCGCGATCCATCACGGCATGTCCGACTGGCCGGACGCAGATTGCACGCTTTTGATGCGCGAGACCGTGATGCCCGTCGCCGCGCCCGAATTCCTGGCGCAGCGGAAGGTCGCGACGCCAGCCGATATCGGCCGCCTGCCTCTGCTGCACATGGCAACGCGTCCCGACGCCTGGAGCGAATGGTTCGAGCATCAGGAGCTCGACGCGCCGACCGCCCCCGGCATGCAGTTCGAGCAGTTCGGCACGGTCGCGCAAGCCTGCATGGCGGGGCTCGGCGTGGCGCTGCTCCCGCAGATCCTGATCGCCGGAGAATTGCAGCGTGGCCAGTTGGTGCCGGCGCCGGGCAAGCCGATGCAGAGCCGCAGTGCCTATTATCTCGTCGTGCCGCACGACAAGCGCGGCCATCCGCCGGTTGTCAGTTTTCGCGACTGGCTGCGGGGCCAGGTTGAGAAGGAGCCGGCTGTTCTGGCGTGGTAGCTATTTCCGTTTCATCGCCTCAGCGAGCGCCGCACCGAAAGCACCCTGCGCCGGCCGTTCGGGCTGGCGTTGCGGCGCCGGCGAACGCGGCACGGGCTTGCCGCCGCCGCTGTCACGCTGGCCGCCGCGCGAGGCGCCGCCATCGCCGTCCTTGCGCATAGACAGGCCGATACGGTTGCGCTTGATATCGACGTCGACGACCCGCACTTTCACGACATCGCCGGCCTTCACCACCTCATGCGCGTCCTTGATGAAGCGGTCGGCCAGTTGCGAGACATGCACCAGCCCGTCCTGGTGCACGCCGATGTCCACGAAGGCGCCGAAGGCGGCGACATTGGTGACGGTGCCTTCGAGCAGCATGCCGGGCTTCAGGTCCTTGATGTCGTCGACGCCTTCGGCAAAGGTCGCCGTCTTGAAGCCGGGGCGCGGGTCGCGTCCAGGCTTTTCCAGCTCGGCGAGGATGTCGCGTACCGTCGGCAGGCCGAAGCGCTCGTCGACGAAGACGCGCGGATCGAGCGCCTTGAGCGCGGCACTGTCGCCCATTAGCGAGCGCACGTCGCGCCCGCAGGCGGCGACGATCTTCTTTGCCACGCCATAGGCTTCCGGGTGCACCGCAGAAGCATCGAGTGGCTCGGAACCATTCGGGATGCGCAGGAAGCCGGCGCACTGCTCGAACGCGCGCGGCCCGAGGCGCGCCACCTTCAACAGGTCGCGACGGGTGGCGAAGGGACCGCCGGCGTCACGATGCGCGACGATCGCTTCGGCAAGCGATGGCCCCAGTCCCGAAACGCGCGCCAAGAGCGGCGCGGATGCTGTGTTGAGGTCGACGCCAACGGCATTGACCGCATCCTCCACCACCGCCTCCAACGAGCGGCCGAGCCGGTATTGGTCGACATCATGCTGGTATTGGCCGACGCCGATCGACTTCGGCTCGATCTTGACCAGTTCGGCCAGTGGGTCCTGCAGGCGTCTCGCGATCGACACAGCGCCGCGCAGCGACACGTCGAGGTCGGGAAACTCGGCGGCCGCCGTCGCCGAGGCCGAATAGACCGACGCGCCGGCCTCGCTGACGATCACCTTGATGGGCTTCGGCCCGCCGTCCGACGGCAGGCCGGCGAGCATGTCGGCCACCAGCTTCTCGGTCTCGCGGCTGCCGGTGCCGTTGCCGATCGAGATCAGCTCCACCTTGTGGAAGCGAATGAGCCTGGCAAGTTCCGCCTGCGTGCCGCGCACATCGTTCTTCGGCGGAAACGGATAGACGGTCGTCGTCGCCACCAGCTTGCCGGTGCCGTCGACCACAGCCACCTTGACGCCGGTGCGGATGCCGGGATCGAGACCCATCGTGGGCCGCGAGCCGGCGGGCGCGGCGAGCAGCAGGTCCTTGAGGTTGCGGGCAAAGACATGGATGGCCTCGTCCTCGGCCCGCTCGCGCAGGTCGCGCATCAAATCAAGCGTCAGATGGAGCGATAGTTTTATCCGCCAGGTCCAGCCGGCGACCTCCATCAGCCAACGGTCGCCCGGCATGGTGCTGCCAATCGCATAGGCGTTGGCGATCATCCGCTCGACCGGCTTCACCGGCAGGGCCTCGTCGGCATCGACCTCGATGTCGAGCGACAGCACTTCCTCGTTTCGGCCACGCAGCATGGCCAAGGCGCGATGGCTGGGCACGTTCGCCCAGCGCTCGACATGGTCGAAATAGTCGGAGAATTTCGCGCCCGCCTCCTGCTTGCCGTCGACGACGCGGGCGCGCAGGAAAGCGCGTTCCTTCATATAGGCGCGCAGCCTGCCAACCAGCTCGGCGTTCTCGGCGAACTGCTCGGACAGGATGTCGCGCGCGCCTTCGAGCGCCGCCTTGGCTTCGGGAACCTCGTCGGTGAGATAGGCTAGCGCGAGTTCGGCAGGCACCGCCGAACGGTCGGCGAGGATCGCCTCGGCCAGCGGCCCCAGTCCACGTTCTCTGGCGATCTCGGCCTTGGTGCGGCGCTTCGGCTTGTACGGCAGGTAGATGTCTTCGAGCTCGGCCTTGGTGGTCGCCACCGCGATTTTGGCCTCGAGGTCCTCGGTCAGCTTGCCCTGCTCGCGGATAGAACCGAGGATGGTGTCGCGGCGCGCATCGAGCTCGCGCAGATAGGCAAGCCGCTCGGAAAGGTCGCGCAGCTGCGTGTCGTCGAGGCCGCCGGTGACCTCCTTGCGATAGCGCGCCACGAAAGGCACCGTTGCGCCCTCGTCCAGCAGCCCGATTGCGGCTGCCGCCTGCTCCGGCCGCGAGCCGATCTCGGCCGCGATGATTGCTGCGATGCGCTTGATGTCTGATGCCATGCTGGTTCCCGTCGAAAAGAGCGGCGACCATAGGCCTGGACGACGGCTGCGCCAACCGCCGTGCGTTAACCCCGCCGGGAAGGTCCACAGGAAACAGTGTCGGGACGACCAGCCGAACGGCTCAAACCATCCCGCTCAATGTCTCGAAAAATGCCACGATATCAAGGTCGAGCTGGTCGTCGACCGGCTCCGGCTGCGACGACATCTTGGCGATGACCACCTCGTCGCTCGGGTTGACGTAAATCCACTGGCCGTGGATGCCGATACCGCAGAAGGCGCCGCTTGCCCTGCCCATTTGGTACCATTTGTTGCGGTAGCGGCCCTTCGGGAAGAGGAACAGCATCGCGCCGCGCCGCCAGGCTTCATGGCTGCCGCCCTTGGCAACCGTGTCGCGCACCCAGGCTTCAGGCACGATGCGGCGGCCGTTGGCCGTGCCGCCCTGCCGCATCATCTCGCCGATACGGGCAAGGTCGCGCGGCGTCATCGACATGCCGCCGGCGGTACGCGCCGTGCCTTCCATATCGACGGTCACCGACATCTCGCTCGCGGCGCGCAGCGGCAGCCACAGTTTCTCACTGAGCAAGTCGCTGACGCGTTTGCCGGATGCCCGCTCCACCAGGATGCCCAGCATATCCGAATTGGGTGAGCGATAGCGGTAGGTCTGCCCATGCGGCTCCGAGAGGCGCTGCAGCGTCAAAAGAAAAGCAGCGAGACTTTCCGACCCGCCGCCCGGATTCCACAGTGTCGCGCGGCGATAGCGGGCGAAGGCGCTTTCGGGATCGAGATAGGCCTCCTCGAAATCGAGGCTGACCGTCATGTCGAGCACATTGCGCACGCTCGCATCGCCATAGGCCGAGCCCTTGGCTTCGGGGATGTACTTTGTCACCGGCGCTTCCGGGTCGAACACCCCCTCGCCTTCCAGGATGCCGGCGAGGATCGCCGTCACCGACTTGCTGATCGAAAAGATGATGTGGCGCTGACCGAACGCCATATGCGGCGCCGACCAGTCGCCGACCAGCCTGCCGCCCTTCAGGATCGTCAGCGCGTCAGTGTCGGAGCGCTTGAGAAAGGCTTCGACTGTTTCGGCGCTACCAGCCAAGGTAACTTTCTCATCGAGCAGCGCGCCGAGCGATTTCACCTCTTCCTCGCCGCCGGGCGCGGCGGCAACATGGACGCTCGGCACCAGTTCGCCGACATTCTGGAACGACCATTGGCTGAACGGCCTCAGCCGCCAGTTGTCGAGCCGCACATCCTTGCGGGCAAAGCCGTATCTGGTCTCGAACGCGGTGTTGCCGGTCACGATTGTCTCCCGGGGCGTCTGTCTCTGATTTTCAGCCTAGCGCGGCAGCTATGGCGTGCACGGCCTTCAGCGTCGCCACCGAATAGGCGGCGTTGAGGAAATCCGGATAGGTCGAAAGCTTCACTACGACCATCCTGTGCTCCCAGCTGATATGGATCATCTGGCCGAACACGCCCTTGCACATCAGTGCGCGAGAGCGCGGATCCTCGATCCAGAATTGGTTGCGGTAACTGCCGTCCGGAAGGCTGGGGCTGAAATTCGGCCCGTGCTTGCCGCTGCGCGTCGCCTCGATCCACTCGGCCGGGATCACACCGCCGCCATTGTCGAGGATCAATTGGCCGAAGCGGCCATAGTCGCGCAGCGTAGCGTTGAAGCCGCCATCGGCCAGCGCATAGCCGGCGCTGTCGACGGTGAAGCAGGCGCTCTCGTCGGCGCCGAGCTTCTGCCAAAGCTCTTCCGAGACAAGCTGCGCCAGGCGCTTGCCGCTCACCCGCTCCATGATGAAGGCAAGCACATCGGTCTCGATCGAGCGGTATTCGAAGGCCTCGCCATGCTCCCGCACCTTGTCCTTCAGCCGCAGGATCAGCTCGAACAGATGCGCAGGCCACCGGAAATCAGGATCGCTGCCCGGCGGGATCGGCTTCCAGCCGGTGGCGACATCGACCTGACCGATCTCGGAATAGCGATCGGTGTACTCTTCCGAGAAGCGCACGCCGGCCGTCATGTCGAGCACTTGCTGCACGGTGGCCCCGGCCCAAGCGGTCTCGCCGAGCTCCGGAAGATAATCGGTCACCAGCCTAGCCGGGTCGATCAGGCCGCGCCCGACCAGGATGCCGCATACCGAGCCGGTGACCGACTTTGCCATCGACTGCGACAGATGCAGCGTGCGCTCGTCCATGC
Organism: Mesorhizobium sp. WSM3860; assembly: GCF_002294995.1. GTDB lineage: Bacteria > Pseudomonadota > Alphaproteobacteria > Rhizobiales > Rhizobiaceae > Mesorhizobium. The sequence continues at coordinate 245,406 of NZ_NSGF01000004.1, read as the reverse complement.
CGTTGAAGTAGCGCTCGTAGGCGACCTTGCCGTCCTTCAGCGCCAGGAAGCCGTCCGTAAAGGTCTCGTCGAGCAGTCCGGCGAGCGTTGTCGGTCGGCCCTCGCTATCCGCCACCGCCAGGTCATCGAGATCGACCTCGGCGCGCTCGAGCCGACGGCGATGACCTTGGCCGCGCCACACCTCGACAGTCGGCAAAAACTCACGGATGTGCTGGAAGGCCCAGCGGTTCCATGGTGGCCGATCCCAATCGAGCTTCGGCAGAGCCATGGCCGGCGGCGAGCCCTGCATGATCGGGGGCCGCGGATCGGAGTTGCGGTAAGATGTCATCAGTCCCTCCCTGCACATAAGAAAGGGAGGCCGGAGCCTCCCCTCCTTCATGCATTCTGCCGGAGCTATTTGCGGAGGTTGGTCCAGATCTTGTTGTAGATCTCCACCACATCCGGCGGGCACGGCGGCACGAATTCCGGCGTCGGCGAGCCGGCCGGCGGGCTGATTTCCGGCGAGTTGGCGAACTCCGCCGGCAGGAATTTGTGGCTGCCGGCGATGCCGTTGTCGTAACCGGCAAACTCGGAGATCAGCGCCGCGTTCTCAGGCGCCATGACGAAATCCTGGAAGAGCTTGGCGTTCTCCAGGTTCTTGGCGCCCTTCAGCACCGCGACATTGTCCATCCAGCCTTCGATGCCTTCCTTCGGATAGGCATATTTGATCGCCAGGATCTTCTGACGCGAGCGGTAGGCCGCACCATTCCACTGTTCGGTCACGATCACGTCGCCGGAAGTGATCTTGGTGATGGTGTCGTAGCTGAAGGTCTTCCACGACGGCTTGGCGGCCATCAGTACATCGTTGACCTTTTTCAGGCTGGCCTTGTCTGCGCCGCAGCGCGGCACGCCGGCATAGCGCTCGGCCGCGTGCATGACCGTGTTGACGTCGTCGAGCACGTTGATCTGGCCCTTCAGTTCGTCCGGCGGGTTGAACAGGATGGCCAGCGTGTTGATGTCGCCCTTGAACTTATCCGTATTGACGGAGAACGCCGTCGTGCCGAATTGCCACGGCGCGGTGTAATGGCGTCCGGAGTCCCAGTAGATATCGAGGAAGCGCGGATCGATGTTCTTGCCGTTCGGCATCGCGTTGGGCTCGGTCTTTTCGAGCAGGCCCTCTTCGATCATGATCTTCACCGTGTAGTCGGAAGGCACAACGATGTCGTAGCCGGAATTGCCGGCGCGCACCTTGGACAGCATGGTTTCGTTGGAATCGTAGTCGTCCAGCGTCACCTTGACGTTGTACTGCTTCTCGAACTTCTCGATCAGCTTGGGGTTGGTATAGTCGCCCCAATTGTAGATATGCAGCTCGCCGTCGGCGAGCGCCGGAACGGCCCATAACAATACGACCGCGGAAACGGCCGCCATCAGTTTTCCAGACATTCAATGTTCTCCTTGCCTTCCCATTGTTTTGTGTTGGAGCTCACGGATCATTTGGCGCGTCGGCGCGCGATCAGGAACGAGACCGAGACGAACAGGATCGACACCAAAAGCAGGATGGTGGAGATGGCGTTGATCTCCGGCGTCATCGGCCGCCGGATCTGGTTCCAGATGTACAAAGGCAAAGTCGTCTGGCCGGGGCCGGCGACGAGCTGGGTGATGGTGAAATCGTCGAATGAGACGATGAAGGCGAGTGCCGCGCCCGACATGATGCCGGGAACCAGCAACGGCAGCGTGATGCGCCTGAACGCGTTCCACGGCGTCGCATAGAGGTCGGCGGCGGCATATTCCAGCGTCAGGTCCATATCCTCAAGCCGCGCCCGGATCGGCATATAGGCGAAGGGAATGCAGAACACGGTGTGGGCGAGGATCAGATTGCCGATGCCGAAATTCAGTCCGAACGTGCCGGCGATCAGCGCGAAGAACGAGAGCGTCGCTACCGCCGTGATGATTTCCGGCACCATCAGCGGCAGGTTGATGACCATGAAGGCAGCCGCCAGCCCGCGCCACGGCTTCACCCTTGTCATGCCGATCGCCGCAAGCGTCGCGCACACGGTAGAAATTATCGTGGCGCTGATCGAGATGATCAGCGTGTTGCGGGCAGCGTTATGGAATTCCTCGTTGCGCAGCGCGCTGCCGTACCAGCCGAGCGTGACGCCCTCCCAATGCGTGACCAGCGAGCCGCTGTTCAGCGAGAAGATCATCAGGATCAGCACCGGCACGTAGAGCACCAGCAGGCAGATGATCGCGATCGAGCGGAAGCCCGGCTGCTCCTTGATGTCGATGCTGCGGGGCTCAGCCATGCTGCACCTTCCCCGACGTGTTGCGGACGTAGAAGAACAGCGCCACCAGAACCGCGGCCATCAGGATCAGCGCCTGCGCGCAGCCGAGCGGCCAGTTGCGCCCCGATCCGAACTGCTGGGCGATCAGATCGCCGATCATCAGGTGGACACCGCCGCCCAGGATCAGCGGCGTGACGTACGCGCCGAGCGCCGGGATGAAGACGAGCAGGCAGCCGGCGATGATACCGGGCTTCGACAGCGGGATGATCACCCGCCACAGCACCTGGCGGCGCGTCGCGTAGAGATCGTAGGCCGCCTCGATCAGCCGGAAATCGAGCTTCTCCAGGCTGGAATAGAGCGGCAGCACCATGAACGGCAGAAAGGCATAGAGTAGGCCGAGCTGGATGGCGAAATTGGTGTAGAGCATGGTGATCGGCTTATCGATCACGCCGAGCGCCAGCAGCGCGTTGTTGATCAGCCCTTCGTCGCGGATGATGAACATGATCGCCAGCGTACGGACCAAAAGGTTCGACCAGAACGGGATGGTGATCAGAAGCACCCACCAGTTGCGCTGCGCCGGCGGCCGCGTCGCCATGAAATAGGCGGTCGGAAAGCCGAGCAGCAGGCAGATGATCGTCGTCACCACCGCGAACAGGAACGAGCGCAGATAGATGATCAGGAAGTCCGGCGTGAATTGCAGGGTGTCGTCGAAGATGTCGCGCTGGAACAGGAAGTTCAGATAGGCGTCGGTCGAGAACTGCCACTGCACGCCGCCATAGGGCGCGGCGACCAGGAACGAATAGACGCAGATGATCAAAAGCGGCAGCACGCCGAAGATGCCGATGATGATCAGAGCCGGCAGCGACAGCAGCCGGTTGCGCCGCGCGCCGGCTTTCACCGCCTGGGCCTCGAACAACGCGGCCTTGGATGGCATGGTTGGGGTGAGCGTAGCTGTCGTCATCAGTCTTTCAAGACGCGCGCGGCGTCCTCCTCGAACTGGATGCCGACCTTGGCGCCGGTCTCGTACGTGGCCGGGCTCGAACGGCTGTTCTGATGGCGCACGATGAAGTTTTCACCGCCGTCGAGCCTCACGTGGTAATGCGTATCGGTGCCGAAATAGACGATGTTGGAAAGCGTTCCAGCGATCGTGCCCTTGGCCGGATCCGGCACCAGGTCGGCATGCTCGGGGCGCACCACCAGCGTCACCTCGCCTGTCGGATCGAAGCCTTCCGGATAGCCGGCGGCGATCGTCGCGTTGCTCGCGAATTTCACCGTCGCCATCCCTGGCTTCTTCGACATCACCGTGCCGGCCAAGAAATTCGTCTCGCCGATGAAATCGGCGACGAAGCGCTCGGCGGGGCGATCATAGATGTCGCGCGGCGTGCCGACCTGCAGGATCTTGCCGGCCGACATCACCGCGATGCGGTCGGACATGGTCAGCGCTTCTTCCTGGTCGTGGGTGACGAAGATGAAGGTGATGCCGGTCTCGTGCTGCAGTCGCTTCAGCTCGATCTGCATTTCCTTGCGCAGCTTGTAGTCCAACGCCGAGAGCGGCTCGTCGAGCAGAAGCACCTTCGGCTGCGGCGCGAGCGCCCGGGCGAGCGCCACACGCTGCTGCTGGCCGCCCGATATCTGGCTGGTCCGGCGTGCCTTGAGCGCCTCCATCTTCACCAGCTTCAGCATCTGGGCGACGCGCGCCTCGATTTCGCCCTTGGGCTTGCCGAGCATCTCCAGTCCGAAGCCGATGTTCTGCGCCACCGTCATGTGCGGGAACAGCGCATAGTTCTGGAAGACGGTGTTGACGGGTCGCTTGAACGGCGGCAGCGGCGCGATGTCCTGGCCGTGCAGGAGGATCTCGCCGGCGCTTGGGAAATCGAAGCCGGCAATCAGTCTCAGCAGCGTCGTCTTTCCGCACCCGGACGGGCCGAGCAGCGTGAAAAACTCGTTCTCGCGGATAGACACCGACACCGTGTCGAGAGCGGCTACCTGGTTTTCACCGGTTCCAAATACTTTGCGGACACCGCGAACTTCGATCGCGTTCTTACCCGGTTGTTCCGGCACGATTACCCCATTGAGAGAGCCTGCTCTTGGCGGCAGGTGCGTTCCTGTTCGATTGTCACCATAAGCCGACCGGCTTGGCAACTGCGGAGCTGCTACTCGCTTTTTAAACGCAATACCCATGCCAGCCTCAGGCCTGGTCCATCCTAAGCTTGGTAAGTGATCTTTCCGCCACAGATGGTGGTGACCGGCCGCACCCTGTGCAGCGCCTCCGGCGCCGTCTTCTCGATATCGGCCGACAAAACGACGATGTCGGCGAGGTATCCGGGCTTCAGGCGTCCCTTGCGGTGTTCCATGAACTCGGCATAGGCGCCCTCGACCGTGTAGCCGGCAATCGATTCATGCAGCGAGAAGCTCTGGTCCGGGAGGCCTTCTGCCCAAGGTTTGCGCATCACCGCTGCCTGGATGCCCAGGATCGGGTCAACCGGCGAGACCGGCCAGTCGGACGCGAAGACGACCCGCGCGCCGGCATTCTTCAAGGTGCGCCAGGCGTAGCTCAGCGGCCACTTATCGCGGCCGATGCGCGAGATCGTCGGCTCCAGCGGGAAATTCATCGCGCCCGGCGGATGCGGCGGCTGCATCGAGGCGAGCACGCCGAGCTCGGCGAAACGCGGCACATCGGACGGGGTGATCACTTCGATGTGCTCGATGCGGTGCCGGCTGTCGCGCCTGCCGTTTTTCTTCGATGCCGCCTGGTAACCGTCGAGCACGGCACGCACCGCTCCGTCTCCGATCGAATGAACCGCGATCTGCAGGCCGCGCCTGTCGGCTTCGACCGCAACCTCGGCGAAATGCTCGGGGGAAAAAAGCGGCTTGCCGCGCCAGCCGGGACGGTCGGCATAGTCGTCGACCATCACCGCGGTCCAGGAATCGAGCACCCCGTCATAGAAGACCTTCACCATTCCGGACGACAGCCACTCGGAATTGTAGGTCGCCGCCATGCGCGAGGCTTTTTCCAACATGTCCAGGTTCATGAAATTCTTGAAGTGGAACGGGATCTTGGTGCGGCAGATGAGCCGTCCTTCCTCTTGCAACCCGGCAAGCAGCTCGAGCTGGTAGAGATTGCCATCCATATTCTGGATCGAGGTGATGCCATGCTTTGCGCACCACTCAAGCCCGCGATGCATGAGGTCGCGGTCGGCCGCAAGCTCCGCCGCCGACGGATAAGGAGCCGGCTCCGCACCTTCGAGGCCGAGCCGCGTCCGGTTGGCCCCAAAGTGGTCGAGGATCGGCCCGAACGCCTCGCCTTCGCGCAACTCGCCGGCGGCAAGCCCGTCCGCGCCCATAACGATCTCGTTGCCTGGTCCCACCTGCTTGCCATGCAGCAGGCCGGCCTCTTCCAGCGCCTTGGTGTTCGCCCACATCGTGTGATGGTCGGAGGCCGACATGGCGAAGGGCCGGTCGGGAATGATGCGGTCGAGGTGATGGCGCGTCACCGGTTCGGGCAGGATCGCATAGTCTACGCCCGCGCCGATCAACAGCCTGGCATTCGGACGCTTCGCCGCAAAGCCCTGGATCGCGTCGCGCAGCGCGTCGAAGCCTTGCACGCCTGCCAGATGCAGATTGTCGAGCTCGGCCGCGCCGCCGAACAAATGCATATGCGCCTCGATGAAGCCCGGCAGGACGGAGCCGCCCTGGGCATCGACGACACGAGTGGCAGGACCTTTGCAGTCGCGAACGCTATCGCGATCTGCGATCGCAATTATCTGGCCGCCTTTGATTGCAATCGCCTGGGCCGCGGGGGTATCCGGATCCATCGTCAATATGCTGGCGTTCTCGACGATAAGATCGGCCGTTTGCGGCATCATTTTCTCCCCTTTGTGCCTAGGCTAGCAGAGTATTGGCGTCTGGCAAGCCGTCCCGTGCTGGCCCCGACGACAAATCGAAATGCCCCTTGGCGGCGCCGGAACTCTCTGCCACAAAGCTGTTTGAAGCCCCGTAACCCGAACTCGAACAGCGAGCCAACTCCCAAAATGAAGACAGTTTTCTCGCCGCTTCACGCCGGTCACGCCGGCCAGATGGAACTGGTCACCTCGGCGATCGTGCCTGGTTTCGAGAAGCCGTCGCGGGCCGAATTCATCAAGGCAAGGGTGGAAAGCGAGAAGCTGGGGCCGATCATCGGGCCAGTCGAGCACGACCTTGCCGCCGCCAAGCGCGTGCATGAAGCGCACTACATCGATTTCCTGCCGACGGTTTGGCCGGAATGGGTCGCCGCCGGCTTCAAGGGCTCGGCCATGGGCTTCACCTGGCCGACGCGCGGCCTGCGCGGCGATGTGCCGCCGAAGCGCATCGACGCCCTGCTCGGCTATTATTCCTTCGATGCCGGCGCCACCTTCGTCGAAGGCACATGGAAAGCGATCAAGTCATCCTATGACGTCGCGCTGACGGCGGCCGCCCTGGTCAAGGCCGGCGAGCGGACCGCCTTCGCGCTCTGCCGCCCGCCCGGCCACCACGCCGGCGCTGCCTTCATGGGCGGCTACTGCTTCATCAACAACGCCGCCGTCGTCGCGCAATGGTTCCGCGACCAAGGCGCAAGCCGTGTCTCGATCCTCGATGTCGATTACCACCACGGCAATGGCACGCAGGAGATTTTCTATCGCCGCGGCGACGTTCAGGTGCTCAACCTGCATGGCGATCCGATGGTCGAGTACCCTTTCTTCCTCGGCCATGCCGACGAGCGCGGCGAGGGCGAAGGCGAAGGCTTCAACGTCAACTATCCGATGCCCTTCGGCACCGACTGGGACGGCTGGAGCGCGTCGCTGGAAGACGCCTGTGCCAAGCTTGCCGCTTATGCGCCGGACGTGGTCGTGGTCTCGCTCGGCGTCGACACCTTCGAGAAGGATCCGATCAGCCAGTTCAAGCTGAAGAGCGAAGACTATCCCAAGATCGGCCGCCGCATCGCCAAGCTCGGCCTGCCGACGCTGTTCGTCATGGAGGGCGGGTACGCTGTGGAAGAGATCGGCATCAACGCCGTCGGCGTGCTGACCGGCTTCGAGGACCGCTGAGCCATATCTGATCGAAATGACGCGCCTCCGGCTGCAACGGGGGCGTAATTTTTTCGATCTCACCGGGAAATCATCGGCTCGATTCAGCTCTGAAACCACCGCCAAGCAACGCGATGAGCAGCCGCTGAGTCGCAACACGAGTCCAGCGGATTCGATTTTGTCAAATCGCGTTTGATGTCGGATTCATCTGCGGGTAGATTAGACCCGAATCAGCCGTTCCACGGGGAGCGCGGCGACCACCCAAAGTCTCAAGTTCCGGCGTCCGGCCGGCACCAGACGCGGACGGCTTCGCGTTGCTTGTAAGGATTCGGCTAGGTTGGGCGCTGTGCGCGCCCGTGAGTGTGTCTTCGTAAACGTGACGCGTTTCGGGTCCGAGCGCTGGCCAACGCCAGCACCGGGCGCAGGGATCGATTCCGGTCAGAATATCAAAATGAGCAGTCCCGCCGCGCTTCTTCAATCCGACGCTTCAGGCTCGCGCCTAGCGTCCCGCGGCGATCTCACCAGTTTCTTCATGCAGCTTTCAGCCGATATCGGCGCCGACAGCTATATGCTGGTCGCCATGGTGCACGATCAGGATCGCAACGATGCGCGCATCGTCTCATCAAACTGGATTTTCGACGCCATCGAGTTGATCGGCAAGAGGCTGATTGCCAATCTTGCGCTCGGCCCACTAACGGCCGCCCCGGGGGTGCGCCCCAAGCCGTTGGTCGCGGCTCATGCGCCCGACGCCGGCGCGATACTGAGCGGCGAGGAAGCCCGGTTGCTCGATGTGCTCGGCCATGCCGAGATCTATTCGCTGAGGTTGAATGTCGGCCGCCAGCGCCTTTTCGTGCTGTTTTCCGCCGCCGAGCCCGGCAAGATCGACCTCACGGCCCTGATGAAGGCGCAGCTGAAATGCTGCTATGCGCTGTCCAGCATCCCGCAATTGATCGCCGCGGCATCCATGCAGGATCCGCTGTCGGACCGCGAGCGCGAATGCCTGTTCTGGGTATCGGAGGGCAAGACCACCGACGAGGTGGCCCTCATTCTTGGCGTCTCGTCGAACACCGTCAACAGCTACATCACGCATGCCATCCAGAAATTCGCGGCCTCGAACCGCGCAATGGCGATTGCGACCGCGATCAGGAGCGGCATCATTTGAAGCACGCACAGATCAAAGAGGCCGCCGCGGCCCTTTTCAACGAACAGCGCAATCCGTTCGGCGCCTTCTCGCTCGGATCGGAGACGCATCACGCGGTGACCATTCCGGACGCCGTGCGCCGCTGCCGCTGGATCGGCGTCGACATCAACGCTTCCGGTTTCGGATTGTTCTTCGTCAGCCCCTCGTTGGAGCGAGCGCGCCTCGTCGCCTGCCTCGATTCCGATTATCCATCGACCGGCCTCACGACCAAATTCATCTCGGGTGCCAGCGGCGAGGAAATGGTGCGCCACAGTCGCATCTCGACGATGCCGCGCTGGTGGGCCGACAGCGGCATGGCCGGCTCGCGGCGGAGGTTTGAAAGCCTGGCATGGGCCGAACCGACCGCTCCTCTGGCGCCCGCCACCGACGGCATCGCCTTTCCGGTGCATGCGGAGCGCGGTCAGTGCGGGCTGGTCGTCTTCCTGGGGCCGGACATGACCCTTTCGGACGACACGCTCTATGAAATCCACGCGCGCTGCTTTGCGGTGTTTGCGGCGGTCGCCCGCATTCGTCCAAGCGAAACCGGCAGGACGCGCGCCATCTCCAAACGCGAACTCGAATGCCTGAAACTGACCGCCAACGGCAACACCAGCGAAGAGATCGCGAAGCTCCTTAAACTGTCGGTGCACACCGCCAACCAGTACCTCACCCAGTCGACGCAGAAGCTCAACGCGGTCAATCGCAACCAGGCGGTGGCCAAGGCGCTGCGCCTTGGCCTGATCGAGTAGCTCGCCCAGGCCAGGCGCCGAGAACATCGTCAAGGAAAAGCGAGCGGCTCGGTCCTCCGGATGCGCGCCTCATCGATTGCGTCCTCGAGGAGGGCGGTGTTGTGCTCCGGCGTCTCGCCCGGCTTCTCGAAAGAGACGTAATTGACGATCACGGACGTGCCCTGCCCGGTCAGCGTCAGCTGGAAATAGACGGTGACGCCGCGCGGCCGCAGCTCGAGATCGAGCACGATGCGCGGGCTGCCGTCCCAGTCGACATGCGCTTCGCCGCCATGGCCGAGCCTGAGCGTGCCCGGCTGGAAATAGAGCTCCGCAGCCGAGTCCACCAGGTCCGACAGGCAGGCGAAATGCTCCAGCCGGATAAAAGCGATATAGTCGGCGACCTCGATCAGGCGCAGCTCGCCCACCACGTCGTGGATGGCATTGGCGACGATCTGCTCGCGTGAATTGGCGTGTGGTTGCCGGTTCATGGATAGAAACAGCGTCCGATCATTGGGTTTCTTTTCGCTCGGCCTTCTTCGAGTAGACGATCCGCACCAATTCGGCGACGGCCTGGTAGAATTGCGACGGGATCACGCTATCAACCGAAACTTGCTTGTACATGGAGCGGGCAAGCGCCACGTCCTCGAAGATCGGGATGTTGTGCTCTCTCGCGATCTCGCGGATTTTCAGCGCCACCAGATCCTGGCCCTTGGCGAGCACCAGCGGAGCGGAGTCCTCTTCGCGCACATATTTCAGCGCGATGGAATAGTGGGTCGGATTGGCGATGATGAGCGTCGCGCGCGGCACTGCCGTCATCATGCGCCGCCGCGCCCGGTCACGCGCCAGCGAGCGCAGGCGCGACTTCACGATCGGATCGCCTTCCGACTGCTTCAGCTCGTCTTTCACTTCCTGCTTGGTCATGCGCAGGTCGCGCCGCCAGTTGAAGCGCGACCAGACGATGTCGGCGACCGCGATCAGCCCCATGACGAAGACGATCGCCACCAATATGTCGACGAAGATGCTGCGGATGACCATGCCGAACGACACCGGGTTGGTGATCATGCCGGCGAGCAGCCTGCGGTGATCTTCCGACAATGTGAACGCGAGCACGGCGATGGCGAAGGCAAGCTTTGCCAACGACTTGGCGAATTCGACAAAGCCCTGCACGCCGAACAGGCGGCTCCAGCCCTTGGCGATCGAAATGCGCGACAGTTGCGGCCGGATCCGTTCGCCGACGAATTGCGGGATATTCTGGAACACCGAAGCGCCGACGCCGGCCACCACCAGCAGCACCAGCAGGCTGACGACGGCGCGGCCGATTTCGAACAGCACGGTCTTGTAGAGCTCGATGACGTCGGTCTCGGTGTTCATCGGCCAGGCTTCCGGCTTTTCCAGGAACATGGCGAGGAACATGCCGAGATTGACGATGGCGTCCTTGGCGTAGAAGACGCTGAACACCAGTATGGCAAGGAAGGAAGCGAAGATCGCCGTCTCGCGCGAGTGAGGCAGCTTGCCCTGCTCGATCGTGTCGCGGATCTTCTTTTCTGTGGCTTCCTCGGTTTTGGAATCCTTGTCGACCGCCTCAGCCATGGTGCCCTGTCCGGATCACTATCGTCAGGCGGCTTCGGCGGTGGTCTGCGTGGACGGAAGCTCGAACGCTCCTTGCCGCGAAAGACGAATGGTGGCCACGGCGATGGTCTTCCGCGCCGCCATGATGTCGACCAGCGCGATACCTTCCGATCCCTGTCCGAGCTCGGATTCGATCATGCGGCGCGAGCGTGCGCCGATCGCCGACAGCACGGATTCGGTAAGCTCCGCCGGCGCGCCGCGCAAAGCCAGCGTGACGAGCTCCGTCGACAGTCCGTCGAACAGAAGCACGCGCGCCTTCTGGGTGAGCAGCGGCAAGTCGTCGAAGGCAAACAGCCGCGACCTGACCCCGGCCAGATCCGGCGTGCCGGCTTCCTCCAGGTCCTGCATGAGTTCGTCGAGCTCGGGCTTGGCCATCTCGTTGAGCACGCTGGCGACGCGCTCCTGGCCGACCGAGGTGTCCCTGCTCGCTTTTTGCGAAAGCACGCTGGCGCGCAACTGGTTCTCGACGATCCTGGCCGCCGCCTCCGGAATGTTGGCCATCGTCACCATGCGCTTGATGATCTGGCTGCGTATCGGCTTTTCCATCGTCAGCAGCACATTGGCCGCGGTCTGCGGCGCCAGCTTCGACAGCACCATGGCGGACGTTTGCGGGTGTTCGCCGGCGAGGAAGGTGCCGAGGCGCGTCGGCTCGAGCTTTTCGAGATCCGGCCAAATCGGCGGCGGTCCCTCAGGAGCGGGCTCGAACTTCTTCTCGCCCATGATGGCGCTCATTTCCTCTGGCGACAGCGATTCGTTGAGGATCGTGTCCATCCGGTCGGCCGAATCGAGCAGGCCTGCGCCCTCGGTGAACTCGGCCTCGAATTCCGCGACGATCCGCTCCAGGTCGGTTTGCGGGATGGTGCGCAGCAGCCGCGCGCCCTCGATCAGCGCCTTCAGCTCCTCCTGCTTGAAGAATTTGAGCAGCCGGCTGGCCGAGGGCTTGCCCATCGCCACCAGGATGGCGGCGGCCTTTTGCGGGCGCGTCAGCGTCAACGACGTCATCGGGCCTCGCTCCGCTGCCGGTGAATGCTCTCGCCGTCCATGCTCAGGCGCTCTTGGCAGCAGCGTTGATTTCGGTAAGCCTGATGCCGAAGCGCGACGGATCGTGTTCCAGCACCGTGATCTCGCCGCGCGCGATTCTGCGACCGTTGACCACCACGTCGACCGGCTCGCCTATGCGGCGATTGAGCGCTACCGTCGAGCCCTTCTGCAGCGCCATCAGCTCCGACACCGGCATTTCGGTGCTGCCCAGAATGATCTGCACATCGACCGGGATCGTCATGATGATCGAGGAATTAGCGCCGGCCTGCAGGGCGGCGTCGGGGCGGTTCTCCTCCTCCCGCAGCACGCCGCGCAATTCCTCGATGGCGCGGTCGAGCTGCTCGTCCGGCTGGTCGGCTTCGGGTTCGGCTTCCACCTTGGTCTTTGCCATGCCTCGTCTCCAATAATCCCAAGCCAGGCCTCAGCCCGGCACCAATCCATCGATGAAATCCTGCCCGCCGTCGTGGGGATGCCGAACGCGGACCGTGTAATTCTGTCCGAGCTTGCCGAACTCGCAGACAAAGAGCGTCTTGTCGCGCGCGCTGAGCTTTGCCTGCAGCTGCGCGTCCTCCTCGAACTCGATCACCTGGCCGGGCTGGAAGGCGGCGAGATCGCCAAGCGTCAGCCGGGCAAGCGGCATGGTGGCCTCGAGCCGCACGGCCGAGCGCATCACTTCCTCCGAGAAGCGGGCTCGCCAGTCGAATTCCGTCGTCTGGTCGCCGCCTTGAACGGCGGTGGCGCCACGCGTCGCCAGAAGGATTCGCTGCGGGATCATCACCGTCACCGTCCCGGTGTCGGTCGGCGTCGAGATGCCATAGATGATGCGGACCGCGGCCCCGTCGCGCAGCACGCGCCGTTTTGCCTCGTTGCCGGACATCGCCCTCGGGACAGGCTGGCGCAGCTCGAGAGAACGCCGGCCCGATCCGTTCAGCGCCATCGCGACCTCTTGGAAGACGGTGGTGGCGACGTCGGTCTCGATCTGTGACAGGTCGCGCTCGATCGGCGCCACCGGCTGATCCGGATCGCCGCCGAACAGCGCCTGGACCATGACGGCGATCGCCGGCGCGTCCATGACGAGCGTCATGGCGTCGGCCGAGGTCGGCGAAGGAACGATGGTCATGGCGAAGGTTTCGCCCGCGCGCATACGCGCGTCGGGGACACGTCCCACTTCGACGGCTTGCAGGTCGACCGTGACCGGCGCGCCAAGCTCTCCGGAAAGGGCTTTCTGCAGCAGCGGCAGCGAGCGCTCGGCCATGCCGCGGCCGACGCCGATCACCTGCGCGGCCTCGCCGCTGTCGCCGACGAGACGCTCGATGATGAGAGCCCGGGTTTGCGACGGACTGGCCGGACTGGTCATGACGGCAAGCGGCCCCGGCTGAAGTTCTGCATGCTCAGGCCGCCTTCTTCTCGGCGGTGCCGGTGTTCATCGTGCTCTGCTCGACGGCATCGATCGTCGGACGCTCATAGGACGAGATGGTCTTGCGGCCGAACTCGATCGCGACCTGCGGCAAGGCGCCGTTCATGTAAGCGAGCAGCGTCTGCTTGACGATGATATAGAGGCGGTTCTTCTTCTCGCGCACCGTCTTGATCTTGGTCGCGACCGGGCCGACCACGGCATAGGACAGGAAGATGCCGAGGAAGGTCCCGACCAGCGCAGCACCGATCAGCCCGCCGAGGATTTCCGGCGACTGGTCGAGCGCGCCCATCGCCTTCACCACGCCGAGAACGGCCGCGACGATGCCGAGCGCGGGCAGGCCATCGCCGACCGCGACCATCGCGTGATAGGCCTTCAGCTTGTCGGTGCGGATCGTCTGGATCTCTTCATCCATCAGCGCCTCGATCTCGTGCGAGCGCGCATTGCCGATGATGATGATGCGGCAATAGTCGCAGATAAAATGCGTCAGGTCGTGGTTCTTGAGCACCGTCGGGAACGCCTGGAAGATCGCCGACTCTTCCGGATTGTCGATATGCGCCTCGACCTCGCTGCGCGACTTCGATCGCAACTCGCGCATCAGGCTGTGCAGGACGCCCAGCGTTTCGAGATAGTCGCGCTCCTTCGGCACGGCCTGCTTGAAGGCCTCGAGAATGCCCTTGCCGGTGTCCTTGACCGTCTTCATCGGATTGGCGACGAGGAAAGTGCCGAGCGCGGCGCCGCAGATTACCACGGCTTCCCAAGGCTGGATCAGCACATGCAGATGGCCGCCCATGGCCATGAAGCCACCGAGCACGCAGCCAAGCGTCACCACAAGTCCGATCAGAATACCCACGACAGGTCCTTCCGCGTGTCACGTCGTGGATCAGGGATAGTCCTCGTGCCTTGTGTGAGGCTTGAATCGCGATGCGGAAAACCGATTCAGCCTCGCACAAGGAAGCATCGCTATCGTCACCGGATAGCTTCGGCCGGAGGCGCAGATGTTGAACACCTATACCAGCTATCAGCTCATCGCCAAGGACATCCCAAAGGCAATCGACCAGGTCGAGTCGCAGCCCGTCGTGAAGCGTGAGACCGACTACTATTTGGCCAATATCGGCAACGTCAAAAGCATCGACGATTTCGTCAACAACACTCGGCTGTTCAACTACGCGATGAAGGCGTACGGGCTGCAAGACATGGCCTATGCCAAGGCCTTCATGGTCAAGGCGCTCAAGGAAGGCGTGTCCGACTCCGACAGCTTCGCCAACAAGCTGAGTGACAAGCGTTACGCCGACTTCGTCAAGGCGTTCAACTTTGCGGCTTACGGCTCGACCGCCACGCTCTTTCCCTCCGCCCAGCAAGGCGCCGTCGACAAATACATGCGCCAGACGCTGGAGGAGAATGCCGGCGAGACCAATCAGGGCGTGCGGCTGGCGCTTTATTTCCAGCGTAAGGCGCCTGACATCAACAGCTGGTATGACGTGCTCGCCGACACTGCGCTTTCGAGCGTGGTTCGCACCGCTCTCGGCCTGCCCGACTCCATTGCGTCCGCCGACATCGACAAGCAGGCGCAGATGTTCGAGCAAAAGCTCGATATCGCCGACTTCAAGGATCCCGACAAGTTGAACACGTTCCTTACCCGCTTCACCAGCCTGTGGGAGATCAACAACCCGACCACCAGTGCCGTGACCTCGGTCAGCGTGCTGTTCGCGCAGCCGACCACGGTCGGCATCTCGACCGATCTGATGATGGCCATGCAGAAGCTGAAGTTCTGAGAACACCATGCAGGACAGTCTCTACGTCGCCCTCTCCTCGCAGATTGCGCTCGAACGCCGTCTCGACACCATCGCCGACAATGTCGCCAACGCTTCGACCATCGGTTTTCGCGCCACCGGCGTGAAATTCGAGGACGTGGTCTCCGGCACCGGGCCGAAGTCGGTATCCTTCGCATCCTCCGGCAAGACCTATCTTTCCACCGCGCACGGCTCGCTGACCGAAACCGGCAATCCTTTCGATTTCGCCATACAAGGCGACGCCTGGTTCGCCATCGAGACGCCGGCCGGCACGGTGATGACCCGCGACGGCCGTTTCTCCATGAACGAGAACGGCGAGTTGATGTCGATCGAAGGCTATCCGGTGCTGGACAGCGGCGGCGCGCCGATCCAGCTCGATCCGCGCAACGGTCCGCCCAAGGCCGGCGCCGATGGCTCGCTACGCCAAAACGACCAGCTCGTCGGCGCCATCGGCCTCTACGATTTCGACCCCGGCGACAATTTCGTCCGTTACGGCAATTCGGGCATCGTTCCCGCGCGGACTCCGGAACCGGTCACCGACCGCTCCGATGTCGGCGTAGCTCAAGGGTTTCTGGAGGAATCCAACGTCAATCCGGTGCTGGAGATGACCCGGCTGATCCAGGTGCAGCGCGCCTTCGAGAACACGGCGGCGCTGATCCGGCAGAGCGCTTCCTCCACCGATGACGCGATCAAGACGCTCGGCGACAAGTAACGGCATGGCGAACGGCTCGTCCCTGCTCCGCGCGCCCGAGAGGTTTAGCGAAGCCGGTCCAACGGATCGTCTGGCCACGCTCGAACGCATCTGGCGGCGGTTCGACAACCCGGAAACGCTGCTCAGCCGCGGCGGCCGCGTCGTCGAGATCTCACCCACTCACTACAAGGTGCGCGGGCTTTCGGACATTGCCAGGCTCGGTGACATCGTCGAGCAGCGCGGCAAGACCGGCACGCGCCGCGGCGAGATCGTCAGGATAGGCCGCGACGAGGTGGTGGTCGCGCCGTTCGAGCGCCACGCCGATGCCGGCATCGGCGACGTCGTGTTCCGGCGCGGCCCACTCGCCGTCACGCCGCATGTTTCCTGGCGCGGGCGCGCCATCGACGCTTTGACCCGCGTCATCGACGGTGGCCCGCCGCTGGTCAGGCCGAATGCCGCCGGCAGCGCCGACACATTGACGCCCGGCGCCATGTCGCGCCAGCGGGTCGACACCGGCTTCCTTACCGGAGTGCGGGTGATCGACATCTTCACGCCGCTCTGTCTCGGCCAGCGGCTCGGCATCTTCGCCGGCTCCGGCGTCGGCAAGTCGACGCTGCTTGCCATGCTCGCCGGCGCCGAGGCCTTCGACACGGTGGTCGTGGCGCTGATCGGCGAGCGGGGCCGCGAGGTGCGCGAATTCCTCGAGGACACGATCGGCGCCGACAGCATGGCCAAGACCGTCGCCGTCGTTGCCACCAGCGACGAGAGCGCCATGATGCGCCGGCGCGCGCCCGACACAGCCATGCGTGTGGCCGAGCATTTCCGCGACCAGGGCCATCGCGTGCTCCTGGTGCTGGATTCGATCACCCGCTTTGCCCATGCGTTGCGCGAGGTGGCGACGGGCACCGGCGAGCCGCCGGTCGCGCGCGGCTACCCGGCATCGGTCTTCACCGATCTGCCGAAGCTGCTCGAGCGCGCCGGACCAGGCGCCGAGGGCAAAGGGTCGATCACCGCCATCATCTCGGTGCTGGTCGACGGCGACGACCACAACGATCCGGTGGCCGATTCGGTGCGCGGCATCCTCGATGGCCACGTCGTGCTCGACCGAGCGATCGCAGAGCAGGGACGCTACCCGCCGGTCAATCCGCTGTCGTCGATCTCACGTCTCGCCGACAAGTCCTGGAGCGCCGAGCAGCGCCTGCTGGTGACAAGGCTGAAAGCGATGATCGCGCGCTTCGAGGACACGCGCGACATCCGTCTGCTCGGCGCCTATCAGGGCGGCGCCGACGCCGACCTCGACATCGCCGTGCGCCAAGTGCCGTTGATCTACGAGGCGCTCACGCAGTCGCCGAGGGACCGCGCTTCGGCCGATCCGTTCACCGATTTCGCCCGCCACCTCAAGGGGAAGCAGAATGGCGATCAAGGAGACTGACCTGCAGCAGACCGAGCGCATGCTGCGCGAGATGATTGCCGAGGCCAAGGCCGCCGAGGAGGCCGACGCCAGCCGCGACTCGCTCATCAACGGCCTGTTCCCGAAAAAGGTGGAGTGGCCGCAGCCGCCGCCGGCCCGGTTTCCCCGCCTGGCCAACAGGAAAGCGGACCGGCGCAGCGATTTCGTCGTCGCCGCGCTCGGTATCACGCTCGGCCTGATCTGCGCGCTGTTTCCCTGGTATATCTTTTTCAACCAGGAGCAGTTCGGCGTCCAGGCCATCAAGTTCGGCGGCAGCGGCAGCAATTCCGGACGCGCGGGCGGCGGCGTCGCGGCCGAACGCAGCGGACCGCTGACGGCCAGGGACGTTCCCAACGCCGATATCGACCTGCTTGCTACCGGAACGGTGCAGGACGAACCTGCGCCGGCGCCTGGCGACCAGCCCTTCCCTGCGGCCGCGGCGGAATTCAGGATGGTGCATGTCGCCAATGGCCGCGCGATGATCGAGGACGATACCGGCCTGTGGATCGTCCAGCGCGGCTCCGTTCTGCCGGACTCCAGCCGCGTCGCCGCGATCGAGCAGCGCGGCGGCAAATGGGTGATCGTCACCGACGCCAACAAGGTGATCCAGCTTTCCAGATGATGGCCTCGCAACGGGCCGCGGGCTCGCCCCGCGCAAGGTCCGCGCAAGACTGGCGGCCTAGTCTTGTGCGTACTCGCCCGGAGAGTCCCATGGAACCCGTCAACCTTTTTGACCTCGCCACCCGGCAGTCGCAATGGCTGGCCGTGCGCCAGTCGGCGATCGCATCCAACATCGCCAATGCCAACACGCCGGGCTACACGGCAAACGACGTCGAACCGTTCGAAAAGGTCCTTGATCGGACGGCGGTGACGCTGGCGGCCACCCAGACCGGCCATCTGGGCGCCGAGGGGACCAATGCCGGCTTCAACCTCAAGCCGGAGGATGTCACGGGCTCGATAATGCCGTCAAAGAACACGGTGGTGCTCGAGGACGAGTTGATGAAGGCCGGCGAAGTGCGTCGCTCCTTCGAGCTCAACACGGCGATCGTCAAAGCCTTCCACTCGATGATGACGATGGTGGTGAAGAGCTGACCATGGACGCCCTGACCGCAGCTCTGAAAGTAGCGGCATCCGGCCTTGGCGCCCAGTCGGAGCGTCTGCGCGTGGTGTCGGAGAACCTCGCCAATGCGCAATCGACGGGCAACACGCCGGGCGCCGAACCCTATCGTCGCAAGACGATCAGCTTCCAGTCCGAGCTCGACCGCGCATCCGGTGGTTCGCTGGTCGAGGTGAGCTCGATCGCGCGCGACCCGTCGGACTTCCCGATCGAATTCCAGCCCGGCAACGAGGCCGCTGACGCAAAAGGGTACGTGAAGATGCCCAACGTCAATGTGCTGGTCGAAATGGCCGACATGAGCGAGGCGAACCGCTCCTATGAGGCCAACCTGCAGGTCATCAAGCAGGCTCGCGATCTGATTTCCATGACCATCGACCTGATGAGGAACCAGTAATGATCGGCGGTATCGGGGCACTACAGTTCAAACCGGCAATCGATGGCTTGGAGGCCGCCTCGCCGGGCCTGCTTCAGGGCGGCGTCGGCACCAAGGCAAGCGAAGGCGTCGCAGGCAGCTTCGCGGAGGCTCTCAGCCAGGCTGCGACCAAGACCGTCAACACGCTGCAGAACGCCGAGCAGATGTCGATCCAGGCGCTCAAGGGCGACGCCGACACCCGCCAGGTGGCCGATGCGGTGCTGAGCGCCCAACAGGCCCTGCAGACGACGATCGCCATCCGCGACAAGGTCGTCTCGGCCTATCTCGAAATCAGCCGCATGAGCATCTAGGACCGCGTCATGAAAGCCCTTGCCATCGCCGCGACCGGCATGAACGCCCAGCAGACCAATCTGGAAGTCATTGCCAACAACATCGCCAACATCAACACCACCGGCTACAAGCGGGCGCGCGCCGAATTCTCCGATCTGCTCTACCAGGTCGACCGCACCCAAGGGGTGCCCAACCGCTCCAACACCTCGCTTGTGCCCGAGGGCGTTTCGATCGGCCTCGGCGTCAAGACGACGGCCGTGCGCAACGTCCACACCCAGGGCGAGCTGACCAGCACGGGCAACAGCTTCGACCTGGCGCTGACCGGCCGCGGCTGGTTCCAGATCGAGGGCGCCGACGGCAGCACGCTCTACTCCCGCGCCGGCGCCTTCAACACCAATGCCACCGGGCAGTTGGTCACCGCCGACGGAGCCAACGTCATTCCCGCGATCACCGTGCCGACCGACGCGGTCGAGGTCATCGTCAACAAGACCGGCCAGGTCTTTGCCCGTATCGACGGCCAGACCGACCTTCAGCTTCTCGGCCAGCTTCAGATCGCCAACTTCGCCAACGAGGCGGGCCTGGCGCCGCTCGGCGACAACCTGTTCCAGGAGACGGCGGCCTCCGGCCCGGCCAATGTCGGCGTTCCCGGCGATCCCGGCTTCGCCACCATCGAACAGGGCTATCTGGAGTCTTCCAACGTCGATCCGGTCAAGGAAATTACCGAGCTGATCTCGGCGCAGCGCGCCTATGAAATGAACTCCAAGGTCATCCAGGCCGCCGACGACATGGCCTCGGTGGTCTCCAAGAACATCAGGTAGCCGACGATGGCCATGCCGGCTTCCTGCCCTGCTTTCCGCCGCGCCCTGCTGGCCCTTGCGCTGGTGGCCGTCGGCGTGCCGGCGCTTGCGCAAGAGACGGGCGGAGAGTCGGCCAGCCAGCTCGCCGCCAATCAAGCGGTCGGCGAAGCCGTGCTGATCCCCAACCGGGTCATCTATCCCGGCGAGACCATCGAGCTTGCAGCGCTGAAGCAGGTGACGCTGGTCCCGGGCAAGCACAAGCCGGACGGAATGGCGACGCGCTCCGAGGAACTCCAGGGCAAGGTCGCCAAGCGCACGCTCGTGCCCGGCCGCTACATTCCGGCGGCCGCCATCCGCGATGCCTGGCTGGTCGAGCAGGGTGCCTCGGTGCAGGTCTATTTCACCGCCGGAGCGCTGACCATCTCGGCCGCCGGCGTCACGCTGCAACCGGGCGCTGCCGGCGACCTCATCAAGATCCGCAACGTCGACAGCGGCAAGATCATTTCCGGCACGGTGATGGCCGACGGCACGATTCGGGTCGGCGCATCGTGAGGCGCGCCTTTGCCCTTCTGCTGAGCGCCGCGATCGGTCTTCAGCCCGCATTCGCCGATGGGCTCACGCCCAAGGCCAAGCGCGAACTCGCGCAGAAAAATGGCGGCGTTAACGACGACCCGGAATACGATCCAGCCACCACCACACGCATGTTCCGCGTCTCGACGGGACCGAGCACGCTGCCGCCCGGCCAGGTCGCCGCGCGCATCAAGGACATTGCCCAGTTGCAGAGCGCGCGCGACAACCAGCTCGTCGGCTACGGCCTGGTCATCGGCCTGGCGGGAACCGGCGACAGCCTGCGCAACTCGCCGTTCACCGAACAATCGATCCGCGCCATGCTGGAGAACCTCGGCATCGCCACCGAAGGCGGCAGCGCGCGCGCCAAGAACGTCGCCGCCGTCATCGTCACCGGCAACATGCCGCCCTTCGTCCAGTCGGGCGCGCGCATCGACATCGACGTCTCCTCGATGGGAGATGCCACCTCGCTTGCCGGCGGCACGCTGGTGATGACGCCGCTCAAGGCCGCGGACGGCGAGATCTACGCCGTCGGCCAGGGCTCGGTGATCGTGGGCGGTTTCACCGCCCAGGGCCAGGCCGAGCAGCTGACGCAAGGCGTGCCCACCGCCGGCCGCGTGCCCAATGGCGCCATCGTCGAGCGCTCGGTGCCCGCCGAGTTCGATGATCAGGGCGTGCTGACGCTGCAATTGCGCAATCCCGATTTCTCGACCGCCATCCGCATCGCCGACGCCATCAACGATTATACATCGCAGCGCTTCGGCATGCGCGTTGCGGCCGAGCGCGATGCCCGCACCGTGCAGATCAGACGGCCGAAGAACGTATCGGCGGCGCGCTTCTATGCGGAGATCGAAAACCTGGTCGTCGAGTCGGATGCGCCCGCCCGGGTCGTCATCGACGAGCGCACCGGCACCATCGTCATCGGCAACAACGTCAAGATCTCGCGCGTCGCCATTAGCCACGGCACGCTCACCGTGCGCATCACCGAAGCGCCGAAAGTGGTTCAGCCGGAGCCCTTCTCCAAGGGCCAGACGGCCATCGAACCCTTCACCGCCATCGAGGCCTCGCGACCCGACGCCCGCGTCGCAGTGCTCGACGGCCCCGACCTTGAAACGCTCGTCTCCGGTCTCAACCGTCTCGGCGTCAAGCCTGATGGCATCATCGCCATCCTGCAAGGCATCAAGTCTGCCGGCGCCCTGCAGGCCGACTTGGTTCTCCAATAGGCATGCCGATGATCGAGCTCTTCTCCTCAAACCCGCATCGTCGCCCCAGGCTTCATACGACCATGAACCTGCTAGCCGCCGTCGCGATCGCTGCGCTGGTGGGCGGCACTCCGGGTCGCGCGGAAGAAGTCCGCCAGGTGCTGCCTAGCGGACAGGCCTCGGCTCAGCCGGGCCAGCTTGCGCATGAAAAAGTGCCGGACGAGAGCGAGATCCAGCGCTTCTGCTCCAACATCGCCGATGCGGCTCGCGACCGCCGCTACGCCTTGCAGGCCGAGGAGCTGAAGCAGCTCCAGGCAGGCATCGACGAGCGCATGAAAGCGCTGGAGACAAAACGCGCCGAGTACGAGCAGTGGCTGAAGCGCCGCGAGGTATTCCTGGCGCGCGCCGAAGACAGCGTCGTCAAGATCTATGCCGGCATGAAGCCCGACGCCGCGGCCGAGCGGCTGGCGATGGTCAATGCCGAGCTCGCCGCGGCGATCCTGATGAAGCTCGATTCACGCAAGGCCGGCGTCATCCTCAATGAAATGGACCAGAAGGCGGCGGCGACGCTCACCGGCATCATGGCCAGCGCGGCGCGAAGGGTTGATCCGTCATGAATTTGAAACTGCTCGCCCTGGTCGCGGCGGCGGCACTGTCCGGCTGCGGCACCGATCTCAAGGAAGTCGGCCGGGAGCCCGCGCTCTCGCCGGTCGGTTCCGGTATCAGCGACGGCGGCGCGACGCCTTACAGCTACCCGGAGCCGCCGGCGCGCCCGGTCAAGAAATTCTCGCTGTGGGACGACCGCCAGAGCCGGCTGTTCACCGATCCGCGGGCGCTGCGGCAGGGCGACATCCTGACCGTCAACATCAAGCTCAACGACAAGGCCAATTTCAAGAACCAGAACGACCGCAGCCGCACCGCCGCGCGCAAGCTCGGCTATGACGTGACGCTGGGATGGGACGGCAAGAGCACCAGCGGCAAGGGCGATGCGGGCCTGAGCTCCAGCACCGAGACCAACGCCGACGGCGAGATCAAGCGCTCGGAGGACATCGAGCTCAATGTCGCGGCGGTCGTCACCGATGTGCTGCCCAACGGCAATCTGATGATCAGGGGCTCGCAGGAAGTGCGTGTCAACTATGAGCTTCGCGTGCTCACCATCGCCGGCATGGTGCGTCCCTCCGACATCGGCGCTGAGAACACCATTCCCTACGAGCGCATCGCCGAGGCGCGTATCTCCTATGGCGGCCGCGGGCGTGTGAGCGAGGTTCAGCAGCCGGCCTACGGTCAGCAGATCCTCGACCAGGTTCTTCCTTTCTAGGCCGGGGAGATCGCTGTCGTGGCAAACGTCGAGCAGGCTCAGTCCAAGAAGGGACCGTCCCTTGCGGTCCAGCTCGCCATGCTCTTGGCCATGACCGGCGCGGCCGTCGGCATGGGCTGGTTCTCGGGTGGCTATCTCAAGCAGGGAGAAGCCCCGGCGCCGGTTCCTGCCGCACCCGAGAACGCCGGCAGCCCGGAGAAGTCGGCCGAAGTGGGCAAACAGATCGCCGGACCGACGGTGGTCCAACTGGCGCCGATCACCACCAATCTCGCCTCACCCGGCGAAGTCTGGATAAGGCTGGAGGCATCGGTGCTCTACGACGCGCCGCAGCCGCAGGAAATGACCGAGCAGATCCAACAGGACCTGCTGGCGTTCGTGCGCACGCTGAAGATGCATCAGATCGAAGGCGCCAGCGGCTACCAGCATCTCAAGGCCGATCTCGACGAGCGTGCGGCGCTGCGTAGCGGCGGCCACGTCAAACAGGTTCTCATCAGGACGATGCTGCTCGAATGAGAAAGTTCCTCATCGCCACGGCGCTCATCGTCGTCACCACCTCTGTCGCCGCGGCCCAGCAGCTCGATCTCGGCGGCATCGGCAAGGCCGACGGCACCACGGTCGGCTATCTCATCCAGATGTTCGGGCTGCTCACCGTGCTTTCGGTGGCGCCGGGCCTGCTGATCATGGTGACGAGCTTCACCCGCTTCGTCATCGCCTTCTCGATCCTGCGCGCCGGCATCGGCCTGCAGTCGACGCCGGCCAACCTGATCCTGATCTCGCTGTCGCTGTTCATGACCTTCTATGTCATGGCGCCGACCTTCGACCAGGCCTGGAACACTGGCGTCAAGCCGCTGATGGACAATCAGATCACCCAGGCCGAGGCCTTCGAGAAGATCTCGGATCCGTTCCGCAGCTTCATGCTGCACAATGTGCGCGACAAGGATTTCGATCTTTTTGCCGATCTCGCCCGCGAGCGCGGCCAGACCGTCTCGCGTGACACCGTGGACCTGCGCATCCTGGTGCCGGCCTTCATGATCTCGGAAATCAGGCGCGGCTTCGAGATCGGCTTTCTGATCGTGCTGCCGTTCCTGGTGATCGATCTCATCGTCGCCACCATCACCATGGCGATGGGCATGATGATGCTGCCGCCGACGGTGGTTTCCCTGCCGTTCAAGATCCTGTTTTTCGTCCTGATCGACGGCTGGAACCTTCTGGTCGGCAGCCTGGTGCGATCCTTTACCTGACCGCCCCGCCGGGCGCCGGGACGGCATTCAAAGCGCTTAAGGCTTCGGCTGCTAAAGCCCGCGCGAATTATTTTCGATTAACCGTCCAGTTTAGCCGTTTGGTAGGAAGTTGCCCGCATAGTCCGCTCCAGATGGCGGGTGATCGGGTCTCAGCGATCATTGGCATGATGCCGCACCGTCATACCGGACAAGCCGGTATGTCAAAAAAATCCGTGTAAAAACCAAGGTACGAGTATCATGTCCAGTATCATGACCAATTCCGCCGCGCTGACCGCGCTGCAGAGCTTGAACAACACCAACAAGCAGCTCGAGGTCACCCAGTCCCGCATTTCCACCGGTTACCGTGTCGCCACCGCCAGCGACAACGCCGCTTACTGGTCGATCGCCACCTCGATGAAATCCGACAACAAGGCGCTCTCGGCCGTTCAGGACTCGCTCGGCCTCGGCGCCGGCAAGGTCGACACCGCCTACACCGCCATCAACGACGTCAAGGATCAGGTCGACCTGATCAAGACCAAGCTGGTTACCGCCCGCGGCGCCAGCCAGGAAGACCAGCAGAAGATCGCGACCGAAATCAAGGCTATCCAGGATCAGATCAAGTCGTCGGTCACCAACGCCAACTTCGCCGGCTCGAACCTGCTGCAGAACGACGGCACGGCTGCTTCCGATCTGAACATCGTTGCTTCGTACAACCGCACCGGCTCGACCGTCACCATCGACACCATCAAGGTGGCCTCTGCCGATACGCAGGTCCTCGACACGGCGGGCACCGGCGGCATGGTCGGCGGCCTGCTTGCCACGAGCTTTTTCGACCCGAGCTCCGCCGCTGTCGCCGACACCGCCATCGACACCGCGCTCGGCACCGTTGAAACGGCGCTCGGCAAGCTGTCCACCGGCGCCGCCTCGCTCGGTGCCGCAAAGTCGCGCATCGATACCCAGCAGAGCTTCCTGTCGAACCTGTCGGACTCGATCGACAAGGGTGTCGGCTCTCTGGTCGACGCCGACATGAACAAGGAATCGACCCGCCTGCAGGCCCTCCAGGTGCAGCAGCAGCTCGGCATCCAGGCGCTGTCGATCGCCAACGGCAACTCGCAGCAGATCCTGTCGCTCTTCCGCGGCTGATCGCCCAGCGAACTTCAGGCATCTTTGTCGGGCCGCGCCACCAGCGCGGCCCGATTTTCATTTGTGATGCTGCTGCCGAGGCGTACCTCTTCGCTCGGGAAATATTACCGCACCGCGGTTTGAAAGGCAGGCTTTTAACGCACCGTTAACTGTGACGCGCTAGCTATGGTTAACCAATCGCTATGACGGGCCGACCGACAGTCGACAGGCATGACGCCCCCGCCAGAGAGTTGACCGGCATGCGCGAGGCATGCCTGCTTTGAGAAGGGGTGTATCTTGGCAAGCATCATGACCAACGCCGCCGCGCTGACCGCGCTGCAGAGCCTCAACGCCACCAACAAGGCGCTTGAGACCACGCAGGGCCGCATCTCGACCGGCTATCGCGTCGCCACCGCTTCCGACAACGCCGCTTACTGGTCGATCGCCACCTCGATGCGGTCCGACAACAAGGCGCTCTCGGCCGTCCAGGACGCGCTCGGCCTCGGCGCCGGCAAGGTCGACACAGCCTACACCGCCATCACCGACATCAAGGACCAGGTCGACGCGATCAAGGCCAAGCTGGTCACCGCGCGTGGCGCCAGTCAGGACAACCAGCAGAAGATCGCGACCGAAATCAAGGCCATCCAGGACCAGATCAGGTCGTCGGTCACCAATGCCAGCTATGCCGGTTCGAACCTGCTGCAGAACGACGGCACGGCCGCCTCGGACCTGCATGTCGTGGCTTCGTACAACCGCACCGGCACCACCGTCTCTATCGACACCATCGACGTGGCGGCGACCGACACGCAGGTTCTCGACACCGCCGGCACGGGCGGCATCGTCGGCGGTCTGCTTGCGACGACCTTCTTCGATGCCAGTGCCGCGGCCGTTTCCGACACCGCCGTCGACACCGCGCTCGACAGCGTTGAAACCGCGCTTGCCAAGCTCTCCACCGGCGCTGCCTACCTCGGCGCCGCCAAGTCGCGCATCGACACCCAGCAGAGCTTCCTGTCGAACCTGTCGGACTCGATCGACAAGGGCGTCGGTGCCCTCGTCGATGCCGACATGAACAAGGAATCGACCCGCCTGCAGGCGCTCCAGG
The DNA here is from genome assembly GCF_002294995.1 of Mesorhizobium sp. WSM3860. GTDB lineage: Bacteria > Pseudomonadota > Alphaproteobacteria > Rhizobiales > Rhizobiaceae > Mesorhizobium. The sequence goes on along the minus strand of NZ_NSGF01000004.1, from coordinate 219,029 downwards.
TGCAACAGCAGCTCGGCATCCAGGCGCTGTCGATCGCCAACGGCAACTCGCAGTCGATCCTGGCCCTGTTCAAGAGCTGATATTCCGGCTGACGCAACCCTCCATCGCAAGGCCGCGTCCTGGACGCGGCCTTTTGCGCGTCGCTCTGATGCCTCCGGGCCGTTCGGGCCCCGCATAGCCCCTGGCGGAACGCACTATCATCCTCGCACAAGCTTCGCGGTCTAGTCTGCCGGCGGAAAGTCTTGCTGGGAGCGATTGAATCGTGCCGGAACAGATCCAGAGCCTCATCGCGAACCTCCGCGGATTCGGCGTCAGGCGTCTCGCTCTCATGGGCGGCATCGCCGCGCTTGTCATGGCCGTCATCGGCGTCGCCTCGGTCTATCTCAACCGTCCGGCCTACGAGACGCTCTATGTCGGGCTCGACCGCAACGACGTGAACCAGATCGGCCTGGTGCTGGGCGAGGCGGGCATCGGCTTCGATGTCGGCGCCGACGGAACCTCGGTGCTGGTGCCGGCCGGCACCACCGCGCAGGCGCGCATGCTGCTCGCCGAAAAGGGCCTGCCGACCAGCGCCAACGCCGGTTACGAGCTGTTCGACAATGTCGGCTCGCTCGGCCTCACCTCGTTCATGCAGCAGATCACCCGCGTGCGTGCGCTTGAAGGCGAGATCGCGCGCACCATCCAGTCGATCGCCGGTGTCAAGGCGGCGCGCGTGCATATCGTCATGTCCGAGCGCGCCAATTTCCGCCGCGACGAGCAGCAGCCCTCGGCCTCGGTGGTCATCCGCTATGCCGGCGTCGATGCCGAAAAGAGCGCTCAGTCGATCCGCCATCTCGTCGCCGCAGCGGTTCCGGGCCTGTCGGCCGACAAGGTCACCGTGCTCGATTCCAACGGCAATCTGCTCGCCGCCGGCGACGACACTTCCAACACAAGCGCGGCCCGCACGCTCGGCGTCGAGCAGACAGTCGAGGCGCAGATCGGCGACAACATCCGCCGCGCGCTGACGCCTTACCTCGGCCCCGACAATTTCCGTGCCAGCGTCAAGGCCGACGTCAACACCGACACCCGCCAGACCGAAGAAACGATCTTCGATCCCGAATCCCGCGTCGAGCGTTCGGTGCAGTCGGTGCGCACCAACGAGGCCAGCAACCAGAAGCAGGCCTCGAACCCGACCAGCGTCGAGCAGAACCTGCCCGAGACGCAGACGACCACGACTGAAGGGCCGCAGTCCTCCTCGCAGAATGACCGCAAGGAGGAGATCACCAATTACGAGATCAACTCCAAGAAGATCGCCACGGTTTCCAACGGCTATTCGGTGACCAAGATGTCGATCGCCGTCGTCGTCAACCAGGATCGGCTGAAGACCATCCTCGGCAAGGACGCCACCCCCGAGCAGATCGCCAAGCGCGTCGCCGATATTCAGAAGATGGTGGCTTCCGCCACCGGCTTTGAGGAGAAGCGCGGCGACATCATCGACGTCTCGGCGGTCGAGTTCATCGACGGGCTGGACGGTGAGCCGATCGACCAGCCGGGCATCCTCGCTTCGATCGGCACATACACCGGCACGCTGATCAATGCCGGCGCCTTCATAGTCGTCGTGTTCCTGGTCGCCTTCTTCGGCCTGCGGCCGATGGCGGCCGCGCTGACGGCACCGGCCAGGCCCGCTGCCCTCGCCGGCCCGAGCTTCGACGACGTCCAGCGCTCGCTGCCGAGCCCCGACGCGCCGGTGGCCGCAATCGCCGCCGACACGCCGGTCGGCGCGCTGCCGGGCGCCCGCCCCGGCGCCACTCCGCTCGACGACCTGCGCCAGAAGATCAGGCCTGCGCCGCAGGAACGGCTGGCACGCATGGTTGATCTCAACGAGGAACGCACCGCCCAGATCCTGCGCAAATGGGCGGCCGCCCCGGAAGCCGCGGGTTAAGCCATGGCTTCGGCAGCCCTTTTCGATCTCCTGCCGGATTTCGGTTCGCGCGCCCCGCGCGCCGGCCAGGGACCGTCAGCGCCTGGCATCGAGCGCAAGCCGGACGTGTCGCCGCCGCAGGCCGACATCGGCGCGCTGATCGCCGAGGCGGTGGCCGATGCGGAAGCAGCACTCGGGGCCCGACTCGCGGCCGCCCACGAGGCGGCGCTCGAGGCCGAACGCCAGGCCAATGACGATGCGGCAAAGGCGTTCCTCGAATGCTTCGGCGGCGATCTGGGCGCGGCGGTAGCGACACGGATCGATGCCATGGAGACGCGCGTCGCCGAGCTCACCGCCGCCACCGTCGCCCGCATCATCGTCGGCGTGGTCAGCGATGATCTGCAGAAGCGCTCGATCGAAGCTCTTGCCCGTACCGTGAACGCCGCGATTGCCGACAGTGAAGCCGTGCGTATCGGCGTGCGCGGGCCGCTGTCGCTGTTCGAGCCGCTGAAGGCAGCGCTTGGACATCGCGCGGCCAATCTCGATTTCACCGAGGCCGCCGGCTTCGACCTGACCGTCACCATCGATGAAACCGTCTTCGAGACGCGCGTCGCCGAATGGTCGGCTTCCCTGTCGGAGGTCCTGTGATGAGCGCCATCGACCACGGCGAGGCCAGGCACGAGATCATCATCGTCAAGCGCAACCACGACGGTCATGACGACGGCCATCATGGCGGCGTCTGGAAGATCGCCTTTGCCGACTTCATGACCGCCATGATGTGCTTCTTTCTGGTCATGTGGCTGATCAACGCCGCCAACGAGCAGACCAAGGCGGCGGTCGCCAGCTACTTCAACCCGGTCGAGCTGATCGATCGCAATTCCAGCCGCAAGGGCTTGGAAGACCTTGGCGACGGCCCGAGCAAGGTTGGCCTCACCGCCGACAATCCGCAGGATGGCGCGAGCAAGGCCGGCGAGGACGGCAAGGGCGGCGCCGGCTCCTCCGACCGCAGGCAGACGAAGGAGGCCTCGCAGAAATCCGATCTCTCCGACGAGCATCTGTTTGCCGATCCCTACGCAGTGCTGTCGGAGATCGCCACCGATACCGGCGTGATGCAGAATGTCAGCGCCAAGGGTGAAGGCGGCGCTCAGAACGCCGGTCCGGCGACCGGCGCTTCCGGCGGCGAATCCTATCGCGATCCTTTCGCGCCGGACTTCTGGTCGCAGCAGGTTGCGACGCCCGGCGCCGAAGCCAGCGCCGAACGCAGGAGGATCGAAGGCGATCCGGCCAAGCCCGGCGAGAAGGTCGCCGAGACCGAAGTGCCGAGGGTCAAGGCCGCTCCGCCGGCACCGCCGCAGCTGGATGCGCCGCTCGAGCCGTTGGCGACACCGGAAAAACCCGGTGCCAAGGTGACCGCCGGATCGGACACGAAAGTCGGGAAAGCCGAAGGCAAACAGATCAAGGGCGAGAAAGTCCAAGCTGAACAAGCAGAAGCCGCAAAAGCGGAGGCCGCCGCGACCGATGCTGCGATGCCGGGAGCCGCGGGGGCCGAAGCGGCAAAGGCCCAGAAGGTAAAGGCGGAGCCGGAGCAAGCCTCCGACAAGAAAGAGAAGGCCCCGAGCAGCGCCGCTCTTCAGGCCGCCGCCGAAATCAAGCAGGAGCTGGCCAACGCCTTCGCGCCGGGTGAGAAGCTGGCCGAGGGCGTCTCCGTCGAGGCAACCGACAAGGGCGTCGTCATCTCGATCACCGATCAGCTCGACTTCGGCATGTTCGAGATCGGCTCGGCCGTGCCGCGCCGCGAGATGGTGCTGGCGATGGAGAAGATCGGCCGCATCATCAACGAAAAGAAGGGCACCATCACCATCGGCGGCCACACCGATGCGCGGCCGTTCCGCAGCGACGCCTACGACAACTGGCGGCTGTCCACCGCCCGCGCCCACTCCGCCTATTACATGCTGGTGCGCGGCGGCGTCGATGAAAGCCGCATCACCGAGGTCGCGGGCTTCGCCGACCGCCAGCCCAAGATTCCGTCCGATCCGCTGGCCGCCGCGAACCGCCGCATCGAGATCCTGATGGCGACCGGCGGATGAGGAGCACGATCGTCATCGGCCGCGCAGTCGGGTTGCTGCTGCTCGCCGCAGGATCGCCGGCTGCCGCTTTCGCGCAGGATGACGGCCTGAACCCCTATCAGCTGGTGCGTTCGCTGCAGCTGATCCAGGACCGCATCGCCGGCGGCGATCATGCGGCGCTGCCGATGCAGGCCAAGCTGCTGGAAATGACCGATGCCAGGCTTCGCGCCGCCGATGCCGCCGATTTCAAGGACCCGAAGAATTTCCGGGCTCTGCTCGTCTACGGCATGAGCGGCGGCAATCCCGTCACAGTCGAGGCGGCGGCTTCGCGCGCGGCGACCGACCCGCAGAGCCTCGCCATCGCCGAAGGGGTCGTCGCCTATCTCAACGGCAGGCCGGCCGCGGCAATCGAAATCCTGAAGCCGATCGATCCTATGAGCGTACCCGCCGACCTCGGCGCCTTTCTGGCGTTGGTCAAGGGCTCGCTGCTTGCGACCGATGAACCCGCAACGGCGCTGACCTTGCTGGACGAGGCCCGCCTGCTCAGCCCCGGCACACTGGTCGAGGAGGCAGCGCTTCGCCGTTCGGTCGGCCTCGCAGCGGCGCAAGGCGACGCCGCGCGCTTCGCGCTCGCCTCGACGCAATATGTCGCGGGCTATCTCTATTCCCCCTATGCCAGCCAGTTCGCCGATTCCTTCGTCTCCGGCGTGATCGCGCTGCACATGTCGATCAGCCAGGACAAGCTCGCCGACATCACCTCGATGATGGACCCCGAGCGCGAGAAGGTGATATATCTCCGCATCGCGCGCCGCGCCGCGATCGACGGGCTGAGCGATCTCTCCGCCTTCGCCTCGGCGCGGGCCGAGCAAGGCCGCAATGGCAAAGGCAACCAGGACGACCCGCGCGCTGTGCTCTATTCGAGCCTTTCCACGGTGGTATCGGCCACGATCGACGATGTGCGCGCCAGACTCGGCAAGATCGATCGCGGCAAGCTTTCGCAGAGCGACCGCGCTCTGCTCGATGCGGCACAGGCCGTTGCCGGCGAGGTCGTCGCTCCTGTGCCGGCGGCCGCCAAGAATGAGACCGAGGCCGCAGGTTCGGCAAAAAGCGCTGCCGCGAAACCCGCTGAAACCGAGGCTGCGAGCCAGGCCGACGCCGAAGGGTTGCCACCAGTGGAGGGCGCGATGCCCGAGCAGCCGGCCGCCGCGGCCCCGGTCAAGCCGACGGACGCGCCGGCCGCGGCGTCCGCGCCGCCGGCTCCGTCATCGACGGCTCAGGCCGCGGCCGAAGCTCAAGCCCCCGCTCCTGCGCAGCCCGAAACGCCATCCGCGCTGCCTGCATCCGCGCCGGCGACCGCAGCAAGCCTCGATCCGCACGATCCCACCGATGCCGCGATGCTCAAGGCGCGCCGCCAGCTCGACCAGATCGACCAGCTACTCGGAGCCGCTCCCAAATGACCAGCGCCCAAATGAACAGCGTGAGCCAGGCCATGCCGGGACTTGCATCCGCCCACGTCCAATCGCGGCAGGATCCTGCCGACGGCAAGGAAAACGGCTCGAATTTTGGCGAGATGGTGCATGGCGCCAAAAAAAGATTGGCCCGGGCCGAGCAGTCGGCGGAGCCTGCGTCTTCCGATGCGCATTCGCCGCGGCGCGCCCTCGCCGGTCCGTCCAAGGCACGGCCCGATCAGGATGGCCAGAACAAGATTGCCGCTCCGAAGACAGCGGCTGGAAAGGCCGCGAAGAACGGCGCCGACGCCGACCATCCAAAGGCCACGGACGATGCCGATGCGGCGGCGCAATCGTCAGATAGCGCTCCGCCTCAGGACGGTTTGCCCCTGCTGATGGCGCTGGGCGACATCCGCCACTTCGCAACGTCGACAAATGCCGAGCGCAGCGGATCGTCTGTCGAGGGAGAGGCAGGGACCCAGCCCTCCATCGGCCAGGCCGCGTCTTCACAGCTGGCGATCCGTCAAGGCAAACGCATGTTGGCTGACGCTTCCGAAGGCACCGAGCCGTCGCCGCGATCCGGTCGCGCGACGATGGCGATGGAGAAGGCCGGGCCCGATTTCGGACAGAAACCGGCCAGCGCTGGTCCGGGCCCGGACATGTCGATCCGCAGGGACGACATCCTGTCTGGAACGCAAGGAGCCGCAACCGACGCCGCTACGCCGCAAAGCTGGCGTCCGGCGGCCGCCCAGAAGACCGCGCAAACGGCGCAAGCCCTCGCATCGAACAGTCAGGCCAAGCCATCGTCTGCCGCCGGGCGCATGGATGTGGTCAGCCAGCAGAGTTTCCCGGCGCCGGCCCAAAATGCCTTCGGCCAGACGGTATCGGCGCTGGCTGAGGCGATCGCCTCGGACAGCGGCGTTCAGCAGGCCTACTCGAGCGCCTCGATCGGCTCGCAAGCGAGCACTTCTGTTGCCGTTTCGACACATGTCCTGAAGATCGAGCTCCACCCGGCTGAGCTCGGCACGGTCACCGCCAGCCTGCGTCTTTCCGGGGAGCAACTTTCGATCGAGATGAAGCCGGAAACGCACGAGGCGTACCGCCGTCTGACCGCCGACTGCGACGCCATCGTCAAGTCGCTCCGCAGTCTTGGTTTCGACGTCGATCACGTCACCATCATGCAACCTTCGATTGCACTCCATTCGGCCGGTCGCGTCGAAGCCAGCGGCGCGCCGCCGATGTCTACGGGCCGCGACCAGCCTTCGTTCCAACCCGGGAACTCGGGCGGCAACAGCGCCGGCGGCGATCGGCAACCGGGAAGGAACGACGGCAATGGCGCACAGGAATTCAGCCGCGCTGCTTCGCCTCTTCGCGAGCGCGCTGGCGACGATATCTATATCTAGCCTGGCCGCGGCCGGCACCGCCAAAGCCGCCGCCAATCCTTGCGAACCGGAAATCCTGCACGCCGCCGATCGCTACGGCGTGCCGGCCGGTATCCTTTATGCGGTCGGCCTGACCGAAACGGGAAAGAAGGGCAGCCTTCAGCCCAACGCTCTGAACGTAGAAGGAACGGCTGTTTTTCCGCGGAGCCGCGGGGAGGCGCTGGCGACGTTCGAGAATGCCCGCCGCGAGGGCAAGACGCTGATCGATCTCGGCTGCATGCAGATCAATCATCGCTACCATGGCGCGCAGTTCCGCAGCGTCGAGGACATGCTAGATCCGCACCAGAACGTCGACTACGCGGCGCGCTTCCTGGCGAGCCTCCATGCCCGCCATATGACTTGGTCGATGGCCGTCGCCCGCTATCATGCCGGCCCCGACAATGACCCGGCGCAGAAGATCTATGTCTGCCGCGTCATTGCCAACATGGTCGCCACCGGCTTCGGCAAATGGACGCCGAACGCCAGCGCCTTCTGCAATCAATAGTTGTTGTAGCGCCGACGCCTTGGCCTGCGGCCTTTCGAGGTTCGCGACGCCCGTATCGCCATCGATGCGCCGCCCGCCCATACACGTTCACGCCCACTTTATTACGGCTCCCAAAAAAACTCCCAAGAAAATAGCTACAAGAAATGACGGTTTTCCAGGATTCACCGCACCGGGTACCGCTTTCCGCACGGGGCAAATGAGATGATTCGGAGGGCGGGCCGATGATCGTGATCGTTGATGAGCGCGAGCTCGTAACTGAGGGCTACAGCTCACTTTTCGATCGCGAGGGCGTCGCCACCGCGGGCTTCGCGCCAGGCGAGTTCGGCGAGTGGGTGAACTCTGCCGCCGACACCGATTTGAGATCGGTCAGGGCTTTCCTTATCGGCGACTGCCGCGAGGGCGCCATCTCGCCGCGCCAGATTCGCGACCGCACCGGCGCGCCGGTGATCGCGCTCAGCGAACAGCACTCGCTGGAACACACGCTCAGGCTTTTCGAGAGCGGCGTCGACGACGTCGTCCGCAAGCCGGTGCACATCCGCGAGATCCTCGCCCGCATCAGCGCCATCCGCCGCCGCGCCCGCGAAGAGGCCGCCTACACCGAAGTCGGCTCGATGCGCATCTTCATGGACGGGCGCGACCCGGAGATCGACGGAGAGCCGCTGCCACTGCCGCGTCGCGAGCGGCGCATCCTGGAGTACCTCGCCAGCAATCGCGGCCGGCGCGTGACCAAGACGCAGGTGTTCAACGCCATCTACGGCATCTTCGACGAGGAGGTCGAGGAGAACGTGGTGGAGAGCCACATCTCGAAGCTGCGCAAGAAATTGCGCGAGAAGCTCGGCCACGACCCGATCGATTCCAAGAGGTTCCTCGGCTACCGGCTGGTGTTTTGATGGCCGTCGCCGGCACATCCCGCGCCAGCCTCGCGCAAGACACGAGGCTTAGTTTTCCAGCCTCTCAGAAAGGCACCGAGGAGATGTATCGATGAGCCTCTACGGAATGATGCGGACCGGCGTCTCCGGTATGAACGCCCAGGCAAACCGCTTGTCCACGGTGGCCGACAACATCGCAAATTCCGACACCACCGGCTACAAGCGCTCCTCCGCCGAATTCTCGACGCTGATCATGCCGAGCACCGGCGGCGCCTATAATTCAGGGGGCGTGACGACGACGATCCGCTCGGCCGTGAGCTCGCAGGGTGTTCTGCAATACACCACTTCGGTCTCCGACCTCGCCGTCAATGGCGACGGATTCTTCGTCGTGCAGGACCCGAGCGGCACGCCCTATCTCACCCGCGCCGGCGCCTTCGTTCCGGACGCTCAAGGGCGCCTCGTCAACGCCGCCGGCTACCAGTTGATGGCCTACAGCTACGCCAATGGCGATCCGGCCGCGACCGCCAACGGCTTCGAAGGCCTGGTGCCGGTACAGATTTCCGATCAGGAGATGACGGCGACGCCGAGCACGGAGGGTACATTCACCGGCAACCTGCCGGCTGGCGCCACCGCTGTCACGGCCGGCAACCTGCCCACCGACAACAGCGCCTCGTCACAATACACGTCGAAATCGTCGCTGGTCGCCTACGACAATCTCGGCAACAAGGTGTTGCTCGACGTCTACTTCACCAACACCGGCACCGGCACCTGGCAGGTTTCGGTATTCGATCAGTCGAAGGCCACGGCCGGCACGTCGTTCCCCTATGCGGGCGGCGCGCTGGGTTCGGCCAATCTCACCTTCGACACCACGACCGGCAAGCTCACCGGCGCGACCACCGGCGTGTCCTTCACGGTGCCGAACGGGTCGACTCTCAACCTCGACCTCTCCAAGCTGACGCAGCTCGGAACCGGCTTCACGGTCTCCGACGCCAACGTCAACGGCAATGCGCCGAGCACGATCGAAAAGATCCAGATCAGCCAGGACGGCGTCATCTACGCCCAATTCGAGGATGGCTCCACCAAGCCGCTCTACAAGATCCCGCTGGCCGACGTTCAGAGCCCCGACAACCTCACCGCGATGCCGGGCAACGTCTATGTGCAGAGCGCGGACTCAGGCGCTGTTCGCATCGGCTTTGCCAATGAAGGGAAGCTTGGCTCGGTCGTCTCGGGCGCGCTCGAAAATTCCAATGTCGATATCGCCGAGGAACTGACCAACATGATTGCGGCGCAGCGCAGCTACACCGCCAACTCGAAGGTCTTCCAGACCGGTTCCGACCTGATGGACGTCCTGGTCAACCTGAAGAGATAACCCCATCGGGCGCCAGCCCGTGAAAGACCCGCATGTCGCTTTCCACCGCATTAAGCATCGCCCAGTCGGCGCTCCTGGCCACATCCAAGCAAACCAGCGTCGTGTCGCGCAATGTGGCCGACGCGTCCAACCCGGACTATGCCCGTCGCGTCGCCGTCGTCACCAGCACGGCGCCCGGCGCGCGATCGGTGGAGATCCAGCGCGCCGCCAATGATCTTCTGTTCCGGCAGAACCTTTCCGCGCTGTCGGCATGGAGCGGCCAGAGCGCGCTTTACAACGGCATGGATCAGCTCGACCTATCGGTCAACGGGGTCGACAATGCGTCGTCTGCGTCGACCGCGATCGCCAACCTGCAGCAGGCGCTGCAGCTCTACGCCACCACGCCATCGAACCAGAATCTCGGCGCCAGCGTCATCGACGCGGCCAAGCAGGTGGTGAGCTCGCTGAACGACGGCACCACGGCGATCCAGGATTTCCGCACCCAGACCGACGGCCAGATCGCCACCGCGGTCGACGACCTCAACTCGCTGCTCGGCCAGTTCCAGGACGCCAACAAGGCCGTCATCGCCGGCACGCGCTCCGGCACGGATGTGTCGGACGCGCTCGACCAGCGCGACGCGCTGCTGAAGAAGATCGCCGAATATGTCCCGGTCTCGACCTTCACGCGCGGCGACAACGACATGGTCATCACCACCAAGGACGGCACGACGCTGTTCGAGACGGTGCCGCGGTCGGTGACCTTCACGCCCTCGGCCGGCTACACTGCCGGCACGCCTGGCAATGCGATCTATATCGACAATGTGCCGCTTTCTGCAGCCACCGGCGACAACACCAGCGCCGACGGCAAGCTTGCCGGCATGCTGAAGCTGCGCGACGGTGTTGCCGCGACCATGCAGAGCCAGCTCGACGAGATCGCGCGCGGCCTGATCACGGCATTTGCAGAGACCGCGCCGTCTCAGCCCAACGCCGCAGGCCTGTTCACCTGGTCCGGCGCGCCGGCTATTCCCGCTGCCGGCACCCTGGTCAACGGCCTCGCCGGCTTGATCAGCGTCAACGCCGCGTTTGACCCGAGCGCCGGCGGCAGCGCGGCGCTGCTGCGTGACGGCGGCGCCAACGGCGCGGCCTATGTTTCCAACACCGGCAGCGGCGCCTCCTACTCGGACCTGCTGATCGCCTACGGCAACAGGCTCGACCAGCCGATGGCCTTCGACACCTCCGCCGGCATCACGGTCAGCTCCGGCGTCTCGGATTACGCGGCCAACACCATCGGCTGGTTCGAAGGCGTGCGCCAGCAGGCGTCGACCAACGCCGACGCCAAGGAAGCGCTGGCCACGCGCACCGCCGAAGCGCTGTCGAACGATACCGGCGTCAATGTCGACCAGGAAATGTCCCTGCTTCTCGACCTCGAGCACACCTATCAGGCGTCGGCGCGCATGATGAAGACCGTCGACGACATGCTGGACGCCTTGTTGGACGCGGTGGAATAAGCCATGAAAGCGACAGCCGTCTCCTCAGCCGCCATATCCAACGCCCTGCGCTATCAGCAGATGCGCATGCAGGCCGAGCTCGTCAAGGCGACGACGGAATCCCAGACCGGCAAGGTAGCGGATGTCGGCCTGGCCCTTGGCGGGCGCACGACACAGGCCGTCACCTTCCAGCGCGATCTCGACCGGTTAAACGGTATCGTCGATTCGAACTCGCTGGTCGCCGCGCGCCTGACTTCGACGCAGGATTCGCTGGGTCAGCTCTCCGATGTCGCGCAAGATCTGCTGACGGCGCTGACCAGCGCCGTGTCGGGCGACTCCTCGACCAGCATCACCCAGACCGCCGGCGCCACGGCGCTGCAGCAGATGACAGGCATCCTGAACACCAGCGTAAATGGCGAATACCTGTTTGCCGGGACCAACACCGACGTCAAGCCGATCGACGATTTCAGCGCCGCCGGCTCGCCCGCCAAGGCGGCGTTCGACTCCGCCTTCACCAGCTATTTCGGCTTCGCCCAGAACGACCCCGCGGCCGCCAACATCACCGCCGCCCAGATGGACGACTTCATCACCACCACGGTCGAGCCGCAGTTCCTGGGCTCCGGCTGGCAGGCCAACTGGTCGAACGCCACCGACGACCAGATCACCAGCCGCATTTCATTGAGCGAGACCACGCAGACATCGGTCAGCGCCAACGAGCAAGGCATCCGCAAGCTCGCCATGGCGGCCGCCATGGTCGGCACCCTCTTCGCCGGCAACATCAGCGCGGCCGGGCAGAACACGATCGTCAGCCGCGCGCAAAAGCTGGTCGGCGAGGCCATCGGCGGTATCGTCCAGGTGCAGTCCGAAGCCGGCCTCGCCCAGAAGCGCGTGTCCGACGCCAGCGATCGCATGAAGACCCAGGTCGATCTGTTCGAGAAGCATATCATCGACCTCGAAGGCGTCGATCCCTCGGAGGCCGCCACCCGCGTGGCCGACCTGACGCAGCATATAGAAACGTCCTTCGCCTTGACCGCGCGACTGCAGCAGCTGAGCCTGTTGAACTATCTCACCTGAACACTCTCACCGGAACGCCAGAGCTCCGACGATGTATCAATTCTCCTACGCCGACATCCAGACCGACTCCGTCGCCGACGCCAAGGACCGGGAGCGGCAATTGCTCACCCGATCGATCGACATGTTGTCCACGGCTGCTTCCGTCGGGCCCGAGTCGTTGGAGGCGGTCGAGGCGCTGCACTTCACCAACCGCATCTGGACCACCTTCGTCGAGGATCTCGGCTCCAGCGACAATGCGCTGCCCAAGGAACTGCGTGCCAATCTGATCTCGATCGGCCTGTGGCTGCTGCGCGAAACGGAAGACATCCGGCAGGGCCGCACCAACAATTTCGAAGGATTGATCGAGGTCTCCCAGATCATCCGAGACGGCATCCAATGAGCAACACGCTGAAGATCTCGCTGAAGCCGAACGAGAAGATCTACATCAACGGCGCCGTCATCCGGGTCGACCGCAAAGTCACTCTCGAGCTGATGAACGACGTCCAGTTCCTACTCGAAAGCCATGTCATCCAGGCCGAGCAGGCCTCGACGCCGCTCAGGCAGCTCTATTTCATCGTGCAGATCATGCTGATCAACCCGCCGGGCGCCTCCGAGGCCCGCGACATGTTCCGCCGCTCGCTGCCGATGCTGATCGCAAGCTTCGACAACCAGGACATCTGCAGCGCGCTGAAGCAGATCGACCGCATGGTCGGCGAGGATCATATCTACGAGGCGCTGAAAGCGATCCGCGCGCTCTATCCGCTCGAGCGCCACGCGCTCGGCGGCAATGACGACATTCCGGAAGCGTCGCGCGCGCTGGCTGTGGGAGCATAAAGATGGCCGTGGACATGACGACGACGATCCCGGTTGGCGCCACCCAGGCCAGCCAGCAGACCTCGAAGACGGCGGTCGACTACCAGTCGTTCCTAAAGCTTCTGATCGCCGAGATGAAGAACCAGGATCCGACCAAGCCGATGGATTCGACGGAATATGTCGCGCAGCTCGCGACCTTCTCGCAGGTCGAGCAGTCGGTGCAGACCAACAGCAAGCTCGACCAGATCATGCAATCCTCGGCGCTGTCGCAGGCGGACGCGCTGATCGGCCGTTCGATCACCTCCGCCGACGGCAAGACGACAGGGAACGTGGCTTCGGTGAAGCTCGCCAGCAGCGGCCTGATCGCGGTGCTGCAGGATGGCACCGAGGTCCCTGTCGGCGCAGGCGTATCGATCAAGCCGGCCGCCTAGCCGGTTCATAATGGGTCTGCCCATGAACGAGGCCGATGCTCTCGATATCGTGCAGTACGCGGTGTGGACGGTGCTTACCGCCTCCGCGCCGGTGGTGCTCGTGGCCATGGCCGTCGGCATCGGCATCGCGCTCATCCAGGCGCTGACCCAGATTCAGGAAATTACCCTCACTTTCGTGCCTAAGATCGTGGCCATCATGCTGGTGGTGGCGCTGACCGGCCCGTTCATCGGCAGCCAGATCTCGGCCTTCACCAACGTCATCTTCGAACGCATCGAGCACGGCTTCTGATCTGCGGTCGCGGGCATCCCGCCCGCGCGGACCAGCAAAAGTTTGGTCCACACCGGCAAGATGCTTGGCTTAAAGCTTCGCCGACGCATTTTCGCCTTTGCCTTCCTGTTGTTGGACCGGGATCCTTTGGCGAGTCGCCGGCGCGATAATGGCGCCGGGCGAGCGCAAGGCACGAAATGAAGGCGGGACAGCGACCATGATCGACGACGAGCCGGAAAGCGAACGCGTCTCGGCGCTGGCGCCGTTCCGGCACGGCATCTTCCGTGCCGTCTGGTCGGCGAGCCTTGTGTCGAATTTCGGCGGCTTGATCCAGGGCGTGGGCGCCGCCTGGATGATGACGACGATCGCCACCTCTTCCTACCAGGTGGCGCTGGTGCAGGCCTCGACCACCTTGCCGATCATGCTGTTCGCGCTCGTCGCCGGCGCCATTGCCGACAGCTTCAACCGCCGCAAGGTCATGCTGGTGGCGCAGAGCTTCATGCTGGTGGTCTCGGCGCTGCTGACGGTGTTCACCTGGTTCGGCTGGATGACGCCGTGGACGCTGCTTGCCTTCACCTTCCTGATCGACAGCGGCACGGCGCTGAACAGCCCGTCATGGCAGGCGTCGGTCGGCGACATGGTGCCGCGCGCCAAGGTGCCGGCGGCGATCGCGCTCAACTCGATGGGCTTCAACATCACGCGCAGCGTCGGCCCGGCGATCGGCGGCATCATCGTCGCCGCCGCGGGCGCGGCGGCGGCCTTCGCCGCCAACGCCGTCAGTTATATCGGCCTGATCGTCGTGCTGTTTCGCTGGAAGCCGGAAGTGCCCGCGCCGACCTTGCCGCGGGAATCGCTCGGCGCCGCGATGGGCGCCGGCCTGCGCTATGTCGCCATGTCGCCGAACATCGGCAAGGTGCTGGCGAGAGGCTCGGCCTTCGGCTTCAGCGCCGGCGCGGTGCTGGCGCTGCTGCCGCTGGTGGCGCGCGATGTCGTCAAGGGCGATGCGCTGACCTATGGCATCATGCTCGGCGCCTTTGGCATAGGCGCGGTCGGCGGTGCGCTGATCAGCGTGAGGCTGAGGCAGTTGCTCTCCAGCGAAACGATGGTGCGCGCCGCCTTCGCCGGTTTCGCGCTTTGCGCCTTCAACGCCGCCGTCAGCAACAATGCCTGGCAGACCTCCGCCGGCCTGCTCATCGGCGGTGCCTGCTGGGTGATCGCGCTCTCGCATTTCAACGTCACGGTGCAGATGTCTACGCCGCGCTGGGTGGTCGGGCGCGTGCTGTCGATCTACCAGACGGCAACCTTCGGCGGCATTGCGCTGGGCAGTTGGATCTGGGGCGTCGTCGCCGACGCCCATGGCGCGGAATCAGCGTTGATGGTTGCCGCCGTCGCGATGCTGGCGGGCGGCGCCATCGGCTTCATCCTGCCGCTGCCGCAGCACACCGCTCTCAACCTCGATCCGCTCAACCGGTTCAAGGAGCCGATGCTGGCGCTCGATTTGAAGCCGCGCAGCGGCCCGATCGCCATCATGATCGAATACATCATTCGCGAGGAGGATGTGCCGGAATTCCTCGCCACCATGGCCGAGCGTGGCCGCATCCGCCGCCGCGACGGCGCTCGCAACTGGACACTCGCCCGCGATCTCGAAAATCCGGGCATCTGGATCGAGCACTACCACACGCCGACCTGGGTCGAGTATATCCGCCACAACCGGCGTGCCACCCATGCCGACGCCGTTGTCGGCGAGCGCATCCGCGCGCTGCACAGCGGCGAGAATCCGCCGCGTGTGCGCCGCATGATCGAGCGGCCAACGACGGCCGGCACGGCCCTTGTCTCGCCCAAGGGGCCGATCGATCACTAGACCTGCATGGTATTTTGCAGGCAGGCTGGGATCATCAGGAGCAACTTCCAACCTCTTCGGCTTTGTTGCTACTGTTCCAGCGAGCTCCGAGCGATCCCAATTGGACGAACTGAATGGTCTCGATTATCCAATACGGTGAACGTCATTTTGACGGCACCGATGCGCTATGGCGAGAAGCATTCCCCAATGGTGCCCCTTGGAACGCGGCCCGCATTTCAATCGCTGAGAAGCTGCGGTTTCAACCAAACCTGCTTTTAGTGGCGATCGAGGCCGATCAGGTCGTCGGATCGATCATGGCCGGGTATGACGGTCACCGAGGATGGATATCGCGGATTGCAGTCCTGCAGTCCCATCGTCAGAAAGGGATTGGCGAGGCCCTCATCCAGGATGCCGAAAGGCGGCTGGCCAGCCTCGGATGTGTAAAAATCAACCTCCAAGTTGTCGTCTCCAACTCGGCAGTTTTGGGGTTCTATCGAAAGTGCGGATACAAAGTCGAAGAGCGTGTGAGCATGAGCAAGTTGCTGCCGAAGCGTTGAGTGCTTCGTACCGATCTGCTTCCGGCGATGCCTACTTCTTCCGTATCGAGCGCCTGACGACGACCGGCCTTTGTCTCACCCAAAGGCCGATCAGTCGCTGATGCACCTCGCCCAAACTTCATGCGGTTCTTGAGAGAACGACATGCCTCGAAATGAAGAGCAGCGATCAGCCGCCGGTCTGGATTATATAAAGTTTGCGCGTCGTCTCATGAATCAGCCACTCGCCCTTCCAGCCCTTCGGCAGGACGAGCAGATCGCCAGGCCCCAGCTCACGCATCTCGCCGTCGGCGCGGCTCACTTCCACGCGACCGGAGATGATGTGGCAGATCTCGGATGAACCCGAGCGGTCGGCGGTGAAGCGGCCGGGCGTGCATTCCCAGATGCCGATATCGACGGTCCCGTCCGGCGACTGGAAGAACGAGCGCACCGCTTCGACCTGATCGCCTTCGATCGAGGTCGGCTTCGGTGAAAAGGCGCCGATATCGGCCGTGGCGAGGTCGCGGAAGGTCGAAAGGTCGATCAAGACAGGCTCCAGTGTCAGTGGCCGGTTATGCTATCCGCCAGAGCGGCAAGCTTCGAGGTCCGCGCAAGCCCGGCGGCCTCGCGTTGGTCGGCGATGCGGTAGAGCTGGTACATCGAGTGGACGCCGAGCCAGCGCAACGGTTCCGGCTCCCAGGGCCGGACCTTGCGGTTGACCCAGGGCAGCCGCGTAAGCTCCGTATCATTGCCGAGGATCAGATCGGCCAGCGTGCGCCCCGAAAGGTTGGAGCTCGACACGCCGAGCCCGACATAGCCGCCGGCCCAGCCGATGCGCGTCCTGGGGTCGAGGCCGACCGTCGTGCACCAGTCGCGTGGCACGCCGAGCACCCCGCACCAAGCGTGGTCGACGCGGCACCCGGCCGTCTGCGGCAACAGGGTCGTCAGGATCGTGTGCAGTTGGTCGATCGTCGCCTGCTGCGTCCGGCCGTTGACGTCGGTGCGCGAGCCATAGCGGTAGGGCACGCCGCGTCCGCCCATGGCGATACGCCCCTCGCGCGTGCGCTGGGCGTAGCAATAGGCGTGCGCCGCATTGCCGAGCAGCTCATGCCCCTCCCAGCCGATCTCGCGCCAGAGTTCTTGCGGCAGCGGCTCGGTGACGATCTGTGCGCTGTTTAGCGCCAGCCAGGTTCGCTCTTCGCCCGGAATGCCGGCAGTGAATCCCTCCGTCGCGCGGATTATCGTTTCGGCCCGCACCGTGCCACGGTCGGTGGCCACCCTGCCCTTGGCGATCGATGTCACGGTGGTCTTTTCGTAGATCGGCACGCCGAGCCGCTCGACCGCTTCCGCCAGCCCGCGCACCAGCTTGGCCGGCTGCACCCGCGCCTGGCCGCGGATGACGAAGCCGCCCATGACATTCGCGATATTGATGCGGGCGCGTGTCGCCTCTGCGTCGAGCAATTCGATGCGCTCGGGGTCGGCGTCCCAGGAGCGGATCGTCTCGCACGCCTCGCGCACGCGCTCCAGCTGCGCCGGATTGGTCGCCACCGTCAGATTGTCGACGCGGCGGATGTCGGCGTCGATGTCTTCAGCCGTCGCCACCCGGATCACCTCGTCGACGCAGCCGGCCATCGCCTTCTGCATGGCGGTCACGCCTTGCCGGGTCGAGGTTTTGAGATATTTTTCGCGCGACCAGCCGAAGCCGCCCGAAAGCCAGCCGCCATTGCGCCCCGAGGCGCCGAAGCCGGCGAAGTCGCGTTCGAGGAGCACAATGCGAAGCGAAGGCTGCGCCTTCTTGAGATAATACGCGGTCCAGAGCCCGGTGTAGCCGGCGCCGACGATCGCGACGTCGGCGTCGATGTCGCCGGGCAACGGCGGGCGCGGCGCGGGCACCGCGCCCAGATCCGCGTACCAGAACGAGATGTCGCCGTTGCGCTTGACTTGCATGGGATGACTTCCAGGAGGCCGGGGAGAGGGTTCAGGTGAGCGTCGTGTCGGCCGTGCTGTCGTCGGCCAGAAGCTTGGCGTCGGCGCCGTCGAAGCAGAGCTCGACCTTCTCGCCGAGGCCGAAATTCTCGCCCGTCAGCGGCGACCGCACGATTGCGGTCGAGCCGTCGCCGAGCTTCACTTCGTATTTCGATCCCGAGCCAAGATAGATCGCCTCGGCGATCGTCCCCGACAGGCGGTTCTTGCCGTCGGCTTGCCCCGGCCGGCGAATGGCAAGTTTCTCGGGCCGCAGCAGGATCACCGGGCTGGCTTCTCCGGCAAGCCGGCGCGGCGCGGCGACCGTCTCGCCGGCAATATTCAGCGCAGTGCCGGTGCCGTCACTTCTGGTTTCGCCTCGCAGCACGGTGGAGTCGCCGATGAAGCGGCCGACGAACAGCGTCGCCGGCTCGTCATAGAGCTGCCGTCCGGTGCCGACCTGCTCGATACGGCCGCGGTTGAACACGGCGATGCGGTCCGATAGCACCAGCGCCTCCTCCTGGTCGTGCGTGACATAGACGAAGGTGGTGCCGAGTTCGCGATGGATGCGCTTGATCTCGAGCTGCAGCCATTCGCGCAGCTTCTTGTCGAGCGCGCCGAGCGGCTCGTCCATGAGGAGCAGCGGCGGGTCGAAGACGATGGCCCGCGCCAGCGCCACGCGCTGCTGCTGACCGCCTGACAATTCGCTCGGATAGCGATGCGCGAAGTCGCCCATCTTGACCATGTCGAGCGCCTTGGCCACGCGCCTCTTCCGATCGTCCTGCCCAACGCCGCGCAGCGTCAGCGGATAGGCGACGTTGCGCCCGACGGTCATATGCGGGAACAACGCGTAGTGCTGGAAGACGACGCCGATGTTGCGTTTGTGCGCCGGCACGCCGACGACGCTTTGTCCTCCGACCAGCAGCTTGCCGCTCGACACATCCGTGAAACCGGCGATCACGTTGAGCGTCGTCGTCTTGCCGGAGCCGCTCGGCCCAAGCAGCGTCATGAACTCGCCGGGCTCGATCCTGAGCGACACCCCGTCCAGCGCCTTGAACGCGCCATAGGCCTTGGTGACGGATTCGAGGTCGATCGCCGCGCCGCGATTGTCCGGTCTTGGGTTCATAAGCGTCCCTTCCGCTCGCGGCCAAGAAGAAGCATGCCGCCGCCGATCAGGATCGTGGTGGCGCACAAAAGGATAGTGCCGACGGCGGCGACCGTTGGGTCCGCGTCGCGCGTGATCGAGGAGAAGATCTGCACCGGCAGCGTTTTGAGATAGGGGTTGGTGATGAACAGCGAGACAATGATCTCGTCAAATGACGTCGCGAAGGCGAAGAGCAGTCCCGACAGGATGCCGGGCAGGATCAGCGGCAGCGTCACCGTCCGGAACGTGGTGAGCGCGCCGGCGCCGAGGCTCGCCGCAGCTGTCTCCAGGCGCCTGTCGAATACTTCCAGATTGGCCGACACAGCGATCAGCACGAAGGGCAGCGCCAGGATGGTGTGGGCGAGCACGAAGCCGGGCAGCGTGCCGACGAGTTGCGCATCGAGATAGACGGCATAGATGCCGATGGCCAGAACCACGCCCGGCACAACCATCGGCGTCAGCATCAGCATCCGCAGCAAATTGGCAGGCCGCGCCTTCATACGGTCGAGCCCGAAGGCGGCCAACGTGCCGAGCACCGTCGCCAGCACCGCAACGATCGAGGCGACCTTCAGGGAATTGAGGAAGCTGGTCGACCATTCCGGATTGGTGACGAAATTCTCGTACCACTGCCAGGAGAAGCCTTGCGGCGGGAAGGAGAGTGACTTGTTGCCGTTGAAGGACATCGGCACGACGACCAGCGTCGGCGCCACCAGCCATATCGCCACCAGCAGGCAGACGAGGCCGAGAACGATACGGGTGAGCGGCTTCATTTCCATCAGCGCCGCCCCGCTTCCCGGTGCCGCGACCGCATCACCGGCGCTGCAAGCGCAAGCAACAGGAAGGTCGTGACCAGCAGCACCACGCCCATCGCGCCGCCGCGTCCCCATTGCAGCAGGCTGAGCACCTGGGTCTGCACCAGTGTCGACAGCATCGTCGAGCGCGGCCCGCCGAGCAGCGCCGGCGTGATGTAGAAGCCCAGCGCCAGGATGAAGACGATGATCGCGCCGGCGTAGACGCCCGGCAGCGACAGCGGCAGGTAGACTGTGAGGAAGGCGCGTGACGGCCGGGCGCCAAGGCTTCGCGCCGCCTGCACCAACCTCAGGTCGATGCCTTTCATCACCGAATAGAGCGGCAGGATCATGAAGGGCAAAAGCACCTGCGCCATGCCGATCACCACGCCCGTCTGGGTGCGGATCAATCGGATGCCGGCAAAGCCGGCCGAGCGCAGCAAAGAGTTGATGACGCCGGAATCCTGCAGCAGGATCACCCAGGAGAGAGTGCGTACCACGCCGCTCACCCAGAAGGGGATGAGAACGCAAAGCACCAGGATGAGGCGCATGCGCGGTCCGACGGCGGTCATCAGATATGCGTAGGGGTAAGCGCAAACGACGCAGACCAGCGTCACCCATGCAGAGATGCTGAAGGTGCGCTGGAGCACCGCGAGATTGACGGGCGCGCCGAAGAACCAGGCATAGTTCTGCACGCCCCACGCCGGCTCCGACAGGCTGCGCAGCACGATGGTGAGCAGCGGATAGCCGATCACAGCCGCGAGCAGAACCAGTGCCGGCAGCGTGAGCGCGAACGGCCGCCAGGCCCATACTGCCCGCTTTTCGGCAGTCTGGATCGTCGGTTCGAACGCGCTCACGGGCCTTGCCTCCGTCAGCTCAGTTGCCGGCCATCAGCGCGGACCACTTCTCCTGCGCCACCGGGAAGTTCTCGACCCAGAACTTGATGTTCTGCTTGTAGCCTTGCTTCTGGCGCTCGGGCGTGTTGGTCAGGAAAGCTGCGACGGAGTCGTCAACCTTCGGCTTCGCATCGTTGTTGATCGGCGTGTATGAGGTCTGCTGCGCCAGGATCTCCTGCGACTCCTTGCCGAGATAGGCATTCAGCAGCGCATAGGCGGCATCCGTATCCTTGACGCCGACGGGGATCGTCATCTGGTCCATCACCACCAGCCAGTCCTGCCAGGCCGGCGCATACTTTGCACCGTTCTTGACCGCCGTCATGGCGCGGCCGGTCCACATCATCAGCATGTCGGCTTCGCCGGACTCGGCGAGCTGCTGCGATTCAGCGCCCGTCTTCCAGTAGATCGTGTCCGGGCCGAGCTTGCGAATCACGTCGAGGGCCTTGTCGATATCGGCAGCAGTCATCGCCTTCGGATCGCCGCCCGCCACCTTGAAGGCCTGTTCGAGCAGGCCACCGGTCGGATCGCCGGATCCGTCCAGGGCGCGCACACCCGGGAACTTTTCGGCGTCGAAGAAGTCGGCCCAGTTCTTGGGCGGGTTATCCTTGTACTTCTCCTTGTTGTACATCAGCACGACGCCGTAGTTCATCGCCGGAACCGAGCACTCGCCGACCTGTCCTTCGGGTATCTTCGAGACGTCGAGCTTCGAGAGATCGAGCTTCTGGAACAGCTTTCCGCAATGGACATAAGGCGGCAGATCGCCGGTATCGACCACGTCCCAGGTGACGTTGCCGGATTCGACCTGGGCCTGCAGCTTGGCGATCTCGGTCGGGCCGTCATTGAGCAGCTTGACGCCGGACTTGTCGACGAACTCCTTCAGCGCCGCCACCTGGCCGTCCTGATAGATGCCGCCGTAGGAGACGAAGGTGAGGGTCTTGCCCTTGAGCGAGCCTTCCTTCACCTCGCCCGCGACAGGCTTTTCCTGTGCGAAGGCGGTGGTTGTCAGCATTCCGAGCGCCAGCACGGCGCCAAGACCTGCAAGTTTCGACTTCAACATAACTCTAACTCTCCCATTGAGGCCCGCGTTTAATCGGACTACCTGGCCGCGAGCGGTTTCCAGGGCTTGTATTGATCGAGTTCGGCGCGTGCCGAGGTCGGCGGTGCGATGATCCACATCACCTCGGCCCGGCCGCTGCCGATGTTCTCGCTGCGATGTGGTGTCGATGTCGCGTATTCGATGCTGTCGCCCTCGTCGAGGACGTGGCGGGCGTCGCCGAGAGAGACCTCGACGACACCGCGAAGGACGATCAGCATCTCCTGCGCGTCGCCATGCGTGTAAAGCGCGGAGCCGGTCGAGCCGCCGATATCGAACTCGCCGACATAGACCTCCATGTCGCTCAACGGCGGGCGCGAGAGCAGCATCTTACGGCATCCGTCGCTGGGCGGAAGACTTGGCCGTTCGCTGCGCCGGAGCACGCCGTGGCTCTGTGTCGCGCTTTCCGCGAACAGCATCGCGACGCTCACGCCGAGCGCCGAAGCCATCTGGTTGAGCGAGGCAGTACTGGCGCCGGTCAGCCCGCGTTCAAGCTGGCTGATGAAGCTGGCGCTGGTCCCGGTCGCTTCCGCGAGGTCGCGCAATGACAGGCGGCGAGCGAGGCGCAGGGCCTTGAGCCGCATGCCCAGCACCTGCTGCGCATGAGCTGCCGCCGAGCCGGCACCGTTCGCCGCCGGAGCCTTGCCGTCCTCCGAAGCCTCGGGCATCCCGTTTTCCTCCACTTAACACCTTGTACAGTACCACTGTACAGCTGGCAATAGGCTGATGCCATTTCCGCGGTTCCATGACTGGAAACGGAGCCAACCAAAAAATTAAGCATTCAACGGCAGTATCGAATGTCGGCCGGCAAGATGTCGTACAGCAAGGACCATTGTCGGTCTGCTGAGCGGGAAGGGATTGCGATATGTCATCCTTGCTAAGAAAAGGACCGTTGATGCTTGTGCGCAGCCTGCTGATGCTGGCTGTTCTGGGGATCGGCACCCTGACAGCACGGGCGTTGGAACCGGCCAGCTATCCGGAGCCGCCGGACTCCGTAGCTTTCACCGTTCAGAAGGACGGCAAGCAGATCCCGGTCACACTGCGGCAGCTGGAAAAGCTCGGCCTCCACAAGGTCATCACCACAAGTCCTTTCGAGCAAGGGCAACTGACGTTTGAAGGCGTGCTGTTCCGAGACGTGCTCAGGTCCGTGGGATTGGCAGATAGGGATTCCGTCACTCTAAGGGCCGCGGACGATTACGTGCAGGTCATTCCGCACGAAGATTGGACGGAAGGCCCTCTGCTTCTCGCGACGCGCCAGGACGGGGAGTTGCTCACTCGACGAACACAAGGTCCGACCCGCTTGGTCTATCCTCTCAAGGACTACCCCGCCTTCGACACGCCGATCCGCAAACCACGATGGATTTGGCTGATCAAGACGATCGAGTCCGACAACTGATCGGCTGGTAGGCCTCCATGGTGGGATCTCGACTGAGAGGCTGGCGAATTCCGCTTACCTACGGCAGTGCCATAGGGCTGGCGGCGATCGGTTCCGCCATTCTCATCGTCATGCTGTTTGTCAGTATCAGCAGGATCGAGTCTTCGCTGCCCCGGTTCGGGTTCTTCGCCATCCGCGAATTCCATATCGCCATACGCGACGTGACCCACCTGAGGGATATGATCTCGCTCGCCGAGGTCGCGCCCAACTCTCAGGCGAGCCTTGATCATCTGTCCGCTGCAAACGACCTGGTTTACATCCGCTTCAAGCGGATCGACGGCAGCGCAACGATCAGCGCAATTCCCGCTTATGCAGGCATCGTGCCGCGCGTGAACGACGCGGTAGCGCGGCTCGACGCCGTAATCGCGGCGGGGCTCCCGTTCGATCGGGAGCGCTTGAAGGAACTGGGTCTGGAACTCGAGCAGATCGTCGGCCGGATGAACGACGAGTACTACAAATACGGCGAGGACGTTAACGCCGATCTCTATGCGTCGGAAGTTAGCCTGAATCGGTTCAACTATCAGATAGCCTTTGCTCTGACGATCCTGTCGCTGCTGGCAATCGGGACGGCGGTTCTGTTCATCGGGCGCCGGGAAACGATAAAGAAGCTGGAATTTCTCGCCTGGCGCGACGCGACCACCGGACTGAAGAATCGTGCCTGGATGGCAGCCAACAGGGACGCCATGCTGGACCGGGCGAGGGAGACCGGCAAGCAGCTTCAGCTGCTCCTGATCGATCTCGACCATTTCAAGAGCGTGAACGACACCTTCGGCCATCACGTCGGAGATCTGCTGCTGAAGGCGGTTGCGGAGGTCCTTCAGTCGGTGGAGCGGCCCGGCGACGTTGCCGCCGTGCGATTGGGCGGAGACGAATTCGCCATCATGGCTATTGCCGATCGCAACGATCATGACGATTTGGGGCAACGTCTGCGCGAACGGCTGAACAGGTTCGCAGAGTTGGCGGGCCATCAGGTGCGCATTGGCGCCAGCATCGGCATGGCATGTTTCCCTCAGCACGGTTCCGACATTTCCACGTTGCTGCACAATGCCGATAATGCTCTCTATACGGCGAAGGCTGAAGGGCGGTCCGGTTTCGTGACATTTTCGCCCGCGATCCTCAGTCAGATCGACATGCAGCTCGGTGAAGAAGCGGCCATCAAGCGGGCCCTCAATTGCGACGAGTTCTTCCTGGTCTGGCAATCCCAGTTCGAGCTGGCGACCGGCCGCATGATCGGGGCCGAGGCGCTGATCCGCTGGCACGACCCGGTCTCGGGAGCGGTTCGTGCGCCGGCATCGTTCATTCCGATCGCGGAACGAAGTGAGCTGATACTGGAACTCGACAAGATGGTTCTGGGCAAGGCTTGCGAGCA
Source organism: Mesorhizobium sp. WSM3860 (assembly GCF_002294995.1). Lineage (GTDB taxonomy): Bacteria > Pseudomonadota > Alphaproteobacteria > Rhizobiales > Rhizobiaceae > Mesorhizobium. Next base: position 194,360 of record NZ_NSGF01000004.1, on the reverse strand, counting down.
AGCCGCCCGATGGATGCCTATTTCCACCGAGGAGTTCATCTGCTCGGTCAACGTCTCCGGAAGAAGCCTCCAGACCGATGCCTATCTGACGCATCTCACCGAGACGCTGCGGCAAACGGGGTTGCTGCCATCGCGTCTGCAGTTGGAGATCACTGAAGGGATATTCATCCAGAACAGCCGCAATGCCCTGGAGAGTATCGGCAAGATTAGAAGCCTCGGAGTGAGCCTGGCACTCGACGATTTTGGGTCAGGTTATGCGAGCTTCGGATACCTTGCCGATTTCGACCTGAACCAATTGAAAATCGATCGCTCGTTCCTCAGCGATCTGGCTTCCTCCACGAAGAAACAGAACGTGGTCCGAGGCATCATCGCGCTGGCCAATTCGCTAAGTCTGACCGTCGTCGCGGAAGGGGTGGAGAACGAAGCTCAACTCGACTTCCTGATCCACGAACACTGTCACGGCGCACAAGGGTTCTTTATGTCGGAGCCTGTCGAGGCAAGGTTGATGACCAACTATCTCGTCGCAAGGCAGGGTGGCGCCAAAATAGATGGAAAAGTTCGGGCCGAGTCTCTTCGCTTAGGCCCACCCATGCTGCGGAAAGTCGCCAAGCAGGACCGGAAGACCGCCGATTAAATCAGGGCTCAGGCCTCGCCGGAAAGATCCCGCCGCGCCTTGTCCAGCTCCTCGGCGTAACGCCGCATCAGATGGCTTTCAGTGAGCAGGCCAAGCACTATGCGGTCGTCGAAATCCTCAACGACCGCCAGCTCTTCAGCGCCTGCACGCTGAAAGGTCTCGGCGGCCGACTGGACGTTCATCGACGGCACCAGAACCGCATCCTTGAACTGCGCGAGCGTCTGCACCGGAGTCTCGCCGTCCGAGAGGTCGCTGTGCAGTTCGGCCACGAGCAGCACGCCGGCGTAATGCCGGTCCCCTTCGACGGCGATGACGCGCTGCGCCGAGCCGAGCGGGATCGCCTTGCGGAACTCGGCCAAGGTGGTCGAGGCGTCGATGGTGCGGACGTCCTTGCGCATCATCGACCCGACATTGAGGCTGCGCATCCAGCCGACATCGTGGGCGCTGCGGATCGTCTCGCCGCGCAGATGGAAGCGCCAGGTCGAGAAGGAGTAGCCGAAGGTCTCGCGGACCAGGATGGCCGACATGATCGACGCTGCCAGCACCACGCCGGTGAGCGTCAGGTCCCGCGTCGATTCCAGCGCGAGAAAAGTCATGGTCAGTGGACCGCCGACCACACCGACGGCAAGCGAGGTCATGCCGACGACGGCGGCGACCGCCGGATCGAGCGCGGTTGAGGGCGCGGCCATCGCCATGACGCCGGCAAAGACCTTGCCGAGGAGCGCCCCCAGGAACAGCGAGGCGAAGAACAGACCGCCGCGGAAACCGGAGCCGAGCGAGATTGCCGAGGCAGCAAGCTTCAGCACGAAAACGCCGGCCACCACGGGAAGCGCGTAGTTCATGGCGAACTCGCGGTGGAGTGCGCCGTGTCCGCTGGACAGCACCTGCGGCGTGACCAGCCCGAGCAGCCCGACAACGATGCCGCCGATGAAAGGTCTGACGGAAGCGTCGATCGCCAGCCGCACAAAGACGCGCTCGATAAGGCTTACCAGATGCATGATTGCGATGGACGCCGACCCGCCGAGCAGTCCCAGCAGCAGGAACGGCACATACTGGCTGGCGGTCAGCGTCGGCAGGCCGGAAAGTTCCAGCGGAAACGGCACACCGCCGAACATCTCAGCCGTCAGCGAGGCAGCGATCGCCGCCGTCATGACCGGCGCCACATTGGCCACCGAGTAGATGCCGATGACCAATTCGAAGCCGTAGAAGGCACCTGTCAACGGCGCGTCGAAAGCGGCAGCGATCGCGCCGGCGGCGCCGCAGCCGACCAGGATGCGCACGTCATTGCGGCGCAGCCGGAAGGCGCGCGCCAGCCGCGAGGCGATGCCGGAACCAACCTGCGTATAGCCGGCTTCCAGACCGACCGAGGCGCCGAAGCCGGTGGAGATCATGGTCTGGCCGACGATAATGAACGTATCGGTGAGCGACATGCGCCCACCGTAGAGCGCGTTGGCTTCGATCGGGTCGACAGGCGTTCTGAACTTCCGCCTTCTCAGCCAGATCACCGAAAGGCCGAGCAGCAGTCCCCCGATCGCCGGAAACATCGCCTGCGCCGGACTGGCCAGCGAAAACATCGCCGAAAGCCGCCCGCCCGGCTGCACGTCAAAGAGCAGGAAGTGCATGGCCTGCACCAGCGCGCTCATGCCGGTGACCAGGGCGCCCGCGATCATGCCGACCATCCCCGCCATCAGCACGATGACGATGCCGCGCGCCTCGAGCACGGGGATGGAATTGATCAGCACCGCCCGAAGCCGGCGGGCGTAGACTTGCGGTTCGTTTCTGGCAGGCAACGGAGCGGCTCGCCGGTATGCGGAGGATGGATGCTGCCGCGCCTGATACGCGCGACGGCATGGAGTGGCAACCGCAATGGCGACCGCTTGTGGCGCCATTTTGGCGTTGCGTTCGATTAGCGACGGTTGGGCCGGCTACCCTCGCTGCGAGAATGGGAAAATGTCACTGATCGAAGATGGTCAGCCGCCCGCAATCGTTCCTTCGTCTGCCTCACACGGCCAGGCGGAAGTCGGGCCGCCAGCCGAGTTCGCTGCCGGCCTTGTCGGTCGCGACATGGCTGTTAGGCTCGGCGATGTTGAAGGCGCCTGGCGCGCCGCGCTCGAGGGCAAGCAGCGCCGCATAAGCGGCGGCATCGACATGCACGGCCGGATCGGCCGCGATCTCAGCTCCGGTGCCGGGGCCATAGAGATGCCCATAGCGCAGCACGATGCCTGTCATGCTCGAGCCTTCGAGAACCTGCCGTTCGAGCGCGATCACGCCGCCGACGCTGATGCCGCGGCCGCCTTCGGCGCCGCTGTCGAGCGGATCGGTTTCGGCGTGCGGCTCGGGTCCGGGCGCATAGGCCCAGGCGATGCTTTGCGCGATCAGGCGGTAGACGCCGGCCGATTTCGCGGCCTCGACCAAATTGTGGGTCCCCTCGCCGCGGACGAGCGCGTTTCCGATGATCGCCTCGCCCATCTTGTTGGGATCGAGTCCGGCCGGCAGGTCGGTAAGCTGATGGATCACGACCTCTGGTTTCACCGCGGCGACCGCCGCAAGCAGGCGGCCGGCATCGAATACATCGATCACCACCGGGCTGGCGCCGATCGCGCGGAGCTCCTCGGCCTTCTCGGCCCGACGCGTTGTCGCTGCTACCCGATGGCCGGCACCGACCAGTTGCGGGATCAGGCGGCGGCCGATCGCGCCGGAACCACCGGCAAGAAAGATACGATGGCCCATCGTCTTCCATTCCACCTTGCGATAATATCAGAGTTCGAACAACATATAAGAGCTCTTACATCATGCGCAAGCAGAAACCGGAAATTCCGGCCCCCGGCAAAGGCAAGCGCGGCGAGGAAGGCTACCTCGGCTACCTGCTGCGACAGGCCGCCGGCGCTTACAGGCTGCGGGTGGAGCGGGCGCTGGATGAGTTCGGCGTGACGCAGCCGCAATTCGCGACGCTGACCATGCTGTCGGCCTATCCAGGCATCTCCAATGCCGACCTCGCCCGGCTCGCGGTGCTGACGCCGCAGACGGTGAGCGTGATCGTCGGCAATCTGGAAAGGGCCGGTTCCCTGGTCCGCAAGCCGCATGCGGTGCATGGGCGCATCCAGCACCTCGACCTCAGCGACAGCGGCCGCGCCTTGCTGAAGAAATGTCGCCAGCGGGTGCAGCGGCTTGAACGCGAGCTGACCGCCGGACTTTCGGCCAACGAAGAGCGCGCCGTCCGGCGTTGGCTCGTCGCCGTCGCGACGGCGGACGCGGTCGGCTAGGTTGCAATACCCTCGCCCGCTTCATAGAGCGTCAGCTTCCGATCCCCGATGCCGAGCTCCGCCCAGTTCGCGCGCCATTCGGCTATATGCGTTGACTTGAAATGCGCGTCGAGCGCCGCGCGATCCCGCCAGGCTTCCGAAACATGGATCAGGCCGGGATCGAGAACATCCTGCGCATAGGAATATTCGAGGCAGCCGGCTTCGGCGCGACTCGCTGAAATCATGCGTTCCATCGCTGGCTTTGCCTGCTCGAGCTTGTCGGCTGGCAGTCGAATCGTGCCGATGATGAGGATCATGCGCCTTTTCCTTTCGCCAGCCGGCTGAAGTCCCGTAGTCCCTCTCCCACCTTCGCGCAAGCTTGACCGGTTACGGTCAGGGGCCTGCCTTTGCGCTGGGCAAATCTGGATTCGAGGACGATATGGCGATCAGCGAAACAATCCCGTCCGGCTTGGCGGCCAAGAACGGCCGCGACGTTTTCTTCGCGCTCGGCATCGTCGTCATCCTGGCGGTGCTGTTCCTGCCGATCCCGGCCTTTCTCATCGATATCGGCCTTGCGTTCTCGATCGCGCTCTCTGTGCTGATCCTGATGGTGGCGCTATGGATCCAGCGGCCGCTGGATTTCTCCTCCTTCCCGACAGTGCTGCTCATCGCCACGATGCTCAGGCTCTCGCTCAACATCGCCACCACGCGCATGATCCTGTCGCGCGGCAATGAGGGCACGCATGCCGCCGGTTACGTCATCTCGGGCTTCTCGAAGCTGGTGATGTCGAGCGACTTCGTCATCGGCCTCATTGTCTTCATGATCCTGATCGTGGTGAACTTCATCGTCATCACCAAGGGCGCCACCCGCATCGCCGAAGTCGGTGCGCGCTTCACCCTCGACGCCATCCCCGGCAAGCAGATGTCGATCGACGCCGACCTTTCCGCCGGAATGATCGACGAGAAGACCGCGCAGCTTCGCCGCCGCGAGTTAGAAGAGGAATCCTCCTTCTTCGGCTCGATGGACGGCGCCTCGAAATTCGTGCGCGGCGACGCGATCGCCGGCCTCATCATCACCGCCATCAACATCGTCGGCGGCATCGCCATCGGCTATCTGCGCCACGGCATGGGCCTCGGCCAAGCTGCCGACGTCTTCATCAAGCTGTCGGTAGGCGACGGCCTCGTCACCCAGATTCCGGCGCTCATCGTCTCGCTCGCCGCCGGCATGCTCGTCTCCAAGGGCGGCACGCGGGGCTCCGCCAACCAGGCTGTGTTCGGCCAGCTCGGCGCGCATCCCCGCGCGCTCTACGTCGCGGCCTCGCTGCTCGTCATCCTCGGCCTTATGCCCGGTCTGCCGCTATTCCCGTTCTTCTCCCTTGCCGGCGCCATGGCCGGCCTCGGCTACGTCATCCCGCTGCGCCACAACCGCGCGCTGGCCGCGGCCGAAGCGCAGAAGAACAAGGAGAAGGCCGACAAGGCCGAGGAGGAGAAGAATTCGGTCAAGGCCTCGCTTGCCACCGCCGAGATCGAGCTGCTGATCGGCAAGCAGCTCTCGACCAGGCTGCTGGTCGCGCATCAGGAACTGGTGTTCCGCATGTCGAAGATGCGCAAGAAATTCGCCCAGCAATATGGGTTCGTGGTGCCGGAGGTACGCGTCGCCGACGACTTCGCCATCCCGCCGAAGAGCTATCAAATCAAGGTCCACGGCACCGTCGTTGCCGAATACCAGATGCGCGTCGGCGAAATCATGGTGCTGCTCGGCACCCGCGGCGTGCCCGATATCCCCGGTGAGGAGATCCGCGAGCCCGCATTCGGCATGCGCGCCTATTCCGTGCTGGAAACCTTCGCCGAAGATCTCAAGCGCGAGAACTACACCTTTGCCGACAACATGTCGGTGCTGCTCACCCACCTCTCCGAGGTCATCCGCAACAACCTGCCGCAGCTTCTGTCCTACAAGGACATGAAAGCGCTGCTCGAGCGCCTCGATCCCGAGTACCGCAAGCTCGCCGACGAGATCTGCACCTCGCACATCTCCTATCCCGGCCTGCAGGCCGTGCTGAAGCTGCTGCTTGCCGAGCGCGTCTCGATCCGCAACCTGCACCTGATTATCGAGGCCATCGCCGAGATCGCGCCGCATGTGCGCCGCACCGAGCAGATCGTCGAGCATGTCCGCATCCGCATGGCGCAGCAGATCTGCGGCGATCTCTCCGAGGGCGGCATGCTCAAGGTGCTGCGCCTCGGCAACCGCTGGGACCTCGCTTTCCACCAGAGCCTCAAGCGCGACGCCAAGGGCGAGGTGCGCGAGTTCGACATCGATCCGCGCCAGCTCGAGGAATTCGGCCAGGACGCCACCAAGGCGATCCGCAAGCATCTCGAAGCCGGCGAACGCTTCGTGCTGGTCACCGCGCCGGACGCGCGGCCTTATGTGCGCATGATCATCGAGCGGCTCTTCACCACGCTGCCGGTGCTCAGCCACGTCGAGATCGCCAAGGGCGTCGAGATCAAGGTGCTCGGAACGATCTCGTGAACGCGCTCTCGCAAGGCGTCGTCATCGCCGCCTTCCTCGCCTTCTGCCGCATCGGCGCCTGTTTCATGCTGATGCCCGGCCTGTCGAGCGCCCGCGTGCCTCTCCAGGTCCGGCTGTTCGTGTCGATCGCCGCCACCGGCGGCCTGCTCGCCTTCCTCTGGGACCGCATCTATCCCTATGTCGACCCGCGTCCGCAGGTGCTGGCGCCGATGATCGTTTCCGAGCTTCTGGTCGGCGGGCTGATCGGCGCCATGACCAGGCTCTATATGGAAGCGCTGCGTTTCATGGGCTCGGCCATCGCCATGATGATCGGCTATGGCGGCTCAGGCGGCCCGGCGATCGAGGAGCCGGAGCCGCAGGCGGCGCTCGCCGCCATCATCTCGTTCTCGGCGCTGCTCCTGCTTTTCGTCTTCGACTTCGACCACGAGATCGTGCGCGCGCTGGTCGCCTCCTACACGGTTGCTCCGGTCAACGTGTTCTTCAACCCGCAGGCGGCGCTCGTCGACGTCACCGACACGGTGTCGGACGCCTTCTTCCTGGTCATCCGGCTCGGCAGTCCCTTCGTGGCCTACGCCATTCTGGTCAATTTGACGATCGGCTTCGTCAACAAACTGACGCCGCAGATACCGGTCTATTTCATCTCGTTGCCCTTCGTCATCGCCGGCGGGCTGATCATCTTCTACTTTGCCATCGGCACCTTGCTGTCGTTGTTCGTCGACGGCTTTGTCGACCTGACGCTTGCGAGGTAGCCCGATGACCTCGCGCAAGGACAGACTGAAGAAGCTGGTCAAGGTGCAGGAGCAATTGAAGGCGCTGCACGAAACCCGTCACGCCGGCTTCCTCTCCGCGGCCGCGACCGCCGAATCGGAAGCGAAGGACCTCATCGGGCATTTCGATGCCGGCAGCTCGCTGGCCGGCCTGTTCCCGGAGCTTTATCATCGCCGCATCGCGAACGCGCTCGGCCGACAAAAACAGAATCTTGAGAACGCCCGGGAGGAAGCGGCGCTGATCGCCGCCGCGACCGCGCGCACCAACATGGTCGAGCGCGCTTACGAGGACGTTCGCCGCCGCGACGAGCGCGAACGCTCCGACCGCGAGCGGCTGGACATCATTGCCCAAAAGCGGGGACATGACTAGGGCAATGCAGGACAAGCGTGAAACGGTTGGGCTTGGCGACTTTGCCGTAGCCTTCCGTCCGCACTTGCGTCAAACAAGGAGATAGAGCGGTGGATCCGCCGCGCGGCGAAGGCTGTCAGGTGCCGGTCGCCGTCGTGCCGATCGACTTGGCGGCTCCGATCCGCTCCCAGCGCCTGCCATTCCCCTGCGCCTGCCGGGCGAAATAGTTGTAGGGAGTGTTGGACCAATCACGGACCGCGCTGGTGAGGTTGTCGAGCACCAGGTCGCCCTCGTTGGTGCGCACCGTCAGCACAGTGTGTCCCTCGCCGTGATGGCTTGCCACGGTCAACAGCAGCGCCGATGCCGGCCAACCGCGCTTCATCAGTTCAAGTTTCTTCAGGATCGCGATATCCTCGCAATCGCCGGACACGGTCGGCACGCGCCAATCGTCGGCCTTGCCGACGACGGCTCGATCGCTGAGCTCGGCAATGCGTGAATTGACCGAACGGTTGACCTCGTTCAATTGCGCGCTGAGCTGAGGCCGCAGGGCGACGACCTTTGTTCCGCCGGCCGTGCTGCAGAGGCTGGGTTGGCGGCTGCAGAACGAATAGAAGGCAGGCGGTGCGAACGCCTTGCCTTTGGTTTGCATTGCCGTTCCGGCCTGAGCGGCAAATGGGCTGGCAACCGACAGCAGAAATGCGATCAGCGCAACATGGCTCTTCACGATCAACGTCTCCAATGCGTGGTCACGAGCATGAGGGGGCGGGGTTAATCAGTCGTTTTCAAACCCCGAATTGCGCCGGCGGCAGGGCAACGCCGTTAACATATTAATACCTACTAAAATAGGATTTGAGCTTGCGCGAAGCTACGGAACCGATCGCGTACCTCCTGAGGAGGAGCGCGCGGACCGAACCGCCGAGGGCTTGGCTTCAGCTGCGCTCACCCGGCTCCGATCTGCTTTCGATGCAAATACCACGTGCCCGCTGCGGGCTATGGCCAGGGGATCTGGGGCCATTGACGGCAAAGTCGGCCATCAAAGTCGACGACGTGACTCCCAGGCGGCGGGCGCGCCCGCCGCTTGGGAGCGGACTGCACCTTCACCTCACTGTCCCCGCAAGCCTGCCACAAGCTTGTTGCGTCATTGTGCAACGGACAAAACCCGGCAAAAGGCAGTGCTTTCTTGGCGATTTCACCTCCCAGCGACATCGTGATGGACGTCGCCCGCGCGGCGGAGCCGGCCGATGTCGAGGCCGCGCGCGCAGCACTCGCGAGGCGGGCCGGCGCCGCCGGGGGGACCTTCTCGATCGACCAGACTGCCTCGGTCGATGCCGGCTCGGTGCTCTCGCGCGCCGCTGCCGACAAGGCCGAGGCGGCAAATCCAGCTAAAAAGTTCCAACGCTTCGAGGCGATGGTGCTGACCACTTTCATCCAGAACATGATGCCCAAGGACACCGAAGGCGTTTACGGCAAGGGTCTGGCCGGCGACATGTGGAAATCGCAGCTTGCCGAAAAGGTAGCCGATGTCATGGCCGCGCATGGTGGCATCGGCATCGCGAGATCGATGCTTGCGGACCATTATCTGGACGGCAAACACAAGGTGCCGGTCGGGCCCGTTGGGGGCGGACCGGAGAAGGCCGAGATCGACCAGCAGACCAGGCTTTCGACTTCCCTGGTCGACGAGCTCGAACGTAAGGCCGCCCGGTCGATGACCGGTGACGACACAACCATAAAAACGGACATCAAGATCTAGGGACCTACATGGCCGACCGAACGGACATTTCCAACCTGCCTGCACGGACCACCGCCGCGGAAGCACCGATCGCATCTGCACGGCCCGGCAACCTCGCCGCCATCATTGGCCGCATCGAGGAGGCGGTAGATGAGGAGACGGCGGGTATCCGCAGCGGCACCAGCTACGACCTCAAGGCCTCGAATGCCCGCAAAAGCCGCTATCTCTACGAACTGACCCGCGCGCTCAAGGGCGCCAATGAGATCGAGTTCCTTGAGCAGCATCGCGAGGGACTGGCGCGGCTGCGCCAGAAGCTGGCAAAGAACGAGGCGGCTATCCTTGCTCATCTCACTGCCGTCAACGAGGTCGCCACGCTGTTGAAGAACGCCATCCAGCGCGCCGATGCCGACGGCACCTACTCGGCAGGCGAATTCGGATACGCCCGGGCTTGACTGAGATGACTACGGAGCAAGGTAGGATCCGGTGATCAAGTTCCTCGCCGCAGCGCTTTGGATCTGCGCCGTAACGCTCGGCGCGGTGTTTTATTCCTTCCAGGCGGCTGGCGAGCGCGGCGTCGGTGAGCCTCCGAAGCCGATGCTGGGCGGTCTCGACTACGTCAAGACCGACATCATTTCGGTGCCGCTCATCCGCGATGCCAAGATCGACGGCTACTTCCTGACCAAGCTCGTGTACACGGTGGAACCGGATCAGATAAAGAAACTGTCGATCCCGGCGCCGGCGATCATCACCGATCAGGTCTATTCCTACCTCTATTCCAATCCGCAGATCGATTTCACCAAGAAAGAGACGATCGATCTCGATGCTTTCCGCAAGGCGATCCGCGATACCGTCAACGCCCGCGTCGGCGTCGAGCTGGTGCACGACGTGCTGATCGACCAGGTCAACTTCCTGTCCAAGGACGAAATCCGCGACAACGCCATCCGCCGCCGCAAGACTGCCGGCGAGACCGCGCACGCGATGACCAAGCCATTCCAGCCGGAGCATTGATCGGCTCTGGATCGACTTGGCGCGCTACGGGTTCACATGCTCGTCTGGTGATGCGACATGCCGCATGGCCGCCGCGTTGACGTAAACGTCAACCCGAAGCTATATGCGCCGGTGGCTGTCGCCGCGCTGCTGCGCGACACGGCGCCTCGCCCAGCGGCCAAGGCCGGTGCGCGTCAAACGCAACCAAACGAGGAGAACCGCCATGGGCGTTCAGGAGATTGCCGACCAGATCAGGTCGCGCGTGGCAAGCGCCGGCTTCGAGCATTCTGTCAAGTTCGACACCGGCAGCGACGGTGTTATCGTTATCGACGGCGCGACCGTCTCGACCGCCGATGCCCCGACCGACTGCACGATCAAGCTGTCGCTCGACGATCTCGATTCGCTGATCGCCGGCGACCTCAACCCGACCATGGCCTTCATGGCCGGCAAGCTGAAGGTCGAGGGCGACATGACGGTCGCCATGGCGCTCAGCCAGTTGCTCGGCTGATTGGCGTCGAGAGGCAATTACCACGCGATGCGGCGCCGCGCTTCTTTGAAACGCGCGACGCCGCGACTGCGCCCTCTCCGCCGCGTTCAGGCCACGAAGTCCAAGGCCTTGACCTTGCGGCCGGCGGCCTTGATCGTGCCCGCGGCCCCGTCGAGCGAGCCGTCCTTCAGTTCGAGCGCCAGCAGGCGGTGCCGCTCATAGGGCCCAGGCATGGCGAGCGAGCCGGTGCGGTCGGCCGAAAAACCGAACCGCCCGTAATAGGGCGCATCGCCGACCAGCAGGATCGCGCCGTGGCCGAGCCGCGCGGCCTCGCCGATCGCGTGCCACATCAGCGCCGAGCCGATGCCGCCGCTCTTGAGGCCTGGCTCCACTGCCAGCGGTCCGAGCAGGAGCGCTGCCGGACCGCCCTCGCCCAGCGTCACGTCCCACAGCCGAACCGTGCCGACGACCGCGCCCGACGCGCCGAGCGCGACAAAGGCCAGGCCTTCCGACGGCCGGCGGCCACGCCGCAGTTTCTCGGACGACTTCTTCCGGCGTTTCGGCCCCATTGCGCGGTCGAGCAGCGCTTCGCGCGCCTGCATATCGCCGACGCCTTCGGCAACGATGACGAAGGCCGGCGCAATCTCCCCCCTGGAGGGGGAGACCCGGCGCGCGGCGCCCTCAATGATGAAATCTGCAAAGTCCATTTCCGCGATCCTTCACGAGCGGAGATCTGTTCCACAAGCGAGCCCGGGCGGGCGATCTCGCCCACGCCGGTTGATCTGAAGGCTGGCGCCTTCAGATCACGTAGGATCGGAGCGGCTCGAAGCCGTTGAAGGCGACCGACGAATAGGTGGTCGTATAGGCGCCGGTACCTTCGATCAGCACCTCATCGCCGATGGTGAGCGACAGAGGCAGGGGATAAGGCGCCTTCTCGTAGAGCACATCGGCCGAATCGCAGGTCGGGCCGGCGAGGACGCAGGGCGCGGTCTCCGAGCCGTCGCGCGGCGTCACGATCGGATAGCGGATCGCCTCGTCCATGGTCTCGGCGAGACCGCCGAACTTGCCGATGTCGAGGAACACCCAGCGCACATTGTCATTGTCGGCCTTCTTCGAGATCAGCACGACTTCCGACTTGATGACGCCGGCATTGCCGACCATGCCGCGGCCCGGCTCGATGATCGTTTCGGGCAGCGCGTTGCCGAAATGCCTGCGCAGCGCCGAGAAGATCGCCTGGCCATAGGCCTGCGCCGCCGGCACGTCCTTCAGGTAACGGGTCGGGAAACCGCCGCCCATGTTGACCATCTTCAAGACGATGCCTTCCTCGGCGAGCGTGGCGAACACCTTCTTGGCGTCGCCCAGCGCACGGTCCCAGGCCGAGAGATCGGTCTGCTGCGAGCCGACATGGAACGACACGCCATAGGCGTCGAGGCCGAGGCTCTTGGCATGACGCAGCACGTCGACGGCCATCGCCGGCACGCAGCCGAACTTGCGCGACAGCGGCCATTCGGCACCCTCGCCGTCGGTCAGCACGCGGCAGAACACGCGCGAGCCCGGGGCGGCGCGGGCGATCTTCTCGACCTCCTCGACGCAATCCACCGCGTAGAGGCGGATGCCGAGCTGGTAGGCGCGCGCAATGTCGCGCTCCTTCTTGATGGTGTTGCCGAAGGAAATGCGATCCGCCGGCGCGCCGGCATCCATCGCCATCTCGACCTCGGCAACCGATGCGGTGTCGAAGGACGAGCCCATCGCAGCAAGCAGGCGCAGGATCTCCGGCGCCGGGTTTGCTTTCACCGCATAGTAGATCTTGGAATCGGGCAACGCCTTCTCGAAGGCGCGGAAATTGTCGCGCACGACATCGAGGTCGACGACGAGGCAGGGGCCATTCGGACGTCGGGTGGCGAGAAAGTCAAGAATGCGCTGGGTGGCCATCGAGGTCTCTCCATCTGCGCCTTTCGGCGCGCACAAAGGCTGCGGGACGCGGGCGCTCAGCCTCGCGAACTCGCGGTGGACAAAGGCGGGACGGAAAATCCATGGAACCAGCCGGTGGAGACCCCGGAACCACGGAACGCCGTCTCGCGGCGGTGAACCTGGCCTTGCCCGGCCTCGGTTCGCTTTGTCTGCCTTGGCTTGGATGGGAGGACCCGTCCGCACTGCCGGCAATGAAGGTGTGCCTCTTCAGTAACCCCGGTCTTTGGACGACCGGCAGACACCAGAAAGGCCCGCACCGTCGTTGCTTCAAGGTGTCCTCGGTCTTGTGGTTGGCCACTGACCGACTGGAGGGGTTGGCTCCAGTTACCTTACCGATTGCCCTCACCATTCGAGGATCGGCGGACACCCACAGGCACGTGCGACTTTGGGCAAGCGCGATATAAGAGCGAAGGGTTTTACAATCAATAAAAATCGTAAGCGCCGGTTGTAAAAATTCCGGCATCGAACAATGTTTGTGGACCGTATCCGGAAATCGAACAATGCCAGGCACTCACGGCCCTCTCAACGCCTTCCTCGATCTGCGTCAAATGCCCGTGGCCAACGCGGAATTTGGCCCGCTAGCTGGCCTGCACCTGGCGGTTAAGGACATCTATGACGTCGCCGGCTACCGCACCGGCTGCGGCAACCCGCGCAAGTTCGAGCAGGCTCACGCCTCCTCGCGGACGGCCGAGGCCGTGCAGTTGATTCTCGACGCCGGCGCGCGATTCGTCGGCAAGACACAAACCGACGAGCTCGCCTTCTCGTTGTTCGGCCAGAATTCGCATTTCGCGTTTCCGGTGAACGCAGCCGCTCCGGATCGCGTGACCGGCGGCTCCTCGTCAGGTTCGGCGGCGGCGGTCGCCGGCGGCCTTGCCGACATCGCCGTCGGCTCCGATACCGGCGGCTCGATCCGCGCGCCGGCGAGCTTCTGCGGGTTGATCGGGCTGCGCACCAGTCACGGCCGGATATCGCTCGAGGGCGCCATGAAGCTCGCGCCGAGCTTCGACACCTTCGGCTGGTTCGCCGGCGACATAGAAACTTACGAAATGGTCGGCAAGCTTCTGCTCGGGCGCGATCCACACCAGCATCCGCTGAACCGCCCGCTGTCGATCCGCTGGCTCGATGCCTTTGTCTCCGGACCGACGGAAGCCGCCGAATATGCGCGGATGAAGGCACAGGCAGCAGCCGTCGTCGGCGAGCCTACTGAAACCGAACACGCCTTCGCCTCCTCCCCGGATGATCTCTACTGGTGCTTTCGCCGGCTGCAGGCCTTTGAGGCCTGGCAGGTGCATGGCGGCTGGATTTCGGCAGGCGATCACGGGCTTGGTCCGGGTGTCGACGAGCGTTTCGGCTTCGGCCGCACGATCGATACAAAGACAGTCGAGACCGAAACGGCGCGACGGGCAGCCTTCGGCTCCGAGTTCGGCAAGCTGCTCGGCAACGACGGCTTTCTTGTTCTGCCGACCGTGCCGGGCGCAGCGCCACTGAAGACCAGCACGCCGGAGCAGTTCCAGGCCTATCGCGAAAGGGCGCTGCATCTGCTGTGCCTGGCCGGCCTGTCGGGCTTCCCGCAGATCAGCTTGCCGCTCGGCTCCGTCGACGGCGCGCCCTTCGGCCTATCGCTGCTCGGCCCTTCCGGCAGCGACGTCGCCCTGATACGGCTCGGCCGCACGATTCTCGACGCGGCCCGAAAGGTCTGATCATGGATACATTGACCCGCATGCGCGCCTTCATCGACGTGGTCGAGGCCGAAGGCTTCTCGGCCGCCGCGCGCAAGATCGGCCGCTCGAAGGCGCTGCTGTCGAAATATGTGCGCGAGCTGGAGGACGAGCTCGGCGCGCTGTTGTTGAACCGCACCACGCGGCAGTTCTCGCTGACCGAAGCCGGCCACACCTATTATCAGCGCGCCTCCGAAATCGTGCGCGAGGTCGACAGCCTGGCCGATGCCGTGCGCGAATCTTCCGGCGACGTGCGCGGCCGCATCAAGCTCTCGGCAGCGCGCACCTTCGCCGACGCGCCGATCGGCCAGTCGCTGATCGACTTTGCCAAGCAGCATCCCGACATCGTGCTCGACATCCATCTCGACGACCGCTTCGTCGACCTGGTCGAGGAAGGCTTCGATGTCGCCGTGCGCATTTCGCGGCTGGAGAACTCGTCGCTGATCGCGCGGCGCCTGGGACCGTTTTCAATCAAGCTTTGCGCTTCGCCGGACCTGCTCGCAAAGCATGGCACCCCGACGCGCCCGCAGGATCTCTCCAACATGCCCTGCATCGTCGACACCAACGGCCGCTCTTTGGCCAACTGGCGCTTCAAGGGAGACGGCGAGGATTCGGTGAGCGTCACCGTGTCGGGCCCGATCGAGGTCAACAGTCCTATGGCGGCGAGAGCAGCCGCCGTGTCGGGCCTGGGCTTCACCATCCTGCCGGATTTCATCGCTGCGCCGGACGTCGCGTCGGGCAAGCTGGTGACGGTGCTCGACGACCGCATCCTCTCGGGCAGCGGCATCTTCGCGGTCTATCCGCATCGCCGCTATTTGCCCGCCAAGGTCCGTGTCTTCGTCGATTTCCTGGTGCACTGGTTCAGGACGCGCGACGCTGCATGAAGCATGTCCCCCGAAGGTGGGAACCGGTTTCGGCACAAAGGCATGCGCAAGATCAGAACCCAAAAAGCGCGTCGAGCGAATCTGAAGGAGCGCCACGGTCTCCGAGCGCGTCCCAATTTCGCCCCCTTTCTGATAACTCTCGGGGCCCAATCCCAAAGTCGATGGAATCGCGGCCCGGAATGCACTTGAAACGGCAAGCAACCATGCTGGCTTCGGCCTTTGCGGCCACCTTTGCCGCGGTAGAGCCTGCCGAGGTGCACCCGCACGTCTTCGCCGAGGCTCGCCTCGACGTCATCCTCAGCGCGGATCACCAAAGTGTGACGGCGCTGCGCCACCTTTGGCGCTTCGACGATCTGTTTTCGAGTACAGTGATGATGGAGTTCGACAAGAACTCCGATCTGAAACTTGACGACAAAGAGCTCAAGGAAGTGGCCGACACCGTCCATTCCTCGCTGGCCGAGTTCAACTATTTCCAGTTGGTCACGCAGGACGGCAAGGATGTGCCCATGGTCCCTCCGCCGCATCTGATGGCGAACTTCGACAACGACCAGTTGATCATTCTGTTCGAGTCGCAGCCGAAGACGCCGATCAAGCTCGCCGGCAAGATCGACATCGGCGTCTACGATCCGACCTTCTACACGGCGATCGACTTCACCGACGACGCCAACCTCACCGTCGCGGGATTGCCCGCGAATTGCACCAAGAAGGTGATCCGTCCCGATCCGGACGAAGCGATCAAGGAAAACCAGAAGACCCTGACGGAAGCGTTCTTCAACGATCCGACAGGCACGGACATGAGCAAGATCTTCGCCACTAAGCTCGAACTGAACTGTCCGCCGGAAGGATAATTTGGTGATGAAATTGTCGCTGCGCGCAAGCAGGTTCCGCAAAAGTGTCCCACGGTTTTGCGATCGGAACCTGCGACAAGCAAGGGAATCCAGGCGGATATTCGTGGGGCATCCCACGAATATCCGCCTGGCGCTCGGCCTTGCGGCCGCCACCCTGGTCATGACGCATCTGCCCGGCGTCGCCCATGCCCAGAGCTCGCTCGGCATCGGCACCAATGACGGCATGGCTCCCAGCACCTCCGGCCCGTTCGCCAATATCCTGATGTGGATCAATCTGCGGCAGCAGGAATTCTACCATTCGCTGGCAGCCGCGATGAAGGCGATGCGCCAGGACGGCAGCAAGCTCTGGCTGCTGATCGGCCTTTCCTTCGCCTACGGCATCTTCCACGCCGCCGGCCCCGGCCACGGCAAGGCGGTGATCTCCTCCTACATGGTGGCCAACGAGGTGGCGCTGAAGCGCGGCATCATGCTGTCCTTCGTCTCGGCGCTGCTGCAGGGCCTCACCGCGGTCGTCGTCATGATGCTTGCCTATTTCGTGCTGCGCGGGACCACGGTGTCGATGACCGACGCGGCATGGTTCCTCGAAATCTCAAGCTATGTGCTGGTCACTCTGTTTGGTGCGTGGCTTTTGTGGCGCAAGCTCGGTCCGTCAATCCTGCGCATGCTCGGCAGGGCGCCCGCCTACAGCCTTTCGGCAGCCCATACCGGCCATTCCCACGCTCATTCGCATTCAGCGCATTCGCATGCGCTGCATGCGCATCACGACCACGACCATGGGCATTCGCACGCGCATAGCCACGATCATGGCGCGCATGAGCACCACCACCACGATCACGCCGCACACGATCACGCTGGGCATCATCACCACGACCGTGGTTCGGGCGAAGTGTGCGAGACCTGCGGCCACTCGCACGCGCCGGACCCGGCGCTGCTTTCGGGCGACCGCTTCGACTGGCGCACCGCCTGGTCGGCGGTGGCCGCCGTCGGCATCCGTCCCTGCTCCGGCGCGTTGATCGTGCTGAGCTTCGCGCTGCTCAACGGGCTTTGGCTTGGTGGACTGCTCTCGGTGCTAGCGATGTCGATCGGCACCGCGATCACCGTCTCGGCGCTGGCGACGATCGCGGTGACGGCCAAGAACTGGGCTGTCTATTTCGCCGGCGACGGACGCATCGGCAACCGCATCCACTCGATCGTCGAGATCGGCGGCGCGGCCTTCATCTTCCTGGTCGGCCTGCTGCTGTTGTCGGCCAGCCTGACGGGCGGCGCCTGACGCCGGCCAAACCTGTCACGCGATCTTTCCGCCCAGCTCATCCTCGATATGCGCGCGGATGATCTCGTCGAAGCTGCGCTCGGCGACAAAGCCGAGCTCCCGCGCGCGTCTAGCCTCGAAGCGCGTCGGCCAGCCCTTGACGATCGCCCAGATCGTTTCGTCGGACTGCTCGCGGATGCGCCTCGCCACCTCGAAACCGGCGATGCGCTCCAGCGCTTCGATCTGCTCGCCGACCGTGACGGCTACACCGGGCATGGTGAGATTGCGCCGCGGCCCGACCTTATCGCCGTCGATTTCGGCCGCATGGATCAGGAAATTCACCGCCGAACGCGGGCTGGCATGCGTGTGCAGCACCGAGCGCGGCACCGGCAGGATCGCCTCTTGCCCGCTGAGCGGCTCGCGGATGATGCCTGAGAAGAAGCTCGACGCCGCCTTGTTCGGCTTGCCCGGCCGCACGCAGATGGTGGGCAGCCGGATGCCGATGCCGTCGAAGAATCCGCGCCGTGAGTAGTCGGCGAGCAGCGCCTCACAGATCAGCTTCTGCGTGCCGTAGGAGGTGAGCGGCGTCGGGTGGAATTCGTCCGGAATGACATCCGGGAACGGCGCACCGAACACCGCGATCGACGAGGTGAAGACAAGGCGCGGCGCGAAGGCCGCCAGCCGCACCGCGTCGAACAAAGCGCGTGTGCCGTCGAGATTGACGCGGTAGCCGAGGTCGAAGTTGGCCTCC
Source organism: Mesorhizobium sp. WSM3860 (assembly GCF_002294995.1). GTDB lineage: Bacteria > Pseudomonadota > Alphaproteobacteria > Rhizobiales > Rhizobiaceae > Mesorhizobium. The sequence continues at coordinate 176,217 of NZ_NSGF01000004.1, read as the reverse complement.
GCCTCGCCGGAGACGATGCCGGCGAGATGGAAAATCACGTCCGGGCGGGAAGCGACGAGATTAGCCGTCGCGCCGGGCGTGGAAAGGTCGCCGGTGTGGATCGAGACATCGACTCCCGCGGGCGTCGGCGCCTGCGGCGGCACGATATCGTGCAGATCGAGCGCGGTTATTTTGCGCCCGCGCAGCACACCGTCCCTGGCCAGCCTTGCGATCAGCTTTCGGCCAACCATGCCTGCCGCGCCGGTGATCAGAATTCTCATTTCAGCGACCTCTCTTGCGCTGGCTGCGTCCGCGCAGCCAGAAGACGACGAACAGCGCCACAATGAATATTGCGCCTACGATTGCGGCAAGCACCGTCGAAACGCTGCCGACGGCCAGCATTATGGTAGGCAGGAAATAGGCGGCGAGCCCGAACAGGAGCAGTATACAGGCCGCGGCGATCGCCGCGTTGCGCGTCTCGCGATCCATCAGGCGCCGTCCCTCGATCCGAAGCTCATCACCGGCTCAGTGATAGTGGCGGCGATCGCGAGGCGCATCATGCGCATGGTCGTGATCATGGTGATGATCGTGCTCGTCATGGCTGTCGGCGCATAGGCCGAACTCGGGCTCCACCGTTGCATGATCGATGCCGTGCTTCGCGGCAAGCCGCTTCTTGATGGCGCTTACCGCCGCATGCGGATCGACGCCGTCATTCAGGCAGGCATGCAGCGTCGCCATGTTGCTGGTGCCGTCGAGCGACCAGACATGCATGTGATGCACCTCGCGCAAGCCCTTGACCGCGGCTTCCAAATCCTTGGCGATCAGGTCGCGGTCAAGGCTTGCCGGCACGCCTTCGAGCAGCACATGGGCGGCCTCGCGCATCAGCGACCACGCCGTCGACAGGATCAACAGCGCCACCAGCACGGATAGGATCGGATCGATCGGCGTCCAGCCGGTGGCGAGGATGATGAGGGCCGCAGCGATTGCCGCGGCCGAGCCAAGCAGATCGCCCAGCACATGCAGGATGGCGCCGCGCATATTGAGGCTTTCGCGGTCGCCGCCATGCAGCACGAAGAAGGAGGCGACGTTGACGAGCAGGCCGGCGACCGCCACCACCAGCATCGGCCCGCCCAGCACCGGCCCCGGGTGCATCAGCCGCCCCCAAGCCTCGTAGACGATCCAGAGCGCGATGACGAAGATGGCGATGCCGTTGGTGTAGGCGACCAGCGTCTTCACGCGGGCGAAGCCGTAGGTGAGACGCCCGGTCGCCGGACGTCCGGTGAGATGGAAGGCATACCAGGCGAGGCCGAGCGCGATCGAATCGGCGAGCATATGGCCAGCATCCGCAAGCAGCGCCAGCGAGCCGGTGAGCAGGCCGCCGAGCGCCTCAGCGACCATGAAGCCGCCGGTCAGGCAGGCCGCGATGAGAACGCGCTTCTTGTCGGTCGACCCATGCATGTGACCCGCGCCGTGGCTGTGCCCATATGAGCCGTGATCATGCGCCATCGCGCAACTCCTGCTAGGCGCCGAATTCGGCGCGAAAATCCTCGAGCCGCCGCTTTTGGCGGCCCTCGCCATCGAAATTCGCCGGATCGAGCCAGGCCTCATAGGCCCTGCATAGCGGCGGCCACTCCTTGTCGATGATCGAATACCACGCCGTATCGCGGTTTTCGCCCTTTACCACAAGATGTTGGCGGAAAATGCCTTCGAACTTGAAGCCGAAACGTTCCGCCGCGCGCTTTGACGGCTCGTTGCGGTTGTTGCATTTCCACTCGTAGCGGCGATAGCCGAGCTCGTCGAAGGCATATTTGGTGAACAGGAACTGCGCTTCGGTCGCCTGCGGCCTGCGCGAGATCAGCGGCCCCCAATAGATGTTGCCGATCTCGATGACGCCGTTGGCGGCATCGATGCGCATCAGCGTCTGCCGCCCGGCGACCTTGCCGCTTGCCTTGTCGATGATGGCGAAGAACAGCGGGTCCTCGCTCGCCTCGACTTTGTCCAGCCATGGCTGGAAGGCGGCGCGGGTCTCGGGCGGATAGTCCGGCAGCCAGGCGAAGCGGCCTCCGGCATCCGGCACCGACGACGCCTCGTAGAGCCCGTCGCCGTGCTTCGCCGCGCTCAGTGGCTCGAGCCGGACGTAGCGGCCTTCCAGCGCCTTGCGTTCGGGCCGCGGGCGTGGCTGCCAATTCTTCAGATTTTCCGACACCGAAAACTCCAATCCGTTTGACTTTTCCTGGCGGACGCTCACAAAAACGCTCGCCTAGAGGAAGAACCACAGGGACGGGAAAAATGCTCCACACCATCGCGGCCTTCGATCGTCTCGGCGAGGAAAATGCCTTTGCGGTGCTCGCGCGGGCAACGGCGCTTGCCCATCAGGGCCGCGACATCATCAACCTCGGCATCGGCCAGCCCGACTTCAAGACGCCGCAGCATATCGTCGAGGCGGCGATCAAGGCTCTGCGCGACGGCCACCACGGCTATACCCCTGCAAATGGGCTGCTGGCCACGCGCGAGGCCGTCGTGCGCCGCACGCTGACCACCACCGGCGTCGAGGTAACGCCCGAGAGCGTGATGATCCTGCCCGGCGGCAAGCCGACCATGTTCGCCGCGATCCTGATGTTCGGCGAACCGGGGGCGGAGATTCTTTATCCCGATCCCGGCTTTCCGATCTATCGCTCGATGATCGAGTTCACGGGTGCTGCTCCAGTCCCGGTGCCGATCCGCGAGGAGAACGGCTTTGCCTTCTCGGCGGAAGAAACGCTGGCGCTGATCACGCCGAAGACCAGGCTGCTGATCCTCAACTCGCCCGCCAATCCGACCGGCGGCGTAACCGCGCGGAACGAGATCGCCAAACTCGTGAAGGGCTTGGAGAAGCACCCTGAGGTCGCGATCCTCTCCGACGAGATCTACGAGGTTATGACCTATGACGGCGAGACCCACTGCTCGCTGCTCAATTTTCCGGAAATCCGCGACAGGCTGATCGTGCTCAACGGCTGGTCCAAGACCTGGGCGATGACCGGTTGGCGCATGGGCTGGTCGATCTGGCCAAACGGCGAAAAGGGCGCTTACCTGTATGACAAGGTGCGCAAGCTGGCGGTCAATTGCTGGTCCTGCGTCAACGCGCCGAGCCAGTATGCCGGAATCGCCGCGATAGACGGCCCGCAGGACGATGTCGAAAAGATGATGCGCGCCTTCGACAACCGCAGGAAGATCGTGGTCGAAGGGCTGAACGCGCTCCCCGGCATTTCCTGCATCACGCCGAAGGGCGCCTTCTATGCCTTCCCTAACGTGTCGAAGACCGGCTGGAAGGCCAAGAAGCTTGCCTCGGCGCTGTTGGAGGATGCCGGCGTCGCGCTGATCGGCGGCCCCGATTTCGGCGTGCTCGGCGAAGGCTATGTCAGGCTCTCCTACGCCAATTCAGAGGAGAACATTTTGCGAGCGCTGGAGCGGATCGAAGTGTTCTTGACGAAATAGAGCTTCAGCCCCTCACCCGCGGCCGACGAACGGCATCTTCGTCGCCATCACGGTCATGAACAGCACGTTGGCGTCGAGCGGCAGGCTCGCCATGTGAAGCACCGCGTCGGCGACGCGCTGGACATCCATCACCGCTTCGGCGGCGATGGAGCCGTTGGCCTGCGGCACGCCGACGGTCATCGCCTGCGCCATCTCGGTCAGCGCGTTGCCGATGTCGATCTGGCCGCAGGCAATGTCATAGGGCCGGCCGTCGAGCGCCAGGGTCTTGGTCAGGCCGGTGATGGCGTGCTTGGTCGCCGTATAGGGCGCTGAGCCCGGCCGCGGCGCATAGGCCGACACAGAACCATTGTTGATGATGCGCCCACCCATCGGCTTTTGCCGGCGCATGACGCCGAAGGCGGCACGGGCGCACAGGAACGAGCCGGTCAGGTTGACGCCGACGACATCGTTCCAGACCTCGACCGGGATCTCGTCGATCAGCGTCGACTTGTAGCCCATCCCGGCATTGTTGAAGAGCAGGTCGACGCGCCCGAACGCCTCCACCACTGTCTCGAACATGTCGTCGACCTCGCCGGCCTTGCTGATGTCGCATGCGACCGCAAGCGCCCTGGCGCTGGTCTTCCCGGCCTCGGCGATCGCCTCCTCGAGCAGCGTCTTGCGGCGGCCGCAGAACACGGTGTTCCAGCCTGCCTTGAGCAGCGTGGTAGCGACGCTCTTGCCGATGCCGGTGCCGGCGCCGGTAACGATGGCTGTTTTCTCTGTCATGGCGGTCATCGTCTTCGCTCCCCGTCACTGCTGGAAGAAGACGTGGCATCGCAAATGATGGAGGGCGTGGCAAGCGGCTATTGTCGGCAAGAAAGAAGAGCCGACAAAAAGGGCGGTCATTGGCGACCGCCCCTCATCTGAACCGCGCTTGGGAGGAGGATAAGCCGGTCCGACTGGTTAGAATGATGCGCTTGCTGGGTTAACGAAAGATTGACGGCCAGCAGCACGTCCCATGCGCGTTTACCAACCGGGATTTGCCGGCGCGGATTGGGCGCGCTTCAAGCCGGCGCCTTCGCCGCCGAGACCGTCGCCTCGACATGGTCGACCAGCGCGTCCGGCAGGCCCAGGCGGCCGGCGAGCAGGTCGAGATAGCCGCGCTCGGTGCGGGTGTCGGGATCGATGGTGAGGCGCGAGGCGGTGTAGAGCTCAACCTTCTGCGCGTCGGTCTTGGCGCCGGCGATCAGGACGTCGAGATCGAGCGGGCGTTCAAGCTCATCCAGCAGGAATTTTTCAGCTTCGGCACCGATGCCGGCGAGCTTCAGCTTGTCGGCGATCTTCTGCCGCTCCTCGTCATCGACATGGCCATCCGCCTTGGCCGCCGAGATCATCGCCCGCACCAGGGTCAGCGTGAATTCGACCTCGCCTTGCGGCGCTTGCGAGGGATGGAAGGCGGTGTCCTTGGGCGGCGGCAGCAACTCCGGCTCGCCGGCCACGGGTTGTTGTGACGGTGTATTGCCGGCCTTGTAGTTCTGGTAGGCCTTGTAGGCGAGGCCGCCAATGGCTGCCAGGCCGCCGAGCTTCATGGCGGCGCCCGTCACCTGCCGACCGGGGCCGGTGCCGAGCAGCACCGCCGCCAGCCCGCCGGCGGCGAGCGGATTGTCCTTCGCCATCTGCACCGCCTGCCCCGCCTTGTCGCGAACGGTCGATCCCGTGCCGGGAATTTGCGAGCCGAACAGGTCGTCGAGCAGCTTCTTGGGGTCGAGCATCAATGCCTCCAGAATTGGCCCGGCCGAACGCGCCCGGGCGGTGTTTCGGATCGGCAAGACGTAGGCCCCGCGCATTGACATTACAATGAACGGGCGGATGTTTTGACGAAACCAGCGCTGCTCAGCTTCCGATGTGGCGCTTGGCGCCCCGCGCATGCGCGAGTTCGACCTGGCGATGACGCTCGGCGTAGCGCGTCCGGTCCTCGTCCGAGCGCGCTTCGAAGCAATGCGGACATGAGACGCCGGCCGTATATTTCGGCGAAAGCCGGTCCTCGACGGTGAGCGGATGCCGGCAGGCGCGGCAGAGTTCGGCTTCGCCCTCGGCCAGTCCGTGCGACACCGATACCCGCTCGTCAAAGACGAAGCATTCGCCCTGCCACAGGCTCTCTTCGGCCGGCACCTCTTCGAGGTATTTCAGGATGCCGCCCTTGAGATGGAAGACTTGCCTGAAGCCCAGCGACTTCACGTAAGCGGTCGCCTTCTCGCAGCGAATGCCGCCGGTGCAGAACATCGCCACCTTGCGGCCTTCGAGCTCCTCGCGGTGCTCTTCGACCCAGGCCGGGAACTCGCGAAAGCTGGCGGTCTCGGGATCGACCGCGCCCTTGAAGGTGCCGATCGACACCTCGTAGGCGTTGCGCGTGTCGACGACCAACGTGTCGGCGTCCGAGATCAGCGCGTTCCAATCGGCCGGCGCGACATAGGTGCCGGCACTGGTCGCCGGATCGAGATCGTCGACGCCCATGGTGACGATCTCGCGCTTCAGCCTGACCTTCATGCGGTGGAACGGCATGTCGGCGGCGGTGCTGTATTTGACTTCCAGGCCGGCAAGCGCCTCGATCGCCTGGAGGTGATCGATAAGCGCGGCGATCGCTTCCTCGCTGCCGGCCACCGTGCCGTTGATGCCCTCATGCGCCAAAAGCAGCGTGCCCTTGATGCCGCGTCCGCAGCAGAAGGCGGCAAGCGGCGCGCGCAGGGCTTGGTAACCGACTAGCCGCGCAAACTTGTAAAGCGCGGCAACGCGGACCGGCTGAATTTCCTTGGCTGTTGTCATGCCCATGCCACTAGACCGTGCTGAAAGCCGTTTCAAGGCAAAGCAGGCGCGCCGCGTGACATCGCGACACGCCCGCCTTCGTGGACTTGGAATACCCCTTCTGCTAATCGGTTGAAATCGATCGCAACGGAGAGACAAGCCAATGACCAGCAAGACCGAAAAGCTCCTGTCGCTCCTCAACGGCCAGCCGGTCATCCCGGTGCTCAAGATCGCCAATGTCGCCGACGCCGTGCCGCTCGCCCGCGCCCTGTCGCGCGGCGGCCTTCGGGCGATCGAGATCACGCTGCGCACCGCCGATGCGCTGGAAGCGATCCGCCGCGTCGCGGCCGAAGTCGAGGATGCGGTTGTTGGTGCCGGCACCATTCTCGATGCCGAGCAGTTCGACGAGGCGGCACGCGCCGGCTCGAAATTCATCGTAAGCCCGGGCATCACGGGCCAGCTTCTCGACGCGGCCAAGGACAGCCCCGTGCCGCTGCTGCCCGGCGCCATCACCCCCGGGGAGATCATGGCCGCGCGTGAAGCCGGCCTGCGCTTCCTGAAATTCTTCCCGGCCGAACAGTCGGGCGGAATTGCATCGCTCAAGGCTTTCGCCTCGCCGCTCGCCGACGTGAAATTCTGCCCGACCGGCGGCATAACGGCCAAGAACGCCGCCGATTATCTCAGCCTCCCCAACGTCATCTGCGTCGGCGGCTCGTGGGTTGCGCCCGACGATCTCATCAAGGCCGGCAAATGGGATGAGATCGAAGCCCTGGCGCGCGAGGCGAGCAAGCTCGCCTAACGCAATTCCAGGAAGAGTGGGCACCGGTTCTTCCATCCGGAATTGCGCCCATTCAGCAATCACCAGGGCAGCGGGCCGTTCTCATCGAAGTAGCCGCCGGTCGGCCCGCCGGCATCGAGCGTTGCCAGGCGCACGACGATTTCCGCCGCCTGCTGCACCGTGCGGTGGCCTTTGTGCGCGTTGAGATCGGTCGCCGTGTAGCCGGGAGCGGCGGCATTGACCATGATGCCGCGCGGCGCAAGTTCCCTGGCGAAGGCCACGGTGATGGCATTGAGCGCCGTCTTCGAGCTGCCATAGCCCATGACGTTCGGTGACTGGCTTTCGCCGGCCGCACGCGCGATCGAGCCGAGATAGCTGCTCAGCATGACGATGCGGGCGGCGCCCGATGCCGACAGCAGCGGCAGGAATGCCTGGGTGACGCGAACCGGACCGAAGACGTTGACCTCATAGGTCGCCTTGATGTCGGCGATGCTCTCCCGGCGCGGCGGCCGTTCATAGCGGCCGTCCGGACCGAGCGCATCGACATATCCGGGGGCGACGCCGGCATTGTTGACCAGCACATCGAGGCTGGGCGCCCGCGCCGCGAGGGTCTTGGCCGCGTCCGTCACGCTCTCCTCACTGGTGACATCGAGCGCGAGCCACTCGACGTCGAACCCTTCGCCGCGCAGCGCCTCGGCCGCAGCCTGACCGCGCTTGGCGTCCCTGGCGCCGAGCCAGACCTTATATCCGATCGCCGCCAGTCGCCGCGCGGTCTCGAAGCCGATGCCCTTGTTGGCGCCGGTCACCAGCGCGTTCTTCCGTGTCGTCATGTCCATGTCTCCTTTTCGATGACCTGGAAATGACGTGAGCCGGTCGGTTTCGCGCGCCGAAAGCTCTCAAGCTCTTGCCTAATCCTCTCAGGTGCGCGCTTGCGCGTCACCAAGTGCGCACCTGCGCGTCACCAAGTGCGCGCCTGCGCGTCGCGGTGCGCGCTTGCACATCGTTGCGCGACCCGCGCGGATCGGCAATGCTGAACCCGATGAACGAAGCGCTTCAGGAATTGATCGCCATCGCCGGCCGCCATGCGCGTGGACGGCGGACGAGGACGGCTGTGCCGCGCGTCACGATCGGCCGCAGCGAGGTTCCGACACCGCCGCTGCCTGAGCTTTGTCAGCCGACGGCCTTGTTCGTGCTGCAGGGCACGAAATCGGTGCTGATCGGCGACCGCACGCTTCGCTACAGCGCCGGCAGCTGCTTCGTCTATGCGGTCGAGACGCCCGCCACCAGCCAGTTGATCGAGGCGAGCGCCGCCCTCCCATACATGGCCATCGCCTTCGCTCTCGACATCGAGGTGGTCGCCACATTGCTGATCGACCACAGGCCGGCCGCCGGCGCCGACGGCTTTGTCACCTATCCCGCCGATGACGCCTTGCTCGATGCATGGCGCCGGATGCTGCGGCTACTCGACAGGCCGGCCGAGATTCCCGTGCTCGCTCCGATGCTCGAGCGGGAGATCGCGTTTCGCCTGCTGCAAGGCCCGCAGGGCGAAAAGCTGCGCCAGCTCGCGCGCGCCGACGGACGCCTGTCGCAGATTCGCCGCGCCACCCAGTGGATACGCGCGCACTACAACGAGCCGATCGACGTCAAGGGGTTAGCCGCGCTCGCCCATATGAGCAACGCCGCGTTCCATCGCCACTTCAAGGCGGCTACGGCCATGAGCCCGATCCAGTATCAGAAGCAGGTCCGTCTGCTGGAAGCCCGCCATCTGCTGATCGCACAGCCGGGCAACGCCGCGCGTGTCGCGTTTGCCGTCGGTTACGAAAGCGCTTCCCAGTTCAGCCGGGAATATGCGCGCCAGTTCGGCTTGCCCCCGGCGCGTGACGCCGCGCGGCTTCTGGCGATGGGCGAAGCGCCCGCGCTAGAGGTCGACTAAACCGCCTTAGGCGACACAAAAACCCGGCCAGCATATGCTGGCCGGGCAAGGGACTTGGAATGCGATCAGTGGCAGACCTTGACCTTCTCGACGACCTTGCGGTGGTGAACCCAATGCGTCACCACCTTGGTCCTGCAGTGATGCTTGCCGGTCTTGACGATAACGGTTTCGGCCTGCGTCGGAGCCACGGCAGCCGATGCCGCCGCAAGAGCGAGAACTGACGCCAATAGAATCTTCTTCATGAATATCCCCAGTTTGGAACGAACGTACTCTAACCCGAAAAAGCGCGCGCCGTTCCGGTCTCACGAGAAGTTTAAGCTTGCGTGATGGCATGCCGGCGCCGGCCGGAAACCGCCGCCGCCAGCTGGTTCCCGCTCATGGATTCGAACCACGATTCATGCCTTCAAAGGGCGCTGTCCTACCATTAGACGAAGCGGGAGATCGGGCAGTGAAGGCAAGCTCAAATAGGAGGCAAAAACCGCGCGGTTGTTCAACGCGGCTGTTGCGGCACTGGCGGGCTCGTTATTTCGTCTGGAAGCGGGCGACCGAAAGGAACTTCACCGCGTTGCCGGTGAACCGGCTGGGGTCCGGCAATTGCCCGTCCGTTTGGAAGCCGGCCGTGTAGACCTCGCTCGGCGGCGAGTGCACGATGTTATAGGCATAGCGCGGTGCCGTCGTCGGATCGGAAACGGTGGCGATGTTGTCGCCGCTGCCCAGCGCCCAGCGCGCTGCCTGCGGCGGCGTTGCCACCACCATCGCCTTCGGGCCGGGCTTCAGGTCGTTGGCGGAGGCCCTGGCCTCCTTGCGCGTCGTCTTTACGCCGGCGCCGATCGCCTGCGCCGGGTCGGTGCCGGCGGGGCGAGCGGCAATGGCTTGACGCGGCGAAGCCGCATCGAGTCCCGACGGATCGTTGAATGCCGAGCGTGGCTCCGGCGCAGTCAGCGAAGCGACCTCGTATTCGGCCCCACTCGAGCCGGCCACGGTGGTTGCGCTGGCCTGCTCGAGCACCGCTTTGATTTCATCCGGTTTGCCCGTGTCGGGCCGCGCGCTCGGCAGCACCGAGAAGGCGTCGGTCGCGCTCTTGTCCTGCGAGGCGGTTTCCGCCAGCGCCAGAAGCACGCTCTTGTCCTTGGGCGCAAGTTCCCTCGGTAGATCGGGCCGCCGGGTCGGCAGCGGAACATTGTTGACCGCTACCTGTGCGGCTGCGGCCTGCGCCGTGCCGGCGGCCATGCCGAACGGTACATTGGCCGGAGCATGCGACGTCGCCACCGCCTGCTCGGCCGTGGCCGAGGCGTCCGCCACCGCGAACGGCACGTTTTGAGCCGTTTCCTGGCCGACATCGGCCTTGGGCCTCGGCGCGAAGGCGGGCAGAGGAACCTCCTTCGGCGGCAGCGCGGCGATGATGGTTTCGGGCGTGTCCTGCTGCGGTTGCGAATCGTCCGAGCTGTCATCGGCGATCTGCGGGATGTTGGCGCGTTTGGCATCCTGCGGCGAGACGATCGCGATGCCCGGCAGGCTGCCGCTGTTGCCGCTCTTGGCAGCCGCCACCTGCTTCACAGCTTTCGGCGGGGGCGCGGGTTGGGCACTGGCGACATCGGCGCTGTCGTCGGCCTCGTCATCGCCGCCGCCGAACCAGGCCGCAAACAGTCCGCCGGACCGCTTTGTCGAGCCGCCGGCGCTGGCCAGCTCGATATTGGGGGTGCCGGCGCCCTTGCGCCCCTTGTAGGCGGCCAGAGCCTGCTCGTAGCCAGGCAGCGGCCGGCCGTCGCTCGGCACGTGCAACGTCTTGCCGTTCGGGAAAAGGCTGACCAGCTCCTGGCGGCTGATGCCGGGCCAGTGACGGACATTGCCGACGTCCATGTGGACGAACGGAGAACCGGAATTCGGATAGTAGCCGACGCCGCCGCCCTGCATCTTGAGGCCGATGTTGCGCAGCTTCTTCAGCGGCACGCCGGGGATGTAGAAGTCCATCGCCTTGCCGAGCATGTGCTGGCTTTTCTCGGCGACACCGCGGCTGCGGCTGCGCAGCATCGAATTGGTAGATGGCGAGCGATAGCCGCAGACGACCTGGATGTAGTCGGTCGCTCCGCTTTGCCGGTAGGCTTCCCACACCAGATCGAGCAGCCGCGGATCCATCTTGGTCGGCTCGTTGCGGCGCCAGTCGCGCAGGATGATGTTGATCTTGCGCAGGCCTTCGGGAACGTAGCGGCCATTGCGCTTGTAGACGATCTCGGCCTTTTCGTGTGTGTGCAGGTGATAGAGCTTCAGCGAACGGACTTCGGCTTTCGCGCCGGAGGCGGCTGCCGAGAGGAACCCGACGGCCAAAATCACAAACGTCAGCCACCTTGGCCAGACGCTCATGTGAAAATGCCGCCCGTTCGTGTGTCGTTCGACTTGGTTCAAATCAAAAGGCCTTGCAGGCTGCCGTTTGTCCCCGGATTTGCCCAAACGGATGCGTGGTTCTCACATCCGAATATCGATCCTAATGGTTAATCATCGCTTATTGAAGCCGAAATGCGGTAACACCGTGGCGATATCCAGTCAAAATAGTGCACCGTGTTTCGTGGTAAATTGCTGGTTTAGATCGAGTATTCGCCCCGGATCGAGACACGATCTGTTACCGCTTGCCTTAAATGCGTGATTGCTGACAGGCAAGCTGCTGAAAAACAGCGCCCTCCCCACCGATAAGCGACGATTTGACTCAAGTCTTAAGCCAGGCCGGGCCGGGGCGTTGGGTCTCAGGAGGCAAGCCGGTCGAGACGACCCGCTTCGGGCTCAATGCCATATTCCTTCAACTTGCGATAGAGCGTCGAGCGTCCGATGCCGAGGCGACGCGCCACCTCGCTCATCTGGCCGTTATAATGGTCGATCGCAAGCTTGATCATCTCGAGCTCGACATCGGCCAGCGCCCGAACATTGCCGCGCTCGTCCAAGGCCCTCAGCGTGCCGAATCGCGGCTGCAGCCGCGCCGGCGCCTCAGCCTCGTGCGAGCCTGCCGCCGCTCCATTGGAGACGGCCTGATCGCCCGGCTGCGGCTCATGCGCAACCGATGCCACGGCGGACTCCGGCTCGGCATCCAGCTTCACCGTGCCTTCGACCTGCGCGCGGATTTGCGGGAATTCCTCTTCGGTCAGCAATTCGCCTTCGGCGAGCACCGACGCCCTGAACACCGCATTTTCCAGCTGGCGGATGTTGCCCGGCCAATCATAGGCCTGCAGCATCGCCAGGGCCTTGGCCGATATGCCGGTGAGACGATGACGCGGATCGGCCGGAGCCACCTTCGCCATGAAGTGCCTGACCAGATGGGGGATATCCTCGCGCCGGTCGCGCAGCGGCGGCACGAAGATCGGATAGACGTTCAGGCGATAAAACAGGTCCTCGCGGAATTTGCCGTCCTTGACCTGCTGCAAAAGGTTGCGGTGCGTCGCCGAGATCAGCCGGATGTCGACCTTGACCGTCGAACGGCCGCCGACCGGGTCGACCTCGCCCTCCTGCACCGCGCGCAGCAGCTTGACCTGGACGTCGAGCGGCAGGTCGCCGATCTCGTCCAGGAACAGCGTGCCCGAATGCGCCTCAACGAATTTGCCGGTGTGCTTGTCCGTGGCGCCGGTGAAGGACCCCTTCTCATGGCCGAACAGGATCGATTCGACCAGATTGTCCGGGATGGCGCCGCAATTGACGGTGACGAAGGGTTTCGAGCGGCGGTCGCCGCTGCCCTGGATGGCGCGCGCCACCAACTCCTTGCCCACGCCCGATTCGCCCTCGATGAGGATCGGGATGTTGGAGGCTGCCGCCTTCTGGCCGAGCCGGATCACCCGGTCCATCGCCGGGCTGCGGGTGATCAAGTCCTTGAAGGTGAGATGGCCGCCGCGACGCCGCGACGAGCGCTTCACCTCGTCCTCGACCGCTTCGACCTTCAAAGCATTGGAAATCGAGGTCTGCAGCCGGTCGGGCGAGGCCGGCTTGACGACGAAATCGAAAGCGCCGTGGCGCATGGCCGAGACAACGGTTTCGATGCCGCCCTGCGCGGTCTGCACGATGACCGGGAGATTGATGGCGCGCTCGCGCATCGCCTTCAGCACGCCGATGCCGTCGAGACCGGGCATGACCAGGTCGAGGATGACGACCGACACATCGCGCGCGTTCGGTCCGTCGAGCACATCGAGGCCCGCCTCGCCGCCCTCGGTGACGATGGCGCTGTGGCCGAATTTCGTCACCGCCGCCTCGAGCAGCCTGCGCTGCACGGGATCGTCATCGACTATGAGTACGGAACCTGTCATGACTGTTTGAATTATCCGCCCGATAAATCCCCATGGATCATCTTGGCACAGGGTTCTAAATAAGGTTTCAAAAAACCCGGTGAACGAAATCCTTAGGATTTGACCGGCTTCTCCTTTCCCGTTGATTCAAAGAAGGTATTGTCGATGCGCATGATGTTTGGTCAGCGGCTTGCGGCGACGGCATCTGGCCAGGCCGCGGCGGAGCTCGGCGAGCTGCCGGAGTGGAATCTCGCCGATCTCTATTCCGGCATGGAAGCGCCGGAACTGAAGCGCGACATCGCCTGGGCGGCAACCGACGCCATTGCCTTCGAGGTCCGCTGGAAGGGCACGTTGGCCGCCGAAGCCGAGCGTGGCGCCGCCGGCCGGCTCGGCGAGGCGCTGAAGGCCTACGAGGCGCTGGAGGAACTGATCGGCCGCATCATCTCCTATGCCGGGCTTGTCTATTCCGGCAACACCGCCGATCCGCAGCGCGCCAAGCTCTATGGCGACGTTCAGGAGAAGATGACGGATGCCAGCGCGCATCTTTTGTTCTTCGCGCTGGAGCTCAACCTGATCGACGACGCGGTGATCGAAGCAGCACTCGCCGCCGACCCGGCCTTCGCTCATTACCGTCCCTGGGTGCTCGACCTCAGGAAGGACAAGCCGTACCAGCTCGAGGATCGGGTCGAGCAGTTGTTCCATGAGAAGTCGGTCACCGGACGGGGCGCCTGGAACCGGCTGTTCGACGAGACGATGACCGACCTGCGTTTCGACGTCGACGGCGAGGAGCTGACGCTGGAGCCGGCGCTCAACCGGCTGCAGGATGCGGATGGCGAAGTGCGCCGCCGCGCCTCCGAGGCGCTCGCCGCGACCTTCCGCAAGAACCTGCGCACCTTCACGCTCATCACCAACACGCTCGCCAAGGACAAGGAGATCTCCGACCGCTGGCGCGGCTTCGAGGACATCGCCGATTCACGCCATCTCGCCAACCGCGTCGAACGCGGCGTGGTCGATGCTTTGGCCGCGGCCGTGCGCGAAGCCTATCCGCGCCTGTCGCACCGCTACTATCAGATGAAGGCGCGCTGGCTCGGCATGGAAGTCATGAACCACTGGGATCGCAACGCGCCGCTGCCCGAGACCCCGCAGTCGGTGATCCGCTGGGACGACGCCAGGGACACGGTGCTGTCAGCCTATCAGCGTTTCTCGCCGGAGATGGCGGAAATCGCGCGGACCTTCTTCGACCGCAAATGGATCGATGCACCGGTAAGGCCGGGCAAATCGCCCGGCGCCTTCGCCCACCCGACTGTGCCTTCGGCGCATCCCTACGTGCTCCTCAACTACATGGGCAAGCCGCGCGACGTGATGACGCTGGCGCATGAGCTGGGGCACGGCGTTCACCAGGTGCTGGCCGCCGGCCAGGGCGCGCTGATGGCGTCCACCCCGCTGACGCTGGCCGAGACTGCCTCCGTCTTCGGAGAGATGCTGACCTTCCGCTCGCTGCTCGACCAGACCTCCGACAAGCGCGAGCGCAAGGCCATGCTCGCCCAGAAGGTCGAGGACATGATCAACACCGTCGTGCGCCAGATCGCCTTCTACGAGTTCGAGCGCAAGGTGCATGCCGAGCGCCGCAACGGCGAGCTGACCTCGGACAGGCTGGGCCAGTTCTGGCTCGAGGTTCAGGCTGAGAGCCTGGGGCCGGCGATCAAGTTGCGCGATGGCTACGAGGTCTTCTGGACCTACATCCCGCACTTCATCCACTCGCCCTTCTACGTCTACGCCTATGCCTTCGGCGACTGCCTGGTCAACTCGCTCTATGCCGTCTACCAGAACGCCGAGCGGGGCTTTCAAGAGAAGTATTTCGAGATGCTGCGCGCCGGCGGCACCAAGCATCATTCGGAACTGCTGGCGCCCTTCGGTCTCGACGCCACGGATCCTGCCTTCTGGCAGATCGGCCTGGGTGTGATCGGCGCGCTGATCGACGAGTTGGAGGCGCTCGACAAATGACGGGTGTTGGCCCGGCGGCATAGACCAGAAACGATTTGGCCGGAACGCATGTTTGTGGCGCTTTTATTTGCGCTAAATGCTCAAGGCGCAGGGCGTCACGACCTACGCCCAGATCGCCGCCTGGACCGATGCCGACGTCAAGCGCATCGAGGAGGTGCTCAATTTCGACGGCCGCATCGCGCGCGAGAAATGGATCGAGCAGGCGAAACTGCTGGCCGCGGGCGACGAGGCCGAATTCGCTCGCCGGTTCCCCGCGGGGACCTCGAACAACAACTGATCTCGCTCTGCCTGCCCAGCGCAGGCGGCGTCCATTGGCGCCGTCTTTGCTCGGACCAGGTGCCTTTGCGCCGCCCGACGCCGTTCTCTCGATTGCGCCTCGCCCCACCCCCATATAGAGCGATCGACTTAGTTGACCGCATCCGAGCCTTATGTCCCTGCCCTCAGCAATATTCCGGAATGACGAGACCAGCCGCCAGCTCGTCTTTGACGGGCCGCATGAGGTCATCACGGCGCGAACCGCGGACGAATTCGCGCCGGCACTGGAAGCGGCTCAGGCCGCCTCCGACGCGGGCAAATGGCTTGCAGGCTATTTCTCCTATGAGGCAGGCTACCTGCTCGAGCCGAAACTGGTGCCGTTGCTGCCAGAGGGCCGCCGCGCGCCGCTGGTCTGTCTTGGCGTCTTCGACGCGCCGCTCGAACAGGCCGTGCCGCAAAGCAACGGGCTGGCGGTCAACGGACCGATCTTCGATGCCCGGGCATCCTGGTCCGCCGAGGACTACGCCATCCGCTTCGCGCGCCTCCACGAGCATATCCGCAAGGGCGACTGCTACCAGGGCAATCTGACCTTCCCGGTCCATGCGCAATGGTCGGGCGATCCGCTTGCCGCCTTCGACGCGCTGACCGGGCGCCAGCCGGTGAAATACGGCGCGCTGATTTCGTTTGGCGATCCGATCGTGCTGTCGCGCTCGCCCGAACTTTTCTTCGAGATCGACGCGGACGGCATGATCGAGACGCACCCGATGAAGGGCACGGCGCCGCGCGGCGCCACCAAGGCCGAGGACGCGCGGCTGAAGGCGTTCCTGCGCAACGACGAGAAGAACCAGGCCGAGAACCGGATGATCGTCGACCTGTTGCGCAACGACATCTCGCTGATCAGCGAGGTCGGCACGCTGGAAGTGCCGGAGCTGTTCCGCATCGAGACCTACCCGACCCTGCACCAGATGGTGAGCCGGGTGCGGGCGAAGCTCCTGCCGGATATCGGTATTCGCCAAGTCTTCGCAGCGCTCTTTCCCTGCGGCTCGATCACCGGCGCGCCAAAAATCCGCGCCATGGAGATCCTGCACGATCTGGAGGGCGTTGCGCGCGACGTCTATTGCGGCGCCATCGGCTGGGTCGCGCCCGGCGGCACGATGCGGTTCTCAGTGGCGATCCGCACCATCTCGCTCTTTGCCGACGGCGAGGCTGTCTACAATGTCGGCGGCGGCGTCGTCTTCGATTCCAACGCCGAGGAGGAGTACCAGGAGTGTCTTCTGAAAGCGCGCTTCGCGACGGGAACCGTGCCGACTTCGAGCTGATCGAGACCATGCGCTGGGAGCCCGGCTCGGGCTTGCTGCGCTTCGAACGCCACCTTGCACGGCTTTATGCCTCGGCGGCGGAGCTCGGCTTTGCCTGCGATCCGCAACGGATCGGCGAGGTGCTGAAGAACGCCATCGGCGCGCAGCGGATCGCTTTGCGGACCCGGCTTGCCCTGCAGCGCAACGGCGAGGCGACAGCCGCCGCGCAGCCATTTGAGCCGCTTCCCGCAGGCAAGGCGTGGCGGCTGCAGCTGGCACGGGTCCGGCTCGATTCCGGCGAGACGCTGCTGCGCCACAAGACCAGCCGCCGCGAGATCTACCAACAGGCGCGCGCCGAATACCTCGCCACCCGTGCCGACGAAGTGCTGCTCGCCAACGAGCGCGGAGAGCTCTGCGAAGGCACGATCACCAATCTGTTCGCCGACTTCGGCGACGGCGTGCTCTCGACGCCGCGGCTTGATTGCGGCCTGCTGCCTGGAGTATTGCGCGGCGAGCTTCTGGACGAAGGCCGCGCCGCGGAAGCGATCTACACCTTCGACGATCTGAAGGCGGCGCGGGCGATCTTCGTCGGCAACTCGCTGCGCGGGCTGATCCCGGCGCAACTCGGCTGATTGAGGCCGGAGACACCAACTGGATAGCACCCAGGCACGCATGGCCATTCGCCAACCGACCCATACGCCCTATGACGGGTCCTCAACGCTCTTCACCATCGGCCTGAAGCCGCTCGAGCTCAGCCGCTGGATCGAGGTCGACCAATTCCTTCTGCTCCATCTCGCCGAGAAGCGGCGGCTTTACGGGGAGATCCCGGAAAAGGTCTTTGTCGAGGAGCACGATACCCGCGACGCACAGCAAGAAGTTTTCGACCTTCTCGCCGCCTATCTTCCGGCAAAATATCCCGAGACCCACCGAGGTGCCGGCTCGGATGTCGAGGTCGTCGGCCTCGAAGAAGCGATCGACGCGCTGCCTCCCGAAGTGAACAGAGCGCCGCTCGCCCGAGCGTCCCTGCTGGTGCAGGAAGACCTGATTATCATGCGCCGCGGCGATGACGGCTGGCGGCTCGCCGCCGGCTCGCTGTGCTTTCCGTCATCCTGGTCGCTCCAGGAGAAATTCGGCAAGCCACTGCAACAGATCCACGCGCCCGTGCCCGGCTTCGGCCCCGGCACGCGGCCTGCCGACCTCATCAACCGCATGTTCGACGGCCTGCAGGGCCAGGCAGTCGAGCGCTTCAACTGGTCGATCCAGGCGGGCGACGCGCTCTATCATCCGCTTTCCAGCGGGGAGCGCATCGACCGTGCTACGAACCGTCCGACACGCTTCCTGGACGGTGACATCAACGCCCACGCCTTCATCCGCGTCGAGCACCAAACGCTGCGCAAGTTGCCGGTGTCGCGCGACGTCCTCTTCACCATCCGCATCCATCTCGACCCGCTGGCAGTGCTTGCCTGCCACCCCGACAAGGTCGCGCTTGCGGCCTCTTTCGCCCACCAGCTCAATGCTCTCGATCAGGCGCAGCTCGACTACAAGGGCTTGACCGCCGACCGCGACCGGCTGGTTTCGTACCTTGCCGGCATGGCCCCGGCGGCTTAACCAAACCGCCAGGCCGGCTTGGCCGTCGGTTGGCGGTTTTCTCTGGTTTGTGACAATGATCTGTGGTGTACGGCTACCGGCGAAAAATGCCGAACTTTCCCGTGTTTGAAGGAGTGTGCGAAAAAATGGCGAATGAGAACTGGCCCGTTTACGGTGAAATCACCGGCCCTGTCGTGATGATTGGCTTCGGCTCGATCGGACGGGGAACGCTGCCGCTGATCGAACGCCATTTCAAGTTCGACAAGTCGCGTATGGTGGTTATCGACCCGCGTGACAGCGACCGCAAGCTGCTCGACGAGCGCGGCATCACCTTCGTTCAGGACGCGGTGACCAGGAAGAACTACAAGAAGCTTCTGACCCCGCTTCTCACCAATGGCGGCGGCCAGGGCATGTGCGTCAACCTGTCGGTCGACACCTCCTCGCTCGAATTGATGAAGCTCTGCCGCAAGTTCGGCGTGCTCTATATCGACACGGTGGTCGAGCCGTGGCTCGGCTTCTATTTCGACGACAAGGCCGACAATGCCTCGCGCACCAATTATGCGCTGCGCGAGAGCGTGCGCCAGGAGAAGGAGAAGGCCCCCGGCGGCACCACGGCGATCTCCTGCTGCGGAGCCAATCCCGGCATGGTCTCCTGGTTCGTCAAGCAGGCGCTGGTCAACCTCGCCACCGATCTCGGGCTCGAGTTTGTGGTACCGGCGGAGCACGACCGCGAGGGCTGGGCAAAGCTGATGAAGAAGGCCGGCGTCAAGGGCATCCACATCGCCGAGCGCGATACCCAGCGCACCAAGAAGCCGAAGCCGATGGATGTGTTCTGGAACACCTGGTCGGTCGAGGGTTTCATCTCGGAAGGCCTGCAGCCGGCCGAACTCGGCTGGGGCACGCATGAGACCTGGATGCCGAAGAACGGCAAGAAGCACAAGCACGGCTCGCAGGCGGCGATCTATCTGGAGCAGCCGGGCGCCAACACGCGCGTGCGCTCCTGGTGCCCGACGCCCGGCCCGCAATACGGCTTCCTGGTGACCCACAACGAGGCGATCTCGATCGCCGATTTCTTCACCGTGCGCGGCAAGAAGGGCAAGGTTCAGTATCGCCCGACCTGCCATTATGCCTATCACCCCTGCAACGATGCGGTGCTGTCGCTGCACGAGATGTTCGGCGCCGCCGGCAAGGCGCAACCAGTGCATCACGTGCTCGACGAGAACGAGCTGGTCGACGGCGTCGACGAGCTCGGCGTGCTGCTCTACGGCCATGCCAAGAACGCCTATTGGTACGGCTCGCAGCTGTCGCTGGCCGAGGCTCGCAAGCTGGCGCCTTACCAGAACGCCACCGGCCTGCAGGTCACCTCGGCGGTGCTCGCAGGCATGGTCTGGGCGTTGGAAAACCCGATGGCCGGCATCGTTGAGGCCGACGAGATGGATTATCGACGCTGCCTGGAGGTGCAGTTTCCGTATCTCGGGCCAGTCAGGGGCTACTACACCGACTGGACGCCGCTCGATAATCGCCCGGGGCTTTTCCCCGAGGATCTGGACAGGGACGATGCGTGGCAGTTCCGCAACATCCTGGCGCGATAGCGGCCAAGCCTACCCGCGTCTCCACCTTGCAATCGCCCGGAAATCGGGCGATTGAAGACGGGCGGCCTAGAGCGAAGTGCGTCCCTTCGGACGCACAAAGTACGCTCTAGCACTTTGAATGCACGCATCGTGCTTTCCGAAAATCGGAAGGCGATTTTCGGGCCGATGCGAGAGGAGAGGATTTCAAATGACCATTGCGCGCAAATTGCTTTCGGCGGGCGCCGCGGCAAGCCTTCTGGCCGCTGCCGCCTGCACCACCACCGGCCCCTCCGAGCCGATCGGAGCGGCGCCCAAGGGCGTCGAGGGCAACTGGATCGACGCCAAAGGCACCGGGCTGTCGACTTTCGCAGCCGGCAGCTTCACCACCGTCGCGACCGATACCGGCCAGAAGCTGTCCGAGGGCAGCTACACCATGACTGGCGCGACCTCGGTCGAGATCCACGGCACCTCGCTGATCCGCCAGACGCCGGTCAGCTTCAACTGCCTGATGGTCTCTACCAGCCAGCTCAACTGTACCAGCGCCAGTGGTCAGAATTTCGTGCTAACGCGCCGGGCCTGAGCGCAGACAAAGATCGATTATGTTGAGGATGGCGGCGCGAGCCGCCGTCCTTTTTTGTGCCGGCAAACCTCCTCCCGATTTCCGCTTGCATCGGCCAAAACGCGATGTGAACATGACCCGAAGCTGCCTGTTATCTTCCAGTCAAGCGAGGGCTTGAAGCACTTCAGGTCAGCTCATCCCGGGAGACGAGAATGAAGAAATTTGCCGCCATTGCCGCCCTGTCCGCATCAGCACTTGGCCTGTCGGCCGGAGCATCTTTTGCCGACTACACGCTGAACATCCTGCATTTCAACGATTGGCATAGCCGCATCGAAGGCAATAACAAATACGAGTCGACATGTTCCGCGGAGGAGGAGACCAAAGGCGAGTGCATTGGCGGCGCCGGCCGGCTGGTCACCGCGATCGCCCAGGAGCGCAAGAAGCTCGAAGGTCAGAACGTGCTGCTGCTCAACGCGGGCGACAGCTTCCAGGGATCGCTGTTCTACATCACCTACAAGGGAGCGGCGGAGGAGGAATTCCTCAACCAGCTCAAGCCCGACGCGGTGACGCTCGGCAATCATGAGTTCGACGACGGCGAAAGCGCGCTGGTGCCTTACCTCGACAAGGCGAAGTTCCCGGTGGTCAGCGCCAACGTCGTGCCCAACGACAAGTCCGGCGCCGCGGGCAAGATCAAGCCGTCGATCGTGGTCGAGGTCGGCGGTCAGAAGATCGGCATCGTCGGCGCCGTTACCAACGACACGCCGGAGCTCGCCTCGCCCGGCCCCAACATCGCCATCCAGGACGACGTCAAGTCGATCACTGCCGAGGTCGAGAAGCTGAAGGGAGAAGGCGTCAACAAGATCATCGCCGTCACCCATATCGGCTACAACCGCGAGCGCGATGTGATCGCCAAGATTCCGGGCATCGACGTGGTGGTCGGCGGCCACAGCCACACGCTCCTGTCCAATACCGATCCGAAGGCGGCGGGCCCCTACCCGACGATGGTCGACAACCCCGACGGCTACAAGGTGCCGGTGGTGCAGGCGGCCTCCTATTCGAAATATCTCGGCGAGTTCAAGGTCGTGTTCGACGACAACGGCGTCGTCAAGGAAGCCAGCGGCGACCCGATCTACCTCGACAAGTCGATCACGCCGGATCCTGCCGTTCTCGCCCGCATCAAGGAGCTCGGCGCACCGATCGAGGCGCTGAAGAACAAGGAAGTGGCCGAGACCACCAAGCCGATCGATGGCAGTCGTGAAAGCTGCCGCACCCGCGAATGCGAGATGGGCAATCTCGTCTCGGACGCCATCCTCGATCGCGTCAAGGGCCAGGGCGTCGAGATCGTCATCTCGAACGGCGGCGGCCTGCGCGCCTCGATCGACCAGGGTGTCGTGACCATGGGCGAGGTGCTGACCGTGCTGCCCTTCCAGAACACGCTGGCGACCTTCAAGATTTCCGGCAAGGATTTGGTGGCCGGCCTGGAAAGCGGCCTCAGCCAGGTCGAGGATGGCGCCGGGCGCTTCCCGCAGGTCGCCGGCTTGAAATACTCCTTCGACAAGTCGGTCGCCCCCAATGCCGGCCGCGTCAAATCGGTCGAGGTGATGGAGGACGGCGCCTGGGTGCCGATCAACCCGGACAAGCAGTATCTCGTTGCCACCAACAACTATGTCCGTCAGGGCGGCGACGGCTACAAGGTCTTCGCCGAAAAGGCCACGGACGCCTATGACTATGGCCCGGGCCTGGAGCAGGTGGTGGCCGACTATCTTGGCGCGCATCGGCCCTACACGCCGAAGCTTGACGGCCGCATCACCGAGATCGGCGCGACGACAGCGGCAGCAGAGCCGGCAAAACCTGCCGAGACGGCCACGACGGCGCCTGCTGCCCAACCCGCGAAGCCGGCCGAGACAGCACCGGCGACCAGCGAGCCTGCCATGCCGGCTTTGCCGTCCAATTCCGGCGACATCGCCGGGACGCCGCCGGCCGTTCCGGCCGAGACGGCACCGGCAACGTCGGAGACAGCAAAACCTGCCGAGACTGCCCCGGCGACCGTCGCCCCTGCGACCGAACCCGCCAAGCCGGCCGAGACAGCGCCTGCCGAGGCTAAGCCGGCCGCAACCGGTCCGGAGACCAGCCCAGAGACCAGCCATGTGGTTGCCGCCGGCGACACCTACTGGGATCTGGCCAAGAAAAACTATGGCGACGGTAGCAAGTGGAAGCTGATCTCCGAGGCCAACAAGGACTACAGGCCGCGCCGTCTGCCGCTCGGCGCAACGCTGACCATTCCGCCGGCCGCAAAGTAACCTTTCGCCGGAAATTCATGGCACCCGTCCGGGGGACCGGGCGGGGTGTTCCGTTTTCCGACGCAAACGCGGTAAGGTGCGTCCAGACGCAGCATTCCAAAATCGACACGGCATCGCTAGTTTTCGCGCCGACAACCGGAGACCGTCGATGACGCTTGCCAATCCTGCCGATGCGAAAGCCGCCAAGACCGCCGGTCCGGCGCCGGCGGGTGCCGCGCCGGTGAAGGCGGGCAAGATCGGCATCATGCTGATCAATCTCGGCACACCCGACGGCACCGATTTCAATCCGATGTGGCGCTATCTCAGAGAATTCCTCTCCGATCCGCGCGTCATCGAGCTCAACAAGGCGATCTGGTATCCGATCCTCTACGGACTGGTTCTCACAACGCGGCCGACAAAGTCCGGCGCCAACTACGCCAGGATCTGGAACCGGGAGAAGAACGAGTCGCCGCTGCGCACCTTCACCCGCTCGCAGGCGGAGAAGCTCGCCGTTGCGCTTGCTGACCTGTCGGACGTCGTGGTCGACTGGGCCATGCGCTACGGCAATCCCTCGACCGGCAGCGTCGTCGGCCGGCTGGTCGAGCAGGGCTGCGAGCGCATCCTCACCTTTCCGCTCTATCCGCAATATTCGGCGACGACGACGGCGACCGCGAACGACCAGCTGTTCCGGGCGCTGATGAAGATCAGGCAAGCGCCGGCGATCCGCAGCGTGCCGCCCTATTATGACGAGCCGGTCTATATCCACGCGCTCGCCCGTTCGATCGAGCAAAACCTGGCGACGCTCGATTTCGCGCCGGAGGTGGTGATCACCTCCTACCACGGCATCCCGAAACCCTATTCGGACAAGGGTGACCCTTACCAGGCGCATTGCCTCGAGACGACGCGGCTGCTCAGGGCAAGGCTCGGCTGGGACGAGACGAAGCTCATCACCACCTTCCAGTCGCGCTTCGGCGCCCAGGAATGGCTGCAGCCCTACACCGACGTCACTGTCGAGAAGCTGGCGAAGGACGGCGTCAGATCGATCGCGGTCGTCAATCCGGGTTTTTCCGTCGACTGCATCGAGACGCTGGACGAGATCGGCCGCGAGGCCGCCGAGACATTCCACCATGCCGGCGGCAAGAACTTCGCCCACATACCTTGCCTCAACGACAGCGCCGAGGGCATGGCGGTGATCGAGGCGCTGGTGCGGCGCGAGTTGGGCGGCTGGGTGTGACGGGCTTCACCGACAGGCCTTGAAACCGGTGCGCAAAAGCCTCCGCTAACCAATATTCATGATCACCTGATTGTAACGTTGCGGAAACACACTTAAGTGATTCCGTGAGGTCGCCGCCTTTGAGGGAGAAACGAAATGGGCTTCAGCGGTTTCGATATCGCCATCATTGTTCTTGTCTTTCTCGTCATCATCCTTCTTTTCAAAGGCATCAAGACGGTGCCGCAAGGTTACAACTACACGGTGGAGCGTTTCGGCCGCTACACCAAGACGCTGACGCCTGGCCTCAACATCATAAACCCGATCTTCGAGCGCATCGGCGCCAAGATGAATATGATGGAACAGGTGCTCGATGTTCCGAGCCAGGAAATCATCACCCGCGACAACGCCATAGTCGGCGTCGACGGGATCGCCTTCTTCCAGATCCTCAACGCGGCGCAGGCCGCCTACCAGGTCTCCGGTCTGCAGAACGCCATCCTCAACCTGACCATGACCAACATCCGCACCGTCATGGGTTCGATGGACCTCGACGAGTTGCTCTCCAACCGCGACGCCATCAACGAGCGCCTGCTGCGCGTCGTCGACGAGGCGGCGCATCCGTGGGGCATCAAGATCACCCGCGTCGAGATCAAGGATATCAACCCGCCGGCCAATCTTGTGGAATCGATGGGGCGCCAGATGATGGCCGAGCGCGACAAGCGCGCCCAGATCCTCGCCGCCGAAGGCTTGAAACAGTCGCAGATCCTCGAGGCCGAGGGCCGCAGGGAAGCCGCCTTCCGCGACGCCGAAGCGCGCGAGCGCTCGGCGGAGGCCGAGGCCAAGGCGACGCAGGTGGTGTCGGAAGCCATCGCCAAGGGCGACGTGCAGGCGATCAACTACTTCATCGCCCAGAAATACACCGAGGCGCTGGCCAAGATCGGCTCGTCCAGCAATAACAAGATCGTGCTGATGCCGCTGGAGGCCTCGTCGCTGATCGGGTCGCTGGGCGGTATCGGCGAGATCGCCAGGGAAGTCTTCAGGAATGACGGGCCTTCCGGCGCGCAGCGTCAGGGCGCGCGCCCGCCGCTCGTGCGGCCGAGCGATAACTGATCCGATGCCGTCTGGGTGGGGAGAAGGTCAATGATCGAGCGCATCGTATCGGAACTCGGCCCGTGGAACTGGATGGTCCTCGGCTTCGTGCTCCTGGTGATGGAAATCGTGGCGCCAGGCGTGTTCATGCTGTGGATCGGCATCGCGGCCCTGATCATTGGCGCGATATCGCTGCTGGTCTGGGACGCTGCCTTCTGGACCTGGCAGGTTCAGGTCCTTGCCTTCCTGGTGCTGTCGTTGGTCTCGGCCTTCGTCGGCAAAAAGGTGGTAGGCGATCGCAGCGTCAACGCTGACCAACCACTGCTCAACCGCCGCGGCGCCCAGATGGTCGGCCGCACGGCGACGCTCTCCGAACCGATCCAGAACGGCCGCGGCCGCATCAGGCTGGGGGACACGCTGTGGCGCGTCTCCGGCCCGGACCTGCCAGCCGGCACACAGGTTCGCGTGACGGGCGCGGCAGATACCGATCTGGAGCTGACGGTAGAGGCCGTCTGAGTTTGCGGATTTCCTATTCTGAAGCCGTTTGGGAATCAGGCCTGCGTATCCTGAGTCTCGCCCATCTCAGGCGGCGCCGATGCGCAGCAGATCGTGCAGATGCACGAGCCCCACGGGGCGATCGGCCTCGACCACCATCAGACTGGTGATGGCCGATGTATTGATCGTCTGCAGCGCCGTCGCCACGAGCGTGTCGGGGGCAGCCGTCTTCGGCTTCTTTGTCATCACCTGATCGACGTTCATCGACAGAAGATCATCGGCAATGTGGCGGCGGATGTCGCCGTCGGTGATGATGCCGATCAGCGCACCGTCGGCGCCGGTGATCGCCACGCAGCCAAAACCCTTGCGCGACAGCTGGACGATCGCTTCACGCATTCCCGTG
Organism: Mesorhizobium sp. WSM3860; assembly: GCF_002294995.1. GTDB lineage: Bacteria > Pseudomonadota > Alphaproteobacteria > Rhizobiales > Rhizobiaceae > Mesorhizobium. Next base: position 150,263 of record NZ_NSGF01000004.1, on the reverse strand, counting down.
CCCGACGGCACCAGCGGCAGCCGCTCGCCGACATGCATGATCTCGCGCAGTTGCATCAGGTTGGCGCCGAGCTGGCCACCGGGATGGAAGGTGCGGAAATGGTCCGGCGTGAAGCCGCGCGCCTCGAGCAGCGCGATCGCCAGCGCATCGCCCATGACCAGTTGCAGCAGCGCCGATGTCGTCGGCGCCAGCCCGTGCGGACATGCCTCCGGTGCGGCCGGCAGCAACAGCACGACGTCCGCGGCGCGCGCCAGCGCCGAATTCTCACCCGAGGTGATGGCGATCAGCGGGATCGAAAAGCGCCTGGAATAGGCGACGATGCCCATCAGTTCCTTGCTCTCGCCCGACCATGACATGGCGATGATGGCGTCGTCCCTGGCGATCATGCCGAGATCGCCGTGATTGGCCTCGGCCGGATGGACAAAAAAGGCGGGCGTGCCGGTCGAGGCGAGCGTCGCTGCGATCTTTGAGCCGATATGGCCGCTCTTGCCGACGCCGGTGACGATGACGCGGCCTTCAATGCGCGAGATGGCATCCACTGCGGCTGCGAATGGTTCGGACAAGCCGTTGCCGAGAGCGGCTGCAAGCGCGGCCATGCCGGCCTGCTCCGTCGCCACCGTTCTCAGCGCCGATTCAATCGCTGCCTGCCTGTCCGGCTGCTTTCTTTCTGAGGATCCCGCGTGCATGGCAGATGCCATTAGCGCCATGTCGCCCGCCTGTCCAACGGAATTCCCGTTTCGCGTGCGTCGCGGACAGTGCAATTGGCCTGTTTCAACCCTCCGTTAACCATCCGCATTTACGGTCCGATAAGTATGGCGCGCCTGCGCCGCGCAAGCAGTGGTGATGATGTCCGGGGGCGAGCCAGATACAAAAAGGGGTCGGAAGGGCATTGCCGTTGCAGCGCTTTTGCTGACGGCAAGCGTTCTTGCCTTGCTGCGCACCGTGCCGGCATTTTCGCAGGAAACCGAGCTGCGCGGCGAGGTCTCCGAATCGGCAATCCTGGCCGACCAGCAGCGCAAGGCGAGACAATTGCGCGCGCAAGGATCGCTGGATCAAGCGGCTCCGGCGGCCCAGGCGGCTGAGGACCAGACGCTCGCAAATCCTTATGAGCCGGCAAGCCCAGGCGCGGTGCCCGACGAGGACCAGACCGGGGGCGCGGCGGCGAGCATCTTCGACCAGCCGCAAGCCACCGACGACCCCTTCGCCGACAATCAGACAGCGGCCGCGCCACGCCGGCCTTCGACTGCCAGGCAGCGCGCAGCCGATGCCAAGGCGAAAAGCGACGCCAAAGCGGCCGACAAGAAAAAGGCCAAGAAGAAGCCTGACCAGACGACCGACAGCACGGCCAAGGCCGCCACCGGCGATCAAGCCGATACGGCGGCCACCGAGGATGACGGGGCGAACCGCCGCGCCGTCACCATCGACAGCGTCGACCGGCAGAAGCTCGATCCCGGCGCGGAGCGCACAGGATCGATCGACGGCCAGAAAGTGAAGCTGGAGGACGATCCCTTCGCCGCCCCCGGCATCAAGCTCGGAACCTTTGTCTTTCGTCCCACACTCGAGCAAGGCCTCACCGCGACTTCCAATGCCGATGCCAGCGCCGGCGGCAGGTCGGCTGTGCTGTCCGAAACCGCGCTGCGTTTCTCCGCCACCTGGGACTGGCGCGAGAATTCAGCGCTGATCAACGGCTACGGCCTTTTTCGCAACACGCTTTCGGGCCAGAAGATCAACGATGCGCAGGGCCGGATCGAAGGCCAGCTCAATGTCGACCTCGACAATGAGCTGCGCGCCATCGCCAAGCTCGGCTATGAAGCGGTGCCGGAATCGGCGTCCTCGCCGGATGCGATTGCCGGCGTCACCTCGCAGCCGCTGCGGCAGACCATGGACGGTAGCCTCGGCATCGAGAAGGATGTCGGCAAGATGCGCTACGCGCTGACCGGCGCGGTCACGCATGACTTCTACGGCGACGCCAAGCTTTCGGATGGCACCGTCTTGTCGCTGAAGGATCGCGACTCCACACTCTACTCTGCGACCTTGCGTACCGGCTACCAGGTCTCGCCGGCCATGACGCCATTCGTTGAGGTGGAAGCCGGCCGGCGGGTCTACGATCTGCGCCTCGACGGCAACGGTTTCGAGCGCTCCTCGACGCGGCTCGGCGCGCGCGCCGGCCTGGAGCTCGACATGCGCGACAAGCTCTCCGGCGAGTTCTCCGTCGGATGGCTGCGCGAAGGCATCGATGACGACCGTCTGCCGGCTATTGCCGGGCCCTACGTCAACGCCGACCTCAAATGGTCGCCCGAGCGCGGCACCATCATCGGGCTGACCGGAAGAACCACCATCGAGACCACGACCACCGCTAACGAGAGCGGCGACCTCCTGTATTCCGGGCGGCTCACCGGCGAGCGGCAGGTCCGCGCCAACCTGACGGCGAATTCTGCGCTCGGGCTCGATTGGCGCGACTACACCGGTTCCGATGGCCACGATCTGATCCTGAGCGCCGAGGCCGGCCTGACCTGGTGGCTGAACCGCTACGCCGGCCTCACCACAAGAGTCAGGACGGAGAAGCTCACCAGCAACCTTCCCGGTCGCGACTATGTCGCCAACAGCGTCTATCTCGGCCTGAAGGTGCAGCGCTGACGCTCCGTCATCCTCGCGCCAGCGGGTGACGCGCAGATCCCAAGGATCCGCGCCGCTTGGCCAACACCTAGGAAGCGGCGCCGATCCGCTCCGTCGGCCGCACTTCGTCCAGCAGCGTGCGGATGACCCCGGCCATGCTCGCATTCATGTCGCTGCGCCAGAGCGCGAAGGCGACATTGGCCTCGACGAAGCCTTCCGGCGAGCCGCAGTCGAAGGTGCGACCCTTATAGTGATAGCCATAGAAGGGCTGCTGCTTCTCCAGCTTCAGCATCGCATCCGTCAGCTGGATCTCGTTGCCGGCGCCGCGCTCCTGGCTTTCGAGGATGCCGAAAATCTCCGGCTGCAGGATATAGCGCCCGTTGATGAAGAGATTGGAGGGCGCCGTGCCCGCCTTCGGCTTTTCCACCATGCCGGTGATGCGGAAGCCGTGATGGGTGTTCTCGCCACGGCCGACGATGCCGTATTTATGGGCCTCGGCCGGGTCGCAGTCCTGGACGGCGATGATGTTGTTGCCGGTCTCGGCATAGAGTTCGACCATGTCCTTCATGCAGCTTTTTTCCGACTGCATGATCATGTCGGGCAAAAGCAGCGCGAACGGTTCGTCACCGACCAGTTCACGCGCGCACCAGACGGCATGGCCAAGCCCCATCGGCACCTGCTGGCGGGTGAAGCTGGTCTGGCCCGGCGCTGGCTGCAGCCGCTGCAGGCGGGCGAGCTGGTCGTCCTTGCCGCGCTGGGCGAGCGTGTCGTAGAGCTCGAACTGGAGGTCGAAGTGATCCTCGATGACCGCCTTGTTGCGCCCGGTCACGAAAATGAAATGCTCGATGCCGGCGTCGCGCGCCTCGTCCACCACATACTGAATGACCGGCCGGTCGACGACCGTCAGCATCTCCTTCGGAATGGCCTTGGTGGCCGGAAGAAACCGTGTGCCGAGACCGGCGACCGGGAAAACTGCCTTGCGAACTCGCTTCATGCTCCACCCATCCGTTTGAGCCCATTATCCGCGCGGCGATCCGCTCCGCAATCCCCCCGAACATTTTCGCGCCGGAATGTTGAATTACCCGAGCGGCTGGCCTGAAAATCGAAAGTTAAAGCACCGACCTCTCTTTTCGTTCCTAGTGGCACCTATGGTAAACTAAATACTAACCGGGTTCGGCGTTGAATGATCCTTCCTAATTTGATGAAGGAGGAAAAGGATGTCCGTTCGCAACAGCGCAAGGCGCCTGACGGCACTTGTGACGGCCGTGGGCCTCACGCTTGCCTTTCTGATGCCCGCCGGACCCGCTTTCGCCGATGCGGGTTTCCGCCAGTGGGTCGCGGGCTTCCGTGCCACCGCGGTTTCGGGCGGCGTTTCCGGCGCAGTCTACGACAGGGCAATGAGAGGCATCGAGCCCGACCCGGTCGTGCTGGAAAAGGCCCGCACCCAGCCGGAATTCACCGCCCCCGCCTGGGATTATTTCGACAACCGCGTGCATGACCAGTCGGTGACCAACGGTCAGGCAATGGCGCGCAAATGGAAGCCGTGGCTGGATCGGATCGAGGCGCGGTTCGGCGTCGATCGCAATATCCTTCTCGCCATCTGGTCGATGGAATCGAACTATGGCGAGATCCTCAAGCGCGATGACATCATGCGCAATGTCATCCGTTCGCTGGCGACCCTTGCCTATGGCGACCCGAAGCGGTCGAAATATGCCCGTACCCAGCTGATCGCGGCGCTGAAGATCCTGCAGACCGGCGACATAGACGAAAGCCATCTGATGGGTTCCTGGGCGGGCGCGATGGGTCAGACGCAGTTCATCCCGACCAGCTATCAGCACTACGCGGTGGACATGGACGGCAATGGCCGGCGCGACATCTGGAATTCGATACCCGACGCGCTGGCTACTGCCGCGAACCTGCTCAGGAAGAATGGCTGGCAGGCCGGCAAGACCTGGGGCTATGAAGTGACCTTGCCGCCGGGCAAGCTGCCCGCCGGATCGAAGACGCTGGCGCAGTGGCAGGCGCTCGGGGTTGCGAGGGCCAACGGCAAGCCGTTCAGGAACCTGAGCGACAAGGCGACGCTGAAGGTGCCGGACGGCAGGGGCGGACCGGCCTTCCTGATGATCAGGAATTTCTCGGTCATCAAGGCCTACAACAATGCCGACAAATATGCTTTGGCCGTCGGCCTGCTCGCTGACGAAATCGCGGGTGGCACAGGCCTTATGCAGGACTGGCAGCGGCCTTTCACCAAGCTCAGCTTCGAGCAACGGCAGGAACTGCAGAAGCGGCTTTCCGAGCACGGCTATTATGACGGCAAGTTCGACGGCAAGATCGGCGAGGGGTCGAAGGCCGCCATCATGGCCTACCAGGCGAAGGTCGGCTTGACCCAGGATGGCTATCCGAGCCTGGAAGTGCTGAAATGGCTCCGGAAGCAATAGGGCCGCCCATGGCGTGAAGCATCCTTTCAAAAGCGGAAAGGATGCTGTAGCGCTTCGGCCTGCGCATGACTTGCCGACTTTTTGCGTTGTCATGCGCCAAGGGATGGAGACTTTCATTGGTTACGGTCGCGCGTGTCTGGCTGATCGTTCGCCGCCTGCCGATTCTCGTCCTGGCCATCGCCGTGCTTGCCCTCGCCGGCTCAAGCGTCTTTCATACCCCGGCTTTCGCGCAGGAAGACGGAAGCCGCGGCTGGTCGCTGCGCGATCTTCTTTTCCCGCGCCGCAGCGAGCGCATTGAACCCCCTGCCAATGTCCAGCCGGTGAGGCCGAAGCCGAAGGCCAAAAAACCCAAGCCGCGCCCGCCGGCCGAGCCGGAGGCGCCGGTCGTCGAAAAGTCGCCGGATGCGCGCGTCGTGCTGGTGGTCGGCGATTTCCTGGCGGGCGGGCTCGCCGAGGGTCTGGACGTCGCTTTTGCCGACAATCCGGCCGTCAGGATCGTTTCGCGCAGCAACGGCTCGTCGGGCTTCGTGCGTGACGATTTCTACAACTGGCCGGTCGAGATCAAGTCGCTGCTCGAGACGGAGAAGCCGTCCGTCGTGGTGGTCATGCTTGGCTCCAACGACCGCCAGCAGATGCGCGTCGGCGACGTGCGCGAGCAGCCGCGCTCCGAGAACTGGACCAAGGAATACGAGCGCCGCACCGATGCACTGGGCAAGGCCATTCAAGATGCAAAGGTGCCGTTCCTGTGGGTCGGCATGCCGGCGTTCGGCGCGGCGAAGATGACCTCGGACATGCTCGCCTTCAACGACATCTATCATTCGGCCGCACAGACCCATGGCGGCGAGTTCGTCGACGTCTGGGACGGCTTCGTCGACGAGAACGGCGCCTTCGTCACCTCAGGTCCCGACATCAACGGCCAGCCGGTGCGCCTGCGCTCCGACGACGGCATCAACGTGACCAAGGCCGGCAAGCGCAAGCTTGCGTTCTATACCGAAAAGCCGCTGGCCAAGATCCTCGGGCTGGCGGCACCCGGAAGCGTCACCACGGTTTCCGCGCCGGCGGGCGCTCCGGTCGAGGCGTCGAAGCCTGCCGCGGCTCCTGTCATCGTCGACCGCACCGCGCCGATGCTGCTCAGCGACCCCGCGCTCGACGGTGGCACCGAGCTGCTGGGTGCCGCACCGCCGGCCAAGGCCGATCCGAAGCTGCCCGGCGGAAAGCTGACCGTCGAGGGCAAGGCGCCGGCCGCCTCGCCCGGCCGAGCCGACGATTTTTCCTGGCCGCCGAAGACGCCGACCGCTTCGTCGGAGACCACGACAGCGGTGCGTCGGTAGGGCCGCAACGGAAGAGCCTATCGTGGCTGCAGGTGGACTCAGCGGGGGAGTACGCTAGACCCCATCAGCGCCTCGTCGATCGCGCGCGCCGCCTGGCGGCCTTCGCGGATCGCCCACACCACCAGCGACTGGCCGCGGCGGACGTCGCCCGCGGCATAGAGCCTGTCGATGCTGGTTCTGTAGTCGCGGTCGTTGGCCTCGACGTTTCGCGAGCGGCGGCTGTCGGTGACCACCTTTATCTCGCCGTCCAGCTCCTTCATCACGCCGTCATTCGCCGGACCGGCAAAGCCGATGGCGATGAAGGCGAGATCGGCGCGGATGACGAACTCGGTGCCGGCGATCGGCTTGCGCTTCTCATCGACCTCGCAGCAGCGGACGCCGGTCAGCTGGCCATCCTCGCCGATGAATTCGAGGGTCGCCACCTGGAATTCGCGCTCCACGCCCTCGGCCTGCGAGGAAGACGTGCGCATCTTCGTCGCCCAGTAAGGCCAAACCGCGAGCTTGTCTTCCTTCTCCGGCGGCTGCGGACGGATGTCGAGCTGCGTCACACGCACCGCGCCTTGCCGGAAGGCGGTGCCGATGCAGTCGGACGCGGTGTCGCCGCCGCCGACGACGACGACATGCTGGCCGCCGGCGATGATCGGATGTGACGGCCAGGCCACCGATTGGATCGGCTCGCCGCCGACGCGGCGGTTCTGCTGCACGAGATACGGCATGGCATCATAGACACCGCTGAGATCCTCGCCCGGAATGTTGGCCGGGCGCGGCGTTTCCGAGCCACCGCAATAGAGCACGGCGTCGTGCTCGGCGAGGAGCTCGGCAACCGGCTTGTCGAGGCCGACATTGACGCCGCAATGGAAGCTCACGCCCTCGCCCTGCATCTGCTCGATGCGGCGATCGATGTAATGCTTCTCGATCTTGAAGTCGGGAATGCCGTAGCGCATCAGCCCGCCCGGCCGGCTCTCGCGCTCATAGACATGCACATCGTGGCCGGCGCGGCCGAGCTGCTGGGCGGCGGCCATGCCGGCCGGCCCGGAGCCGATGACGGCGACCCGCTTGCCGGTCTTCCTTTCCGGCGGGTAGGGCCGGATGTGGCCGGTCTCATAGGCCTTGTCTGCGATCGCCTGCTCGACCGTTTTGATGGCGACCGGAATGTCCTCGAGGTTCAGCGTGCAGGCTTCCTCGCAAGGCGCCGGGCAGATGCGGCCGGTGAACTCGGGGAAATTGTTGGTCGAATGCAGGTTGCGGATCGCGCTGTCCCAGTCGCCGTTGTAGACGAGGTCGTTCCAGTCCGGAATCTGGTTGTGGATCGGGCAGCCGGTCGGCCCATGGCAGAACGGGATGCCGCAATCCATGCAGCGCGCGGCCTGTTTCTCGACCTCCTTGTCCGACATCGGCAGCGTGAATTCGCGGAAATGCCGGATGCGATCCGAGGCGGGCTGGTACTTGTGCACCTGCCGGTCGATTTCGAGAAACCCTGTTACCTTGCCCATAGTCCAGTCCCTGCTGTCCGAAGGCACGCTCGAAAGTCTAGCTTGTCGGCGCACCCGTTAACCCCTTAAGGCCGCCGTGGCAACCTTGGTCCGAGGTCAGGATTGTTGGTGAGGATGCCGGCCGGGCGATTATCTCCCCGGCCGTGCCCGAAGCCTATTCCGCCGCCACGCTCATGCGCATGCGTTCCATCTCGATCAGCGCCCGGCGATATTCCACCGGCATGATTTTTCGGAACTTCGGCCGGAAGCTTGCCCAATTGTCGAGGATCTCGCGGCCGCGCACCGAGCCCGTGTAATGGACGTGGTTCGAGATCAGCTGATAGAGCCGCTCCTCGTCGTGGCTGGTCATGTCTCCGGAGACGTCGACGCGGCCCTTATGGTCGAGGTCGCCGCCGTGATGGAGCAGCTTCTCCATCAGGTCGTCCTCTTCCGGAACGGGCTCCAGCTCGACCATCGCCATATTGCAGCGCTCGGCGAAATCGCCTTTCTCGTCGAGCACATAGGCGACGCCGCCCGACATGCCGGCGGCGAAGTTGCGGCCCGTTTTGCCGATGACGACGACGATGCCGCCGGTCATGTATTCGCAGCCATGGTCGCCGACGCCTTCGACGACGGCGGCCACGCCGGAATTGCGCACCGCGAAGCGCTCGCCGGCGACACCGGCGAAATAGGCCTCGCCCTCGGTCGCGCCATAGAGCACCGTATTGCCGACGATGATGGAGTCAGCCGCGACGATCTTGGCCTCTTCCGGCGGCCGGATGACGATGCGGCCGCCCGACAGGCCCTTGCCGACATAATCATTGCCGGCGCCGACCAGCTCGAAGGAAACGCCGCGCGCGAGAAACGCACCGAACGACTGGCCGGCCGTGCCGGTGAGCTTGACCTGGATCGTGTCCTCGCGCAGCCCTTTGTGCTTGAAGCGCTTGGCGACTTCGCCCGACAGCATCGCGCCGGCAGAGCGGTCGACATTGCGGATCGGCAGCTCGATGCTGACCGGCTGCTTGGCTTCGAGCGCCGGCTTTGCCAGCTCGATCAGCTTGCGGTCGAGCACGTCGTCGATCGGATGCTTCTGCCGCTCGGTCCAGTGCAGCGCCTCGTGCGGCGCGTCGGGCTTGAAGAACATCTTCGAGAAGTCGAGCCCGCGCGCCTTCCAGTGCTGGATCACGTCGCGCTTCTCCAGAAGGTCGGTGTCGCCGATGATCTGGTCGAGATGGGTGAAGCCCATTTCGGCGAGCAGCGCGCGCACCTCCTCCGCCACGTAGAAGAAGAAGTTGATGACGTGCTCCGGCGTGCCCTTGAAGCGCTTGCGCAGCACCGGGTCCTGCGTCGCCACGCCTACCGGGCAGGTGTTCAGGTGGCACTTGCGCATCATGATGCAGCCGGCCGCGATCAGCGGCGCTGTCGAGAAGCCGAACTCGTCGGCGCCGAGCAGCGCGCCAATGATGACGTCGCGTCCGGTGCGCAACCCGCCGTCTACCTGCAGCGCCACGCGGGAGCGCAAGCCGTTGAGCACCAGGGTCTGATGCGTCTCGGCGAGGCCCATTTCCCACGGGCTGCCGGCATGCTTGAGCGAGGTCAGCGGCGAAGCGCCGGTGCCGCCGTCATAACCGGAGATCGTGATGTGATCGGCGCGCGCCTTGGCGACGCCCGCCGCAACCGTGCCGACGCCGACCTCCGACACCAGCTTGACCGACACATCGGCCGCCGGATTGACGTTCTTCAGGTCGTATATCAGCTGCGCCAGATCCTCGATCGAATAGATGTCGTGATGCGGCGGCGGCGAGATCAGGCCAACACCGGGGGTCGAGTGCCTGACCTTGGCGATGGTGGCGTCGACCTTGTGTCCGGGCAACTGACCGCCCTCGCCGGGCTTGGCGCCTTGGGCCACCTTGATCTGCATGACATCGGAATTGACCAGATACTCCGCGGTCACGCCGAATCGCCCCGACGCGACCTGCTTGATTGCCGAGCGTTCCGGGTTCTTGCCGCCGCCGGGCAGCGGCAGATAACGGTCGGCCTCTTCGCCGCCCTCGCCGGTGTTCGACTTGCCGCCGATGGCGTTCATCGCGCGCGCCAGCGTGGTGTGCGCTTCCCGGGAGATCGAGCCGAAGGACATCGCCCCGGTCGAGAAGCGCTTGACGATCTCGGCCGCCGGCATGACGTCTTCGAGCCCGACCTTCTTGCGGCCGGTCTCTTCCGCCAGCTTGATCTTGAACAGGCCGCGGATGGTCTGGGCGCGCGCGGTCGCGCTGTCGATCTGCGCCGAATACTCCTTGAACGTGTCCCAGGAGCCCTGGCGCACGGAATGCTGCAGGCTGGCGACCGCATCCGGCGACCACATATGCGCCTCGCCGCGCATGCGGTACATGTATTCGCCGCCGACCTCGAGATTATTGCGCAGCACCGGGTCATTGCCGAAGGCATCGGTATGGCGGCTGAGTGTCTCGGTGGCGATCTCGTCCAGCCCGACGCCCTCGATCAGCGTCGCGGTGCCGGTGAAGTACTTCTCGACGAAGTCCGACTTCAGCCCGATCGCGTCGAAGATCTGCGCGCCGCAATAGGACTGGTAAGTCGAGATGCCCATCTTGGACATCACCTTGAGGATGCCCTTGCCGATCGACTTGATGTAGCGGGAGACGACCTCGTATTCGTCGACCTCCTCCGGCAGCTCGCCGCGCCTGTGCATGTCGAGCAGCGTGTCGAAGGCGAGATAAGGGTTGATCGCCTCGGCGCCGTAGCCGGCCAGGCAGCAGAAATGATGCACCTCGCGGGGCTCGCCGGATTCGACGACCAGCCCTACCGCGGTGCGCAGGCCCTTGCGGATCAGGTGATGGTGCACCGCCGCGGTGGCGAGAAGCACGGGAATGGCGATCCGGTCCGGCCCGACCTGGCGGTCCGACAGGATGATGATGTTATAGCCGCCCGCTACCGCCGCCTCGGCGCGCTCGCAGAGCCGGTCGATGGCGCCCTGCATGCCGGCAGCGCCCTCGTTCGAGCCGTAGGTGATGTCGATCGTCTTGGTGTCAAAACGGTCCTCGGTGTGTCCGATGGAGCGGATCTTCTCGAGATCGCCGTTGGTGAGAATCGGCTGGCGCACTTCAAGCCGCTTGCGGCGCGACGTGCCGACGAGATCGAAAATGTTCGGCCGCGGCCCGATGAAGGACACCAGGCTCATCACCAGTTCCTCGCGGATTGGGTCGATCGGCGGATTGGTGACCTGGGCGAAGTTCTGCTTGAAATAGGTGTAGAGCAGCTTCGACTTGTCCGACATCGCCGAGATCGGCGTATCCGTGCCCATCGAGCCCACCGCTTCCTGGCCGGTGGTGGCCATAGGCGCCATCAGAAGCTTGGTGTCTTCCTGCGTGTAGCCGAAGGCCTGCTGGCGATCGAGCAGGCTGACATCCTTGCGCAGCGCTCGCGGCTCGACCGGCTTCAGCTCTTCAAGGATCAACTGCGTGTTGGCGAGCCAGGTCTTATAAGGGTGCTTGCTCGCGATTTCCGACTTGATCTCCTCGTCCGAGATGATGCGGCCCTTGGCAAGGTCGATCAAAAGCATGCGGCCGGGCTGCAGCCGCCACTTCTGCACGATCTTTTCCTCTGGCACCGGCAGCACGCCGGCTTCCGAGGCCATGATGACGCGGTCGTCGTCGGTAACGATGTAGCGCGCCGGGCGCAGGCCGTTGCGGTCGAGCGTCGCGCCGATCTGGCGCCCGTCGGTAAAGACCACAGCCGCCGGCCCGTCCCACGGCTCCATCAGCGCGGCGTGGTATTCGTAGAACGCCTTGCGGTCTTGGTCCATGAGCTTGTTGCCGGCCCAGGCTTCCGGGATCAGCATCATCATGGCGTGGCTTAAGCTGTAGCCACCCTGGAACAGGAATTCGAGCGCATTGTCGAAGCACGCCGTGTCGGACTGGCCCTCATAGGAGATCGGCCACAGCTTCGAGATGTTGTTGCCGAACAGCTCGGAATCGACCGAGGCCTGACGCGCCGCCATCCAGTTGTTGTTGCCGCGCACCGTGTTGATCTCGCCGTTATGCGCGACCATGCGATAGGGATGCGCCAGCTTCCATGACGGAAAGGTGTTGGTCGAAAAGCGCTGGTGGACGAGGATCAGCGCCGTCTCGAAGCGCGGATCTTTTAGGTCCTTGTAATAGGCGCCGACCTGGTAGGCGAGGAACATGCCCTTGTAGACGATGGTGCGCGCCGACAGCGACACGCAATAAGCGCCGACATCCTTGTTGTCGTTCTCGGCATAGATGCGGCCCGAGATCACCTTGCGCAGCAGGTAGAGTCTCGCCTCGTACTCCTCGTCGTCCGGAATGTCGGCCGTGCGGCCGATGAACACCTGGCGATGGAACGGCTCGGAGGCGACAATCTCCGGCGCCTTCGACAGCGACGAATTGTCGACCGGCACATCGCGGAAGCCGATGAGCGGCAGCCCTTCGGACTGGGCCGACTCGGCGATGATGTCCTCGATATGGGCGCGAAGTGCTGCGTCCTGCGGCATGAACCAGTGGCCGACGCCGTACTGGCCGGCCGGCGGCAGTTCGACGCCCTTTGCCGCCATCTCGTCGCGGAAGAACCGATCCGGAATCTGCACCAGCACGCCTGCGCCGTCGCCGACCAGCGGATCGGCGCCGACAGCGCCGCGATGGGTGAGGTTTTCCAGCATCGCCAGACCGTCCTCGACGATCTGGTGCGACTTTACGCCCTTCATGTTGGCGATGAAGCCAACGCCGCAGGCGTCATGCTCGTTGCGCGGATCGTAGAGGCCTTGCGCGATCAAACCATTGGCGGTGGTACGAGTTTTGACGGCTGCCGCTTTCGTCTGCGCGGCCTGGCCGTTGATCGCAGATGGCGTCAGTTCCGTCATCGTCCTGTCCTCCGTTCCGCACCCTGGCGGTGATTTCCCTCGGGGGCGCTGGTTTGCCTTGGGAAGCACGACGCTTCCCTTCATCCTTGCTGCACGTCTCGCGAAATTCTTGCCGAACCATGCGGCCATACGCCCGGTTCGCATCCGGTATCGTACAGGCCAGAGCGGAGCCGTCTACCCGCCGCTCGCGACAATGGCCGGAATGGCAGCGATGATATGCCAGTCCAGCCTGTTTTGTGCGACAAAATAAGACAGCACTACTGTCCTAAATTTTTTATGACAGAATTCGCGGACCTGCACAAGACCGATTCACAAAAATCTTGGCCGCGCCGCGACACAAAATTTCGTGACAATGTCGAAAAATGTAAGCTTCGGTCGCAGCACAACGGAACGCCGGTGGCTTCACCGCTTTGCCCAGGATTGGCCCTTGCTCTTTCGGCGCCAAAGCAGTCAAGTCGCGCCGCTTTCTGCCAATCACCATACGGACCTCTCGATGTTCTTTGCATCCGACAACTGGGCGGGCGTCCATCCCGACATTTCGGCGAACCTTTCCCGCCACGCAGCCGGCATCGCGACCGCCTATGGCGATGGCGACCTGGACCGCGCCGTCTACAGCCGCTTCAGCGAGATCTTCGAGCGCGATGTTCAGGTCTTCTTCGTCGCCACCGGCACCGCAGCCAACGCGCTTTCGATGGCGGCGTTGAACCGTATCGGCGGCATCGCCCTATGTCATTCCGAAGCGCATATGAATGTCGACGAGTTCGGCGCGATGGGCTTCTACACCGGCGGCGCTCGTACGGCGCCGGTTGCGGGTCCCCTGGGGCGCATCAACCCGCAGGCTCTCGACAGCGCCATCAAGCGCTATTCGCAGGACCTTGCGCCGGCCGGCCAGCCGATGGCCGTGACGATCACCCAGGCGACCGAGGTGGGCACCGTCTACACAGTCGACGACGTCAAGGCGATCGCCGAGGTCAGCCGCAGGCACAAGCTGCCGCTGCATATGGATGGCGCGCGCTTTGCCAATGCGATCGCCGCGACCGACGTCACGCCGGCGGAAATGACATGGAGGAGCGGCGTCGACCTGATCTCCTTCGGCGGCACCAAGAACGGTTGCTGGATGGCCGACGCGGTGGTGGTCTTCAACCCGGACGTCGGCCAGGATCTGCGCCTGCTTCGCCAGCGCGCCGGACAGACCTTTTCCAAGGCGCGTTTCATCTCGGCGCAATTCGAAGCCTATTTCACCGACGACCTTTGGCTGAGGATGGCGCGGCATGCCAATGCGATGGCGGCACATCTCGCCGAGACGATCGAGGACGCGCCGGCGGGCAAGCTCGCTTGGCTGCCGCAGGCCAACGAAGTGTTCGCAATCTTCGAGCGCGCGGTTGCCGAAAAGCTGCAGGCCGCCGGCGCCAAATTCTATGAATGGGGCGTGCCGCAGGGTTTCGATGGCCATCTCGGCGATAAGGAAGCGATCTACCGTTTCGTCGCCAGCTTCGCCACCACCGCGCAAGAGATTGACCGTCTCGGCCAACTGCTCTCAAAATGATCAGGCGACGAAAGGCCGCAGCAACAGTTCGAGGCCGAGCAGGATCAAAAACGCCAGAAACCATCGGCGAAATGTCGCCGCGTTGATTTTCTGGCGCAGGACCTGTCCCAGCCACATGCCGAGCAGGGCCGGCAGCACGGCCAGCAAGGACATCGCCAGGTGCCCGACCTCGAAGGCGCCATGCGAGGCAAGGCCCAGCGCCAGCGCGATCGTGGAGACGGTGAAGGAAAGGCCGAGGGCCTGGATGAGATCGTCCCGGCTCAACCCAAGCGCCTGGATATAGGGCACTGCGGGCACCACGAAGACGCCGGTGCCGCCGGTGACCAGTCCGGTGAGAAAGCCCACGACCGCCGAAGACCAGCGCTCGGCTCTCGCCGGAACCGCAGGCTGCCTTGCGAGCAGGCTGTAGGTGGCATGGACGATCAATGCCGCGCCGAGACCGGCGGTCGTCCACTTGACATTGTCGCTGGCCAGTAGCCGCGAGCCGGCCACGGTGCCGATCACGATGCCGGCCATCATCAGCCACAGCCGTCGCAGGGTCGACGCAAAGCTCGGGCCGGCGAAGAGCTGCCAGACATTGGTGACGAAAGACGGCACGATGAGCAGCGAGGCGGCGGTGACCGGCGGCATCACCGTGCCGAGCAATCCCATCGCCAGCGTCGGCAGGCCCATGCCGGTCACACCCTTGACAATCCCCGCCAGCAGGAAAGTGGCTACGATTGTTGACGTGAGGAACAGGGAGAAAGCGGGCATCGCCCTTCATGAACAGGCAACGCCGGCTTCAAAAGAGCCAGAGCGATTCGATGTTCATGGCACAAAAAAGCGGCGCCCCCTTCGGCGCCGCTTTCGTCTCGGAGGGAGACGTTTCTTAACATGGAACCCGCGGCTTACGCGGCGGCCTTGGCCTCGATCTGCTTGGCCTTGTCCGAAGACGAGGTGATCGCGATCTTGCGCGGCTTCAGCTCTTCCGGAATGTTGCGCTTGAGGTCGACGAAGAGCAGGCCGTTCTTCAGCGTGGCGCCCTCCACCTCAACGTGGTCGGCGAGCTGGAAGCGACGCTCGAAGGCGCGCGAAGCGATGCCGCGATAGAGCAGCTCCGAACCCTCGCCGTTGTTCTCTTCCTTGCGCTCACCCTTGACGGTCAGCACATTGCGGTGCGCCTCGATCGAGATCTCGTCTTCCGAGAAGCCGGCAACCGCCATCGAGATGCGATAGGCGTTCTCGCCGGTACGCTCGATGTTATAAGGCGGGTAGGTCTGCGCGCTTTCGGGCTGGCCGAGCGTGTCGAGCATGGTGAACAGCCGGTCGAAACCGACGGTCGAACGATAAAGCGGGGAAAAATCAACGTGACGCATGATGTGTTCTCCTGTTGAGCAACATGGTTTGCGTTTGACCCGGTACGAAACCCTCGAAAGGCGTCCCGGATAGGCCAGCGGCCCCGACATCGGCGGCCGCAACCTCCATTTGGGAAGCGGAAAAGCCCATTTCAAGAACTTCGCGCATCAACTTGCCCTGCGATTTTTTCGCTCGATGAACGCCAGATGAACCGAGGCTTCGGCATCCGTTCAGCCTGGGCTCGCTAGGCTGTCAACAATACGGACATGCGGCGCCTCGATCGGGTGCGCCGCGACGAGGCCGAACCGGGTGCAACGTCCCTTCCTCCCGGATCGACAGAGGCCGGAAGCGCGCCGCAGGCGCTTCCGGCCTTCCCGTTTCGCGGAAGCGCGCGAATCCCGCAACCCTTTGCTTTTGGCGCATGGCCGTCTATCACCGTGGCGACGCCTGGCCTGCTCGGGCAAGAAAGCAATCAACGAAGCGCCGAATGACGGATCTTTTCTATCTGACTGAGGGCAACCCGCCGCCGCAGAACGCTGCCGGCGGCTTCTTCACCACCCGCGACGGCAGGAAGATCCGCTATGGCGTTTTTGCCGCCGTTGCTCGCCCGCTGCAGGGCACGGTGGTGCTCCTGACCGGCCGCAACGAGTGCATCGAGAAATATTTCGAGACCATCCGCGATCTCGCCGACCGCGGCTTCGGCGTCGCCACTCTCGACTGGCGCGGCCAGGGCGATTCCAGCCGCCTGCTGCGCGACCGGCAGCGCGGCTATGTCCGCAGCTTCCGCGACTACACCCGTGACCTCGAACAGTTCTTCGAGGAGATCGTGCTGCCCGATTGCCGCGGCCCCTATTACATTCTCGCCCATTCGACGGGAGCGGTGATCGCGCTGCTTGCCTCGCCGTCGATGGTCAACCGGGTGCGGCGCATGGTGCTGATCGCGCCTTTCCTGGCCGTGCCCGACTTGCGGGTTTCGATCACCACCATACGTCGCGTCTGCGCGGTGTTTTGCGCGCTGGGCCTCGGCCGCCTCTATGCCGCCTGGGGGCCGCGTCCGAAATTGCCGACGCCCTTCGAAATGAACAAGGTGACGTCCGACCCGGAGCGCTACCGGCGCAATACCGACATTTACAGGGCTTGGCCTCAGCTGGGTCTCGGTGGTCCGACCATCCGCTGGCTCAAGGCCGCAGCCGCAGCCGCCGAGGCGGTCAGCGACCCCGATTTCATGGCAAGGATCCAGGTGCCGATGCTGATCGTCGCCGCCGGCGCCGACCAGGTCGTCTCGACCAAGGCGGTGGAAACTTATGCCCGGCGGCTGCGCGTCGGCTCGCTGTTGATCATCGACGGCGCGCATCATGAGATCCTGCAGGAGAAGGATCTCTTTCGCGAGCAGCTCCTGGCGGCCTTCGATGCCTTTGTTCCGGGCAGCGGCGACGCTACCTGATCACGGATCAGCCGCGCAGCGCCGCCATTGCCGCGGCGTGCAATTCCGGCGTCGCCGCCGCCACTATGTCGCCGCCGTTTTCCGCCGGCCCGCCGTCGAAAGTGGTGACGACGCCGCCTGCCTTTTCGATGATCGGGATCAGCGCCACGATGTCGTAAGGCTTCAACCCCGGATCGGCGACGATATCGACGCTGCCCGCCGCCACCATGGCGAAGGCGTAGCAGTCGGTGCCGTAGCGGGCGAGTTGCACCTGTTTCTCGAACTCGTCGTAGCGATTGCGCGCCGCGCCCTTGAACAGCGCCGGCGTGGTGGTGAACAGGGTCGCTTGCGAAAGCTCCTTCGTCTTGCGAGTCGCGAGCTTGCGCGGGCCGCCCGGGCCTTCGTAATGCGAGCCGGTGGCATTGGCATAGAACAGTTCGCCGGTGAAAGGCTGCGACATCAGGCCGGCGACAGCATCGCCGTCGACCGTCAGTCCGACCAGCGTTCCCCAGACCGGCAGGCCGGAAATGAAGGCGCGTGTGCCGTCGATCGGGTCGATGACCCAGACATGCCGGCTCGAAATGTTCTCGCTGCCATGCTCCTCGCCGAGGATGCCGTGGTCGGGGTATTCCGTTGAAATAAGCGCCCGGATCGCCCGCTCGGCCTCGCGATCGGCCTCCGTCACCGGATCGAAACTCTCCGCCAGCTTGTTGGCGACCGCGGCCTGGCTGCGGAAGCGCGGCAAGGTCTCGGCGGCGGCGGCACGCGCGATGCGCCGCATGAAGTCGATGCTGATATCCAACTCACTCTCCCCGTCGCGGCAACCATCCGGCAGCCGCTGTCTTCTGCCGGACCGGAGCGTGCAACCGGGTCAGGCGCCCTCGCCTGTTGCCTCAAAGTCACACGTCAGGCGCCGAAACCGAATTTGCACATCATATTGAATTAAAAAAGCCTGAAGTCGATTGACATTTGTGCATCGCACAATACTTTTGTTCTCGGACAGCTTATCCTGTCCATGCCCTCCTTGGGCGTTTCCTCCCTAGACTTCGACCGTGTCGTGAAAACGATGCGGTCTTTTTTTGAGCCGCGGAGCGCCGCGCCGTAGTCATTCGGCGGCGAGCGGCAGGTCGAGGAAATGATGGCCGGGCATCGACATCAGTTCCGCCGAAAACCGCGTCAGGTCGTCGGCTAAAGCGTCGAAGCCGGCTGATTTCTGGAATGTCCGCTCGTTCATGTAAAGCCCGCGATTGACCTCGATCTGCAGCGCGTGGAGATGGCGCGCCGGCCGCCCGTAATGCTCGGTTATGAAGCCGCCGGCATAAGGCTTGTTATGCGCGACAGCGTAGCCCATTCCGGTGAGCAAGCCGATCGCCCTCTCGGTCAGAGCCGCGGTGGCGGAAATGCCGAAGCGGTCGCCGATGATGAAATCCGGCCGCGCGCCGTTGTCGCCGACCCGGACGCTGGCCGGCATCGAATGGCAGTCGATCAGCACGGCATAGCCGAAGCGGGCATGAGTTCTGGTCAGCAGCCGCTTCAGCGTCTCGTGATAGGGCTTGTAGACGGCCTCTATACGTCCCACGGCCTCGGAGAGCGGCAGACGCCCGGGATAGATGTCGAGCCCCTCCCCCACCAGCTTCGGCACGGTGCCCAGCCCGCCCGCGACGCGGGCCGACCGGATATTGCAGAAGGACGGCACCGGCTCCGCGAACATGCGCGGATCGAGCTCCCACGGTTCGCGGTTGACGTCGAGATAGGCGCGCGGAAAATTTGCCGCCAGCATCGGCGAGCCGAGCGCGACGGCGCCGCCGAACAGCTCATCGACATAGCAATCCTCCGACCGGCGTATGGCGTTGCGGTCGAGCCGCGACATAGCCAGGAAGCGCTCGGGATAATGGCGGCCGCTATGCGGCGAGTTGAACAAGAAGGGTACGCGTTGCTGGGCGCCCGATCGGATTTCGAAGGGTGGTACGCCCAAAAAATCCTCGGCTGCCGTCTTCAATTTGAACGAACCAGGACGAAGCACTGCGTCATGATGCGAAACTGCCATCTTGCGCCCGGCATGTCCAGCATTTCGGCCCCGCGAAACGCACAGTCGAAGTGGTCGCGACTAGGCCAACGTTCACTTGATGTTTACCGTCTCCTCCTCATATACAGGATGGTTAACGGCCTTGCCCGGCGGCAGGCTTGGGGCGGGTGATTCGGACGGGAAAAGATGGCACGCATTCTGCTGGCGGAAGACGACGACGATATGCGCCGGTTCCTCGTCAAGGCGCTGGAGCGCGCCGGCTACCAGGTGAGCGATTTCGACAATGGCGCCAGCGCCTATGAGCGGCTGCGCGAGGAGCCTTTTTCACTGCTTCTGACCGACATCGTCATGCCGGAGATGGACGGCATCGAGCTTGCCCGCCGCGCCACCGAGATCGATCCTGACCTCAAGGTCATGTTCATCACCGGCTTCGCCGCCGTCGCGCTCAATCCGGATTCCAAGGCGCCCAAGGACGCCAAGGTGCTGTCGAAGCCGTTCCATCTGCGCGACCTCGTCAACGAGGTCGAGAAGATGCTTCAGGCGGCCTGAGGGTTTTTCCGACCGACGCATCTCGCCCAAAACGGCACAGCGGTTTGGGCAGACGACATCCACCAAACAAAGATCTAAGCGCGTCACTCGAATCCGTTTCGACGCGACGCGCTTCAGGCATCGGCGCTTCCCGCCGCTGCGGCAAAACGGAGCTTTCTTTTCTTGTACCTGCTATTGACGCGCCGGACCAAAAATGGTGTATGCGCGGCTTCGGATGGGCGTGTAGCTCAGCGGGAGAGCACTGCATTGACATTGCAGGGGTCACAAGTTCAATCCTTGTCACGCCCACCATCCAGCCAGATCTAGAGAGTAAGGCGGTAGGGCTTTGCCGCTGCTCCGCGACTTCATTCCCCCTACCGCCCCGCTCCCTTATTGCCCCCTACTTTCATTGCGGCGTCGGATCGGGCGAATGACCGGGATTGCCGCCGCCGCCCTTGCCTTCACGGCACGGCGCGTCGCCGATGCCGCAGCATTTGGCGTTGTGCGTAATGTTCGGCTTGATGTTGTCGCAGTCTCTGCTGGTCGTCTTGCAGCCGGCCAGAACAGAAACGGCGATGGCTGCGAAAAAGACGTTTCTTGAAACGATAGACATGTGTTTCTCCTTGTGAACTCGTTTCTACGCGGCGCTTGGTCGCGCTTCGTCACGGCTCGGTTCAAAGGAGCGGAAAAATTTTTGCCGCTCGCCAGCGGCAGGGGAAGCGAGAGGCGTATCCCCTCTCACACGCCCGCGACGGCGCAGAGGGCTTTCATCCTGGCGACGGCGCGCTCAGGATCGGCCAGCAATCCCGCCTGATCGGCGAGACGAAAGACGTCGGCGTAGTGACATATGCCGCGTGCCGACTGCATGCCGCCGATCATGGTGAAATGATCCTGGTGGCCATTCAGCCAGGCCATGAAGACGATGCCTGCCTTGTAATATTCCGTCGGGGCTTCGAAGATCTTGCGCGACAGCGGCACGGTGGGCGCCATCAGCGCGTCATAGCCGGCCCGGTCGCCCTCGGCGAGCCTGGCCAACGCAGCGTTGGCCACCGGGGCGATGGCGTCGAAGATGCCGAGCAGTGCATGCGAGTGCCTCTTGCCGTCGCCCGCGATCAGCTCCGGATAGTTGAAATCGTCACCCGTGAACATCAGCACGCCTTCAGGCAGGCGGTCGCGCAACAGCACCTCCTTGCCGGCGTCGAGCAGCGATATCTTTATGCCCTCGACCTTGTCGGCGTGCCGCTCGATGATGGAGACCACGGTGTCCAAGGCCGTCTCGAAATCATTGCTGCCCCAATAGCCCTTGAGCGCCGGATCGAACATGTCGCCCAGCCAGTGCAGGATCACCTTGCCGGAGGCTTGGCTGAGGATGCGGTCGTAGACGCGGGCATAGTCGTCCGGGCCTTTGGCCACGGCCGCCAGCGCGCGGCTTGCCATCATGATCGCCTTGCTGCCCTCGCCTTCGATGAAGGCGAACTGCTGCTCATAGGCATGGATCACGTCGTCCAGCGACTTTGCCGCGGCCGGCGCCAAATGGTCGGTGCCGGCGCCGGAAGCGAGATCGGCGCCTTTCACCGTGCGCGCCTCGGCGATCGAGCGCCGGATCAGTTCTTTCGCGCTCGCCCAGTCGAAACCCATGCCGCGCTGCGAGGTGTCCATCGCCTCGGCGATGCGGAAGCCGAGTCGCCACAGATGATGACGAAACGCCATCGTCTTGTCCCAGTCGACCGCCGGCCGCGACCAGGGATCGGTCATGGCGATGGGGTTGGCGACGACATGGGCGGCGGCATAGGCGACGCGCGGGAAATCGGCGCCGATGGGCTGCGCCGGTTGGCCGACCGGCCGATAGCTGACGCGATCGCCATTCTCCGCAGGCAGAATGATGTCCATCGAACTCTCCCTTTGCGGCAGCCTATAGATGGAACGTTCCAATAAATCAAGAACCTTTATGATCCTTGCGGCTGAAGCGATCCAACGCAGCGTAGCGGCCTAGAGCCCATGCGTTTTCGGCTTAGCGATCAATTTTTCGAAATCCATGTGAATCCCGGTTGACTCCGGTTTGAGGCAGTGTTTAGAACGTTCCAATAAATTTTAACGCCGAAAGCGGAGGAAAGCACGGATATGGCCAGCCGGGCCAAGGCGACGATCCTGGATATCGCCCGCGAGGCCGGCGTGTCCAAATCGACGGTATCGCTCGTGCTGCAAGGCAGCGGGCTGATCCGGCCTGAGACCGCGGTCAAGGTCCGCAAGGCGATCGAGGATGTCGGCTATGTCTACAACCGCGGCGCCGCCAACCTGCGCAAGGCGCATTCCAACGTCATCGGCATGGTGATCAACGATCTCACCAATCCCTTTTTCGCCGAGCTGGCGGTCGGCATGGAGCGCGTCTTCCAGGCCGCCGGCATCGTGCCCTTCATCGCCAACACCGCGGAAAATCCGGTCCGCCAGGAAGAGGTGCTGAAGTCGCTGTTGGAACAGGGCGTCGCCGGTCTGATCGTCTCGCCGGCGCGCGGCACCACCCCCGGCGCCTTCCGCCGCATCGAGGCTGCCGGCGTGCCGGTCGTCTTCGCCATGCGCCGCCTGCCTGAGAGCCGCATCCCGGCGATCGCGCCCGACAACCATCGCGGCGCCTATCTCGCCACCCAGCATCTGATCGGCAAAGGCCACCGCCGGCTGGCTTTCTTTGGCGGTTCGTCCGACCTCGTGGTCTATCACGACAGGCTTGGCGGCTTCATCGAGGCATGCGAGGCGCTTGGCATCCCGGCCGCCAACCGAACGATTGTCGAAGGCGAGACCAGCCGCAGAGGCGGCATGGCCTGCCTGGAGACCGCGCTTGCGGCCGCCGAGCCGCCGACAGCCGCCCTTTGCTTCAACGACGCCGTCGCTTTCGGCGTCATGCTCGCGCTGCGCAAGCGCGGCCTAGAGGCCGGAGCCGACTTCGCCGTGGTCGGTTTCGACGACGTGGCCGAAGCCGAGCACTACATGCCGGCGCTGACCAGCGTCGCCGTCGACACCCCAGGCCTTGGCGAGCGCGCCGCCCACGTCATGCTGAAGATGATCCAGTCGCGCACGACGCGCGCCGAGGACCATATCGGCGCGGTCAGCCTCGTCGTTAGGGAAAGCTGCGGGCCGAGCCGCAGCGCACGCGGCAGTGGAATGGGAGATGCCGCATGAGCGTGAGATGGGGCCTGATCGGCGCAAGCACGATCGCCAGGCAGTTCATGATCAACGCCATTCGCGCGCAGGCCGACGGTGAGGTTGCCGCGGTGATGAGCTCCAGCGCAGAGCGGGCTCAGGCCTACGCCAAGGAAAACGGCATTCCTCAAGCCGTCTCGACGCTCGATGCGCTGCTTGGCTCGGACATTGACGCCGTCTACATCTCCACCACCAATGAGCTGCATCTCGAACAGGGGCTGGCCGCCATCAAGGCCGGCAAGCATGTGCTCTGCGAAAAGCCGCTGGCGCTGACCAGCGCCGATGCGCGCAAGATGGTTGCGGCGGCCAGGAAAGCCGGCATCGTGTTCGGCACCAACCATCATCTGCGCAATGCCGGCGCGCATCGGGCGATGCGCGAGGCGGTCGCAACCGGCCGTATCGGCAAGCCAATCGCCGCGCGTGTGTTCCATTCCGTCTACCTGCCCGAAAGCCTGCAGGGCTGGCGCATCACCAGGCCCGAGGCCGGCGGCGGCGTGGTGCTCGACATCACGGTGCATGATGCCGACACGCTGCGCTTCGTGCTCGGCGACGATCCGGTCGAGATCTCGGCCTTCACACAGTCGGCCGGCATGGCCGGCGGCGGGCTGGAGGACGGCGCGATGTGCATCTGGCGCTTCAAGTCCGGCGTCGTTGCGCAATCGCATGAAGGCTTCACGACCAAATTCGCCGGCATCGGCTTCGAGGTGCATGGGTCGGAGGGCTCGCTGATCGCCAGAAATGTGATGACGCAGAAGCCGATCGGCTCGGTGCTGCTGCGCACTGCAAACGGCGAGGAGGAACTGAGCTTCGATCGCGAGGACCTCTACACCCGCTCGCTGCGCCAGTTCCATGCTGCGATCCGCGGCGAAGGCCAGCCTTCGGCCACCGGCCAGGACGGGATCTGGTCGCTGGCATCCGCCGAAGCAGCACTGCAATCCTCGAAGACCGGCAAGGCCGTGATCATCGATCCGCAACTCGGGAGCCTCGCGTGAGCAAGCTCGTCACGGCAGCGCATGCCGCCAGCCTGATCAAGGACGGCATGGTTGTCTCTGTGTCGTCCTCGAGCGGCCTCGGCTGCCCCGACGCCGTGCTTGCCGCGATCGGCGAGCGCTTCGATGCGGAAGGGCATCCGAGAGCGATCACCACGCTGCACCCGATCGCCGCCGGCGACATGTACGGCATCAAGGGCATCGACCATCTCGCCAAGCCTGGCCTGCTCAAGCGCACGCTCTGCGGCTCTTATCCGTCCGGCCCCTCCTCCGCCGAGCCGCCGCGGATCTGGCAGATGATCGGCGACAATTCGGTCGCTGCGTACAACGTACCCTCCGGCATCCTGTTCGACATGCATCGCGAGGCGGCCGCCAAGCGTCCCGGCGTGCTGACCAAGGTCGGCCTCGACACCTTCGCCGACCCGCGCCACCAGGGCTGCGCCATGAACGCGGCGGCCAGCGAGCCGATCGTCTCGGTGCAGCAGTTCGACGGCGAGGAATGGCTCTATTTCCGCGCCATCGTCCCCAACGTCTCGATCATCCGCGCCACCTCCGCCGACGAGCGCGGCAATCTCACCTACGAGCATGAAGGCGCCTATCTCGGCGGTCTCGAACAGGCATTGGCTGCCCGCAACAATGGCGGCATCGTCATTGCGCAGGTGAAGCGCATCGTCGAGAACGGCACGCTCAAGCCGCACGATGTGCGTGTGCCCGGCGTCTTGGTCGACCATATCGTGGTCGCGCCCGATCAACTGCAGACCACGCAGACGCCTTACGACCCGGCGATCTCGGGCGAGATCTTCCGGCCGCTCTCCACCTTCCGCACGCCGGAGATGAACATCCAGAAGGTGATCGCGCGCCGCGTCGCCATGGAGTTGCGCGACGGCATGGCCGTCAATATCGGCTTCGGCATCTCCGCCAACGTGCCGCGCATTCTTCTCGAGGAAGGCCAGCACGGCAAGGTCACCTGGGTGATCGAACAGGGCGCCGTCGGTGGCGTGCCGCTGCTCGACTTCAAATTCGGCTGCGCCTCCAACGCCGAGGCGATCATGCCCTCGCCGCACCAGTTCATCTATTTCCAGGCCGGCGGCTTTGACGCCTCGCTTCTGTCCTTCCTGCAGATCGACCGCCACGGCTCGGTCAACGTGTCGAAGCTTTCGGCGCGACCGCATGTGACGGCCGGCGCCGGCGGTTTCGTCGACATCACCGCGCGAGCGAAGAAGATCGTCTTCTCCGGCTTCTTCAATGCCGGCGCCAAGCTCTCGCTGGCGAACAGCGCCATCCGCATCGACCAGGAAGGCAAGGTGAAAAAGATTGTCGAGGAGGTCGAGCATATCTCCTTCTCGGGCAAGCGCGCCGTCGCGCAAGGCCAGGACATCACCTATGTCACCGAACGCTGTGTGATGAAGCTGACCCCGGACGGGTTGATGGTGACCGAGCTGGCGCCCGGCGTCGATCTCGAACGCGATGTCCTGGCGCAGGCCGACATTCCGCTCGCCGTCGCAAACGACCTCAAGATCACGCCCGCGTCGCTCTATCAGGATGGGCCGATCGGCCTGTCGCTCAACGGCGGCGCTTCGCTTGGAGGCGCGCATGGCTGAGCGCCTCGTCACCTTCGAGCAGGACGGCGCGATCGGTATCGTCACGCTGCGGCGGCCGGAAAAGTTCAACGCGCTCGACATTCCGATGCTGCGCGCGCTCGAAGCCGCACTCGACAAGGCCGAGCTGGCCGAGGGTGTCCGCGTCGTGCTCATTCGCGGCGAAGGCAAGGGTTTCTGCGCCGGCGGCGACGTCGAGGCCTGGGCACAGTTGAGCGCCGCCGATTTCCAGGTTCAATGGGTGCGCTACGGCCACCGCGTCTTCGACCGGCTGGCGCGCCTGCGGCAGCCGACCATCGCAGTTCTGTCCGGCCATGCGCTTGGCGGAGGATTGGAATTGGCCGCCGCCTGCGATTTTCGCGTCGCGGAAACCCAGATCAAGCTCGGCTTTCCCGAAACCTCGATCGGCGTCGTGCCCGGCTGGTCCGGAACGCAGCGCGCCGTGCGCCGCTTCGGCGCGCAAACGGTGCGGCGCATGGCAATAGGGGGCGAAGTCCTGGTGGCGGGCGAGGCGCTTGCGCTCGGCGTCGTCGACCGCGTTGTCGACACCGGCAAAGCGTTCGACGAAGCCAGGGCCTGGGCTGAAAGGATCGCCGAGCGTGGTCCGCTCGCAACCGAGGCCGCCAAGCTGATGATCGGTATTGCCGAAGGCGAGGAAGACGCGGCAGCTACGGAAGCGCTCGCCAGCGGCTTCATTGCGCTGACCGGCGACCTGAAGGCCGGCGTCGGTGCTTTCAAGGCCAAGCAGAAGCCCGCCTTTTCGAGATCCTAGAGAAGATACGATGAACGCACCCCTCAACATCTCCATGCCGGCCGAGGCGTCGGCGGCGCCGAAAGCCTACAAGCTTTTGATCGACGGCAAGCACGTCGAAGCCCGCGACGGCCGCACCATCGAGCGCAGCAGCCCTGGCCATGGCTTTGCCGTGTCGCGTTACGCCCAGGCCGGCGCTGCGGAAGTCGACGCTGCGGTGCAGTCCGCGCACAAGGCCTTCGAGGCCGGCGCGTGGCCGCGCATGAAGGCGTCGGAACGCGCAGCGGTGCTGCTCAAGGCGGCCGACCTGATCGAGAGCCGGCTGGAAGAGATTGCCAGGCTCGACGCGCTCGAATCCGGCAAGCCGATCGCGCAGGCGCGCGGCGAGATCGGCGGCGCCGTCGACATCTGGCGCTATGCCGCTTCGCTTGCTCGCACGCTCCATGGCGAGAGCTACGCCAATCTCGGCGATGACATGCTGGGCGTGGTGCTGCGCGAGCCGATCGGCGTCGTCTCGATCATCACGCCCTGGAATTTTCCCTTCCTGATCGTCAGCCAGAAACTGCCCTTCGCGCTCGCCGCCGGCTGCACTGCCGTGGTCAAGCCGAGCGAGATGACCTCGGCCTCGACCTTCGTGCTCGGCGATGTCCTGCTCGAGGCCGGCCTGCCGGCGGGCGTCGTCAACATCCTCGCTGGCTTGGGTAGCGATGTCGGCGCGCCGATGGTCGGCCATCCGCTGGTTGAGATGGTGTCCTTCACTGGCTCGACCCGCGTCGGCAAGATGACTATGGCGGCGGCGTCCAGTTCGCTGAAGAAGGTGTCGATGGAGCTCGGCGGCAAGAACGGCCAGATCGTCTTCCCCGACGCCGATCTCGAAGCGGCGGCGGATGCCGCAGTCTTCGGCGGCTTCTTCAACGCCGGCGAATGCTGCAATGCCGGCAGTCGGCTGATCGTGCATGAGGCGGTCGCGGACGACTTTCTCGGCGCGGTCAAGGCGCTGGCCGAGAGAGTGAAAGTCGGCGATCCGCTTGACGACCGCACCAAGGTCGGCGCGATGATCTCGGCCGACCACATGGCAAAGGTAGCCGGCTATGTGACGGCGGCCAAAAACGGCGGCGGCAGCGTCTTCAGCGGCGGCGGACAGCTCGCCTCCAACGCCGGCCAGTATCTCGATCCGACCATTGTCGGCAACGTCACCGAGGACATGGAAATCGCGCGCGAGGAAGTCTTCGGGCCGGTGCTGTCCGTGCTCACTTTTGAAACGATTGAAAAGGCATTGCACATCGCCAACAACACGCCCTATGGTTTGTCTGCGGGAGTGTGGAGCGCCAGCATCGACACATGCATGTCGGTGGCGCGCGGTGTGCGTTCGGGGACGGTT
This sequence comes from Mesorhizobium sp. WSM3860, assembly GCF_002294995.1. Classification (GTDB taxonomy): domain Bacteria; phylum Pseudomonadota; class Alphaproteobacteria; order Rhizobiales; family Rhizobiaceae; genus Mesorhizobium. The sequence continues at coordinate 122,740 of NZ_NSGF01000004.1, read as the reverse complement.
TGGGTGAATACGTTCATGGAAGGTTATCCCGAACTGCCCTTCGGCGGCTACAAGCAGTCCGGTCTCGGACGCGAACTCGGCAAACGCGCCGTCGAGGACTATACCGAGGAAAAGACAATCCAGTTTCATCGCGGCCAGCGCACCGGATGGTGGGTCGGCTGAGTTGGGAGACCCCGGCGGCCACCCCGCCGGTTATGTGAATGCAACAAGGGAGGTAGTACATGTTGCGCAAACTGCTTATCGGAACGGCTCTTGCGACGAGCTTTGCGTTCTCGGCGCATGCCGCGGACGTCAAGGAAGTGCAGATGCTGCATTGGTGGACGTCGGGCGGCGAAGCGGCTGCTCTGAACGTGCTGAAGCAGGATCTGGCCAAGGAAGGCTATGCCTGGAAGGACGTGCCGGTGGCCGGTGGTGGCGGCGACGCCGCCATGACCGCTCTGAAGGCGATGGTCGCGGCCGGCAACTATCCGACTGCCTCGCAGATGCTGGGCTACACCGTGCTCGACTATGCCGCCGCCGGCGTCATGGGCGACCTCACCGAGACCGCCAAGAAGGAAGGCTGGGACAAGTCGGTTCCGGCCGCCCTGCAGAAATTCTCCGTCTATGACGGCAAGTGGGTCGCGGCCCCGGTCAACGTCCACTCGGTCAACTGGCTGTGGATCAACAAGGCCGTGATGGACAAGATCGGCGGCACCGAGCCGAAAACCTTCGACGACTTCGTGGCGTTGCTCGACAAGGCCAAGGCCGCGGGCGTCATCCCGCTCGCGCTCGGCGGCCAGAACTGGCAGGAAGCCACCATGTTCGACTCCGTCGTCCTGTCGACCGGCGGACCGGAATTCTACAAGAAGGCGATGAACGACCTCGATGAGGAGTCGCTCAAGTCCGACACGATGAAGAAGTCGTTCGACAACCTCGCCAAGCTCGTCACCTATGTCGACCCGAACTTCTCGGGCCGCGACTGGAACCTCGCCACCGCCATGGTCATCAAGGGCGACGCGCTGGTTCAGGTCATGGGCGACTGGGCCAAGGGCGAGTTCCACGCCGCCAACAAGACCCCGGGCACGGACTTCCTCTGCTACCGCTTCCCCGGCACCGACGGCTCGGTGATCTACAACTCCGATATGTTCGGCATGTTCAACGTTCCGGACGACCGCAAGGCCGCGCAGGTCGCTCTGGCCACCGCCACCCTGTCGAAGAGCTTCCAGTCGGCTTTCAATGTCGTGAAGGGCTCGGTCCCCGCCCGTACCGACGTGCCGGACACCGACTTCGATGCTTGCGGCAAGAAGGGCATCGCCGACCTTAAGGCCGCTAACGAAGGCGGCAAGCTGTTCGGCTCGCTGGCCCAGGGCTACGGTGCGCCTCCGGCTGTCGCCAACGCCTACAAGGACGTCATCTCGAAGTTCGTCCATGGTCAGATCAAGACCTCGGACGAAGCCGTGACCGAACTGGTCAAGGCCATCGACGACGCCAAGTAAGGCGTATTGCCGTAACCCCGAGTCTCCCCCGCTTCGGCGGGGGAGGCCTCCTGTCGAGATAATATCCGGAATCGCTGCCTGGCGTGCGCAGCACGCCGGCCGGGTCCCAATAACCGGTACTGGATAAGCCGATGAGCACAGTCGCCGAAACCCAAATCAAGCTGACACCGGAGCACGACGCCCGCCCTGGCGCGACCGTCCGCTCGCGATTGCAGGACCTTTTGCCCAAGATCGTCCTGGCGCCGAGTTTCGCGGCGACGATCATCTTCGTCTATGGCTTCATCCTATGGACGATCTATCTGTCGTTCACCAACTCCAAGACCTTCCCGTCCTACGACATCACCGGCGCCCGCGCCTATCAACGGCTGTGGCGCTGGACCTTCGAGAGCGACCCGCCGTCAAGCTGGTACACCTCGATCACCAACATGGGTATTTTCGGCTTCCTCTACATCCTGATCTGCCTGGCGCTCGGCCTGTTCCTGGCCATCCTGCTCGACCAGAAGATCCGCGGCGAAGGCGTGCTGCGGCCGATCTACCTCTACCCGATGGCGCTCTCCTTCATCGTCACCGGCGTCGCCTGGAAATGGTTCCTCGACCCCGGCCTCGGTCTCGAGCAGACGCTGCATCAATGGGGCTGGACGAGCTTCCATTTCGACTGGATCAAGAACAAGGATTTCGTCATCTACACGGTGGTGATCGCCGGCGTCTGGCAGGCTTCCGGCTTCATCATGGCGATGTTCCTGGCCGGGCTTCGCGGCATCGACGGCGAGATCATGAAGGCCGCGCAGATCGACGGCGCGACCACCTTCCAGCTCTACCGCCGCATCGTCATTCCCCTGCTCAGGCCCGTCTTCCTGTCGGCTTTCATCGTGCTCGCGCATCTGGCCATCAAGTCCTATGACCTTGTCGTGGCGCTGACCAGCGGCGGACCGGGCGGCTCGGCCTGGCTGCCGTCGAACTTCATGTACGAGTTCACCTTCAAGCGCAACGAGATGGCGGTCGGCTCGGCGAGCGCGGTGATCATGCTGATGACGCTGACCGCGATCATCGTGCCTTACCTCTATTCCGAGCTCAGGGAGAAGCCGCGATGAGCGCCGTCACCTCACCGGCCCGCCAGGCTTCGAGCGGCGTCAGCGCCAGGACGATCAACCGCATCGTCATCTACGGGCTGCTCGCGCTGTTCGCGCTGTTTTACCTGATGCCGCTCTTCGTCATGCTGGTCACCTCCTTCAAGACCATGGACGAGATCCAGAACGGCAACATGCTGGCGCTGCCGCAGTCGCCGACGATCGCGCCATGGTTCAAGGCCTGGGGCGAGACCTGCGTCGGCCTGACTTGCGCCGGCATCAAGGGCTACTTCTGGAACTCCATCAAGATGGTGGTGCCGGCGGTGCTGATCTCGACGCTGCTCGGCGCGCTCAACGGCTATGTGCTGACCAAATGGCGCTTCCGCGGCCACACGCTGGTCTTCGCGATGATGCTGTTTGCCTGCTTCATTCCGTTCCAGTCGGTGCTGTTGCCGATGGCGACCATCCTCGGCAGCATCGGCCGCTTCGGCGCCAGCCTGCAGAACGCGACGGGATTCAACTTCGGTCTCGGCAATTCGACGGTCAACCTGGTCTTCGTCCATGTGGTCTACGGCCTCGGCTTCACCACGCTGTTCTTCCGCAATTATTACGAGGCCTTCCCGACCGAGTTGGTGAAGGCGGCGCAGGTCGACGGCGCCTCCTTCTTCCAGATCTTCCGCCGCATCATGCTGCCGAACTCGATGCCGATCTTCGTCGTCACCGTCATCTACCAGTTCACCAACATCTGGAACGACTTCCTGTTCGCTTCCGCTTACGCCGGCACCGGCGACGTGATGCCGATGACGGTGGCGCTCAACAATGTCGTCAACACCTCGACCGGCGTCGTCGAATACAACGTCAACATGGCCGCGGCGATGATTGCCGCGTTGCCCACCCTGATCGTCTATGTCGTCGCCGGCCGCTATTTCGTGCGCGGACTGATGGCCGGCGCGGTCAAGGGCTGACCCTATTTTCTGAAGGAACGACCATGGCTTTTCTGGAAATTGATGGGCTGAAGAAGCGCTTCGGGAATGTCGAGATCCTGAAGGGCATCGATGTCGAGCTCGAAAAGGGCGGCTTCCTGGTGCTGGTCGGCCCGTCCGGCTGCGGCAAGTCCACTCTGCTCAACACCATTGCCGGGCTGGAAACCATCACCGAGGGCCAGATCCGCGTCGACGGCCGTGCGATCAACGATCTGCATCCCTCGAAGCGCGACATCGCCATGGTCTTCCAGAGCTACGCGCTCTATCCGAACATGACGGTTGCCGGAAACATCGCCTTCGGCATGGAGATGCGCGGCGTGCCAGCGGCGGAGCGCCAGGCGGCGATCGACAAAGTGGCAAAGATCCTGCAGATCGGTCACCTGCTCAACCGCAAGCCAAGTCAGCTCTCCGGCGGCCAGCGGCAGCGCGTCGCCATGGGCCGGGCGCTGGTGCGCGACCCAAAACTCTTCCTGTTCGATGAGCCGCTCTCCAATCTTGACGCCAAGCTGCGCGTGGACATGCGCATCGAGATCAAGCGCTTGCACGCCACGACCGGCACGACGATCGTCTATGTCACCCACGATCAGATCGAGGCGATGACGCTGGCGACCAAGATCGCCGTCATGCGCGACGGCGAGGTGCAGCAGTTCGGCACGCCGGCCGAAGTCTACAACAACCCCACCAATGTGTTCGTCGCCGACTTCATGGGCTCGCCGGCGATGAACCTGATCCCGGCCAAGATCGGCGCCAACGGCAGCGGGCTCTCCGTCGTGCTCGATCGTGAGGCGCGTCAGCCGATCACGCTGTCGCTGCCCGGCGCGCCGACCGGCCTTGCGGCCTTCAAGGACAAGCCGGTCATCTTCGGCGTGCGTCCGGAAGCGCTGACCGATCCAGAAGGCGCCGAACGCAACGGCTCCGAAATCGCCACCGCCGACTGCCACATCGAAGTGGTCGAGCCGGCGGGATCGGACACGTTCGCCGTCACCAATCTCGGCGGCAAGGGCGTGGTGGCACGACTGCGCGCCGACGCCAGGATCCAGCCCGGCACCAGCACGCCGCTGGCCTTCAACCTCAGCAAGGCGGTGTTCTTCGATCCGGCGACCGAGAAGCGCATTCTCTGATGCATGTCACCCAAAAGTGGATCCGGTTTGGGGCAGCGACATGCATCAAAGATCCAAAGCGCGTCGTTCCCGTCAGTTCAAACACGACGCGCTTTAGACAATGACAAATCCGGATATCGTCATCATCGGCTCCGGCATCGGCGGCGCCACGACCGCCTCCGGCTTGGCCGGCAGCGGCGCCTCGATCCTGATCCTGGAGCGGGGCGATCATCTGCCTACGACGCCGCATGCTCGCTCGACGCGCTCGATCTTCGTGGATGAGCATTACCGGCCGAAGGAGATGTGGCGCGAGGCCGGCGGCGGCGCGTTCAACCCCGGCAACTACTATTATGTTGGCGGCAACTCGAAATTCTTCGGCGCGGTGCTGATCCGCTACCGCAAGGAGGATTTCTCCGAGCTGGAGCATTTCGGCGGCGTCTCGCCGGCCTGGCCGTTTTCCTATGACGAGTTGGAACCCTGGTATTCGAAGGCCGAGCAGCTTTTCCGCGTGCGCGGCACGCTCGGCGAGGATCCGACCGAGCCATTCCATTCGATCCCTTATGCCTTCAAGCCGGTGCCCGACGAACCTCCGATCGCGCGTGCCCGCGCCGAGCTCAAAGGCCTCGGTCTGCATCCCGCCTCGCTGCCGCTCGGCGTCGACATCGAAGCCTGGCTGAAGGAGGGCAAGACCGGCTGGGATGCTTTCCCGAACACCGGCCAGGGCAAGGTCGACGCCCAGACCGGGCCTTTGGCGGCGGCGCTCGATGACAAGAACATCAGGCTCGAAACCGGCGCCCATGTCGACTGGCTCGAGGCCTCGCGGGACGGCAAATCGATTGCCGCCATTCATTACACGCAGAACGGCGCGCAAAGGACGCTCTCGCCGAAGCTGATCATCCTTTCGGCCGGCGCGATCAACTCCGCCGCCATCCTGCTGCGTTCGCCCTCGGCAAGCGGCAAAGGGCTCGCCAACAGTTCCGACCAGGTCGGCCGCAATTTCATGAACCACAATTCGAGCGCGATGCTGGCGATCAACCCGCGCCGCCCCAACGACGCCGTCTACCAGAAGACGCTGATGCTGAACGACTACTACCTCTCGGACGGCAAGGGCGGCAAGCCGCTGGGCAATGTGCAGCTGCTCGGCAAGATCGACGGCAACATGCTGCGGGCCAATGTGAAGCTGGCGCCGAGATTCGCGCTGGACTTCATGGCCGGCCACGCCATCGACTGGTACCTGATGTGCGAGGACCTGCCCGATCCTGAAAGCCGCATCATGATCGACGGCAGGGAGATCGTCATGCGGTGGCGGCGCTCCAACATGCAGTCGCTGGAAGGCCTGACCAAGGTGATGCGCGAAAACTTCCGCGCCTGCGGTTACCCGATCGTATTGTCGCGCCCCTTCGACAAGCGCACGCCCTCGCACCAGTGCGGCACCGTGCGCATGGGCAACGACCCGGCGATGGCGCCACTCGATACGTTCTGTCGTGCTTACGACCACAAGAACCTGTTCGTCGTGGACGCCGGCTTCCTGCCGACCTCGGCCGCGGTCAATCCGGCGCTGTCGATCGCCGCCCAGGCGCTGCGCGTCGCCGATCACATCCGTAAGACGGAGCTTGCGGCATGACCCGCCCGGCGGCCATTGTCACCGGCGGCGCGCGCGGCATCGGGCTGGCCTGCGCCGAAGCGCTGGCCGATGCCGGCTTCGACATCCTCGTGGCCGATCTTGCCGACGACCCCACCAAACGGCTTATACAGAACATAACGTCGCGTCGTGCAGCATTCGCCTACCATCGCTGCGATATCGCCAACCATTCTGATCACGCAACGCTTATTGGTGCCGGCATGCGCGCGTTCGGCCGGATCGATTGCCTGGTCAACAATGCCGGTGTCGGCGCCATGGTGCGCGGCGATCTCCTGGATCTCAAACCGGAGAATTTCGATCGTGCACTCGCGATCAATCTGCGCGGCACGGTGTTTCTCAGCCAGGCCGTCGCCAAGGCGATGCTGGCGACACCCGCCAGCTTTGCGAGGTCGATCGTCACCATCACCTCGGTCAGCGCGACAATGGCTTCGCCGGAGCGCGCCGACTACTGCATCTCAAAGGCAGGGCTTTCGATGTGGGTGAAGAATCTGGCGCTGCGGCTCGCCCCGGAAAACATCGGCGTGTTCGAGGTGCGGCCGGGCATCATCCGTACCGACATGACGGCGGGCGTATCCGCCAAATATGACGCGCTGATCGAAGGCGGCCTGGTGCCGGCCAAACGCTGGGGCGAGGGCGCCGATATCGGCGCTGTGGTGGCCGCACTTGCCAGCGGAAAATTCGGCTTTGCAACCGGATCGGTCATCGATGTCGACGGCGCGCTCTCCGTGCCTCGTCTGTGAGTGAGTGGAACCATGGCTGACTACATCATCGTTGGCGCCGGACCGGCCGGTTGCGTGCTGGCCAACCGACTGAGCGAGGAGCCGACCAATTCGGTCCTGCTGCTCGAAGCCGGCGGCAAGGATTGGCATCCGCTGATCCACATGCCGGCAGGTTTCGCCAAGATGACCAAGGGCATCGTCTCCTGGGGCTGGTCGACGGTGGCGCAGAAGCACATGAAGGACCGCGTCTTCTGGTACACCCAAGCGAAGGTTGTCGGCGGCGGCTCGTCGATCAACGCCCAGATCTACACGCGCGGCAACGCACGCGACTATGACGCCTGGGAGAAGGAAGAGGGCTTGGCCGGCTGGGGCTATCGCGATGTGCTGCCCTATTTCAAGCGCGCCGAGAACAACCAGCGCTTCGCTAACGACTATCACGGCGACCAGGGGCCGCTCGGCGTTTCCAACCCGATCGCGCCGCTGCCGATCTGCGAGGCCTATTTCCGCGCCGCCCAGGAGATGGGAATCCCCTTCAATCCGGATTTCAACGGCGCCAGCCAGGCAGGCGTCGGCTATTACCAGCTCACCCAGAAGGACGCGCGGCGCTCCTCCGCCTCGGTCGCCTATCTGAAGCCTATCCGCGCCCGCAAGAACCTGACGGTCAGGACCGATGTGCTCGTCACCCGCATCGTCGTCGAGAAGGGCCGCGCCGTCGGCGTCGAGATCGTCGACAAGCCGGGCGGAGAGAAGACGATCCTGCGCGCCGAACGCGAGGTGATCGTCTCCTCCGGCGCCATCGGCTCGCCGAAGCTTTTGATGCAGTCGGGCATCGGCCCGGCCGATCATCTGAAGTCGGTCGGCGTCACGCCGGTCCACGACCTGCCCGGCGTCGGCTCCAACATGCAGGATCATCTCGACCTGTTCGTGATCGCCGAATGCACCGGCGACCACACCTATGACAACTATGCCAAGCTGCACCGCACGATGTGGGCCGGCCTGCAATATCTGCTTTTGAAGAAGGGCCCGGTCGCCTCCAGCCTGTTCGAGACCGGCGGCTTCTGGTACGCCGATCCGACCGCCGCCTCGCCCGACATCCAGTTCCATCTCGGCCTCGGCTCCGGCATCGAGGCGGGCGTCGAGAAGCTGAATAATCCCGGCGTGACGCTCAACTCCGCCTTCCTGCGCCCGCGCTCGCGCGGCACGGTGCGATTGAAGAGCGCCGATCCCGCCGATCATCCGCTGATCGACCCGAACTACTGGTCCGATTCCTACGATCGCGACATGTCGATCAAGGGGCTCAGGCTGGCGCGCGAGATCATGGGGCAGAAGGCGCTGCAGCCTTTTGTGCAGCGCGAGGTGCTGCCCGGCCCTGCCCTGCAAAGCGACGCCGACCTCTTCGACTATGCCTGCCGCTCGTCCAAGACCGATCACCATCCCGTCGGCACCTGCCGCATGGGCCATGACGAGATGGCTGTGGTGACGCCCGATCTCAGGCTGCGCGGCATCGATGGCCTGCGGGTCTGCGACGCGTCGGTGATGCCGCGTGTCCCCTCCTCCAACACCAATGCGCCGACGATCATGGTCGGCGAGAAGGGCGCCGATCTGATCCTCGGACGCGAGCCGCTGCCGCCGGCCGTGTTCAAGGGCAATAAGGCGGCTTGAGGGAAGAACAATGATCCGCCACTGCGTCTTTGTCCGCTTCGGCGACGGCATCTCCGCCGCCGAGCGCGCCGCGATTCACGCTGATCTCGAAGCGCTGCGCTCGGCCATCGACGGCATGGACAAGGTCCATTTCAGCGCCAATGTCAGCCCCGAGCCGTTCGCGCGCGGTTTCAGCCATGGCTTTACTATCGATTTCCGCAATGCCGCAGCCCGCGACGCCTATCTGGCGCACGAGGCGCATCAGCGCGCCGGCGCTCGCCTGGTGGCCGCGCTCGAAGGCGGCACCGAGGGGCTGATGGTCCTCGACTTGGAGTTTACGGAAATGTGACCGCCGGTTGATCGAAAACCGGCAAAAGACCCGTTCTCTTTTGCACCGCATGGAACATATCGTTCCTTTCGCGGATGCAAAGGAGCAGCGATTTGAGTCTCACCTCGGAGCAGAAGAAAACCGTACTTGCATCTTTCCTGGGCTGGACGCTCGACGCTTTTGATTTCTTCCTTCTGACATTCCTGCTCACCGATATCGCCGCTGAATTCCACACCGATGTCCCGGCGGTCTCCAAGGCGCTGTTCCTGACCTTGGCCACGCGATTCATCGGCGCGTTCTTGTTCGGCATGCTTGCCGACAAATATGGGCGCAAACCGCTGCTGATGCTCAACATCGTCAGCTATTCGGTGATCGGGGCACTGGCGGCCTTCTCGCCCAATCTCGGCATATTCCTGGCCCTGCGCGCGCTGTTCGGCATCGCGATGGGCGGTGAATGGGGCCTTGGCAGCTCGCTCGCCATGGAATCCATTCCGCCCCGCGCCCGCGGCATGGTTTCGGGCATACTGCAATGCGGCTATCCGGCGGGATATCTGCTGGCGGCAGTGGTCTATGGGCTGCTCTACGGCCAGAAGATCGGCGACTTCACCTTCGGCTGGCGCGCCATGTTCCTGCTGAGCTTCGTGCCAGCGCTGATCGTGCTTTTCATCCGCTCGCATGTGCCGGAATCGCCCGCCTTCGTCTCAGGCCGGGCGCAGGCGCGGCCAGGCCTCCTCGAAACACTGCAGAAGCACTGGGGCATCGCGGCCTATGCCGTGGTGCTGATGATGTTCTTCAACTTCTTCAGCCATGGCACGCAGGACCTCTACCCGACCTTCCTGAAGAAGCAGCACGGCTTCGATCCGCACACGGTGAGCTGGATCACCATCGTCGCCAATATCGGCGCCATTGTCGGCGGCCTGGCTTTCGGCGCGCTGTCGGAGAAGATCGGGCGCATAAACGCGATCACGCTCGCTTGCGTCATTGCCCTGCCGGCGATTCCGCTCTGGGCCTATACGACGACGCCCTTCATGCTGGCGCTCGGCGCCTTCATCATGCAGGTGGCGGTGCAAGGCGCCTGGGGCGTCATTCCGGTGCATCTCAACGAGCTATCGCCGGGCTCCGTGCGGGCGACCTTGCCTGGCTTCATCTACCAGGCCGGCAATCTGGCGGCCTCCTATGGCGGTCCGTATCAGGCTGGCATCGCCGAAGCGCCGGGAGGCAGCTATGGCTATGCGCTGGCATTGTTTGCCGGCGTGGTCGCCGTCTGCATCATCGTCGTCATCCGCTTCAGCCCCGAGAAGCGTGGCGAGGTCATGACCGTGATCGACCGGGAAGTCAGCCCAGTCTGAGCGCCACCACGCCCGCGACGATGCCCAGCGCCGCGGCGGCGCGCCATGCCGTCATCTTCTCGCCCAGCGCCAGCACCGAGATCAGCATGGCGAACAGGATCGAGGTCTCGCGCAGCGACGCGACCGAGGCGATCGGCGCCTTGGTCATCGCCCACATCACGATCCAGTAGGCAGCACCGCTGAGCACGCCGGTGAAGAGGCCCGCCTTCCAGTCGCGCGCCAGTAGGGGCAGCGACTGCGGCCCGCGAAAGGCGATGCACAGCACCAGCGCCCAGAGCGCATCGCAGACGAACAGCCAGGCCGCATAGCTTTGCGCGGTTGCCGCCAGCCGCGCACCGCTGCCGTCGGAGAGCGTGTAGCTGGCGACGAAGATCGAGGTGCCGAGCGCGAAGCTGACGGCGCGCAGATTGAATCGTTCAAGATGCACGCCGCCGCGAAACGACATGACCAGCGTGCCTGCCGACAGAAGCACGATGCCGAAGATGGAGAGTGGCGCCGGTATCTCTCCGAGCAGAACGATGCCGCCGAGCGCGGAGAGCAGCGGCGCGGTACCGCGCGCCAGCGGATAGGTCTGAGCGAAATCGCCAGCCTTGTAAGCGCCGATCAGAAACGTCCGGTAGCCCATATGGAAGAAAACCGAGGCGAGGATGAATGGCCAGACCTCGGCTTTCGGCACTTCAACGAAAGGCAGGGCCAGCAGCGCCGCTGCCCCCATGCCGAGCGTCATCAAGGTGATCGACAGGAAGCGGTCGAGATGCACCTTGACCAGCGCGTTCCAGATCGCATGCATGGCGGCCGCCGACAGCACCGCGAGGAAGACGAAAGGCGTCATGCCCGCCTCACCCGCCTGCAAGCCCAGAGGCGATGTCTGGCGTCTCCAGATCGATATCGACCCTGAGCGGGAAATGGTCGGAAGCCACTTCGCCGATATCGGCGCTCACCGAACGCACCCGCCCGGCCAGCATGCCGCCGACGAAGCAATGATCGAGCCGGCGTTTCGCCAGCCTGCCCTCGATCATCTTTTCATGTGTATGGAAGTCCGCAACCGGCTCGCTGGCGACGGCTGCGGCATCGACGAACCCATCGATATAGACGGCGCCGCGATGATAGGGCGTGCTGCCGACGATGCGCCGGTATTCCGCACTTCCTGGCTCCATGTTGAAATCGCCGAGCCAGATCGCCGCCAGCGGGTTTTCCGGCTCCGGCTCGCCATTCGCCCAGTTGCGCTGCGGCTCATCGTCGTCGCCGCTCCAGGGACCGCCATCGGACGGCGCGCGGCGATGTTCGGCGAGCAGATAGTCGATCTGCTCCAGCCGCTCTTCGGCCGCGATATGGGCAAGATGCAGCGAGAAAACCCGCACGGATCCCGCCGGCGTGCGGACCGTGCACTCCAGTGCGGCGTTGCGCGTGTTGAGGGGCTTGAGCGTGCGCCGGAGCGGCAGCGCATGCAGCCGCGACCAGACGATTGGCAGCTTCGACAGAAGCATCGTGCCGAACTGCCGCCGGCGGTTCACGACACGGCCGTCCCGCCTTTCGCTGGCATCCATGTCGAAGGCCGGACCGTAGACCCAGTGATAGTCGGGCAGCAGCCTGGACAGGATTTCCGGCTGGTCGTCGCCGTTGCTGCGCTGCCAGTGCCGCTCCACTTCCTGCAGGGCGATGATGTCGGCGCCGTCGACAAGGCGCGCGGCGCGCGCCAGTTCGTAGCGGCCGTCGCTGCCGTAGCCGTACTGGATGTTGTAGCTGACCAGCTTCATCGATTAACCGGCTGAATATCCGGCCACGGCACTAGCGCCTCGGCCATCGCGTTGCAATGGACGCCATCGACGTGCGGAATGGTCCAGTCACGACCGCCGAACCTGGCATCGTCTAGGTCGTGAGCGACTGGAACCGCCCCGCCGGCGATGCTGCCAGCTCGGCCCAGTCGATTTCTTCTTCCAGACGGTGATAGGCTTCGTCGCCGATCGTGCCGTCGCGGCGCAATTCTTCGAGCCTATCGCGCTGCCGCTTGATGGCATAGAGACGCAGCCGGTCGTATTCGGTGGCCGCCTGCGCATCCTCAGGATTCTCGGCGATCTTGCGTTGAGCCTCGTATTGCTCGCGCACGACGTCGGCAGCGGCAGACGTCTTGCGGCTCAGGACGTCGAGCGCGGCTTCCATGATGGCAACGCGTGCCTGCGCCACTTCGCGATCTATCGTCGTATCCTCTTCGAAATTGAGCCAGCGCAGCAGCGGCTTCAAGCTCATGCCTTGCAGCACCAGCGTGCCGAGCACGACCGCGAAGGCGGCAAGCACGATCGGGTCCCGGCCAGGGAAATTGGCCGGCAATGCAATGGCCACCACCAGGCTCACCAGCCCGCGCATGCCGCACCAACCGACAAGCACGGCGCCCCCGAATGTCGGCGCATCCTGCCTTTGCTCTTTGCCGTCGAAGCGGGCGAACCGCCGTATGATCGCGACGTAACCCAACACCCAGACGAGGCGTGCCACGATGACGACGGCCAGCACCGTTGCGGCGAAGACAAATGCATCGCCTTGCCCATCGCCGGAGAGCCTGCCGACAATCGACCGGGCCTGCAGGCCCATCAGCACGAAAGCCAGCACGTTGAGCACGAACACTGCCGACTCCCAGACCGAGTAGGTGCTGACGCGGCGTCTGGCCGACATGCGGCGCGGCGCGGTACGCGCAATGGTGATGGCATAGACGACGATGGTGATGATGGCGGAAAGGCCGACCCTGTCGGCGATGATCCAGACGGCGAAGGTTCCGGCAAACTGGACCACGGTGCTGCTTGCCGCATCCTCGATCCGCGTCAGCGTCAGCAGCGAGACGCGGCCGAACAGATAGCCGGCGGCGACGCTGCCGACCGTCGACAAAAGGATGACCGGCACCGCATCGCTCAGCATCACCGAGCCCATCGCGGCCGAAACGGCGATGCGGTAGATCAGAAGCGCCGTGGCGTCGTTGAGCAGGCTCTCCCCTTGCAGGATGGCGGTAAGGCGGTGCGGCACCTTGAACTGGCCGAGCACGGCGCTTGCCGCCACGGCATCCGGCGGCGCAACGATGGCGCCGAGCGCGATCGCCGCGGCGATCGGCAGACCGGCCATCTTCCAGCCGACGAAGGCGACGACCACGGTGGTGAAGACGACGGCGCCGAGCGCCAAGAGCACCAGCGACAGCCGGTACCGCTTCAGGTCGCGCAGCGACGTATCATAGGCGGCATCGAGAAGCACCGGCGCGATGAACAGGGCAAGCGCCAGTTCCGGATCGATCTCGATGGTCGGCGCACCTGGCAGAAAGGCGATCCCCACCCCGGCCAAGGCCAGCAGGGAGGGATAAGGTATCCCCAGCCATCGCGACAACGCGGTCAGCCCGACAGCGATCAGAAGCAGGATGAGGGTCAGCTCGAAAAGCGCCATGCCTCATCGTAGCGGCGAAGCCCTACGCATGGCAAAAAAAGTGAATGGTGAATGGTGAATGGTGAATGGTGAATGGTGAATGGTGAATGCTACAACCAGATGAATTGTAGCACGTAAAGTGCTCTCTTCGCTCACTGCCATTCACTATTCACTATTCACCATTTCCCTAGTGCAGCACCAGCATGTCGCCCGACGAGAACGAGATGTCCGCCTTCTCGCCGACGACGGGCGGCGGCGTCGCCGAATTGTTGAAGGTGTCGAGCGAGACCGTGTTGCCGCCGATGCCGACGCGCACCCGAATGACCGAGCCGAGGAAATGCACTTCGGCGATCTCGCCCGAAAGGCTGGTGTCGTGGCCGGGCTGGCGTCCGAGCGAAATCGCTTCGGGCCGCAGCGCCAGCGACAGCGTGTCGCCGGACTTCGAACCGTTGAGCTTGCCCTTCAGCGAGACTTCCTGCGTGTTGACCTGCACCTTGCCGGAGGCGGCGTCGGTGACCTTGCCTTCCAGCACGTTGAGCGTGCCGACGAAATTGGCAACGAACTTGGTCGCCGGCCGATTGTAGATCTCGAACGGCGTGCCGACCTGCTCTGCCTTGCCGCCATACATGACCGCGATGCGGTCGGAGATCGACAGCGCCTCTTCCTGGTCGTGCGTGACGAAGATGGTGGTGATGCCGAGCTTCTTCTGGATCGAACGGATTTCCTCGCGCAACGAAATGCGCACTTTGGCGTCCAGCGCAGACAGCGGCTCGTCGAGCAACAGGAGCTTCGGCTTCGGCGCAATGGCGCGCGCCAGCGCGATACGCTGCTGCTGGCCGCCAGAGAGCTGGTAGGGATAGCGGTCGGCCATCTGCGGCAGCCTGATGATGCCGAGCATCTCCGCGACACGGGAATCGATGGCCGCCTTGGGCATGCCCGCCACCTTCAGTCCGAACCCGATATTCTGCGCCACAGTCAGGTTCGGAAACAGCGCATAGGCCTGGAACACCATGCCGACATTGCGCTGGTTGGGCTTCAGCCTGGTGATGTCCTTGCCGCTGACCACGATCTTGCCGGCCGACGGCTCCTCGAAGCCGGCCACCATGCGCAACACCGTCGTCTTGCCGCAGCCGGACGGACCGAGGAACGAGACGAATTCGCCCGGCGCGACATCGAGGTTGAAATCCTCGACCACGGTTGTGGCGCCGAAGGACTTTCGCACATGCTGGATGGAGAGGAACGGCTCGGCCATGGCTTTTTCTTTCGGTCGGTACTTCGCTCAGTTGGGGCGGTTCGCCGATTTCGGCGCGAAACGGGACAAGATCTGGATCAGCGACATGCAGCCCCAGGTTATGACGAACGCGATGATCGACAGCGCCGCCGGCTCATAGGCGCGGTTGGCCACAAGGTTCTGCAAATACGGGCCGAATGCGGGTCGGTTGAGGAGGCTGGCCATAGTGAATTCGCCGATAACGATGGCGAAGGTCAGGAACGCGCCCGACAGCACCGCGATCAGCACATTGGGCAGGATCACGCGGCTTATGATCGTGCCCCAGCCAGCGCCCAGGATCTGCGCCGCTTCCGTCAACGTGCGCACGTCGATGGTGCGAAGCCCGGTGTCGACGGCGCGGTACATGTATGGCAGCGCAAGCGTTGCATAGCCGATGACCAGCAGGGCATTGGCGCCGGTGTTCGTCGCCAGAAACGGCAGCGGCGAATTCGAGCCATACATCCTGATATAGCCGAAGACGATGACGATGGCCGGGATCACCAGCGGCAACAGCGTGATGAACTCGACGATCGGCCTGATCTGCGGCATGCGAAGACGGATCCAGTAGGCCGTAGGCACGACGATCAGCACGCCGAGGAGAATGGTGAAGACGGCGACGATCACCGAAAACATGAAGGTCGCCTGGAACTGGCTGTCGCCGAGCACGACCTTGTAGGCGTCCAGGGAATAGACGCCGCGGCGCATACGCAGCGAGAACTCGATCGTCGCGATCAGCGGGATGAAGAAATACGCCGCGCCGAGGACGAAGACGACCCAGGCCCAGAACCTGCCGGATTTCATTTCAGCCACCTCTCCGAGCGCGTCCGGAACCAGATGTAGAAGATGTTGGCAAGCCCGGTGATGACGATCATGCCGAAGGCGATCGCGTAACCGAGATGGGCATTGTGCAACACGTCGCCGCGGATCTGGGCGTAGAGCAGGATCGGCACGATGTTGAGCGACGATCCGGTCAGCGCATAGGCGGTGGCGATCGCCCCGAAGGCATTGGCGAAGAGCAGGATCACCGTTCCGAGGAAGCTTGGCCACAGCACCGGGATGACCACCATGCGCCAGTATTGCGCCTGGGTGGCGCCGAGCGTGGCGGCGGCTTCGCCCCATTCCCTTTTTAGCCCGTCGATCGCCGGCACGATGATGACCACCATCAGCGGAATCTGGAAATAGACATAGGTGATCGTCAGACCCCAGAACGACAGCAGGTTGAAGCCATGCGCATAGATGTTGAACCCTACCAGCGTGTTGAGCAGCACCGTAACGAGGCCCAGCCGGCCGAGCGTCGCGATGAAGGCGAAAGCCAGCGGCACTCCGGCGAAATTGGACGCGACACCGGAAAACGTCAGCGTCCCCGACCGGATCCAGTTGGGCAGGCCGCCGCGCACGATGGCGATGGCGATGGCAAGACCGGCGAAGGCGCCGATCAGCGATGACGCAAGGCTGACCTTTATCGAAATCCAGTAGGCGGCAACGATGTTGGCCGAAAAAAGCGCGACGATGTTGGCGAAGGTGAACTCGCCCGCCTCGTTCTGGAAGGCGCCCAGCATCAAGTAGAGCGTGGGCAGGATCAGGAACATGACGGCGAAGACGAAGAACGGCGTTACGCCAAGCCATTGCGTCGGCAGCCGCATCGCGCGCGCTTCGCCGGGGGGAGCGGCCTTGCCCGCAATCGCCTGATTGGAAACCGAGAGATCGGTCATGCGCCGGCTACCGTTTCGGGAAGGGAGTCCGGGCGGCCCATCGGGCCGCCCGGACATATTGATGCTTACTTCACATTGGCGCCGACGACGGCGTCCCAGTTCTTGGTGATCGCTTCTTTCGCCTTGCCCTGTTCATCGAGCGTCGGAAACACCGCGGCCGCATAGGACTCGGCCGGAGGCATCTTCGCCAGCATGTCCGCCGGAACCTTGCCGTTCTTGGCGAGATCGTTGAAGCGGATCGGGTGGCAATAGCCCTTCAGCCAGCCGATCTGGCCTTCGTCGGAGTAGAGATACTCCAGCCAAAGCTTGGCCGCATTCGGATGCGGAGCGTAAGCGCTGATCGCCTGCACGTAAACGCCGGCGACGACGCCGGTCTTCGGCACAATGACGTCAACCGGGGGATTGCCCTTCAGCGTGTCGCGACCGGAGAGCGCGTTGTAGTCCCAGGTCACCAGGATCGGCGTCTGGCCCTGGGCGAGCGTCGCGGTTTTGCCGATGACCGGCACGAAGTTGCCGGCGGCATTGAGCTTCTTGAAAAACTCGAGCCCGGCAGTGCCTGCAGCTTCGCCAGCGGCGGCGCCACCGGCAAGGCCGGCGGCGTAGACGGCCTGGATAGCCTGGTTCGAAGCGCGCGGATCGCCGGCAAGGGCAACCGAGTTGGCGAATTCAGGCTTCTGCAGGTCGGCCCAGTCGGCCGGCGATTCCTTGACCAGATCCTTGTTCACCTGGAACGAGAGCACGCCATAATAGTCGCCTGTCCAGTAGCCGTCAGCGTCCTTGGCGCTGTCCGGAATGGAATCCCAGGTCGAGACTTTATAAGGCTGGATCAGGCCGTCCGTCTTGGCGGACGGACCGAAAGACAGGCCGACGTCGATGACATCAGGCGCTTGCGGGCCCTTGTTGTCCTTGTTCGCTTTGATCGCCTCGATCTCATCGCCGGAGCCTGCATCCGGGTTGAGCTCGTTGACGGTGATCTCCGGATACTTCGCCTTGAAGCCGGCGATGACGTCGCCGTAGCCGCACCAATCATGCGGCAGCGCGATGGTGGTGAGCTGGCCCTCGGCTTTCGCCGCCTTGACGAGATCGTCCATCGCATCGGCGGACGAAATCACCGTCGACGCAAACAGCGCCGCGGCCGAAAGGGAAAGCACTTTCCCCGTGAATTTGAACATGTGTTCTCTCCGTTGAACTGACGCCATTGGACGTCTGCGATGCGGTATCGTTTTCGTGTGACAGCCAGATGAAAGCTTTGTGAAACCGGCACCCCGCAGCACGAAAAAGTAAACTCTCTTTAACCGGCTGTAGCAATCGCTGCGCGATTCTTTTTCCGGCTAATTATTCTCCTCCTTGCCCTTCCGCCCGTTGCCCTTTCCTTTCCCTCGTTTCCAGATCAACTTTCCGCTGCAAAATTGTCTTACGCCGACCCTACGATGGCATTTTCGAGCAGAGCAAGCGCCCCTTTCTTGGTGAGCTTGACCGGATTGCCGCCGGCGGTCGGATCGACCACCGCCATATCGGCGATCAGCGCCTTGCGCTTCTTGTCCATGTCGAGGCCTTTGATCAGGCCGGGCAGCGCATGCGGCACCTTGAGTTCCTTGCGCAGTTTGATGACGGCTTTGGCGAAGCCTTCGAAGCCGCCCTTGATGCCGCAATAGGCCGCGAGCCGCGCGATGCGGTCCTCAATTGCGTCGCGGTTGAAGGCGAGGACATAGGGCATGAACACCGCATTGGTCATGCCGTGATGGGTGTCGTAGAGCGCGCCGATCGGATGCGACAGAGAGTGGATTGCGCCCAGCCCTTTCTGGAAGGCCGCCGCGCCCATCGCGGCTGCGCTCATCATATTCGCGCGGGCGACCAGATCCTTGCCGTTGGTGAAGGCCTTGGGCAGGTTCTCGAACACCAGCCGGATGCCTTCCACGGCAATGCCGTCGGCCATCGGATGATAGCCCGGTGCGCAATAGGCTTCGAGGCAGTGGGCTAAAGCGTCCATGCCGGTGCCGGCCGTGATGAAGGGCGGCATGCCGACCGAGAGCTCCGGATCGGCAATCACGATCGCCGGCAGAAGCTTCGGATGGAAAATGACTTTCTTGGTGTGGGTCTCTTCATTGGTGATGACGCCGGCGCGGCCGACCTCGGAACCGGTGCCGGCCGTGGTCGGCACCGCGATGATCGGCGCGATCGCATCCGAGTTGGCGCGCGTCCACCAGTCGCCGATGTCCTCGAAATCCCATACCGGACGCGTCTGCCCGGCCTGGAAGGCGATCAGCTTGCCGAGGTCGAGCGCCGAGCCGCCGCCGAAAGCGATGACCCCGTCATGCTTGCCTTTCTTGAACACGGCGATGCCGGCGGTCAGGTTGGACTCGACCGGGTTCGGCTTCACCTCGGAAAAGACGCCATAAGGCACCTTGGCATCGTCGAGGATCTTCAGCGTCGAAGCAACGACCGGCAGCTTCGCTAGGCCCGGGTCGGTGACGAAGAGCGGCCGCTTGATGCTCGCCGCGGCCATCGCGTCCGGCAGCTCCTTGATGCGGCCTGCGCCGAAGCGAACGGTGGTGGGATAGTTCCATTTGGAGATGAGCTTGGACATGCTTGTCTTTCGAAAAATCAGATGGCTTCACGCAGGTGGTAGGATTTCGGCCGCGTCAGGTTGTCGTAGCCGATGGCGGACAGCGCCGCGCCCTTGCCGGTGTCCTTGACGCCGGTCCAGACCAGCGCCGGATCGAGATAGTCGCAGCGGTTCATGAACACGGTGCCCGTCTCGACACGGTCGCCGATCGCCACGGCGCGCTCGCTGTCGCGCGTCCAGATCGAGGCCGTCAGCCCATAGGGGCTGTCGTTCATCAGCGCGATGGCCTCCTCGTCGTCGCGCACCTTCAGGATGCCGACGATCGGGCCGAAACTTTCCTCGCGCATGACGCTCATCTGGTGGTCGACACCGGTCAGCACTTCCGGCGCCAGATAAGGCGAGCCCGGCCTGTCGTTCTCCACCTTCATGTTGATATGCGCCCGGGCGCCCTTGCGCAGCGCCTCTGCCTTCTGCTCGCGGATCAGGTCGGCGAAGCGTGCCTGCGCCATCGGACCCATGGTCGTCGCCTGCTCCAGCGGATTGCCGACGACATAGTTCCTGGTCTCGGCGACAAAACCTTCGACGAACTCGTCATAGACCTTTTCGTGCACATAAATGCGCTCGATGCCGCAGCAGCATTGGCCGGAATTGTAGAAGGCGCCGTCGACCAGATTGGCGACCGCATGGTCCATCTTGGCGTCGGGAAGCACGTAGGCCGGGTCCTTGCCGCCGAGCTCGAGGCCGAGCGTCATGAAGGTGCCGGCCGCGGCCTTCTCGATGGCGCGGCCGCCGGCGACCGAGCCGGTGAAGTTGACATGGTCGATCTTGCCCGAGCCGAGCAGCCTTTCGGCCTGGTCGTGGTTCATGACCAGGTTCTGGAACAGACCTTTCGGCAGGCCCACCTTGCCGAACGCCTGCTGGAAGCGCTCGCCGACCAGCAGCGTCTGCGCGGCATGCTTGAGGATGACCGCACTTCCGGCCATCAGCGCCGGCACGATTGTGTTGACCGCGGTGAGATAGGGATAGTTCCACGGCGCGATCACCAGCACGACGCCGAGCGGCACCTTCTTGACATAGCGGCGAAAGCCGTCCTTCGGATTGGAGGCCATGATCGGCTTCAGCGCGGCTTCAGCGATCTCGACCATGTAGCTGGTGCGTTCCTTGACGCCGCCGAACTCGCCGCCATAGCGCACCGGCCGCCCCATCTGCCAGGCGATCTCGGGCACGATCTCGTCGCTCATGCCGACCAGCGTTTCCAGCATCGCCAGCATGTACTTGCCGCGCTTGGCGACCGGTGTCTCGGCCCATTTCTCCTGCGCCGTCCTGGCGCGCTCGACCGCCGCGCTGATCGCCTGATCCGTCGCGACCGGCCGCTCGGCATAGATCGAGCCGTCGATGGGTGATTTGAGTTTGACCGTTTCGGTCATTTCTTCCTCGCAGTTCTACAACAATCGAAATCATCTGGAGCTTGACCTTCGCCCGCCTGCACTTCTCCCGCCGAATGGCAGGGAGAAGCAAGAAAGTGCGGTCCAGGCGCCCCGTTCCAGAAGAGGGTAAAGGCAAGCGCGGACACCCTTGGCTGGCTAGCTAGTACCGTTCAAACCCCCGGTGCAGTTCCCAATCCGTGATGCGGCGGTCATATTCGAACTGCTCCCAGCGGGCGGTGTGGACATAGTGCTCGATCACCTCCTCGCCGAAGGCTTGCTTCAGCATCGTGGAGCCTTCCAGGGTCTCCGTGGCATCGCGCAGCGTCTTCGGGATTTCCGGCAGTTGCGACGCCTGATAGGCGTCGCCGACAAACGGCTTCTGCAGCTCCAGCTTCTCGTCGATGCCGGCAAGCCCGGCCGCGATCAGCGCGGCGAAGGCGAGATAGGGGTTGAGGTCGGCGCCGCCGATGCGGCATTCCATGCGGATGCCCTTGGTGCCCTCGCCGCACAGCCGGAAGCCCGCCGTGCGATTGTCCTCGCTCCACATGATCTTGGTCGGCGCGAAGGTGCCGGCCTGGAAGCGCTTGTAGGAGTTGATGTAGGGCGCCAAGAACCAGGTGAACTCCTTGGCGTATTTGAGCTGGCCGGCCGCCCATTGCTGGCCGAGGCTCGACAGCGTCCATTCGGCGTTTTTGTCGAAGAATAGCGGCGTCCCGCCGTCGGCGCTCCACAGCGAATTGTGGATGTGGCTGGAATTGCCGGCGAGCCCGTAATTGTACTTGGCCATGAATGAGATCGCCTTGCCTTCGGAATCGGCGATCTCTTTGGCGCCGTTCTTCAGGATGACGTGGCGATCCGCCATCTCGAGCGCCTCGGCATAGCGCACATTGATCTCTTCCTGGCCCGGACCCCACTCGCCCTTGGAATTTTCGATCGGGATGCCGGCTGCCTCCATCTCGTTGCGGAGCCGGCGCATGACGCCTTCCTCCTTGGTGGTGATGCCGATCTGGTAGTCGCCGATATAGGGCGAAGCGCTGTCGAGCCCTTGCCACTGCTTCTTGCGGGCCGATTCGTAGGTTTCGCTGAACAGGTAGAATTCGAGCTCGGAGGCGAAATAGCCGATATAGCCGCGCTCGCTCAGCCGCTTGACCTGCTTCTTCAGGATCGCGCGCGGCGAATGCGCGAGGTCCTCATGGTCGTGATGATCGAGCACGTCGCAGATGACCAGCGCCGTCTTCTCCAGCCATGGGACGCGCCGCAGCGTCGACAGGTCGGGCTTCATGACGAAGTCGCCATACCCCTTCGACCAGCTCGCCGCCTTGTAGCCCGGCACCGGCTCCATATCGATGTCGCAGGCCAGCAGATAGTTGCAGCCATGCGTCTCGCCATGCGCGGAATCGACGAAATACTGGGCCAGGAAGCGCTTCCCCGCGAGCCGGCCCTGCATGTCGACGATGCAGGCCAGAACCGTGTCGACCTCGCCGCTCGAGACCGCTTTCTTCAACTGATCGAACGAGAAATTCCCGGCCATTCCTTTGGCACTCCAACACTTGTCGATTGAAAGGGAGAAACGAAGCCCTGGCCAGCGTGACGCCGGCCAGGGCCATGATGTTCGATGTCAGTGACCGGTCTCGCCGACCGCCTGCTCTGCCGCCTTGATCGCCGCCTGGCGCGCCGCGATGATGTCGCCGAGAGGCGGCCCCTGGAAGCGGTTGCGCTCGAAGGCGAACCAGACGATCGCCGTCAGGATGAAGAAGCCGACGGTGATGTAGAGCGCCCAGTCGTTCGGCGGCTGGATGCCGATGACGAAGATCAGGATCATCGAAACGATCGAGAGAAGACCGAACAGCATGAAGATGCCGCGGCCCAGGTTCCACGGGCCCATCTTGTCCCACTTCGGCGTCCCCCAGGCCATCATGCCAAGCACGATCGGCACGGTGAAGGAGAGGAACAGGAAGATAACGGTGCAGGATACTACGATCGTGTAGGCCGAGGTGCCGGCAACCGAGACCACCGACGAGCCCCACACGAACAGCACCGACAGGATCGAGGCAGTCCAGATCGCCGCCACGGGCGTGCGATAGGTCGGGCTGACCTTGGAAAGCGCTGCCGAGCCGGGCAGGCCGCCGTCACGCGAGAAGGCGAAGATCATGCGCGAGGCCGAAGTGACGGTGGCAAGGCCGCACAGCAACTGTGCCAGGAACACGACGAGATAGACGAACTCCTTCAGTCCGGTTCCGACGCGCTGGTCGAAGGCCCAGAAGAACACGTTCCAGCCCTGCTTGGCGGCCTCATCCATGTTCGGGATCATCAGCACGAAGGCAGCCAGGAACAGGTAGCCGAACAACGCCGACCAGATGACCGACATGACCATCGCGCGCGGCACCGAAGAAGCCGCCTTGATGGTTTCCTCCGATGTATGCGCCGAGGCGTCATAGCCGGTGATCGTATAGATCGGCAGCAGGAGGCCAAGCGCGAAGATCCAGGCGTTCGAGACCTGCGGCCACACGCCGCCTCCGGCATCGCCTGAGTAGTTGTGGAAGGTGAAGAGGCGGCTGAAGTCCCAGGTCTCGGCGGAGAGCAGGCAGACCACCGCGATCAGGATCGAGCCGAAGAAGATCAGATAGCCCGAAAAATCGGTGAGCTTTGCCGTCAGCTTGATGCCGAGATGGTTGATCAGCGCCTGCGCGCCGGTGATGATGGCCAGGAAGATCGTCTGGTTGGTCAGGTTGTTTTCAATCCCCAGCGCCGGCCCGAAAGCGCCGATGAAGAACGTCCACGTTCCGACATTGATGGCACCGAGCACGGTGATCAGGCCAAGCAGGTTGAGCCAGGCGGTAACCCAGCCGGTGCCGCGATTGCCGAGGATGGAGCCCCAGTGATAGAGGCCGCCGGCCGTCGGATAGGCCGAGCTGATCTGCGACATGGCGACCGCGAAGGTGAGCGACACGAAACAGCCCACCAGCCAGCCGATGCCGATGCCGATGCCGCCGGCGCCGGAGGTCGCCTGCGCCAGCGAGTTGATGCCGCCGGACAGGATGCAGATGATGGAGAAGGAAACCGCGAAATTCGAGAAGCGGCTGAGGCGCCGCTCCAGTTCCTGGGCATAGCCCATGCTGTGGAGGACTTGTACGTCCTCAGCCTTGTCGACTTCGGTGTAGTCATTTGCTGCCATGTTGGAAGTCCCCTGTGGTTTCTTAGCTGGCCGACTGTACTGACTTTCCCATTGCGCGTTGTCGGGAGCCCCTGGCCTCCTCGGGCTCCAGATTCGAGAATATGCCTGTGAGCAGATCCGCCCATTTCCGCTGCCCGGTCGCGCCGGAGATCTCGTCGTTGCGGATTTCGATCATCGCGCAGGCAAGGCCGCGCGAGCGCGCGTGCCGTTCCAGCGTGAAATAGACGCGGTCGGCCGGCGAATAGGGTTCGTTGACGCCAACGGTGACGCCGGAGAGCCGCTTGAGCGCCGATATCAGCGGCGCCGCCAGCCGGCGGTCGTCGTCATGGATGATGCCGATATGCCAGGGCCGGCTCCTGCCCTTGTAAACCGGCGTGAAGGAGTGCACCGACACCAGCCGCGTTTCCTGCCCAAGCGCCAGCCGCTGCTCGATGATCTCGGCGATCGTGTCATGGAACGGACGCCACGCCAGATCAATCCGCTCCGCGCGCTGCCTGTCAGAGAGACTCGAATTGCCCGGAATGGCTGTCGTCTCGCTGACCGGCGGCACGAGGTCAGGCGCGTCGAGCGGGCGGTTGCAGTCGATCACTAGGCGCGAGATGCGGGTTTCGACCAGCGTGGCGTCGAGCGCGTCGGCCATCCGGCTGGCGACCGGCAGTGCGCCCGGATCCCAGGCGATATGCCGGGAGAGATCCTCGGCAGGCAGCCCGAGCGTTCCGAATTCGGGGGGCACCAAGTTCGAGGCATGGTCGCAGGTGAGGACGAAGGGGCTCGATCCGCCGGGGTTGGTCACCCTTACGGTCTCCGACGGTGCAAGGCTGACGCGCCGTGCTTTCTCCATACTGCCGTCCCCTCGGGAGCGCTGTATCTTATGTTACGTAATTTGCCTCATTGCGCCCCTATGAATGATTTCATACAGTTTACGCGGCTTTGTCAAACGCGGAATTCCGAAAACGGCGGCGACCGGGTCAAAGGGTGGGGAAAACGATGATCTCCAGTATTGCCGAACTGATTTCGGACCGCATCGGCACCATGCCGGCAGGCGAGCGCCGCGCCGCGCAGACGCTGATTGCCAACTATCCGCTGACCGGGCTGAAGACGGTGGCCGAGTTCTCGACCGCGGCGGGGGTCTCCTCACCGACGATTCTGCGTTTCGTCGCGAGGTTGGGTTTCCAGAATTATCCCGAATTCCAGTCGGCGCTGCAGGATGAACTGGCCGCGCAATTGCAGTCGCCGGCGTCTCGCACGCTCAACTCGGCGTCGCCCGCCAATGGCGGCGCCGTTTCGCCGATGCTGGAGGCGACGCTCGACAACATGCGCGAAACGTTCCGGCACCTTACCGACAAGCAGTTGGCCGACATTGCCGCAAGGCTTGCCGAGCGCCGCGGCAAGACCTTTCTGATCGGCGGCCGCTTCACCGATCCGCTGGCGCGCTACATGGCAGCCCATCTCGCCATCATCCAGCCAGACGTCTACCACCTCGCCGGCCAGGAGAGCATCTGGCGCGACCGGCTGATTGACATGGGCAAGCGCGACGTCCTGGTTGTCTTCGACATCAGGCGCTACCAGGAAAGTCTGCTCCGGTTTGCCGAGAAGGCGCACCAGCGCGGCGTCCAGATCGTGCTGTTCACCGATCAGTGGCTCTCGCCGATCGCCCGCTTCGCCCGACATGTGATCGCCGGGCGCACCGCCGTGCCTTCGGCCTGGGACTCGTCCGCCGCCCTCTTTGTCGTCGCCGAAACGCTGATCGGGGCGGTCACAAGGCAGCTCGAAGCCGCCGGCGCCAAGCGCATCCGCGACCTTGAGAGCCTGCGATAGGCACTTCCACGTAGGGTGCAACGGCTTCGGTTTGGATTTGTTTCGACAAACTGCATGGCGGCCGGCCGCCCCGAAATGCGGCGAAAGATGGGACCG
Source organism: Mesorhizobium sp. WSM3860 (assembly GCF_002294995.1). GTDB lineage: Bacteria > Pseudomonadota > Alphaproteobacteria > Rhizobiales > Rhizobiaceae > Mesorhizobium. The sequence goes on along the minus strand of NZ_NSGF01000004.1, from coordinate 96,973 downwards.
AAGCGATGCTCCCGCTTCACGTTACCGAGATTTAATGTGCACGTTTGCGTGATAATTGCCATAAACCCCTGATATTATGATGTGGCGTGGCCGGTTTCGCCCCACGCCGTATCGTCGCTCAGCCTGCTTCCACTTGGAACCGGCGGACGATTTCTGCCGCTGGGAGTGTCAATGTCGAGCTGGAAACAGATTGTTGTTGCGCTTGGGATCGTGGTTGCGGCCGCGGCCGCCTGGGCGCGCTTCTATCCCGGCGCGCCTGAGGTACTGGCACGCTGGGGTATGGACTGGGCGATTGCGGCGACGCCTCCCGCCACGGGAAGCATCGAGACCGGTTCTGCCCGGTCCGGTCGCAACCGCGCCGGCCAGATCGTGACCATTGTCGCCTCCCCTGCCGGCACCGCCACCATCAACGACAGGCTTCAGGCGATCGGGACCGGCCGCGCCAATGCGACGGTCACCGTCAATCCATATTCTTCCGGCCGCCTTACCGAACTGCCGCTGCAGTCCGGCACCCATGTCGAAAAAGGCGATGTCATCGCCAGGCTCGATTCCGAGACGGAAGTGATTTCGCGCGACCGTGCCAAGGTCGCGCTCGACGATGCCCAGGCGAAGCTCGACCGGGTCAAGTCGCTGCGAGCCTCCAATGCCGCCACGCAAGTGGCCGTCGCCGATGCCGAGGTGGCGCTTGCCAACGCCAAGCTCGCGTTGCGTGATGCCGAGCTCGCGCTCGAGCGTCGCTCGGTCGTCGCGCCGATCGAAGGCACTGTCGGTATCTTGCCGATCGCCGCCGGCAACTATGTCACCAGCCAGTCCGCGATCGCAACTCTTGACGACCGCTCGAGCATATTGGTCGATTTCTGGGTGCCGGAGCGTTTTGCCGCCGCTGTAAAAGTCGGGCAGCGATTGTCGGCCACGCCACTGGCCAACCCCAACCAGGTCTATACGGGCACGGTTTCGGCCATCGACAACCATATCGACGAGAACAGCCGCACGCTGCTCGTCAAGGCGACGATCGCCAATCCGGCCGATTCGCTGCGCGCCGGCATGTCCTTCCAGATCGCCATGAAATTCCCCGGCGACACCTACCCGGCAGTCAGCCCATTGGCCATCCAGTGGGGCACCGACGGCGCCTATATCTGGACCGTTGAAAACGGCAAGGCAAAGCGCGTGCCGGTGCGCATCATCCAGCGCAACACCGAGACGGTGCTGATCGATGCTCCCGTCGAGAGCGGCGATATGGTGGTGACCGAAGGCACGCAGAGCGTCAGCGAAGGCGGCGACGTCCGCATCGCCGGCGAGGACCGCGCCGCCGCGGCCGAAGGCTCATGAGCGCCGCCGGCGACCTGGCCACGGGATCGGGCCTGACCGCGCTCTTCATCCGCAGGCCGGTCATGGCCTTCGTGCTCAACACCTTGATCGCGGTCGCCGGGCTTGCCGCCTTCTGGGGCGTCGAAGTGCGCGAACTGCCGGATGTCGACCGCCCGGTCATCACCGTCAACACCACCTTCGAGGGCGCGGCCGCCGAAACCGTCGACCGCGAGCTGACCGACGCGATCGAGGGCGCCGTCGCGCGCGTCTCGGGCGTCAAGTCGATCTCGTCGACTTCATCTTTCGGCCAGAGCCGCGTCACCATCGAGTTCAACGACGGCGTCGATCTCAATGTCGCCGCCTCCGATGTTCGCGATTCCGTCAGCCGGATCACCAACCAGCTGCCCGAGACCGCAGACGCGCCACGCATCGTCAAGGCCGACGCCAATTCCGACCCGGTGATGCGGCTGGCGGTCACGTCCGACACCATGTCGGTGCAGGACATGACGGTGCTGGTCCAGGACCGCATCGAGGACGAGCTCGCCGCCGTTCCAGGGGTCGCCGACGTCCAGGTATCCGGCGACCGCGACAAGATCTTCCGCATCGATGTCGACCAAAACAAGCTGGCAAGCCATGGCTTCACCGTGGCGGATTTGCGCAAGGCGCTCGCCTCCGTCGCCTTCGATTCCCCGGCTGGCTCGATCACCACCACAAACCAGGACCTCGTCGTGCGCACGACGGCTGACGTGACCACGCCGGAGGAATTCGAGAGCATTGTCATCGGCGGCGCGACGCGCATCCGCGACGTCGCCACCGTGACGCTCGGCCCCGACATCGGCCAGACCTCGCTGCGCTCCGACGGCAAAACCGGCATCGGCCTCGGCATCATCCGCCAGGCGGAATCGAACACGCTCGATATATCGACCGGCGTCAGGGCCGCCGTGGAGAAGCTGCAGGCGAACCTTCCGCAAGGCATGTCGATCAAGGTCACCAGTGACGATGCCGTCTTCATCAACGGCGCGGTGCACGAGGTCGAGATCGCTCTGGCGCTTTCCGTCTCGATCGTGCTCATCGTCATCTACGCCTTCCTGCTCGACTGGCGCGCGACGCTGATCCCCGGTCTGTCGATGCCGGTCGCCATGATCGGCACCATCTCGGCGATCTATCTCGCCGGCTTTTCCATCAACATCCTGACGCTGCTGGCGCTGGTGCTGGCGACAGGCCTCGTCGTCGACGACGCCATCGTCGTGCTCGAAAACATCGTGCGCCGCCGCAACGAGGGCATGGGGCCGCGCGCGGCCGCCGTGCTCGGCACCCAGGAAGTCTTCTTCGCCGTCGTCGCCACGACGCTGACACTGGTCGCCGTCTTCGTGCCGATCTCGTTCCTGCCGGGACAGACCGGCGGGCTCTTTCGCGAGTTCGGCTTCGTGCTAGCGATGTCGGTGCTGCTCTCCTGCGTCGTGGCGCTGACGCTCTGCCCGATGCTCGCCTCGCGCATGCTGACCAGCGCCTCTCTTCACCACGAAGGCGGCAGCGGCGTGGGCGCTCGCATCGGCGGCGCATTGCATCGGCTCTACAAGCGCTGCCTGCATGCCTGCCTCGGCGCGCCCTGGATCGTGGTGCTCGTCGCCTTGCTCTTCGCTGGCACCGCCTTCGCTTTGTTCGGCACGATACGCCAGGAGCTGACGCCGACCGAAGACCGCGCCGTCGTGCTTTTGCGTATCAATGCGCCTCAGGGAGTGAGCCTCGACTACACGACCGAGCAGATGCGCAAGATCGAGCGGCTGATCCAGCCTTTGCGCGATTCCGGCGAGATCCGCAGCACCTTCGCGAATGCCGGCAACAACGGCGCCTACAATAGCGGCTTCATGGTGATGACGCTGGCGCCGTGGGCCGAGCGGACGCGCAGCCAGCAGGAGATCATGGCCGAGATCAGCCGCCTGACCAACCAGGTGCCAAGCGTCCGCGTTTTCCCGGTTCAGCCCAACAGCCTTCGCATCCGTGGTGCCGGCAGCGGCCTGCAATTCGCGCTGGTCGGCAACGACCGCAAGGCACTAAGCGCGGCGGCGGTGCAGATCGTCGAGGAGATGAGGCAGGATCCGCGCTTCCAAGCACCGCGACTTTCCGTCGACCTTACGCAGCCGCAGCTTGCCGTTGCCATCGACCGCGAGCTCGCCTCCGACCTCGGCATCGACATCACCGGGCTCGCCGATACGCTTCAGGCCATGCTCGACGGCAACGATGTCGTCGACGTTTACATCGCCGACCGCAGCTATGGCGTAAAGCTGGTCTCGACCACCAATCCGATCAACGATCCGACCGATCTCGAAAATATCTTCCTGAAAACCTCGGACGGCCGCTTCGTGCCGATGTCGACCATCGCCACCCTGACCGAGCGCGCCGTGCCGCCGTCCCTGACTCGCGAGCAGCAGCAGCCGTCGGTGGCGATCACCGCCAATCTCGGCGGCAGCTTCGCGCTCGGCGATGCGCTGACCCGTGCCGAGGAGATCGCAACACCGCTGCTGCCGTCGGACGCGCGGATCGTGCCGCTGGCCGAGGCGGCGACGCTCGGCGAGAGCAACAGCGCCATGATCGCCGTCTTCAGCTTTGCGCTGGTCATCATCCTTCTGGTGCTGGCTGCCCAGTTCGAGAGCTTCGTCAGCGCCGTCATCATCATGGCGACGGTGCCGCTCGGGCTCGCCTGCGCTATTTTCGCCTTGCTGCTTTCGGGCACAAGCCTCAACGCCTACAGCCAGATCGGCCTAGTCCTGCTGGTCGGTGTCATGGCCAAGAACGGCATCCTGATCGTCGAGTTCGCCAACCAGCTGCGCGACCGCGGGCTTGGCGTGCGCGAGGCGATCGAAGAGGCCGCCACCATTCGCCTTCGCCCGGTGATGATGACGATGATCTGCACCGTGCTCGGCGGCGTGCCGCTGGTGCTGGCTTCGGGCGCAGGCGCCGAAGCGCGCGTGGCGCTCGGTTGGGTGATCGTCGGCGGCCTGGGCCTGGCGACCGTCTCCACCCTCTTCCTGACCCCTGTCGCCTATCTCTTGCTTGGCCGCTTCGTCACGCCCAAAGCGCATGAGGAAGCCCGCGTGAAGCGCGAGTTGGAGGAAGCCGCCTACGCGAATGTCGAGCCGGCGGAGTAGCGGGCAGGCACGAGCGGGGCAGCTCAGCTACTTGCCGGTGAACTCGGGCAGTCGAATGTACGGATTGCGCTGATCGTAGGAATATCGTGGCTCGCCTTTGCCAGATGAAACGGCACCCGCTATGAGCACTCCTTTCGGCCCAAATTGATAATCGATGCCGGCACAAAGATGCGCGAGCGTTTCATAGTCGAAGTCGCAATTCGCTGCCGGCCGCGAATGCCGACGTTTTCATCGCATCCGACGAAAGCGAGCCGAGCGTGCTATCGCGATAGGCTTTGACCTTGGCCTTGCTGAGCCGCGATGACTGGCATTCCGAGGCGACGACGCGCGCCAGCATGATATTTCTAATTGCGGTCGATGCTGGATCGTTCATAGGGGCCGAATATTTGTTGAGAAAATAGTTCGTACCCGGATCGTTGGTCATCGACTTGCGCCAAATGGGCGGAAACTTGTCAGCGGCCTCGGCACAAAATGTACCTGCCATGGACACTAGGACGACTCCGACAAACCACCGAGATTGCGACCTCGAGTTATTTTGATCAGGGCTTAACAAACACCTTCCCGTTCGGCTTGGCCAGCTCGGCCGGCAGCCGCGCCATCGCCTCGTCCAGCGGCACCACTGCCGTCACGTCCGTCGACCAGCGCCCGTCGGAAAACCTCTTCTGCGCCTCCAGCACCGCCGGGCCGAGCCGGTCGCGAAACGCCCGCATCCATTCGGCCAGCCAGAAGCCTTCGATGCGCTTGTGCTGGAAGATCAGCTGGCCTGGCTCGCGGATGACAGTCGGCTCGGCGTCGAGCCTTCCATAGACGATCCAGCGCGAGCGCTTCGGCATGGCGTTGAAGATGACCGAGGCAAGCGGTCCTGTGACTGCGTCCAGGAAGATGCGGGGCTGCTCCGCCTTCATCACCTCGCGCAGCGAAGCCTCGAAATCCGCCGCCTTCTCGTTGAGCACATGGGCGGCGCCCAGCCCTTTCAGCAGCGGGATCTGCTCGTCGCGGCGCATGGTGACGATCGGCCGAAAAGCCTCCTCTTTCGCCAGCCCGATGATCAGCTTGCAGAGCTGGCTGGCGCCCGCAGTCATGATGAAGGCCTTGTCGCCCTCCTGCTTGACGATGTCGAACATGGCTAAAGCGGTCAGCGGATTGACGATCATCGCCGCGCCGTCCTCGTCGCGCACCGTGTTAAGCAAAGGTATGCAGGACGCAGCCTCGGCAACCGCGTATTCTGCCCAGGCGCCCCAGTTCGACACGCCGGTGGCGAAGGCGACGCGCTTGCCCGCAAGGCCTTTTGCGTATGGATCGTCGCCAGTGGAGGCCACGATGCCGACGCCCTCAAATCCTGCCGGCCGGCCCTGCACACGGGGCTGGCCGTATTGCCCTGTGATGAAGGCGATATCGGATGGGTTGATCGAGGCGAGACTGACCTTGATCAGCGCTTGTGTCGGACCAGGCGCCGGCACGGCGACGCTGCCGGGCTTCAAATAAGGTTCCATCGCCTCCAGCACGCCGGCCGAAGGCGTTTTGCTGTAGCCGTCGCCGACAAGCAGCAGGCCTCGCATTTCCGATGTTAGCGTCATGGCGGTCAGATCTTCTCCTGGGTGTATTTCCTGAGCTCGGCGCGCGCCACCTGGCGCCGGTGCACGGCGTCCGGCCCGTCGGCCAATCGCAGAGTTCTCAGATGCGTCCACGAGCGGGCGAGCGGCGTATCCTGACTGATGCCTTGCGCGCCGAACATCTGCACCGCCTCGTCGGTGACCTTGAGCGCGACGCGCGGCGCGACGACCTTGATCTGGCTGATCCAGGGCGCGGCCGCCTTCGCATCGCCCTGGTCGATCATCCAGGCCGCCTTGAGGCAGAGCAGCCTGGCCATCTCGATCTCCATCCGGCACTCGGCGATGATGTCGAAATTGGCGCCGAGCTTTGCCAGCGATTGGCCGAAGGCCTCGCGCCGCACGGAGCGCCGGCACAGCATTTCCAGCGCCATCTCGGCCTGGCCGATCGCCCGCATGCAGTGATGGATGCGGCCCGGGCCCAGCCGCCCTTGCGCGATCTCGAAGCCCCTGCCCTCGCCGAGGATCAGGTTCGTCGCCGGCACCCGAACATCCTCGAACCTTAGATGCATATGGCCATGCGGCGCGTCGTCGTCACCATAGACCTGCATTGGCCGGAGCTTGGTGATGCCCTCGCTGTGCGCCGGCACCAGGATCATCGAATGCCGGCGATGCTGCGGCTCCTCGTCCGAGCCGGTCCTGACCAAGACGATGTAGATGGCGCAGCGCGGGTCGCCGGCGCCGGACGCCCACCATTTCTCGCCGTTGAGCACATAATCGTCGCCGCGACGCTCGCAGCGCATCGCAATGTTGGTGGCGTCTGAGGAAGCGACATCCGGCTCGGTCATCAGATAGGCCGAGCGGATCTTCCCTTCGAGCAGCGGCTCCAGCCATTGCCGCTTGTGCTCTTCCGAGCCGTAGCGCTCCAGCACTTCCATATTGCCGGTATCGGGCGCCGAGCAGTTGAAGGTCTCGGCCCCGAGATGCGCCTTGCCCATCTCCTCCGCCAAGTAGGCATATTCGACCGTCGACAGGCCGTAGCCGCGCTTTGAATCGGTCAGCCAGAAGTTCCACAACCCGCGCTCCCGTGCCGTCTTCTTCAGCCCTTCGAGGATTTCGGTCTGCCTGGCCGTGTAAATCCAGCGGTCACCGGTTCTGCCGACCTCGGCGAGAAATTCCTCACCGAGCGGCGCGATCTCGTCGCGCACCATTGCGGCCACGCGCTGGTGGATCGGCTTCAGCCGCTCGGTCATGCCGAGGTTCATGTCCGCCATCGGTTCCGGCCCTTTCGCTTCTTTATCCGTGGCAAGGATGACCGTACTTCGGCTAGCCTTGTCAACGCGAGTCCTTCGGTTCGGGGCGGGACGAGGCGCGCGGGAGGAATTAGGATGAGCTATCTCGACAAGCTGTTCTCGGTCGCCGGCAAGACCGCGCTTGTGACCGGCGCCGCAACCGGCATCGGCCGCATGGTGGCGACCGGGCTGGTGCGGGCCGGCGCCTGCGTGATGATTGCCTCGCGCAAGGGCGAGGATTGTGTGCGGGTCGCCGACGAACTCAACGCGCAGGGCGGCTCCGGCCGGGCCGAGGGTTTTGCCGGCGATGTGTCCAGCGAAGCGGGCATCGCCGCGCTGGTTGCCGAGGTGAAGGTACGAACGGACCGGCTGCACATCCTGGTCAACAATGCCGGCATTTCCTGGGGCGCGCCGCTCGCGGAGTTTCCCTACCACGCCTGGGCCAAGGTGTTCGGCGTCAACGTCACCGCCGTCTTCCATCTGACGCGCGAGCTTTTGCCGCTGCTCGATGCTGCAGCAAGCGACGATGACCCGGCCCGCGTGATCAATCTGGGCTCGGTGATGGGCACGCAGCCGCTGGCCGACGACGCCTATTCCTACACCGCCTCCAAGGCTGCGGTGCATCACCTGACGCGCACGCTGGCGGTCGAATTCGCCGCCCGCCGCATCACCGTCAACGCCTTTGCGCCCGGTCCCTTCCAGAGCCGGATGACGGCCTTTGCCACCGCCACGGAGGAGCAGGCGAAACGTGTCGGCAGCCATGTTCCGCTCGGCCGCATCGGCGTGGCGGATGACATTGCCGGCGCAACGCTCTATTTGTGCAGCCGTGCCGGAAGCTACGTCACCGGCGCCATCCTGCCGATCGACGGCGGCCAGTCGGTGCAGCACGGGATGACATTGTTCAAGGAATAGGACGCCCGGTTCCAGCAATCGCGATCCGGGCGGGGTGCGGAGGACATCAGCGTGGAACCGATCAGTCTCGATACGCTTCTGGCCAGCGTCGGCAAGGAAGTCGGCGTTTCGCCATGGCGCACGGTGACACAGCGCATGATCGATCAGTTCGCCGACGCCACCGACGATCACCAGTTCATCCATTGCAATCCGGAACGCGCCGCGCGCGAGACGCCGTTCGGCGGCACCATCGCGCATGGCTTCCTGTCGCTGTCGCTGCTGTCGGCCATGACCTTCGAGACCATGCCGCCGATCGAAAACACCAAGATGGGCGTCAACCACGGCTTCGACACGCTGCGCTTCCTGGCGCCGGTGAAGACCGGCTCGCGCATCCGCACCCATTTCGTGCTGGCCGACGTCAAGGTGCGGCCTTCCGGATGGGTGCAGACGGCGCATGACGTGACCATCGAAATCGAAGGATCGAAGAAGCCGGCGCTCACCGCGCGCTGGCTGACCCTGACGCTGATCGAGCGCCAGCCCGAGACCGCATGAGCGGCGACGCCAACGCGCTCGACCAAGCAGCGCTTGCGCCTTATCTCGAAGCGCATGTGCCTGGTTTTTCGAAGCTTTGCGCGGCCGAAAAGTTCAAGTCCGGACAGTCGAACCCGACCTATCTGCTGACCGCCGCCAGCGGCCGCTACGTGCTGCGCGCCAAGCCGCCGGGGCAGTTGCTGAAATCGGCGCATCAGGTCGACCGCGAATTCCGCGTCATGCAGGCGCTTAGCACGACCTCCGTGCCGGCGCCGCGCATGCTCCATCTTTCAGGCGAGGTAACGCCGATCGGCCGCATGTTCTACGTCATGGAGTTCCTCGACGGGCGCATCTTCTGGGATCCGTCGCTGCCGGATACATCCGGCAACGACGAGCGTGCCGCGATCTACGACGCCATGAATGCGACCCTCGCCGCCCTGCACCAAGTCGATGTCGAGGCTGTGGGCTTAAGCGATTTCGGCAAGCCCGGCAGCTATTTCGAGCGCCAGTTCGTGCGCTGGACAAGTCAGTACCGCGCCTCCGAAACCGAAAGCATAGCCGGCATGGATCGGCTGATTGCCTGGCTGGAGACGCATATGCCGGCCGATGGCGGCCAGGTCTCGCTGGTGCATGGCGACTACCGGCTGGACAATATGATTTTCGCCAAGGACGAGCCGAAGGTCATCGCCGTGCTCGACTGGGAACTGTCGACGCTTGGCCATCCCTTTGCCGACCTCGCCTATCAATGCATGCAATGGCGGCTGCCGCATGCGTCGGGCTTTCGCGGCCTGCACGGCGTCGACCGCGCCTCGATCGGTCTGCCGTCCGAGGAGGCCTATGTCACCGCCTATTGCCGCCGGCGCGGCATCGACGGCATCAGCAACTGGACCTTCTTCCTCGCCTTCTCCTTCTTCCGCCTCGCGGCGATCTGCCAGGGTGTCTACCGCCGCGCGCTGGACGGCAATGCCTCCAATCCGGAAAAGGCCCAGACCTATGCTGAGGCGGTGAAGCTGCTTGCCGCGCTCGCGCTAGAGCTGATTGACAAGAAAGGTTGAGGGAGCCAGGCCATGGGCCGTTTCAATGGAGCTGCGGTGCTGATAACCGGTGCTACAGGCGGCCTCGGCAGCGGCGCGGCCAAAGCCTTCGCCACCGAGGGCGCGCGGCTGGTTCTTTCCGATCTCTGAAGCCGAAGCACTTGCCGAGCTCACCCGCGGCGTGCCGACGAAGCGGGTCGGAGAGGTCGACGAGATCGTGACCGACATCCTTTATCTCGCCGATCCTGCCAATTCGTTCATGACAGGCCACGCGCTGGCGCTGGACGGCGGCATCGGCGCGATTTAGTTCAGAAAAACTGGGTAGCGGCTTTCCTGTCCGGAACTAAGCAGGAACAAAGCGTTAGGGCGTACCTTGGGGAACCAGGCCGCTCCCTTGTCCGTTTCCGTACAGCGTATATAACTTTGTCAGGCAACCAACCATAGAGGCAGGCGGAAATTGCCGCTGAGCGTTCAGAGACGCCGCGAGAAACAGAAAGCCGAGCTTCGGTCCGAACTGGTCGACGCAGCTCACAAGCTCGTCCAGGAAGAGGGCTACGAAGGGCTTACCATCCGCAAACTTGCCAAGCGGGTCGGCTACGCGCCGATGTCGGTCTATTCGTATTTTGCCGATAAGCAGGACATCCTGTTCGCGCTCGCCGAGGACGCGTTCGAAACGCTTGCCCGCCGTATCGAGGAGCATCCTTCCGACGATCCCGTAGAGGCGCTGCGAGCGGTCATGACCGAGTATGCTGCCTTCGGGCTCGGCAATCCCAATGAATACCGAACCGTCTTCATGACCGAGAAGACCCGGCTGCCGGAAGGCCGCAGTTACGAGGACATGGAAGAGGGCAACCCGGCGATGAAGGTGCTGATCAGAAGGGTCGAGGCCTGCGTCGCAGCCGGCAAGCTCAAAGGCGATCCGCGCGCCATAGCCACCATGCTGTGGACCGTCGGCCACGGCACGATCTCGCTGCTGATCACCTTTCCCTTCTATCCGTTCGGCGACCCCCAGGCCTATGTGAAGCGGATGTGCGACTTCATGCTGGCCTCGTTGTCGGCGCAGGACATACCCTCGCTCACCGAAACACCGCTCCACTGCTGACCGGCTGCGCAGGGCTGTTTCGAGTGACGCCCATCGCTTTTTCGGGGGCGGCGCATTAGTGCGTTCCAGAAAGCCTGCCGTACGTGTACAATTTTCTTGAATTCAGCTTCCGTTAGCCGTATATGTACGCCGTTTCGTACACGTACAGAAGAAATGTTGGAGACGGAAGATGAAAAAGACGATCCTCGCTCTCGCCACGGTGTTGGCCTTCTCGAGCGCCGCTTTCGCTGGCGCAACCCAGCCGGCCAAGCACGCCCCTGCTGCCTGCGCCCAGACCAACACCAACGCGACGCTCGACTGTACCGCGACCGGTTCGGTCGAAAAGGCCGACGTCAGCAAGACCCCGAGCACCAAGGACCCGCGCCTCGGCATGGACGTCAATCCGTGGTTCGTGCCCGGGCTCTGAGAATTCGAAAATCCAGAACGAAAACGAGCGGCATCTGGCCGCCCGTTTTGGCTTTGCTTGCCCCCACTGGAAGCGATCCACGCGCCTATTTCGGACGCAGCTTCCTTCCCGGCACCTCTTTAGCTTTCCCGGGCGTGGCGGGAGCGCCGGGAATGGCGGTGCCGGTGATCGAAACCGGATCACTCGCCGGAAACGTGTCCTCGAGGCCTTCCTCGAGTTCTTCTTCCTCGATCTCGTGATGCCGTTGGTGCTCGAGCGAGCGGACCGCCGATGTTTTCTTGGACGGCTTCGGCGCGGATTTGGATGACATCGGCTTCTCCCTCGCAAATCGCAAGAACGGGACGGATCGGCGATAGTTCCTTCTACGCCGGCCCCTTCGGGCAGCGCGATCTGACGATCAGTTCGCCGCGTCGCTTGCCGCTTCCGATAGCAAGGTGAAGATATAGTCCGAGAACGAACGCCAGCATTCCACCCGGAATGCATCCGCGGCGGTGCGCAGCAGCACGATCTCGGATTTGCCCAGGATCGTGCGCGAAGCCGCCCCGACCGGGAAGGCCTCGAGCGACAGGTCCTGCGGGCAGCCCGAATTGACCGTCACAGCGGCCGCCGGCCCGGCGACCGAGATCGCCACATTGCGATGCGAGATGCCGACCGCGGAGTGAAGCGCCGAGATCTTGGCGCAGTCGGCCAGCGGATCGTTGCCGGTTTCGTCGATGATGAGCCATTCCTCCGGCCCGAGCCACAAGGCGGTGCGTCCGCCCTTCGCCGCCGAGCTCTTCGGCGTCGCCGGCAGCGTCACGCCGAGCGCCTTGGAGAGCGCGGGGACGGAAGCTTCGGGCGCGCGCAGCGAGATGCGTTCGGCCGGCGGCAGGATCTCGACTTTGACGCCCGGCGCCGACACCGCGCGGCCGGCAAGTGCCGGACGCCGCTCGACGGAAGCTGAAGCGCCGGCGGCTTTTGTCTTTGCGGCAGCCTTAGCCATTGAGGCGCTCCCCCTTCTCGTCGACGAACACCATGCCGGTGACCTCCACCTCGATCGTGCCGTTCGGCATCGGCACGTAGAGCGTCTGGCCCATGCGATCGCGGCCGCCGGCGACAAGCGCCAGCGCGATCGAGCGCCCGCAATTCTCCGACCAGTAGCTGGAGGTGACGTGGCCGATCATCTTCATCGGGATCGACTGTTTCGGATCCTCGACGATCTGCGCACCCTCTTCCAGCACGACCTTCGGATCCTTGGTCTTTAGGCCGACCAGTTGCTTGCGGCTCTTGGCGACGAGATCCGCACGCATCATGCCGCGGATGCCGACGAAGTCGGTCTTCTTCTTGCCGACCGCCCAGTCGAGCCCGGCATCGTTCGGCGTCACCGTGCCGTCCGTATCCTGGCCGACGATGATGTAGCCTTTTTCGGCGCGCAGCACGTGCATTGTTTCGGTGCCGTAAGCGGTCGCGCCATGCTTCTGGCCTTCGGCCCACAGCGCTTCCCACACCGCTTCGCCATAGTCGGCCGGCACGTTCACCTCGAAGCCCCGCTCGCCGGTGAAGGACATGCGGAACAGCCGCGTCGGCACGCCGCAGATCTTGCCCTCGCGCACCGACATATGCGGCAGCGCCTCGTCCGACATGTCGATGCCTTCGACCAAAGGTTCGATGATTTTCCGCGCGCTCGGCCCCTGCACCGCGATCACCGCCCACTGCTCGGTGATCGAGGTCAGCCAGACATTGAGATGCGGGAACTCGGTCTGGAGATAGTCCTCCATATGATGCATGACTCGCGGCGCGCCGCCGGTGGTCGTCGTCACGTGGAAGCGGTCCGGCGCCAGCCTGCCGACGACGCCGTCGTCATAGATGAAGCCGTCCTCGCGCAGCATGATGCCGTAGCGGCAGCGGCCGGGCTCCAGCTTCTCCCATGGGTTGGTGTAAAGCAGCTCCATGAACTTCGCCGCATCCGGCCCGACCACCTCGATCTTGCCGAGCGTCGAGGCGTCGAACAGGCCGGCCGCTTTGCGCACCGTCACGCATTCGCGGTTGACGGCGGCGTGCATGTCCTCGCCGGCCTTGGGAAAATACCAGGCGCGCTTCCACTGGCCGACATCCTCGAACACGGCACCTTGGGCGGCCGCCCAGCCATGCGTCGCCGTGCGGCGCGTCGGGTCGAACAGTGCGCCACGCGCATGGCCGACGATCGAGCCGAAGGTAACCGGCGTATAGGGCGCGCGGAACGTGGTGAGACCGACCTGCGGGATCGGCTTGCCGAGCGTCTCGGCGGCGATCGCCAGCCCGTGCATGTTCGACGTCTTACCTTGGTCGGTCGCCATGCCGTTGGTGGTGAAGCGCTTGACGTGCTCGATCGAGTGCATGCCCTCATGCACCGCCTGGCGGATGTCCTTGGCGGTGACGTCGTTCTGAAAATCGACGAAGGCCTTGACCGTGGTGCCCGGCCCGGCGCCGGGCGCAGCGCCCAGCATGCCGCGCGACCAGCTCTCACTGCCATCGACCTTCGGCCTGGCGCCCTGGCCCATCTTGCCGCTGGAATCTTTGCCGCCGGCGTCCCTTGCTGCCTGGGCACCTGCCGCATAGGCCTCGTCGATGGTCGCGTCCAGCCCGTCAGTGCCGTTGCAGGCGCCGACCGACATGCAGTCCTGCGCATAGGCTCCCGGCACGAAGCGCCGCGTCTCCTCGTTGAAGGCGACCTTGCCGCGCGACTGCGAGAAGAGATGCACCGACGGCGTCCAGCCGGCCGACATTAGGATCGCGTCGACCGCGATCGTGCGCTCGCCGCCGCCGTTCTTCGGCTGCACGGTCATCGAGGACACGCGCAGCTTGCCGCCGGCGCTAACCACGGCGCGGCCGAAATTGATCTCGATGCCGAGGCCTCTCGCCTCGTCGATCACCGGTCCGGACGGGTTGTCGCGCAGGTCGACGATCGCGGCGATGTTGACGCCGGCCTTCCTCAGGTCGATCGCCGCCGCATAGGCCGAGTCGTTTGCCGTATAGATGCCGACATTCCTGCCGACCGCCACGCCATAGTGGTTGAGGTAGGCGCGCGCCGCCGACGCCAGCATGATGCCAGGCCGGTCGTTGTTGGCGAACACCATGTGGCGCTCGATGGCGCCGGTCGCGAGCACGACGCGCTTGGCGCGAACCTGCCACAGGCGCTCGCGCGCCAGCTCCCGGCCGGGGCTCTTGAGATGGTCGCTGACCCGCTCGACCAGGCCGACGAAGTTCTGCGCGTAGTACCCGAAAGCTGTCGTGCGCGACAGCACTCGGACATTATCCAGCGCCTTGAGCTTCGCGATCGCGGCTTGCGCCCAGTCAAAGCCGTTCTCGCCTTCAATTTTCGCGCCGCTCTCGAAGCGCAGGCTGCCGCCGAATTCGGCCTGCTCGTCGGCGAGGATCACCCGCACGCCGGTTTCGGCTGCGGCTAGCGCTGCGGCAATGCCGGCCGCACCGCCGCCCAGCACCAGCACGTCGCAATGCGCATAACGTGCGGCATAGTGGTCGGGGTCCGGCCGGTCCGGCGACACGCCAAGGCCTGCCGCCGAGCGGATCTTCGGCTCATAGAAGTTCAACCAGGCCGACTTCGGCCACATGAAGGTCTTGTAGTAGAATCCGGCAGAGAACATCGGCGAGGCGATGTCGTTGACCGCGCCGACATCGAAGGCGAGCGACGGCCAGCGATTCTGCGAATTGGCGGTGAGCCCGTCATAAAGCTCCTGCACGGTCGCGCGCACGTTCGGCGTTTTGCGCGCATCGTCGCGCACGATCTGCACCAGCGCGTTGGGCTCTTCCGCGCCGGCCGACAGGAAGCCGCGCGGCCGGTGGTATTTGAAGGATCGGCCGACCAGATGGACGCCGTTGGCGAGCAAGGCCGAGGCCAGCGTGTCGCCCTCGGTGCCGAGATAGGACTTGCCGTCGAAGCTGAACGAGGCGGTCTTGGCCTGGTTGAGGCGCCCGGCGCCGGAGATGCGGAACGACGCGTTCATTTCGAGGCTCCAGGCAGCTTCGCGGGCTTCGGCTCGCCGGCCTTGTAGGTCATGACGAACTTGTCGGTGACGGTGTCGCGCACGGCGTTGAAGAAGCGGGCGCAGCCATGGATATGCCGCCAGCGCTCATAGATGACGCCTTTCGGGTTCGAGCGGATGAAGAAGAATTTCTCGAAATCGTCGTCGCTTTCGGCGGCAATGTTGGTCGGACGCGCGATATGCGCCTCGCCGGCATTGCGGAACTCGAGTTCCGGGCGCTCTTCCTCGCAATACGGACAGCGGATGAGAAGCATCAATCGACTTTCTTGGATTTGGTCGGCCCACCATGCACAAAGCCGTTATGCCTGCCATGATTGGTCACAACATTCTCTTCGGAGGGGCGGTCTTCAACGAGCAATCCTACTGACCGTAAATTCGCTTTGGCTCGATCGACATCCGCTTGCGTTCGCGGCCCAGAGAAGCGTCTTGGGGAACCGGCATTCAGGAACGTATTTTCGAGTATCTTCGGTATGGCAAACGCCCATACGAAGAAAAAGGTAGGTACCCCGACAGTTACAAACATGGCCAACATAATCGGATCGACCCCGTTGGCCTCGTACCCGACTACTCGAACCAAAATCTCCCTAACCATCAACAGCGCGAACAGCAGCGTGACGCCCACGAGGCCCAGTCCGAAGAGCATGGTGTGGGTCTTGCGTGTCATTGCCGTGGTCAATGCGCTACCGCCGCCGCCGCCGCTTCGTCGATGAGACGGCCGGTGCGGAAGCGCTCGAGCGTGAAGGGCGCGTTGATCGGGTGCGGGTCATCCCTGGCGATGGTGTGGGCAAAGACATTGCCCGAACCTGGCGTCGCCTTGAAGCCGCCCGTGCCCCAGCCGCAATTGACATAGAGGCCCTTGACCGGCGTCTTCGCCAGGATCGGCGAGCGGTCCGGCGTCACATCGACGATGCCGCCCCATGAGCGCAGCATCTTCATGCGCGTGAAGATCGGGAACATCTCGCAGATGGCGTCGAGCGTGTGCTGCAGGATGTGCAGGCCGCCGGTTTGCGAATAGGAGATATACTGGTCGGTGCCGGCGCCGATGACCAGCTCGCCCTTGTCGGACTGCGAGATATAGGCGTGCACCGTGTTCGACATGATGACGCATGGCACCACCGGCTTGACCGGCTCCGAGACCAGCGCCTGCAGCGGATAACTCTCCAACGGCATGCGCACGCCGGCCATGTCCATGATGACCGACGAATGGCCGGCAGCGACGACGCCGACCTTCTTGGCGCCGATGAAGCCGCGCGTCGTCTCGACGCCGGAGACCGCGCCGTTGGCCGCGCGCTTGATACCGGTGACCTCGCAGTTCTGGATGATGTGCACGCCGCGCGCCGAGGCGCCGCGCGCATAACCCCAGGCGACCGCATCGTGGCGCGCCGTGCCGCCGCGGCGCTGCAGCGCGGCACCCATGACCGGATAGCGCGCCTCCTTGGAAATGTTGAGCGGCGGACAAAACTCCTTCGCCTGTTCCGGCGTCAGCCACTCATTGTCGATGCCGTTGAGGCGGTTGGCATGAATGTGGCGCTTGAACACCTGGACGTCATGCACATTGTGCGCGAGCATCATAACGCCGCGCGCCGAATACATGACGTTGTAGTTGAGCTCCTGGCTCAGTCCGTCCCACAGCTTCAGCGCATGGTCGTAGATGCCGGCGCTTTCGTCATAGAGATAGTTGGAGCGGATGATGGTGGTGTTGCGGCCGGTGTTGCCGCCGCCGAGCCAGCCCTTTTCCAGCACCGCGACGTTGGTGATGCCGTGCTCGCTCGCCAGATAATAGGCGGTGGCCAGGCCGTGGCCGCCGGCGCCGACGATGATGACGTCATATTCCTTCTTCGGCTCGGGTGAGGTCCACTGCTCTTCCCAGCCCTTGTGGCCGCGCATCGCCTCGCGGGCAATGGCGAATACCGAGTATTTCTTCACGTTCAGCCTCGCGCCAAAAATCGCGGATCTCGGCCGGGCATCCCCCGGCGCGCGTGGTGTATCACTAGCGAAACGCCGCTGCCACCCTTGCGCTGTTTGCGACGGCGCTTGCCGTTTTGCGCCGCGGCGGCGCGGCGCCTGCCCGACAACTCGCATTCCGATCGTTCAAGACGCAGGAGTCGCGGACATTTGTCGAAAACCTGCATGCCTTGAAGCGTGTGGCCCAGCCGGAAGAGATCGCCCGTTCGGCACTCTACCTTGCCTCCGACGCCTCCAGCTTCACCACCGGCGCGGCGCTGTTTGCCGATGGCGGGGTCTCGATCAATCGGACGTGAATCATCTGACCGTCGGCAGCCATGCTCATCCGCTGGAATAGCTCGATGGGGCCTTGCATTCCGGTCCGTTTTGACGATTTGGTTTCCCCGTCGAAAACGGACCGGAACGATGCTGCTGATCAGAACCTATGTCGCCCAGAGCGCCATCGAAGGCGTCGGCGTTTTCGCCGCCGAGCCGGTCAGGAAAGGCGCCTCCATCTGGCGGCTCGATCCCGATTTCGACCGGCTGATCCCGATGGAGAAATACGAGAAGGCGCCGCTGCATCTCAAGGAGTTGCTCGACCGCTACGCCTATCCGAGCCCGGACAAGCCGGATTTCATGGTCTATGAGGTCGACAACGGCCGCTTCATGAACCATTCCGAGCGGCCGAACACGGATTTCTCGCAATATGGTGGCGCCACAGCGACCCGGGATATCGCGGCCGGCGAGGAAATCACCTGCGACTATGGCGAATTCTTTGAGGATTTCGCCCGCCTGCATCTGGCGACCGCCTAAGGCTCAGACTGGCTAGGCAAGGCGCTCGGACTTCCGATCGCGGTTTCCTGCAATCAACGGTGGACAGCGCGGCCTGATTCTGCTATCAGCCGGCACAATTCGCGGTGCAGGTCACTGCGGAGGCATGGCGGCTATGGGCTGCTTGCCTGAGATTTCAAACCCGAAGACAGGATTGCACGTGCAGGTACTCGTCCGCGACAACAACGTTGATCAGGCGCTTCGCGCGCTGAAGAAGAAGATGCAGCGCGAAGGTATTTTCCGCGAAATGAAGATGCGCGGTCACTACGAAAAGCCGTCCGAGAAGCGTGCCCGCGAGAAGGCGGAAGCCGTCCGCCGCGCCCGCAAGCTGGCCCGCAAGCGCGCCCAGCGCGAAGGCCTGCTGCCGATGACCCCGCGCCCGGCTCCGGCTGGTGCTGCCGGCGCATCGCGTTCGCCGCGCTGATACCGCCAATTTTTCGTCCTTTTCGAAGGATACCGAGGGTGGCGCGATGCGGAATCGCCGCCACCTTTTTGTTTATGCATTCGAGCCGGTTCGGAGAGGGGACGGACCTGACGGCGCGGCGCCAGTGAGGACTGAGATGAACGCAATTACCGTGGAGCGCAGAACCGCTTTTCGCGGCTTCGCCCTGACGGCGGCCCTGCTTTCGGGCCTGACCCTTGCAGCATGCCAGACGGCCCCGACGGGGGAGTTCAACAATATCGACAAGGCGCAAGGCTCGACCGAGAACATCTCCTCGCTGTCGGCTGTCATCCAGCGCAATCCTCAGGATCCCGAGGGCTATAATGTGCGCGGCTCCGCCTATGGCCGCGGCGGCCAGTACCAGGCGGCGCTCAAGGATTTCGACACCGCCATCCAGCTCAATCCGAACTTCTATCAGGCCTATTCGAACCGGGCGCTCATCCAGCGCTTCCTCGGCAACCAGCAGGCAGCGCTTGCCGACTATAACCGCTCGATCCAGATCAACGCCAATTACGACGCCGCCTATATCGGCCGCGGCAATCTCTATCGGAAGGCCGGCCGCGTCAACGACGCCTTCAACGATTTCCAAAAGGCCATCCAGCTCGACACGACCGACGCCCGCGCCTACCACAATCGCGGCCTGATCTATCAGAGCCAGGGCCAACACAAGTTCGCCATCGAGGATTTCTCGACCGCCATCTCGCTGGCGCCGGACGCAGCCGAGCCCTACAACGGCCGCGGCCTCTCCTATCTTGCCATGAACGACGAGGACAACGCCTTCGCCGATTTCAACATGGCCATCAAGCTCGACGGCAAGAACGCCGAGGCCTGGGCCAACCAGGCGCTGATCTACGAGCGGCGCGGCGACAAGGTAAGGGCGGCCAAGTCCTACCGCGAGGCGGTCCACCTCGACCCGAACTACCAGCCCGCCAAGGATGGCCTGTCGCGCACCTCGGCCGGCGCCAGCTGATCGGAAGCTGAGGCCGCCTAGGGGCCGTCGCCCGCGATCGGTCTATTGCGGCGCTGACACGCCGATGGCGGCCCGTTAGCCGCCAACGGCAATGCGTTGGCGCTCGCCATGCTCGCGCCAAGTTTTGGGCGGAACGCTCCTCGCACCTCGACCGTTAAACCGGGGCCGTTTGTTGCGAAAGGACATTTCCGATGATCAAGACACTTGCCTGTGCCGCCGCCGCGCTTGCCGCCACGGTCCTCGCTTCTCCGGTCAGCGCCGGCACGCTCCGGCTCGGCACGCTCGATTGCACCATCGACGGCGGCACCGGTTACGTCATCACCTCCAACAAGGGCGTGTCCTGCGTCTTCCGCCCCTATCATCACGGTCCGGCCGAGCTCTACACGGGCATGATCTCCAAGCTTGGCGTCGATATCGGCCGGACGCATCAAGGTCAGCTTGTCTGGGCGGTTCTCGCCGCCACCCGCCACCATGATGCGGGCGATCTCGCCGGCAGCTATTACGGCGTCAACGCGGAGGCGAGCGTCGTGACCGGCGGCGGCGCCAATCTTCTGGTCGGCGGCCTCGACGGCGCCTTCATGCTTGAGCCGCTGAGCGTCCAGGCGCAGACCGGCGTCAACCTCGCTGTTGCCGTGGCTTCGCTGGACCTCGTCCACTCCTATAAGTGAAACTTTCAAATCAATCAGCATCGATATGGCCCGGGACCCTCGTTCCGGGCCGAATTTTTTAGCGCGCTGCTCGCCGATATCGCCGAAAAAGCCTCTTGAGCTCAACTGCGCTTGAGGTTCTACAAGCCCTGCCGAACTGGATCTGGAGCATGATCCCGAAAAGTGGAACCCGGTTTTCGGAACAGATCATGCTCAAACAATAGAGCCTCGTTCGCAATGCGGATGAGTTGCGGAAAAGCAAGCGGGAGATCGACGTGACGGCAGCAGGCGGCGGCAAGGTGGCCAGCAACAAGGTGGACTGGCGGGCGCTGTGGGCAAGCGGCGACCTGGCGCGCTTCTGCTTCGTCAGTCTCGGCATCCTGCTGCATGCCACCAACGAGACGATGTTGGCGACGGTGATGCCGGCCATGGTCGGCGAGCTGGCCGGCGTGCAGCTCGTTGGCTGGTCGCTGGCGATCTATGAGCTCGGCGCCATCGTCGCTGGTGCCGCGGCCGGGCGGCTGGTGAGCTATGTCGCGCTGCGCTCCAACATGATGGTCGCCGCCCTGCTCTACGCGGCAGGCGCGCTGATTTGCGCCACGGCACCCTCCATGCCGTTCTTTCTCGCCGGGCGGCTGGTCGAGGGACTTGGCGGCGGCGCGCTCGTGTCGCTCGCCTTCGTTTCGGTCGAGCGTCTCTTTCCGCGCAACATCTGGCCGCAGCTCTTCGGCATCATGTCGGCGATCTGGGGCGTCGCCGCCTTCAGCGGACCGATGCTCGGTGCTGTCATGACCGAGTTTCTGTCGTGGCGCTGGGCCTTTGGCGTCTTCACGTTCGGCGGCGCGGCGATGGCGCTGGCGAGCTTCATCGTGCTGGACACGCCGGAGGCGACGAGGCCGCAGGCGGGCAGCGGCACGGCGCCACCCTTTCCCTATCCGGCGCTTGCCTGTCTCGCCATCGCCGTCGTGCTGATCGCCGCCGCCGGCATCGACATCGCCCTGCTGCGCTCGTCGCTGCTGCTGGCGTTCGGGCTGATCGGCCTGGCGCTGTTCATCCGCATCGATGCCCTCAGGCCGCGCTCGCGCCTGTTCCCGTCACCCTTGTTCTCATGGCGCACGCCGCTTGGTTCAGGCATGACGATGGTTGCGGCCTTCTCCGTGGCCACCTGCACCTTCACCATTTACGGGCCGCTGCTTTTGACCACGCTGCACGGCATTCCGATCCTGACCACCGGCTATATCATCGCCGCCGAATCCATCGCCTGGTCGATCCTGTCGATCCTCATCGCCAATGCGCCGCTGGAGCGCGAAAGGCTGATCATCGTCGTCGGCGCGCTGATGATCGCCTCCGGACTCGCCGGCTTCGCCTACTCCATCCCGGCGGGCTCGATCCCGCTGATCCTGCTCTGCGCCCTGCTGCAGGGCGGCGGCTTCGGCGTCTGCTGGCCGTTCCTGACGCGCGTCATCGTCGCTTCGGCCCGCGACGGTGAACAGACGATCGCCTCGGCCGCCGTGCCGACCATGCAGCGCATCGGCTACGCGGTGGGCGCGGCGCTTGCCGGCATCGTGGCCAACGCCAGCGGCTTCTCGGAAGGCCTCAATCGCGACGCGGCCGCAGGCGTCGCCGGCTGGCTGTTCCTGGCTTTCGTGCCGCTTGGGATCCTGGGCTGCATCGCCGCGCTGCGGATCGCGCTGCCGCCAATGCGACCGCAGGCAGCCGCCAGCTAAACCACTGTGGCTTTCAGCCGCTCGGCAATCAATGCGGCAAGCCGTGTCGCCACCTCGTCCTTGCCCATCTCAGGCCACTCCTCGACGCCGGTGCGAGAGACGATGCGCACCTTGTTGCGGTCGCCGCCCATCACGCCGGAAGGGCCGACGCCGCTCCCATGCGAGACGTCGTTGGCGACGATGAGATCGGCGCCCTTCTTCCTGAGCTTGGCCTCGGCGTTGCCGAGGAGGTCCTGCGTCTCGGCGGCAAAGCCGACGACAAGACCGGGTCTGTGCGCATGATGGCCGACGCCGGCCAGGATGTCGGGATTCTCGATCATCTGCAGCGCCGGCGGCCCCTTCCCTGCCACCTTCTTGATCTTTTCACCGGCGGCATTCGCAGTGCGCCAGTCGGCGACGGCGGCGACGAAAACCGCCGCGTCCGCCGGCAAAAGGCTGTCGACCGCGTCCTTCATCTCGGCCGCGGTTTCGATATGCGTGGTCTTTACCCCGGCTGGATCGGCGATGTTCACCGGACCGGACACGAGCCGGACATCGGCGCCGAGCTTCGCCAGCGCGGCCGCGATCGCATGGCCCTGCTTGCCGGACGAGCGGTTGGCGATGTAGCGCACCGGGTCGATCGGCTCATGCGTCGGCCCCGAGGTGACGATGATCCTGCGGCCCGCAAGCGGCTTCGGCTTCTCGTCAAGCATCGCCTCGATCGCGGCCACGATTTCCAGCGGCTCGGCCATGCGGCCTTCGCCCGCCTCGTTGCTTTCCGCCATCTCGCCCTTGGCCGGTCCGACGAAGGCAATGCCGTCCTTCTGCAGGGTCGCCCGGTTGCGCCGCGTCGCCGGATGCGACCACATCTTCGGATTCATCGCCGGCGCCATCAGCACCTTCTTGTCGGTCGCAAGCAGCACCGTGGAGGCAAGATCATTGGCATGGCCGTTGGCGAGCTTCGCCATCAGGTCGGCGGTGGCCGGCGCCACGACCAGCAGATCGGCTTCGCGCGACAGTCTTATGTGGCCGACATCGTGCTCGTCGTTGCGG
This sequence comes from Mesorhizobium sp. WSM3860, assembly GCF_002294995.1. Lineage (GTDB taxonomy): Bacteria > Pseudomonadota > Alphaproteobacteria > Rhizobiales > Rhizobiaceae > Mesorhizobium. The sequence goes on along the minus strand of NZ_NSGF01000004.1, from coordinate 74,095 downwards.
TCGAACAGCTCGGTGAAGACATGGTCGGCCGAAAGCGCGCCGGCCGACAGCGTGGTGACGAATTCCTGCGCGGCCGACGTCATCACCACCCGGACGGAAGCGCCGCGCTCGCGCAGGCGCCGGATCAGGTCGAGCGATTTGTAGGCGGCGATGCCGCCGGCGATGACGAGCAGGATGCGTTTGCCCGAAAGCGTTCCCCGGATTGATCGCTGGCTTGACCCGGCAGAGGCGGGCGATGCTGGCTGGCCGGGGCCGGTCAGCGCACGCAGCGTCTTCTCGATCTGGTCGATGCGGTCGGCCTGCCCTGCCCGGCCCTCAACCGCCGCCCGGATCATCACCCGTGCCTGCTCCTCCATGGAGCAGCCGTTTTCGGCGGCCAGCTGGCGCAGCAGGTCCTTGATCCCGTCGTCGAGGTTGCGGATCGTGATGCTGGCCATCTGATTGCACCCGCTTCAAATTAGCGCAAGCAATGATAGCAACGCAATCAAACCGCAGCAAGGCGGCGGACGGTCAGACAATCTGCCACGCCATGTAAATCAGCGTCAGCGCTATTACCCACAGCGCTACGCGGCCGGAGCGGGTGTGGCGCGCCTCGGCCTTGCCGATTGCGCGAGCGGTCGCCTCGTCGAAGCGCAGGCCATGCTCGGCCATCAGGTCGATTTCACGCGACAGCCGCTCGGTCCGAACCGCAATGTCCGGCGCCTGCCTCGCTAGCGACATCAACGCCTTGCTGGCGTCCCGCGCGTCGGAGAGCACGCCGCGCGGGCCGAGATTGCCCGCGATCCAGTCGCTGACCACCGGCTCCGAAGTCTTCCACATGTTGAAGGCCGGATCGAGCGTGCGGGCGACGCCTTCGACCACCACCATGGTCTTTTGCAAAAGCACCAGCTCGGTCCGCGTCGCCATGTCGAAGAGGTCGGTGACCTCGAACAGCAGTGTCAGAAGCTTGGCCATCGAGATTGTGTCGGCGGACTGGCCGTGGATCGGCTCGCCGATGGCGCGGATCGCTTGCGCAAAGGCCGAGACATTGTGCTGGCGCGGCACATAGCCGGCCTCGAAATGCACCTCGGCGACGCGCCGGTAGTCGCGCACGATGAAGCCGTAGAGGATCTCGGCCAGAAAACGCCGCTCCTTCTTGCCGAGCCTGCCGGCAATGCCGAGATCGACGGCAACGATGGTGCCGTCCGGCTCGACGAACAGGTTGCCCGGGTGCATGTCGGCATGGAAGAAGCCGTCGCGCAGCGTGTGCCTGAGGAACGACTGGACGAGGTTGGCGGCGATCGTCTTGAGGTCGTGACCGGCGGCGGCAAGGCCGGTCAGATCGTTCATCTTGACGCCGTCGATCCACTCCATGGTGATCACGTCGCGGCCGGTCCGTTCCCAATCGACCGCCGGCACGCGGAAGCCCGGATCGTCCTTGGTGTTTTCGGCGAGTTCGGAAAACGCGGCCGCCTCGAGCCGCATGTCCATCTCGACCTTGGTGGTCTGCGCCAGCGTCTGGGTCACCTCGATCGGCCGCAGGCGGCGCGAGGAGGGGATGTACTTCTCCTGCAGGCGGGCGGCGAGGAAGTAGCTCTCGAGATCCTGGAAGAAGCGATGGCGCACGCCGGGGCGGATGACCTTCACCGCGACCCGTGAAGCCTTTCCGTCGCGAACGACTTCGGCGCCGTGCACCTGGGCGATCGAGGCCGCCGCCACCGGCTCGCCGAAGGTTGCGTAGAGATCCTCGATCCTGCGCCCGAGCGAGGCTTCGATCGCCGCGACCGCTTCCGCCTTCGGGAAGGTGTGCATCTTGTCCTGCAGCAGCGCAAGGTCGACCGCCATGTCGTTGCCGACAACGTCGGGCCGCGTGGCGAGGAACTGGCCGAGCTTCACATAGGATGGCCCCAGCCGCACCACCGCCTGCGCCAGCCGGTCGCCGCGCAGATGGCTTCGGGCGCGGCGGCGGGTGAGCACGCGCGCCAGCCGCCAGCCGAGCTTCGGCATACCGGAAAGCTCTTCGCCGGGCAGCGCCGCGACGACGCCCTCGCGGACCAGCACCCAGCCGGCCCTGGCGAGCCGAAAGCCGGCGCCAACGCTGGTCATCGGACGCCCTGCCTCAAAGCTTCCAGCCCGAATGGAGCGCCGCGATGCCGCCCGAATAGTTGCGGAAAGTGACCCGATCGAAGCCGGCCCGACCAATCATCGCCGCGAAGTTCTGCTGGTTCGGGAACTTGCGGATCGATTCGACCAGGTAGGAGTAAGGCTCGCCGTCGCCGGTCACCGCCCTGCCGATCTTGGGGATGGCGTTGAACGACCAGGCCTCGTAGGCCTTGTCGAGCAGCGGCATGTCGACCTCGGAAAACTCCAGGCATAGGAAGCGTCCGCCGCGCTTCAGCACACGAAAAGCCTCGCTCAGCGCCACATCGATGCGCGGCACGTTGCGGATGCCGAACGCGATCGTATACGCGTCGAAGGTGCCGTCCTCGAACGGCAGCGCTTCGGCATTGGCCTCGACGAAATCGGTGTTTTCCGAAACGCCTTTCTTCTCGGCCCTGTCGCGGCCGACTTCGAGCATCGAGCCGTTAATGTCGAGCACCGTGGCATGCGCCTGGCGATGGCTGGCCTCGATGATGCGGAAGGCGATGTCGCCGGTGCCGCCGGCGACGTCGAGCACCTTCCAGCCCGGCCGCTTCGGGGGGTTGAGCCAGGCGACCATTGCGTCCTTCCACAGCCGGTGCAACCCGCCCGACATCAGATCGTTCATCAGGTCGTATCGATTGGCCACCTTGTGGAAGACGTCGTTGACGAGCGACTGCTTGTCGCCCGCGCCCACCTTCCTGAAACCATAGGAGGTTTCCATGCCGCCCGCGGCCGTGGTTCTCTCAACTGACATTATTTTGATCCGCCATAAAACCGGCGGGACCATAGCCGATCGATGGGGCGGGCGCTATTGTCCAAGGCGCGGTTTTCGGCCGCGCTTTCAAAACGGGTTGGGGAAGAGTCTGCGATGATTTTCCACCCGGAATCGGCGCCACGACAAAAGAATACCGGACGGGATGGCCGCATGATCTTGAAAGCCGAATTGCACTGCCACATCGAAGGGGCAGCGGCGCCCGACCTCGTCGTCAGCCAGGCCCGCAAATACGGCAAGGATGCTTCGCCCTACATCCAGAACGGCTCCTTCGTCTGGCACGATTTCACGTCTTTCCTCGCCGCCTATGATTTTGCTTCCGATCTGTTCCGCACCGAGGAGGATTACGCCCGCCTGACCGATCATTATCTCACCAGCCTCGCCCGCGACGGCGCCATCTATTCCGAGGTCTTCACCTCGCCGGATCACGCGAAAAAGGCCGGCCTTTCGCCCAAGGCCTATACTGACGCGTTGGGCGAAGGCATCGCCCGCGCCAAGGCGAGGACCGGCATCGAGGGGCGCATGATCGTCACCGGCGTCCGCCACGTCGGCGTCGAGGCGATCGAGCAGGCGGCGCGCTTTGCGGCACGCTGCGGCCATCCGCTGGTCACCGGCTTCGGCGTCGCCGGAGACGAGCGCATCGGCGATTTCGAGGACTATGTGCGGGCGTTCGAGATCGCGCGCGAGGCCGGTCTTGGCATCACCATCCACGCCGGAGAATTGATGGGCTGGGAAAGTGTGGCGGCGGCGCTCGACCATATCCGTCCGTCGCGGATCGGCCATGGCGTGCGCGCCATCGAGAACCCCGACCTCGTTCGCCGCATCGCCGCCGAGGGCGTGGTGCTGGAATGCTGCCCAGCCTCCAACATCGCGCTCAAGGTGTTCGATAGTTTCGCCGCGCATCCTTTTCCGGCGCTGCGCGCGGCCGGCTGCAAGGTGACGCTCAATTCCGACGACCCGCCCTATTTCTGGACCTCGCTGAAGCGCGAGTACGACATCGCCGCCGAGTATTTCGCGATGGACGACAAGGCGCTCAGCGCCGTCACCAGGACGGCCATCGAGGCGGCTTTCGTCGACAAGAAGACCAAGGCGATGCTGATCAGCCGGCTCGACTCCAAAGGCCGATGAATGATGAATGGTGAATGGTGAATGGTGAATGGTGAATGGTGAATGGTGAATGGTGAATGGTGAATGGTGAATGGTTCGCCGGCGCTCCGTCCCTGTCAACCGCCAACATGGGCGCATCAGGACTCGCAAACCCCTTCACTATTCACTATTCACCATTCACCATTCACGTTCACTGGAGAAGACCATGCAGGGCGTCACCGTCGTCGACCACCCCCTTGTCCAGCACAAGCTGACCATCATGCGCAAGAAGGAGACCTCGACGGCAGGCTTCCGCCGGCTGCTGCGCGAGATCTCCCTGCTTCTCGGCTACGAGGTGACCCGCAACCTCGAACTGACGACCACCGTGATCGAGACCCCGATCGAGGAGATGGAAGCGCCGACGCTGGAGGGCAAGAAGCTGGTCTTCGCCTCCGTGCTGCGTGCCGGCAATGGCCTGCTCGAAGGCCTGCTCGATCTGGTGCCGGCGGCGCGCGTCGCCCATATCGGTCTTTACCGCGACCATGAGACGCTCGAGGCGATCGAATATTTCTTCAAGGCGCCGAGCGACCTTGCCGACCGTCTGGTGATCGTCGTCGATCCGATGCTTGCGACCGCCAATTCCGCGATCGCGGCGATCGACAAGCTGAAAGGGCGCGGCGCCACCAACATCCGCTTCCTTTGCCTGCTGGCCGCGCCCGAAGGCATCGAGCGCTTCAACAAGGCGCATCCGGATGTCCCGATATTCACCGCCTCGATCGACCGCCAGTTGAACGACAAGGGCTACATCATGCCGGGCCTCGGCGACGCCGGCGACCGCATGTACGGGACCAAGTGAGCGCTTTTTTAACCGCTTGTTTAGGAAAGACTGCGGTTCCGGCGCGCGTTAAAGCTGAAAACACCATGTCGGCCTTAAGATCGACCTTCACGAAGGTCGATCCATGCTGCGCAAGCTTCTTCTCCTTGGCGTGTTTGTCGGAAGCTCGGCATCGATTCCGATCGTCTATCAGTCGAACCCGCAGATGGTGGAGGCCCTGCTGAGATCGGCGGTTGCCTCGCAGGCGGCGTCCCCTGAGGCTCAGCCGGACGTCAATCTCGCTTCGGTTCCAGCCAGGCCGGCGACGCCGATGCCGCTCGGCCGCCAGGTGCTGGTCAATGCCGACGCGCGCGGCCATTTCACTTCCGCCTTCAAGCTCAACGGCCGTCAGATTGACGGGATGATCGACACCGGCGCGACGCTGGTCGCGATCAACATATCGACGGCGCGTCGGATCGGCATCTCGCTCAACCAGTCGGATTTCAATCAACAGGTGAACACGGCGAACGGCGCCATCAAGGCCGCGGTGGTCACCGTCGACCGTCTCCAGATCGGCAAGATTTCTCTCGACAACGTCCAGGCGGTGGTGCTCGACGATCGAGCCCTGCAAACCAATCTGATCGGCATGAGCTTCCTGCAGCGGCTGCAGAAATACGAAGTCCAGGACGGGACGCTGCTGCTGGTGCAGTAGGCGCGCTCTTATAGCGGCAGTATGCGCCTGAGCACCGTCTTTTCTGCGGGCGGTTTCGAGGCGCCGACCGTATAGGCGGCGCGCACCGCGGCGGCGGCAGCTTCGGCGTCGGCCTCGGTCCGCGCTTGGACCAGCGCCAGCGCCTCACCGGCATGCACCTCCGCGCCGACCGGCAGCAGCCGAGTGATGCCGACGGTATGATCGATCTTGTCGTCCGGACGGATGCGCCCGCCACCCAGCGCAACGACGGCAAGCCCGATGTCGCGCGTCGCGATCCCGGTGACGAAGCCGTCCTCGGCCGCTGTGACCGCCAATTCCACTGCCGCTTTCGGCAGATATTTCTCCGGATTCTCGACGAAGTCGGCGGGGCCGCCGAGCGCCGTCACCATGCGTGCGAACACCGCCGCGGCGCGGCCTCCGGCAAGCGTCTCGGCGGCGCGCCTGATCCCGTCCTGGTTGGACGAGACAATTCCCGCCGATTGCAGCATCTCGGCGGCGAGCGCCAGCGTAACGTCCTCCAGCCGGCGGTCGCGGAAACGGCCGGTGAGAAAGTCGACCGCGTTCTTCACCTCGACCGCATTGCCTGCTGCCGAGGCCAGCGGCTCGTTCATGCCTGTCACCAGTGCCGAAGCCTTCAGGCCGGCGCCATTGGCGACCTCGACCAGGCTGTTCGCAAGTGCGGCGGCGTCGCGCGACTTCTCCATGAAGGCGCCGTTGCCGACCTTGACGTCGAGCACAAGCGAGCCGAGCCCGGCGGCAAGCTTCTTCGACAGGATCGAAGCCGTTATCAGCGGCACCGATTCCACTGTGCCCGTCACGTCGCGGATCGCGTAGAGCCGGCGATCGGCGGGCGCCAAATCGGCGGTCTGGCCGATGATGGCGCAGCCTGTCTCGAGCACCGTCTTGCGGAACCGCGCCAAATCCGGCTGGCTGGCGTAGCCGGGAATGGCATCCATCTTGTCCAGCGTGCCGCCGGTATGGCCAAGCCCGCGGCCGGAGATCATCGGCACATAGGCGCCGCAGGCCGCGACGATCGGCGCCAGCATCAGCGAGACATTGTCGCCGACGCCGCCGGTAGAATGCTTGTCGGTGACCGGTCCCGGCAAATCGGACCAGTCGAGCACGTCGCCGGAATCGCGCATCGCGAGCGTCAGCGCCACTGCTTCCTCGCGGCTCATGCCTTTGAGGAACACCGCCATCGCGAAGGCGCCGATTTGGCCTTCCGAGAGCGTGCCGGCCGTGATCCCCCCGATGAAAGCCGCAATCTCGGGCGTCGAGAGCTTGTGGCCGTCACGCTTGCGGCGAATGATTTCCTGAGGGAGCATCAGCTTTCCGGCAGACCTTCCTCGAAGACGCGCCGCAGGATCGCCGCCAGCCGCGCGCCGCCGACCGGCGCCATGTCCTTGGTTTCCTGGTGCGAGAGTTCCGCCCCGGTCATGCCTGCCGCCAGGTTGGTGATGACAGAGCAGGCGGCGACCTTGAGGCCGAGGAAGCGGGCGAGGATCACTTCCGGCACGGTCGACATGCCGACCGCGTTGGCGCCCATGACGCGCGCCATGCGGATTTCGGCCGGCGTCTCGAAACATGGTCCGGAAAACCACATGTAGAGGCCCTGGTGGAGCGCGGTGCCGGTCTCCTTCGCAGCCTGCTCGATCGCCTTGCGCAAGCCGGCATCATAGGCCTCGGTGAGACCGACGAAGCGGCGGTCGCTTGGCTCTCCGATAAGCGGATTGGAGCCGGAGAAGTTGATGTGATCGGTGATCAACATCACCGAGCCCGGGCCCATCTCGGGATCGACCGAGCCGGCGGCGTTGGTGAGGATGAGATGCGAGATGCCGATGCCGGCAAGCACCTCGAGCGCCGGGCGCATCGCGGCGGCGTTGCCGTGCTCGTAATAGTGCGCGCGCCCGGAAAGCATCAGCACCGGCGTGCCGGCGAAATGCCCTGCCACCACCTCGCCGGCGTGGCCGGAGACGCCGCTGCGGGGGAAGCCCGGCAGTTCGGCATAGGGGATGTGCCTTGCGTCCTCGACCTGGTCGACCAGCCCACCAAGGCCGGAGCCCAGCACAAGCGCCGCGGTCGGGGCCAGCCCGTCCAGTTTCTCGACCAGATGATCCAGCGCTTCCTTCATTTCAAGATATCGCCGCTGAAGCCGTAAGGCAGCATGTCGCCCATGGTGACCGTCTCGACCACGCCGGTGTTGTCGCAGAGATAGAGCTTCGTCTCCGGCCGGCAGAATTCCGCCAGCCGCTGCCGGCAGCCGCCGCAGGGCGAGCATTTGGCCATGCGCTCGGCGATCACCGCGATCTCGGTGATCTTGCCGCCGCCGCCCATGATGTAGTGGCCGAGCGCGGTGGTCTCGGCACACCAGCCTTCCGGATAGGACGCCACCTCGATATTGGCGCCGGTGAAGACGCGACCGTCCTCGGTGCGCAGCGCGGCGCCTACGGGAAACTTGGAATAGGGCGCATAGGCCTTGGCCATCGCGGTCTTCGCCGCTTCGAACAGATCATGCGACATTTCCTTCTTCTCTCCCACGATCATGTTCAAATTGCCGGTTGCCGAGACTGCCCGGGCCTCACCGTTCCTTGACATAGGGCACGCCGCCGGCGCGCGGCGGGATCGCCTTGCCGATGAAGCCGGCGAGCAGGATGACGGTGAGCACATAGGGCAACGCCTGCATGAACTGCACCGGCACTTTGCCGATGATCGGCAGCGGCGAGCCCTGCAAGCGGATCGATGCCGCGTCGAGGAAGCCGAACAGCAGGCAGGCGAACATGGCGTTGACCGGCTTCCATTTGGCGAAGATCAGCGCGGCAAGCGCGATATACCCCTTGCCTGCGGTCATGTCCTTCACGAAGCCGCCATTCTGGACCATGGAGAGATACGCGCCGGCGACGCCGGTAAGCACGCCGGTGCAGATCAGCGCGCGGTAGCGCAGCCAGGCGACTGAGATGCCGGCGGTGTCGACGGCGGCCGGATTTTCCCCCACGGCGCGCATCCTGAGACCGAAGCGGGTGCGGAACAGCACCCACCAGGTGAACGGCACCATCGCGAAGGCGAAATAGACTAGGATCGAATGGCCGGAGATCAGCTCGGCGTAGACCGGCCCGAGGATCGGCACGTTGCGGATGGCTTCGGCGCCGGGCCAGACGATCGCCTCGAAGCGCTCGCCCGGCTGCAGCGCCGGCGTGCGGCCGCCCTGCTCGAACCAGGCCTGGCCGAGGATGATGGTCGAGCCGGCGGCGACGAAGTTGATGGCGACGCCGGAGACGATCTGGTTGCCGCGATGCGTGATCGAGGCGAAACCGTGCACCATGGCGAAGGCGACCGAGATCAGGACGGCGGTGCCGAGACCGACAAAGGCCGAATGGAAGACCGAGGCCGCTGCAGCGCCGGCGAAGGCGCCGACCAGCATCTTGCCTTCGAGACCGATATCGAAGATGCCGGCCCGCTCTGAATAAAGGCCGGCAAGACAGGCAAGCAGCAGCGGCACCGACAGGCGGATGGTGGAATCCAGAACCTGGACGATCGCGTTGAAACTGTCCATCTCAGGCCCCCTTCCCCTTGACCGCCTGCATGCCGACCGATTTGGGGCTGACCGATGCGAACAGCGCCTGGATATAGGGCCTGAACATATGCTCCAGCGCGCCAGCGAAGAGGATGACCAACCCTTGAATGATGACGATCATGTCGCGGCTGATCGCCGGCATCTCGAAGGCGAGCTCGGCTCCGCCCTGATAGAGCATGCCGAACAGGATCGCCGCCAGCACGATGCCGACCGGATGCAGCCTGCCCATCAGCGCAACCGCAATGCCGACATAGCCGGCGCCCGAGACGAAATCGATCGCCACATTGTGCTGGTCGCCCATCACCGGATTGAGCGCCATCATGCCGGCCAGCGCGCCCGAGATCATCATCGCGGTGAGGATGATGCGGGTTTCCGAAATGCCGGCATAGCGCGCCGCTTTCGGACTATGGCCGTAGGTGCGCATCTCGTAGCCGAGCTTGGTGCGCCAGATCAGCAGCCAGACCAGGAACGCCATCGCCAGCGCTAGCAGGAAGCAGATGTTGAGCGGCGCCGAACGGATCTTGGCGCCGAACAATTCGATCATCCAGTTGAGCTTCGGCAATTCCGCTCCGGCCAGGAAATTGCGTGTCTGCGGCGCCTGCGATCCGACCGGCTTCAGCGGACCGACCAGCAGATAGACCATCACCGAGGCGGCGATGAAGTTGAACATGATGGTGGTGATGACGATGTGCGAGCCGCGCTTTGCCTGCAGATAGGCCGGGATGAAACCCCAGAGCGCGCCGAACATCGCCGCGGCGACGATCGCCATCGGAAAGATCACCCACCAGGGCAGGACGCTGTCGAAGCTCAGGCAGACGAGCGCGATGCCGAGGCCGCCGATATAGGCCTGGCCTTCGGTGCCGATGTTGAACAGGCTGCAATGCGCCGCCACCGCGACCGACAGCCCGGTGAAGATGAAGGTCGTGGCATAGAACAAGGTGAAGGCGATGCCTGTGCCCTTGCCGAAAGCGCCTTCGACCAGGATGACGGCGGCGCGGAACGGATTTTCGCCGACCAGCATGACGACGAAGCCCGCGACGATGAAAGCAACCGACAGGTTGATCAACGGAATCAACCCATAATCGGCCCAGGCCGGGAGCTTGGCGTAAGGCGTGCTCATTCGGCGGCCTCCTGATGCTCGACACCGGCCATCAAGAGGCCAAGCTCGCCTTCCGTCGCTTCCGGTCCGCGTTCGCCGACGATGCGGCCGGCGAACATCACCAGGATGCGGTCGGACAGCGAGCGAATCTCGTCGAGTTCGACCGACACGACCAGCACCGCCTTGCCCTGATCGCGCATGGCGATCAGCCGCTTGTGGATGAATTCGATGGCACCGACGTCGACGCCGCGCGTCGGCTGGCCGACGATCAGCACGCCGGGATCCTGCTCCATCTCCCTGGCCAGCACGATCTTCTGCTGGTTGCCGCCGGAGAAATTGGCGGTCTTCAGCCGCGGATTGCCGGGACGGATGTCGTATTTCTCGATCTTGTCCTTCGCGTCGGCCATGATGGCATCGACGTTGAGGAACGGTCCCTTCAGATAGCGCTCGTCGTCGTGATAGCCGAGGATCGAGTTCTCGTTCTCCTCGAAGGCGAGCACCAGCCCGACATGGTGGCGGTCTTCCGGCACATGGGCGAGACCGCGGTCGCGCAGTTCGCCGGGATCGGCCTTGCCGGTCAGGTCGATTGGCTTGCCTTCGAGCATGACCTCGCCCGAGACGGCATGCCGGATGCCGGAGATCGCCTCGAGCAGCTCCGACTGGCCGTTGCCGGCCACGCCGGCGATGCCGACGATCTCGCCGCCGTGGACGTCGAAGGAGACGTCGTCGACCATGGTGACGCCGCGTGAATCCTTGACCGTCAGGTTCCTGACCGAGAGCTTTATCGCACCGGCTTCCGACTGGCCCTTCTCCACCCGCAAGAGCACGCGCCGGCCGACCATCAGTTCGGCCAATTCACCGACCGTGGTTTCCTTGGTCACCCTGGTGGCCACCATGGTGCCCTGGCGCATGACCGAGACAGTGTCGGTGATGGCCATGATCTCGCGCAGCTTGTGGGTGATAAGCACCACCGTTTTTCCCTGCTCCTTCAACTGCTTGAGGATGCGGAACAGATGGTCGGCCTCGGCTGGCGTCAGAACCCCGGTCGGCTCGTCGAGGATCAGGATCTCGGCGCCGCGATAGAGCGCCTTGAGGATCTCGACACGCTGCTGCAGGCCGACCGGCAGTTCCTCAATGATGGCGTCGGGATCGACCTCGAGGCCGTATTCGCGCTCCAGCCGCTCGAGCTCGGAGCGCGCCTTGGCGATGCTGCTCTTCAACAGCGCATCAGTCTCGGCCCCGAGGATGACGTTCTCCAGCACCGTGAAATTGTCGACCAGCATGAAATGTTGGTGCACCATGCCGATGCCGAGCGCTATCGCGTCGTTTGGGGTGTTGATCGACACCGGCTTGCCGCCGACGCGAATTTCGCCGCTGTCGGCCTGGTAGAAGCCATAGAGGATCGACATCAGTGTCGATTTGCCTGCGCCGTTCTCGCCGACAATGCCGTGGATGGTGCCGCGCGTGACTTCCAGGTTGATGTCGCGGTTGGCGCGCACGGCGCCGAAACTCTTGTTGATGCCTATGAGCTCGATTGCGGCTTGCGCCATGCAGCCTGTCCCACTCGTTATTTTTTATCGCTTGGTCAAAATGCCTAGCATGATGCCCCGCCCGTGCCAATTGGCCGGAACGCCATTCACTCTCGACAAATCCCCGCGCGCTTGTCAATTTCGAAGGTGGCCGGGAGCTTCACATTCACAGAGACCGGGATGGATGACCATGCCTGACGATCGGCTGACGACGCTGGAAATCCGCGCCGCCGAGCAGGAAAAGACAATCGAGGAACTGTCCGGCCAGATCGCCGAGCAGTGGAAGGTGATCGAGCGCATGGAGCGCAAGCTTGCCGCCCTTACAGACCGGTTCCTGGCCCTGGAGGAGCAGACCGCTCCCGATGTGCCGGTGACCAAGCCGCCTCACTACTGAGCCTGCGGGGTCAGCGGGGCGAGTTGGAGGAGGACGTCATGGCCGGTGAAGGAGACCGCATCGCAAGGGCCGGCGACTATGTCTTCGGCCTGATGAACGAACGGGAGCGCGCTCGCGCCGAGCGCGACATTGAGATCGATCCCGCTTTTCGCGACGCGGTGCTGCGGCTTGCCGAGCGCATGCGCGCCCTGGATCCGGCGGGACTGTCGGACGCGGCATCGGACGAGCGTTGGCAGCTAGTCCAGCGGCGGCTTGGCGAATTGCCGCAGATGCGGTTTGCCGGGCTGGATAAGGGCGATACGAAGCAGCAGCCGATCGTGATCAACAAGATCGAGCGCAAGCCTTATGGCGTCGGCCCGCATTCCCTTGGCGGCCGGCTCGGCCTGGTCATCGCGCTCGCCCTGACGGCTGCCTTCGCGCTGGGCTATCTCGCCGGCACGCTATAGTGCGCGCGACATCAAAAGCATCGGCTCGCCCTCCTGCTCGAAAGCCTCCGCCGCAGTCCAGCCAAGCGCTTCGTAGAACGGGCGCGCCTGCCACGTGTAGAGATAGAGCCGGTCAACGCCGGCCGAAGCGGCATGGGCTTCGATGGCCCTGACCAGCGCCGTGCCAACGCCTCGCCTTCGATACCCCTCGTCAACAACAAGCCCGGCGAGCCACGGCGTCAGTTCATGCGCCGGGTCGATTTCGTTGCGGACGAAGAGGCAGCTTCCGATCGGCGAGCCGCCGAGGCTGGCGACCACGGCCGCCTCGAACCCGTCGCGTGCTATCAGCCCGCGAAGTCCCACAATATCCTCTGCGAGCGTCCGGCCGGTACCCTCAAAGAAGGCGGCCAGGCGCAGCTTGGCGACCGCCTCGACATCGCGCTCCGTCATGGCTTCGATAGTCGGTTGCATGATGCTTGTCCAAAACCAAACCGCCGGGCGAGGGCCCGGCGGTCGAAGAAGCCTCGTTCAGTTGTCGATCAATACGGGCAATTGTTGTCGGTGGTGTAGTCGTGCACCTGGACCTTGCCGGCGATAATGTCGGCCTTGGCCTTTTCTACCGCGGCCTTCATCTCGTCGGTGACCAGAGCCTTGTTGTTGTCGTCCATGGCGTAGTCGACGCCGCCTTCCTTGAGGCCGAGATTTTCGACGCCGCCCTTGAAGGTGCCGTTCTTGCCGTCCATGAAGGCATTGTACACGGCAACGTCGACGCGCTTCAGCATCGAGGTCAGCACCTTGCCCGGCTGCAGCCCGTTCTGGTTGGAATCGACGCCGATGCCGAGCTTGCCAGCATCCGCCGCAGCCTGCAACACGCCAACGCCGGTGCCGCCAGCGGCGGCATAGACCACGTCGGAACCCTGGTCGATCTGCGTCTTGGCGATCTCGCCGCCCTTGGCCGGATCGTTCCAGGCGGCCGGCGTGTCGCCGGTCATGTTCTGGATGACTTCGGTGGCGCCGGCCGACTTGGCCCCGCCGACATAGCCGCATTCGAACTTGCGGATCAGCGGGATGTCCATACCGCCGACGAAGCTGACCTTCTTCGACTTCGACGCCATCGCCGCCATGATGCCGACCAGGTAGGAGCCTTCGTTCTCCTTGAACACCAGCGAGCGGACATTGGGCAGGTCGACGGCATCGTCGATGATGGCGAAGTTGAGGTCGGTATATTCGGCGGCGACCTTCTTCAGCGCATCCTCCCAGGCAAAGCCCGCCATCACGATCGGGTTGCGGCCGTCCTCGGCGAAGCGGCGCAGCGCCTGCTCGCGCTGCGAAGCGTTGGAGACTTCGAATTCGACATAAGCGACGCCGGTTTCCTTCTTGAATTTCTCGGCGCCGTTATAGGCAGCCTCGTTGAAGGATTTGTCGAACTTGCCGCCGAGATCGTAGAGGATGGCCGGCTGGACATCCGCGGCGAAGGACGGAAGAACCATTGCGGTTGCGGCCAGGAGGCCGAGAACGATACGTTTCATGTGATCCACACCCTGTCGGTTATTTTCCGTTGCACCGCATACCCTGCCCGGTTCTCCGGCAGGCATGCGACGTCAGGCAGGAAGTGTATGCCCCTCCCGCTCGCGGCCAATCTGGCACGGCCCGAAACAAAATTCACGTGGAATTTTGACCTGTTGGAAAAAGCGTGAAGGCCGACCGTTTCGGGCGGAACGAAACGTCCGCGTCAGTTGGTCGGGGCGAATTCGTGGCGCCGGCGCCGGTAGCCGAGGGCGTAGAGCAGGAACGCCAATACCGCAAACACGGCAAATCCCGGTTGGCCGAGCACCCAGGCGATGATCCCGTCCCAGACCAGCGGGCTGGCCTTGGCGCGCACATAGCTCTCGAAGGCCGCGCGCGTGTCGGGCGATACCGCCAGCCAGCTCGCGTTGAGCGGCGTCATGACCAGCGCCGACGCCGCGACCGAGCGCGTGGTGTCGATCACCGCCATGATGACCGAAATCGACAACGCAACCATAGCCGCCAGCCGAAAGATGAAACGCAACATCCAACGCACTCCCCGGGAAAGCTCCCGTCTGCCCCGCCAACCGACATAGAGACTGCGCAACCGCCACGCAATCGCGACACGCGATTTTGAGTCAGGCGCTCCGCGCCGGTTTGCGCCGGTTGACGCGCCAGACGGCGAAGATCCCGCCGCCAATGGCGCCGATGATCAGGCCGCCCAGGCCGATGAAGACAGCAAAGAACCCGCAGGCGCCCTCGAAGCAGCTCATACGGGTGGCGTCGGCGATCAGCGACCCGGCGAAGAATCCGGTGCAGGCGCCGATGGCGCCGCCAAGTATGATGCCGAGCAGCGCGGCGACGAGCGAGAACAGGAGCGGCGGGCGTTCGGTCTCGGGATTGGCATACACCGTGTCGGCGCCGCCGCCCCGCCGCAGGAGGTAGATGCAGAGCAGGCCGATCGCGATCTCGGCGACCGTGAAGCCCAGCGCTTCGGCCGAGAAGACGAAGTCGGGCACCAGAAGCGTGTAGGCCTGGCGCGCGACGAGCCATAGGATGATGGCGACCTGCCAGATCGTATAGTGACGCGGGAAACGCGCCGACCGGTTGAAGGCGAGGCCGAGCAGGTAAAGCCCCCACAGAATGGTCACGACGCCGCCGGTCAGCCCGCCGTAGATCAGGAAGAGCACGCTTCCTGGCAGGTTGAAGTCGCCGATCAGCCGCCAGCTCGAGATCAGGCCATAGGCCGAAAGCGCCATGACGATGATCAGCCACGCCACCGGGATCAAGGAAAGCCCGCTGTCGGGCCGGCCCTCGGGCTGCTGGTCGATCGATGCCATGTCAGGACAATGCCCCTCGCAAAGCCCAAGCAGCTCCGGGAACTGCGTCGTGGTTTTCCGTCCGGAATTGCACAAAAACAAACGCCTCAGACAGTCGACAGGCGGCCAGGGCCGAAGTCAAGCGCGGGAAACCGCGGCAGCCGGCCTGTGCACAGCATTCGGCTGCATAGGAAGCCCAGGCCGCTTCCGCGTCATCCACGGCAAAAGGCAGGGAATGACTTGGCATTCGCTTTAGGATCGACTAGATGAGCCCCGCGCCTGTTCGCCTAGACGGCTAGAGGTGCCGGGAAAAGGTTGCCTGCCGGTTGAAGGCACCCAAATTTAGGCCGACAGGCCTTCCCGAGGGAGACGCATCTCCCCAACCCGCGCGGCGAAACCGGCCGACGCGACATGCAAGACGGAGAGGTGGCCGAGTG
This sequence comes from Mesorhizobium sp. WSM3860, assembly GCF_002294995.1. GTDB lineage: Bacteria > Pseudomonadota > Alphaproteobacteria > Rhizobiales > Rhizobiaceae > Mesorhizobium. The sequence continues at coordinate 58,310 of NZ_NSGF01000004.1, read as the reverse complement.
GTTGAAGGCGCACGCCTGGAAAGTGTGTTTACGGGAAACCGTAACGCGGGTTCGAATCCCGCTCTCTCCGCCAGCACTCTAATAAATCAATTGGCTGCGGCATAAAAAGCCAAGTTGCCATAACTTCTGGCGATTTCGCTAAAAAGTTGAAGGGCTGCTGAACTTCTCCTAGCGGAAGAAAGATCGGCCGATGCCAGGTAGTGGGACTGTCACAGGCTCCCTGCCAGACGGCTATGCGGCAGTTACGGCTGCGCACGACGGCGGCGGTTCAGGTATATTGTCCCGCACAAAGAATAACCCGGCCGCATGAGCAACGGGCCTCGCGCTCTACATCGCCGCACTCGGCCTTGCGATGTCGCCAGCCCTATGTAGCACTCCCGGCAGCGCGATATGGTCCGGATGGCGGCAAGCCTCATTGTGAGGGGCTCAGATTGCGCGCCGCTCCGAGGTGGATCGGCCTATGGTTCGTCCTTGTTGATCCCAATGCTCTCGCCCTCGCCATGCACCTGGTTCCGGTCCCAATCGTTCGTCTTGTCGGGCGTTTTCGCGGCAGCTTTTTGGTTTTCCCGTTCCTTGTCCTTGCGGGGCTTAGGACCGGGCAGATCGCGCGATGATTTGGGTTCCATTTAGGTGTGTCCCTGTCAGTCGAACAGAACCCAACGTGGGCTGAGCTCGAATGTTCCGGCCCTTTGCCAGCGACATGCATTGCGGGGACATCCCGGCGTCCTGCGGAAGGAACCGGGCAGCCCTAGATACGTTCTGGCGCTCATGGATGAGCTTGTTGAACGTTTCGGGCAGCCAACCTGGCTGCCATTTTCCGTAATTTCAGCCAGGCTTTTGCTGGCTGCGGTTCTTGGCTCACTCGTCGGTATGGAGCGCGAATGGCGTAACCGGCCGGCGGGGCTGAGGACGCACATCCTAATCTGTCTAGCGACCGCCTTGATCGCGATCCTGGCGGTCGAGATCACCCATCTCCACGTCTTCGATGGCCAGGAGATAGCTATTGACCCCATCCGCCTGATTGAAGCCACAACTGCCGGCGTCGCATTTCTGGCCGCAGGGCTGATATTCTTCTCCAAAGGGGAAGTTCAGGGGCTAACGACCGGCGCCGGAATGTGGCTGGCCGGTGCCATTGGACTGGCAGTGGGTCTCGGGTTCTGGCAGATCGCAATTCTTGGCACGGTGTTGGCGCTCATCGTGCTAGGGCTTTTGCAGCTAGTGCAGGTTGTCCCAAAGGACAAGCAATAATCGGAGCATTTGGGGGCAGGGCGTTCAGTCCTGCGCTTGCTCACTCTAAAGCCTCGCGGTCGTTTCCGTGCTTGGCGATCAGTTCCGGACCTGAGGGATCGAGAGTTCGAACTTGTTGGCGACGTAGCCGACCTCATATCCCTGACCCCCAGAGAGGCGGTCACGGTCGCGCCATGCGTCGTTCCTCCCCTCTCCTGGCTAAGAAATGACCGACAAGGCAGGAGTCTTCCTAACCATTTTCGGCTCTGCGCAGCAGCCGCGACAAGTGCTGCCGATGCATCGCCTCCATGTCTTCAAGCAGGTGGAGGAATCGCAGGGCGTCATCGGTCGGCAATCCCTGATCGCTGAGGTCGGCAACCAGTTCGTGCTGACGGCGAAGATGCCGCTCGCCTTCGTGAACATGCCGCCTGGCCATTTCGATATCATCGTCGATTGCCATTGACCGGAACGTCGCTGGTGGCGTGACGTTCCTCGGACGAGGTGTCCAAAATTGGAACTGATCACGCGGCCATGACTTGCTATGGGAGCGGTCGTTTCCCGTTCGGACGTAGCCGTCTCGGCAGCACAAAGCCCGTCGCTTACGCTCATTGGCTGCGACGGGCTTTTCAAGCCTTAGAAAATGTTAATGTCGGTCGCCGAGAACGCGGCGCATAATGGAACTCTGCCCCGCTACGCGGGGTAAGGCCCGGCCTGTATGTCAAGCCCCCCAACCCCGCCCGGCAGGCCGGGCTACCTTGATCCACCAAAGCGAACTTGTGCACCGTCCGGTCCGCGCCGTTGAGAGAACGGTGGCCTGCGGGATGAGAACGCAGCTGAACGGGGCGTCGCTCCACGCTGATCCTGCTCGTGGAGAAGTATAGCCGACAGTGAAGCACGCATGTCGTTCCTTGGTCAGGGTCTGGCGAGACAATCGGATCGGCGCGCAACGCGAATGCTCGCCGGAACCAATAGGCAAGGGCGCGGTTGGGACAGATGGTCGCCTACAACGAAACAACAAATCCCGCGCTTACCGGTGCGCGCGATCGACGCCAAATTTGCCCACCTTTTTGCCAATTCGGAAGGAAAGGCGGCCATCCTCACGAGCGGCATCTGTGTCGGCCTCATTCTTGTGAGAACCGGGAAGCAGTCGCGGACGCCCTTGATCTTAGTCACCTACAAACAGGTTCGTTTGCCGGTCCGCTCTCAATAGCTCTGCATGACCTCCCGGGAGTTCTTTGGTGATCAAAGACGATAGCGTCTGTCAGGGGGAACGAATTGGTGGCGGCCCGGCCGGCTTGGCAGCAGCGACGTATCTCGGGCGCTTTCGCCGCCGGGTCGTCGTTGTCGATTCCGGTCAAAGCCGCGCGAAGCTCATTCCGATTACCCGCAACTGTCCCGGCTTTCCCGACGGCATAGCCGGCGCCGACTTGCTCAATCGCTTGCGGCAGCAGGCTCTGCAGAGCGGAGCCGATCTTAGGGACGATACAATCCAGGAGATTGGCCGCGACGGAACGGATTTTATTGCGATCGGTTCGACAGCCATTCGTTCCCGCGTTGCGCTCCTGGCTACTGGCATTGTCGATACACTTCCAGAAATGCCGTCGGCAGACGACATGATCAGGGCCGGCACCTTGCGCCTGTGCCCAATCTGTGACGGCTATGAGGTGATCGACAAACGCGTCGCCGTGATGGGCCCAGCGGAAGAGGCCGTGAAGAAGGCGTTGTTCATGCGGACCTACACCGCCGACGTCACGGTACTGACCACCGATGCTTCGAGTGAAATTGATGCAGATGCCGGCCGACTGATCCACGAAGCTGGAATCCAGCTCGAGCCCTGCATCCCTCATTCACTCCGACCCTCGGGAGAGCAGGCCACCATTCAACTCTCCAACGGAACAGCATGCTCATTCGATACCGTTTATCCAGCGATGGGATGCACGATAAGGTCGCAACTTGGCATAGATCTCGGGGCGACATGCGACGAGCTTGGAAATCTTGTCGTGGATGCGCATCAGCGCACGGTCGTGCCAGGCTTGTATGCCGCTGGCGATGTGGTCAACGAGATCAATCAGATTGCGGTCGCATTCGGCCACGCCTCGATCGCGGCGACCGACATGCATAACTATCTTGACGATACCAAGTGCTAGAATAGTTTTCACCGGTGGATTGCAATGTATCTTGTTCAGATCCTGCTTCCCTGCTCGGACAACAGAGGCCAGCCTTTCGCCCAAGAAGATTTCGACCGCGTGAAGGAAGAACTGGCGAGTCGCTTCGAAGGCGTTACTGCTTACCTTCAGGCGCCTGCCGACGGCTTGTGGAAAAAGGGTGCCGAGTCGAACGCCGATAAGATTGTGATCTTCGAAGTCATGGCTAACGAGGTCGATCTATCGGACTGGCGTGGACGCCGGATCGCACTCGAGCGGTGGTTTCGGCAGGAGAAGGTGGTTATCCGCTACATGCCGATCACGCTGGTGTAGCTTGCTCGGAGGTCGTTCTTGTCCATACACCGGAAATCAAAAGCCAGCGCCTCTCCTCCCCGCGTAGCTCGATGAGTTCGCTCGGCCCGTCGGCATCAGCCGGTCCCGAACCATTCGATGGCCGGGCGGGCGATCATCAGCCATAAGATGGCGGCGACCGCGCCGAAGGCCGGGAAGCCGAAGATGAACCAGAGCTGGAAAAGCCGGTGATAGCGCGGCGGAAGCGGCTGGCCGGCTTTCGCCGCCGCCAACGCAAGATCGCGCATCTCCATCTGCATCCAGACCACGGGAAGCCAAAAAAGACCGGTCACGACGTAGAGAAGGATCGACAGCGCGATCCAGCCTTCCCAGAGCGAATAGCCGACGAGCCAGGCAAGCGAGACGCCGGTGATCGGTTGCGCCACAACTGCCGTTGCCGTGAACAGGAAATCGGCAATCACGACAATGCGCGCGACAGCGGCCACGGTAGCCGGGTTGCCGGTCCGGTGTGCAATCAGCATGAAGAAGGCGATGCCGGCGCCCGTCCCCAGCAGAACCGCCGCGCCGACGATATGGAGATATTTGAGACCGAAGTAGAGCATCAGCGCTCCTCCAGGATCGCCAATGCGACGAAGTGCAGAAGAACGATCGGCAGGATCTTCATCAGCGGGCCGAGCGGCTCGTTCCACAGATCGGGCCGCAGCAGCGTGCCGGCCAATGCATAAAAAACGCATACGCCGATCGCTCCCCAGAGGCCAAGACGCGCGGTTTTGCGTAGCGCGATGAGAATGCCGATGACCAGATCGGCCAGCGCGCCGGCGACGACCAAAGGCGCCGCCAGCGCGCTCACCGCGGTACCGATCAGGAGTTGGACGCCGCTCTGCCATCCGGTTGTCAAGGATATGATTCCGGTCATGATCCAGAAGAACGGCAGTACCGTGAAGATCGCGGGTTTGATGAAGTAAAGGCCGGCAAACCACCTGTCCTGCACCGTGGCTGGGTTTGCGGCGAGTGCTGTCGGGAGACCCCGCGGCTCGATCCCGGTGGTCGCCTTCCAGGGTCCGGGATCGCCGGTTGCTCCCCGGCTGATCTCAAGGGCGGCGTTCGTGCGCATGGGAGGGCGCCATCCCAGCACACTGACGGCGTCACCCGCGCGATAGAGTAGACGCGCCGCCCATCTCGGGAGGGCCAGGACGCGAGCCTCTTCCCATCCAAGCCACCTGCGGTAATGCGCGACTACCTCCTCCATGGCGAAGATGTCCGGACCAGCAAGGTCGAGAGCGATCCGCGATGGGCTGTCAGCGCTGAGGAAAAACGCTACCGTTTCGACCACGTCCTCAAGTTGGACCACCTGCAGACGGCCGGTGCCGGGCATGGAGGGTAGCACAGGAAGCGCCGCAAGGCCGCGAAACAGCGCACTCGCTCCAAAAACGGGGCGGCCCAGAACGACGGAGGGTCTCAGCACGACCCAATCCAAGTCGAGCTTCATCAAGGCCTCCTCGCCGGCATATTTGCTGGCGGAGAAGGCGGAGGGTTGCTCACGATCGACGCCGATAGCGGAAAAGTGGATGACCCGGCGCACCCCGGCTTGCTGGCAGGCACGAAACAACACCGCTGCGCCCAATGCATGAACCCCTGTCGTATGTTCGCTGGCGCTGTCCTGCAGAACACCGGCACAATTCACCACCGCGTCAACGCCTTGAAGAGCACTGCCCCAGTCCTCGGGGGCGAGCGCCTTCGCCATATCGATGGCGATCGTTCCCGCCTCACCCGGGCGGCTTGATCGGCGTCGTGAGGCCCGGACGACGTCGTGCCCTGACGTGACCAAGCGCGCGCACAGGGCTGTGCCGATGAGACCGTTCGATCCCGTCACGAGAACCTTCATTGCTGATGTCTCGCCGGACAGGAAAGCGCGGCGGGCCTCATCATCTCACTGGAAAACTGGCGCCTCAGTAGCTGCGCAACCTGCTCAGTATTACGTCTTCTATGTCCAACCATTTTCGTGACCGCAATCGGCTCGGTCACCAAACAGGAAAGACTTGCAGTTTGTTCCTGGACAGCTGAGCTCTTCTGTCAGGTCCAATATGCCAAGTGCTCGGCGTCCTGCTCGGAGGTTGGCTCCGTGTTTTCTTCTGGCCGCGCGCTCGGGCAACGGCCGATATTCGGGCGCAAAGCCATGGCCGATCGCAATCCTGATCTGGTGCCAACATCGAGGGGCGAAGTTGCTCCGCGGAGAAATCTAGCCTCGATCGGCCAACCTACTGCAATCGTGCTGCGCGGGGGAACATTCCTGGTGATGGACGGTTCGGAGGACCCCCAACCCTGGAGAAACCTCATGTTCATGCACAATAAGCGACTGCAATACACCGTCCGTGTGTCGGAGCCGAATCCGAAACTGGCATGCATGATAATGGAGCAATTCGGCGGAGCCGATGGCGAGCTGGCCGCCGCTATGCGCTATTTCACCCAAGGGCTGGGTGAGGACGATGTCGGCCGGAAAGACATGCTGCTCGACATCGCGACCGAAGAACTAAGCCACCTCGAGGTGGTCGGGTCAATTGTCACAATGCTGAACAAGGGCCTCAAGGCACAGCTTGCAGAGGGACAGATGAAGGAAGCCGAGCTGTATTTGATGGTTGGCGCCAGCGGCACGACCGCCAAAGAGTCGATCCTGTTTGGCGGCGGACCCGCATTGTGCGACTCGGCCGGAGTGCCTTGGACCGCCGCCTACATCGATTCGCGCGGCGAACCAACGGTGGATATGCGCTCCAACATCGCGGCCGAAGCTCGTGCCAAGATCGTGTACGAGCGACTGATCAACATCACCGATGATCCCGGCGTCAAGGATGCCCTCGGTTTTTTGATGACGCGCGAAGTCGCCCACCAGAAGTCCTTCGAGAAAGCGCTGTACGCGATAGAGAACAACTTCCCGACGGGCAAACTCCCGGGCATCGAGAAATATGCCAGCATGTACGTCAACACCTCGCAAGGCGAAGGAGACTCCACGGGACCCTGGAATTCGGGAGGCGAATGGGACCGCATCGACAATCTCGAAGAGGTCATGCCTGCCGACGGCGGCGACGGGATGGCGACTGTCAAGCTAAATGCCAAGGACAAGAAAGTCGCGGCCAACATGGCGGAGCGGACACTCTCGGACCCGGCTTCCGATCCGATGACCGGCGCCGATATTGGAGCAGGACCGGGGGCCGGCCGCACCAAGAATGGTGACATGGGCGGCGCCGCCAACATCCAGGAGGCGCCGACGCGGGCAGCCGCAGCCGCTCGCAAAAGCAGGTAGTCTTATTGGCCGCGAAGCAAGCTTTCGAAGGCTTCCTCGAACAGCTTGGCCATCTCGGCATAGCCGTCGTCGGACGGATGCAGGCCGTCGCCGCAATCGAAGGCGGCCAGCAGCCTCGACGGGTTGGCGGGATCGGCCAGCGCGCGCTCGAAATCGACGACGGCATCGGCTTCGGCCGATGTCTTGATCCAGGCGTTCACCGCCTGGCGGTCGCGCTCCTTGGTCGGAGAGTAGAAGGTTCTGAGCGGCTGGCCTTCGAAGGCGCCGCCGAACGGCGGCAGCGTGCCAAGCAGCACCTTGATGCCGTTGAGGCGGGCGCGTGCGATCAATTGCCGGTAAGCCGCGATCAGGCTTTCGACGGCGACGGCTTCCGGTCGCCCGGCAAGCATGGTTTCCGGCCAGCCGATGTCGTTGATGCCTTCCAGCACCGAGACCCACCGGACGTTGGGAAAGCCCAGCACGTCGCGGTCGAAGCGGGCGAGCGCGTTGGCGCCACGGGCGCGGCTGGCAAGCAAGCGGTTGCCGCCGATCCCCTGGTTAAGGACACCGATGCCTGACAGCCGGCCGCTTTTCGCAAACCGCTCCGCCAGCCGGTCCGGCCAGCGCGCATTGCCGTCGACGGTCGAGCCGAAGCCGTCGGTGATGGAATCCCCCAGACAAACCAGAGAGCCACTGTCCGGCGCGCGCTCGACCAGAACGGCGCTGAGGAAATAGCGGCTGGTCGAGGTCTGCTGCACAGGCAGTTCGGCTGCGCCGGCGAAATCGCCGAACTCGGAGATGTAGGCCGTCTGCTGCGCCTCGTAGTGATAGGTCTCGATCGGCGCGAAATCGGGGAAATAGAGGCTGATCGCGATCTGCCCGAGATCGGGAACCGCCAGGTCCACAACATCGCTGAGCAGTGGCGCGCCCGGCGCCAGATCGCCCTGCGTCTCGCCGCCGAAGGCCACGTGCCGGATGCTGGCGGCGTCGAGCGCACCGTCTTTCGCGGCAAGGGCGACGGTCGCGGCGCCGATCCGAATCGGCGAGGCGCCATATTCGTTGGACAGCTTCAATCGCAACCTCTCACCGCCGGTGCTGACGCGCACCACCTGGCGTACCGTCTGGCGGTGGAAGCCATAGAGCACGGCGTCTCCCGGCCAGACGTTCATCGGGCTTGCGCTCCAGGTTCCGATCCAGTGCTCCATTCTCTCCATCCCTTCGATTTCGGCGCGCGGCCCCCTCGCCAACACAGATACCCGCGGCTTGCGACGCGAGCTACCGGTTTGCGCTTTCGGCGACACATACATTCTTGACTCCGAATGCAATGCGCCGGAGGTCAGCACTTTGCAACGCAGGCGACGGCGTATTCGCGGCCTCGGCTTTTACTGGCGGAATCAAAAAAGTACTAACACCCGCCCCGGAACGTGGTGGCTGCCCGGATAGCGGGCGCCTAGCCTGATCAGATCGCCCGGGGAGGAGACGTTCCGGGAGATGTCTGGGGCTGAGTGCCCCGCCGGACGGGCTTGGTGGAAAAGCTCCACCGGCAAGGATTCCAACCATTTCAGGGAGCGAGACATGGTTTGCGAGACCAAGACCTTAACATTGAACCGCCGCACGCTTTTGCAGGGCGCGGCCGCCACTGCCGGCGGCCTGTTGCTGGCGGGCGGCGAGCGCGCCGCGGCGCAAGGCGCGGCCTCCAAGGTTGTGGCCTGGGAGACCGGCTATCTCGGCTTCTTCTTCTTCGTCGTGCTGCAGGAGGCGCTGAAGCGCAAGGTCGAAGGCCTCGGCCTGGAATTCGTCGGCAAGGACGCCAATGGCGATGCCAACGCGCAGGTCAACGACTGGAACAGTCTGCTCTTGCAGAAGCCGCGCTACCTCATTTCCGACGCACTGGATTCGGAGCTTCTTATCCCGCTGAGCAAGAAGGCGAAGTCGCTCGGCGTGCCGCTCGGCATGGTCGACACCGTGCTCACCGGCGGAGAAGTAGCCGCTTCGGTGACCTTCGACAACAAGCAGTCGGGCGTCATGGCGGCGGAGAAGACCGCCGAGTTGCTCACCAAGAAACATGGCTCGCCGAAGGGCAGCGTGCTCAACAATTACGGCTCGCTGACCGCCGTGGCGCTGCGCGACCGCAAAGACGGTTTCGAGGACACGCTTAAGAGCAAATATCCCGACATCGAGATCATCTCGCGGCCGCAGAACAACCAGCATGAGCAGGCGCTCGCCGTGGTCTCGGCGACGCTGCGCGAGCGGCCGGACCTCGACGCCATCCACATGCCGACCGACATCTTCGTCGTTGATGCCCGCAAGGCGCTCGAAACGCAAGAGCGGCTGTTCCCGGTCGGCCATGAGAAGCACATCATCCTGACCAGCATCGATGCCTCGCCGAATGCGCTGGAATGGGTGAAGGCGGGTGAGATCGACGCCGACATCGCGCAGGACCCGATCGCCTATGTCGAGATCGTCGTCGACCTGCTGGAAGAGTACACGCTGAAGGGCAAGCCGGTTCCGACCGGACCTTACGAAAACAAGAAGTATTTTTGGGAGAAGGGCACGATCGCCGACAGCCCGTGCGGCCCGCTGCTCACCATCCCGCCCTACTTCCTCACCAAGGAAAATGCCGACGACCCGCGCCACTGGGCCAATGTCGTGACCCAGGTGTGGAAGATGCAGCAGAACGCCGGCTGAGATCGCAGCCGAGGAAACGGTTGAGAACGCGCCATCGCGTTCTCACCTCATTTCGAGATTGCCGGTTATTCCAATGGTCATCGCCGACGGCACGATCGTGCCCGATAGTCTTGCGCAGAACGGCGCCAACGCTGTTCTAACCGTCGACAACATCTTCAAGCGCTTCGGCCCGCTTGCGGTGCTGGACGGCGTCTCGCTGAGCGTGTCGCGCGGCGCGATCCATGGCCTGCTTGGGAAGAACGGCGCCGGCAAATCGACGCTGTCCAACATCATCGCCGGCCTGTTGCGCCTTGACACCGGCTCGATCCTGCTCAACGGCGAAGACGTGTCGGCCTTGCCGCTGACGGCGCGCAAGAAGCGCGGGCTCCACCTTCTGTCGCAGCACTCGGAGATCTTCGAAGACCTTTCAATCGGCGAGAACCTTCTGCTGCCCGATCTGCCGAGACGCTACGGCCTGACAAACTGGGCAGCACTTCATCGCCTCGCGGCGCGCCAGCTCGAAAGCCACGGCATGCCGGTCGATCCGAGGCGGCGCGCCGGCGACCTTGGCGCGAGCGACAGGCGAAGGCTCGCCATCATCAAGGCGGTCGCGGCCGAAGCCGCGCTGATCATCCTCGACGAGCCGACCGCAGGCCTCGCGGCGGCCGAGCGGCTGCATCTGCTGGAATGGGTCGAGAGCCTCACCAAACGCGGCACGTCCTTCATCTACATCTCGCACCACAACGACGAGGTGCGCCAGCTCTGTTCGGAATACACAGTGCTGCGCGACGGCAAGGTGACCGCCAGCGGCAAGGCGGCGGAGCTTTCGGCCGACGCCATGGCGCGCGTCATCACCGGCGCCGATGTCGCCGAATTCCACCGCGCCCGCGAGGATCATTCCGCGGCCATCGAGATCAGCGGCCTTTCTTTTCCCGGCGGCGGGCCGGTCGATCTTGCGATCGGCCGCGGCGAGATCGTCGGGCTCGTCGGCCTGCTCGGCGAAGGGCCGCAGGAATTGATGCGGGCGCTGGGCGGACTGCTGCCCATCAAGGCCGGTGCCGTCCTGATCGATGGCCGGGAAGTGCGCCTCGGCTCGCCGGGGCAGAGCCTCGACTCGGGCATCGCCTATCTCACCCACGACCGCATCGGCGAAGGCCTGGTCGGCTCGATGTCGGTGACCGAGAACCTTAACCTTGGTAATTGGCCGCTATCGCTCGGCTGGCTGGTGAGCGGCGCCGGCATGAACCGCCGCATGCGCGAGGCGCGCGGCGCCATGGAGATCGTCATGGGCAACGGCGGCCAGGAGATCGGTGAATTGTCTGGCGGCAACCAGCAGAAGGTGCTGCTCGGCCGGCTTCTGGAACGCAAGCCGCGATTGCTTCTGCTCGACGAACCGACCGTCGGCGTCGACGTCGCCGCCAAGGAACAGATCCACCGCCTGATCGACGATGCGACGACGAACGGCGTCAGCGTGCTTCTGCTCGCGCAGGACCCGGAAGAGATGCAGCGCCTCGTCGACCGCGTGGTGATCTTCTCCAAGGGTCGGATCGCGCGGATGCTGCACGGCGCCGAGATCACCATCGATGCGATCGCCGAAGCGAGAACGGCGCGATGACAAAGGCAGTATCGGGCATGGCCAGCAAGAAATTGCTTCTCGACAATGTGGTCTGGATCCTGATCATCGTGTTCAGCATCCTGGCCGGCTTCCTCAATCCCTTCTTCCTTTCGGAAGGCAATCTGCAGAACGTGCTGGTGCAGGCGACCACGCTGGGCGTGCTGGTGCTGGCGGTCTCCTTCACGCTTCTGATCGGGGAGATCGATCTCTCCGTGGTCGGCAATCTGGTCTTCTCGAGCATGGTCGGCGCCTACGCCATGCAGCAGTTCGGCGTCCACTGGTCGCTGGCCGTGCTCATCACCATCGCTGCCGGGGTGCTCGTCGGCCTGCTCAACGGCTACTTCGTCGCCTATTTGCGCATGAATTCGCTGATCGCGACGCTGGCCATGGGGCTTTTTCTGCAAGGCGCGGTGCTCGGCGCCACCCAGGCCCGCACCATGGTGGTGACCGATGAAGGCTACAGCTACATAGGCAGCGCCACCATCGGCAGCTGGCCCGTAATGCCGATCGCCCTCTTCGTCGCCTATCTCCTGGCGCATGTCGTGCTTGCTTATTCGGCCTGGGGCCGCAACCTCTATGCCACCGGCGGCAACCGCCGGGCAGCGAATGCCGCGGGCATCAACGTCAAGCGCGCGAGGCTTGGCGCCTTCACCGCTTCCGGCTTCCTCGCTGGAATGGCCGGCTTCCTCTACACCTCCTATCTCGGCGGCGTCAGCGTGACCGTCGGCAGCACGACGCTGCTCTATGCCGTGGCAGCACCCGTCATCGGCGGCGTTTCGCTGTTCGGCGGCCGCGGCCGCGTCATCGGCATGCTCGGCGGCACGCTGCTCATCACCGTCATCCAGACCGGCCTGCAGCTCATCAACGTCTCGGCCTATTACATTCAGATGATCGGCGGCGCGATGATCCTGCTTGCGATCGCCGTCGATGCCTTCCGCATAAGGAGCGAGGAACGCGGCGTCGTTTGAGGCGCCGCTCAGGCCGTGGAGGCTCAGAATAGTCAAAAAAGTACCAATGGAGTGACGCGAACATGGTGGCGAAGATTTTGCCGGCTCGCTAGCTTGGCTGACAATGAGGCCGAAACCGGACGGCGCGTCGTAGAGGGGACGCGCCTTGGCTTCAATACGGGAGGAGCAGCGATGAAACCCGATCTTGAAGTTGTGCAGATCAGGCCGGGCGAGTCTTTCACTGCCTGGTCGCACGGTTACCCGTTCCGCACGGTGCGCTGGCATTTCCATCCGGAATACGAACTGCATCTCATCGTCGCCACCCGCGGCCGCTATTTCGTCGGCGACTTCATCGGCGAATTCGAGCCGGGCAATCTGGTGCTGACCGGCCCCAATCTGCCGCACAACTGGGTCAGCGATGTGCCGAAGGACGCGACGGTGCCGCTGCGCTGCCGCATCATCCAGTTCAATGAGGGTTTTATCGACGGCGCCATCAACACCTTCCCCGAGCTCGCGGCGCTGACGCCGGTGCTCGAAGCCTCGCGCCGCGGCGTGCTGTTCAGCCGCCAGACCAGCAAGCAGCTTGGCCCGCTGATGGAAGAGATCATGAATTCGCAAGGCGTGCGCCGCATCGAGCTGTTCATGATGATTATGGGTCTGCTCAGCCGCGCCGAGGGCGCGCGCATGCTGGCCAGCGCGAGCTACCTGCCCGATCCGTCGGGCTATATGTCGGCCGGCATCAACAAGGCGCTTGCCTATCTGCGCGAGAACCTGACCCAGCCCTTCAGCGAGACGGACTTGGCCGCCATCGCCGGCCAGTCGCCCAGCGTCTTTTCCCGCTCCTTCCGCCAGCACACCGGTATGACGCTGGTTCAGTATGTGAAGCGGCTGCGCATCAACCTGGCCTGCCAGATGCTGATGAGCGACGAGCAGGCTTCGATCACCAGCATCTGCTTCGAGGTCGGCTACAACACCCTTTCCAACTTCAACCGGCAGTTTCTCGCCGAAAAGGGCATGACGCCCTCGCATTTCCGGCGGTTGACACTGCACAACATCAACCTGGCGAAAGCGGCCTAGCCAGCCGGCACGACAAGCAGCGGCATCGAGTTGGCATGGGCAAGCGTGCCCGGCAATGTAAAGCTTTGCCTGCCTCGCTGGCCGGAACGGCAACACCGATAGGGAAACGAAGGTGTCATCACCATCTGCGACCTTGTCATCCTGTCGCAAAGCAATGACCTATAGGAACCGAACGGATCGGGCGAAGGATAGTCATGAGCAGTCATTTCATCGGCATCGACATCGGCACCGGCAGTGCACGCGCGGGCGTCTTCGACGAAGCGGGCGCCATGCTTGCGTCCGCTAAGGCCGACATCGCCGTCTGGCATGCCGAAGGCCATATCGTCGAGCAATCGAGCAACGACATCTGGCGCGCCGTTGCGGCGACCGTCCGCGAGGCCGTGTCGCTCGCCCGCATCTCGGCGCAGTCGGTCCATGGCATCGGCTTCGACGCCACCTGCTCGCTTGTCGTTCTGGGGCCGGGTGGCGAGCCGCTGACGGTCAGCCCGTCAGGGGATCCCGAGCGCAACATCATCGTCTGGATGGACCACCGCGCCACCGAGCAGGCGCGCAGGATCAACAGCACCGGCGAGGACGTGCTGCGCTATGTCGGCGGCACAATCTCGCCCGAGATGGAAACTCCGAAGCTTTTATGGCTCGCCGAGAACATGCCACGGACCTTCGCCACGACATGGCAGTTCATGGATCTCGCCGATTTCCTCACATGGCGGGCAACCGGCAGCTTGGCGCGCTCGACCTGCACGGTGACTTGCAAATGGACCTATCTCGCGCATGAGGCGCGCTGGGATGATGCCTATTTTCGCAAGGTCGGGCTCGGCGCGCTCGCGGATGAGAAATTTGCCCGGATCGGCACCGAGGTCGTGGCGCCGGGGACCGCGCTCTCCAACGGCTTGACGAGCGAGGCGGCGGCCGAGCTTGGCCTTTTGCCCGGAACGCCGGTCGCCTCCGGCATGATCGATGCCCATGCCGGAGGCATCGGCTCGGTCGGCGCGCGCGGCGGCGCCGGCGATGTGACCACGCGCATGGCCTATGTCTTCGGCACCTCGGCCTGCACCATGACGACGACCGAGCAGGCGGCTTTCGTGCCGGGCGTGTGGGGGCCCTATTTCTCCGCCATGGTGCCCGGGCTGTGGCTGAACGAAGGCGGCCAGTCGGCCGCGGGCGCCGCCATCGATCGCCTGGTCGGCATGCACCCCGCCGCCGTCGAGTTGGCACGGATCGCGGCGCGAGGCGGCCAGAACCTCGCCCAGTGGCTGGCGCAGGAGGCGGAGCGGCATGGCGGTGCGGCGAAGGCGGACAGACTGGTCGGCGGCCTGCATGTCGTTCCCGAATTTCTAGGCAATCGTGCCCCCTTGGCCAATCCCGACGCGCGCGGACTGATCGCCGGCTTGGACATGGCGACCGGGGCCGACAGTCTCGTCGCGCTCTATGTCGCCGGCCTCTGCGGCCTCGGCTACGGCGCCCGCCAGATCCTGGCGGCCATGCATGGCCGCGGCATCAAGATCGACACGATCGCCATCAGCGGCGGCGCAGGGCAGAGCCCGCTCGTGCGGCAGCTCATCGCCGACTCCACCGGCAAGGTGGTCTACGCGCCGACCTCTCCGGAGCCGGTGCTGCTCGGCTCGGCGATGCTCGGCGCCGTGGCCGCGGGCCGTCACCCCGACCTGCCCGCCGCCATGGCGGCGATGTCGGAAGTCGGCGAGGTCTATTCTCCCAATCTCTCGCTTGCAGCCTGGCATGACAGGCGCTTTGCCGCGTTCGAACGCCTGCAGGCTGCTGCGCTGTCAGTGTTGGCTGTGTGAGGTATCCAGCCGTCTCCCGCCGACGTTCACCGTCATTGCCCTATTGGCCGGAACCATCGCCGGGCGGAGGGGTTGTGTCGTCAGACTTCGAGACATGGAAGGAAAGACGATGCGGACGTTGACGATGATGCTCGCTCTTTCGACCTTTGCCTTGGCGCAGCCGGTCTCGGCTCAACGCGCCGATCCGCAACCGCCCCAGGCTCTGCCGCCGGCTGAACAGCCTCAGCTCGACCAGGTGCAACGCGATCCGGGAAATTCCGGCCAGAGCGTTACCAATGTCGTGGTGGTGGCGATGGAGGACCTGCCCGCGGAGATCAAGGCCCAGGCCGAAGCCGTGGTCACCAGGACGACCGCCAAGGACCTGGCCAAGCTGCAGAAATCGATAGATGCCTCGCCCGAGGCGGTATCGGTGCTGCATGCGAACGGGCTGAATTCCTCGCAGGTCGTCGCCGCCAACATCGATGGCGACGGCACGCTGACGCTGATCATCCAGACCACGACATGATCTGCGCCGCCGCGCGCCGTTGACCCGACTGCACCGGCCAAACAAAACCAGAGGCCGCGAAGAGGCCGCCATGGCCGAAACCGCAATTCGCAACTTCACGCTCAACTTCGGACCGCAGCACCCCTCGGCGCATGGCGTGCTCAGGCTGGTGCTGGAACTCGACGGCGAGATCGTCGACCGCGCCGATCCGCATATCGGCCTGCTCCACCGCGGCACCGAGAAGCTGATCGAACACAAGAACTATCTGCAGGCGCTGCCCTATTTCGACCGGCTCGACTATGTGGCGCCGATGAACCAGGAGCATGCCTTCTGCCTCGCCGCCGAGAAGCTGCTCGAAATATCGGTTCCCCGGCGCGGGCAGCTCATCCGCGTCCTGTTTTGTGAAATCGGCAGGCTGTTGTCGCACCTGCTCAACGTCACCACGCAGGCAATGGATATCGGCGCGCTGACGCCGCCGCTCTGGGGCTTCGCCGAGCGCGAGAAGCTGATGGTCTTTTATGAGCGCGCGTCGGGCGCGCGCATGCATGCGAACTATTTCAGGGTCGGCGGCGTGCATCAGGATCTGCCGGGAGAGTTGCTCGACGACATCTGGAATTTCTGTGATCCGTTCATGAGAACATTGAGCAATCTCGATGAACTCTTGACCGAAAACCGTATCTTCAAGCAGCGCAATGTCGACATCGGCGTGATCGGACATGACGATGCTTGGGCGTGGGGCTTCTCCGGCCCGATGGTGCGCGGCTCGGGCGCCGCCTGGGATCTGCGCAAGGCGCAACCTTATGAATGCTATCCCGAAATGGATTTCGACATTCCGGTCGGCAAGCACGGCGACTGCTACGACCGCTACCTCGTGCGCATGGAGGAGATGCGGCAGTCGGTTAGGATCATGAGGCAATGTCTGGAGAAGCTGCGCTCGCCCGATGGGCACGGCCCGGTCGCCGTACCGAACCAGAAGATCACGCCGCCGCCGCGCGCCACCATGAAGCGTTCCATGGAGGCGACGATCCACCATTTCAAGCTCTACACCGAAGGCCATCATGTGCCGCAGGGTGAGGTCTACGCGGCGGTGGAAGCGCCCAAAGGCGAATTCGGCGTCTATCTCGTCTCAGACGGCAGCAATGTTCCGTACCGCTGCAAGATACGTGCGCCGTCTTTCGCACACCTCCAGGCGATGGACTTCCTGTCGCGCGGGCACATGATCGCCGACGTCGCGGCTATCATAGGATCGCTGGACATCGTGTTCGGAGAGATCGATCGCTAAGCGGTGGTGCGGCGCGGGCAGCCGTTAGAGCTCAAACTTCGCCCGGAATTGCATCAACAGCCGAATGAGCGAAAACAAAAAGATAGAGCGGTTCGACGTTCTCGCAAAACGGTGAATCGCTCTGCTACCGGCGGGTGGGGACAACAAACAACTCCCCTCCGTCTCCGATAAGGATTGAACCTGCCGCGGTTCTTCGAACCGCGGCAGTCGTCTCAGTGCATGAACACCGATCTCAGCCAGGCAAGAATGCCCGAGCCCGGAGAGATGGCCGCGCGAACGCGGGACGCCGCCCAGCGTGCCGGCAGATTGGCGCCGACATGGCAATGGCAGACGACCTCGTGCAGTTGCCAGTCGCTGAGTTCGAAGAAGCGCTTTGCTTCGCCGTACGTGTCGTCCTTCAGGCCCTGAGCACGGAAGATCGGGTCTTCGAAGGCGACAGTAATCGGCGATCCGGTGGAACGCATCTTTTCGCGCACGTCGGGTGTAGCGTATTCGGTGCCCGCAAGCGCCATAAGGCGCCGGCCGGGATCCTGCTCGAGAAGTTGCGCCCAGCGTTCGAGGCGTTGGCCACGACTGGCGATGAGAACCGCTGCTTCAGCATGAACGTCGGCAACGGCATTGAGTTGGTCTACGGTTTGGTGCTTCAAGGCCGCCTCCTATGTCGGCAGATGATCACCCGCCCCGCAACGGAACTAAGGCGCTGCATGGCGTCGGCAAGGGCGAAATGGGCGACGGGAAATCATTTGATCGCCATTCGTGTCCGACGCCGTCGAAACGCGGCGGGATCGCCGTGGAACCATCCCCGGTCGTGGCCGTTCTGCCATGCGTCAGCCGCCGGTGATCAGGTGTCGATGAAACGTCGGATGCGGCGGCCCTACCCATCATGTTCTGGTCGGGCAGATGTCCGGTTGCCCAAACCGCATCTCGCGGACTGCTCCACCAGCGCAACGAGGGACCACCTTATGGCCATTCTCCCCAATCCCGACCCGACGCCAACGCCGGTCCCCACGCCGCCGCCGTTTCCCGACCCGAAGCCGATGCGCGAACCGGATCCGGAGAGGCTGCCGGATGAGGAACCCGTTCCCAATCCGGACGAGAACGACGTGCCGCCCAAGCACTCGGTTAAGCTCGGCGATGCCAACCCCTCACGCCCGATAGGCGGGGCCCCCTACCCTCGAAGACATCCCGCGCGACGTCGTCGTGCAATTCATAGTCAGGGGCTTCCTGACGGCGCTGAACTGGTGGTTCGAGCGAAAGCCTGGACTGCAGGCCGCTGAGGTCGACATCCTGTTCCGGACCCTGGTGCTCGACGGGCTTTCACCACTGATTGGCGACACGTCGATCGGTCGTCGCGCCGCCGCGCATCGTAAAGCGGATTGAACGATCTAAAGGACCAAGCCGGCGTCTATTCAAACCGCGCCGGCGTCCAGGCTCCTCCTGCCGCGTTCGACTCCACTGCCGCCGCCACGAACTTCACACCACGAGCGCCGTCGACGACGTCCGGCACCTGCGCCGCGCGCGCAACATCAAAGCCAGTGCCCGCTCGATGCGCGCGGATGATGTCGGCGGCATCGCGGTAGAAATTGGCGAAGGCCTCGATATAGCCCTCGGGATGCGCCGCCGGCATGCGCGAGACGCGCCGGGCTTCCGCCGTCGAGCCGTGGCCGCCGCGCACCAGCGTGCGGGTCTCCTCGCCATAGGGCGAGAAGCGAAGTTCCTCCGGCCGCGTGCCCGACCACTCGAGCCCGGCCCGGTCGCCATAGATGCGGACCGAGAGATCGTTGTAGTGGCCGGGCGAAGTCTGGCTGGCGAGGATGGTGCCGCGCGCTCCGCCGGTCCAGCGCACCAGGACATGCGCGTTGTCGTCCAGGCGACGACCTGGCACGGCGGTGAAAAGGTCCGCCGATAAGGCGTCAGCCTCGAAGCCGGAGATGAAGCTCGCCAGGTTGAAGGCGTGCACGCCGATGTCGGCGAGCACCGCCGATTGCCCGGCGCGCGCCGGGTCGGTGCGCCATTCGGCCTGCTTCTGGCCTTGCGCGTCGATCGGCTGCGTCAGCCAGTCCTGGATGTAGGCGCCGTGCACGGACACGATGCGGCCGAGTTCGCCCGCTGCCACCATTTCGCGCGCCTGCCGCGCCATGGCGTAACCGGTGTTGTTCAACGTGACGAGGAAGCGGCGCTTCGTCGCTTTCGTCAGCCCCACCAACGCCTCAGCCTCGGCAAGCGTCGTCGACAGCGGCTTGTCGCAGATGACGTCGATGCCGGCCTCCAGGAAAGCAGTGGCGATCGGCGCATGCAGATGGTTGGGCGTGACGATGACCACCGCCTCGATCCCGTCCGACCGCGCCGCTTCCGCCTTTGCCATGGCATGGTAGTCGGCATAGCTGCGCTCCGGCGCGATGCCGATCTCGGCGGCGGATGCCGCGGCGTTTTCGGCATCCGAGGACAGCGCACCCGCCACCAGCGCGATCTGGTCGTCGAGCCGCATGGCCAACCGATGAACGGCGCCGATGAAGGCGTTGCGGCCGCCTCCGACCATGCCGACCGTCAGGCGTTTGCGCGAGGTGCCGTCAGCGGTTGCATAGACCATGATTGCGATTATCCTCCTGAAGTGCGGTTCTTGTCGGTGCCGGCTGCTGCAATTTTTCGAATGATATTTCTATTTTTCATTATGTAAAACTCTTGTGCCGCGATAGCGTTTCCCCTGGCCCGGCCGATGGGCCGCATCCGGAGGAGGGTTCTGGTGTTTCAAGCCGTCTTTGGGTATCTCGCATGAGCGCCCGCCGCAAAGCGGCCGGCGAGCCGTCTCCGCAGATCCTTGAGACGGCGGTGAGGAAACGGAGCCGTTCGCTGGCAGCACTTGGCTACACCAAACCGCGAACCTACGAGGAACTACGCGCGGTGCTGTCGTCCGGCACTGTGCATTTCCCGAAACGGCTGCGCCAGGTCGCCATCTTCCTATGGCAGCATCCGAGCGACGTGGCGCTTGGCACCATCGCCCAGGTGGCCGCGCAGGCAGGCGTGCAGCCCTCGACGCTGGTACGCTTCGCGCAGATCTTCGGCTATGCCGGCTTTTCCGACTTCCAGGGCCTGTTCAAGGACCACATGAAAGGCTCCTGGCCGGAAGGACGCACGCGCGACAACAAGGAACCGGCAGCAGCCGAACTCCACGCCGACTTGCATTTCCTCAATGGCATGGTCGGCGCCTCGCAGGCTTCGCTCAACCGCATCGGCAATGGCTTCGATACCGACAGCTTCGAGAAGATGGCCGACCTGCTGGCGGGAGCCGAGCTGATCTATGTGATCGGCAGCAAGCGCGCTTTCCCGGTCACCACCTATCTTTCGCTGACGCTGACGCAACAGGGCGTGCGCAACGTGTTGGTCGACAATGTCGGCTCGACCGCGCTCGATCAGGTCGGCTGCATAAGCCAGCGCGACGCGGTGCTCGCCGTTTCCTTCAGCCCTTACAACTCGATCACGCCAGACCTGGTCGCCCTCGCGCATGAGCGCGGAGCACGCATCGTTGCCATCACCGACAGCACCTTCTCACCGCTGGTGAAACTCTCCGACACCTGGCTGGAAGTGGTGGAACAGGACTTCGCAGGCTTCCGCTCGCTCGCCGCTTCGCTCGCCGTCGGCATGGCTTTGGTCCACGGCGTCGTCGCGCGGCGGACAGGCTGATCGGCGCATTTGACTGAAAGGAACTGCCGTTCCATATTCGAAAAAATAGAAACCTTATTCCGGGAGGAGGAATGGAGGTTCGGCTCGACGGCAAGGTGGTGTTGATCACCGGTTCGACGCAAGGCATCGGCCGCGCGATCGCCGAGACGGCCGCGCGTTCCGGCGCCGAAGGTCTGCTGATCACCGGCCGCAACCGGCAGCGCGGCGACGCAGTCGCGGCCGGCCTGTCGGCGATGGGCGCGCCGGCCGCTTTCGTGGCCGCCGACCTCGGTGACCCGGAGACTCCGACCCTGCTCGCCGCCGAATGCACCGAGCGCTTCGGCCGCATTGACGGGCTGGTCAATGCAGGGGCTCTGACCGACCGCGCCTCATTCGTCGATGCCAGCCTCGACGATTGGGCATCGCTGTTTGCCGTCAATGCCCGCGCGCCCTTCTTCCTCATGCAGGCGGCGATTGCCGACATGAAAAAGCGCGGACAAGGCGGCGCCATCGTCAACATCCTGTCGATCAATGCGCATTGCGGCGCGCCGGACCTTGCTGTCTATTCGGCCACCAAGGGCGCGTTGGCGACGCTGACCAAGAACGCCGCCAACGCGCACCGCTTCGATCGCATCCGCGTCAACGGCATCAATGTCGGCTGGACCGACACGCCCGCCGAACGCGTCATGCAGGCCGAAACGCTCGGCCATGGTTCGGGCTGGCTGGACGCGGCCAATGCCGCGCAGCCCTTCGGCCGGCTACTCTCCGTTACCGATGTAGCGAACCTCGCCGTCTTCCTGCTTTCCGATGCGGCCGGGCCGATGACCGGCGCGCTGATCGACCAGGAGCAATGGGTGATCGGAGCGAACCGGTGAGTCCAGCGCACGCCGAAAGTCTCAGTCCCGCCCTGCTTGGCCGCCTGGCCGCGGTGGTCCACCGGCCGGCCTACGACCGCGCAGCACTGAAGCCGGGCATTGCCCATATCGGCGTCGGCGCTTTCCACCGCTGCCACCAGGCCGAATACACCGATGACCTCCTGGCGCA
This sequence comes from Mesorhizobium sp. WSM3860, assembly GCF_002294995.1. Classification (GTDB taxonomy): domain Bacteria; phylum Pseudomonadota; class Alphaproteobacteria; order Rhizobiales; family Rhizobiaceae; genus Mesorhizobium. Next base: position 36,772 of record NZ_NSGF01000004.1, on the reverse strand, counting down.
TGATTTCGACCACTGGGGACTGGTCGGCATCAACATCCGGCCTCCCTTGCTTGCCGAGACGCTCGGCCGGCAGGACGGCCTCTATACGCGGCTCATCCGTCAGAACGACGAGGTCGAGGCCCGCGTCATCGGCAGCATCGTCCGTGTGGTCGACAGCCAGCACAGCGCCGCGCCCGCGCTCGAGGTTCTCGCCTCGCCCGATATCGAGACGGTCACGATGACGGTGACCGAAAAGGGCTATTGCCACATCCCGTCGAGCGGCGCGCTCGACCTAGACCATCCCGACATTGTCCACGACCTCGCCAACCCAGGGGCGCCGCGCAGCGTGCCCGGTATCCTGGCACGAGCGCTTCAGCTGCGCATGGGCTCGCATGGCCGGCCGGTGACGCTGCTTTCCTGCGACAACATCCCGGCCAACGGCACCATCCTCGGCAATGTCGTGCGGACATTCGCCGGGCGGCGCGACAACGGCTTGGCGGACTGGATCGCCGCCAATGTCGCCTTCCCCTCGGCCATGGTCGATCGCATCGCTCCGGCAACGACAGAGGACGATATCGAGACGGTCGAGCAGCGTTTCGGCTATCGCGACAGCGCCGTCGTCGTCGGCGAGCGCTTTCGGCAATGGGTGATCGAGAACCGCTTCGCCGGCCGGGTGCCGCGCTGGGACCGCGTCGGCGCCGCTTTCGTAAACGACGTCACGCCGTTCGAGCATCTCAAGATGCGGGTGCTGAACGGCGCCCAGACGACGCTCAGCTATCTTGGCGTTTTGGCTGGCTTCGAGCACACATCGGACGCCATTGCCGACCCGTTGCTTGCCATCTTCGTCCGCCGCATGCTGACGGAAGAGACGCTGCCGACGCTGATGCCCGTTCCCGGCATTTCGCCGGCCGCCTATGTCGAGCAGAGCCTTGCGCGCCTCGCCAACACGGCGATCCGCCACCGCAATCACCAGATCGCTACAGACGGCTCGCAGAAGATCGTCCAGCGCCTGCTCAACCCGGTCAGTGATCGCCTGGCGAAGGGCCAAAGCATCGCGCTGCTGTCGGTTCCGGTCGCCGGATGGATGGCCTATCTGATCAAGGCATCATCGCGCTTCGGCCGCGCCTGGCAGGTCTCCGATCCTTTCGCCGAAAACATTGCGGCCATCGCCGACCGCGTTGGTTCGGACAGCAAGGCTCTTGCCAATGCAATCCTTGCTATCGAAGCCATCTTCCATCCGTCACTTGCTCCCAGCGACCTGTTCCGTGCAAATGTCGCCGCCAGCCTCGATGGTCTGCTGTCAGATGATCCGATGGCCTTTGTCAGACATGTCTGCGCTGACCCAACAGATGCGCGGTTGAAGCGACCAGCACGATCTGCATAGTACGAAGCGGGAGGCATCATGAAGCTTGGACTGCTCACGGCACCATTTCCGGATACTGCCCTCGGCGATGTCGCCGACTGGGCGAACTCGGCCGGCTTCGAAGCGCTCGAGATCGCCTGCTGGCCGAAGACTTCGGGCGCCAGCCGCCGCTATGCCGGCACCAGCCATATCGACGCCGCCGGCACCTCTCCCGCGCAAGCCAAGGACATTGCCGCCGAGCTCGCCGGCAAGGGCCTGACGATCTCCGGCCTCGGTTTCTATCCCAATCCGTTGCATCCCGATCAGGCGCATCGCGAGGCGGTGATCGATCACCTGAAGAAGGTGATCGTGCTCGCAAGCCGCATGGGTGTCTCGCTCGTCAACACGTTCTGCGGCGGCGATGCTTCAAGGACTGTCGACGCCAACTGGGAGGCAGCGCAGAAAATCTGGCCTGCAATCATCGCCCATGCGCGCGAGCATGGCGTCAAGCTTGCCTTCGAGAACTGCCCGATGATCTTCAGCTATGACGAATGGCCGGGCGGGCACAACATCGCCTATTCGCCCTATGTCTGGCGCCGGATTCTCGAGGCCTGGGGCGGCGACGTCGGCATGAACTTCGACCCCTCGCATCTCGTCTGGCAAATGATCGACAAGGAACGCTTCATCCGCGAGTTCGGCCCGCACATGCTGCATGTGCATGCCAAGGACCTGATGATTGATCATGATGGCTTGTATGAGCGCGGGATCCTTTCCGCTGGCATAGGCTGGCAGGTGCCGCGCATGCCGGGGCTTGGCGACATCAACTGGAGCAGCATCCTTTCGGGCCTTTACCGGGCTGGATATGACGGGCCGCTGATCATCGAGCATGAGGACCGCCGGTTCGAGGGAAGCGACGAAAAGGTCAAGCGCGGTTTTCTGCTGGCCCGCGACGTGCTGCGCCCCTTCGTCAAATGACGCGGCAAACGGCTTGGGGATCGCTTCGGAGCTCAGGAACTGAAATCAATGTGGAGGAGTACTGAAATGAAGAAATACCTGACCATGGCCCCGCTGCTTGCTGGCGCTGCCTTGCTGGCCTCGGTGGGCGTGTCGTCCGCCAAAGGCAAATACACGATCGGCATTTCGAACACCGTGCAGGGCAATGGCTGGCGCGAGGAAATGATCTGCGCCATGAAGGCGCAGGCGCTCGCCTCTGGCGAAGTGGCGAAGCTCAACATCGCCCACCGCAACACCGATGCCGCCGGCCAGCTCGAGGACATCCGCAACCTGATCAGCGCCAAGGTAAACGCCATCGTCGTCAACCCGGCCGATCCGGCCGGCATCAAGGCCGGTCTGGAGGAAGCCACCAAGGCCGGTATCGTCGTCGTCGCCGTCGACCAGGCGGTGACCGAGCCGTCCGCCTACATCATCTCGAACAACCAGGAACAATATGCCTATCTCGGCGCCAAGTGGCTGTTCCAGCAGATGGGCGGCAAGGGCGAGGTGCTCTACATGCGCGGCGCCGCCGGCGCTTCCGCCGACAGCGACCGCGACAAGGGCTTCAAGAAGGCGCTGGCCGAATTCCCCGACGTGAAGGTCGCGCAGGAAGTCTTCACCGGCTGGCAGCAGGATCAGGCCAAGCAGCAGATCCTGTCCTTCCTCGCCACCGGAACGCCGATCAACGGCATTTGGACCTCCGGCATCGACAACGTCATCGTCGACGCCCTGGTCGAGCAGCAGGCGCCGATGGTGCCGGTTGTCGGCGCCGACAATGCCGGCTTCGTCGGCCAGTTGAACACGGTCAAGGGTCTGGTCGGCGCTGCCGTCACCAACCCCGGCTCGATCGGCGGCGCCGGCGTCACGCTCGCGCTGCAGATCCTCGACGGCAAGAAGCCGGCGCAGCAGACCGTCCTGGTCGAGCCGCAGCTCTGGGAAAATGTTACGGAGGAAGGCAAGGCCAAGCTGAAGGCGGCCGCCGATCCGTCGCTCAGCCCCGAATGGCCGGTCTCGATCTCGATCCCGGACTGGACCACCTATACCAAAGAGCAGATCGTCGCCTGCAAGGGTCCGGGCGAATAGTCGCCTGACCGAATTCAACTCCGCAGATTTCGCAAAAGGATCCTACGGTTTTGCGATAAGAACCTGCGGCAGATAAGGTCGCCGGGGCGGCAGGTGCGAACCTGCCGTCCTTGGCGCTTGATGCGAGAACGCTGGTTTTGACGACGAACGAATTGCCGAACAATACATTGCTGGACGCCACGGGCGTGGCGAAGAGTTACGGCGCGGTGTCGGCACTGCGTAACGCATCATTGTCGGTGCTGCCGGGCGAAGTCCATGCGCTGATGGGCGCCAACGGCGCCGGCAAGTCGACGCTTGTTAAGATCCTGACCGGTGCGATCCGGGCGGATGCCGGCCGCATCCTGATCCGCGGCGAGGCGCGCGATGTCCGCTCTCCTGCCGCCGCGCGTCGCGCCGGCCTGCTGCCGGTCTACCAGGAACCGGCGCTGATCCCCGACCTCGATGTGCTTTCCAATCTCAGGCTCACCGGCACGCCGGTCGAGCCGTTCCGCGCCTGGGTGCGCGAGCTCGGCATCCCGAACCTCGACATACGCGAGACCGCGCGCGACATTCCGCTGGCCGTCCTGCGCGTGCTCGACCTGGCGCGCGCGCTCGCCGTCGAGCCCGACGTGCTGCTGCTCGACGAGATGACGGCCGCGCTGCCCGCCAACCTTGCCGAAAAAGTGCTGGAAGTCGTTCGCCGCCAGGGCGACGGCGGCCGCTCGGTCATCTTCATCTCGCACCGTTTCGTCGAGATCTCCGCGTTATGCGACCGCGCCACAGTGCTGCGCGACGGCGCAACCGTCGGCGTCGTCGACATCGAGCCCGGCGTCGAGGAAAAGATCGTCGAGATGATGCTTGGCGCCCGTATCGAGAAGACCAGCGTCGCCGCGGCGCGCACGGCAAGCGAGGCGCCGATGGTGAAGGACAGCCAACCTCGGCTCTCCGTTCGCAACCTGCAACTCGGCGCCAAGCTGCATGACGTCTCCTTCGATCTCGCTAATGGCGAGGTGGCCGGCGTTGTCGCGCTCGAGGGCCAGGGCCAAGACGAACTCTTCGCCGCCCTTGCCGGCTCGATCCGCCCGGCCGGCGGCACAATCGCCGTCGACGGCGCGCCGGTAAAATTCTTCCATCCAAGCGATGCCATCCAGGCCGGCCTCGCCTATGTGCCGGGTGACCGCACCGAGGCTTTAGCCATGCAGCGTTCGGTGCGCGAGAACATCGCGCTGCCATTCAGCGCGGCGCTGCGCAAATGGGGACCGATCAAGGTGCGCCGGGAGCATATGGTGGTTTCAAGCGCCATCGCCCGGCTGCAGATCGACACCCGCGCGCAGGGCGAGGTCCAGCGCCTTTCCGGCGGCAACCAGCAGAAGGTGACGATCGCCCGCTGGATCGCGGCGGATGCCCGCACGATCCTCTGCTTCGACCCGACGCGTGGCATCGATGTCGGCACCAAGCAGGAGATCTACAAATTGCTGCGCGAGCTCGCCGGCCTCGGCAAATCGGTCCTCTTCTACACATCCGAGCTGGAGGAAGTGCAGCGTGTCTGCGACCGCGTCATCGTCATCTTCGGCGGCCGTGTCGTCGACACCTTCCCGGTCGAGCTCGCCGACGAGCCGGCTCTGATGCGGGCCGCCTACGGCCTGCCGCGCGGCGCCAGGGCGGATGTCGGCATCCTTGCCGATGTCAGGCCGGCGTCCGACGCGGAGACCACGCCATGATGCGCTTCCTGCGCCGCCAGGGCTGGGTCGCCGGCCTGCTCGCCCTGCTCGTATTCCTGTTCGTCCTCACCAAGCTGATCCAGCCGGGCTACGGCAGCGGCGACTTCGGCTCGCTGGCGCGGGCGGTTCTGCCCTACGCCTTCGCCGTCGCGGCGCAGACTGTGGTGGTCATCGCCGGCGGCATCGACCTGTCAGTGGCCGCCATGATGGCGCTGACCAGCGTCACCGCCGCCTCGATGATGAACGGCGCCAGCGAGGAGTATGCGTATTTCGTCGTGCCCTTCGTGCTGGCCATGGGCCTTGTGCTTGGCGCGCTAAACGGCCTCCTGATCGTCGTGACCCGAGTGCCGGATATCGTGGTTACTTTAGCCACGCTGTTCGTCCTGCAAGGCGCGGCGCTTTTGGTGCTTGACGCGCCCGGCGGTGCCGCCGCCGAGTGGCTGAAGGCCACCGTCGTCGGCACCATGCCGATCCCCGGCCTGCCGGATTGGGCCGATGCCTGGGTTCCGAAGGCGCTGGTGCTGCTGCTTGTCTGCCTCTTCGTGATCTGGATCCCGCTCCGGCGCTCGCGGCTTGGCCTCTCCATCTACGCCATAGGCAGCAACGAGCTCGCCGCTTTCCGCAGCGGCGTGCCGGTGGCCCGCACCAGGATCGTCGCCTACGCGCTCTCCGGCCTGTTCGCGGCGCTTGGCGGCCTCTCGCTCACCATCAGCACCGGCATCGGCGCGCCGATCCCCGGTCCCTATCTGCTGGCCAGCGTCGCGGCGGTGGTTCTCGGCGGCGTCGCGCTCGGCGGCGGCAAGGGCGGGTTGCTCGGGCCGATCATCGCCGTCTTCGTGCTCAGGCTGGTGCGCACCGATCTGACGCTTCTGGCCATCGATCCCAACGTCACCGCCATCATCGAGGGCGCGATCATGGTCGCCGTGGTGATGTTCGGCGCCTTCATCACCATCCGAGGCCGCCCGGCAGGAGCAACACCATGACGAACAGCGCGACCATGCCCCAGCCGGTCTCGCTCGGCCGCCGCCTGAAGCGCTTCATGGCGGACCGGCCGCTCATTCCGCTGATCATCCTGCTCGTCATCCTGGTGCTGATCCTGCAGGTTCTTCGCCCCGGCATCGTCAACGAGCGCTGGATCGCCAACACGGCCAAGTTCGCCATCCCGCTGGCGATCCTCGCCGGCTGCCAGACCATGACGATGCTCACCGGCGGCATCGACCTCTCGGTCGGCACGGTGGCGACGATGAGCGCCTTCATCATGGCGACGCAAATCGTCAACCAGGATCCGACGGTGGCTTTCATCCTCGCCATGCTGCCGGCGGTGCTGATCGGCCTCGTCAACGGCGTCGGCGTCGGCGTGTTCCGCGTCCATCCGCTGATCATGACGCTCGGCACCAGCCTGATCGGCACCGGCTTCCTGCAGGTCTACCAGCGCACCGTGATCGCCTCCGGCGCCAAGATCCCGGATTTCCTCAACTGGCTGGGCACCGGTCTCACCTACGGCTTCCCCAACGCGCTCTTCCTGTTCGTGCCGGTGGCGGTGCTGATCGTCTTTACCTTGAATCGTACAGGCTTCGGCCGCCTGCTCTACGCCGTCGGCGACAATGAACGCGCCGCACGGCTTTCCGGCGTCCGCTACTGGCAGGTGATCACGGCGCTCTACGTTATCTCCAGCCTGCTCGCCGGCATCACCGGCCTGCTCTATATCGGCCTGATCAAGGCGCCCTCGCTGTCGCTCGCCGAGCCGCTGGTGCTGCCTTCGGTGGCTGCCGCCGTCATCGGCGGCACCTCGATCTTCGGCGGCCGCGGCGGCTACATGGGAACCATTGTCGGCGCGCTGATTCTGACCGTGCTGACGACGCTGCTCACCATCCTGCATATGCCCGAAGGCGGCCGCCGCATCCTCTTCGGCTTCATGGTGCTGTTCGTGACCGCGGCTTATTTGAGGATCATCGAGGACAAGTAACAGGGGAGCTATGCCGAAGCGTTGACTTGTTTGCCACGGGCTGCGGCCTGTATGGCCACAACAAGATCCTTTTCGTCGAACGGCTTGCCGACAAGCGCGACATCAGAGGGGCGCTCCACGATTTTCTCGGCATCCGCATAGCCGGTGATGATGACGGCCGGCCAGCCGGCACGCAGATTGCGGGCAAACCGGATCACGTCTATGCCCGAGATAAGGGGCATGGCAAAGTCGGTGACGATCACGTCGAATCGATCCGGCTCTCTCTCGATGGCGGCGAGCGCTTCGGCTCCGCCGGAGGCCCCTACGACCTCGAAGCCGGACTGCCTGAGCGACATGGCCGTCATTTCTCTCAAGGAGTGGCTGTCATCGATGAGCAGAACAGTCAGCGATCGTTCGCCAGCCGCCGCAGCGCGCTCCGCGTCGGCAGCCTCGACAGGCTCTGCGCCGGCACCAGCGATAGCCCCGGTGACGTCCTGCGGCTGATTGGATCGGGGCAGCCACAGTTCTATGATGGTGCCACGGTCCAACTCGCTCTCTATTCTGAGGGTGCCACCCGACTGCTTGGCGAAACCATAGACGGTGCTGAGCCCCAGCCCCGTGCCCTTCCCGATCGGCTTGGTTGTAAAGAACGGCTCGACCACCTTGCTTATGATGTCGCCGGCAATTCCGGTCCCGGTGTCCTCGACAGCGACCACCACATAGTCGCCGGCCGTCAGTTCCTCGCCCGTGTGATCGACGCTGCGGTTGCTCGTCCGGACGAGAACCGTGCCTCCCGAAGGCATTGCGTCTCGCGCATTGAAGATGAGGTTCATCAAGGCGAGCTCGAGCTGCGCCGCATCCACATACACGGGCCATGTGTCGTCACTCACCAGCCACTTGAAGCGCACGAGGCCTCCGAGGACCGGGGCAACCAACCCATTCATCGTATCCCCAAGGCTCGACAAGGGTACTGCCACGGGCTTCAGGTCCTGGCGTCGCGAAAAAGCGAGCATGCGCTGGACGAGATCCCTGCCTTGCCCGGCGGAGCGGCGTGTCATGTCGAGGATCTTGGTAGCTTTGCCGTCGAGCGTCAGTTGTCGCTCGAGCAGGCTTAGGCCGGAAAGGATCGCCGCGAGGAGATTGTTGAAGTCGTGGGCGAGTCCGCCGGTCAGCTTGCCGATTGCATCGAGCCGCTGCGACCGCAGCAACTGGCTCTCCAGGCGGCGTTGCTCTGTTATGTCCTGCATGGTGCCAAGCAACTCGAGCCGAGCGTCATCTTTGGAAACCACGCCTCGATCGAAGAAGATGCGATATTCATCATTGGCACACCGCCAGCGAAATTCGCAGCCATAGGACCCCGTCTCGCTTGCCGCCGACAGTGACCTGCTTACCTCCTCGCGATCCTCGGGGTGAACCCGGCTGAGCCCGAAATCCGGATGCGACAGGAAACGGCTCGGCGGGAACCCCGTCAGCCGCTCGACGCCTTTCGAGACGTAGCTTGCGGCGAAAGGCGCCTCAGCCGAGCGGGCATGAAAACAAATCGGAAGCGAGGCAAGAATAGCCTCCTGCCTTGCTTCCGAATGGCGCAGCGCCCGCTCGGCATCGAGTTTGTCCGACTTGGCCTTCAGCGCCTGTTCGAGCAGCCGCTGCTCCCGCGCCGCGTTTCGCTCGATCTCGCGCGTCTTCTGATGAAGATCGACAAAGACCATGACCTTGGAGCGAAGCATCACCGGGTCGAACGGCTTGAACAGGTAGTCGACAGCGCCGACGTCGTAGCCGCGCAGCATATGCGCCTCTTCCTTGCTGATCGCGGTAAGGAAGATGATCGGCGTGTTTTTCGATCGTTCACGCCGGCGGATCAGCGTGGCCGTCTCATAGCCGTCGAGGTTCGGCATGAGCACGTCGAGCAGGATGACGGCGAAATCTTCCTTGAGCAGGAAGCGCAGTGCCTCCTCACCGGACTGGGCGCAGACGACCTCGCCGACTTCGCCAAGCACCTCCGCGATGGCAAGCAGATTGCGTTCGTCGTCATCGACCGCGAGAACGCGCGCCCGCAATCCTTCGACCGGTTCGCTACTTTCTGCCTCGATCGCAGCCATTCTTTTTACCTGCCGGAGCGCATTCAGATGGCGGTCATCAATGCCGGTGCAAAGGGCTCAGCCCGCGCTCGCGCGCGACCGATCCAAACCCGCAGCAACGCAAGCAGCAGATCGAGGTCGACCGGCTTGGCGATGTAGTCGGATGCGCCGGCGTCCAGGCATTTCTGACGGTCGCCTTTCATCGCCTTGGCTGTAACCGCGATCAATGGAATATGGGCTATCGCGGGCATGGCGCGAATCCGACGCATGGTTTCGTAGCCGTCCATTTCCGGCATCATGATGTCGATCAGGGCCACGTCGACGTCGGGTGTTTCTTCGAGTAAAGCGACGCCGTCCCGGCCCCGTTCGGCATGCTGCACATCAATGTCGTAGGTTTCCAGCACGCTGGTCAACGAGTAGATATTGCGAATGTCGTCGTCGACGATCAGAACCTTGGCGCCGGCGAGATCGGCATTGTCGACCTGCTCGGTGGCCAAAATCTGCTCGCTATGCGTGTCGCTTGGCAGTGCCGCCGAGATCAGGAGCCCGAGCTGGCCGAAATTGTCGGCACGTGGGACATCGCCGAGTGCCGGATGCAGTGCGACCTGCTGCAGAAAGGCATCGGGATGCGGCGTGAAAAACAGCAGGCGCGGTAGGGCGTCGTTGAACTGAGACATAATTTCGTCGAGCATCTGGGCGTTGTCCTTGGCCGAACGCCCAAACCCGAAAACAATCGCATCGTACGCGGCGGCGCCCGCCTCGTCCGCGTTGGCGGCGACACGGCCGACCGCGATGACCGAGGTGATGCCATCGCGAATGGCTTCCACCAGGGCCAGGCGGCGCTCGGGGTCGGGATCGGCGATCAGCACGTTGCGCTGCACCCTCAGGTTCCGTGAATGGATTTCCTCGAAAACGCGGGCGAGCTCACCGGCCGAAACCGGCTTGCTCGAAACGCTGGCAGCGCCCCTGCGCGTCAGCAGGTCGAGATCCTCGGCGCCGGAGATGACATGGATCGGAATGTTCCTGGTCTTCTGGTCATGCCGCAGAAGGTCGAAAAGCACCCAGCCGTCGATGTCTGAAAGGCCGAGATCGAGCGTGATCGCATCGGGCATGAGCTTGCGGGTGAGTGCCAGCGTGCCGGAGCCGGCCGTTGAAAGCACCCCCTTCAGTCCGGCGGATCGAGCAAGACCGAGCAGCAGCCCTCCGAAAGTCGGGTCGTCCTCGACGATAAGCACCACCCTGTCCGACGGATTGATCGAGTCACGATCGTCGGTAAGTTCTGGGGTACCCGAGGTGTCTGCTGGCTGGACGCCCGCCGCGATGACGTCGGCAGGCGAAAGTTCGATCGGTGCCGCCAGGCTGCTGCTGCGCGGGCCGTCGAACGGGATGACCAATGTGAAGGTCGATCCCTTGCCTGGCTCGCTTTCGACGCGCAGCTCGCCGCCGAGCAGTCGGGCGATTTCCCGGCTGATGGAAAGGCCGAGGCCAGTGCCGCCATATTTGCGGCTGGTCGTGCCGTCGGCCTGCTGAAACGCCTCGAAGATGAGCTTTTGCTTGTCTTCCGGAATGCCGATCCCGGTATCGGTAACGGCGATCGCCAACGCCCGGGGCGGCGTCGCACCGTTTTTGCGGCCGGTTGTCTCGCCATGGATGTTCAGGATCACCTCGCCGTTGGAAGTGAATTTGAAGGCATTTGACAGCAGATTGAGCACGATCTGCTGCAGCCGCTTTTCGTCCGTGCGGATCGTGTCAGGCAGCGCCTGCTCGATCTTGATGGTGAAGCCGAGCCCTTTGTCCGCCGCAAGCTGTCTGAAAGTCCGCTCCATATGCTGGCGCAGGTGTGCGAGCGGCATGTCGTTGATTTCGATCGATACCGTGCCGGACTCGATCTTGGAAAGATCCAGTATGTCGTTGATGAGGCTGAGCAGGTCGGTACCTGCCGAGTTGATCGTGCGCGCGAACTCGATCTGCTTGTCGTTCAGATTCCCCTGCTGATTGGTCGCAAGCAGATTGGACAGGATCAACAGCGAATTCAGCGGCGTCCTCAGCTCGTGACTCATGTTCGCCAGGAATTCGGATTTGTATTTGGAGGTCAGCGCCAGTTGCTCGGCCTTCTCCTCCAGCGCCCTCCTGGCCATCTCGATCTCGAGATTCTTGTTTTCCACCTGCTTCTTTTCATTCTCGAGCAGTTGCGCCTTTTCCTGCAGTTCCTCATTGGTAGCGTGAAGCTCTTCCTGCTTCTTGGTGAGCTCGGTCTGGCGCGATTGCAGTTCGGACGTCAGGAGCTGCGATTGCTTGAGAAGGCCTTCCGTGCGCATGGTCGCGGCGATCGTGTTGAGCACGATACCGACCGATTCCATGAGCTGCTCCAGGAAAAGGCGGTGCGTATCGCTGAACCGGCTGAACGAAGCGAGTTCGATAACCGCCTTGACCTCGTCCTCGAACAATGCCGGCAGGACGATGGCGCTCGCCGGTGGGGCCTCACCCAGGCCGGAGGTGATGCGCAGGAAGCTCGATGGGACGTCATCGAGCATGATTGGCCGTTTGTCGGCGGCGCACTGCCCGATCAGGCCTTCCCGGAAGTCGACTCGTTGGCGGACGGTGGCCCTGCCTTCGGCGGCGTAGGACGCGGCCAGTTCCAGATAGGATTCTTCCACGTCGCGATTGGTGACGTAGAACAGGCCGTATTGCGCGTTCACCAGCGGCGCGAGCTCGGAAATGATCATCCGCGACACCGTGGCAAGGTCCCGCTCGCCCTGCAGCATGCGCGAGAAACGAGCGAGATTGGTCTTCAGCCAATCCTGCTCGGCATTCTTCAAGGTCTGGTCCTTGAGGTTGCGGATCATCTCGTTGATGTTGTCCTTCAACGCAGCGACCTCACCGGAAGCTTGCACGCTGATCGAGCGGGTGAGGTCGCCCTTGGTGACCGCGGTCGACACTTCGGCGATGGCCCGGACCTGGGTCGTCAGGTTCGCCGCCAGCTGATTGACGTTGTCGGTCAGGTCGCGCCATAGGCCGGCGGCGCCCGGCACCCTGGCCTGGCCGCCGAGCTTGCCCTCGATGCCGACCTCGCGAGCCACGTTGGTCACCTGATCCGCGAAGGTCGCCAGCGTCTCGATCATGCCGTTGATCGTGTCCGCCAGCGAAGCGATCTCGCCCTTGGCATCGACCGCAAGCTTGCGCTTCAGATTGCCCTGGGCAACGGCGGTGACGACGTCGGCAATGCCGCGCACCTGGTTGGTCAGATTGGTCGCCATCAGATTGACGTTGTCGGTCAAGTCCTTCCAGGTACCGGCCACACCTTCCACCCGAGCCTGACCGCCGAGCTTGCCTTCGGTGCCGACCTCGCGCGCCACGCGCGTCACCTCGCCGGCGAACGAGTTGAGCTGGTCGACCATGGTGTTGATGGTCGACTTCAGCTCCAGGATTTCACCTTTGACATCGACGGTGATCTTCTTGGACAGGTCGCCTCGCGCCACCGCTGTGGTAACTTCGGCGATGTTGCGAACCTGACCGGTGAGGTTCTCGGCCATCGAGTTGACGTTGTCGGTCAGGTCCTTCCAGGTGCCGGCGACGCCGCGCACCTGGGCCTGACCGCCGAGCTTGCCTTCGGTGCCGACCTCGCGCGCCACGCGCGTCACTTCCGAGGCAAACGAGTTCAATTGGTCCACCATCGTGTTGATGGTGTCCTTGAGCTCCAGGATTTCACCGCGCACATCGACCGTGATCTTTTTCGACAGATCGCCGAGTGCGACGGCCGTGGTCACCTCCGCAATGTTGCGCACTTGGCCCGTGAGATTGGCGGCCATGGCGTTGACGTTGTCGGTGAGGTCCTTCCAGGTGCCGGCAACGCCGCGTACCTGCGCCTGGCCGCCAAGCTTGCCGTCGGAACCCACTTCGCGGGCGACGCGCGTCACCTCCGAGGCGAAGGAGTTCAACTGGTCCACCATCGTGTTGATGACGTCCTTGATCTGCAGGATTTCGCCCAGGGCGTCGACGGTGATCTTCTGGGTCAGGTCGCCGGTGGCGATGGCGGTCGCGACCTTGGAGACGTCGCGCAATTGCACGGTCAAATTGCCGGCCATCGCGTTGACGTTATCGGTCAGATCCTTCCAGGTGCCGCCGACGCCCTCGACGTGGGCCTGACCTCCCAGCTTGCCTTCCGAGCCCACTTCGCGCGCCACGCGGGTGACCTCCGACGCGAAGGAATTGAGCTGGTCCACCATGGTGTTGACGGTGTTCTTCAGTTCGAGGATTTCGCCCTTCACATCGACAGTGATCTTTTTCGAAAGGTCGCCCCTTGCAACGGCCGTGGTCACATCGGCGATATTGCGCACCTGCCCGGTCAGATTGGCGGCCATCAGGTTGACGTTGTCCGTCAGGTCCTTCCACGTGCCGCCGACTCCACGGACTTCGGCTTGGCCCCCCAGCTTGCCCTCGGTGCCGACTTCGCGCGCCACGCGTGTAACTTCCGAGGCGAAGGAGTTCAGCTGGTCCACCATCGTGTTGATGGTGTTCTTGAGTTCCAGGATCTCGCCCTTCACATCGACTGTGATCTTCTTCGAGAGGTCACCCAGGGCCACCGCGGTCGTCACTTCGGCGATGTTGCGCACCTGACCGGTAAGATTCGCAGCCATGGAATTGACGTTGTCGGTCAGGTCCTTCCAGGTGCCGGCGACACCGCGCACCTGTGCTTGGCCGCCGAGCTTGCCTTCCGTGCCGACCTCGCGCGCCACGCGCGTCACCTCGCCGGCAAATGAGTTGAGCTGATCGACCATGGTGTTGATGGTCGATTTCAGTTCCAGGATTTCGCCTTTCACGTCGACTGTAATCTTCTTGGAGAGGTCGCCCAAAGCCACCGCCGTCGTCACATCGGCGATGTTGCGAACCTGGCCGGTCAGGTTGGCGGCCATCAGGTTGACGCTGTCGGTGAGGTCCTTCCAAGTACCGCCGACGCCCTCGACACGGGCCTGGCCTCCGAGTTTGCCCTCGGTGCCGACCTCACGCGCGACGCGGGTCACCTCCGAAGCGAAGGAGTTGAGCTGGTCCACCATCGTGTTGATGGTGTTCTTCAGTTCGAGGATCTCGCCCTTCACGTCGACGGTGATCTTCTTCGACAAGTCGCCAGACGCGACAGCCGTGGTCACCTCCGCAATGTTGCGCACCTGGCTGGTCAGGTTGGTCGCCATCGCGTTGACATTGTCGGTCAGGTCCTTCCACGTGCCCGCCGCCCCCCTGACGCGTGCCTGACCGCCCAGCTTGCCTTCGGTGCCGACCTCGCGCGCCACACGCGTCACCTCCGACGTGAAGGAGGCGAGCTGCTCAACCATGGTGTTGACGATTTTGCCGATGCGCAGGAATTCGCCACGAAGCGGCCTGCCGTCGATTTCCACCATCATGGATTGGGATAGGTCGCCCTTGGCGACCGCGCCGATGACGCGGGCAACTTCCGCCGTGGGCTGCACCATGTCCTCGATCAGGTCGTTGACCGAGCGGACACTCGATTCCCAGCTGCCTTTGGCGTTCCTCACATGGCCGCGTTCGCCGATGCGGCCGTCCTTGCCGACGACCCTGCTTAGCCGCGCAAATTCCCGCGCCACCTGGTCGTTCAACTCGACGATCTGATTGAATGTGTCAGCGATTTCGCCGTTCAACCCTTCATAGACATTCTCGATGCGGACGGAGAAGTCACCGTTTCGAAAGGCTTTGAGGGCGTTGAGAATCTGACGAGAATCGAATTGTTCCTTTGACGAACGAGAAACGCCCACACTCCCCTCCGCGCATGCCCCGACAGCTATATTAAGCCGAGGGCCAAAACGCGTCGCGGCCTGTTTGGTTCCGTGCCTGTTTGAACAGTGGTTAATCAGATGTGGCGAGACTTGCCGTAGAGACGCCCGGCCGGATTTCCTTATGCAGCCGAACTGCCCGGCTCTTCTTCTCCGGCATTCGGATCGCCCGGGGCCGTTGCCCAGGCGAGCTCGACCAGCGTCACCGTGCGGCGGCCAACACCGTCGATCTGGCAGACGATGAGCCCCTGCTCCTCGATGTAATCGAGCAGCCGCCGGGCGCGACGCAGCGAATGCGAGCCATACGCGCGGGCGATCGCCGCGTCGCTAGGGCAAGGCCAGCCTTCCTTCGCCGCCCTCGCGATCATCATGAACACGCCCTGCATGTCCTCCGGCAGAAGCGATGCGCGCACCGAGACGTCCCGCCACGCGTCGTCCTCGGCCATGTCGGAGCCAACGCCGGCGCGGGCGCGTGTCAGCATGCGTCGGAATTCCGAAAGGTCGGGCACCACCGAAGCGAGTCCTTCGATCCGGCAGCGGACCACGAACTCCTGGTAGAGCACGCCTATGACGCGGAATCCGGCATCGGGCTCGGCCAGGATGGCGCGCAGGATACGGTCCATCCGCTCGCGCCGCTCGGCAAGGTCCTCGGCGCTCGGCTGCGGCTCGGTCGGCTCGGGGCGGATGTCGAGCGGCGCGGCCTTGGCCGCCATCAACTGATCGAGCAGGTCGGGCGACGGCCGGCGCTGCGGGCGGACCGTCTCCGGCGGCGGTGCCGCGAGGATGATGGCGCGCGCATCTTCGAGCGTCGCTTCGGGCAGCGGCATCAGCCGCGGCGTGCCGTTGCGCGGGCTCGTCTCGGTCGATCCGATGCGCATGCTGAGCGGGCGGCGCGACAGCGCCGGACCGAGCGCCATGAAATGCCCGCGCTCGAGTTCGCGGAAGGCTTCCGCCTGCCGCCGCTCCATGCCGAGCAGGTCGGCGGCGCGCGCCATGTCGATGTCCAGAAAAGTGCGGCCCATCAGGAAGTTGGAGGCCTCTGCCGCGACGTTCTTGGCGAGCTTCGCCAGCCGTTGCGTGGCGATGATGCCGGCGAGTCCGCGCTTGCGGCCGCGGCACATCAGATTGGTCATGGCGCCGAGCGAAAGTTTTCGCGCCTCATCCGACACCTCGCCGGCAGCAGCCGGCGCGAAGAGCTGCGCCTCGTCGACCACCACCAGCATCGGATACCAATGGTCGCGCGCGACCTCGAACAGCCCGCCAAGGAAGGCTGCGGCGCGCCGCATTTGGTTCTCGGCGTCGAGCCCTTCCAGGTTTAGCACCGTCGACACGCGGTGGATGCGCGCTCGCTCGCCGGCCGCCTGCAGGCCGCGCTCGGTATGATCCTCGGCGTCGATCACCAGATGGCCGTAGCGCTCACCGAGCGAGACGAAGTCGCCTTCGGGATCGATGATGGTCTGCTGCACCCAGGGCGCGCTCTGCTCCAGCAGCCGGCGCAGCAGATGCGACTTGCCCGAGCCCGAATTGCCCTGCACCAGCAGGCGGGTCGCCAGCAGCTCCTCAAGGTCGAGGGCCGCCGGCGCGCCTGCCGACGTCTGGCCCATCTCGATCGCAACCGTCATATTCTCGACTCGGATAGTGCTCCCTGTGCGGGAGGGGCTTAGCAACCGGCGCGCGGTGCGTCGAGCATGGGCCAGGGCCATCGGCGCGGTGTTCCACATTTAACGGCAGGCCATTGCCAGCTGAACTGGTCGGACCACCATTTCACTGGCGCAATCCCCTGATCGGCGTATCATCCCTTTAGTGAGGGGTTCATGCCAGGAGGAGGCTTATGAACGTCGCTGCGGAGGTGCCCGTCATAGACCTGACGGTACAAGACATTGTTTCGTCTGCTCTTTCGAAATTTCGCGCCGGCGACACCATTTCGACCCGGGCAATGCTCCACGCCATCCGCCAATCGGATCCCACCTGCGAGGACAGCGACGACCATCTGGTCGAACTGATCGTCATGGCCGCCGTTGGTAAGACCATGGGCGTCGTCTTCGATCATCGCTCGGCCGATGAGCGGTTGCCGCGCCTGTCCTAAACCGCGTTGCGCTGAAACGGCGCGGCGATGCAAATCCTTGTTTTGATGCATATCGTTGTCCCAGAACCGCGCACGCATGTGGGCGACATGCATTAGCTTCCGAGCGGATGCGGCATGTAGCCGACGAAACCAGCAATTTTCCAGCGCCCGCCGACCTTGCGGCAGAAGTAGAGCGTCTGCCATTTGAGGCGGTCGAAGCTGCCGTCGGCCTTGGCGATCGAGCCGTCGAACTTCTTGTGCAGCACCGCACGGTCGCCATCGACGTCGATATCGCGCAGGTTGGTGACGCGGAAAATTGCCTCGCGCAGCGGCTCGGCGAATTTCGTCGCCGCGGTCTCCTTGGCCTGCCGTAGCCACTCGTCGCGATAGACTTCCAGCCGGGGAAACTGCAGCCGCCAGGAGTCGGCATTGGCAAGGAAATGCGCATGCATGCCGAAGAAGCTTTCGGCGATGAAGTCGTCCTCGACCAACGACCAGTCCTGGCCGAGGAAGGCGTCGATGTCGCGCCGCACGAGCATTTCCCACAGCGCATGGCGATCGGCATCGCCTTCCGGAAACGGATTCCTGTCAAAGGTCATGCTGGTTCTTCCCCTTGCGTTCGATCAGCAACCCACCGGTCCCGGTTTCGGGGGTGCAGGATGCTCAGGATTTGTAATAAAGCAACATGAATTTCGAAAAAATGTTGCTTTCCGACATCGCCTCTAGGAGGATCGCCTCTACAAGCGTAGACGGCTGCAAGGACGGTCCTCACGCTCGACGACAGGAGTTTCATTTGC
This sequence comes from Mesorhizobium sp. WSM3860, assembly GCF_002294995.1. GTDB lineage: Bacteria > Pseudomonadota > Alphaproteobacteria > Rhizobiales > Rhizobiaceae > Mesorhizobium. The sequence goes on along the minus strand of NZ_NSGF01000004.1, from coordinate 19,004 downwards.
CCAAGCAGTGTTTTGGAAAATCGCATGTCCCGCTCTCGCCCGCCGTCCGCGCCGGCGATTTCGTCTATGTCTCCGGCCAGGTGCCGGTGGGCAGCGACGGCCTGGTGGTCAAGGGCGGCATAACTGACCAGGCCGAGCAGGTCCTGCAGAACGTCAAGGCTGCGCTGGCGCTAGCCGGCTGCACCATGGACGACGTGGTGAAGACCACCGTCTGGCTCGAGGACGCCCGCGATTTCGGTGCCTTCAACACGGTCTATGCCAGGCACTTCCCGAACGACCCGCCGGCGCGCACCACCGTCGAGTCCCGGCTGATGATCGACATCAAGATCGAGATCGAGGCCGTCGCCTACCGGCCGGTCTGATCGCGGCCAGACAACAACGGAGGCGCGGAATGCAGTTCGATCTGTTGCTCAAGGGCGGCCGTGTGATCGACCCGGCTTCCGGGTTGGATGCGCCGCGCGACATCGCCGTCGCCGATGGCCGAATCGCCGCGATCGAAGTGGCCATCGATTCCCAGGCCGCCGGTGAGGTCGTCGACGCCAGGGACTGCATCGTCACGCCCGGGCTTGTCGACCTGCACAGCCACGTCTATTGGGGCGGCACCTCGCTCGGCGTCGACGCCGACCGTCTCGCCGCCAAGAGCGGCACCACCACCTTCATCGATGCCGGCAGCGCCGGCGCCGGCAATTTTCTCGGTTTCCGCCGCCATGTCATCGAGCGTTCGAAGGTCCGCATCCTCGCTTACGTCAACATCTCGTTTGCCGGCATATTCGGCTTCGCCGAGACCGTATCCGTCGGCGAATGCAGCGATCTCAGGCTCTGCGAGCCGCGCGAGACGGTGGCCGCGGTGCGCGAGCACGCCGCTGTCGTCGTCGGCGTGAAAGTGCGTTCCGGCAAGCATGCCGGCGGCACCAGCGGCATCGCGCCGGTCGACCTCGCGCTCGAAGCCGCGGACCAAGCCGGCCTGCCGCTGATGGCTCATATCGACGAGCCGCCGCCCGGCCGCTCGGAAGTGCTGCCCAGGCTCCGCCGCGGCGACATCCTCACGCACTGCTTTCGGCCGTTCCCCAACGCGCCGGTCTTCGCTTCGGGCGCAGTGCGGCCGGATATGCGGCTGGCGCGCGAGCGCGGCGTCATCTTCGACATCGGCCACGGCATGGGCTCCTTCGACTTCGAGGTGGCGAAGGCGATGCTGGCGGAGGGACTGGCGCCGGACGTCATCTCGAGCGATGTGCATCTCTACTGCGTCGACGGCCCGGCATTCGACATCTTGGTCTGCATGTCGAAGCTGATGGCGCTCGGCATGCCGCTGGTCGAGGTCGTGCGCGCGGCAACGCAGCGCCCCGCCGAAGCCATCGCCAGGCCCGAGTTCGGCGCGCTTAAAGTCGGCGGCATCGGCGATGTCGCGGTGCTGAGGCTGCAGCCCGGCCGCTTCACCTTCGTCGACGCCGTCGGCGCCTCACTGATCGCGGACCAGCGGCTGGTTTCCAATGGCATCGTCATCGGCGGCAAATGGTGGCCGAACGAGGCGCCCGACCACAGTGAGACCGAGCGCTTCGAGGCCCATGCGCACCATACGCATGTCGAGGTTGCGGCCAGGCACTTCGGGCGGGGATGATCTCCCCCCTTGAGGGGCAGGGGAATCGCATATGGCTATTTTCTCGGTTTTCCAGATACTTGGCTGGGCACCAAGAAAATCGTCGACGCGAGCAGTTCGCGGTTTGATTCTGGTCCGTTCTGGATCCGATTCCGCCGGAATAGCGCGATCGAACGCCTACAAAAGTCGCCCGTAACGACTAAGCCGTTGCAAAGACTCGGCAGTTCCATATGCGATTGCCCTGCCTTGAGGGGGGAGATCGAACGTCACCGCTGTGCGTTGCTCGGCTCGCCATAGACAGGCGTGGCAATCCCCTCCATCCGCGCCTTGAGCTGCAGCGCCACCAATTTCGAATAGAAGCGCGACAGCGCGAGGTTGCCGCCGTGGAACCACAGCGCTTCCTGCGCCGTCGGCTTCCACATGTTGCGCAGTTCGCCCTGCCACGGGCCGGGGTCGCCCTTGACGCCGGAGCCGAGGCCCCAGCACGGCCCGACCTTGTCGGCGACCTCGCGCGAAACGATCGCTGCCACCGTCTCGTTCATCGACTGGTAGCCGGTGCAGGAGACGATCGCGTCGACCGCAAGCTCGCTGCCGTCCTCGAACAGGATGCCGGTCGGCGTCAGCGATCTGATGCCGACGCCGCTCTTCACTGCGATCTCGCCGTTCAGGATCAGCTCGCAGGCGCCGACATCGATGTAGTAGCCGGAGCCGGTGCGATAGGCTTTCATGAGCAGTCCGGTCTCGTCCTCGCCGAAGTCGATGGCAAAGCCGCTGTCGCTGAGGCGCTGGTAGAAATCCGCGTCGCGCTCGCGGATGACGTCATAGAGCGCCCGCTGGCCCTTTGGGACCAGCGCAAAGGGCGTCGAAGCGACGATCATGTCGGCCTTGTCGGTGGTGATACCCCGCGCCAGCGCCTTCTCTGAAAAGATCTCGAAGCCGACCTCCATCAGCGTGTCGGACTTCACCACGGTCGTCGGCGAGCGCTGCACCATGGTGACCTTGGCGCCGGCTTCCCAGAGATCGACGCTGACATCATGGCCCGAGCTCGCCGCGCCGATCACCGCGACGCGCTTGCCGCGGAATTTCTCGCCGGCCGAGTACTGGCTGGAATGCAAAAGCTCGCCCTTGAAGCTGTCCGCGCCAGGCAGATCGATCTGCCGCGGCGGCCCGTAGGCGCCGGTGGCGAAGACGATGTGCTTCGGCTTCAGCGTGATGCGCTGGCCGACGCGGTCGACCACCACCGTCCAGACCTTTTCGGCCTCGTCATAGGCCGCGCTGATGCATTTGGTGGCGACCCAGTAGTTCAGCTCCATGACGCGGGCATACATTTCCAGCCAGTCGCCCATCTTGTCCTTGGGCGTGAACACCGGCCAGTTTTCCGGGAACGGAATGTAGGGCAGATGGTCGTACCAGACCGGGTCGTGCAGCACGAGCGAGCGGTAGCGGTTGCGCCAGGAGTCGCCGGCCCGCGCGTTCTTCTCGACGATGAGGGTGGGAACGCCGAGCTGCCGCAGCCGGGCGCCGAGCATGATGCCGCCCTGGCCGCCCCCGATCACCAGGCAATAGGGCTGCTCGTGCACGCCGAGCTCACGCGCCTCGCGCGCTCTTGCTTCCGCCCAGGTTTCGCGTTCGGGATCGGCCTTGTGGCGGATGCCGAGCGGCCGGGCCGGCCCTTTCTGCTCCTCGAAACCCTTGAGCGCGCTCATCGCCGTGAACAGCGTCCGGCAGCGGCCATCCTTGAGCCGCAGGATGCCCTCGCCTCGCGCCACGGCCGTCTCGAAGCTGAACCAGGCCTCGATGACACCGTCGTCGACGCTTGGCTCCCCGGACACTCGCCAGTGCGACGGTTGCGTCGAGGAAAGCGTCGCCTTGAGCATCTCGCGGACCGCCGCTTGGCCCTCCATGGTTTTGATGTTCCATGTGAAGGTCAGCAGATCGCGCCAGTAGCAATCGTCCACGAAAAGGTTCGTCGCCGCCGCGATGTCACCCGCTTCGAGCGCGCGGCCGAATGTGCCGAGCCAGGTTGCCGCCTGTTGCGATGGTGCGATGTCGAGCATTGTTCTTCATTCCCCTGAATTACGCAGATTATAGCCGCGTTGCGGCTATTTCTCAGTCGCCGAGCGGCTCCATCTCCTTCCCCGTCCGATGGATCTGGGCGTTGTACTTGATGCGGCGCACCGTCTCGCGCGCCGGGCCGTCCAGCTTGTAGGCGGACGCGACCGCGAGCAGGTCGATGGCCGCAAGAAAGGCGTACCGCGAAGCGGTCGGCTTCAGCGTGTCGGGATATTCGGGAACCGCCATCGTCAGCCGGACATCGCAGACCCGCGTCAGCTCCGTGTCCGGCGCCGTCACGCAGATTGCGTCGGCGCGATAATGCTTGGCAAGTTCCACCGCCTCGATCACCTCGCGGGTACGGCCGGTCGCCGAGATCGCGATCACCACGTCGCCCGGCTTCAGCGTCGAAGCCGTCATACGCATCAGATACGGATCGCATTGCGCGCTGATCGTGATGCCATAGCGAAACAGGCGATACTGCGTCTCTTGCGCCAGCGCCGACGAGCTGCCGCCGAGGCCGAACACCGTCACCTGCCTTGCCTTGGCGATCAGCTCCGCCGCTTTCTGCAACTGCCCTGGATCGATCTGCCGTTCGGCCTCCTGCAGCGCGCGGCGCGCTTCGCCGAACACTGCGTTCCAGAACGGCATGCCGCTGTCGCCGTTCGTGGATTGCGGCTTGGTGCTGAGATAAAGCGCGCCGACGACAAGGCTCTGCGCCAGCTTCAGCTTGAAGTCGCGCACGCCGTCGCAGCCGATGGCGCGGCAGAAACGGGTGACCGTCGGCTCGCTGACCTGGGCGCGCTGCGCCAGCGCGGCATTCGATGCATCGACCGCATATTTGACGTCGTCGAGCACGACGTCGGCGACGCGGCGCTCCGCCGGCCGCAAGTCCGTGTAGCTGTCCTTCACCTGCGAAATGATGTCCGGGAAGCGCCTGACATGATCGTGCCGGCCGTCATCCTCGTCGGAAATCCGCAGCGCCTGGCTGTCAGCTTCGGTCATTGGCCAGTCCTTCTCTGCCGTTTCTGGACCCACCATTGTTGCGATTATCAGCCCGCTGGCCATAGGCAATGAGCTGAAGGAAGTATGTAGGAAAGTAACACACACTGCAAGCGGATCTAAAGCTGGGAAAAATCAGACGCTTAGATAAGCTTTGACCGAATCTGAGAGCGCCAGATCTTTGCCGCCGCTTGACAGTAAAGTAGGATAGTTACAGACTGATTTTGCGGACAGCGGGGGCTCCGGCAACCCAATCACGCAGTCTCCGAGGGGAGCATGAATACCGGCAGCGCAAGAACGCCGAAGCTCGGCGTGCAGGCAGCGAGCAAGGTTTATACCACGGCCTCCGGCGATCTTCTCGCCCTGGACCGCTGCAGCCTCGACGTGCACGCCAACGAGATCGTCTCCATCGTCGGCCCTTCCGGCTGCGGCAAGACCACGCTCTTGTGGTCGATGTCGGGCCTGCATCGTCTGACCAGCGGCGCGATACTGCTCGACGGCAAAGAGGTCACCGGCCCGCGTCCCGAGATCGGCATCGTCTTCCAGGAAGCGAACCTTCTGCCCTGGCGCAATCTCGACGCCAACATCAACTTCCCTTTCGAGATCAAGGGCGAGAAGCCCGATCGCGCCTGGATCGCGCATCTGCTTCATCGCGTGGGACTCGACGGCTTCGGCGGCAAGTTCCCGCGCGAGCTTTCCGGCGGCATGCAGCAACGCGCGGCGATCGTCCGCGCGCTGGCGCTGAAGCCTTCCGTGCTCTTGATGGATGAGCCCTTCGGTGCGCTCGACAGCTTCACCCGCGAGGAGATGAACCGCCTCGTCGAGGAGATCTGGCTCGATACCAAGACGACCATCGTTTTCATCACCCACAGCATCGAGGAAGCGATCTTCCTCTCCGACCGGGTCGTGGTGCTGACCGCGCGGCCGGGCCGCGTCGCCAAGGTCTACGACGTGCCGTTCCCGCGCCCGCGCTCGCTGGAGATCATGGCGACCAAGGAGGTCTTCGACCTCACCAACCGCATCAAGATGGACATTGTCGGCGAGCGCCGGCCGAAGGCGCAGGAGCAGCTGGAACACAAGAGCGCTGAAATCGTGAGGATCAGACCGTGAGCGGGGGCGACGCCATTCCGGAATTCTCCAAGGCCAAGTCCGGCGACGGCCAGGATGTCAGCCTCACCAACCTCTCCGCCTTCGCCGGCGGCCCGGGCGTCAAGTCCGGCGCCGAGGTGGCGGCGATTCTCGTCGTCGCGGTGGTGATCATCGGCGGCATCGAACTGGCGCTGCGCATCTTCCACGTGCCGCAATACATCATGCCGCCGCCGAGTGCGATCGTTTACGCTTTATTCGACGAATTCCCGCTGATCGCGCCGCATCTCGGCTATACGCTTGTCGAGCTCTTCTCCGGCTTTGCCATCGGCGCCGTCGTCGGGCTGCTGATGGCGGCGGTGATCACGCAGTTTCCCTTCGCCGAGAAGATCGTCGCGCCTTACATCCTCATCCTCGTCACCACGCCGATGCTGGCACTGGTGCCGCTGCTCATCCTGCGCTTCGGCTTCGGCTATACGCCGCGCATTATCGCGGTAGCGCTCGCCGCCGGACCGATGGTGATGATCAATGCCGCGACCGGCTTTCGCCGTGTCGACAGCGCCAAGATCGCGCTCGCTCGCTCCTATGGGGCCAGCACCCTGCAGATCTTCTGGAAGATCCGCGCGCCGATGGCGCTGCCGATGATCCTGGTCGGGCTGATGATCGGCGCGATCTTCGGGCTGCTCACTGCGGTAGGTGCCGAGATGGTCGGCGGCGGCTTCGGCCTCGGCAACCGGCTTACCTCCTACTCGTCGATGATCCAGATGCCGCAATTCTTCGCGGTGGTGCTGATCCTGTCGACGCTCGGCATCCTGATCTACGTGCTGTTCTTCCTGATCGGCAAGAAATGGGCGAGCTGGGAGGCTTGAGCGCGGACGGATGAGGTCGCCCGGGAGGCGGGCAAAGGCAAGCGATCGATAAAGGGCAATCAACAAAAGGGGAATGCCATGACCAACGAAAGCTTATTCAGCGCAGCGACAAGAGCGGGCATCAGCCGCCGCTACTTCCTGCAGGTGACGGCCGCAGGCGTGGTGACAGCCACCGCGCTCGGCGCATCGGGCCTCAAAGCCAGGGCGGCGGCTTATGAAAAATTCACCTGGATCTCGCCGCGCGGCACGCTCGAGGTGCTGGACGACTATCCCTACTGGTCTGCCAAGAAGGCCGGCTATTTCGGCGACCTCGCGACCGACATGCAGCCGGGTCCGTCGGACGGCACCGCGACGGTCAAGTTCGTCGATGTCGGCCAGGCCGACATGGGCTTCCCCTCGCCCGGTGTCTTCTCCTTCGCCATCCAGAACGGCATGAAGCTGAAGTCGGTGTTCCACATGGGCGCGCGCGACACCTTCAGCATCGCCTTCCGCAAGGGCCAGGGCACCAAAAACCTGAAAGACCTTGAGGGCAAGACCATCCTGCTCGGCTCCGCCGCCTGGCAGGCGATCGTCGATCCGCTGCTTGCCGCGCAGGGCGTCGACATCAAGAAGGTAAAATATGTCGAGGCTGGCTGGCCGACCTGGGGCACCGCGCTCGCCGGCGGCCAGGGCGACGCAGCGCTCTCCTGGGAAGGCCTGCGCGCCGAATGGATCGCCAAGGGACTCGACTTCGAATATTGGCTCGGCGTGCAGAATTCCAAGCTGCCGGCCAACACCTTCGTCGTGCGCGCCGCCGACCTCGAGGATCCCGACAAGAAGGCCTTCCTGGAAAAATACCTGCGCGGCTGGGCGATGGGCCTCGAATTCGGCTACCAGAACCCGCGCGCGGCCGTCGAAGCCGTGTTCGAGCAATTTCCGACCCTGGCCAAGAACCTCGGCCCCGAGCTCGGCACCACCTCTATCCTGCAGCAGATCAACGTCTTCCGCGGTGACATGGACAAGCGCAATGGCTGGGGCTCGCACGACATGGCGAGCTGGCAGGGCTTTTTCGACGAGATCCTCAAGATCGGCCAGATCACCGCGCCGGTGAAGGCCGAAGACGTCTGCACCAACGACCTGATCCCGACCGCCAACGATTTCGACAAGGCGAAGGTCAAGGCCGATGCCGACGGCGTGAAACTGTCGGAAGGCTTTGCCGCGCTCGACGTCGAGGAGATCAAGGCGCACCTCTTCGACTCCGCCGTCAAGTAAGCCGGGCGCATTGACCATCGGGCGGCGCCTGATGCCGCCCGAGCTACTGTTCAAAAAGCATTGGGGAGGCTGACATGGCCGACAAAGTGAAAATCCTGGTGGTTGGTCTGGGCAATATGGGCGCCTCGCACGCCAGCGCCTATCACCGCTCCGACGGCTTCGAGATCGTCGGCATCATGAGCCGCTCCATCAAGAGCAACAAAAAGATCCCGAAGGAGCTCGCCGGCTATCCGCGCTATGAGGATTTCGACTTGGCGCTGAAGGAGACCAAGCCGGACGCGGTCTCGATCAACAGTTGGCCCAATACGCATGCCGAATACGCGCTGAAGGCCATCGCCGCCAACTGCCACGTGTTCATGGAAAAGCCTCTCGCCACCAACATCCAGGACGCCGAGAAAGTGGTGGCCGCAGCGCGGGCGAAGAACCGGAAGCTGGTGCTCGGCTACATCCTGCGCGTCCACCCGTCCTGGATCAAGTTCATCGAGGTCGGCAAGACGCTCGGCAAGCCGCTGGTGATGCGCCTCAACCTCAACCAGCAGAGCAGCGGCAGCGCCTGGCACTGGCACAAGAACCTGATCGACTCGCTGATCCCGATCGTCGATTGCGGCGTGCACTATGTCGACGTCATGTGCCAGCTGACCGGCGCCAAGCCGGTGCGCGTGCACGGCATCGGCGCCAAGCTCTGGGCCGAAGCCGACAAGCAGAACTATGGCCATCTCCACGTCACTTTTGACGATGGCTCGGTCGGCTGGTATGAAGCCGGCTGGGGCCCGATGATGAGCGAGACCGCTTATTTCGTGAAGGATGTGGTCGGCCCGAAGGGCGCTGTTTCGATCGTCGCCGGTCAGTCGGCAAGCAGCGCCAAGGAAGCCGAGGAGGTCTCGGATTCCGCCGACATCGACCGCCATACCAAGACCGACGCGCTGAAGATCCATTATGCGCAGGTCGATGGCGACAAGAACTTTTCCAAGCCCGACGAGATCGTCAGCATGGAGGACGAGCCCGGCCATCAGGAGCTTTGCGACCGCGAGCAGGCCTTCTTCCTGCGCGCCGTCCGTGAGGACCTCGATCTGACCGAGCAGATGGATGCCGCCGTCAACAGCCTGCGCATCGTGCTAGCCGCCGAACAGAGCATCGCGGAGAAGCGGACCGTCGAGCTGACCTGACGGGGCTCGGTTAGGCCACTCGCCACCGTTGGCTCTGCCCCCCTTACCCTTTCCCCGTGAAGAACGGGGAGAGGGGGCGCCGGCGCTGGACGACGCCAAACGGGGCGACGCGGTCTTCAACTTTCCCTTCAACATCTCCGGCCTGCCGGCGATCTCGCTGCCGCTTGGGCAGTCCGCCGGCGGCGTGCCGATCGGCATGCAGCTCGTCGGCCGCTATGGCGACGAGGCGACTGTGCTAGCGCTCTCCACGCAGTTGGAAGAGCAGATGCCATGGAAGGACCGGCGGCCGGCCATTTAGCTTCCGGGGTCTTTGGACTGGCACGTCGCCGCCGCCACCATCCGCGTGGCGCCAATTTCCTATAAAATTCCTATGTCTTTGCTCCCCGCCTCGTCTCGAACCTTTATGGCGATCGGGTCCATATTCCCCTCGAAAAGCACTGTAATCGCCATCGCCGCCAAGGTGACGGGCGGTTGTGTGAAATTTTGCACTCGCCCGTGCGGGGTGCAAACACAAGTGGAAGCAAGGAATGCCTGCAATGGACCTCGTTGTTCTCGGGATCGGGATTTTGTTCTTCGCGCTGTCCTTAGCCTACGTCAAAGCCTGCGACAGAATCTGAGCGAAGGGGGTCATAAAATGCTTTTCGACTACATCATCGGCGGCGCGGTGACCTTGTTCCTGCTTGGCTACCTCACCTACGCCCTCATCCGCCCAGAGCGCTTCTGATAGGCATACGGAAAGTCACTTCATGACACTCAACGGCTGGATACAGATCCTCGTCTATTGCGGCATCCTGCTTTTGCTCGTGAAGCCGCTCGGCGGCTACATGTACCGCGTCTTCAAAGGCGATCGTACGTTGCTGTCGCCTGTGCTCGTCCCGATCGAGCGCGGCCTCTATCGCCTCGCCGGGACAAGCGAGAAGGAAGAACAGCACTGGGCCGTCTACGCCACCGGCATGCTGCTCTTCAACCTCGCCGGCTTCCTGGTGCTTTACGCCCTGCAGCGGCTGCAGGGCGCGCTGCCCTACAATCCCGCCGGGATGGCGGCGGTCGAGCCGGGGCTCGCCTTCAACACTGCGGCGAGCTTCGTCACCAACACCAATTGGCAGAACTACGGCGGCGAAAGCACGATGTCCTATCTCGTGCAGATGGCCGGCCTCACGGTCCAGAACTTTGTTTCGGCCGCCACCGGCATTGCCATCGCGATCGCGCTGATCCGCGGCTTTGCACGCGCCTCGGGCAAATCGATCGGCAATTTCTGGGTCGACCTGACCCGCTGCACGCTTTACGTGCTCCTCCCGGCCTGCATCGTGCTGACGCTCGTCTATGTGTGGCTCGGCATCCCGCAGACGCTAGGACCCTATGTCGACGCCACCACGCTGGAAGGCGCCAAGCAGACGATCGCGCTCGGCCCGGTCGCCTCGCAGGTCGCCATCAAGATGCTTGGCACCAATGGCGGCGGCTTCTTCAACGCCAATGCCGCGCATCCTTTCGAAAACCCGGACGCGATCTCGAACCTGATCCAGATGCTGTCGATCTTCGCGCTCGGCGCCGGCCTCACCAACGTCTTCGGCCGCACGGTCGGCAGTGAGCGCCAGGGCTGGGCGATCCTTGCCTCGATGGGCGTGCTGTTCCTCGTCGGCGTCGTTGTCTGCTACTGGGCCGAGGCCGCCGGCAATCCGCTGGTCCATGCGCTCGGCATCGACGGCGGCAACATGGAAGGCAAGGAGACACGCTTCGGAATTGCGTTGTCGGCCCTGTTCGCGGTCATCACCACGGCCGCTTCGTGCGGCGCCGTGAATGCCATGCATGATAGTTTTACCGCGCTGGGCGGCATGATCCCGCTGATCAACATGCAGCTCGGCGAGGTCATCGTCGGCGGCGTCGGCGCCGGCTTCTACGGCATCCTGATGTTCGTCGTCGTCGCCGTCTTCGTCGCCGGTCTGATGGTCGGCCGCACGCCGGAATATCTCGGCAAAAAGATCGAGGCCAAGGAGATCAAGATGGCGATGCTGGCCATCCTCTGCCTGCCGCTGGCGATGCTGATCTTCACGGCTATTGCCGTGGTCCTGCCGAGTGCCGTGGCCTCGATGGCCAATGGCGGCCCGCACGGCTTCTCCGAGGTGCTCTATGCCTATACGTCGGCGGCTGCGAACAACGGCTCGGCCTTCGGCGGCCTCACAGGCAACACGCCCTGGTACAACATCACCATCGCCATCGGCATGCTGATGGGCCGCTTCCTGGTCATCATCCCGGCTTTGGCCATAGCCGGCTCGCTGGCCGTGAAGAAGACCGTGCCCGCCTCCGCCGGCACCTTCCCGACCGACGGCATGTTGTTCGTCGGCCTCTTGGTCGGCGTGATCGTCATCGTCGGCGGCCTCACCTTCTTCCCCTCGCTCGCGGTCGGTCCGATCGTCGAGCATCTGGCGATGATCCACGGACAGGCTTTCTGAGATGACCATGCCCTGGTTCAGCAACATACGTCGGCACGATCGTCACCAACCGGGTGACGGAACGCCCGATGACGGAGGGGACGAGAAGCCTCGTCCTTTCCCGACGCTCTCCACCTTCCTCGGCATGGCAGCCGTGCTGTTCGTCCTGTGGCTGCTGGCCTCCGGCCTTCCGCATCTGCTGCCGAAGACCGAACACCCGGCGCCGTCCAACATCACCGATACTGGAGCCTTGAAATGAGCCAGTCCAAATCCGCGAGCATTCTGGATGCCAGCATCCTGATGCCCGCCATCGGCGGCGCCTTCCGCAAGCTTGATCCGCGCACGCTGATCAAGAACCCGGTAATGTTCGTCGTCGCCATCGTTTCGGCGCTCACCACCGTTCTGTTCGTCAAGGATATTATCACCGGTGGCGGCGATCTCGCCTTCACCCTGCAGATTATCATCTGGCTGTGGTTCACCGTGCTGTTCGCCAACTTCGCCGAGGCCGTGGCCGAAGGCCGCGGCAAGGCGCAGGCCGACTCGCTGCGCAAGGCGCGCACCGAGACCCAGGCCAAGCTGCTCATCAACGGCGGGGATCGCGGCAAGTTCAAGCTGGTGCCCGGCACCAGCCTGAAGGTCGGCGACATCGTGCTGGTCGAGGCCGGCGACATCATCCCTTCCGACGGCGAGGTGATCGAAGGCGTGGCTTCGGTCAACGAGGCCGCGATCACCGGCGAATCCGCGCCTGTCATCCGCGAATCCGGCGGCGATCGCTCGGCCGTCACTGGCGGCACGCAGGTGCTGTCCGACTGGATCCGCGTGCGCATTTCCGCCGCCTCCGGCCAGACCTTCCTCGACCGCATGATCTCGCTGGTCGAAGGTGCGGAGCGCCAGAAGACGCCGAACGAGATCGCGCTCAACATCCTGCTCGTCGGCATGACGCTGATCTTTGTGCTGGCCACCGCGACCATCCCGAGCTTCGCTTCCTATTCCGGCGGCTATATTTCGGTGACGATCCTCGTTGCTTTGTTCGTGACGCTGATCCCGACCACGATCGGCGCGCTGCTTTCGGCCATCGGCATTGCCGGCATGGATCGCCTGGTGCGTTTCAACGTGCTTGCCATGTCCGGCCGCGCCGTCGAGGCTGCCGGCGACGTCGACACGTTGCTCTTGGACAAGACCGGCACCATCACACTCGGCAACCGCCAGGCGACCGAGTTTCGACCAGTTAAGGGGATCACCGAACAGGAATTGGCCGATGCCGCGCAGCTCGCTTCGCTCGCCGACGAGACGCCGGAAGGTCGCTCAATCGTCGTGCTCGCCAAGGAGAAATACGGCATCCGCGCCCGTGACATGGCGACCTTGCACGCGACCTTCGTGCCCTTCACCGCGCAGACCCGCATGAGCGGCGTCGACATCGACGGCTCGTCGGTGCGCAAGGGCGCGGTCGATGCCGTGCTCGCCCATGTCAATCAGACAACGGTCGCAAGCCATGGCGCGCGTCCGACAAGCGACACCATCCGCGACCTGCAGGCCATTGCCGACGAGATCGCCAAAGCCGGCGGCACGCCGCTGGCGGTCGAGCGCGACGGGCGCCTGTTCGGCGTCGTCCACCTCAAGGACATCGTCAAGGGCGGCATTCGCGAGCGTTTCGCCGAGCTGCGCAAGATGGGCATCCGCACGGTGATGATCACCGGCGACAATCCGTTGACCGCAGCGGCCATCGCGGCCGAAGCCGGCGTCGACGACTTCCTCGCCCAGGCGACGCCTGAAAACAAGCTGTCGCTGATCCGCGAGGAACAGGCCAAGGGCAAGCTTGTCGCGATGTGCGGCGACGGCACCAACGATGCGCCGGCGCTCGCCCAGGCCGATGTCGGCGTCGCCATGAACACCGGCACGGTCGCCGCGCGCGAGGCCGGCAACATGGTCGACCTTGACAGCGACCCGACCAAGCTGATCGAGATCGTCGAGATCGGCAAGGCGCTGCTGATGACGCGCGGTTCGCTGACCACCTTCTCGATCGCCAACGACGTCGCCAAATACTTCGCTATCATCCCGGCGATGTTCGCCGTGTTCTACGTCGCGCCCGGCCAATCCGCCGGGCCGCTGCAGGCGCTCAACATCATGCATTTGGCGACGCCGCAGAGCGCCATCCTGTCGGCGATCATCTTCAACGCGCTGATCATCATCGCGCTGATCCCGCTGTCGCTGAAGGGCGTGAAGTACCGCGCCATCGGCGCCGGCGCGCTGCTCACCCGCAATCTTGTCGTCTACGGCCTCGGCGGCATCATCGTGCCGTTCGCCGGCATCAAGGCGATCGACCTGGTCGTCACGGCTCTTGGCCTCGCATAGGGACCCATTCCGATGTTCAAGCAACTCAGACCCGCGATCGTCATGATCGTGTTCTTCACGGTGCTGACCGGCCTCATCTATCCGATCGGCATGACCGGCATCGCGCAGGCGCTGTTTCCCAGGCAGGCCAATGGCAGCCTGATCGAAAAGGATGGCAAGATTATCGGCTCCGAACTGATCGGCCAGGCCTTCGCCAGCGAGCGCTATTTCCATGGCCGGCCGTCGGCAGCCGGCGACGGTTACAACGCCGCCTCCTCCGGCGGCTCGAATCTCGGGCCGACCAACGCGAAGCTGATCGACCGCATCAAGGCCGACGCCGACAAGCTGAAGGCCGAAAACCCGAACGCGCCGGTTCCGATGGACCTCGTCACCACGTCTGGCAGCGGCCTCGATGCCGACATCAGCCCGGAGGCGGCCTCCTTCCAGGTGCCGCGCATTGCCAAGGCCAGGGGCATCGATGAAGCCAAGGTGAAATCGCTTGTCGACAGCCGTGTCGAGGATCGCGAGCTGGGCTTCATGGGCGAGCCGGTGGTCAATGTGCTGGCCCTCAATCGCGCGCTGGACGACCTGAAATAGTCAGCACCCGCGCCGGGGATCGACACGATCCCCGGCGCAATTCATGATTGGACTTGATGCCGGACGACAGGAACAACCACGACACAAGACCTTCTCCCGACGCGCTGCTGGAGCACGCGGAGCGGGAGGGCCGCGGCCGTCTGCGCATCTTCCTTGGCGCTGCGCCCGGCGTCGGCAAGACCTACGAGATGCTGTTGGCGGGCCGCGCCCGCCGCGCCGACGGCATTGACGTCGTCATCGGCGTCGTTGAAACGCATGGCCGCAAGGAAACCCAGGCGCTCGTCGAAGGCTATGAGGTGATCCCGCGCCGCGAGGTCGAATACAGGGGCCGCACCCTCGACGAGATGGATATCGACGCCATCCTGAAACGGCGGCCGGCGCTGGTTCTCGTCGACGAGCTCGCCCACACCAACGCGCCCGGCAGCCGTCATCCCAAGCGCTATCTCGATGTCCAGGAAATCCTGTCGCAGGGCATCGACGTCTACAGCACGCTCAACATCCAGCATGTCGAAAGCCTGAACGATGTCGTGGCCCAGATCACTCGCGTCAGGGTGCGCGAAACCGTTCCGGATTCCATCATCGACGAGGCCGACGACATCGAGGTCATCGACCTTACACCGGACGACCTGATCAAGCGGCTGCATGAAGGCAAGGTCTATTTCCCTCAAACCGCACAGCGCGCCATCGAGAACTATTTCTCGCCTGGCAATCTGACGGCGCTTCGCGAGCTGGCGTTGAGACGCACCGCGCAGCGCGTCGATGAACAGCTCCTCAGCCATATGCAGTCGCACGCCATTCCGGGACCGTGGGCCGCCGGCGAGCGGGTCCTTGTCTGCGTCGACTCGCGTCCGGACGGGGCCGCCCGTATCCGCTACGCGCGCCGGCTCGCCGATCGCCTGCGGGCGCCGTGGACGGCCCTGCATGTCGACACGCCTCGCCTGGCCGGCATGTCCGAAGAGGACAAGCACCGGCTGGCGACAAACCTGCGCCTTGCCGAACAGCTCGGCGCCGAAGTGGCGACCATCCCGGGCCAGAACGTCGCCCAGGACATCGTGCGCCATGCGACGGCGAACAACTTCACGCATATCGTCATCGGCAGGCCGACCCGCTCGCGCTGGCGCGAACTGATCGAGGGCTCGCTCACCTATGACCTGATCCGCAATGCCGGCGACATCAGCGTCCATGTCATTTCGGGCAAGGAGCGCGATGCCGACATGCCGTCGGCACGGGTGAAGGCCGCGCCCGAGCAGAAGCCCTTCCAGATCTGGCCCTATCTGTTCTCGACGGCCTATGTCGCCGGCGCGGTGGCCGTCAGCTCGATTCTCGATCAGTTCCTCGATGTCCGCAATCTTGCCAGCGTCCTGCTGCTGGCGGTGCTGACATCGGCGGTGACGTTCGGACTCTGGCCGGCGCTCTATGCTTGTTTCCTGGGCGCGCTTGCCTTCAACTATTTCTTCCTCGAGCCGCGCTATACGTTCACGATCAGGGATCCGGAGAGCATCGTTGCCTTCGCGGTCTTTGTCGTTGTCGCTGTCATCGCCAGCAATCTGACGGCGCGCGTGCAGCGCCAGGCGGTCGCCGCCCGCTCGCGCGCGCGCGCCACGCAGGACATCTATTCGTTCTCGAAGAAGCTCGCCGGCGCCGGCACGCTTGACGACGTGCTGTGGGCCACCGCCTTCCAGATCGCCTCGATGCTGAAACTACGCGTGGTGCTGCTTCTGCCGGAAAACGGCACGATCACCGTCAAGGCCGGCTATCCGCCGGATGATACGCTGGCCGAGGCCGACATCGCCGCGGCCCGCTGGGCCTGGGAGCACGACCGGCCGGCCGGCCGCGGCGCCGATACGCTGCCCGGCGCGAAGCGGCTCTATCTGCCCTTGCGAACAGGCCGGACAGCGGTCGGCGTCGTCGGCCTCGACAATGACAGGCAGGGCCCGTTGCTGACCCCCGAGCAGCAGCGTCTTCTCGACGCGCTTGCCGATCAGGCGGCGGTGGCCATCGAGCGTATCCAGCTTGTCGCCGATGTCGACCGCGCCAGGCTGGCGGCGGAAGCGGACCGCCTGCGCACGGCGCTGCTTACCTCGATCTCGCATGATCTGAAGACGCCGCTGGCCGCCATCATGGGTGCCGCCGGCACGCTGCGGGAATACGCGGCCGCCCTTCCCGAAGAGGACCGCGCGGAACTCCTATCGACCGTGGTCGACGAATCGGAGCGGCTGAACCGCTTCATCGCCAATTTGCTCGACATGACCAAGATCGAGTCCGGCGCGATGGAGCCGAACTATGCCTTTCATTATGTCGGCGACGTCGTCGGCTCGGCGCTCGATCGAGCCCGCAAGATCACCGGCGAGCACCGCATCGACACCGACATTCCGCCGGACCTGCCGATGCTGCGCCTCGATCCTGTGTTGTTCGAGCAGGCGCTGTTCAACCTCCTCGACAATGCCGCCAAATATTCCCCGCCCGGCTCGACCATCCGCCTGCAAGGCTGGGTCGACAACGGCTCCGTCATCCTGCAGATCATGGACGAGGGACCTGGCATCCCGCCCAACGACCTCGAACGGATCTTCGACACCTTCTACCGGGTGCGCAAGCGCGACCTGGTCCGCGCCGGCACGGGTCTCGGCCTGTCGATCAGCCGCGGTTTCGTCGAGGCCATGGGCGGCACGATCTCGGCGGCAAACCGCACCGACCGGCCAGGCGCGATCTTCACCATCCGCACGCCGGTGCCGCAGGAAATTCCGGACCTTGCCGTCGCCAAAACGGACGACGCCGCATGACCAGTCAGAACGTCAGCATCCTGGTTGTCGACGACGAGCCGCCGATCCGCAAGCTGCTTCGGGTCGGCCTCGGCAGCCAGGGCTATGCCGTATCGGAGGCACCGAACGCCAAGGCAGCGATCGAGCTCACGCAGGCGCAGCGGCCTGATCTGATCCTGCTCGACCTCGGCCTCCCGGGCATGACCGGCCTCGAACTGCTCGGCAAATGGCGCAACGACGGCCTCGACATTCCGGTCGTCATCCTGTCGAGCCGCACCGATGAGGCCGGCATCGTCCAGGCGCTCGAGCTCGGCGCCGACGACTATGTGACGAAACCCTTCGGCATGAACGAGCTCGTCGCCCGCATCCGCGTGGCGTTGCGCCACAAATTCCAGCAGCAGGGCGAGAAGCCGGTGTTCCAAACCGGCGATCTTTCGGTCGACCTGGTGAAGCGCGTCGTCAAGGTCGAGGACAAGGAAGTAAAGCTGTCGCCCAAGGAATACGATATCTTGCGCATGCTCGTGCAGTATGCCGGCAAGGTGCTGACCCATCGGTTCCTGATGAAGCAGATCTGGAACGACTCGACCGACGTGCAATATCTCAGGGTCTATGTCCGGCAATTGAGGCAGAAGATCGAGAAGACACCGGACCAGCCGCGCTACATCATCACCGAGACCGGCGTTGGCTACCGTTTGCGCGAGGTCGATTGAAGGGACCGAGCGGCCGGCGTCCGGCAATCGCTCGAGGATTGCCTCGAGATCGGTCGCTTGAACCATGGTACATCCGGACAAACACCCTATATTACGGCAAGGTTTCTGTTTTTCGTGCGGGAAGGAAGCGATGTCGCATCCTCGGCTATCGGCGGCTTTGATTTCCGCGGCTTTGTCGACTGCCGCCCTTTTGGGCGCGGCTTCCTATGCCTCCGCGCAGGTCGTCATCCCCACAGACCGCAACGCCCTGATCCAGCATAACGAGCTGCAGGCGCTCCGGAACCAGCTGCAGCGGCAACAGTTCCAGCAACAGCAGCAGCTTTACCGCGAGCTGGACCGGCAGATCGTTCCGAAGGCTCGCCCCGAAGTGCCGATCGTCAAGCAGAATTGCCAGACTCAGGTGATCGGGACCACGATTTCGCGCGTCTGCCGCTGACATTTTTCATTTTTCGGTCTACTTAGCCGACTTACTGTCGGCAGCGCCGGGTTGCATGGGCGGCGGTTTTGGGATTTGCAGGAGCGGGGTTTTTTGCCGTGCGGATAGCGTTGCGGATAGCGTAGGGCAGGAAAGCCGCTTTCATCGGATTTTGGGATGGCAACAGCCAAGAAGAAAGCAGTACGCAGGGCAAAGAAGGGAGAGCGGATCCGCCAGGTGGCGGCCATCCCCTTTCGCCTGCGCGGCGACGGCCAGCTTGAAGTGTTGTTGGTCACCTCGCGCACGACCAAGCGCTTCATTGTGCCCAAGGGCTGGCCGATGAAGGGCAAGAGCGGACGCAAGGCGGCCGCGATCGAGGCCCAGGAAGAGGCGGGCGTGCTGGGCAAGGCGCTGAAGCAGCCTGCCGGCGGCTACTCCTACTGGAAGCGAATGGCCAGCCGTTTCGTGCGTGTCGATGTGATCGTCTACCTGCTCGAGGTCAGCGAGGAGATGGCCGACTGGCGGGAGGCCGCGAACCGTCAGCGGGCCTGGTTGCCGGCAGCAGACGCGGCCCTGCTGATCGACGAGCCTGAGCTTTCCACGCTGCTGAGGGATTTGACGGCCTTGGCGACCAATCCGGCGTAAGGACCACCGTCTAGAGCTGGATGATTTTAGGTTGAACAGTATCCGGCGTTTTCGAAGTAGTTGGTGCATTCGGTTGCGGTGAGGCCATCGAGGAT
>NZ_NSGF01000039.1 GCF_002294995.1 Mesorhizobium sp. WSM3860 | reverse complement strand
ACGGGTGCCACAGGCGCTACCGGCTCGACCGGTGCAACCGGCGCCACGGGTGCGACTGGCGCCACGGGTGATACCGGCTCGACTGGAGCGACCGGCTCGACCGGAGCTACAGGTGCTACCGGCGCAACCGGCTCGACTGGAGCTACAGGTGCTACCGGCGCCACCGGCTCGACCGGTGCCACCGGTGCCACCGGCTCGACGGGTGCGACTGGAGCAACGGGTGCCACCGGCTCGACGGGTGCGACCGGAGCAACGGGTGCCACAGGCTCGACCGGAGCTACAGGTGCTACCGGAGCGACCGGAGCAACGGGTGCCACAGGTGCAACCGGCGCAACCGGTGCAACCGGCTCGACCGGAGCGACCGGCGCTACGGGTGCCACAGGCGCAACCGGCTCGACGGGCGCCACGGGTGCGACTGGCGCCACGGGTGATACCGGAGCAACGGGCTCGACCGGAGCAACAGGTGCTACCGGATCGACAGGCGCTACCGGAGCGACCGGTGCGACCGGCGCTACGGGTGCCACAGGTGCCACAGGCGCTACCGGCTCGACCGGTGCAACCGGCGCGACTGGAGCAACGGGTGCGACCGGAGCTACTGGCTCGACAGGTGCAACCGGCTCGACCGGAGCGACAGGTGCCACCGGAGCTACTGGCTCGACAGGTGCAACCGGCTCGACCGGCGCCACGGGTGCGACTGGAGCAACCGGAGCCACGGGCTCGACGGGTGCGACTGGAGCAACGGGTGCTACCGGCTCGACTGGTGCGACCGGCTCGACCGGAGCTACAGGTGCGACCGGCTCGACCGGCGCTACCGGAGCCACAGGTGCAACCGGAGCTACAGGTACCACCGGCGCAACGGGTGCGACCGGAGCAACGGGTGCGACTGGAGCTACCGGAGCAACGGGTGCGACTGGCTCGACCGGAGCAACGGGTGCCACAGGTGCCACAGGTGCAACGGGTGCAACCGGAGCTACCGGTGCGACTGGAGCAACGGGCGCTACCGGCTCGACTGGAGCAACGGGTGCAACCGGCTCGACCGGTGCAACCGGCGCCACGGGTGCGACTGGAGCTACCGGAGCAACGGGTGCGACTGGCTCGACCGGAGCAACGGGTGCCACAGGTGCAACGGGTGCCACCGGAGCTACCGGTGCGACCGGCGCTACGGGCGCCACAGGCTCGACCGGTGCGACCGGCGCGACTGGAGCAACCGGCGCGACCGGAGCCACGGGCTCGACGGGTGCGACTGGAGCAACGGGTGCCACCGGCTCGACTGGAGCAACGGGTGCAACCGGCTCGACGGGTGCAACCGGAGCAACGGGTGCCACGGGCTCGACCGGAGCAACGGGTGCGACCGGCTCGACCGGAGCGACCGGCGCTACAGGTGCGACGGGTGCCACGGGCTCGACCGGAGCAACGGGTGCGACCGGCTCGACGGGTGCAACGGGTGCGACCGGCTCAACTGGAGCAACGGGTGCAACCGGCTCGACCGGAGCAACGGGTGCGACCGGCGCTACGGGTGCTACCGGCTCGACCGGCGCTACGGGTGCTACCGGCTCGACCGGTGCCACAGGTGCAACCGGAGCAACGGGTGCGACCGGCGCTACGGGTGCTACCGGAGCAACCGGTGCAACCGGAGCTACCGGCGCGACTGGAGCAACCGGTGCAACCGGCTCGACCGGTGCAACCGGCTCGACCGGAGCGACCGGCGCTACAGGCGCAACCGGCTCGACGGGTGCCACAGGTGCGACCGGAGCAACGGGTGCCACAGGTGCGACCGGCGCAACGGGTGCAACAGGCTCGACGGGTGCTACTGGACCGGGCGGCGCAACAGGCCCGACCGGAGCGACCGGCCCCGGCGGTGAAACCGGTGATCGCGACAAGGGCAACAACGGCCACGGCAATGATCCTGACCGCAGCGACAGCAGCAATCCTGGGAAGGGACATCCCAACGATGGCACTGATGCCGATGGCTCGCCTGGCCATCGCACCGCCGCGGTCACGGCCAACTCGCTCGGGCTCAAGGACACGACGCAGTTCCTGCAATCCGGCTCGACCGACAGTGATGCCGTCAGCCATGCGTCGTTCCGTCAGCTTGTCAGCCAGGCCGCCGGTTCGGTGACGACCGACCTCCTGAATGTTCTCAACACGATCAGGGGATTTGGTCAGAACAAGAACAAGCCGTTGGGTGCAAGCACCGACCTGACCTCGGATCAGAACAAGCAAGGTGCCGGCTTCGCCAACAGCGACGACACGGTGAAGAAGGCGCTGAAGGACATTCTGAAGCCGCATGACTGAGCATGAGTGAGCAGGAATGGCGACCGGACAGACGACGATAGAAACCGGTCCAAAGCTGAGAAGCGGGCGCGCGGGCTTTGCCGAAAGGCAAGGCCTGCGCGTTCGGCCTTTCCGAGTGGCTAAGGGGCTCGCGCGACCGGCCGCCGTGGAGTATCATCAGCGCCACCAGAGATTCCGGCGGGAATGGTCCGCCCCGGGCAATGGCGAACCATCGCCTGCCTACCCGAAGGGGAGTCCATGGTGAACGTTCCTGGGAGTGCCGAAATCCAGCCTGCGGAGCTGCGTGCCGGGACCGCGGCCGACCCGGCCGGCATGCCCGGAGGCACCAGCGAAATGGGGCGGAGCCCCGGCGGCCCCGCCGAGTTTGACCAGGTCGGGCCGCGCCTCAAGGCGATGCTCCGGGTCGCCCGCTATCACGGTATCGAACTCGATCCGAACGAATTCAGGGCAGCGAGCGCAAGCCCGTTTCCAAGCGCTACCGACCTGTCGGAATGGGCGCAGAACGGCGGCATGTGGTCCCGGGCAGTGCGTGTTCGCTGGTCACACCTGTTGCGCTTTCAAGATACCGGACCGGTCGTTCTCTTGTTCAGCGACGGCGGCGCTGGTCTCCTCACCGGGGCGAGCGCCGAGCGCAACGTGGTTTTCCTCAAAAGTCCGGAAGCGCCCGACGATGGTGAATCCACCGCTGTCGACGAGCTGCGCCTGTCGCAGGTGTGGACGGGCGAGGCGGTGCTGCTCCGAAACGCGCGATCCTATGTTGCCGCGGATGCGCCCTTCACGCTTCGCTGGCTCGCCGAACTCGTGCGGCTCGAAAGCCGGCCGCTTCGCGACGTCGCCATCGCCTCCTTCACACTCAGCGTTCTTACCATTTTGCCGCCGCTCATCGTCATGACGGTGGTCAACAAGGTATTGCAGTTCAACAGTGTCTCGACGCTTTTACTCTTGTCGGCCATAGTCGCTGTCGTCTTCGCATACGAGACGCTCCTGGGCCACGCGCGGCGACTGATCATCAACGTCGTCGGAGCCCGCCTGGACACCAAGCTGCAGCTGCACGTTTTCAGCCGGCTCCTGCGCCTGCCGCTCGACTATTTCGAGCGCCATCCCGCTGGCGAGACAATGTATCACCTCGCGCAGGTCTATCGAATCCGCGAGTTTCTGACGGGCAAACTGCTCAGCACGTTCCTGGACCTGATCACCCTCTGCGTGCTGCTGCCGGTGATGTTCTATATCAACGTGACGCTTGCCTGGATCGTCGTTGCCTGCGCAGCGGTGATCATGCTGATCATCCTTGCCTTCCTGAAGCCCATGCGCCGAAGGTACCAGCGGGTGATCGACGCCGAGACCTGGAAGTCGGCGGCGCTGGGCGAAACCGTTGTCGGCATAAAAACTGTGAAGGCGCTTGGTCTCGAGCCGCAACGCAAGGCGCTTTGGGACGAGCGGGTGGCGGAGGCGGGAAGCGCGCGTCTCTCATTCGGGCAGTTCGCCAGCTGGCCGCAGACCCTGGTTACGCCAATCGAACGCGTGATGGTGCTCGGCACCATGCTGATCGGAGCCTATCTCGCGATGAACGACAGTTCCGGCTATATGGTCGGCGGTCTGTTCGCCTTCATGATGATCTCCCAACGCGTCGCGCAACCGCTGGTCGGGTTGGTGCGACTGATCGAAGACTACGAGGAGGTCGGCGCGGCGATCGGCGAGGCGGCATCGGTCCTTAACCGGCCGCTGGAGACGAGTTCGAACTCCCTCGGTCTGAGACCAAGGCTGCTCGGCGAGGTTACGTTCAGCGATCTGACGTTCAGCTATATCGGTACCAAGACGCCAGCGCTCGATCGGGTCAACTTCCACATTCCGGCTGGGACCATGTTCGGCATTGTCGGGCGGAGCGGGTCGGGAAAATCGACCATCGCGCGCCTGCTGCAGGGGATCAACCGGGACTACAGCGGATTCCTGAAGCTGGACGGCGTCGACCTCAAGGAAATCAACCTGCGTCATCTTCGCCAAGGGCTCGGCGTGGTCCTCCAGGACAATTTCTTGTTCCGTGGGTCGATCCGCGACAACATCATCGCCGGGCGCGCAGGCCTGACGCTGTCCGATGCCATGCGTGCTGCGCATCTCGCCGGCGCGGAAGAATTTATCGAACGCATGCCGAACGGATACGACACCTACATCGAGGAAGGTTCGCCCAACCTGTCGGGCGGTCAAAAGCAACGGCTGGCGATTGCGCGCGCCCTCGTCCACGATCCGACCATCCTTATTCTCGACGAGGCCACCAGCGCTCTCGATCCGGAAAGCGAAGCTGTCGTCAGTGCCAATCTCATGCGCATCGCCAGCGGCCGCACCATGATCATCGTCTCGCATCGACTGTCCTCGCTCACCGA
This sequence comes from Mesorhizobium sp. WSM3860, assembly GCF_002294995.1. Classification (GTDB taxonomy): domain Bacteria; phylum Pseudomonadota; class Alphaproteobacteria; order Rhizobiales; family Rhizobiaceae; genus Mesorhizobium. The sequence continues at coordinate 19,782 of NZ_NSGF01000039.1, read as the reverse complement.
CTGCGATCAGATCCTGGTTATGGAGCAGGGCAAGGTTCTCGACGTCGCTTCGCACACCGTCCTGCTCGAACGGTGCGCGGTCTATCGCCAGCTGTGGTCGCAGCAGAACCGACATCTGGACAACCGCGGCGGCCGCCCGGCGGCCGTACCGCCGCGGTTGGTTTGAGGATGTCGTGCCGAAGCGGGATCGAGATTGAAATGATCGTTCTCGCCAATGATGACTTGGATACGAGGTCCGGTAAGCCATGAGTAGCACCTCGCTCACCGTCCGCCAGGCTCGCTGGCGCCGAGCGAAAACGAGCGATCCGACGACGCCGGCCATACTCGAATTCCAGTGGCCGTCGACTGCAGTCTCGAATGCACCCATTCCTCGGGCGGCGCGCGGCATCGTATGGATGATTTCGAGCCTGGTGATCGTCTTGATCACCGTGGCCGGACTGATACCGGTCGACCAGGTCGTGACGACGAGGGGGCTCGTGGTTTCACAATCGCCCAACATCATCGTGCAGCCGCTGGAGACGGCGATTGTCCGCTCGATCGAAGTGCGCGAAGGACAGCATGTGCAGGCCGGTCAATTGCTTGCGCGCCTCGATCCGACCTTCGCCTCGGCAGACCTGCAGGCATTGGCCATGCAGGTCTCTACGCTCGAGGCCGAAGTGGCACGGTTGAAGGCGGAGGCCGACGGCAAGGAGTTCAACTATGACGGCCTCGACCCCAGCTGGACCCTGCAGGCTTCGATCTTCGAACGCCGCAAGGCGGTCTACGAGGCCAAGCTGGAGAATTTCGATCGGCAAAGCGATGAACTCAGTTCGGTGATCTCGCGCGCGCAATCTGATGCCGCTGGCTACCGGCAGCGGCTCTCCGTCGCGGCGTCGATAGAGGAGATGCGCAAGCAGCTGGAAGAACGACAGGTCGGGAGCCGCCTTAATACCCTGCTTGCCGAGGACAATTCGGCCGAAATGTCGCGCGCGCTCGGCAACGCCCTGCAGACAGCGGAAGCAGCCAGGCGCCAGCAGGCTGCGGTGGCCGCCGACCGCGCCGGCTACATTCAAGGCTGGCGCGCGGAAGTCTCGCAAGGTTTGTCGGAGGCGAGTTCTCGCATGTCCGACGCTCGCGAGCTCTTCAACAAGGCAAAGCTGCGCAAGCAACTGGTCGAGCTGAAAAGCGAAGGAGATGCCATTGTCCAGTCCGTGGCAAAGGTGTCGGTCGGCTCGGTCCTGCAGTCGGGCGAGCGCCTGATCACGCTCGTGCCCGCCAAGGCGCCGCTCGAGATCGAGACAAATGTCGTCGGCCGAAGCAGTGGCTTCGTCCATGTCGGCGATCCCGTGGTCATCAAGTTCGACACCTTCCCCTATTCGCAATACGGCCTCGCTCACGGCACCGTGCGCACGCTCAGTCCGGATTCCTTCTCGGCTCAGGAGCAAGCCCGCGATCCAGACAGTTCGCTGGCAATGCTGCCCTCGAATGCAGAACCGTTCTATCGGACGCGCATTTCCATCGATCAGGTCGCGCTGCATGACGTACCCGCCGGGTTTGCCCTCACCCCCGGCATGCCGGTGACCGCCGACGTTCAGGTCGGCCGGCGCACGGTGCTCAAATATATTCTTGGGGTGATGCTCCCGATCGGTCAGGAAGCGATGCGCGAGCCGTAGCCTGCAACGCGACAGGAACCGGAGCAGTCAAAGGCTGGCTTGGATGACAATTCTGGATCGCCTGACTGGTTTGGCTAGCCCGTCGGTAGCATTGCGCCGGGCGATCCAGCTTTCTGAAAATGGCAAGCCCACCGAGGCCTTTCCGCTCTTCGCGGCGGCTGCGCGTGCGGGAATCGGCCATGCCGAGTATCGGGTCGCGCGTTGCTATCTCGAGGGGTCCGGCGTGCCGCCGAGCCGGGCAGAGGGGACGCGCTGGCTGCGGCGGGCAGCGGATCACGGGAGCGCTGATGCGCAGGCGCTCCTCGCCGCACTCCATGTGACCGGGATGGCGACAGCCGAAGCTGACAGGGGCTCGGAACGCCTGTTCGTGGAGGACACCACGAGCGAGCCAGACTTTGCGTCAGCGCTCGACCTAGCCACGAAGGCGGCCGAGGCCGGCTCCGCCACCGGCCAGGCACTCCTCGGCTACATTCTGACCAGCGGTCCCGAACCGATGCGCGACGCGGATGCTGCCTATAGGTGGTACGAGCGGTCGGCCGCGGCCGGCTGCGCCGAAGGAAGCCTTGGTTTTGCTCTTTCGCTGGCACGGCGGGGTTTGTCGGCAGACCGAGCCAGGATTGCCGATGAGGTCCGGCGGGCGGCGGACGCTGGCTTGCCGACAGCGATCTATCTTCTCGCGATCCTGACCGAACATGGCCTCGGTGTCGCTGGCGACCTTGCTGGTGCGGCGCGATTATACCAGTCAGCTGCGGAGAAAGGGCTTCCAGCGGCCCAGTTCCGAATGGGTCTGGCGCTTATCGAGGGGAGCCTCGGCGAGCAGGATCCCATGGCTGGAGAGGCCTGGATACGGCGTGCGGCATTGGCGGGTAACGTCGAGGCTGCGAACTTTCTCGGCGATCGTAACGTGAAGAGCCGGCCGCCGGACTTTTCAGAGGCGGCAATTTGGTATCGTCGTGCGGCCGAGGGGGGCCACCAGGCCGCCGCCCGTGCGCTAGCCTCTCTCTACCTGACAGGAAACGGTGTCGCCAGAGATGAGCAAGAGGGAACGCATTGGCTGCGCACCGCCGCAAGCGGCGGCAACCGGGCAGCGCAAGTCGATCTGGCCAACCTTGTTATTCAGGGAGCCGGCGAGCCGGACGATATCACGAGCGTGGCGGGGTGGTTCGAGGCGGCCGCGTTATCGGGCGACCTTATCGCCGCCTTCAATCTCGGGCTGTGTTTCGCCAAAGGCGTCGGCGTGCACCAGGATGAAACGCGGGCGGCGCAGTGGTTGAGGCGCGCGGCTGAAGGCGTTGCTGAGGCCCAGTACATGTATGCGCGCATGCTCAGGGACGGGCGCGGCGTGGCTGCCGACGCGCAACAGGCCCGTGCCTGGTTTGCCGAGGCGGCCGAGGGTGGCATACTCGATGCGCAAGTGGCACTTGCTGAGATGTTGCTCAATGGCAGCGGGGGCAAACGCTCTCCCGAGGCCGCAATACAGTTGTTCCAACGGGCTGCTGCCGACGGACATGCCGGCGCAATGTTTGCTCTCGGCGCGCTGCAGAGCTCCGGCGAGGGACTGCCGGTCGATCACGTGGCGGCGCAGAAATGGTTTGCGGCCGCTGCCGAGCGTGGGCACGGGCGGGCCCAACTGATGCTCGGCCGATATTTCTCGAAAGGCCTAGCCGGCGAGCACTACCCGGCAGTCGGCCGCCTTTGGCTCGAGCGAGCGGCGGCGCAAGGTCTTGAGGAAGCGGCCGACGAACTTTCCGAATTCCCCGGCTGAGGCGTTCATTGCCAAGATTCAGCACCGGCATCGGCCGCGCCCGACTACTGCGCGCCGGGGGTCCACTCAGGCAGCGGCGCAAGGCTGTGGTTGAACTGTTTCCACCACATGGACTTATCTATCTCGCAGCAGGCGAGAAGCAGCGCGTGCGCCTTCTCGAAAGCCCGGGTAGCGATTTCATCAAAGGTCATCTGCGCGTCGTACGGGACTGACACCACCAGTTCCTGACCGGTTTGTGTGCCGCCTTCGTCGACCTGAAGATAAAGCCAAACGACGAAATGCGCGCCCTGGCCACTCGCGTCGGCGTTGCCGATCTTGATGCGGTCGATGCCTGCTGCCGTGACTTTCATGCCGATGTCCTTCGTTTGGGATTCATGGAATTCCAGAAGTTCGCAGCAATCAGAAAGGTTCCGGAACCGCTGTTCCTATGGTGAAGCATTGATAAAGAGGTACCACGTGGCTGCTCACGCGCGCTCAACCTCGGTCCGAACCTTGAACGTCCGATCGTCGCCGTAAGCAGTAGGCTCGGATGCCTCTATGATCTTGCCCGGCATTCGATTTTTGCAGCAGCATCGGACCATTGCTTTTTTGACCTCGGAGCAGCCCAGGAACGCTCCTTGCCAGCAAAGCTTCGCGCGTCGGCCCTCGACCGATCAACCGCGCGGCGAAGGGCTTGTTAGCGGTCATTGCAACGCACTGCGACGGCACGCGTTTTATTGAGTGGCAGAGCGGTGACCCATATGAGCACCGCTTCATAGCCCGACAACTCGGAGGCGATTAGGTGGCTAAGTTCAAAGAAGCCCTTGAGCGCGGCAAGAAAGCTCCTCGCCAGCAAGAGGGGGATGCGAATGCCCCGATGCCGGATTTCGGCACCCAAGCCAGGGCCTGGCTGGACGATGTCGTTGTTGCGTCGTTGGCAGCGGCCAAGGCGGAAGTGTCGGGCGAGATGACCATCGACATAGAAACCGCACCGCGGGGCCATGACAAGGCTCTGACGCCGTCGGTTCGGTTCCGAATCTACCGAAAGTCGGATTTGAAAGGGACCGCCGGAAGGGCATTCACCGTCAACGTCCACGTAAGTGGCGAGGTGTCCGTTTCTTCACCCGGTATGGTGGCCGAGGATGTTGGAAATATAGGGAACAGGTCCGGCGAGAGGTTTCGCAATTTGGTTGTCAAGCTGATCGAAGAGGCCGCTAGGGACATGAGCTAGCCCGGCCGTCGTGCTCGATAACCCGACTGAGAACATCCCCGCCCGCCTCAGCTTGGCTTTCTCGTCGTCAGGCAGAAAATCTTTCGCCGTCAAGCGTGAGCTCGATAGTGACGCCGGCGGGGTCCCAGTTTCGCTCGACTCGGCCAAGCTGGCTCGCGGCGACGCGGACCAAGCGGCTCCCGAAACCTTCTTCTTCGGTGGCGATCGGAGGTGGTCCCCCTATTTCTCGCCACTGAATAAGCACCTTGCCGTCCCGATTGGCGCAAGCGATATCTATTGAGCCGTCGGCCGCCGAGAGGCTGCCATGTTTGGCAGCGTTGGTGGCGAATTCGTGCAGCAGGAGGGAAAGTGGCGTGATCATTGCCGCGGGCACGGGGATATCGGTGCCGCTGATGGCGAAGCGGGGCTGCTCATCATCCACATGGCGGTACGGCGCGAGGATCGCGTTGACCAATGTATGCAGGCTCGTGGAGGCCTGAGCAGAGCGGCCGCCGGACGTGAGCATCGTCAGCGCATGCGCCCGCGCCAGGGCACCGAGGCGGTCAGACACGATCGAGGCGAGCGCCGCCGGCGTTTCGGCGGCTGAGGCGCTCAACTTGACGATCGAGCTTGCGATGGCGAAGAGGTTCTTCACCCGGTGGTCCATCTCGCGAAGCAGTATCTCCCGCTGCTCTTGCGCGCGCAGCCGCTCGGAGATGCTGCGGGCGATCTTCGAGGCACCTACAATTGTGCCCGATGCGTCCGCGATGGGGGAAACGGTCAACGAGATGGGAACGATACTGCCGTCCTTGCGCAGGCGAACGGTCTCGAAATGCTCGACATGTTCTCCATCGCGAATGCGCGCCAGAATCTCCCGATCCTCGTGCTGGCGATCGGGCGGTATCAGCAACATGAGCGAACGACCGATAATTTCCTCGCGGGCGTAGCCGTAGAGACGCTCGGCGCCACCGTTCCAGTCCGTGACGTTGCCGTCCGGATCCGTCGCGATGATCGCGTCATCCGAGGATTCGACTAGCGCGCTCAGTCGCGCCGCGGCGGTTTCCGCCTGGTCCCGTTCGATCGCAAATCCGAGCTGGCGGGCAATGGTCAACGCAAGTTCGCCTTCACGATCGGTGAAGCGATGGGGTGCTGGATAGTAGACCATGAACTTGCCGATGAGCTCGCGGGAGCTGGCAAGTGGGATAAAGGCCAGCGCTTCGATTCCTTCGCCAAGGACCGTGTCGATGAGTTGCTGAGATTCACCGCTGAAACGAATATCCTCGACAAAGATGGGCTTGGCGTCGCGTTCATCGCTTGTCCACGGCGTGTGGCCGTTGACAGCCTTGCGGTATTCTTCAGAAAGTGAGCGCCACGCGACGAAGCTCATGACGCCGTGGTTGTCAAATCTCAGGATCGAGGCGCGCGCCGAACCGAGGGCGTCGCATATGGCATCCAGGGCCGCATCGTAGATCTCGACGAGGCCATGGGCCCGGTAAAGTCGGTCGGTGAGGCGAAAGAGAACGGTTTGCTCGCGGGCAATATCGCCGTCGGCTTGCTCGCGCTGGCCGCGCCCCGTGGCCGTAACACTCATAGCCCCTTGCTGCATCGAGTCCTTGACCCAACCGCTTAACGCAGCACCGCGTCGATCGTCCCCTTCGACCGCCGGGTACGATCCCCGACCCTGCTCGACAATATGCCCTTTGCGCAGTTTCGCAATAGGACTTCTCGCGGTCCGGCGCAGCGGCCTGTGTGGCCGACGAGCCGCGCGCGGCGCCCGTACAGCGGCATGAGCCAAATGGCGCCTCAGCGCCTTTGCTTGGCAATCCTGCCGGCGATCGCCGCGCCCTGGATGCGGGCATTGGCGAAGCAGCCGCGAATGCTCGGCCGCATGCCGGTGAACCAGAGGCCGGGCAGTTTCGGGTCGTTCGCCGGGCCGTTGAACAGCGGCACCCCCTTGGCATCGAGCACGCCGAGCCTGCCTACCATCGTCTCAAGCCCGGTGCGGTAGCCGGTGGCGGCAATGACCGTGTCGGGCGCGATCGACTGGCCGCTTTCGAGAACGACGCCGTCATGCCTGAATTCCTTGACCTGCGGCACGACGATGATGCGGCCGGCCTTGATCGCGTCGACCGCGCCGTCATCGGCTGCGATCGCCGTATAGTCCGAGCCAAGGCGGCTGGCGCCGCCCGACGGGGCAGGGGGCAGGCCGTATTTCCCGAGATCGCCGAAGACCAGCCGCTGCGTCGCCGCCATCACCGCATCGGCGAGCCGGGCAGGCAGGCTCGCCATCACGGGCGAGAAGCGATGCACGGCGATCTTGCCGATGCGCTTGGGCAGCAGCGACGGCCCGTTGCGCGCCGAGAGCCACATCTGCCCGGTCTCGACGCCGGAAAGATGGTTGAGCGCGTCGAAGCCCGAATTGCCGGCGCCGACCACCAGCACTTTCTTCCCGGCATAGTCGCTCGCCCGGCCGAAATGCGCCGAATGAACGATCTTGCCCGAGAAATCTTTCATGCCTTTCCAGGCCGGGATGAAGGGCTGCCGGTCGCGCCCGGTGGCGATCACCACGTGGCGCGCCGCCCGCGGTCCCGTGCTGGTCTTCAGCAGCCAGTGATCGCCGCGGAATTCGATTTCATCGACGACGACGCCGAAGGCGATCGGCAGCCGGTGCGTCTGGGCAAAGTCGTTGAACAGGCGGATCACCGCGCTGCGGTGCGGAAAGGCGGGCGTGCCTTTCGGAAATGAAACGCCGGGCAGCGTCGAGAGGTCGCGATGCGTGTTGAGATGCAGGTTTTCATGGCGGTGGTGCCAGGGCTCGGCCAGCCGCCCCTCGCGTTCGAGGATCTCGGTGGCGACCCCCGCCTCGATCAGGGCGTAGGCCGCCGCCAATCCGGCCGCGCCGGCGCCGATCACGATCGCGCCTTCGAGGATCGCCGGCTCGCCGGTCCAATCCGACGAGATTTCCGCTTCCATGCCCATTCTTGTCTTTGTCGTCGTCATGGCTCTCACGTGCCACGGCCATGTATCCGACATATGCCGCTGACGAGGCAATGGGAATAGGCCGTGGTTGCAAAGAGCCCGGCATTGTGTCGCGGATAGGCAGATTATCCGTTGGCGGGGTCGGCGTGGCGATGCACCAGCTTGAAGGCGCCGTCTTCCAGCCGGAACACTTCCGTCACCCGCAAGGTCATCTCGGCGGGCTGTCCGTTCTTGCCCATGCGCGCCTTCGCATGCTGCAGCCCGGTCCAGAAGGCGAGATCGCCGCTCGCGGAGGCCTGCAGCACCTCGATGTCGGTGCTGCCGCCTTCGTGGAAGCTGGCGGCGTCGCGCTCGTATCGGCCGGCAACGGCATCGGCGCCTTCGAGATGGTCGCCGCGCGGCGAAAAGAAGGTGGCCGGCTCGCTATGCGTCACGATTGCCTTCAATGATGTAGCATTGCCGTTGACATAGTCCTCGGCGATCTTCTCGCGCTGCTTCATGAAGGCGTCGAAGGACGAGCCGCCTGGCCGCACCGTTCTGATCCACGTCTCCAGCGCCTCGATGAAGTCTTTCAGGAAGGCGGCCGTTTCGCTGTTCTTAACCGCGCCGCTGTCGTCGAGCAGCTCGGCGACATTTCCGATATAGGCCTCCGGCTGCTGCATCACCGGCATGTCCAGGAAGACGAAGGTCTGCCTGAGCGCCTGGCTGGAACCGAAGGCGCCGATCTTGCCCGGGCTGACGCCGACGACGCCGGCGGGCAGGCCCTTGAAGACGCTCTTGCCAGAGGGACGTGAGCCGACGTCGAGCGCGTTCTTCAGGCAGCCGGGGATCGATCGGTTGTATTCCGGCGTCACGAACAGCACCGCGTCGCATTCCCCGATGGCGGCGCGGAAGGCCGACCATGCGGCGGGCGGCGTCTCGCCGTCGAGATCTTCATTGTACAAAGGCAGTTCGCCGATCTCGATGAAGCGGCAACGCAGCGAATCCGGCGCGCGGGCCGCCAGCGCCTTGGCGATCTTGCGGCTGTAGGATTGGGCGCGCAGACTGCCGACAAGCACGGCCAGTTGCAGGACGGGATGTTCGGTTGTCATGGTCATGGCGGACTGTCCGGGCTTGTTGACGGGGATGGCGACGCGAAGGAGCACATGCCGGCCTCGCAGCCTCGGACCAATGGTCGGAGCGGCTGTGCTGGTCGCCTCTCTTTTCGGTTAATGTCCGGGCTGGCGCGAGGTTCCGCCCGCCGCTTGCCGGGCCGTGGCTGCGTACGGCCTTGCCGCCGGGGCCGTTGCACAGTATTGACGGGCTGGTGCGCGGCCGAAGGTTTCAATCCGGCCTTCGGGCGCGCGTCGCGAAATGGGTGCCCGGTCTTCGGGCGGCAGAGAGGTGGTCATGTCCGCGCGCATTTTCAGCCCAGCCAAAACCGCGATGCAGTCCGGCAAGGCCAAGACCGGCCACTGGGTGCTGGAATTCGATCCAGCCCAGCGCAAGAAGATTGATCCGCTGATGGGTTACACCTCGTCCGGCGATATGCTGAGCCAGGTGCGGCTCACCTTCGATACCAGGGAAGAGGCGGTCGCTTATGCCGAGAAGCAGGGCATTGCCTATCGCGTCGAGGAGCCGAAGGAGCCGAAGCGCCGGCAGATTTCCTATTCGGACAATTTCCGCTATGACCGCAGGACGCCCTGGACGCATTAACCCTTTGGTCGAGCGTTCCTCGGCATGAGTGGCATCAGCCGGCCCCAGCCGGCCAGCGGTCCCGTAGCTCAGCTGGATAGAGCACCGGCCTTCTAAGCCGATGGTCGCAGGTTCGAATCCTGCCGGGATCGCCATAAAATCAAGCACTTAGAAGTTTCGCGGCTCAAGAGATCCAACTCGATTTCTGGTCGAGTTCCAACTTTTCAACCCTTTCGTTCTCGCGAATGCCCTTGCGGCCGAGGGGGCGGGCTTGGTCGGCGGCGGGGTCGACTGACTGACGTGCTTGATCGACAGCCTGCGTGGGAACCAAGATCAACGCGACCACATGCGTCGCTGGTGCCATAAGTCTACGGGCGTTCGCCAAAGGCGGTATCGAGCGGCTTTTGCGATTTGCTGGGCAACTGGCGTGTCGCCGTAGACATCGAAGAATCGACGAACGCGCGGCCCGGCGAACAGCTTTTTGCCCCGCGTGTTGTAGTTCCTGATTTTCAGGCGATGCGGGCCGATGGTTCGGCCATCTTGGGATAAGGCGATGCCAATGCAGAACTGCTCAGCAGCATCTATCTTCGCAATCTCATGAACGGCGAGCATCGGAGGATAGGCATCGAGCAGGGCAGGAAGGTTGTCGCGGTGCACACCGAGGACGCCGCTATTCCACATCGGCTCATGGCCGGTCACAACATAGTCGCCGACCTGAACACCTTTGCCCCCCAGCCGCGGGCACCACGCGTGCGGCCCCTCGCAAAGACGCATGATTGAATGGCCGGGCCTAATAGCCCCGAAGGCTCGGGACAGGTCTCCGACCGGGTACATATCCGTGTCCATGAAAAGCAATCGGTCAGCGCGCCTCAAAAGCTCGATAAGGCCCCCAGCCTTGATGCCGAAATGATAGCGCCAATCGAAGGATAGCTCCTCCTTCTTCTCGGCGCTCACAAGTATCGTCTCAAGCGGGTATCCGCGAAAGAATGCCGGCTTGTCAGTTGCCACGATAATCCTGGCTTTCGGGCTATGGTGCAAAAGCTTGAGTGCGCTGAGAAGCGCGCCGAGGTGATAAAGCTCGTTATCGCCATAGGCGATGTAACCAAAGACGTCATTCATTCAGTCAAATCGTCATTCTGTTAAGTCGAAGGGGCGGTTCGTTCCACTATCAACTCTCGCGGATCCTATCCACCGCAAAACACAACACCAACAGACGAAAAAAATGCGGCGACCAAAGTCTTCGGTAATCTGGTCTCAAACTGAAGACCACTCGCCCGACTTGTGAAATTCCCGAGCTTGTGGATTTGGCCCATCTGCGGCTATGTCGTTATGGTGCTGGAGGGCGGGGCTTCAGAATGTCCGTATTATCCAACTGGTTGAGGAACGCTCGGTCGAAACTGCCGGAACACGTGACGGTGGGACGCCACACTTATGGCTTGTCAAGGCGGAAGGTCTTTTTTCCCTCGAAGGAGGCCCCGCTGACAATCGGGGCTTTCTGCTCGATCGCGGGTGACGTGCTTTTCATGTGCTCCGGCCAGCATTTGACCGATCGCGCCACGACATTTCCGATCCACAGCCGGATGCTGCAGCAATCCGATCCCGTCCGAAATGGCGGCAGACCGAGCGGCGTCACGATTGGCAATGACGTTTGGATTGGCCACGGCGCCATAATATTGCCCGGGGTGACGATCGGCGACGGCGCAGTAGTCGGCACCGGGGCCGTGGTCACCAAGGACGTGGCGCCTTATGCGATCGTTGGGGGCTCTCCGGCCCGACTGATCAGATATCGTTTCTCTGAGGATATAATTTCGAAGTTGCTGGCAATCCGGTGGTGGGAATGGGACGACGATAAGATCAAAAAAGAAGCCGGCACGCTCACCGGCCCCATCGAGGCTTTCATCGACAGGCATTTTGTGGCATGCACCGCCTCAGCGTAGTGCGGCTGGTATAAACATTTGGTGGCTCAGCCGGATATTCACGAACGATTTCAAAAGACCCTTGGAACGAAGCTAGATATCACGGAGGTAGGCTTGCAGCGCCCATGCTACTTCTTGGCCGCGGATAGCAAGTATTTTCCCTATGCATGCCTGGCAGCGCGGCGGATATTGGATGTTTCCGCGCCAATTGATGGCTTCATTCTCTATGTGAAGGCTGATGAGAGTGATATCCAAGTCGCGAGGCGGTTGCTTGGCGACAGAGTGACGTTGCTCGACGTGTCCGACTTCATGGAACGCGTTGGCTTCCGCTTCGGTACCTACAGCATCGCCGCCTATGTCCGCCTCTTCGCGGACCTGCTGCCGCAATTCGACGGCTATGGCCGGATCGCCTACACCGATTGTGATGTCCTGTTCAATCGCGACATCAACGACTTGGCCTGCCAGGAACTCGGCGCGCCGCTGCTCGCGGCCCACGACGATTACATGTACTTCCGGCCGTCTTATCGCAAAACCTTCAGGATGCAGCCGGGCGCGCCATACTTCAATTCCGGCGTGGTGGTCTTCGACATGGATGCTGTGCGCGTGGAAGGCCTGCTGGAGCGGACGCGCCAGACCGCCATTCGTCGAAAAATGAACGACCAGAACGCACTCAATGTCGCCTTCGAGGGCAAATGGCAGACGATGCATCCGAACTGGAATCTGATGTCGAACGGCGCCCGGGACTATCGGTTTTCTCAGGCCTATGCACGGCATTTCGCGGGCGGCAAGCCTTGGGGCAGCCAGATTGGAGTCGAGCTTGAAGCGCTCAAGATTTGGCGCGATCTGGCAAAGGATACGCCTTGGAAAAAGCCCTTCGGGCAGCGGCTGCCGTTCGAGCGCGGGATAACGAAACGCTTCCTCCGGCGCTTCGATGCCGTCGGCGGTCTCTTCGGTAACGACGTGCATCGCCGCCGCGCGCGCTACGACGCGGCGAAAATGCACCAGATCTACGCAAGGCAAGCGGAAGAGGGCGCGATGGCCGTGCAATTCCCGGAGGTGCTCGGCGGGTTTGGCTGATCTTCGCGGATTTGCCCCCTGTGGATAGTAACCTCCCGTTCACCACGGCCCTGACTTTGCCTTGAAGGCGCAGTCCCACTCGCCGAAATGGAGAGGCCTTGCAAGAGGCTCCGAAGCCCGGCGGCCGACGTTTTCATGTGCCCACGAGACGCGCTCTGAACGCTCTCGAGTATACGTCGGCCGCCGCTTTTCTCGCCGCGGGCTCGAGCAATTCCAGGAAAAGTGTGTAGCGGTTTTCCGTCCGGAATTGCCAAAAAACAAATGCTTAGAGCGGTTCAGCGATTCTGTTAGACGCTGAACCGCTCTAATGGACCCCGCAGGCGAAATTCCGATAAAATCAAGCCCGCCCCGGCGATGGGAAGCCGGAACGGGCTCGGCTTGGGTCTGGAACCCTGTAGTCAGGAGACTACGGGGAAGTAACAGGTCGGCGGCTGCAATGTTCCGAAGTTTCTGGCTTACGGGCCGCCGGGAGCAAATCCCTGGCGGTAATTCGAGACGATCCGGGTGGCGGTTTTTCCGCCCGGGATCGCGATGCGCTTCAGGCCAGCAGGCCGGCAGCCTTCGCCGCCCTGCGCAGGGTTTTGCGGGCTTCGGCGGGACTTCTCAAGCCGTCTAGCGCGTCGCGGCAGACGCGGCTTGCCGACCGCCAGGCGCGGTCGCGCGCCCGCCTTGGCCAGCGCAGGTCGAGGCATTCGACTGCCTCGAAGCAGCTTGAGACTTTGCGATGTCCGCTTGGTTCGAAATCGATCACGACCGGCTCGGAAAACCAGACGTCGTTCATCACATGCTCCGTTCGTATGTTGGTCTTTTGCTAAGCAACGGCGCCGGCAGGCGCCTGTTGGGATGCGGGCCCGGGATGATCGGGGGACCCGCGCATTAACCAAACACTGCCGATAATGTTCCGGAGAATTTTTTGAGATCGGCGATCGGCCGGCCGGGTCGGCTCACGCAGCGGATTCATTGATCCGGCGCGCCCGCAAAAACATTGTGACAACGCCACTGGCCGCGCTGTCGCCCGCGGCGAGATCGGAGTCGACAGGCGGATGAACGCGGGAAGACTTCTATTGTGATTGCTGTGCTCGCACCCACCATGACCGTCGCCACGCTGATGGCGACCGCTTTCGGGCCCTATGAGGAGGCTGAGCGCAGCTGCACACCGAAGCGGAGAGCAAGCAGCGGTTTCTGCCGGCGCGGAAGCGTCCGGTCAATTCGCGCATCGTGTGGCTCTTGTTACTGAAGACAGGTCATCAAGGGCCGCGTTGGCACTATTCGACCAGCACATGCGCTTCGCGCGCTGCGCTGATGAAGGCGTCCCTGGCATTGTCTGCCGGAACGTCGCCGCTCATTGCCCGGCGGCAGGCGCGCAGCGCCGCGCCATGCTGCGCGCTGCCGGCGTCGCGCCATTGGCCCGTCAGCAGTTCCACAGCCTGCTGGGCGTTGGAAATGTGTCGGATCGAGCCTGCCACGCCGACGGCGACTTCGACCGGCCTGGAAAACCATCCCTGGATCATCGCGAAACCCCTGATGCGTTGTGAGCGGATGATAAACGCGCCACCGCGCGGCAAGTTTCATCCCGATATTTCAACAGGATGTGAGCAGCACGCCGGTAAGGCATGGCTTCCGCCTATCTTCCGAGCGGCTTGCGGGACAGTTCGATGAGTTCCGCCTCATCGGTGATGCCGGCCATGTAATTGGCGATGATGCGCGAGGCGCGCGCCTCCTTCTGCTCTTCGGTTTCTCCATCGGTGCGGCCGCTCTCGAAGACACGCCCCAACAGGGCCGTCTCGGCGGGCGTGAATGTGTTTCGCGACATGTTGGACACGGGCTTCTTCCTCCAGCTCATGTCCCCCTTGCTCCCCGGCTAAACATTAGCACGGGTTCGGAAACGAGGGTGAGTCCTCAAGGAACGTCGACAACGTGCGTCTTTCGTGGCGCCCGGCCGGTCAGGTTTTCGTCTCGTTGTCTGCTCGAAGGCATGCCGGAGACTGGGCCAGCTTCGCTATCTTGCTGAAAGGACGAAGCGCTGATACTCATTAGCGGCGCGGAATTATTCCGAGTCTGCGCCAACTTGCGTCGCGCAACAACGCGGCGCAGGCTGTCCGAGACCAAGATCCCGACGTGGTGGCAACCGGGTTACGGAGGGTTCTGGTCGAACAAAGAAGCAGGGCAGGTTCCGATTGCGTGTCGGAGCAGGCCCATCAAATGCTCTGGAATTCTGAAGCCATTGCCCCCGTGGCCTCGGAAGAGCATGAACATGGGGAAACCGATGGTGACCAAGAAACTTACCGCCAACGCAGAAAGCGCGGCAGCCTTTCTTGCGGTGATGGGCAACGAGAAGCGTCTGCTCATCATGAACTACCTGGCCGAGGGCGAATTGTCTGTCGGCGCGCTCGCCGACAAGGTCGAACTCAGCCAGTCCGCACTCTCCCAGCATCTGGCCAAACTGCGCAGGTTTGGCCTGGTCGATACCCGCCGCGACCGCCAGATGGTCTATTATTCCTGCAAGTCGTCCGCAGCGCGCGAGCTCCTCGTTCTGCTCGACGGGCTGCTGACCATGGACAGGCCGCTCGCCGGCCCGGCCCGGCAGGCTCTGGTCGAAAGAATGCGGCCGCCGCAGGCCGCCTGAACGGCTCCGACGCAGGCGGGGGCGAGCGGCCTTCGCCTGCGCGGCGCGCCCGCTGAAGGCGCGGATGCAAATAGGATGGCAACGCGCGTCGCGCGGCGCTGGTATCTGCTTTCACTGTTTGCCTGTTGTTTGGCCAGACCATTTCGGCCTCTCTCCGCCATATCGGCTCCGTTTGCGGCGGACAGGGCGACCGCACCGACCCTTCGCGAGCTTCACGAGCTCTGCGCGAACGGCATATTGATCGTGGCCGGCATACATGCCCTGGCCGCGCTTTATCATCACTTCATTGCCGGGACGCGATCCTGGCCAGAATGCTGCTGCCGGGAAATCGGTAGCGGCCGGATTTCGTCACGTCCTTACGGGCTGGCCGTCGTCGCCGATCCGGCTTCGCCGGCCTGCCCATCACTTTTGATTGAAGATGCTGCGCCGACGTGGTCGCGGATGCTCGCAAGGCCGTGATATTGCGTCTCTTTCTGCCGCCGCCGCTCGCTCCTGGCGGGCCGAAGTTTACGGATTTGTAAATCGCGCGCCGGACTTCGGGCGGCTAAGACTTTGCGTGATCCACACCCCCGGATCACCACGGGCCAAACTTCCACTTTGGCACCGTAAGAGGCTCGTCGCTCCCGGCGGGCCTCTTTCGTTTTGGGACAGCCTTTACGGTGCGGCTTGCCGGCGTGTAATCACGCTCCGCACGGCAAGCACCAGCACGGTGATGATGATCAGGATCACCGAGAGCGCGGCGATCGCCGGATCGATGTTGTCGCGCAGGCCCATCCACATCAGGCGCGGCAGCGTGATAGCGTTCACCGAGGTGATGAACAAGGTCACGCCGATCTCTTCCCAGGAGAGCACGAAGGAGAGGAGCGCCGCGGTAACGATGCCGAACTTGATGTTGGGCATGATGACGCGCGTCGCGCGCTCCCACACGCTGGCGCCCAGGCCTCGTGCGGCGAGGTCGATGCGCCGATCGAGCTGGCTGAGCGAGACCAGGATCAGAACGGTGGCGAAGGGCACCGTCATCACCGAATGTGCCATCGCGACACCCAGCCAGGTGTCGTAACCGAAGAAGGACGAGATGCCGGAGACCGAAGTGAGCAGGAAATAGAGCGTCACCGCCGAGACCACCGGCGGCACCACCATCGGCAAAAGCACGAAGCCGACCAGGGCGGCGGTGAAGCGCGGCTGGAACATCCACACGCCGAGGCTGAAGGTGAGCGCGAGCGCCGTGGAAAGCGCGCTGCTGACCACACCGATGCGGATCGAGAGCAGGATGGACTCCAGCCAGCGCGGATCCTCGATCAGCGAACGGTAGTGGCGCAGCGACAGTTCGCCGGTCGGCATGGTCAGCATTCGGCTCGGCGTCAGCGACACCGGGATGACGGCGAGCAACGGCATAAGCAGGAACAGCGCCACCAGCACTGCGAGGATGAGCGAGACGGGACCGGGGCGGTAGGTGGGCATCTCGCTACACCAATTGCTTTGGTTTGACGTAGCGGAACAAGAGCGCCATCAGCGCGCCGACGAACACCACCAGCACGACGCTGATCGCCGCGCCCAGGCCCCAGTCCGGGCTCTGGAAGATGCGCAGATAGATGAGTTCGGCGATCATCACGCTGCGGCCGCCGCCGAGGATCGCCGGCGTGACGAAGAAGCCCAGCGAGAAGACGAAGGTGATCATCGCCGAGCCGATGATGCCCGAGCGTGTCATCGGCACGAACACCGTCCAGAAGGTGCGCATGCGGCTGGAGCCAAGGCCGCGCGCCGCGAGCAGCACGCGCTCGTCGAGGCTGCGCATGGCCGACGCCAGCGGAAATACCGCGAAGGGGATGAGGAAATGCGACATGCCGACGATGACGCCGAACTCGTTGCGGACGAGCGTGAGCGGCTCGGAGATGAAGCCGATCGACTGCAGCCAGGTGTTGATCAGGCCACGGTTGGACAACAGCGCCACCCAGCCGAAGGCGCGCGTCAGCACCGAGATCCAGAACGGCACCAGAATGCAGAACTCGGCAAGCACGCGCTGCACTGGGCTGCCGCGCACCCACACGACCGTGATCGCATAGGCGGCGGTGACGGAAACAATCGTGACGATCGCCGCGATGCGCAGCGTGCGGATGAACACCGACTGCACCAGCGGGTCGCTGACCAACGCGCCATACTGGCCGAGCCCCGGCGTCGGCAGGGTGAAGCTCCACTTCACCACGCCGAGGAACGGCCAGGCATAGGCAAGGACGAGGAACAGGAGCAGCGGCGCCATCAACAGCGCCGCGCCCGTCCTGTCGGAGAGGGTGCCCCTCATGTCAGTTCAGCATCCCGCCTGGTCAGGCCGAGATGATCTTGGTGTATTCGTCGAGCGCCGCGCCGTAGTTCTTGGCGTACCATTCCATGTCGAGCGGGATCTGCTTCTTCATGTTTTCCGGATCGACCGGGTTGATGCGCTTCTTGTCGGCCGGGATCAGCGCGTCGGCGGCCGGGTTGGCCGGACCCTGGCCCAGCTTGTCGAACATCACCAGTTCCTTCTGCGGATCCTGCGTGCTGGCGATGAACTTCATCGCAGCTTCCTTGCCGCCGGGGTTGTTCTTCAGCACCGCGAGCGCGCCGGGCGAGATCAGGCCCTGGTCCCAGATGAACTTGATCTGGCCACCCGAGTCCTGCTCGATCAGCGAGGCGCGCGTCGACCAGACGATCGCCATGGAAGCCTCGCCGTTGAGCAGCACGCTCTGGCTTTCGGCGCCGCCGCCCCAATAGGAGACGACGTTTTCCTTGAAGGCGGCGATCTTGTCATGCGCGCGTTTGAGGTCGAGCGGATAGAGCGAGGCGGGCGCCACACCGTCGGCGAGCAGGGCGGCTTCCCAGCTCGACACACCCCATTTGTAGAGCGAGCGCTTGCCTGGGAATTTCTTCACGTCGAAGAAGTCGGCCATGCCGGTCGGCGCATTGGAGCCGAATTTCTGCGAGTCGTAGGCGATCACATAGGAGAAGAAATAGGTTGACGCGGCAAATTCCCAGCCGAAGCCCGGCCGCATCTTGCTCTTGTCGACGATCTTGTAGTCGATCGGCTCGAGCATGCCCTGGCCACCCAGCGTAATGGCCGAGAACGGATCGACGTCGACCAGGTCCCAGGTCGGCGCGCCGCTCTTGAACTGCGCTGCGATCGCGCCCTCGGTCGGGCCCGAGCCGTCCATCTTCACCGGGATGCCGGTGTCCTTGGTGAAGGCTTGGCCGTAGGCGGCGTCGTAAGCGGTGATGGCGTCGCCGCCCCAATTCACCAGCACCAGCCCCTTGGTCTCGGCTTGAGCATGGGTCGAGCGCAGCAGCATCGGCGTGCCGGCGAGCACGAGGCCCGCAAGCTGCGCGAACTGCCGGCGCGAGATCTCGCCGCGTTTTGCCCTCTCTGCGAGGGAGTCGATGGTCTGTTTCTTGCTCTCGTTCATGTCAGTTCCCCTTGTTTTGATTGATCTGATCCGGAAACCGGCGCGGCGAATTCACGCCGCTTCGGTGCTCATTGTCCTCCGTCCGGCAGGAGGAAGCCCTTTTCCGCCGGCCAGGTCAGCCAGACGGAATTGCCCTTGCTCAAAGCTGCCGCGGCCACCTCGTTCGGCACCGAGACGGTGACCTTCGCACCCTGGCGCGTGGTCAGGTCGAGCTTGGTCGCCGCACCCAGATAGGTCGAAGCGACAGCAGTGGCGGCAATGCCGTTTTCGCCGGCCGCCGCCTCCGGCGCGATCGACATGTGTTCCGGCCGGATCGCCAGGATAGCGTCGCCGCGGACCTTCTCTGCTTTGCAGCGCATGTTGACCGCCCGATCTTCGCAAACGCCGGTGGCGCCATTATCGGCGGGCTTGACGCCCTTCACCGGCAGCATGTTGATCTCGCCCAGAAACTCGGCAACGAAGCGGTTGGCCGGCCGGTCATAGACCTCGTCCGGCCTGCCGACCTGCAAAAGCTTGCCGTGGTTGAAGATGGCGACGCGCGAGGAAAGCGCCAGCGCCTCGCTCTGGTCGTGAGTGACGAAGACAAAGGTGGTGCCGGTCTCCTGGTGCAATCGCTTCATCTCGGCCTGCATCTGGCCGCGCAGGCTCTTGTCCAGCGCCGAGAACGGCTCGTCGAGAAGCAGCACGCCCGGCTCGAACACCAGGGCGCGGGCGAGCGCCACGCGCTGCTGCTGGCCGCCGGAAAGCTGCGCCGGCAATTTCTTCTCGTGGCCTTTGAGACCGACCCGCTCGACCATCTCGGCGACACGGCTTTTGATCTCGGAAGCGGACTTCTTGCGCACCTTGAGCGGAAAGGCGATGTTCTGTTCCACGCTCATATGCGGGAACAAAGCATAGCCTTGGAACACCATGCCAGCGGCGCGCTGTTCGGCCGGCCGGTCGGTAATGTCGGTGCCGTCGCTGAAGAGCCTGCCTTCGCTCGGCTGCACGAAGCCGGCGAGGATCATCAGGAAGGTGGTCTTGCCGGAGCCGGATGGCCCAAGCAGCGTCAGGAACTCGCCGCGGCCGATATCGAGCGTGAGATTGTCCAGCGCCCGGAACGAGCCGAAGCTCTTGCCTATCCCGTTCGCCTTGATCTCTGCGGCCCGGCCGGGTTGCTGCATCCTGCCTTCGTCCTCACGCCTTGTTTCAAATCGTAGGCACGGCGCGCGTTCACCGCAACCGAATAGTTTTCGCCTGATCGGCAAATTTGATTCACGGGTGGTGAGGGTCGGTCGGCCGGAGCGTTATGGGCGTACGACGTGCTGACGAACGTTCGCGATTAGCCAAAGCATGCGTGCCGTCGTCATTCCAGGGCGGAGCAAGGAGCGAAGCGACACGCGCAGACCCTGGAATCCTGTGTGTTGGTTCCGGTGTATGGTTGAAGTGGGAAGGAGACCGAGTGGATCCTGGTCGTCCTTTCGGACAGGC
>NZ_NSGF01000038.1 GCF_002294995.1 Mesorhizobium sp. WSM3860 | reverse complement strand
TCGGGGGCGGGTCGCTTCAACATGACCCAGTGAATCAAAAACCCCCAGCAAACGCCAGGGGTTTGTCAGCAGTCTGAGCCCCGGCATTCGCCGGGGCTTTAATGTTCGATGGTCTGGCGCGGACTGCGGTCCCGCGCCGTAAAAGCATCACGCCGCAGCCGAGACCTTCGCGTCGGTCGAGACCTGCGAGATCGTCTTCAGGACCTGCGAGGCGATCTGGTAGGGGTCGCCCTGCGAGTTCGGGCGGCGGTCTTCCAGATAACCCTTGTAGTCGTTCTTGATGAAGGAGTGCGGCACGCGGATCGAGGCGCCGCGGTCGGCAACGCCGTAGCTGAACTTGTTCCACGGCGCGGTCTCATGCTTGCCGGTCAGGCGCTTGTCGTTGTCCGGACCATAGACGGCGATGTGATCCATCAGGTTCTTTTCGAACTGGGCCATCAGCGCCTCGAAATAGGCCTTGCCGCCGACTTCGCGCATGTACTTGGTCGAGAAGTTGCAGTGCATGCCCGAGCCGTTCCAGTCGGTGTCGCCAAGCGGCTTGCAGTGGAACTCGATGTCGATGCCGTACTTTTCGGTGAGGCGCAGCAGCAGGTAGCGCGCCATCCAGATCTGGTCGGCGGCCTTCTTGGAGCCCTTGCCGAAGATCTGGAACTCCCACTGGCCCTTGGCCACTTCGGCGTTGATGCCTTCATGGTTGATGCCGGCGGCGAGGCAGAGGTCGAGATGCTCCTCGACGATCTGACGCGCCACATCGCCGACATTCTTGTAGCCGACGCCGGTGTAGTACGGGCCCTGCGGCGCCGGATAGCCGCTCTCGGGGAAGCCGAGCGGGCGGCCATCCTTGTAGAAGAAATACTCCTGCTCGAAGCCGAACCAGGCGTCCTCGTCGTCGAGGATGGTCGCGCGGCTGTTCGATGCATGCGGGGTGACGCCATCGGGCATCATGACTTCGCACATGACGAGAACGCCGTTGGTGCGCGCCGGATCCGGATAGAGCGCCACCGGCTTCAGCACGCAGTCGGAGCTGCGGCCTTCGGCCTGGTTCGTGGAAGAGCCGTCGAAGCCCCACAGCGGCAGCTGCTCGAGCGTCGGGAACTCGGCAAACTCCTTGATCTGGGTCTTGCCGCGCAGATTGGGGGTCGGGGTGTAGCCGTCGAGCCAGATGTACTCGAGTTTGTATTTGGTCATTCCAGTGCCTCTCGTTGGTTGGACGCCGTGGCGGCATCAACGCATGGCCGGAGCGAGCCGGCCTGCCGGGCGCTAAAATGCAATTCGTATGCCACTCTGCCCGTCCAGGCTGCGGCAAAATGGTCATGGCAAAGCGTTGATTTTGCTAAGCCTACGCCGCAATGCGCGGCGATCGGTCAGGCGCGCCTTCTGCATAAATCTTGAGCAACGAGTGATCTGTTTGTGGGCATATTGCCTAAATGAATCGCAGAACCTATCTTGGGAACAGATTGGAATCGATTTGCTCCTGAAGCAGTAGGAGGCCGCCAATGGAAGTCATCACGTCCCGTCCGTCGGCAAAGATCCTGATATTCCCGCTTGCAGGCCGGGCGTCTGCCTCAAATTTAGGCGCAAAGGCCAAATTCGCGGCAGAGCTTGCCTCGTTACGCAATACGCACGCCGATTTCGACGGCTGGTACCATGAGGCGGCAATCGAGGAAGAAAGCCAGCAGCGCAAGAGCTGACCAATTCTTTCCAGTCCGACACAAGAAAAGCCCGGCGCGATCGCTCGCGCCGGGCTCTTCATTTGCCGAGGATCGGCTACTGCTTGGCGTGGAGGTCGGTGCCCAGCGTATCCCTGACGAAGATCATGCCGATGATGAGTGACATCGCGGCGATCACCACCGGGTACCAGAGGCCGTAATAGATGTCGCCCTTATAGGCGCTGAGTGCGAACACCGTTGCCGGCAGCAGGCCGCCGAACCAGCCGTTGCCGATATGGTAAGGCAGCGACATGCCGGTATAGCGGATGCGGGTCGGGAACATCTCGACCAGGATCGCGGCGATCGGCCCGTAGACCATGGTCACGAACACGACCAGGATGAACAGGATGCCGATTGTCACCGGCCAATTCACCGCCGCCGGATCGGCGACCATGGCAAAGGGACCACCGCCCGGGATGTTGTAGACGGTGACCTCGGGCGCGCCGGCCGCTTCCTCCTTGGTCAGCAGCTTGTCGGCGACCGCCTTGTCGGTCTCAACGGTCGTCTTCTCGCCGCCGCGGATCGCCGCGGCATCGAGCTTCAGTTCCGGATTGGCTGCGACAAAGGCGTCGAGCTTCTGGTCCGGCACTTTGGCCGCGGCGCGCTTCAGCGGATAACCGCCATCCTGCAGCGACATGTTGACTGCCTTCTGGAAGGCGGCGTCCTTGGCCTTGGCTTGGTCACCGGCGACGACGGCGTCATAGGATTGCACCGTCTCGTTGCCGATCTTGACCGTGGCGGCCGTGCCAGGTGCTGCCGTCGAAACGACGTCGTAAGGCACCGAGTTCTTGGTCAGGAACGAGGTCGCGATATCGCAGGAGGTCGTGAACTTCGCCGTGCCGACCGGATTGAACTGGAACCTGCAGTCGCCGGGTGCCGCGGTCACCGTTGCGCGCGTGTTCTGCTGTGCGGTGGCCAGCGCCGGATTGGCGGCCCAGGTCAGCGCCTTGAACAGCGGGAACGTGCAGACGATTCCCAGAGCAAGGCCAGCCATGATGATCGGCTTGCGGCCGATCTTGTCGGACAGCCAGCCGAACACGACGAAGAAGATCGAGCCGACGGCAAGCGCGATCGCGATCATGACGTTGACCGACCACGCGTCGACCTTCAGCACGTTCTGCAGGAAGAACAGCGCGTAGAACTGGCCGTTGTACCAGATCACGGCCTGGCCTGCGGTGAGGCCGAGCAGCGCCAGAAGCGCGATCTTGGCGTTCTTCCACTGGCCGAAGGCTTCCGACAGCGGCGCCTTGGAGCCCTTGCCCTCCTCCTTCATGCGCTGGAAGGTC
The DNA here is from genome assembly GCF_002294995.1 of Mesorhizobium sp. WSM3860. Taxonomy (GTDB): domain Bacteria; phylum Pseudomonadota; class Alphaproteobacteria; order Rhizobiales; family Rhizobiaceae; genus Mesorhizobium. Next base: position 22,558 of record NZ_NSGF01000038.1, on the reverse strand, counting down.
GGCGACTCCGAAAGCGACAGCCGGATCCAGATCGAGATGGCAAGCAGCAGGAAGGAGACGATGAAGGGAATGCGCCAGCCCCAGGCAGCGTAGGTTTCCTTGCTGAGCGATCCCTGGACGATCAGGATGACGATCAGCGACAGGAACAGGCCGAGCGTTGCCGTCGTCTGGATCCAGGAGGTGTAGAAGCCGCGGCGGTCGTCCGGCGCGTGCTCGGCGACATAGGTCGCGGCACCGCCATATTCGCCGCCCAGCGCCAGCCCCTGCAGCATGCGCAGCCCGATAAGGATCACCGGTGCCGCGATGCCCCAGCTGGCATAGCCGGGGAGCAGGCCGACCAGGAAGGTCGACAGGCCCATGATCGTCATGGTGACGAGGAAGGTGTATTTGCGGCCGACGAGGTCGCCGATGCGGCCGAACACAAGCGCGCCGAAGGGACGGACGAGGAAGCCGGCGGCGAAGGCCAGCAGCGCAAAGATGTTGCGAGTCGCCTCGGGGATCGTCGGGCTGAAGAAGGTCGCGCCGATGAAGGCGGCCAGCGAACCGTAAAGATAGAAATCATACCATTCGAAAACGGTGCCGAGCGAGGAGGCGAAGATGACCTTCTTTTCCTCCCGCGTCATGCCGCGGCTTCTTCCGCCGGCAGTCGATGCCATTGCCATTGATAATCCTCCCGTGGATCCCGTCTGTCCTCGATGGCTGCGCGCCACCTTCCGCAATTCCTCCGAACGCGGACTCAAAAAACGCTGCCAACGAGGGAAAAAATGGCAGAAAGCGCCCCCGAAAGGCACCGCGACGATGGGATTATGACTTTCGTATTAGATGCAATGCGAAAGCGAAGCTCAGGCTTTCAGCGCCTCAAGCAGGCTGACTGCCGCCATCATGTCGCGCTTGCGGGCGGAGCGGCGCGCGACGGCTTCGGCATCCTGGCCCCAGTGCTCGATCTGCCAGTCCTCGTCGACATGGCCGGCGGCCCAGGCCTCCTCGCCGTCGAGCTCGCCGAAGTCGACGGCAAGCGCCAGCAGCGCCGAGCCGGTCAGCGAGGTCATGACATGGATCGCGGCCAGACGCATCGGCTCGGCGCGCTGGGCAAGATGAGCGCCGAGGACGGCGATCGTCTCGCGCGGCTGCTCGACATGGATGACCCCTTCGGCAAGGTTGAAGCGCGCGCCAAGGCTGGCCATCGCCCAGTCGAGGACCGGATCCCAGAGCCTGTTTTGCCGATCGACCAGTCCTTGCGGGCCATCGGCGCGGTAGCAGAGCAGGTCCGACGACGCGAAACGCAGGACATCCTCCAGCACCGCTTGCGGGTCGCTGGCCACACCGTCGATCGCCGTGTTGGCTAGGCGCATCACCGGCATGGTCACAGGGTCGATGACCTCGCGCTGGGCGGAAAATTCGTCAGCGACCAAAGCCGCCGCTCTTTCGGTCGGCAAAATCAGCGGCGCCTTTCCCGGCGTGCGGACCGGCTTGCCATCCAGATGGACGGCAAAACCGCTTTCGGCCGGCACGACCGAAACCGCCTTGTAGAAACGCTTCGGCAGCGGCGTCTTCATCTGGATCTGGGCGCGGCGCACCGGATCGGGATCTGAAAGCTGCTTTCCCGCTTCGAGGTCGTTGAGGATGTCGCGCATCTCGAACTCCTTACGCTGGGACCTGCTTGCGGGAGGGCCGATTGACGATGATCAGCCCGGCCGCGATCAGGCCGAGCGCCAGGAAAATCCTGATCGTCAGCGGCTCGCCCAAAAGCACGGCGCCGCACAGAACGCCGAACACCGGCGACAGGAAGGCGAAGCTGGACAGGCCTGCCGCCGGATAGCGCGTGAGCAGCCAGAACCACAAAACATAGGTGAACGCGACAATATAGAAAGACTGGAACATCAATGCCAATGTCGGCAATGCAGCGATTTCGCGGATCGGCGGGCCGGCGAACGGCATCACAAGGGCGCCGACGACGGCAGCGCCCGCCAGTTGATAAAGCAGAAGCTTCTCCGCGCTGGTCTCGACCAGCTTCGATCGCTTGATGACGATGCTGGTCGACGCCCACAGAATGCCCGAGCCAAGACTGAGCAGATCGCCCGTCAGCGTTGCGTCATTGCCGCGGAAGATGCCGTCGGAGAACACGGCCAGAAGGCCGCAGAAGGCAAGCACAAGGCCTCCGAGCTTGCGCGCGTTGATGCGCTCGCCGAGCAAAAAATGGCCGCCGATCAGGACCCAGAACGGCATGGTGTTGACCAAGAGCGTGTTGCGGGCGACGGTCGTGTATTCCAGTCCGATATAGAGAAACAGGAACTCGACGCCGAAGAGCACGCCGACGACAATACCCGCGGTCAGCGTCCCATCCGCTTCAAACAGCTTGATGCCGCGCAACCGGCACCAGCCGAGAACGCAGAGCCCGCCAACGATCGAGCGCGCAATCGAGACGAACACCGGATCGTAGCCGGCATAGGAGACCTTGGCGGCGACGTAGTTCAGGCCCCAGGACAGCGTCAGCCCGACCATCATGGCGGCCGCAGTCATGTCGACCGCGTCGCGCCGGCCGAATGTATCGGCAGCACCGCTCAATTGTCGTCCCCCGCGCTCTGCTCATCGAAGCCGAGCAGGTTCCAGCTCTGGCGCATGTGCGGCGGCATTGGCGCGGTAACATCGATGATGCCCTGGTCTGGATGCGGGATGACGATGCGGCGCGCGTGAAGATGAAGGCGGTTCTGGATGCCGCCGGGAAACTCCCAATTGGTGTCGGCCTCGAAATATTTCGGGTCGCCGATGATCGGGGAGCCGATATGGGCTGCATGGACTCGAAGCTGGTGGGTGCGGCCGGTATAGGGTTCCATTTCCAGCCAGGACAGCGACTGCGCCGCCTGCTCGACGACGCGGTAGTAGGAAACGGCATGGTCGGCGCCCTTCTCGCCATGCTTGGCGATGCGCACGCGGTCGCCGTCCGGCGTCGGCTCCTTGACCAGCCAGGTCGAGATCTTGTCCTCGCGCTTCGGCGGCACGCCCTTGACCAAGGCCCAATAGGTTTTCTTCGTCTCGCGCGCCCGGAACGCTTCCGACAGCTTCATCGCGGCAAGGCGGGTGCGGGCCACGACCAACACGCCGGAAGTGTCACGGTCGAGGCGGTGGACGAGGCGCGGCTTCTCGCCCTTCTGGTTGCGCCAGGCCTCCAGCATGTCGTCGACGTTGCGCGTGACGCCTGAGCCGCCCTGGACGGCCAGGCCCGCCGGCTTGTTGAAGACGAAGACCTTTGGGTCCTCGTGCAGCAGCATCTTGGCCAGCACATCGGCATCGCCCTGGTTGCGGATCGAATGGCCGGTGAGCGCGGCGTCGCCCTTCTTGTCGACGTCGAGTGGCGGAATGCGCACGGTCTGCCCGGGCTCGACGCGCGTGTCGGCCTTCGCCCGGCCGCCATCGACACGCACCTGGCCCGAGCGCAAGAGCTTTTGCAGGTGACCGAAACCGAGGCCCGGATAATGGACCTTGAACCAGCGGTCGAGCCGCATGCCCGCTTCGCCAGCCTCCACCGTGATTTGTTCGACACCTGCCATGGTTACGCTTTTCCGTTTGAAAGCGGCGCCATAGCACTAAGGCAGAGCGGTTGCGAGCCAAAGACCCAACAACGGACAAAGATCGCGCCAAAGAGCGTTGCGGAGCCGCGGGCGCGGACGCTTCAGTTTGCGGCGGCCTTCTTGGCCTTGGACGAGCCGATCATCTTCCAGTTCTTGTAGAACATAGAATTGATGCGCTCGACGCTGACCGAGACGATGGCGAGAAGACCGGCGATGAGGCCGGGGAATGGCGATGGACGGATGATGTCCATGAACACGCAATAGCGGCGTCCGTCATATTCATTCACCGAACGGTGCAGCAGCGTGTCGTCGAAAATGTAAAGCGGGTTGTCGTGCCAGTAGTTCCTGGCGCCGTTGCACTCGACGAAAATCTCAGCCTTGACCGGCAACAGATTGTAGAGGATGCGCAGGCTGAGCCGCAGCGGCCCGAAATGCCAGGAAGTCGATTCCTTGCCTCTGAAGACTGAGACGGCGATGGTCTTGATGTATTTGAAGTCTTTGTTGAATTCCGCAACGTTATCGATCTTGTGCTTGCCATACCACTGATAGACATACATGCCGCGCCGACCGGTGCCGAAATTGGCGTCGATATCGGCGATGATCTCGTCCTTGCGAGCCTTGAAGACGTCGAGAACCTCGTTGACCTCGCGCTGATAGTCTGGGGGGAACTGCTCCAGCTTCCATACGCCCGGGTTCCGATAGCAAAGCAGGTCGACCAAAAGGTTGAACGGTGACAGCAGCCAGGTGAAGATGCCGTTGCCGAGGAAATAGCCGCGGAACAAGGACAGATCCCGGTTTGCATTGCGCATCACGTCGATCAGACCGCAAACGACCCAGATCGTCGTTAGGATCGGGACAAAATAAAAGCCAAGCGCGAGAAGCGGGACTGCGATGGCAGCCTGACGAAGAGTCTTACGGGTTTGCTTTGTCATAGTCTTTCGCGCGGAAGCGCGATCCTGTTCCGCATGGGCCAAATCACGGCGACCCTCGCCAGCCGTGCGCCTTAATAGGATTTTTCAGGACGCGGCACAATCTGGAACAGGTTTGCCCGCTCACGATCGCGCCAGCATTTCGACTTGATGTCATGCCGACGAAGCCTCGCCGCGAAGCGCCCGGCCCGCCGAGCCGCGGAGGCCGCTATTCCCGCTCTTTGCGCAGCTTTGCCCAGTATTCCAGCCGCTTCTTGACCTCGCGCTCGAAGCCGCGCTCGGGCGGATCGTAGAAAGCGCGGCGGCCCATCTTTTCCGGAAAATAGTCCTGGCCGGAAAAGGCATCCGGCTCGTCGTGGTCGTAGCGGTAGCCGGCGCCGTAATCCTCTTGCTTCATCAGCTTGGTCGGCGCGTTGAGGATGTGCTTGGGCGGCAGCAGCGAGCCGAATTCCTTGGCCGCCTGAGTCGCTGCCTTGAAGGCGGTGTAGACGGCGTTCGACTTGGGCGCGGTGGCGAGATAGACGGTGGCCTCGGCGAAGGCGAGTTCGCCCTCGGGCGAGCCCAGATAGTCGTAGGCGTCCTTCGCGGCATTGGCGACGACCAGCGCCTGCGGATCGGCAAGGCCGATATCTTCCACCGCCATGCGCACCAGCCGGCGGCCGAGATAGAGCGGATCCTCACCGGCATCGAACATGCGGGCGAGGTAATACAGCGCGGCGTCCGGATCCGAGCCGCGCACCGATTTATGCAGCGCCGAGATCAGGTTGTAATGGCCGTCCTGGCCCTTGTCGTAGATCGGCGCGCGACGCTGGATGACGCGCTGCAGGCCTTCGGGCCCAAACACCTCGCCCGGCTTGGCGGCGCGCCAGACTTCCTCGGCGAGCGTCAGCGAGGCGCGGCCGTCGCCATCGCTCATGCGGATCAGCATGGCCCGCGCCTCGTCGTCGAGCGGCAGCGCCCTGCCCTCGGTCGACTCGGCCCGCTCCAGCAGCTTGGCGATGCTCTCCTCGTCCAGCGAGCGGAAGACGAGGACCCGCGCACGGGACAGAAGCGCCGCGTTCAGCTCGAAGGATGGGTTCTCCGTCGTGGCGCCGACCAGCACCACGGTGCCGTCTTCCATGACCGGCAAAAAACCGTCCTGCTGGGCGCGGTTGAAACGATGGATCTCGTCGACGAAAAGCAGTGTCTGACGGCCATTGGTCCGGCGCAGTTTTGCTGCCTCGAACACTTTCTTCAGGTCGGCGACGCCGGAAAACACCGCCGATATCTGCTCGAAGACAAGGTAGGTTTCGCCGGCGAGCAACCGTGCCACCGTCGTCTTGCCGGTGCCGGGCGGGCCCCAGAAGATCATTGAGCCGAGCGTGCCGGAATTGATCAGCCGCGTCAGCGCCCCATCGGGGTCGGTCAGGTGCTCCTGGCCGACGACCTCGCCAAGGTTCTTCGGGCGCAAGCGGTCAGCCAGCGGCCGGCCGGGCGGCGCCTTCTCCGGTTCATCGACGCTGAACAGATCGGCCATGCACTTTTATTTGGTTGGAACGCGGCCCCTTTTCCAGAGCCTGCTCAGTAACGCAACACCTGGCGCAGTATCTGCCCACCGCGTTCGACGGTAAAGCGCCACCACCGCGTGTCCTGCTGGGCAATCTGTGCCAGCGTCGCCGCCTTATCGATGCTCGTGCCGTTCACTTCGCGCACGATGTCGCCCGGCTGGAAGCCGAAATCGGCGGCCGGTGAATCGCGGTTGATGTCGACCACGGTCACCCCCTTCAGGTCGGTGCGCAGCCCGAGACGCTGGGCAAGGCGCGGCGAAAGCTCTGCCACCTTGGCGCCGGCGAACGGACTGCGGCCATGCAGCGTGACCTCGCTCGGCTTCGCGCCTTCCGGCGCGCGCTCCAGCGCAATCTCAAACGTTGCCTGCTGGCCCTTGCTCAGTACGGCGAAGGTCGCCTTGGTGCCGATCGACAGCGTCGCCATGCGGTAATCCAGCGCCTCGATGCTTTCGACCGGCGTATTGTTGAGCGACAGTACGACGTCGCCGGGCTTGAGCCCCGCCTTGCCGGCCGGTCCAGCGGCATCGACCGACGAGACCAGCGCGCCGGTCGGCTTTTCCATGCCGAGCGATTCCGCGATCTGCGGTGTCACGGCTTCAAACTCGGCGCCGATATAGGGTCGCTCGAAGAAATCCAGGCCGGCCTTGGCGGCGTCGGCGAAAGCCCTGACCATGTTCGACGGAATGGCGAAACCGATACCGATCGAGCCGCCGCTGCGGCTGTAGATCGCGGTGTTGATGCCGACCAGCTGGCCGCCCATGTTGATCAGTGCGCCGCCGGAATTGCCGGGATTGATGGCGGCATCGGTCTGGATGAAGTAGCCGGAGTCGGAAACGCCGATGTGGCTGCGGGCAAGCGCCGAAACGATGCCGCTGGTGGTGGTCTGGCCGACGCCGAAAGGATTGCCGATGGCGAGCACCAGGTCGCCGACCTCGAGCGCGTCGGAATCGCCGATGGCTATCACCGGGAACGGCTTGTCGGCCGAGATCTTGAGCACGGCGAGATCGAGCGTCTCGTCCTTGAGCATGACCTTTGAGTTGAACTCCCGCCCGTCGGCCGTCGCCACCTTCACCTCGTCGGCATCCTTGATGACATGGTAGTTGGTGACGATGACGCCGCTCGGATCGACCAGCACGCCGGAGCCGAGCGAGGATTGCGCGCGCGGCTGCGCACGGCCGAAGAACTCCTCGAAGAAGGGGTCGCCCTCGAACGGCGAAGTCACCTTGGCGGTCTGCGAGGCATAGACATTGACCACGGCCGGCGCCGTCTGCTTGACCAGCGGCGCAAAGGAAAGCTGCACTTCCTCGCGGCCGAACGGAACGCGCTTGTCAGGCCCGGAGGTGGAGTTCTCGCCCTCGACGCCATGCAAGAGATCGGTCAGCACGTCGGAGAGGCCAGGGTCGGCCGGCTTGGCGGCATCTTCCGCGAATGCCTGTCTGACGCTAGGAGCGGCGGCGAAAGCGGCAAGCGTGCAAACCGCAATAAGAAACAGCCGTTTGAGGTGCATTCCGAATCCTCCAGATCAGGCGCCATTGTCCCGACGATTGTGCAGAATGAAAGGCTAATGCACGGAAATACGATGCTTGTCGCGCAAAAGCGTGAGCACGAGAACGAAAATCCGCTCGCTCTGCTCGGTGGTCTCAGAACCAAAAAAGGGGCCCGAAGGCCCCTTTGAATTCATTCGCTGAAAACGCTGGCCTTATGCGGCCGCAGCTTCCTCGTCGCCGCCTTCGGCCTCGAGGCGGGCGCGGTCGGCGGCGCCCTTGGCCGAGGTGTCGCGGTCGACGAACTCGATAACCGCCATGGCAGCGTTGTCGCCCTTGCGGAAGCCCGCCTTCATGATGCGCAGGTAGCCGCCGTTGCGGTTGGCGTAGCGCGGAGCGAGTGTCTCGAACAGGCGCTTGACGACGCCCTCATTGCCGATCTGTGCGATGACCTGGCGACGGGCGTGCAGGTCGCCGCGCTTGCCGAGCGTCACCAGCTTCTCGACGATCGGACGCAGGTCCTTCGCCTTCGGCAGGGTGGTGACGATCTGCTCGTGCTCGATCAGAGACACGGCGAGGTTGGCGAACATCGACTTGCGGTGGCTTACGCTGCGGGCGAAGCGACGGCCTTTAAAACCGTGGCGCATGGCTCTTTCCTTCTTCATTTGTTCAAGAGGCCACGGCCTCTGATGGTTTTCCGCATGACCGTCGGATCGAGCGGCTCAAGCCGCCGATCCTTGGAATTCATGCTCAATATTGGTCTTCGTAACGTTTTGCGAGGTCTTCGATGTTTTCCGGCGGCCAGTCCGGCACTTCCATGCCGAGATGCAGGCCCATGGCCGCCAGCACTTCCTTGATCTCGTTCAGCGACTTGCGACCGAAGTTCGGGGTGCGCAGCATCTCGGCTTCGGTCTTCTGGATGAGGTCGCCGATATAGACGATGTTGTCGTTCTTCAGGCAGTTGGCCGAACGCACCGAAAGCTCGAGTTCGTCGACCTTCTTGAGCAGCGCCGGGTTGAAGGCGAGCTCGGTGACGGCCTCGGTGGCGACCTCCTTCTGCGGCTCGTCGAAGTTGACGAACAGGCTGAGCTGGTCTTGCAGGATGCGGGCCGCGAAAGCCACCGCGTCCTCACCCGAGATCGAACCGTCGGTCTCGATGGTCATGGTCAGCTTGTCATAGTCGAGAACCTGGCCCTCGCGGGTGTTCTCGACCTTGTAAGAGACCTTCTTGACCGGCGAGTAGAGGCTGTCGACCGGGATGAGACCGATCGGCGCATCCTCGGCGCGGTTGCGCTCAGCCGGCACATAGCCCTTGCCGGTGTCGACGGTGAACTCCATGCGGATCTCCGCGCCCTCGTCCAGCGTGCAGATCACGTGGTCGGGGTTGAGAATCTCGACGTCGCCGACAGTCTGGATGTCACCGGCAAGCACGGCGCCCGGGCCCTGCTTGCGCACGACCATGCGCTTCGGACCATCGCCTTCCATGCGGATGGCGATTTCCTTGATGTTGAGCACGATGTCGGTCACGTCCTCGCGCACGCCGGCGATGGACGAGAACTCATGCAGCACGCCGTCGATCTGCACGGCGGTGACGGCTGCGCCGCGCAGCGAAGACAGAAGCACGCGCCGCAGCGCGTTGCCGAGCGTGAGGCCGAAGCCGCGCTCGAGCGGCTCGGCGACCAGCGTGGTCAGCGTCTTCTTCTTCGACGAGAACTCGATCTTGTTCGGCTTGATCAGTTCCTGCCAGTTTTTCTGGATCATGGTGTCTTCCTTCCTTTGACCCGCCACCATCCAATCGTGGCGGGCAGCCTGGAATTGCCGCGGAGGAGCGCCTTGGCGCTCACGCGGCGTCCAAATATTAGACGCGGCGCTTCTTGCGCGGGCGGCAGCCATTGTGCGGGATCGGCGTCACGTCGCGGATCGAGGTGATGGTGAAGCCGGCTGCCTGCAGGGCGCGCAGCGCCGATTCGCGGCCGGAGCCGGGGCCGCAGACCTCGACCTCGAGCATGCGCATGCCGTGTTCCTGGGCTTTCTTGGCAACGTCCTCGGCAGCCATCTGGGCGGCGAACGGGGTCGACTTGCGCGAACCCTTGAAGCCCTGGGCGCCGGCCGACGACCAGGCGATCGAATTGCCCTGCGCGTCGGTGATGGTGATCATCGTGTTGTTGAAGGTCGAATTAACGTGGGCAACGCCCGACGAGATGTTCTTGCGTTCGCGACGGCGAACACGAGCGGCTTCCTTGGCCATGGTAGTCCTTTCAGTTGATCTCTACACCGCCGTAACGCCAGCGGCTCCACCTTCGAAGTGAATGGTGAATGGTGAAATGGCGAATGGTCAAAGCGCCATTCACCATTCACCATTGGCCATTCACCAATTACTTCTTCTTGCCGGCGATCGCCTTGGCCGGGCCCTTGCGGGTGCGTGCATTGGTATGCGTGCGCTGGCCGCGGACCGGCAGCGAGCGGCGGTGACGCAGGCCGCGGTAGCAGCCGAGGTCCATGAGCCGCTTGATGTTCATCGAGACTTCGCGGCGCAGGTCGCCTTCGACCTGGTAGTCGCGGTCGATCGTCTCGCGGATCTGCAGCACTTCCGCGTCGGTCAGCTGGTTGACGCGGCGGTCTGCCGGGATGCCGACCTTGTCGACGATCTCCTGGGCAAACTTCTTGCCGATGCCGTGAATGTACTGAAGCGCAATGACGACGCGCTTGTTGGTCGGAATGTTGACGCCGGCTATACGAGCCATGTTCTCTCATCTCCATTTGGGCCGGACGAGCCGGCGCTGTCTAAGTTGCCCCGCGTCCGGTGGAGGCCGGCCCTTGCGGGAGTTTCCTGGTTCCAAAACGATTGCCCTGCCCTTGCGGGCAAGCAAACTTCGTGCCTGACAGGAAGACGGGCCGCCATACCCCAATGGCTGCTTCCAGTCAAGCACAATCTTGGCTTGTCGGAGCGGCCTAGTTCACCGGCGCCGTGAGCACCTTCTCGATCTCCGCGGTCACCGCGTCGATGCTGGCCATGCCGTCGACGGTCCTCAACCTGCCTTTGGCGTAATAATAGCCGGTAAGCGGCGCCGTCTTTTTGTAATATTCGCGCAGCCGTTCCTCGAACACCGCCGGGTTGTCGTCCTTGCGCACCGGCTGGCCGGCGGCCTTGGCATCCTCGGCCCGCTTGACGATCCTCCCGACAAGCGCCTTGTCGTCAACGACGAGCTCGATGACGCTGTCGAGCGCAATGTTGCGCTCGGCAAGCATGGCTTCGACGGCATCGGCCTGCACCAGCGTGCGCGGGTATCCGTCGAGGATGAAGCCCCTGGCGCAATCGGGTTGGTCGATTCGCTCGGCAACGATCGCGTTGACGATCGCGTCGGATACCAGCTCGCCGGCGTCCATCACCGCCTTGGCCCGCTTGCCGACCTCGGTTCCGGCCTGAACGGCGGCACGCAGCATGTCACCCGTGGAAAGCTGGGGTATGCCGTGTTTTTCTACCAGTCTCTGTGCTTGCGTCCCCTTGCCCGCCCCTGGCGGCCCAAGCAATATCAGCCTCATCTGCTCCTCTTCCCCCCGCGCAACTTCGACTTCTTGATCAGGCCCTCATACTGGTGCGCGATCAGGTGACCCTGAATCTGCGCCACCGTGTCGAGCGTGACACTGACCACGATCAGAAGCGATGTGCCACCGAGGTAGAAAGGTACGCCAGTCGCCGAAATCAGGAACTCAGGCAGGAGACACACCAGCACCAGGTAGATGGCGCCGATGACGGTGATACGCGTCAGAACATAGTCGATATACTCCGCGGTCCGCTCCCCCGGCCTATAGCCCGGGATGAAGCCGGAATGCTTCTTGAGCTGGTCGGCCGTGTCCTTCGGGTTGAAGACGATCGCCGTGTAGAAGAAGGCGAAGAAAATGATCATCGCCGCGTAGAATGCCATGTAGAGCGGCTGTCCGTGGCCAAGCGCCGCAAGAACCGTGCTCGCCCAGGCAGGCAGATTGGTCGTCTGCGAGAAGCCGGCGACGGTTGCCGGCAGAAGCAGCAGCGAGGACGCGAAGATCGGCGGGATGACGCCCGAGGTGTTGAGCTTCAGCGGCAGGTGCGAGGTGTCGCCCTGGAACATGCGGTTGCCGACCTGGCGCTTAGGATACTGGATGAGCAGGCGGCGCTGGGCGCGCTCGAAGAAGACGATGACGCCGATGACGACAACGGCGAGCACGATGATCGCCAGAATGAGGCTCGTGGACAGCGCGCCGGTGCGGCCGAGTTCCAGCGTGCCGGAAATGGCGTGCGGCAGACCGGCGACGATGCCCGAGAAGATGATCAGTGAAATGCCGTTGCCGATGCCGCGCGCGGTGATCTGCTCGCCGAGCCACATCAGGAACATGGTGCCGCCGACCAGCGTGACGACGGTCGAGATGCGGAAGAACATGCCGGGATCGGTGACGATACCGTTGCCGCCCTCGAGTCCGACCGAAATGCCGTAGGCCTGCACCAGCGCAAGCAGCACCGTGCCGTAACGCGTGTACTGGTTGATGATCTTGCGGCCTTGCTCGCCTTCCTTCTTCAGCGCTTCCAGCGACGGGATGACCGAGGTCATCAGCTGCATGATGATGGAGGCGGAGATGTAGGGCATGATGCCGAGCGCGAAGATCGCCATGCGCTGCACGGCGCCGCCGGCAAACATGTTGAACATGCCGAGCACGCCCTTGCTCTGCGAGGAGAAGGCCTGCGCGAAAGCGTCGGGGTTGATGCCGGGAAGCGGGATGTAGGTGCCGAGGCGGTAGACGAGCAGCGCGCCGATGGTGAACCAGATGCGCCTCTTCAGATCCTCGGCCTTGGCGAAGGCCGCAAAATTGAGATTGGAGGCTAGTTGTTCAGCAGCCGAAGCCATGCCTGATTCTCCGCTAGGTCACGCTCGATGCCCGCAGCTCAGGCGGCGCGTGTCACCGAAGCTCACGAGATAAGCTCCGGACCGTAAACATGCAAGCGGCCGCGTTGACGCGGCCGCCCAATTGATCAGACCGAAACGCGGCTCGCCGGCAAAAAACGAAGTCATTCCCGCCGGCCGCGCTTCAAATCGCCGTTACTCGGCGGCGGCCGCTTCCGGCAGCTTCACCGAACCGCCGGCCTTCTCGATCTTCTCGATCGCCGCCTTGGAGGCGCCGGCGACGTCGAAGGAGAGCTTGGCCTTGAGCTCGCCGTCGGAAAGGACACGCACGCCGTCCTTGGCGCGGCGGATGACGCCGGCGGCGATCAGGGCCTCGGCCGTCACGGTCGCCTTGGCGTCGAGCTTCTTGGCGTCGATAGCAGCCTGGATGCGGGCGAGCGACACGACGGTAAAGCTCTTGCCGAACAGGTTGTTGAAGCCACGCTTCGGCAAGCGCCGGTAGAGCGGCATCTGGCCGCCCTCGAAGCCGTTGATGGCAACGCCAGAGCGTGCCTTCTGGCCCTTGACGCCGCGGCCGGCGGTCTTGCCCGAGCCGGAGCCGATGCCGCGGCCGAGACGCTTCCGGGAGTGCGTGGCGCCGTCCTTGTCACGCAGATCGTTGAGTTTCATGTTTCTTCTCCTGCGCTTCCGTTCAGGCCTCGTCCACAACGCGGACGAGGTGCTGGACGGCGGCGATCATGCCGCGCACCGAAGGGGTGTCTTCCAGCGTGCGCCGCTTGTGCATCTTATTGAGGCCGAGGCCGACCAGCGTCGCGCGCTGCTCCTTCGGCCGGCGGATCGGCGAACCGATCTGCTCGACGGTGATAGTCTTGGTAGCTTTCTTGGCCATGGTCGAAATCCCTCGTCAGCGTCGACTATTCTTCAGCCGCGACGGCGGTGCCGCGGCGGGCCTGAAGGGTCGAGTACTTGATGCCGCGCGCGGCAGCCACATCCTTCGGATGCATCTGGCTCTTCAGCGCGTCGAAGGTGGCGCGAACCATGTTGTAGGGGTTCGACGAACCCATCGACTTGGCGACCACATCGTGCATGCCGAGCGTCTCGAAGACGGCGCGCATCGGGCCGCCCGCGATGATGCCGGTACCCTGCTTGGCGGCGCGCAGCAGAACGCGTCCGGCGCCCCAGCGGCCCTCGACGTCGTGATGCAGCGTGCGGCCCGAACGCAGCGGCACGAAGATCATGTCGCGCTTGGCCGATTCGGTCGCCTTGCGGATCGCCTCCGGCACTTCTCGCGCCTTGCCGTGGCCGAAGCCGACGCGGCCCTTCTGGTCGCCGACGACGACGAGCGCGGCAAAGCCGAAGCGACGGCCGCCCTTCACCACCTTGGCGACACGGTTGATGTGGACAAGCTTGTCCACCATGCCGTCGTCACGCTCTTCGCGCTCACGCTCGCGGCCGCGGCCGCCTTCCCTACGTTCCTGTGCCATATCCTGTTCCTTGTTCTTTTCCGGAAGCACGGGTTGCTGAAATGCCGGCGCCTCTTATGGGACGCCGGCGGTGAATTTCTCCTTTGCATGATCTTGTCCGAAAAGTCTGCAACTTTTCGGGATCATGCATTAGAAGCTCAGACCGCCCTCGCGGGCAGCCTCGGCCAGCGCCTTGACGCGGCCGTGATAGATGTACGCGCCACGGTCGAAGACGACCTCCTTGACGCCGGCCTTCGACGCGCGCTCGGCGATCAGCTTGCCGACGGCGGCGGCAGCGGCGCTGTCGGCGCCGGTCTTCAACGAGCCTTTGAGGTCCTTTTCCAGGGTCGAGGCTGCGGCCAGCGTGTGGCCCTTCGCGTCGTCGATGACCTGGACATAGATGTGCTTCGAGGTGCGGTGCACCGAAAGGCGCGGCCGCTCGCCGGCGACCTTCTTGAGCTGGCGGCGCACGCGCTGCGCACGGCGCTGGGTGGTTTCTTTGGGGCTTGCCATAGTGTCTGTTCCTTGCCTTCAGAAAACGGGGGCAACCGTGTGCGGTAGGCCAAGCCTCCCGCGGTCGCGCCCCGCGGCGTTCAAAACTCTTACTTCTTCTTGCCTTCCTTGCGGACAATCCGCTCGTCGGCATAGCGCACGCCCTTCCCCTTGTACGGTTCGGGGCCGCGATACTCGCGGATCTCGGCCGCGACCTGGCCGACCTGCTGCTTGTCGATGCCGGAGATCGTGATTTCGGTCGGCTTCGGCACGGAGATCGTGATGCCCTGCGGCGTCTCATAGACCACGTCGTGGCTGAAGCCGAGCGCCAGTTGCAGGTTCTTGCCCTGCATTGCTGCACGATAGCCGACGCCGGTGATCTCGAGCTTCCTCTCGAAACCGTCCTTGACGCCCTGCAGGATGTTGACGATCTGCGTGCGCGACATGCCCCACTTGGCGCGGGCGGTCTTGGTCTGGTCGCGCGGCTCGACCGAGATCTCGGCGCCTTCCATCTTGACCAGCACTTCGTCGTTGACCACGAACTTCAGCTCACCCTTGGGGCCCTTGGCCGTCACGGTCTGGCCGTTGACGGTCGCAGAGACGCCCTGCGGCAGCGAAACGGGTTTCTTTCCGATACGAGACATTGTTGTCTCCTTCTTTCCTTAACTGCTGTGAATGGTGAATGGTGAAATGGTGAATGGCGCGGCCAGAGTTCCGTGCAGTTTCACCATTCACTATTCACCATTGACCATTCACCCTTAGAAGATCTGACAGAGGATCTCGCCGCCGACATTCTGCTCGCGCGCTTCGTGGTCAGCCATGACGCCCTTCGGCGTCGAAAGGATGGCGATGCCGAGGCCGTTGGCGACATGCGGGATCGACTTGGCCGAGACATAGACGCGGCGGCCGGGCTTCGAGACGCGCTCGATTTCGCGCACGACCGGAGCACCATCGAAATACTTCAGCTCGATCTCGATTTCCGACTTGCCGTTCTCGAAGTCGGTCTGGCTGTAGTCGCGGATGTAGCCTTCCGACTTCAGCACTTCGAGGACGCGGGCGCGCAGACGCGAGGCCGGCGTCGAGACGCTCGACTTCTTGCGGCCATAGGCGTTGCGGATGCGGGTCAGCATATCGCCGAGAGGATCGCTCAATGACATCTCAGTGTCTCCTTACCAGCTCGACTTGACCAGGCCCGGGATCTGGCCGTTGTTGCCCAGATCGCGAAGCGCGATACGCGAAAGCTTGAGCTTGCG
The DNA here is from genome assembly GCF_002294995.1 of Mesorhizobium sp. WSM3860. Lineage (GTDB taxonomy): Bacteria > Pseudomonadota > Alphaproteobacteria > Rhizobiales > Rhizobiaceae > Mesorhizobium. Next base: position 6,944 of record NZ_NSGF01000038.1, on the reverse strand, counting down.
ATAGTAGGCGCGCGGACGCCCCGTCACTTCGCAGCGGTTGCGGATGCGGATCTTGGCCGAGTTGCGCGGCAGCGCCGAAAGCTTCAACTGGGCGCGGAAACGCTCTTCCATCGGCTTGGACTGATCCATGACGATGTCCTTGAGCGCCTTGCGCTTGGCGGCGTACTGACCGGCAAGCTTACGGCGCCGGTTGTTCTTCTCGACTGAGCTGGTCTTTGCCATTTCAGATTTTTCCTTTTTCGCTGCCGTTACTGGCGGAAGGGAAAGTTGAAGGCCTTGAGCAGCGCCCTGGCCTCGTCATCCGTCTTCGCCGTCGTACAAACGATGACGTCCATGCCCCAGACCTGATCAACCTTGTCGTAATTGATCTCCGGGAACACAATGTGCTCCTTGATGCCCATAGCGTAGTTGCCACGGCCGTCAAAGCTCTTCGGGTTCAGTCCGCGGAAGTCGCGAACGCGCGGCAGCGCGATGTTCACGAGGCGGTCGAGGAACTCGTACATGCGTTCCTTGCGCAGCGTGACCTTGGCGCCGATCGGCATGTTCTCGCGCACCTTGAAGCCCGCGATCGAGTTGCGGGCGCGGGTGACGACGGCCTTCTGGCCGGCGATCAGCGCGAGATCCTCGGCCGCGACCGAGGGCTTCTTCGAATCGCCGGTCGCTTCGCCGACGCCCATGTTCAGCACGATCTTGTCCAGGCGCGGAACTTGCATGTCGTTGTCGTAGCCGAACTGCTCCTGCAGCGCCTTGCGGATGGTCTCGTTGTAGACCTTCTTGAGGCGCGGCTCGTTCTTGGCAGCTGCCTGCTTGGTTTCAGCCTTAGCCATTGATGACTTCTCCCGAACGCTTGGCGACGCGCACCTTCTTGCCGTCCTTCTGGATGGCGAAGCCGACGCGGGTCGGCTTGCCGTCCTTAGGGTCGGCCAGCGCGATGTTCGACAGGTGGATCGGCGCTTCCTTGGTGATGATCCCGCCCTCTTGGGACTGGGTCTGCTTCTGGTGACGGCGAATCAAGTTCACGCCGCGCACGAGCGCGGTGTCTTCCTTCGGCTGCACCGACAGGACTTCGCCCGAACGGCCCTTGTCCTTGCCGGCAAGCACGACAACCTTGTCACCTTTTCTGATCTTTTGCATTGGTCCGGCTCCTTACAGCACTTCAGGCGCGAGCGAGATGATCTTCATGTGGTTCTTGGCGCGAAGCTCGCGCGGAACCGGCCCGAAGATACGCGTGCCGATCGGCTCTTTCTTGTTGTCGACGAGAACGGCCGCGTTCTTGTCGAAACGGATCACGCTGCCGTCCGGGCGGCGGATGTCCTTGGCCGTGCGAACCACGACCGCCTTCATCACGTCGCCCTTCTTAACGCGGCCGCGCGGGATGGCTTCCTTGATCGACACCACGATGATGTCGCCGACGGAGGCATACTTCCGCTTCGAACCGCCCAGCACCTTGATGCACATGACACGACGGGCGCCGGAATTGTCCGCGACGTCGAGGTTTGTTTGCATCTGAATCATGACTGGCCGCCTTCTTCTTTTCTAACGGGACGGGCTTTCACCCCTCCCCGGTCTGTCCAAAATTCGTTTCGTTCGCCCGGATCAAGCCTGATCCGCGGTGATGACGACCCAGCGCTTGTCCTTGGAGATCGGCTTCGATTCCTGGATGAACACCTGGTCGCCGACCTTGTGGGCGTTGTTCTCGTCATGCGCCTTGTACTTCTTGGTCAGGCGCACGGTCTTCTTCATCACGGGATGCGTGAAGCGCCGCTCGACCTTGACGACGACCGTCTTCTCGTTCTTGTCGCTGACGACGGTGCCCTGCAGGATGCGCTTTGGCATGGTTCTCGTCCTTAACCCTTCTTGGCCGCGGCTTTTTCCGCGGCGATGGTCTTGATGCGCGCGATGTCCCTGCGGACCTGCTTCACGCGTGCGGTCTTCTCGAGCTGGCCGGTGGCCCTCTGGAAGCGCAGGTTGAACTGCTCCTTCTTGAGGGCGGCCAGGTCGTCGGCCAGCTGATCCTGGGTCTTGGTCCGGATGTCTTCGGCTTTCATGGTTCAGCCCGTCCTTATTCTGCGATGCGCTGCACGAAGCGCGTCTTCACCGAGAGCTTGGCGGCGCCGAGGCGCAGCGCCTCACGCGCGGTCTCCTCGCTGACGCCGTCGATCTCGAACATGATGCGGCCAGGCTTGACGCGGGCCGCCCAATAGTCGACGGCGCCCTTGCCCTTACCCATGCGCACTTCGGTCGGCTTCGAGGTGACCGGCAGATCCGGGAACACCCGGATCCAGACGCGGCCGGCGCGCTTCATCTCGCGGGTGATCGCGCGGCGGGCCGCCTCGATCTCGCGCGCGGTGACGCGGTTCGGCTCAAGCGCCTTCAGCCCGAAACCGCCGAAATCCAGATTGGTGCCGCCCTTGGCGGTACCGTGGATACGGCCCTTGAACTGCTTGCGGAACTTTGTGCGCTTTGGCTGCAGCATCGTTCTAACTCCAAATTCTCAAATTTCTCAGGCGTTCTCGCGACGGCGACCGCGCTCACGCTCGCCGGTCTGACCGCCGTGATCGCCTTCCGTGGCGCGACGCTCCGACGCCATCGGGTCATGCTCGAGGATCTCGCCCTTGAACACCCACACCTTGACGCCGCAGATGCCGTAAGCCGTGTTCGCCTCGGCCGTGCCGTAGTCGACATCGGCGCGCAGCGTGTGCAGCGGCACCCGGCCTTCGCGGTACCATTCCATGCGCGCGATTTCAGCGCCGCCGAGACGGCCGGAGCAGTTGATGCGGATGCCTTCGGCGCCGAGACGCATGGCCGACTGAACGGCGCGCTTCATTGCGCGGCGGAACGCGATGCGGCGCTCGAGCTGCTGGGCGATCGACTGGGCGACCAGCGTGGCGTCGATTTCCGGCTTGCGCACTTCGACGATGTTGAGGTGCGTCTCCGACTTCGTCATCTCCATCAGCTTCCTGCGGAGCTTCTCGATGTCGGCGCCCTTCTTGCCGATGATCAGGCCTGGACGCGCGGCATGGATGGTGACGCGGCACTTCTTGTGCGGACGCTCGATCACGACCTTGGAGATCGCGGCCTGCTTGAGTTCCTTCTCAAGATACTTGCGGATCTTGATGTCTTCATGCAGCAGCTGGCCATACTCGCCGGTGTTCGCAAACCAGCGCGAATCCCAGGTGCGGTTGATGCCGAGACGCAGCCCGATCGGATTGACTTTCTGGCCCATTATGCGGCCTCCCCTTTTTCCTCGACTTCACGAACGACGATCGTGAGGTGCGAGAACGGCTTTTCGATGCGGCTGGCGCGACCACGGCCACGCGCGTGGAAACGCTTCATGACGATCGACTTGCCGACATAGGCTTCCGATACGATCAGTGCGTCGACATCGAGGTCGTGGTTGTTTTCCGCGTTGGCGATCGCCGACTCCAGCGTCTTCTTGACCGTGCCGGAAATCCGCTTGGCCGAGAATTCGAGGTCGGAAAGCGCTGTCGCGACCTTCTTGCCGCGGATCAGCGCGGCAACCAGGTTCAGCTTCTGCGGGCTGATACGGATGGTGCGCAGAACGGCGCGCGCCTCGTTGTCAGCAAGCCTGCGCGGAGCTTTGGCCTTGCCCATGATTATTTCCTCTTCGCCTTCTTATCCGCGCCATGACCGTAATAGGTCCGGGTCGGAGCGAATTCACCGAACTTGTGGCCGACCATGTCCTCGTTCACGGAGACGGGAACGTGCTTCTGGCCGTTGTAGACACCGAAGGTGAAGCCGACGAACTGCGGCAGGATGGTGGAGCGACGGCTCCACATCTTGATCACCTCATTGCGACCGCCTTCACGAACCTTGTCCACCTTCTTGAGAAGGTAGCCGTCGATGAAGGGGCCTTTCCAAATCGAACGAGTCACTTGGCGTTACCTCTTCTTAGCTCTTGCGCTGATGGCGCGAGCGCACGATGAACTTGTCGGTCGCCTTGTTGGACCGCGTCTTCTTGCCCTTGGTCGGCTTGCCCCAGGGCGAAACCGGGTGACGGCCACCCGAGGTGCGGCCTTCGCCACCACCGTGCGGATGATCGACCGGGTTCATGGCCACGCCGCGATTGTGCGGGCGCTTGCCGCGCCACACCGTGCGGCCGGCCTTGCCGTCGTTGATGTTGCCGTGGTCGGGGTTCGACACGGCGCCGACGGTGGCCATGCAGGAGCCGTGCACGACGCGCTGCTCGCCCGAGTTGAGGCGCAGGATCGCCATGCCCTGGTCACGGCCGACGAGCTGGGCGTAGCCGCCCGCCGAACGGGCGACCTGGCCGCCCTTGCCCGGCTTTAGCTCGATGTTGTGGACGATCGTGCCGACCGGCATCGAGGCCAGCGGCATCGCGTTGCCCGGCTTCACGTCGACCGCTTCGCCGGCCACGATCTTGTCGCCGGCAGCCAGACGCTGCGGCGCCAGGATGTAGGACAGCTCGCCGTCATCATACTTGATCAGCGCGATGAAGGCGGTGCGGTTCGGATCGTATTCGATGCGCTCGACCGTGCCGACGACGTCGTACTTCTTACGCTTGAAGTCGATGATGCGGTACGACCGCTTGTGACCGCCGCCGATGAAGCGGGCCGTGATGCGGCCGTAATTGTTGCGGCCGCCCGACTTGGTCAGGCCTTCGGTCAGACCCTTGACGGGCTTGCCCTTGTAGAGGCCCGAGCGGTCGACGATGACCAGCTGGCGGGTGCTCGGCGTTACCGGGTTGAATTTCTTGAGTGCCATTGTCCTGTCCTCGCGGCCTTGCTCAGAGACCCGTCGCGACGTCGATCGACTGGCCGTCGGCCAGCGTCACAACCGCCTTCTTGACGTCGCCCTGGCGGCCAACCGTGCCGCGGAAGCGCTTGATCTTGCCCTTGCGGACGAGCGTGTTCACAGCCGTAACCTTGACCCCGAAGAGAGCTTCCACGGCGGCCTTGATTTCCGGCTTCGACGCCTTCTTGGCGACATTGAAGACGACCTGGTTCTGCTCGGAAGCCATGGTCGACTTTTCGGTAATCGCCGGCGAGACGATCACGTCGTAGTGACGGAGGTCGGTCATTTGAAGCGCTCCTCGAGAGCCTCGACGGCGGCCTTCGAAAGGACCAGCGTGCCGCGGCGCAGAATGTCGTAGACGTTGATGCCCTGGATCGGCAGCACGTCGATGTTTGGAATGTTGGTCGCCGCCAGCTTGAAGTTCTGGTCAAGCTCGGCGCCGCCGATCACCAAGGCATTGGTGAGCCCGAGCGTCTCGAGGCTCGCCACCAGCGCCTTGGTCTTGGCTTCGGCCAGCTTCAGGTCGTCGACGATGATCAGCGAAGCGCTCTTGGCCTTGGCCGAGAGAGCGTGCTTCAGGCCCAGCGCGCGTACCTTCTTCGGCAGCTCGTGCTCATGGCTGCGCACGACCGGCCCGTGCGCCTTGCCACCGCCGCGGAACTGCGGAGCGCGAGCCGAATGGTGACGGGCGCGGCCCGTACCCTTCTGCTTGTACATCTTGGCGCCGGTGCGCGCGATCTCGGCGCGGCCCTTGGCCTTGTGCGTGCCCTGCTGCTTCTTGGCCAGCTGCCAGCGCACGACGCGCTGCAGGATGTCCTCACGCGGGTCAAGGCCGAAGATCTCCTCGGAGAGCTTTACCTTGCCAGCGTCCTTGCCGCCGAGGGTTGTGATCTTGAGGTCCATTATTCCGCTCCCTCATTGGCCGGGGCATTGTTCTTGGCGGCAGCGGCACGGATCGCGGCAGGCTTCGGCGCGTTGGCCGGCAGCGCAACCTTGGCCGCGTCGCGGACCAGGATCCAGGCGCCCTTCACTCCCGGGACGGCGCCGCGGATCAGGATCAGGCCGCGGTCGGCATCGGTCGAGACGACCTCGACATTCTGGGTGGTGACGCGGACGTCGCCCATGTGGCCGGCCATCTTCTTGCCCTTGAACACCTTGCCGGGGTCCTGGCGCTGACCGGTCGAGCCGTGCGTGCGGTGCGAGACCGAGTTACCGTGCGTGGCGCGGCCGCCACCCATGTTGTGCCGCTTGATCACGCCCTGGAAACCCTTGCCGGTCGAAGTGCCGGTGACATCGACCTTCTGCCCGGCGACGAAGTGCTCGACGGTGATCTCGGCGCCGACGTCGATCATGTTGTCGGCGGAGACGCGGAACTCGGCGAGCTTCGCCTTCGGCTCGACGGAGGCGGCAGCGAAATGGCCGCGCATCGCCTTCGACGTGTTCTTCACCTTGGCAAGGCCAACGCCGAGCTGGACGGCAGTGTAGCCGTTCTTCTCCTGCGTGCGCTGCGCCACGACCTGGCAGTTCTCCATCTGGAGAACGGTGACGGGAACGTGTTCCCCGGCATCGTTATAGATGCGGGTCATTCCCACCTTCTTTGCAATCACACCTGAACGCATCGGTTCAATTCCTTTAGAGTTCCCTGTCGGGGCTGACGCCCCTCCACGCCTCTTGTTCCTTCAGAGTTCCGGGTCGCCCCGCCCTCTTGTTCCTTAGAGCTTGATCTCGACGTCGACACCGGCGGCCAGATCGAGCTTCATCAGAGCGTCGACCGTCTGCGGCGTCGGATCGACGATGTCGAGCAGCCGCTTGTGGGTGCGCATCTCGAACTGCTCGCGGCTCTTCTTGTCGACATGAGGCGACCTGTTCACCGTGAACTTTTCGATCCGCGTCGGCAGCGGAATGGGGCCGCGGACGTTGGCGCCGGTGCGCTTGGCGGTCGACACGATTTCGCGCGTCGAGGCGTCGAGCACCCGGTGGTCAAACGCCTTAAGGCGGATGCGGATATTCTGTCCGTTCATGCGTCAATTCCTTGTTCTGGCGCGGCGCGGGCAGCCCCGCGCCCGCGACAGATCCGTTTCGTCCAATTACTCTTTGATGGTGACGACGATGCCGGCACCGACGGTGCGGCCGCCTTCACGGATGGCGAAGCGCAGCTTCTCTTCCAT
>NZ_NSGF01000037.1 GCF_002294995.1 Mesorhizobium sp. WSM3860 | reverse complement strand
GCGGCGGACAGCAACTCAGGGGGAAAACTGTAACCCATGTATCCGGTTCAAAGTGTTACCCATCTATCGGCTGGACACCGGCAGGGCGATGAGGGGCAGCGACGACGCGCGACCGGCAAGAGCCCTCCCATGGACTATCACCTTGATCATACCCCCAGCACCTCGTGCAGTTTGTCGGTATGCGCGGAAAGCTGCCCGACCGGGAAACCTTCCACCACCTTGCCGTGATCCATCAGGTAGAAGCGGTCGGCGATGCGGGCGGCGAAGCGGAAATTCTGCTCGACCAAAAGGATGGTCATGCCGCGCTGCTTCAGCGTCGCCAGCAATTCGCCGATGCGCTGCACAATGACCGGCGCCAGGCCCTCGGTCGGCTCGTCGAGCAAAAGCATATCGACGCCGGTCCTCAGGATGCGGGCGATCGCCAGCATCTGCTGCTCGCCGCCGGAAAGTTTCGTGCCCTGGCTGTTGCGGCGTTCCTTGAGGTTGGGGAACAGTTCGAAGATCTCCTCCACGCTCATGCCGCCCTTGGCCACCACCGGCGGCAGGATGAGGTTCTCGTCGACGGTGAGCGTGGCGAAGATGCCGCGCTCCTCCGGCACGAAGCCGATGCCCTGATGCGCGACGCGATGCAGCGGCAGGCGGATCAGGTCCTTGCCGTTGAAAGTGACGGACCCTGTCCGTTTGCGGATCAGGCCCATGATGGCGCGCAGCGTCGTGGTCTTGCCGACGCCGTTGCGGCCAAGCAGCGTCACCGTCTCGCCGCGCAGGACTTCGAGGTTGACGCCATGCAGAGCGTGGCCCTCGCCGTACCAGGCGTGGAGATCGCGCACGGCAAGCAGCGGCTCACTCATGCTCGGTCCCCATATAGGCGATGCGCACACGCTCGTCCTGGCTCACCGTCGCGTAGTCGCCGGCGGCCAGCACCTGGCCGCGCTGCATGACGGTGATCCAGTCGCAGAGATCGGCGACGACGGTGAGGTTGTGCTCGACCATCAGCACTGCGCGGTCTTTTGCAAGCGAGCGGATGATGCCTGAGATCATGCCGACATCCTCATGCCCCATGCCGGCCATCGGCTCGTCGAGCAGCAGCACTTTTGGATCGAGCGCCAGCGTGGTGGCAATCTCCAGCACGCGCTTCCTGCCATAGGAGAGATCGCCGGCGAGACGATGCGCGGCGTCGTCGAGGCCGACGATGGCGAGCAGCTCGCGCGCCCGGGGCGTCAGCTGGTCGAGCGCCGAAACCGGACGCCAGAACTGGTAGCCAAGCCCGCCGGGACGCTGCAGCGCGACGCGCACATTGTCGAGCACGCTGAGATGCGGAAAGATCGCCGATATCTGGAAGGAGCGGACCAGGCCCATGCGCGCCACCCTGGCCGGCGGCGTGCGGGTGATGTCGGTGCCGAGCAGCTGGATGGTGCCGCTCGTCGGCTGCAGGAATTTGGTCAACAGGTTGAAGATGGTGGTCTTGCCGGCGCCGTTCGGGCCGATTAGCGCATGGATTTTGCCGTGGTGGACGTCGAGGTCGACATCCTTCACGGCGACGAATCCGGCAAAGTCGCGCCGCAAGCCGCGGGCGGAAAGCACCACCCGCGGCGTCTGGTCGATGCCGTCCCGGCGGACGGCGGTGACGATGTCGAGCGTCACTTGCTGACGAGCGGGCAGCCGCTGTCCTCGGCCTTCATGAAGGCCTTGTCGCCCGGAATCGTCGCCAGATAGGTGTAGTAGTCCCAGTCCTTCTTGCTCTCCTCCGGCTTCTTGACCTGATAGAGATACATGTCGTGCACCATCGAGCCGTCGGCCTGCACCTTGCCGTTCACCGTGAACACGTCGTTGACCGGCATCTCATGCAATTGCTTGGCCACCGCCTCGGTCTCGTCGGTGCCGGCCTTGTCGATGGCCTTCAGATACTGCGTCACCGCTGAATAGGTGCCGGCCTGGATCATGTTCGGCATGCGGTTGGTGCGCTTGAAGAATTTTTGCGCGAAATCGCGGCTCACGTCGTCGCGGTCCCAGTAATAGCCTTCGGTGAGCACGACGCCCTGCGCCGCCTGCAGGCCAAGGCCATGCACTTCGGCCAGCGTGAAGAGGAGCGCCGCCAAGCGCTGGCCGCCGGCGACGATGCCGAACTCGGCCGCCTGCTTGATCGAGTTGGAGGTGTCGAGGCCGGCATTGGCAAGGCCGATGATCTTGGCGCCAGAGGACTGCGCCTGCAGCAGGAAGGAGGAATAGTCGGTGGAGCCAAGCGGATAGCGCACCTCGCCCAGCACTTTGCCGCCACTGGATTCCACGAGCTTTGCGGTCTGGTCCTTCAGCGAATAGCCGAAAGCATAGTCGACGGTGATGAAATACCAGCTGTCGCCGCCCTGCTGCACCAGCGCCCCGCCGGTACCGACCGCCTGGGAGTGGGTGTCGTAGGCCCAGTGGAAACCATAGGGCGAGCACTGCTTGCCGGTGAGGTCGGTGGAGGCGGCGCCGGTGACGATGTCGATCTTCTTCTTTTCCTTGGAAAGCCCCTGGACGGCGAGCGCGACGGAAGACGTGGTGAGCTCCATGATCGCGTCGACCTGCTCGGTGTCGTACCACTGGCGCGCGATGTTGGAGGCGATGTCCGGCTTGTTCTGGTGGTCGGCGCTGACGATCTCGATCGGCGCGCCCTGCACCTTGCCGCCGAAATCCTCGACCGCCATCTTGGCGGCCTCGACCGACCATTTGCCGCCGAAATCGGCATAGACGCCGGACTGGTCGTTCAAGATGCCGATCTTGACCTTGCCGTCCGAGATTTCGCCAGCCGCCGCCGGCATTGCGGATGCCGCAATGAGCGCGGCGGAGACGAGATAGGATGCTTTCACTGGTGGTTCCTCCCTTGTGGTCAACCACGGGAAACGCGGCTGACCTCGCAATGGTTCAACAGATCCGTAGGATTGTGGATTGACGCCTCGATCCCGCCTGCCACTCCTCTTCTTGCGGGACTGCTCGTTTTGCGGCTGGGCCGCCGCGCGCCTTGGGTGCACGGGCGCGAGCCTAGCATCAGATTTCGCTGGCCGAGAATGCTATTTTCGTAGCATGGGATCACCAGTTGCGGAGCCGATCAAGAGGCGGTCACGCGGTGAAGAGACGCCCTGGGACGGTTAAGCGCGAGCCGCGGCTTCCTTATCCTTTTTTGTGCCCTGGTCGGCCAAGTGGTAGGGAACGATCAGGACCTCTGCGGGGATATGCCACTCACGGTTGAGCTTGAAAGCCATGTCCATCGTCAGCGCTCGCTTGCGGGCTAGAATCTCAGATGCGCGCGACGCTGACCCGAGCAGCTTTACCAGCGCGTGCCTGCTGAGATTGGCCATCTCCATATGAGCAGCGATCGCGTCCACCGGGTCGGTTTGCGCGATAGGGTAGTGTTTTGCCTCGTATGCTTCGATGAGTTCAGCAAGAACATCGAAACGATCAGCGTCAGGCGTGCCGGGAACGGGCTCTTTATCAAAATAGCGAGTGATCTCCGCAATCGCCCAATCGTAATCGGCTTCGGTCTTAATGGGTCGGATGTTGTCCATCATACCTTCTCCGCGTCTATCTTGTCGTACTCGGCGTGCGTGCCCACGAATTTAATGAGCACCCTCTTGAACGTGTAGCTGACATGCACAATCAGCCGGTACTTATTGCTCGCAATGTCGAACACTACACGGTTATCAGCAATGAAATCGACGTTTGCGCCGAACTGTTCCTTGATGTCAGCCGGCCCCTTCCACTCGACCTTGCTCGATGCATTGAACCAGGCCGTCAGCGGCATCTTGGATTGCGGGTGCTTCGTCCAGAAGGTGACGAGCGTTTTCCTGCTGACGACTTGCATGCGTCCATATAGCCTATTCCCAAACTGGGAACAAGAGAATTTACCCAAACTGGGAAATATCCGCCTCATTGTCGGCCTGTTCACCAGGGCAGCCGAGTGAAAAAAGCCGCCGGTCGGACCGTCGTCCGGCAAGGTTGCGGCCCAGACGATGCCGGCCGCGCCTTACGCGGCGGGGCGGCCGCCGGCACCGCCCATGTCGGTCGCGAGCCAGCCGGGGCGGATCGAATTGACCAGCACGCGCCCCTCCCCGCCAGACATAATCCGGAAACAAGATTCAACAGCCCGGAAAAACTCGCGAAAAGACCGGCTGTCATAAGCGGCACCGGAGCAGCCGAACCACGGCCAGCGACAACCGATATCGATCTTCGAAAAAGGAATGCCGACTTATGAAAAAGACCCTTCTCTCCGTTCTCGGCCTGGCCGTCGCGCTTGCTTTCGCGGTGCCGGCGCTCGGCACCACGGAAGCCAACGCCGCCGCGACGACGACGGCTGCGACCACGACGACCACCACGGCTCCGGCTGCGGCCAACGAGACGGCCAAGCCAGCCGCCAACGGCCCGCACAAGAAGCATGTCAAGCATCATCGCCGTCACGCCCGCAAGCATCACGTGAAGAAGCACTCGAAGCATCACGCCACGAAGCATCATGTGAAGCACCACACCAAGAAGCGTAGCCACAAGAAGCACGGCAAGAAGCTCGCCGCATAAGGCGCGCCGCGGCTTTTGGCCTTTCAGCGATTGGCCAAAGACTTCATGACCGGATGATCCCGGACCGCTTCAATAGGGTTCGGGATCATCGCTTCCCGGAAACGCCGCCCTTCAAAGGCGGCGTTTTTGCTTTGCCGGGTCGCTGGCGCGGTCGTCCGGTCCGGATCGTGCCTACTTCTTCTGCGGATGTATCGTCTCGCCGCGCTTCAGCATTTCGACGAACGTCTCGATCTTCTTCTTGCGCCCCGCCTCGGTCTTCATGTTGTGGACGCGGAAGGCGAGCGCGAAACGGTTCTGCGCCGAAAGCTTTGCCAGCATCGCTGTGGCCTTCGGTTCGGCATCGATCGCGGCCTGCAGGTCGGGCGGAATCGTCATCTCTTTCGAGCCGCCATAGGCGCGGTCCCAGCGGCCGTCGGCTTTGGCCGCCTCGACTTCGCGAAGGCCATGCTCCGTCATGCGGCCCTCTTCGATCAAACGCGCGACATTGTCGACGTTGATCCTGCTCCAGATGCTCTTCCTGCCGCGCGGCGTGTAGCGCTGCAGAAAGCTCTTGTCGTCGAGCGATTTCCGCACCGCATCGATCCAGCCGAAGCAGAGCACGACGTCGATCGCTTCCTTCGGCGTGATCGAAGGAAGGCCAGAGCCAACCTTGTGGATCCTGATCCAGACCTCGCTTTCGCCGGCGTGGTTTTCGGCCAGCCAGGCGTAGAAGCTTTCGGCGTCCGAGAACTCGTAGACCTTGCTCGGGTCGACCTTGATCGGAGCCATCGGTGTTCCTCCTTGCGTGGCGCCGAAGCTCCGGCCGGCAGGCCAGAGCGGAGCCCTGTCCAGCCCTGTCGAGCCGTCGCCATCGCCTAGCTTATAGTCGTGGGGGTTTAAGGCCGCGTTCCTTCGCGCCCCTCTGCCCTCCCGGCTGAAAATCGAGGCCGCGCCATCCAACCATCGGACTCTCCGATGGTACTATCGGTTTCTTCCGTTTCCGCCGGCGCGCCGGACTGCCACATCACTGTCCATGCAAAGGAAAGGCATGGACATGGACAAGACAAAAATCCTGATCGTCGGCGGCAGCTCCGGCATGGGGCTGGCGCTTGCCAGGCGCTGCCTTCACGAAGGCGCCGGCGTCATCATCGCCGGGCGCAATGCGGCGAGGCTGAACGCCGGGCGCGATGAGCTCGGCTGCCCGGCCGCGCTGGCAACGGCGGTGGTCGACATCAGCCGCGAGGCCGAGGTCGCGGCGCTGTTTGCGCGCATCGGCCGGCTCGACCATATCGTCAGCACCGCGGCCGATATCGAAGGCGCCTACCGGTTGTTGCCCGAGATCGAGCTTTCGGCGGCGCAAAAGGTTGTGGACAGCAAGTTCTACGGGCCGCTGCTCTTGGCCAAGCATGGCGCGCCGCAACTTCCAGCCAACGGCTCGCTCACCTTCGTCTCCGGCATTGCCGCCTACCGCCCGGCCGCGCGCGGCTCGGTGGTCGCGGCCGTCAACGCCGGGCTCGAAGGGCTGGTGCGGGCCTTGGCCATCGAGCTGGCGCCGATCCGCGTCAATGCCGTCTCGCCCGGCTGGGTCGACACGCCGATCTGGCAATTCGTTGCCGGCGAGAAAAAGGACGAGACGCTTGCCGCCATGGCGAAGCGCCTGCCGGCGGGGCGGGTCGGACGGCCGGAAGACATTGCGGATGCGATCCGCTTCCTGATCGGCAACGGCTTTACGACGGGAACGACGCTGCATGTCGAGGGCGGGCAGCGGCTGGTCTGACAGCCGCGAAATTTTCGCCCATCGCCGCGAGCAATAGCTTCAGCGCCGGCGGCTGGACGCGCCGGCGCCGCCAGATCATGACCAGCTCCGCCGAGCGGACCGGACCCGGCCATGCGATCTCGGCCACCTCGCCGCGGTCGAGCGCCGCGGCGACCGCCAGCCGGGGAACCAGGCCGAAGCCGGCGCCGGCTGCCACCAGGCCGGCAATGGCGTCAATGCTGCCAACCTCGGCCGCGAGCTTCGGACCGCCGAGGCCCGCCTCGGTGAAGGCCGTGTCGATCATGGCGCGGTAGACGCATCCGGTTTCGGTGGCGACGAAGCGATTTTCGGCAAGCTCCGTCAGATCGACATCCGCCCGGTTCCCGCCCGGCGGCGCGATCAGCACCAGCGGCTCGGCCGCGACGGCGCGCCTGGCGAAGCGCTCGTCCGGCTCGCTGGCGCCCAGTCTATCGAAGCAGAAGGCGACATCGATCCCGCCCTCTCCCAGCCTGCGGCGCAACTCGCCGCTGCCTGCGATCTTCAGCCTGATGTCGATGTCGGGATGACCGGCCTGGAAATCGGCGAGCCAGCCGGGAAGTTTTGCCGAAGCGATCGTCTCCAGCGCGCCGATCGACAGGCTGCCGGCTGTCTCGGCCTTGGTGGCGTCGATGGCGGCCCGCGCGTCGTCGGCGAGCGCCAGCAATTCCTCTGCGTAAGGCTTCAGCGCCTCGCCGGCCGGCGTCAGTTCCAGCCCTTGCCGCGAGCGCGTGAAGAGCCTGGCGCCAAGCTCGGCCTCCAGCGCCTGGATCTGGTCGCTGACGCTCGACTGGGCGAGATTGACCTCGCCCGCCGCCCGCGTGACATTGCGCGTGCGCGCGACCGCGAGATAGGTCTTCAGCAGCCTTGGATGCACGTTACTGCAGCTGCGGCTTCTTGAGGAAGGAGTTGCGGTCGGCCGATTTTACCCGAAGCCAGGTCTCGCGGCCGTCGCGCACCACGCGCAGCGGAATTTCCGCGCCGGCCGGGTTCTGCCAGAGTTTTCGATAGAAGTCGGCGAGACCGTCAACCTCGCCGTCGCGCACGTCGGAGATGATGTCGCCTTGGCGAAGGCCAGCCTTTGCCGCAGGACCACCTTCGGCGACGCTCATCACCACCACCATGCCGTTCGACTCGGCCGAGAAGGCGCCGAGCCACGGGCGCGGCGGCTTGGCGACCTGGCCGCGCTTGATCAGATCGTCGAGGATCGGCGTCAAAAGGTCGATCGGCACGATCATGTTGATGTCGGCGATCTCGCCGGCGCGGCTCATCTGCAGGCGCAGCGAGCCTACGCCGAGCAGCTTGCCGTCACGGTCGAACAGCGCAGCACCACCCCAGGACGGATGCGCCGGTGCGGTGAAGATCGCCTCGTCGATGAGATATTCCCAATAGCCGGCGAATTCCTGCTTGGTGACGATGTGGGCATCGACCTGCTGGCCGATGCCGTCGGCAAGCGTCACAGCGTCGCCGATATTGGCCTTCCTGGCGTTGCCGAACCTGACCGCCGGCAGGCCGAGCGGCGCCAGCGCCTGCACGAGGCCGAAGCCGGTCTCCTGGTCATAGGCCAGCGCATGCGCGGCGACCACGCGGCCATCCTGGTCGGTCAGCCAGACCTCCTCGGCCTCGGTGATGAGATAGCCGATGGTGAGAACCAGCCCGTTGTCGCGGATCACCACGCCGCTGCCCTCGCGGCGCGTGCCCAGCGCATTGGCGGTGAAGGCGTCGTCCGGAACCGTGGCGCGCACGGCCACGACAGAGCGCGAGATTTTTTCGATGGTCATCAATCGATCCTGAATAGCGGGTCTTTTTCCATAAATATGGCCAAAGGGACGCGGTGCAAGGGTTGGCGTCTTCCCTGGGAGGGTCGCTGCGAAAGCAGCGGAGTGGGGCGGCGCCGACCCCCGCCTGGACCTTCGGTCCGACCTCCCCACAAGGGGAGGTGGAGGCTGGCCCAACATTAGTTCAACGAAATTTGAACTTTTTTCTTTGACGCCCGCGCAACCGCACCTAAATCTTGCGTCAACGACCCCCGCATCCGCCCCACAGCAACGAGGCCTCCCGAGATGAACCAGTACAACCCGCCGAAAGTCTGGACCTGGAACAAGCCGAATGGCGGCACCTTCGCCTCCATCAACCGGCCGGTTGCGGGGCCGACGCATGAAAAGGAATTGCCCGTCGGCAAGCATCCGCTGCAGCTCTACTCGCTGGCCACGCCCAACGGCCAGAAGGTCACGATCATGCTGGAGGAGTTGCTGGCGCGCGGCCACAAGGGCGCCGAATATGACGCCTGGCTGATCCGCATCAATGACGGCGACCAGTTCGGCTCAGGCTTCGTCGAGGTCAACCCGAACTCCAAGATCCCGGCGCTGATGGACCGCAGCGAGCCGAAGCCGGTGCGCGTATTCGAGTCGGGCTCGATCCTCACCTATCTGGCGGAAAAATTCGGCGAGTTCCTGCCGACGGAGCGTGCGGCGCGGGCCGAAACCTTCTCATGGCTGTTCTGGCAGATGGGCTCGGCGCCCTATCTCGGCGGCGGCTTCGGGCACTTCTACGCCTATGCGCCGGAAAAGATCGAATACGCCATCGACCGCTTCGCCATGGAAACCAAGCGGCAGATGGACGTGCTGGATCGGCGGCTGGCGGAAAGCGAGTATCTCGCCGGGCCGGACTACACCATCGCCGACATGGCGGTCTGGCCCTGGTATGGCGGGCTCGCCAAGGGCCGCAGCTACAACGATGCCGCGCAGTTCCTCGCCGTGCATGAATACAAGCACGTGCAGCGCTGGGCGGACGCGATCGACGCCAGGCCGGCGGTAAAGCGCGGCCGCATGGTCAACCGTATCTCCGGCGACCCGGCCTACCAGCTGCACGAGCGACACGATGCCAGCGACTTCGAGACAAAGACGCAGGACAGGTTGCAAGCGGCGGAGTGATGAAGATAATCTCCCCCTTGCGGGCCCTTGCGGGGGAGATGGCCGGCAGGCCAGAGGGGGGGTGCTGTCCCACCGGCCTTTCAGCACTTGGCTCTCTGGCTCAGCCAACGCTTCGTCATTGACCCGAGGATCCATGCCGCGACCACTGCCGTAGGGCGGAACGGTGCAGAATTCTGAAATCCCGCAACGCCTCAATGTAACGGCATGGATCCTAGGGTCTGCGCGCGTCGCTTCGCTCCTTGCTTCGCCCTAGGATGACAAAGGTGAAGGGTCTCATTCCTTCACACCCCCTCTGCCCTGCCGGGCATCTCCCTCCTTGCGGGGGAGATAAGCTACCTCCCATACGTATACGTCACTGTCGCCTCACCCAGCGCCTGGCTCTTGGCCGCGACCGACACCATTTCCGGCGATGGATTTTCCGGCGTGCGCAGCTTCGCCTCGCCCAGCGCATAGAGCGTGAAGACATAGTGGTGCATGCCGCTGCCTGGCGGCGGACATGGGCCGAAATAGCCGGCGCGGCCGATGCCGCCGGTGCCGGACACCGTCCCCTTCGGCAGGCGCTTGCCGCCCTTGGAGCCGGCGCCTTCGGCCAGGCCCTTGGCGCTTGCCGGGATGTTCCAGGCCAGCCAATGCCAGAACCCCTTGCCGCCATTGGCATCGGGATCGAACACGGTCAGCGCGTAGCTCTTTGTACCGGCCGGCGGGTCCTTCCAGGCAAGCGCGATCGAGACGCTCTTGCCGCCGCAGCCGGGCTTGTCGCCGAGATATTTTGCGTCCCACTTGCCGTTGGAGACCGACGGGCTGGAGATTTCGAAGGCGGATGCCTGGGTGGCGAAGGCGGCGAAGGCAAGTGCAATCAGGCTGAGGCGCGAAGTCATGGCTGCACTCCTTCTGCTTGGATTGCCCAAAGTCTATCGGAAAGGCGAGCCGGAGCCGAGCAACTTTGCGTGGGGTCGGCAGGCGCCGGAGCTGTCCGATCTCCTCCACGAGGAGGAGATCGGAGGTCGCGGTGTGTCTGCTAGCCTCCAACGCCCATCGCTCTTACTCCGCCGCGTCGCATTCCTCCAACGCCGGCGCCACCAGTCCCTCGACAGCCTCCAGCCACAACCGGTCGACGCGGGCAAGCTTGGCTCCGTCAATCTCGTCGAGGTGCTTCCAGTACATGCCGTGCTCGTAGAAATAGCCGAACTCGCGCTCCAGCGCCTCGGCCGCATCGACCGCCTGGATATCGATCCCGGCGCGCAATTCGGCCCGCATGGCGGCGAGCCGCGATGGCGACAGGTCTCGCATCTCCTCGAAGGTGACCTGGCGGTTGGCCAGAAAAGTATGCGGTTCTTCACGAAATTTTTCAGCCGGAACATCCCTTGGAATGTTCCGTTGGAAATTTAGTCAGCGATGCAAACCAATGGAGATTTCCTGATGATGAAGAAGATTCTCGCAGCTTCCGTGCTCACCCTGGCGCTCGCAACCTCGGGCGCTATGGCTCAGACAGCCGGTGCAAGCGGCGACGCAAGCGGCAGCGTGTCGGGCGGCGTCTCGGGCACGAATGGCGGCGCCTCGGGCAGTGCGACGGGCGGCGCCACCGTCACCACGCCGACAACCCCTGGCACGGATACGACCACCACGAATTCCACGAATTCCATGAATTCCACGAATTCGACGAACCAGCCGGCCGGTATGCAGGACCGCTGCAAGGATACAGGCGCTAACGATACCGACAACAACACGGTCAGCGGCAACACGACCTCGAACATGCAGAACTG
The DNA here is from genome assembly GCF_002294995.1 of Mesorhizobium sp. WSM3860. Taxonomy (GTDB): domain Bacteria; phylum Pseudomonadota; class Alphaproteobacteria; order Rhizobiales; family Rhizobiaceae; genus Mesorhizobium. Next base: position 17,865 of record NZ_NSGF01000037.1, on the reverse strand, counting down.
CAACAAGTAGCACCGGATCGCCGACACAAAAAAGCCCCGCCGGTGGAAGCCGTCGGGGCTCTTTCGTTGAGGCCTTGAAGGTGGGACTTCGCTGCCTGCCGATCCAGGGGGTGTTGGATCGGTCGCGAACCTAGCCGAAGAATCGGCCGGGCTGTAATCACGCCTGCGCACTACCAATCACGCCTGCGCGAGAAGGAGGTGATAGCCGGCTGTCGATTTCCCCTTGAGGGAAAGAGTGGCTACCTCAACAGCTTAGCCAATCTCGGCACGCCCTCGCCCACCGCGCGGTCGTCGGCCAGCGTGAAGGACATGCGCAGCGTGTTGCGGCCGCTGCCGTCGGCGTAAAAGGCGCTGCCCGGCACGAAGGCGACGCGCGCCTCCTTCACCGAGCGCGCCAGCAATCCGGTGGCATCGGTGCCTTCGGGCAGCGTCAGCCAGACGAACATGCCGCCGTCCGGCCGGCTCCAGGAAATGCCGTCGGGCATGTTTTCCTCGAGCGCACCGAGCAGCGCGTCGCGGCGCCGGCGATAGGCACCGACCAGCTTCTCCACCTGGGCGTCGAAGATGGTCTCGGCAACGCGATGCATGACCATCTGGTTGATCGACGGGCTGTGCAGGTCGGAGGCCTGCTTCATCAGCACCAGCTTTTCCACCACATGGCGCGGCGCGCAGACCCAGCCGACGCGCATGCCTGGCGAAAGGATCTTCGAAAAGGAGCCGCAATAGAGCGTGCGGGCATTGTCGATGCCGCCCGAGCGGGCGCAATCCAGCGCCAGGATCGGCGGCACCGCCTCGCCGTCATAGCGCAGCGCCCGATAGGCGGCGTCCTCGATGACGGCGATGTCGAGCTCGCCGGCGAGGTCGAGCACCGCCTCGCGCTGCTTGCTATCCAGCGTGTTGCCTGTCGGGTTGGCGAAATCCGGCACCAGATAGGCGAATTTCACCTTGCCGCCATTAGCTGCGGCTGCCGCGCGATAGGCCTCCGGCGTCATGTTGCCGCCGGCAATGTTCAGCCGGTCGTAACGCGGCTCGTAGGCGTTGAAGGCCTGCAGCGCGCCGAGATAGGTCGGCCAAGTGACCAGCGCCGTGTCGCCGGGCGACAGAAACAGCTTGCCGAGATAGTCGAGCGCCTGCTGCGAGCCGGAGGTGATGAAGATGTTGGCCTCGTCGCATTGGATGCCGAGCCTGCCCATATGGGCGGCCAACCATTTGCGCAGCGGCAGAAAACCTTCGCTGACCTGGTATTGCAGGGCGGCCCCCGCTTCCGCGCCGCCGAGCACGGCCTGATAGGCGTCGCCGATGGCCTCGGCCGGAAACAGCGAAGCGTCGGGAATACCGCCGGCAAACGAGATGATGTCGGGCTGGTCGAGCAGCTTCAGGAGCTCGCGGATTTCCGAGGCCTTCATGCGCGAGGAGCGCGAGGCCAGAAGATTCAACAGGGTCAAGGCGCACCTCCCGCAGTGCTTCGTGTCAGGGCTCGATAATTTAGGTCAGGTTGGTTGACCTATTATCAGGCCATGTCCGTCGCGTGAATACACAAAACGGCCATGGCGCATCGCCCTGACGACATTTGGCCCACATATTTCATGAATGCTGATGGAGAAGTATCGGGCACGACGGCGGTCCGCTCATCGGGATTGTCGTCATATTAGAATAGGCGCATATTGCCGCAAGCCGAAGCCGTGCTCCGGCTGAACCGCCTGTTGGCCATGGTTGCCCAGGCGGTCCGTGACCAGGTCAAATGTCAGTGAAACAACAAGCACCTCGGTGCTGCTCAAACCATTGAGCAGCCTGAGGCAATGATATTTGGAGGAGATAGCCATGAAGGTCACCATACTGGCAAATTACGAACCCCATGCCGCCAAAGGGCTGATACAGGGATCGAACCGCGAAGCTGCAGTCCAGGCGCTCTTTGAAAGCGTCGGCGGCAGGATGACCAGCCTTATGTTCACGCGCGGCATGTACGACGTCGTCGTCAATGGCGAGGTGCCGGATCAAGTCGCCGGGATGGGCATGGCCCTTGCCGTGCGCGCGAGCGGCTCGTTGAGCGACATGGTCGTCCTCGAAGAACTCGACATGAAGGCGGTGCTCGCGGTCGCCAACAAGGCTGCCGGCGCCTACAAGCCCGCCGGCTGATCGTCCGGCCAGGCAGCACGGGCGGCGCGTTGGTCGTCCCGTGCTGCCGCCATCACGTCACCGCCGGCCGAAGCTTTGCTTTGACGCATGCCCTTATCGCAAAACCGCTGCGCGCTCTTGGGCGACATGCGTTAGAAGGGCAACCGAATCTCATTGTCCGGGACGGAATCGGGCAAGCCGATGTCCTTGCGGATCTCCGGCGGCAGTTCGCTCAGATCGCGCGTCGTCCTGCGGCGCCTGCTCGCCTGCGCGAACGCGGCGCGGATTCGGTTAAGGCTCTTAAACATCGCAACCTCCACAAAGCAGCGGCAGAAATAGCGGCCGCTCTCCGGGCGCCGCTTTTGAGGTGCGTCTGTAACCAGCCGATTGCGCGCAGACGGTGAAATGCTTCACGAACTCGGAGCGGCCTGAAATATTTGTGTGCGACTTAAATTGGGTTTCGACGTCGCGGCATTAGAGGCGAGCGCCAACAGGCGGCGCTGCCCGCTACAACGGGCGCACAAATGCTGATGCCTTGCTTGTTAAGATGGGCGTAAGGCGTATTAGTCCGTACCACCGGAAGGAAGTTGCTGCGCGGTCTGCGCCGAGAGCCGGCCTTTGCGGACGAGCGTCGGCTTAGAATATTCTTTCTTCATGGCGAAATCTCCCCTGCCTGCCGGAAAATGCGGTACGGCTATCGGACTTGTCAAGCAGATCGCAGGCCGGCGGATCGCAGACCGGTGCGGCCGGCGCGATCGACCACCTTCCCGTCCCGCGCCACTTCCCTGCCAGCGCGATACACCGTCCGCTCCTTCGGCACCGCCACCACGGCTTCGGGCACATGCTCGGCCCTGAGCGCGACGAAATCGGCCTTGGCGCCGACGGCGATGCCATAGCCTTCGAGCCCTAACGCCCTGGCGCCGGCATGGCTGACCACGTCGTAAGCCGCTTCCAGCTCGCAATCCTCGTAGAAGCCGGAGCGGTAGCCGATCATGTTGGCGCGGTTCAGCATGTCGCCGTCGCCATAGGGCCACCACGAATCGCGGATGTTGTCGGAGCCGGCAAAGACCGTGATGTCGCCCAGCGCATAGGCGTGGCTGACGGCGACTTTTCCCTGCATGCCCAGTGCCGTGGTCCGCGCGGCGATCTCCTCGATCTCGAACAGGCCGAGCGTGCCGCCGTCATGCAAATGGACATCGATGCCGGCGCCGCGCTTTTCGGCAAGGCCGAAGACGACGTCGAGATGGCCGTTCACATCGCGGTCGAAGTTTGCCGGGTCGAGCCCGCCGATCAGGTCGCAGCCGAGCTTCAAAGCCTCGTCCAGAAGTTCGGCGGTGCCGGCCGACGACTGGATACCGCTTTGCGGGAAGGCGACGAGCTGAATGTCGATCAGCTCGCGATATTTTTCGCGCACGCCAAGGATCGTCTCGACATGCTTCAGTCCGACCGCGGCGTCCACCATGACGTGGCTGCGCATCGCAAGGCTGCCATTGCCGACGCAAAGCTCGAGCTGGCTTTTCGCCCGCTCTTCCATCGGCGCGGCCTGCTCGAGGCTCCGCATCTGGAAGGCGACCCGCTCGCGCACGTCGAAGCCGTTGGTGCAGGGAATGTGCGGGCGCCAGGCATCGTCATAGAAGGAGGTGTCGAGATGGATGTGGCCCTCGACGAAGGCCGGCAGCACGAGCTGGCCAGCGAGGTCGACGGCGCCTGGCGGCGCGCCGGCGGCATTGGCGGCGGGCGTGATGGCGCCGAAGCGGCCGTCGGCGACGGTGAGGTCGGCGAGGGAGCCATCGGCGAGTTTTGCGTTGAGAAACCGGGGCAAGACGCAATCCCTTGGCAATGATGCATCAGTCGTCGTCCCTCGGCAGGCCGAGGTCAATGCGGTTCGGGATAGAAAGTGTTTCGCTGAAGCCCCCCAGATTGGGAGATTGCGGGCTCGATCCCCTCCGCCGCCGTTAACCTTAATTCCATGCGCCGGTGGGGAAGTCCCCGCCCCCCGCCTATTCCGCTATCGCGGAAGTTTCGGCACGAAAAAAACCTGCCATAGTACAGGCTGCGGTACGAGGCCGCCTTGGTCGACGCGGACGCCCAAGCACATCCCCAACAATGTCGCCCCCAACGGCCGCGTCGACCATGTACTGAACGGCGATCTGACCCGGGTCGCCGTTTTGTTTTGGGCCATCACGCCTTTTGCCAGTCACGCCTGGGATTTGGCGTATTCCGCGACCAGCCCGTCATATTCCTCGAAGGCCGGCAGGGCGGCGTAGCTGTGCAGGGCGGGCGTCTCGGCCCACGGCAGCTTCTCGCTGGTCCAGGTCTCGACGAAGGGCGTGAACCAGGCGGGGTCGTCCAGCATGGTCGGGCGCAGGTTGACGAACCAGTCGAGCCCCTCCGGCCGGGTGAACATCCAGCTCATGCAGTAGCCGCAGAAATAGTGTTTCGAAGCGCCGTGCAGGCCGCCGATCACCGGCTCGCCCTTGGTGATCTCGAAGCCATCCGCGGGGATGGCGGCGCTCAGCGAATAGGCGCTCGACGACATCTTCTGGCAGCCGGTGCAATGGCAGACCATGGTGAGCAAAGGCTTGGCGGAGATCCTGAGGCGCACGCGGCTGCAGCGGCAGCCACCTTCGGCAGGCAGGGAGAGGGTTGGCATGGGAGGGCTCCTTGAAGTTTCAAGAACGAATGCCGGCGGGACAGCGCCCCCCTCTGCCCGGCAGGACAGAGGGGCGCGAAGGAACGCGACCTTTTACTTACCCGTCAGCGCCGCCGTGGTCGTCAGCCGCGCGCCCTGCTCGGCGAAGGCTTTGTTGTGCCGGACGATGATGTCGGGCGCTTTCTCCTCCTCAGAATCCAGCGTCGAATGCGCATCAGAAACCACGGTGACGCCGAGGCCCTGGGCAAGAGCGCCTTTCACCGTGGCGGCAACGCAGAAATCGCTCTGGGCGCCGATGAGCACCACGTCGCGAACGCCCTGCCCCGCGACCCACTGCCCGAGCTCGGCGTTGGAGAAGGCATTGCCGACGCTCTTGCCGAAGGTCGGTTCCCCGGCCGCCTGGCCGAGCTGCGGCCATACCGGCCAGCCGGAGGCGCCCGGCGCCAGCGGATCGCCCGCCGGCCCGTCATGGCGCACGAAGGCCACCTTGCGGCCCGTTTGCCGCGCCCAATCGATCAGTTTTCGAGCGCGCTCGGCAATGACGTCGGCATCATGGATCGGCGGATCGAAACGGCCGTCGAACATGCCGGTCTGGAGGTCGATGACGATCAGCGGAGCGGCGGCGGAGGGACTGTCTGGCATGGCGCGAAGATAGCGTGGGTGGGGGATGGGTCAAGGATGGGGAACAGCCGGCAGGCGCTATCCCCGAGTCAGGACTAGCAATCCCCAGTTGAATTTCGAAAGCGCCACAACTACAATGAGCCGAGGGATTGGGGAAAGGCAATGAACGAACAATATACCGTATTCCTGATCGGCGGAGACACGGGCGGCGAGGAGCAAGCGGTGTTCACGCTCGATGATCTGGGGACCAGGTGCCGGCTCACCTGCAGTTATCGGAACAAGGTCATCGAGGCGGAAGAAGACGACTATTTCGAAGCCTTGTGCCAAATCCGCACGCAGCTCGAAGTGGAAGGAATACTGCCCTTTTGCTACGGCGCGAGTTGCAATGGTTTCCCTGAAGGGACGGTGATGGAGATGAGCCGCGGATTGATTGCCTGCAAAGTGAAAATGGGGCAGCCTCCACAGAAAACGGACTTGGTCAACATCTTCGCCGATGGCCACGATGTGGTGCCTGCCTTCGTTCGTCTTCAACAGGAATGTTGGGATGCCTGGCTCGCTTCGTTGCCATCCTGAAGGTCGATATCGCTTTCCGCCCGTCCCAGGAAAATGACACATGGACCCTGATTGGCCTTTTGACGACCCACCAAACGTCGCTGTGTTCACGACGCGTCAGATCATGAGGGGCGAACATGTCGTGGACTATGTCGCTCACGACGATGACGATGGAGCCTGGCAGTTCCTGAACCTCAGCGTCGATTTCGACATGGCCAACGCTGCGCTTGTCGGTCTGTCAGAGATCGTAAAGCGCGATAAAACGCTTCGCGAGCTTTGGGACCTTCCATACGGCTGGTGCGCCTGGCGCGAAGGCAAGGACCGGTCTTGGCATAGGCGAAAAGGAGCCCGAAAGTGGATGACTAGGAGGTACCCTCCAGCAGGGTCGTCATTCTAGGGCGGAGCAAGGAGCGAAGCGACGCGCGCAGACCCTAGAATCCATGCCGTGACGCTTGAGCGCCGCGGCTTTCCAGAACCTGATCATCAGCTCTCCGTGGTTCGGCTCGGCGAGTTGTTCTCGACCGCCGCGTTCTAAGACGGCATGGATTCCCGGGTCTGCGCGTCCGCTTCGCTCCCGCTCCGCCCGAGAATGACGAAGGGATAGGTTGGCGCGCCATCTCTTGCGAGAGGCAGCGCGCCTCAGCCAATCCCGCCCGTCACCACATAAGCGCCGGCGCTCCGTCCATCCGGCAACCTCACGATCGCCGTGACGATCGAGCCGTAAGAACCGCGCCAGACGCTGTGGAAGCCCGCATGCGTCGAGGCCGGCACGGCGATCCGGCCGGTGTAGCGATTGTCATCCGCCTGCATGGCGACCGGCTCGCCGTTGACATGGACCTTGATCACGGCTGCATACGGCCCGGCCTCGCCCGCATCGATCTCCAGCGCGATCGCGATCTCGTCGGTGTCGCCGGCGTGGATTGTCTCGGCGGTGAGGGCCAGCATAGGCGGTGCTTCGCCAGGGCGACCCACTGTGCCCTCGCCCTCCGCTAACACATCATCCGCCAGCGGCGGCGTGCGCGGCGGGAGGGTACGGCGCTTGGTGGCGCGCTCGTAGTCCCCGGCAAGCCGCAGCAGCGCCACGTCGTCATAGGCCTTGCCGGCGAAGGTCAAGCCCACCGGCATGCCGATATCGGCCATGGTGCCCATCGGCACCGTCACCGTCGGGATGCCGAGATGGCGCCAGACCAGGTTGCCGTTGGCGACCCAGGTGCCGTTGCGCCAGGCAAGGTCGGCAGAGGCCTCGTTGATGTCGGCATCGGCCGGGCCGACATCGCCGACGACGGGCAGCACCACGGCGTCGAGGCCGTTGGCGTCGAGCCATTCCTCGAAGTCGACGCGGCGTGTTGCCTCCAGCCCCTTCAGCCCATCCGCGATGGTGGGGATTGCCTCGAGCGGCGTCACGCCGTTCTTCGCCCGCTCGACATAGTCCGCCAGGTCGAAGCCGTCGTCGCCATAGCGATCGGGCAGCGTGCCCGGGGGCTGCGGGAAGATCTTCGGGCCATCGACCGAGGCGAGATCGGGGAGCGCGGGATCGGCGTTGGCGCGCAGGAAATCGTCCCACGACCAGATGGACAGATCCCAGATCTCGCGGCTTGCAAATTCCTCCGGCACCAGGCCGCGATCGACCATGGATAGCGCGCCGGGGCGGTCGCGCTCGTAATTGGAGACGACGGGGAAATCGACCTCGACCACCTCGGCGCCGAGCGCTTCGAGGTCGCGCGCCGCCTGCCGCCAGAGATCGAGCACCGAGGCGCGCGTCTCGATCGGCTGGTCCGCGCCCGCGTCTTTGCCGATATACATTTTCGGCACGCCGAGCCGCTTGCCCTTGAGCGCGCCTCGCAGGGGAAGCCCGGTATAGCTCGCCGGCCTCAGCGCCGATGCCTTCGGGATCGAAACCCAGGGCTGCACGCGCCAGAAATCGCCGCGCGTGTCTTCATCGTCGGCGACGATGACGTCGAGCAGCTCCAGCATGTCGGGGATGGTGCGCGTGTGCGGCACCACCACATCCATGGTCGGCACCAGCGGCCAGTTGCCGCGCACCGAGATCACGCCGCACGACGGCGTATAGGCGACCAGCGCGTTGTTGGAGGCCGGCGCGCGGCCGGACGACCAGGTTTCTTCGCCCAGTCCGAAAGCGGCGAAGGACGCGGCGGTCGCCGTGCCCGAGCCGTTGGACGAGCCGGAGCCGAAGGCGGCAGTGAGATAATCCTTGTTGTAGGGACTTTCGGCGCGGCCATAGACGCCGCGCTGCATGCCGCCATTGGCCATCGGCGGCATGTTGGTGAGGCCGAGGAGCACCGCGCCCGCGGCGCGCAGCCGGGCAATGGTGAAGGCGTCCTCCGCGGCGACAAGATGCTCGAAGGCCGGCGAGCCGGCCGCCACCGTCAGACCCTTCACCTTGTAGCTGTCCTTGGCGGTGTAGGGGATGCCGTCGAGCGGACCGAGAGTTTTGCCCTCGCGGCGGCGCCGGTCGGACGCGGCCGCCTCCTCGAACATCCTTGGATTGAAGATGGGCACGGCGTTCAGCACTATGCCGTGCCGGTCGTAATGGGCGATGCGCCGCAGATAAGCGCCGGTGAGCTCGACGCTGGTGACGGTGCCGTCTTCAAGCGCGCGGCGCAGGTCGGCGATCGAGGCTTCGACTATATTCATGGCTTGGCGAACCTTGTCAGCAATCAGGCGTCCGGCGACGGCGTAATCGCGAAGGCCGCGTTCCGTCACACCCCCCTCTGCCCTGCCGGGCATCTCCCCCGCAAGGGGGGAGATTGGCTATCGCGCAGGCTTTCGCCAATCGCCGGCGTTTGAGAGGACGCCGTCGCCGAAGCTGCTGATCTCCCCCCAAGTGGGGGAGATGGCCGGCAGGCCAGAGGGGGGCGCTGTCCCGCCAACGATTCAGATGATCGAACAGGTGCTACTTCGGTGTTTTGACTTGCGTTCGATCCACCAGTCGTTCTGCCAATCTTCATAGCCGAGAAGCGAGCCCTCCATCCGTTCGAGAGCTTCGTTCCAGCCGGTTTTGGCGAACACTTTCAACAACAGCAGAAACGCGTCTATCCGCCACTCCTCCCCGGGGAGTGAGAAGAAGGCGCGCCGCCAGCCTTGGAAGTCGGGGAAACCGGCGTGCTCGGCTTCGGTGAAGGGAGTATCGATGATACAGCGCACCAACCGGCCCGAGTGCACAAACGGATCGAAGCGAGCCAGCGTTTCCGACAGCCATTCCGCCGGGTAGGCGTCATGAAAGACTGCCAGCGGCTTGCGGCCTTCCAGCATCAGCGGCAGCTCGAAATTCGTATGAACGAGATACGGGGCGTCACGGATCGGATGCCAGGACTCGATGCGGTTGAGCCTCAGGCTCGCCAGGTGGAATGCATCTCGCGCCCAGTCGCTCGAGGTCTTCCGGATCCAAATGCCATGAACCTGATAGCTGTGGACTGTCGCATGCCAGAACAGCGCCAAGCTCTTCCAGGTCCGAGACGCGAATTTGGGCCTCGGCAACCGCCGAACCGGTCGCAGGGTCGATCTCCTGCAGGACAAAATAGATGGATTCGGCAGTGTTGCTCACATGGCGACGATGGCTGCTCCGACAATACTTGTACAGGCTTTCGTCAGACAGGCCGCGTTCCTTCGCGCCCCCCTCTGCCCTGCCGGGCATCTCCCCCACTTGGGGGGAGATTATGCGCTCAGCTGTTTTCGCTAATCGCCAGCGTCGCACTCACTCCGGCGCCCCGGCAAACAGCACCTTCCCATCCCCGCCCGCCGCCGGCCAGTCGCGGATGGTGCGGTCGATGCCGCCGGTCAAAAGCGTGCCGTCGGCGGCGAAGGCGACCGCATAGAGCGGGCCGGTGCCGGGATCGAACTCGGCGATCTCGGCGCCCGTATCCATATTCCAGATCCGCGCCGTGCCGTCGAGCGAGACGGAGCCGAGCCGTTTGCCGTCGGCCGATAGGGCGAGCGCATAGACGGTGCCGGAATGGCCGTCGAAGCGGCGGACCTCCTTGAAGGTGTCGAGGTCCCAGAGCTTGATCGTGTAGTCGCCGCTGCCGGTCACCGCGTGGTGCCCGTCGGCGAGGAAGACCGCGCCATAGGCGCCGCGATCGTGACCGTGCCAGCTGCGCAGCTGCTTGCCCGCAAGAATGTCCCAGAGCTTCAGTTCGCCATCGATGCTGCCCGTCAGCGCCCTGCTGCCATCAGGCGAGATGGCGACGGAGCTCACCGACCAACCGTGGCCCGGCAGCACATGCAGCACCGTGCCTTTCTGCAAATCCCAGATGACGACGGAACCGGTGTCGTGGCCGCTGACGGCGCGCTTGCCGTCCGGGCTGACCTTCAGTTGCCTGACGCCGCCGTTCGCTCCGGACGAGAAGACGTGCAGCACCGCGCCATCCGAAAGCTGGCGCAGCACGATCTCGCCGTCGTCGCCCGCGGTGAGCGCGCTTCTGCCGTCGGGCATGAACAGCGCGCTGCGCGCCATGTCCTTGTGCTGGCCAAGATCGCGGATCAGCCGCTTGCCGTCGATATCCCAGAGCTTGATCACGCGATCGGTGCTGGCGCTCATGATCTCGTGGCCGTCGGCCGACACCGCCAGCCAGACGACGGCATCGCGGTGGCCTTCCGGCGCAGTCGGCGGCGCCGGAGGCGCTGGCGGAGGCGGGGCCAGCGTCTGCGGCGGTGTGGCCGGCGCAAGCGCTGTCTGCTGGGCCGGAGTTGTCGGAGGCTGCGCCGGGGCGGCGGGCTGCGGCGGAGCGGCCACCGGCTCGAACTGCTCGGCCGTGGGCGCCGGCGCGACAGGCGCCCGCCACGGGCCGAACTGGTCGGCGACAATGACGACAAGGGCAATGAGCGGCACGGCAAGCGCAATGCGGCGCAGCCGCGGGCGCCCGGCCGGCACGGTTCCAGCGTCGCGGCCGAACAGAGGCGTTGCCGGATCATGCCTTGCCGCCGCCGGCAGCAGGCCGGCAAGGAACGAAAGTCCGGCGAGAATCGAAAGCATGCCCGCCGCGCCGAAGATCCCGGCGCTCGTCGTGGCCGGGGGCTTGCCGCCCAGCGCCAGATAGAGCTTGGCGAAGCGGGCGAAGCCGACGACGAGCGTCGCCAGCGCCAACAGCCTGTCGGTCGATCTTTTCATCGGCATCCCCCAGGCGCCGGTCCCGGCCCAACGGCGGAAGGCGCATCGGCCATCCTAGCCGAGCTTTTCGCCGGGGCTAAGTGCAAGACATCACACGAAGAAAGATAAACGTGCTTTGGCGCGACGTGACTTCTCCAATCCAGCCGCCTGCCGAATTCGGCTTTGCTCATCCGGCTGGCCAATATCCCGATGCTCAGAACCGAAGCGTGATGTCTTTCGCTCCATAAACAGGCGATCCGTGAGCAGAAAGCCACACTCCCCAAGAATAACAAGCTCAACTGCCCGCGCTGGTTGACAGCAAACGGTCTTATGACATTATCCGCCGGGGATTTTTCAGGAGAGCCATAGCATGAAGAAGATTTACGAGAAGCCTGTGTTGGTCCGCAAAGGCAAGCTTTCGATGGTCACCGGAGGTCCTTCGGCAGTGGTGGATTGATCCGGGAACCCGGTCTGATCCTATATTCGGAAGCCAGCTGTGCTCATGGCTTTGCTGCGACGCTAGCAAGCAGACTTTTTTGTCAGCATGTAAACGGGGGAATTCAATCATGAAGAAGACTTACGAGAGGCCCACCGTGGCCCGCAGAGGTAAACTTTCGGCGGTTACGGCAAACGCTCCGGTTTCAACGACCTCACCACCATCCACAACCTGATCGGCCCACACCGGAAAATCCGGATAGGCGAATATTCCAGACAGGCGGGTTCGTGTCGGCTTATAGTTTGGCATTGGGTCGAATCATGAAGAAGACTTACGAGAAGCCGGCCCTTGTCCGGAAAGGTAAGCTTTCCGCTGTCACGGCAGTCAACGGCGCTGGTTCAGGCCCTGTCGTCGGACCCGGCTCCTTGTGATCGGTTTTCCCCCGTTTCTTGACGCGCTGCAGCTGAGGCAGTTGGCAATCGATCTCGCCTTGGCGACCGCGAGCAATCTGATCGGCGTTGGACAGTTCCGGCTGACCTGGGATCAGCGCACCAATACCAGTCTGTCTAGCACAGCTTGCCAGTAGTGCTTCGTGGAGATGCGCACGCGGGTCACCGCCTTCAGCATTGGTGCGTAGTGGATTGGTGCCAACGCTGAGAGCGCAATCTCGTCGCTGGCGACCAATTCGTCGCCAAGCCAGCTTTCGACCAATGCCACCTCACCTTCCGAAGCCAGCCATGCGGCGGTGAGCATCACCGAATGAAAGCCGAAGGGAACCTTTCTGGCAAACTCCGCCGGATGTCCGCTGCTTGTATAGGCGACATGGCCTAGCGAAAGATTGCCATTAAGATAGCCCTCGCTGTTCTTGACGTACTGGCTTGTCAGGGCGTTGAAGTTGCGCCATTCGAGACCGGCATGACCGGAAGGGATTTTTTGGAAGGGAAGGACGGTGACGGCCTCGAAGCCGATCGTTTCGAGCGCTGCGTCGGCTGCGATCGCATCCGGCCGCAAAAACCCCAAATCGGTTGGATAAGGCGAGAGCGCAAGGCGCCGGTCGAGACCCGACCTAGAGATCGCCAGTGTGTCGGCATCGGCATTTAGACCGACAAGGAAATCGCCGGGCAGAAGCTCTCTGGTCTCCAGCTGTCTGCCCTTGCCCAGCACCGAAAGCGTCGCATCGGCCTCCGTGATGCCGCGCACGAAGCGCGCGGGTGAGAGGCCCACCATCGCGGGCAGGTCTTCCCCCACTAGACCAGCAGGCGAACCCGACAGTTTGCTGAGCCGCAGCGACTGCTCCTCGTTGCCGGTGCTCACACGCCAGCCTTTCGGCACCGAGACAGAAAACCGGTAAGTTCCAACCCTGCGCAGCACCGCCCGATGCTTTTTTGCCGACATCACAAAATTGGCAAACCCGCCATTGTTGGTGCGCACAGCGGCCAGGAACGCGCCATTGTCGTCGAAAGCCCGCACCACGATGCCGCCCATCGGCCGGTCGGTCTTTCCAAATTTGCCGTCGCCGTCGACGTCCATGAAGACGAAAGAAGAATAGTTGAGCGCTCCGCGTCCGCTGCCCCAGGCGGTGCGGGGCGCATAGTCGCCGGCCGGATTGGGATTGCCACGAGCCCTGCGGCGCTTGCGCCGCCAGCGCAAAGCGAGCGCGATGAGGGCAATAGCGCCGGCGATGACAAGGACGGAGATGAAGAGGACGAGGGCGTTGTCAGCCACGGCGGGGATGCGTTGGCTGGAGAACAATATTCAAGCTGAAAAGCATAAAGTCCGACCCCCCTCGTAGTCCTGCGAAAGCTAACGCGGGCCGTCGTTGCTGCACAGCCATTATTTGCAAGGGACAGGCGCTCACCTAACCTTCTCCCTTTTGTGGAAGAAGGTCAGGTCGCCAACTCCACCCACACCGGCGCATGGTCGCTGGCGTTTTCCTCGCCACGAACCTCCCGATCGATGCCCGCCTCTTTCAGCTTCCGCACCAGCTTCTTCGACAACAGAATGTGGTCGAGCCGTAAGCCGGCGTCGCGCGGCCAGCGGTTCCGGCGGTAGTCCCAGAATGTGTAGAGCTTCTCCTCCTTCGGGAAGACCTTCCGCAACGCATCCGTCCAGCCCTGATCGATCAGAGCCGCAAAGGAAGCGCGGCTTTCAGGCTGCACCAGCGCGTTGTCGTCATAGGAGCGGGTGGCGTAGATGTCGCGCGGCTCGGGCACGACGTTGAAATCGCCGGCGAGCACGACCGGCAGCCCGGTGTCGAACAATTCGCTCGCATGGGCCGCCAAGCGCCGGTGCCAGGCGAGCTTGTAGGTGAACTTGGGCCCCGGCTGCGGGTTGCCGTTTGGCGCGTAGAGGCAGGCAATCACGACGCCATTGACCGCCGCCTCGATGTAGCGCGCCTGGCGGTCGGCGGCGTCGCCGGGCAGCGCGTCACGTGTCAGCACCGGCTCGGCGCCGCGAGCCAGGATGGCGACGCCGTTCCAGGTCGGCTCACCCCTCCACACCGCGCCATAACCGGCCTTCGCCAACCGGGTCAGCGGAAACTGCGTGTCGCGGGATTTCAGTTCCTGCAGGCAGACGACGTCCGGTTTTGCCTTGGCGAGCCAGGCCAAAAGGTTTTCCAGCCGGCTGTTGATGTTGTTGATGTTGAAGGTGGCGAGTTTCATGTTTGGAAGCCGAAAGCGCCCCCCGCTTCGTCATCCTCGGGCTTGACCGGCTTGACCCGGGGATCCACTCCGTGACGCATGCCCAAGAATGCGGCGGGGCAGAATTCTGAACCGTTGCAACGCCTTAACATTACGGAATGGATCCTAGGGTCTACGCGCGTCGCTTCGCTCCTTGCTCCGCCCTAGGATGACGAAGTTGATGGCTCCGCCCAGGCCTTCACCGTCTCCGCCACCGTCTTCAGGTGATCCGCCACCGAAAAACCCGACACCGCCTTGCGGGGCTTGAGATCGTGGTCGCCGTCCTCCAGCCAGACCACCTCTATTGCCGCGGACAGGCCGTAGGTCGCGACCTCGTCCTTGGTGCCGAACTCGTCGCGCGTGCCCTGGAAGATCAGCGTCGGCGTCTTCAGGTCGGCGAGATGTTTTGTCCGCAGTTGCTCCGGCTTTCCGGGCGGATGGAAGGGGTAGCCCAGACAAACCAGCCCGGCGATCTCGCCCTTGGCAAACATCTCGTCGGCCACCATCGAGGCGACGCGCCCGCCCATCGACTTGCCGCCTATGATGAGCTTGCCGGTCACGCCCTTGGCGCGCAGATCGACGATCGCCTTCACATATTCCGGGTTCACCGTCTCGGCGCGCGGCGGCGGCTTGCGATGGCCGTAGCGGCGCGCGGCCATGTAATGGAACTCGAAGCGCGCGACGCGGAAGCCGGCCGCGGCAAGAGCCTTCGCGGTGACGGCCATTGAGGCCGAGTCCATCGGCGCTCCGGCGCCATGCGCGAGCAGGATGGTGACAGGGGCGGAGTCGGGGCCGTCGAAGAGGAAGGTGGTCATCGGGTGGGCTTTCCGGAGAGGTCGCACTCCGTCCCACCCCCCTCTGCCCTGCCGGGCATCTCCCCCGCAAGGGGCAGGGGAATCGCATATGGCGATTTTCTTGGTTTTCCAGGTACTTGGCCGGGTGCCGGGAAAATCGTCGACGCTGGCAGTTCGCGGTTTGATTCTGGTCCGTTCTCGGTCCGATTCCGTCTCAATACAGCGACCGAACGCCCGCAGATTTGTCTTGCGACGGCTAAACCGTTGCAAAGACTCGGCAATTCCATATGCGATTGCCCTGCCGCAAGGGGGGAGATTGGCAGCTTTGGCACCACGCCTAACCTCCTACGCTGGCGATTGGCGAAAGCGGACGCGACGGCTGATCTCCCCCCTTGCGGGGGAGATGGCCGGCAGGCCAGAGGGGGGTGCTCAGGCGCGAACATCTCGCTCGCCAGCCATGTGCAAATCCACGAACTGGATCCCCTTCTGCGCCAGCCTTGCCCATTCGGACTCCGCGTCGATCTCCAGATAGCGCGCCCACAGCCGGCGGGCTTCGGCCAGATTGCCGGCGTCGAACTCCAGCCGGGCGAGGTTGAACACCGGGTCGGCATAGGCCTTGTCGAGCGCGATCGCCTTCTGCAGGTGCCGCCGCGCCGAGGCGACCTTGCCTTCGTCGCTCACCAAGCCGGCGAGGTTGAACCAGGCCTCGACGAAGCCGGGATCGAGCTTTATCGCGCGGGCATAATCATGCGCGGCTTCCGCTGCGCGGCCGGCGCTGCGCAGGCAGTTGGCGCGGTTGAAGGCGGCGATGGCGTCTTTCGGATCGATCGCCATACAGCGCTGGTAGAGCGCTGCGGCCTCGTCGTGCCGCCCCTCCTCTTCCGCGGCTTCCGCCTCAGCGAACATTTCCTCCAGCGTGTCGTCTTCCGGTGAGCCCAGATCGAAGAGAAGCTGGCCGTCGAGCTCGCTGCGGCCCTCGTCGAGATAGATCGCGTCCGGCCGGCCATGCTGCGAACCGAGATTGAGCGACTTGGCGGTGAGCGAGGCGACCGGGCCGGAGCGATGCACCGAGCGCGCGATCGCGCCCCATGTCGCGCCGCTGGCAATCAGCCCGGCATATTTTCTGGCCAGGATCAGGTCGCGGAAGGAATAGGGTTCGCCGTCATGCTCGAAGGCATCGAACAGCGACAGCATGTCAAAATCCGGGGCGGCAAGCCGCGACTGGTCGATCAGCGATTGCCTGGACAGCGACGACGCCTGAGGCGCCTTCAACAGGCCGAGCAAGCGCAGGAAGCCGTTTTCGCTGACCAGTTCGCGCCCGGCTTCTCGCTCAGCCTGCACGCGGCGCTCGATGTCGGCATCGCCCGTTCTTGCCGTGCTCGCCTTGGCCAGCAGCGTGCGGCCGAACACGACATGGGTCGTGCGGCGGGTGACGCCGCGCCTCAACTCGGCATGGCGGCGCTCGACCTCGCGCGCGGCGAGCCTGAGCGGAAACGCGGCCAGCGGGCCGACGGCGCCGAAGACGGCGCCGGGGAGGATCACCGGCCCTCCCGTCACTTCTTGCTCTTGCCGACGGCTTTCAACAGGTTCGCTTTCAGCGGGTTCTCAGGCGCGCCGCCGCCGGCGGCGGCCTTCTGGGCGGGCTTGGCCGGCGCCTCCTCGGCCTTGCTCTTCGACCTGGCCGGCGGCTTGGCCGATTGCGACAGGCTCGCCTTCAGAGCATCCATCAAGTTGATGACATTGCCGCGTTCGGGCGCCGCCGCGATGATCGGCTTGTGGCCCTTCAGCTTCTCGCGGATCATCCCCATCAGCGCCACCTCGTAGCGATCCTCGTAGTTCTTCGGATCGAACGCGGTTTCCTTCTGCTTGATCAGCGCTTCGGCGAGTTGAAGCATTTCGGGGTCCGGCTTGGCATCGGGAATGTTGCCGAAATATTCTGCCGTTCCGCGCACTTCGTTGGGATTCCTCAAGGTGCAGACGAACATGCCGTTCTGGCGCGGGCCGATCGTCACCACGCGCTCGCGGCTGGAAAGGACCAGGCGGGCGATCGCCAGCTTGCCGGATTTGCGCATCGCTTCCCGCAGCACCGCGAAGGTCTCCTCGGCCATGGCGCCGTCCGGGGCAAGGTAGTAGGGCGAGTCCTGGTAGATGACGTCGACCTCGCTCTCGTCGACGAAGGCCTCGATGTTCATCGTGTGGTTGGATTCGATCCGGACCGCGTCGAGGTCGGCATCATCGATGATGATGTACTGCTTGTCCTCATATTCGTAGCCTCTGACCAGATCCGAGCGCTCGACCAGGCCAAGCTCGGGGTCGACCGGCTTCATGTTGATGCGGTTGTGGGTCTTCTTGTGCAACTGGTTGAACGAGATGCGTTCGCTCGCGCTGGTGGCCGGATAAAGCCGGACCGGACAGCTGACGAGGCTGAGCTTGAGGTAACCTTTCCAACTTGCCCTGGGCGCCATGATGAACTCCTACGCGGCCATGCACTGACTTCTTGGTTTGAGCATGACCTGGTCCGAAAACCGGTTCCCACTTTTCGGGTTCATGCTCTTTGCAGCGCTTTCGTCCGAAGGACGGTTGGCGCTCTGGAAATCCTACACCGACCCCTAACCTTACAGCCGAATTCCTAGCGAAGTGTTCTTTGGGGGCGGGTTGGCGCGGAGAATAATTCAAATTGTAGGAAGCGTCGATGGAGATGGAGCTGAGACGCTGGCGGGACAGCACCCCCCTCTGTCCTGCCGGACATCTCCCCCGCAAGGGGGGAGATTGGCAGCCTGGGCGACAGCGCCTTTTTTTCAACGTTGGTGATTGGCGAAAGCCGATGCGTGTCCAGCCGATAGATGGGTAACACTTTGAACCGGATACATGGGTTACAGTTTTCCCCCTGAGTTGCTGTCCGCCGC
>NZ_NSGF01000036.1 GCF_002294995.1 Mesorhizobium sp. WSM3860 | reverse complement strand
GCCTGTCCGAAAGGACGACCAGGATCCACTCGGTCTCCTTCCCACTTCAACCATACACCGGAACCAACACACAGGATCCTCGGGTCAAGCCCGGCAAGCCCGAGGATGACGACCAGAGGGGTGTGGCACCTTTCAGCAGGCCGCTAAGCCCTAGCCCGCAGCCCCGGCGCTTCCTGGCCGGTCCGCGCCACATATTCGGTGTAGCCGCCACCATAGGTGTGGACGCCGTCGGGGGTGAGCTCCAGCACGCGGTTCGACAGTGCTGCCAGGAAATGGCGGTCGTGCGAGACGAAGAGCATGGTGCCTTCATATTGCGCCAGCGCCTCGATCAGCATCTGCTTGGTCGCCATGTCGAGGTGGTTGGTCGGCTCGTCGAGCACCAGAAGGTTCGGCGGATCGAACAGCATCAGCGCCATCACCAGCCTTGCCTTCTCGCCGCCGGAGAGCACGCGGCACTTTTTCTCGATCTCGTCGCCGGAAAAGCCGAAGCAGCCGGCTAAAGCCCTGAGCGGCGCCTGGCCGGCCTGCGGGAAATTGTCTTCCAGCGTCTGGAAGACGGTGCGTTCGCCGTCGAGCAGTTCCATGGCGTGCTGGGCGAAATAGCCCATCTTGACGCTCGGACCGCGCGCCACCGTCCCCTCGTCCGGCTCGGAGGCGCCGGCCACCAGCTTCAAAAGCGTCGACTTGCCGGCGCCGTTGATGCCCATCACGCACCAGCGCTCGCGGCGGCGGATCTGGAAGTCGAGGCCGGCATAGATCGAGCGGCTGCCATAGGATTTGTGGATACCCCTCAGCGTCGCCACATCCTCGCCGCAGCGCGGCGCCGGCTGGAACTCGAAGGCCACCGTCTGGCGGCGCTTGGGCGGCTCGACGCGGTCGATCTTGTCGAGCTTCTTCACCCGGCTCTGCACCTGGGCGGCGTGCGAGGCGCGCGCCTTGAAGCGCTCGATGAAAGCGATCTCCTTGGCAAGCATCGCCTGCTGGCGCTCGAACTGCGCCTGCAGCTGCTTGTCGGCCAGCGCCCGCTGCTCCTGGTAGAATTCGTAATTGCCGGAATAGGAGGTGAGCGCGCCGGCGTCGATCTCGATGATCTTCGCGACGATGCGGTTCATGAACTCGCGGTCATGCGAGGTCATCAGCAGCGCGCCGTCATAGTCCTTGAGGAATTTCTCCAGCCAGATCAGGCTCTCAAGATCGAGATGGTTGCTCGGCTCGTCGAGCAGCATGACCTCGGGGCGCATCAGCAGGATGCGGGCGAGCGCGACGCGCATCTTCCAGCCGCCGGAAAGTTTCGCCACGTCGCCATCCATCATCTCCTGGGAGAAGCCGAGCCCGTCGAGCACCTCGCGGGCGCGGCCGTCGAGCGCATAGCCGTCGAGCTCCTCGAAGCGGTGCTGCAACTCGCCATAGCGCTCGATGATCTGATCCATCTCGTCGGCGCGCTCGGGATCGCCCATGGCGTGCTCGAGCTCGCGCATTTCGGCCGCGACGGCGCTCACCGGGCCGGCGCCTTCCATCACCTCGGCGACGGCGCTCATCCCCTCCATGTCACCGACATCCTGACTGAAATAGCCGATGGTAACGCCGCGATCGACCGAGACCTGGCCCTCGTCGGGCTGCTCCTCACCCGTGATCATGCGGAAGAGCGTCGTCTTGCCGGCGCCGTTCGGGCCGACGAGGCCGACCTTCTCGCCCTTCTGCAGGGCGGCCGAGGCTTCGATGAAGACGATCTGACGGCCGTTCTGCTTGCCGATATTTTCGAGACGGATCATAGGGCGGTCCGGGAAACTGCGCTGAGATGGCGGGATTTGCCCGGGGGGCATACGCGAATGAGGGTGCGGAGGGAAGAGGCAGAAGCGCCGCATCCGTCGCTCGGCGATTCCTTCGAGGCAGAACCCGGCAGCGGTGAAATTGATTGGCGTCGCCGACAGATCGAGCGCTTAGTGCTGGAGCCAACCACTTGAAGGGCTCTGGCAAGGGAGGTCAACCATGGCCATGTACCTGACGCGCTTCAGCTACACGCCCGAGACCTGGGCGCGAATGATCGAAAACCCCGAGGATCGCCGCAAGGCAGCCAGCTCATACATAGAATCGGTGGGCGGAAAGCTGCACGGATTCTGGTACGCGTTCGGCGAACACGACGGGTGGAACCTGTGGGAGGCGCCGGACAATGTTTCGATGGCGTCCGTCGTGCTCGCCATCGGTGCCGGAGGGGCACTCAGCTCCTGCGAGACCACCGTCCTCCTCAGCGTCGAGGAGACGATGGACGCGCTGGGCAAGGCGAAATCGATCCGCTATCGGCGGCCGGGAACCTAGAGGCGAAAGCCGCCTCTCTGAAGTGCGTCACCTCGCGTCGTGGAAGATGATACCGAGCGTATGTCGCCTGCCCGAGCGCAGGCGGCTGACGCCGTGGCGCAGGTTGACGCGATAGTAACCTCGCGTGCCCTCCACCGGCCGGTTGTGCACGGCGAAGATCACCGCGTCGCCGCGCTTGATCGGCACCACCTCGGCGCGGCTCTGCATGCGCGGGCGCTGCTCGGTCAGCACGAATTCGCCGCCGGTGAAATCCTCGCCGGGCTCGGACAAGAGGATCGCCGCCTGCAGCGGAAAGGCGAGCGCGCCATAGAGATCCTGGTGCAGGCAGTTGAAGTCGCCGGGGCCGTATTGCAGCAGCAGCGGCGTCGGCTTGGTCTGGCCCTCGTCATGGCAGCGCTTGAGGAAGGCGGCGTGGTCGGGCGGGTAGCGCAACGCGGCGCCCATCTTCTCGTTCCAGTCGTTGGCGACGCCGGCGAGCCGTGGATAGAGCGCACTGCGCAGGCCCTCGATCAGGTCGGGAAGCGGATAGCGGAAATAGCGGTACTCGCCCTTGCCGAAGCCGTGGCGCGCCATCACGACATGGCTGCGGAAATGCTCCTCATGCGGATAGAGCGCGGCGATTTCGGCGCATTCCTCCGGCGAAAGCAGACCGGGCATGACAGCGCAGCCCTGCCCGTTGAGCTCGGAGACGAGCGTGCGCCAGTCCTGTGCTGCGACACGGGATTCGGCGGAGCGGCGTTTGGTGTTCAGGGAGTGGATGGTCATGGCCTGGCTCCTTTGATGTGATCAAAGTGGGGCGGAAGTGATGTGTGGGCCACCCGATTCCTGCGGAGACGAGTGAGATCGTTGGAGAAGCCGGCGGGACAGCGCCCCCCCCTCTGTCCTGCCGGACAGAGGGGGGCGCTAAGGAACTCGACCTAGGCTTTCAGCCGATACGCCTCCAGCTCCGGATCGAGGTCCACCCTCACCGCATTGGTGAAGACGCAGGTCGCCACCATGATGCCGGCGAAGGCGACGAGGTTGACGAGCAGCCTCTCCTCGTAGCGCGCCTTCAGCGCGGCCCAGGTCTCGTCGGGAACGGCATTGGCGTCGGCGGCGAGCGCCCTGCCGAAGGACATCAGCAGCGTTTCGTCGGCGCTGGGTTCGATCGCTTCGGGATCGAAGCCGCTGTCGATCAGCGCACGGCGGAAGAAGGTGACCGGGATCTCGGCGCGCATCGTCTCGGCGATCACCTTCGAGAACAGCCAGATGGCGCGGTCGTCGAGCGTCGGACGCAGGAGATCGCGCAGCGTGAACCATTCGGCGTAGATGCGGTGCGCGGCCGGCGAGTGAAGCAGGATGCGCTTCATGTTGGTCATGCGGCCGCGCAGCGCAAGCTCCCGGTCGTGCTCGGCGCGGATTTCGTCGGAGGCGGTCGCATAGTCGATCGCAGAAAGATGCGCCACGGCCCTCACCCAAGCGTCGCGTGCAGCGCCGGCGCGCCGCGCAGCGTGTTGGAGACGGTGCAGATCGTCTCGGCATCCTCGACGATGCGCTGCTTCGTCGCCGCGTCGAGATCGCCGGCGATCTGCAACCTGATGGTGAACGTCTCGACCCGCGACGGCTCGTCCTTCGCCTTCTCGCCGCCGACATCCGCCCTTACTTCGCCAAGCCGGTCGGCGACGCCGAGGCGGGTGGCCGCGATGCGGGCGCTGAGCACCATGCAGGCGGCCAAGGAGGCATAGAGCAGGTCGAGCGGGTTGAAGCCCGGCGCGCTGACCGACGTCACCACGTCGACCGTGCCGCCGGTTGGCGTCGTCACCGCCGGCAGGCCGCCCGGCGGCAGGACGGCGGAGGCGCCGGTCGCACGGGTTCTGATCTTCAGCTCGCTCATCGAATGTCCTTCGTCCGGTTTGGAGGCCATTGATAGCGGACGGGAATTTATCTCGGCAACCATCCAGGGCGCAGCTGCAGTTCCCTTCGGACGCCGAGATGTCCGTAGAAGGGCTGATCTGCCGCGTTCCGGCTTGGCAATTTGGCTTCGCCAGTCGACAATCCGTGGCAATGCGCTGCTGGGCCAATGGCAAACGGGACAGAGGGTCATGACACCACGGAAATTTGCCACGCTCGCCGCTGTCGCCGGCGCCATCCTTTGGCCCGCCGCCGGCCAGCCGGCAGATGGCGTCCATCCCGGCCCGATGTCACGAGCGCAAGCCTTCGCACGCGCCGAAGCACTGACGTCGCTCGGGCGAAAAATGTTCCTCGACCCATCGCTGTCGGCTTCGGGCAAGCAGGCCTGCTCGTCCTGCCACGATCCCAGCCACGCCTTCGGTCCGGCATCCGCCGCGCCGGTCGAGATGGGCGGGCCGAACCTCGACCGGCCGGGCCTGCGCGCCGTGCCGTCGCTGCGCTACCTGCAGGCGGCGCCGGCCTTCACCGAGCATTTCTATGACTCCGAGGACGAGGGCGACGAAAGCGTCGACAACGGCCCGACCGGCGGATTGACCTGGGACGGGCGCGCGGACCACGGCAAGGACCAGGCGAGGATCCCGCTGCTGTCGCCCTTCGAGATGGGCAACAAGGACGAAGCCGCCGTGGTCGCCGCCTTGCGCAAAGCGCCCTATGCCGATGCGTTCAAGGCGGTGTTCGGCGCGGATGTGTTCGACCATCAGCAGGATGCCTTCGACGCGGCGGTCGAGGCGCTCGGCACCTTCGAGCAGAGCAGCGCCGATTTCTATCCCTATTCCAGCCGCTACGACGCCTTCCTTGCCGGCAAGGCGCAGCTGACCGCGCAGGAGCTGCGCGGCCGTGCGCTGTTCGAGGACGAAAGCAAAGGCAATTGCGCGAGCTGCCATCTGAGCGAGCCCGCCAATGACGGCGAGCCGCCGCAATTCACCGACTACGGCCTGATCGCCATCGCCGTGCCGCGCAACCAGGCGATCCCGGCCAACGCCGATCCCAACTATCTCGACCTCGGGCTGTGCGGGCCGCTGCGGGCCGACTTCAAGGGCCGGAGCGAGTATTGCGGCCTGTTCAAGACGCCGACGCTGCGCAATGTCGCGCTGCGCAAGAGCTTCTTCCACAACGGCTACGTCCACTCGCTGCGCGAGGCCGTCGCCTTCTACGCCAGTCGCGACACCGATCCGGGCCGCTGGTATACGAAGAACGCGGACGGCACGGTCAAGAAATTCGACGATCTGCCAAAAGCTTATTGGGGGAACCTCAACACGGACCCGCCCTTCAACGGAAAAAGACCCGGCGACAAGCCGGCGCTGACCGACGACGAGATCGACGACATCGTCGCCTTCCTCGGCACGCTGACCGACGCCGACCAGGCGGGGCAGTAAGGGCGGCTGAAGGCGCACCGCAGACTTCCCCGGCCAAAAAATCGGTGGACGCCTCTTGTCACAGGGCCGCCGGAAAGCATCTGCTACACTAGCATCTCGTCAGAGCGGGGGCTCGAATGAGATTCGTAGCGGTGCAAGAGCCGCCTCATCATAGCTGGGCGGTGATTGACATGGGCAGTGACAAGCCCGCCGAGCATGCCGGGCGCGTGCTCATCGGTCTCACGTCGCACGAAGCCCGGCGGTTCACGGCCGCGGCCAACGATGAAGCGGGGTATCGGGAGACAAACGCATTGCTTCCGAAGCCAGGCTAGTAAGGCAGAGCTTCGACAGTTCACCATGCCGCCAGGAAAATGGCGGGCGAACAAGCGCTTGAGTCGGGGCGCTGCCGGATTGATCGGGTTTGTCGCCCGGAGCAGTTCACCGTTTGACGGAAACGGCAACCGCTCCGCCGCATCGTTTTTCCGCACCGGAGGACGGTTTCACGCTGTTCCTGGAATTGCTCTAGCCGGCGCGTAGCGGTTCACCACCATGCCGCAGGCATAAGCTTTCGAGCCGTTGAGCTTCAGCCTGGCGAAGCCGCCCTGATCGAAGATGCGGAGGCCTGCGCCCAGCACCGCCGGATTGATGAAAAGCTGGAACTCGTCGACCAGCCCGGCGGCGATCAGCGCCGAGGCGAAACCGGCGCCGCCGAAGACGGCGATATTGCCGCCCTCGCCCGCCTTCAGCGCATTGATCTCGCGCGGCAGATCGCCCATCGCGACCCTGGTACGCTCCCACCGCGACGCCTTCAGCCTGTCGCTCAGCACCACCTTGTCAGCTGCGACGATACGCTGCGCGAAGGCATAGAAGCGGTCTTGCGGAAATTTCTTCGCCGCATTGCCCCAGTGATTGAGGTAGCCCTCCTCGGCCATCTTGCGGCTGAGCAGAATCGTGTCGACGGTTTCGAACACGGCATTGAAGTCCCGTTTGAGTTCGTCGTCCCAGTCGCTCTCGTCGCCCCATTCCCAAAGCTGCCAACGGCGGTTTTCATCGGCGCCGACGAAGCCGTCGACCGACATCTGCATTTGCAGGATGAGCTTTTTCATTGCGCGGTCCTCTCGCATCTCCAAAGATGGTTTAATTTCGAAATCATTTGACGCGCACAAGGAACGATGTCAATTGTAAATTGCTTTTAAAACGGAACCAATTTCATGTCGACCAAGGAAAGGTCCGGCTGCCCGATCAGCCTGTCGCTCGAGCTCATCGGCGACCGCTGGACGCTGCTCATCATCCGCGACCTGGCCTTCGCCGGGAAAAGGCATTTTCGCGAGCTCCTGCAGTCGGACGAAGGCATCTCGTCGCGCACGCTCGCCGAGCGGCTGCAGACCCTGGTCGACGAAGGCGTCCTCACCCGCAGCGACGACCCGACCCACAGGCTGAAAGCGATCTACCGGCTGACCGAGGCCGGCATCGACCTGCTGCCGATACTCGCCACGCTTGGCGCCTGGGGCAGCAAATATCGAAAAGCGGATAAGGATTTGGCGCGGGTTGCCAAGGAGCTTGCGGCAGGCGGCGAGCCGGCGCTGGAGCGGATGAAGAAGAGCTTGAGCAAGGAGCATTTGGGGTAAGGCGTTCCCAA
Source organism: Mesorhizobium sp. WSM3860 (assembly GCF_002294995.1). Lineage (GTDB taxonomy): Bacteria > Pseudomonadota > Alphaproteobacteria > Rhizobiales > Rhizobiaceae > Mesorhizobium. Next base: position 23,007 of record NZ_NSGF01000036.1, on the reverse strand, counting down.
CGCCACCAATTGCCCAAAGTCGAGTTCTGCGGATCGTGGCGTCGATAAGTGCCTGTCAGCAGGTTCCGTTTCCAGTCTATGCTCCCCTGCGCTAGACTCCGCCTGAACAGGATCGACCGCCATGATCGTCCAGGCCTGCATCAACGGCGCCCGCGCCGCGGATTTCCACCCTGCCCTGCCGCTCGACCCGGACGCCATGGCGCGCGACGGCGCCGCCTCGGTTGCGGCGGGTGCCGCCGAACTTCATCTGCATGCGCGCGGCGCCGACCGACAGGAAAGCCTTGCCCCGGAAGCGATGGAGCGGACAGTGACGGCGCTGCGCCGCGCCTGCCCCGGCACGCTGATCGGCGTTTCGACCGGCGCCTGGATCGAGAAGGACGACAGGCGCACCCTTGCGGCCATCGCCGGCTGGCATGAGCTGCCCGATTACGCCTCGGTCAACCTCAGCGAGGCGGCGGCGCCCGAAGTAATGGAGGCCTTGCGCGACCGCGGCGTCGGCATCGAGGCCGGGCTGGCCTCGATCGGCGATGCGCTCAGGCTGGCCAGCCTCGATCATGGCCGCCGGGTGCTGCGCGTGCTGATCGAGATTTCCGAGCAGACGCTGGAGGAGGCCCTTGCCGTCGCCGACGGCATTGAAAAGCTGCTGCAACGCGAAGGCATTCACCGCCCGATCCTGCTGCATGGCGAGAACGCGACCATGTGGCCCTTCATAGAGCGGGCGGCGGCGCGGAAGTTCTCGACCCGTGTCGGGCTCGAGGATGGCAAGGAGTTGCCTGACGGGACGGTGGCGGACGGGAATGCGGCGCTGGTGGAGGCGGCGCTGAAGATTTATCGCAGGGCGTGACTGGTTCCTCGCCCCGCAATGCGGGGAGGACCCAAGCCCAAAACTCAGCCGAACTTCGTCAGCGGCTTGGCGGTTATCTCGACCCATTCGCAGCGCCGGCTACGGTGGTAGAAGGATTGGAAGGGCGGCGGGAATGACGGGTCCGCGAACGTCCCTACCGGAATCGCAGTAAGGCCGGGCTGCGTGTCGATGCGGTAGTGCACCGTGGTCCCGCAATCCGGGCAGAAGCTGTAGGTTATTCGCCCGCCCAACTCGCCGGTGCGCGTGAACTGCAGCGCGCGCCCCTCTATCATCACATCGGCCTCGGCAAAGCGCACATTATAGCTGAAGGCGCTGCCTGTGCGCCGCTTGCAGTCGAGGCAATGACACACCGAGATGCGCACCGGCTCGCCCGCGCAGGTGGCCGACAGCTGGCCGCAGGAACATTCGGCGCGTCGCGTGACCATGCTGGCTCCTTTCAACCGACGGTTCCGGCACCTTATGCAGTTCGGCGGCGTGGCGAAAGCACCTTCCGGCCGCGCGTCGCCTACCCCTGCCAGGCCGTCAGATCCGCCAGTATCCGCGCCTTCACCGCCGTGTCGGCATAGCTTGCATGCACCGATGTCGCGGCGAGCTCACGGATGGTTTCACTGTCCCAGGCGAAGGTCTCGGCGCAGGCGGCATAAGAGGCTTCGAGCGTCGTGCCGAGCAGCGCCGGATCGTCGGTGTTGATGGAGACGGCAACGCCGGCTTTGCGCAGCGCATCGATCGGATGCTCGGCAAGCGAAGGATAGACGCCGAGCGCGATGTTGGAGATCGGGCAGACGCCGAGCGGAATCCGCCTCTGTGCGAGCAGGTCGACCAGAGCCGGCTCCTCGATCGCCCGCACGCCATGGTCGATGCGATCGGCGCCAAGCAGTTCGATGGCGTCGCGAACGCCCTCGGGACCGCTCGACTCGCCGGCGTGGACGGTGCGCCGCAATCCGGCAGTGGCGGCGCGGCGGAACGCCTCGGCGAAGCGCGGACCGGTGCGGCCGGCAGCCGCCTCGTTGCCGTCGATCGAAAGGGCCACGACGCGCGGGTGCCTGATCCTGCTCAGCAATTCCACCAGCTCGATGGCGTCCTCGGCCGACTGGGTGCGCAGCAGGCTGATGCAGAGCCCGACCGGCGGGTATCCATCCTGCTCGGCCGCCGCGAATCCCGCATCGAAGGCGTCGATCATCCCGGCGATGTTCCGCTGCCAATGCGGCCAGTGGGTCGGGTTGACGATGACATCGGCGTAGCGCACGCCGCTCTTGGCCATGCGCCGCGCAAATTTATAGGCGGTGACGGCCAGCTGCTCGCGCGTGCGAAACGTGCCGCACAGCCAGTCGAGCATTTCGAGGAAGCTCTTTAGATCATGCGCCTCGAAGAGCCTGTCGCGCGGCGCGCGCAGCGGAATGCCAGCCTCCTCGCAATTCCTGATCACGTCGTCGGCCTCGAAGCAGCCCTCGACATGAATGTGCACTTCGGCCTTCGGCAACCCGATATAGTCGGTCAATGAAGCCTCCCGAGCTTTGTGGCCGCATCAAATCACGAAAGGCGAGGTCGAGGCTTCAAGAAATGATTGAAAGATCTGTGTGTCATGACAGTCAATCTCCTCCTTTGCGGGGGGATCAGCAGCTTCGGCCTCACTGCGTGTCCGCGTGGGCTCTCAGCTCGGCGCGCTTTTCGTCCGACACCACCGCCAGATCCAGCACCTTCTGCAGACCGGCGGCATGGCGGAAATTCGGCTCGGCCTGCACGCCGCTTTTCACCGCCTCCACGAAGCGCTGGTAGTTGGTCGGCACGGTGCCGGCGTCGAGCTCTTCCCACTTGGCGTCCTCGACATTGGCACCGATGCAGCCCTTCAACATCGAGCCGTTGAGATTGTGCACCACCTCGATGCCGCCCTTGTCGCCATAGATGCGCAGCCTGAGCTCGTTGAGATGGCCGCTCGCCCAACGGCTGGCATGCACCACGCCGAAGGCGCCGTTTGCGAAATCGAGCGTCATGGCGAAGCTGTCATTGGCGTCGAGCTGGTAGTCGCCGATGCGGTTGCCCGGCGCCTTGTCGAAGGCGCGCAGCCGGCAGAATACGTGGTCGATATCGAGGGCGGCGCCATAGCTGGCGAAGTCGAGGATGTGGATGCCCACGTCGCCGAGCACGCCGTTTGAACCGTGGCCGCGCGAGAGCCGCCAGAGCCACTTGGGGTCGCTTCGCCAGTCGCCCCAGAATTTCGATACGAGCCAGCTCTGCAGATAGGAGGCCTCGACGTGGCGCACCGTGCCGATCTCGCCGGCCTGCACCATTTGCCGCGCCTTCTGCAGCGGAGCGACATTACGGTAGGTGAGGTTGACCATGTTGACGACGCCGGCGGCTTCCGCCGCATCGGCCATCTCGCTTGCCTTGCCGAAATTTTCGGCCAGCGGCTTTTCGCAAAGCACCGGCTTGCCGGCGGCGATCAGCGCCATGGTGGTCGGGTGGTGGATGCGGTCGGGCGTGACATTGGCGACCGCGTCGAAACCGCCCCAGTCGAGCGCCGCCTCCAGCGAGGTGAAGCGCTTCGGGATCTTGTAGGCGTCGGCGTATTCGCCGACGCGGGCCGGATCGACATCGACGGCACCGACGATGTCGACGCCTTCGATGGTGCCGAAGCGGCGTGCATGCTCCTGCGCCATCCAGCCGGTACCGAGTATCAAAAGCCGCATTTTGCTCCTCCAGAGGAATTGGTTCGATTCAATGATATGACGCGGGCGCTCTAGCTGTTGTTTTTACGCAAATCCCAGACGGAAAACGCTTTAGCGGAAACCAGCCTCGCCGGGCGGATGCAGCTTGCCGCCGCGTTCGACGATTGGCTCCAGCGCCTTCGCCACCGGCACGTTGGGTGCTTTGAGAATGGCGGAGTTCCTGCCCTGCGGGTTGTGCGCCCAGTTCACTGCGTTGCGCAGCACTTTGTGCACGGTCGCGTCGTGATAGGTCGGATAGGTCTCGTGTCCAGGACGGAAGTAGAAGACATTGCCGGCGCCGCGCCGGTAGGTAAGGCCTGAGCGGAACACCTCGCCGCCCTGGAACCAGGAGATGAAGACTGTTTCCAGCGGCTCCGGCACGGCGAACTGCTCGCCATACATCTCCTCGTATTCGAGCTCGAAATACTCGCCGATGCCTTCGGCGATCGGGTGGCTGGGACTCGTCACCCAGAGCCGTTCGCGCTCGCCCGCCTCGCGCCATTTCAGCGTGCAGGGCGTGCCCATCAGCCGTTTGAAGATCTTCGAGAAATGGCCGGAATGGAGCACGATCAGCCCCATGCCTTCGAAGACGCGGCGTGCGACGCGCTCGACCACCTCGTCGGCCACCGCGCCATGGTCCTTGTGACCCCACCAGACGAGCACGTCGGTCTCGGCGAGGCGGGATTCAGGCAGCCCATGCTCCGGCTGCTCCAGCGTCGCGGTCGAGGCGGAGATCGCCTTGTCGGCGTTGAGCGCGTTGGCGATGGTGGTGTGCATGCCTTCGGGATAGATGCCGGCGACCACCTCATTGGTCCGCTCATGGATGTTCTCGCCCCAGACGACAGCGCGAATTGTCATGGATTGCCTCGTGATGGTGAGAGGGTGGAGCCGCCCGGCGCAATAGATAGCGTCTTCGGCCGGCATTGGAAGCGGTTTTTGCCCTTCGCTTCGCTGCACATGACGCACAGCCCGAAGCATCGTTCGCGAACAACAACATACGCCTGTATGCTTCCGCTTTGATTCAACCGCCTCCACCCAATTGGCAACCACCCTTTCCCGTGCGCAATATCAGCTATGGGCGAAGTGCTTATAGGGGCGGCGATCTTTGCTTGCCTGGCCGGGGCGTCGCTGGTCAGCCTGATGGTGCATGAGCGCTTCCCTGCTCACCATCTTGGCGACGATACCAGCGCGGTGGTGCGGCTCGCCGCGAACCTCTTCATGGTGATGTCCTCGCTGGTCCTCGGCCTGATGATCAACTCGGCCAAGAACACGTTCGAATCCATCAACGGCAACGTCCACACCTTCGCCACCGACCTCATTCTGCTTGACAGAACGCTCCGACATTATGGACCGGAGACGGACGGCGCCCGGCAATCGCTCACCGCCTATGTGCAGCGCGTCGTCGACACCTCGACCGCCGACAGCGACACGACCGTCGTCCCGAACAGGCTGTCGGAACTGCTGCTCAATCAGGTCGGCGATATCGTGGGCGGATTGACGCCCACCGATGCCAAGCAGACCGCCGCGCAACAGGCGGCGACACAGCAGCTGCAGAAGGTGATCGGGCAGCGCTGGATCCTGGCCGAGCAGTCCGAGGGCGCCATCCCGGCGCCGCTGATCGCGCTGCTCGTCGCCTGGCTGACGCTGATCTTCGCAAGCTTCGGTTTCCGGGCGCCGTGCAACGGAACCATCATCTTCACGTGCCTCATGTCCGGAGCGCTGGTGGCCGCGGCAATCTATCTGATCATCGACATGGACAGCCCCTTCTCCGGCCCGATCCAGGTCTCGCCGGCGCCCCTGCAAAGGGCGCTGGCGGAACTGACGCAGTGAGGTCAAGTCCGACCGAACATCTCGATCAAAAGCTTCGCCGCCACCGCCGCGCCGTCGGCGCGGACCAGACGGGCAAGCGCGCTCGCGCGGATGCGGGTTTCGGGCGCCAGCGCCGTCTCCAGCGCCGCCGACAATGACACCGCTGTCGGCGCCGGGCCGTCATGAGCGGCGCCGATGCCGAGCTCGGCCACCCGCCGCGCCCAGTATGGCTGGTCGCCGATCTGCGGCACCACCAGCTGCGGCGCTCCTGCCCGCGCGGCGGCGACGGTCGTTCCGGCGCCGCCGTGATGGACGACGGCGGCCACGCGGCCAAACAGCGCCTGCTGGTTGACGTCGCCGACGGCGAAGCAATCGTCCCGGTCGTCGGCAAGGCCGAGCTCGGCCCAGCCACGCGCGATCACCGTGCGTCGGCCGCTGGCGCGGACCGCCTCAATGGCCGCGCGGCCGGCCTCCTTAGCCACCGCAATGGAGCCGAAACCGACATAGACGGGCGGCGGGCCGGCCTGAAGGAACGTCTCCAGCCCGTCGGGCAGCGGCCGCTCGTCGGGCAAGATCCAGGCGCCGGTCTGCCTGGCATCGGTCAGGTCCGAGGACAGCCACGGCCCGAGCGTTGGGTCGCAGGCGAGCAGGACCGGATCGCCGTAGACATAGTCGCGGACATTCTCCACCGCAGGCAATCCGAGCGATGCGCGCTGGCTGTTGATCGCTTCGCCGAACAGCGCGTTCTTGGTCGCTATATCCGTCTCCCACAGCAGCCGGTTGTCGGTCACGCCGGCTGGAAGCGGATGTCCCGGATATTCATGCGGCCGGTTGTGCGCCGACGGCAGCCAGATCGGGCAGAAGGTGGCAAGCATGTAGTGCATGTGCCGCTGCCCGGCGACCAGCCGCGCGGCGGCACAGGACGGAAACAGGCCGCAGGCCACCACGGCATCGCAGCCTTCGGCGGCCGCCATGAGCGTATCGTATTGCCTGGCGGCGATCTCGGCCGCCTGGCCGGAGATGAGCGCAGCCACGTTCTTCGGCGAGTCCGATGCCCTGCGCCGCGTCATCTCCTTTACCCATTCGCGCACCGGGGAGAAGGCCGGCACCAGCTCCACACCGGCACGGGCGCACAGCGCGGCAAATTCCTCATCGCCGGGAACACTCACCCGCACCTCGGCGCCGAGCGCCTTGAGCCGCTCGCCCAGCGCCACTACCGGCTCGACGTCGCCGCGCGAACCGTAGGTCGACAACAAAATCCGCATGCAAACTCCCTTTCCTAAACTGAGGCCAAGGGCAGCGTACATACGGCATTGCCGGGGGCTTGCCGCAAGCCCGGGGTGCGCCATATCTACATCCTGGGAGGGGCAGATATCCTTGCCGTCTCATCAATCCCGTCGATTTAGACTTTCCCGCCGGCGCCTTGCGACGTCTCCGCCGCTTCGCAGTGATCGCTCGCGGTCAACCCGAGCTTTGCAGTCGGCCGCAAGCGCGGTCATGACGATAGGAAAAGATGAAAGGCGGCGGCGCAGGCTGAGGCCGCCGGCTTGATCAGCCCTGGCGGCCTTCCTGGGCGACCTGGGTGGGCGACCCGCTCAGACGCGGCACGACGACCAGGCGCTTGATCTTGCCCTTCTTGAAGGCAGCGAGGAAGCGGCCATAGTCCTTGAAGGCCACGCAGCCGCTAGATTGGGCTGGGGCGCCGCGCAGCAGATAGGTGTGGGCGAGCAGGCCGTTGCGGTTATACTTGTTCCTGCCGCTGGTCGGCGTCAGCCGGATGGCCTCGACGCCGTGGAAGCGCGATTCGCGCATCGACAGATTGTAGGTGTCGGGCGGCGTCGGGCCGGAATTCTTGCGGTTGGCGAAGCGCGGCTGGTCGACCATGGCGCCCTTCCCCGAATGCGCCTCCAGCTTGGAGCCATCGGGCATGTAGACCGTCGCCGCCGAGATGTCATAGACGGCGACGCCGTTGCCGGTCGAAGGGCCGTTGAAAAGCTTCCTGAAGGCGTTGCCGAGGTTGCCACGCTCAGGCGTGTCCGGCCTGGCGTAGGCGAGCGCCTCGGAGGCTTGCGCCTTGCCGCGCTTGGCTGGCGAGGCATCGATCGGCTTCGAGCCCTGCACGCCCGGAAGCGCCTGTTCGGAGCTCCTGAACGAGCGCGGCGACTGCGGGCCTCCCGCCGTATCGACGGCGGCGGGCTGCGGCTTGGCAGCCTCCGGTTTGGCTGCCTCCGGTTTGGCGGCTTGCGGCTTTGTCGGTTGGGCCACTTGCGGCTTGACCGGTTCCGGCTTCCTCGCGGCATTCTGTTCAGGCGCTTCCGTCGCGCGCCCGAGGGCGGTGCGCGGCCGCAAACCAGGCACGGCGATGCTGTCGGGCAAATCATCGTTCGGCGGCAGCGAAGCGACCTGCACTTCGGCTTGTCCGTCGTCGCCGGAAGCGCCGGCCGTCATCTCGGGCGCGTCGCCGTTGGCGAGCGCGACGGCGGTCGCCACGTCGACCGTCTCTTCGGGCATGACATTGGCAAGCGCCAGCGCCAGTTCGGACGCGCGCTGCACGTCGACCTGATTTCCGCCGAAGCGTGACTCGGCCGGGCCGCTCAAGGCCAGGCCAGTCTGGGCCGAACCGCTGTCGGCCGCGCCGCCGAAGCGGCTTGCCGACGGCAAGCTCGCCAGCAGGATCGGGGCGCTCTCGGCGCGCCGGAAGGCATCGGCCAGTTTCTGCGGCGAAAGCCCGGCGCGCTTTATGACGCTGTCGAAACGGTCGGCTACGTCCGCGGCGGAAGCCGCGACAACCCTCTCATGCGATACGCTATCGGGTGCCGGTTTCAGCCGCGCGGCCTTGCCGTCGTCCACCAGGCTGGAGGGGTTTGGCGTGGAACTCGCAAAGCTGGCTGCGAGCCTGATGCAGCCGGCATCGCAGCCGCGGGTGAGCGAGCCCGTCTTGGAGGCGCCGTTCGCGGCAAGGCGAGGCGCCCAGGCATTGGCGACCTTGCGGCGCTGGTCGCCAAGCGCAATGCTGCGCGGCGCAAGCAGGCTCTGCGGCAATCCGTTTGAGGCGGCGGTGAGCGAGGTACTCACGGAATAGAGGCCGGCCATGGTCGCGAGCGACCACAGGGCCAGAGCGGCGCCGACAGCCGGCACCACAACCCAACGATGACCGCCAGATTTCTTCGAAGTTACCCCCTCTTCAGGAGCGTCACCCCGGTTCTTCAAACGCAAAAACGCCATACGACCACTCTCAATCGGCATGCCGGTTTGCGGACCTGGCACCCGTCACGATCACAGTTCGCCTGGTGCCCCCTGCACCTTCACGCGTCTGTTGCCGATTGATTCAAAAGATGGACAAAGATGGTTAACCAATCCCTCCACCAATCGCCATTGTGGCGACGGTCCATACGAAAAAAGAGCCCTCCATGGTCTTCGCCACGGTAAAAATGCTCTCCCTCAGCCGCTTTGCTGCCCGTTTTTGCGGGCCGAGTCAAGCAAGCCCGAAGGTGCTACCCCTTTCGGGCGATCGCCAGCTAAGGACGGATTGAGGTTAAAAAACGGCAGGAAGAGTCTAGCGTGACCAACTGCGACATCTCTTCCAGGGCGGTAGATCGCAACGCCAACCCCGATGCAGCAAGACAGCCTTCGCCGCGCCCGAAAATCAAGGTCGGCCAACGTCGCAGGGCCGCCCTGGAGCTGTTCAATCTTTGAATCGCTTACCCGATCCAACTGTTTGTTTTTAGGTATCTTCTACCGAAAATGGAGCTGGTTCAAAGATCAGCAAACGGGGCACATTCAGCGCATTTGGTCCGGGCCGTCGGCAACGCCGACGTGATGTCGATAGACCATCCCCCAGCCCTTCCAGCCGGTGAACAGAAGGATGAGGACAACGATCAGCGACAGGACAAGGCCGACCGGCACCACCGCTGCCTCCGCTTGGGCATATCGCGAGTACCAGTTGTAGAGTTCGATCAGAACGACGACCACGTTGCCGCCGGCGTGAAGCCATGCGTCCTGGAGATTGCGGATCTGGGTGTCGCCCAGGACATCGGTCAAGCCCGCAAGAGCCGCCAGCACGGCCATGATCAGACCTGCCCCCAGCAGCCAGAGCGTAGCGGTGACCCAGCCCGGATTGCCGGTTCTCCAGAAGATAAGGTCGCAAACGAAGGTCGCGACGAAGAAGGCGATCGGGAACGGTATCAGCATTGCATGGACAGGATGGCCGGCAATGCTTGCCGTGCTGTGCGGATTGCGGGGGATCGTGTGCTGGGCCATCGTAGAGCCTCCTCGAGGCGTGGCGAGCGCCGCCCTCAGACCACATCACAACCCATCAAGGGCTCGGCGGCAGAAAGCCGGATATATGCAACCTCCGGTTGCGCCGGAATGTTCCGTAACCCGGCTGTGCTGCGCGAACGGAATTCACGCACCGATATAGGCGCATATGCCAGTGTGGGCTCGACTCGAAAACGAGCTGAACGATTATGTGCTAGTCTCGCGCGTGATCGAACTGACGGCCCGGGTGCCAACCCCGGCGCCCGCGGCGGTTTCCAGGACGGAGCCGTCGAGAAGGACGCCGCTCTTTGTGCAAGATCGGCGGTGATTGCGGACAGGCACGGGAGCGGCGAGGTCGCCGCCAAAATTCAGGCGCACATCATCGTGGCTGAACTCTAGGCCAACTTATCGAGCCAGGCGCGCATCGGCCAAACCGGGGACAGGTTTCGTCTTGCCGCTGAGCCGCGCCCCAAAGGTGAGCGTCCGTGGAAAATTGCGAACGACCGCTTCCATCAAGGCGGCGCCGCCGGGGCCAAGGGCTAGCCGAGCGAGGGCTTCGGCGGCTAGGACCCGCGTCGAGAATAATCCTCGCCAGGCCGCCTCGTAGCGTTTGCCGGCCGCTTCCCGTCCCGCCTGCCCGCTCGCCGCCTCGCCGAGCTCCTGAGCCAGAAGCCAGCCGGACTGAAGCGCCATCGATATTCCCTCGGCGATGATCGGATGCGACTCGCCGGCGACATTGCCGACGCGGAAGATGTCTGCTTCGTAGCCTGCGCGGATGCCCGGCCGGATCGGCCCGGCGGCAAGCCACGGACCGTCGAGGTGGGCATCCGCCAGCGCGTCCCGCGCCCCCCGGCATGTCGCCGTGATGTGACGCTCGATGGTTTCGGCCGCCGGAATATGGCCGCCGCGTTCGCGGGCAAGGCTGCCGCGCAGCCGGGTGAGCATGTCGCGCCTTATGCAGCACGAGATCGACATGCGGCCATGGTCGGCGAGCACCATGCCGCCATAGCCGCCGGGAAAGGTGAGCAGCGGCATCAGATGGGGCGGCAGCGCCGACCCGGTGAAATGCGCCTTGAACCCGAGCAGGTCCGATGGCCGGCTTTTCTTCCCGAGCTGGCTCGGCAGCGGCCCCGGCTCCCACGAACCGTGGGCAGCGACGATCACCGGCGCCCGCAGGATCACCGCCTCGTGGCCGGAACTGTCGCTTGTGGCCTGGATCCGCACCGTCTGGCGGTCGCCATCGCGTTCGATGGCCACGGCACGGCAGGGCTGGAACACTTCAGCGCCAGCCGAGCGGGCCGCATCGAGCAGCAGAGTGTCCAATATGTCGCGCCCGAGCGCGCGGCCGAAGCCATCTTTCGCCGCGGGACCGGATCGTGCGCCCGGCATCGGCGCCTCGATGCTCGCGTCGCCGGAAAAGAGGCCGACCCGGCGGATTTCGGGACCGGCCTCGCCGCGCCAGGCGTCGCCGATGCCAAGCCGGTCAAGGAGCGCGAGGTTACTGGCCGAGATGTATTCGCCGCACACCTTGCGGCGCGGAAACGCGCTCTTCTCCACGACCGCGACAGCCCATCCGCGCCGGGCGAGCGCCACCGCCGCCGACGTGCCCGCCGGGCCGGCGCCGATGATGATCGCATCGTGGGTGGATGCGCGCTTCATGGCGCATCCTCAAGCGCATCCCCGACCTGAATCCCCGCCGACCCGATAAAGACCTGGGAGAGAGGCCCTGCGCGCCGTTCCTCGAGCGGCCTGCCGCCGGCGGCGGCCCAGAGGTCGGAAAGCTCGTGGCCGCGAAAGCCGGCGCGCACGCTTTCAACCGCATCATGTCGCGTCACGTCGTTGACGCCGATTGCCGGCAGCAGCCGGGCGGCGACCAGTGCAAAGCCCGCCCGCAGCGGTTCCGTCGCCAGGATAAGCGGCGCCTTGGGCCGCAAAAGCGAGAACAGGCGCAGCAGTGCAGCATCGTCGAAATGATGCAGGAACAGGTTGACCGTGATCGCGTCGAAGGCCCTGCCATTCCCCCTCTCCGCCCAATCGAAGACATCGGCGGTGATGGTTTCGAGCTTCCATCCCAGCCCGGCGAAATCCGCCGCGAGCTTCGGCGTGGCGAGGCGGACGCGATCGAGCATCGTCAGTTCCACCTCGCGCCAATCCCTTGCCATGCGCCGCGCCACCTTGAGCATGAAGGTGCCGTCGCCGGCGCCGACCTCCAGGATGCGGCTGGGCGGCCTCGGCAAGAATTTTCGCATGAGCGAGGCCATAATCGGCGCCTGGAACATCAGCGCGTTGATGCGGGCGAGATCGCGGCGCGAGCGGATCGCCCGCGCATCGTCCGCCGCGAGCCCGTCCAGGATTTCCGGAACGAGGCTGCGTTCAGCGAGCGCATTCATGAGACGGTCCTGAACAGCATGGTCTCCGCCGTCAGCCCGGGCCCGAACGACATGCCGCAGCCGAGCAGCCCGCCCGGCTCCTTCAGCATCTTCTCCATCACGAACATGACGGTCGGCGACGACAGGTTGCCATATTGGCGCAGCACCTCGCGCGACGGCTCTAGCGCGGCGGGCTCGAGTTGAAACGCCCTTTCGACGGCGTCGAGAATGCTGCGTCCGCCGGGATGCACAGCCCAGAGGTCGATCGCTTCCGGCGCCCGGCCTCCGAGGATCGAGTCCTGGTTGCCGCGCAGCGCTTCCTGGACAGCGGCCGGCACCTTGCCGGAAAGAACCATGTCGAAACCCTGGTCGCGGATATCCCAGGTCATCAGTTCGCGCTGCTCGTTCGCGACGGCGCAGCGGAAGGAGTCGAGCTCGATGCCGGGCGACTCGGCGGTTACGAGGCTCGCTGCGCAGCCGTCGCCCCAGAGGCAGAAGCACAGCAGCTTTTCCAGTTCGGTGGTTTCCCTGATGTGCAGAGTGCAGATCTCGATGTTGACCAGCAGCACCCTCGCTCGCGGATCGGAGCGTACGATGTGGCGGGCAAGCTTGAGGCCGTTGATCGCGGCGTAGCAGCCCATGAAACCGATCATCGTGCGTTCGACGCCATTCGCCAGGCCGCAGCGCTGAACCAGGTCGAGGTCGATGCCGGGCGCGGAGAAACCGGTGCAGGTGGTGACGATCAGGTGGGTGATGCGCGAAGCCTCGGCGCCGAGATGCAGCCCGTCGACGCCCTGTTGCGCCAGCGCCGGTGCGGCCTCTGCGAACATCGCCATTCTGGCGGCCGTTCCGGGGAACGCGCCGCGCTTGAAGGTCTCGCCGAGATCGACCGACGGCCCTTCGGGGTCGAGAGCCGGTGCAAAGCAGGAGAATCGGTGCTCGATGCCGGCAAGGCCGGCCATGCGTTCGAATATTTTCCTGCGGTCGCTGCCCAGCATGGAGGCCGCGTAGCGCAGGTAGAACTGGTGGACTTCATGCTTCGGAACCGCCGTCGCGATCCGGTTGATGTAAGCGTTAGCGGACATGTACTGTCTCCCTGGGCCGCGGCGCGACGCGCGCTGTTGCCGGAGGGGTTCCTTGATCATGAGCGCGCTTTGTCAGGCGCCAAGCGCTGAGCGTTGCCTGTTCGATAAACGTTTCGGAAAACCTGTTTCTTCCCTGGCGTGTGATCCCGAACCTAAAAGGTACGAAAGGGATGATAGGCAAAATCAAAGCGTTACAGCCTTTTCCGCGCCCTAGCAGCAGGCAAGGACTTCGGGTCGGTCATTTGCTGCCCTGCACCGTTCCGGGCACGACCAAGGCTCCCTGATCGCGCTCTGAATATCTGAAGCCGACAAAGAACAAGGCGATGATGACGAGGCAGACCGCCAGCACGATGGCGAGGGTCCTTCCCGGGTTTTCGGCAGGCGGTCTATCTAGCATGGTGGTTCGCCTCGCATATAAACCTGACGAAGGCGACAAGGGTTCCGAGCTCCAGCGCGTATAACGCTCGCCCGGTCCGACATTTGGCGGTATCGGCAAGGAAACGGGAGGCGCACCCGGCGGGGCGAATGGCGACTACCGGCGATAGCTGCAAATTGCATCGATCGAATTGTGAGAAAATTAATCAGCGATTTCTAATATTGGTCACCCTGTAACGAATTCCGGCAACGGACCTATGACCAAGAACCTCGGCAACGCCAAGCCCAACGCCCCTGCGGGGGAGATAAAATCCTCGCCATTCGGCAGGATCGCGCCGGCGCTGTTCCCGCTGGTGGTCGTGGCGCTGGGCTATCTCGTCGGCAAGCAGTTCTTCGGTTTTTGATCCTCAGCCAATTTTCGATGGAGGCGGGCCGGAGCCTCGCGCGGGCCGCCGGTCGTATTCGGCCGTTTGGGCCCCTCCCACTGCTTTGGTCCTAGGGCCTAGGTCGTTCTTGCCCTTGCATTAGTACAAGCGCATGTTCGAAGTAGCCGGCAGGCTCGCAAACTCCGGTCAGGCCCGGCCGCCGAACCCAAAACACCCCCCCAGGCTGCCGGGCCGTCTCGCAAGCAAGCCCTCCACAGCACCGATCCGGTCCGCTTAGCGCCACTGCCGCGCTGGACATGTACGCCCTCACAATCGCTCTAAGGCGCTCGCGCCGCCGTATCGTTGCGCGGACCGTGCGCCGCATCGAAGTCCAATTCTACCTAAGGCGCCCCTCAAGGTTTCACCGTCTGGATTTTATCCATTTTGAACGGCCCTTACCGGAAATCTGTATTTTCGACATCAAGTGTGCTCGTGCCTTGTAACTATTCTTCCGATGAGGACAATAAGCGGTTGCTTGCGGCGACCCTTCGTGCGTTAAATCCTATTGCTGTTCGAGGATGCAATTCTTGGGGCGACGAGCTGGAGCTGCACATGGTGGCAGGCGAACCAGACAGTGTCCGCGTAAAATTCATCAACGGCCAATGGCTGGTGCGCGTCGTCGAAGGCGGCCGGCTGGCCCATCAGTTGTTCAACATCCACGCGGAAGCCGAAGCCTTCGCCGAGGAGGAACGCCACCGGCTGGGCCTGCCGGGCGAGCCGCCGGCCGCGGAGCCGGTCGAGATAAAGCGGCGCGGCCGGCACAGACGCTGAGCGCCCGATATCCTCAATTCGTGTGGCTTGTGTCTGCCTATCGACAACCAGTTTGCGCTGCGCGGAAAATGCGGGAACAATCGGCGGGACGGGGAAATGCTGCCGATGTGCAATCTTTACAACATCACGACCAGCCAGGAAGCGATCCGCCAGTGGACGCGGGCGCTGCGCGACATTTCGGGCAATCTCGAACCTTCGGTCGACATCTATCCCAACCAGGCCGCACCGGTGGTGCGCAATGCCACCGACGGCAGCCGCGAGCTTGCCCGGCTGCGCTGGGGCATGCCGACGCCGCAAGAACGTGTGCGCGGCAATGCCGATCCCGGCACGACCAACATCCGCAACCCCCAATACGCCCACTGGCTGCCCCATCTCGGCGTCGAGAACCGCTGCCTGGTGCCGGTGACAAGCTTTGCCGAACCCTCGCCAAAGCCCGGCGACAAGGATCCTGAAACCGGCGTGCAGAAGAATTTCTGGTTGGCGCTCGGCGAGGACCGCCCGCTGTTCTTCTTCGCCGGCCTGTGGACGCCCTGGCAGGGCGTGCGCAAGGTGAAGGAAGGTCCGGGCGACCACGAGCTCTACGGCTTCCTCACGACCAGGCCGAACGCCTTGATCGCGCCAATCCACGCGAAAGCGATGCCGGTGATCCTGACCACTGAGGAGGAGACCGAGCGGTGGCTGACAGCGCCATGGTCGGAGGCGAAGACGCTGCAGCGGCCGGCGCCGGACGACGCGCTGGTGATCGTGGACAAGCCGGCGACGCAGATCAAGTTTCCGGCGGAACCGCCGGCGCAGGGATCGTTGTTCTAGTAGCTCCTCGCATTCTGCAGCACCCAAAAATAGCCCTTGAAGGTGTGATCCCGGTCGATGAACTGGGTCTTGACCTCCGTATCCTTGCGGCCGCAGCGCTTGCAGCGGAAGCGGATCGTTTCGAGCGGCTTGTCCCAGCCGACCACCTTGGCCACGTCGTTCGCCTTGAAGCGGCCGGCGTGGTAGCAGTGGCGGCATTCGACGATGTGCAGCATGTTGGCCTTGGCCGCCCGACCGACGAAGCCGCGCGGAAACGGATGCTGGATGTCAATCGAGCTGTGGTGGCGGCTAGTTCACGCGCCAGAGGAAATAGGGCCAGTCCGGCGTGTCGAAGGGCAAGGCGGTCCAGCGCGGCGACTGCATCGCCCGGTCGCTGACCACCAGTCCGCCCGGTGCCATCAACGCATCGATCAGCGCCGCCAGCCAGCCGGCCTGGGCGATGTCGCGGGCGCGGTCCTCGCTGCCGAAATCGGCATGGGCCAGCGCTGCGGGCGCGCAGCCGGACAAGGCGGACAGCGTTTCGCGGAAATCGCCCAGCACGAGGTCGGCGCCGGCCGGCGCCGCATCGGCCGGAGCGTGCAGGTCGCGGTCGAAGGCAATGATCCGGCGGTCCGGGAACAGCTTGCGCAGATGGCTGTAGGTGCGGCCCTTGCCCAGACCGATCTCCAGCACCGGGCCGGGCAAGCCCCGGGTCTCCTCGGCCGCCCGCTCCAGCGCCCGGCGCTGGGTGGTGAGGCGGGCGATCATCCGGTCGAGGCGGCTGTCCATGGGCGCTCCGGGCAGGCTCGAGTGTCGAGGGCCGCCACTGTAGCTTCGGCCAGGCACACCGTCGATCCCGAACGCGGCAAAACCAGGTCTCAGAAATAGCCCGCCTGTTGAGTGATAGCTGCTATCCCCTCGCCTTCTGCAGCACCCAGATATAGCCCTTGGGCGGATGGTCCTGGTCGATGAACTGCGTCTTGACCTCCGTATCCTTGCGGCCGCAGCGTTTGCAGCGGAAGCGGATGGCCTCGAGCGGCTTGTTCCAGCCCACCACCTTGGCCACGTCGTTCGCCTTGAAGCGGCCGACGTGGTAGCAGTGGCGGCATTCGACGATGAGCAGCATGTTGGCCTTGGCCGCCCGGCCGACGCTGTCCATGGGTCCGGCCATTTGTCATGTCCGGTCTGAATAATCCTCAGCCAGCGGTAGAAGGCCGAGCCAGGCGGCACGGAAGTCGAGGTCCCTCCCCGCCACCGCGGCCATCACCTCATGCAGCCTCTCCACCAATCCGTGGAGCCGCCAGTACATTTCGCCATTGGTCTTGAGGTTGAGCTGCGCCGCCAGCACGGCCTGGCGCAGCTCCAGCGCATCGCGAATGATCGCCTCCGCGTCCGACCGGAACAATCTGTCATAGCGGCTTTTCCGTCTGCCCAACGCGGCTCTCCGTGAATCCTGAGCAACCGACCCATCTTCGACAAAATAGGAACCCATTCCTCGGCGAGTCAATTCGCCCTTGACAATTTTGTTCCCTTTTTGTTCACATGCAAATGGAGCCAGGGAGCAACCGCCATGAGCACATCGTCAGGCTGGACAGCTGTCGGGAAGCCGCGCTGCAGGCGATCGCCGAGCGCCTCATCGCCGAGCACAAGGGCATGATGCCGAAAAGCGTGAAGCGGTTTTCGCACGATATCATGCTCTATCTCGATTTCAGGTCGACGGCGCGGCTGACCGCGCCGTCGCGAAAGACGTCCGGCCTCAGGCGGCCCTCAGCCCTTCCTTCGGACGCAGGTTCTGGTTCATGCGGAACAGGTTCTGCGGGTCGTAGCGCTGCTTGATCTCCAGCAGCTTGCGATAGTTGCCGCCATAAGCCGCTTCGACCCGGTCAACCTCGTCCTCCGGCATGAAGTTCACATAGGCGGTGCCGGCGGCATAGGGCCTCGAGGCCTCGTAGATACCGCGAGCCCAGTCGATGCAGGCATTGTCCATTGCCGCTTCGCGCCAGCGGGCGTGGACGTTCATGACGAAATGCGAGCTGCGCTGCGGAAAAGCCGTCGCGTCTGCGTTGACGCGGCCCGCGACGCCGCCGACATGGCCGACGAATATTTCGCATTCGGGACCTGGCAGCCGCGATATCGCCCCCGTGATGACGTCGATCGCGCTGTCGGAAAGCTCGGTGAAGTCGTGGCTCTTCCAGTAGTTGCGGGCGCCGGGCGCAAGCAGCGGATCAAAGGCCTGCTGCCAGCCTGTGAAGGGATTGACACCGACGACGTCCGCGATCGGCCTGCCGATGGCGCGAAGCTGGCGCGTCGCCTGTTCGCCGGCCTGGATGTCGCCGCAATAGCACATGGCCAGAACCAGCACTTCCTTGCCGTGCCATTCAGCCGGCAGGAAGGGCAGCGGCGGCGCCTGCCGCATGACCACCCAGCAGGTCAGTTCATCGGGTGCTGCTTCCAGCGCCGCACGATATTCGGGCAGCACCTTGCCGGCATCGGCGAAGGGATGGACGACAAGCCCCGACAGCACTTGCGGACCGAACTCGTGGAGCTGGAACTCGAACGCCGTGACAATCCCGAAATTGCCGCCGCCGCCGCGCAGTGCCCAGAACAGGTCGGGGTTCTCGCTCTGGCTGGCGCGCAGCAGCTTGCCGTCGGCTGTGACCACGTCGCAGGAGACGAGACTGTCGATGGTCAGGCCGAATTTGCGGGTGATCCAGCCGAAGCCGCCGCCCAGCGTCAGGCCGGCAATGCCGGTGGTCGAGTTGATGCCGGTTGGCACGGCAAGTCCAAAGGCCTGCGTCTCCCGGTCGACATCGGCAAGCGTGGCGCCGGGTCCGACCCATGCCCGCTTCGAGCCGACATCGACGCGTACCGATTTCATCGGCGACAGATCGATCATCAGGCCGCCGTCGCAGACAGCACTGCCCGCAATGTTGTGACCGCCGCCGCGCACCGAAACGAGAAGCCTGTTCTCCCTGGCGAAGTTCACGGCCGTGACGACGTCGGAGGCGCCGACGCAACACACGATCAGTCCAGGCCGGCGGTCGATCATGCCATTCCAGATGCCGCGGACCCCGTCATAGGCGGCATCACCTTCCCGCAACACCGTGCCGCGAATCCGTGCCGACAGTGCTTCGAGCTCCGCGGCATCGACGGTCGTCTTGCCACCTTCAAGGGTGACAAAGCTCATGGCATTCATGAATTCCTCCCGATCTTGTTGGTGAAATCCTCCCCGGAATTTTAGTGTGCGCTCATGTTCGCCATCGCGCAAGTTTTCGCGGGCAGCGGGGCCCGCCATCCGAGTGACTTGCTCAGGCCATCTGCAGGTCCAGTGCGGCGCGCCAGCAAGAAATTTGTGACGGATCGACATAAGAATTCTTCAATCAGCACAAACTATACATCGAAGCGAATACAGCTAGGCTAGAGGGGAAAGCTGCATGAAATACCTGATGTTTACCTGCTCGACGTCGTCGGTGCTGCTGTTGTCTTGGAACCCGGCGTTTGCATTCAATTTTGGTTTCGTCAGGGTGCCCGACTGGATGGATCCCTATATCGGCGTGCTCGTTGTCCTGACCTTCTTCTTCTGGCTCGGATTGGCGGCGACAAAGCCGAGCGGGGTGCCCTTCCAGCAGGTGCGGTATGTCAAGATTTCGCCAATAGCGAATTTCTTCTACCTCGGCCTGGCCTTCTTCTTCACAATCATGATGGTCATGCTATTCGCGGGCATGGGGCTCAGACGATACGCCGAGTGGACCGGCGCAGCATAGCCTGCGCGCCGGCGAGCGGGCCCGCAGAAGCCGACGTGCGCCCCCTGCCGCCGCGCGCCTACGCCTTAACCCGCTTCAGCGCCTGCGCCATGCAGTGAATGCCGCCGCCGGTCTTGGAGATCTCGCTCATGTCGACGGCCGCGACCTCGAAGCCGCGCGCCTTGAGCTGGCCGATGAGGCTCTTACTCGAGGTCGGCGCGATCACCCTGTCCTTGCCGAGCGACATGAAGTTGCAGCCGAGCGCCATCGTGTCCTGGAAGGGCACATCGATGATCTCGTGGCCCTTGCCCTTCAGCCAGTCGACGATGCCGGGTTCGGTGCAGGCAAGGCAGACCGCTGTGAGCTTTTCAGCGATCGGCACCACCATCAGGTCGATGTGGACGTAGTACTCGTCGATGAAGGCGATGCGGGTCTCCCAGCCTTCCTTGTCGAACCAGGCCTGCACCTGGCGCGCGCCCTCCTCCTGCGTTCGCGCGGCGCCGCAGCCGATCAGCACCACGCCGTCCTCGATGACGTTGAAGTCGCCGCCTTCGAAAGTGCCGGCGGTCACCATGTCGTAGATCGGGATGCCGAGCTTTTCATAGGTGCGGATCGCGGCGTAGTTCTCGCCGCGCCGCCACCAGTTGGCCATGGCGGTGATGAAGGCGCCGTAGGGCGTCATGACGCTGGAGTCGCGCGAATAGACCTGCATCGGCAGTTCCGGCGTCGGCTCGTGCCAGTGGATGGTGACGCCGAAATGCTCGTAAGCGGCGACGAGGTCCTTGTGCTGCGCCTGGGCGATCTGGATGTTGCAGGGCGCCTCGCGCAGATGCTTCCTCGACAGCGAGCTGGTCGAGAGATGGCGAAGGAAATTGGGCGAGCCGAGCAGCACGTCGGTCAGCACATCGGTCTCGTTGGCGAAGCCCCAGGCGGTGAGCGGCTTCGTCCCGCCGTTGGGGTTGCGGCGTTGCAGCGAGAACGGCTCGGCGACGATGCGATCATGGACGGTCATGGGCTTCTCCTCGTGGTCGGTCTGCTTGAGATCATTGGCTGCTCGGTATCCACCAGTCGCGCCCGCGCGGCGTGGTGACATATTCAGGCCAGCGGAAGTTTATCGGCGGCTCGTAGTCGCAAAGCGGAGCGATCCAGTTCGAGCCGCCGACGCCGCCTCCGGTTCGCTTGACGAATTCGTCCATGGCGGCATCGCGCGCGGCCTTGTCTTCCAGCAGGCGAAGCGCGGTGAGCGCGACGGTCTTGGAGGCGCAGGTCACCATCGGGTCGATGGTGGCGGGGAGGCCGCCCAACGCATTCATCACCCAGGCGGGATAGGCGTGGCCGTTGGCGGAACGCAACGCCGGGCGGGCGACGTAGAAGCGCGATGTCGGCGCGTGCCAGCTCATGTCGGTATAGTCGTCCGAGGTCGAGTTCACCTGGGAGGGCGGCAGGTCGCGCCGCAGGATCGCCTCGGCCTCCTGCGGCGTGATAAGGCGCTCCAGCTCGTCGATGAACGGATTCTCGGTCGGCTCGCCGCCAGCATTGACCTGGACCTCGCGGGCGATCGCCCTCGCCTCTTCGTTCCACTGTGGCGGACCGACGGTCGAGAGCGCTTCATAGGTGATGCCGGCCATGGCGTGGCTGGCCAGTCCCGGGCGCGACTTGGACACCCAGTAGCGCTCGTAGCGGCAGCCGCTCATCCTGGCGGCGGCTTCAGCGTTGCGGTCGAGCACGGCGGTCGCCTGCTCGGCCATGGCGATGGTCGGCGCACGGATCATGTACTGGATCTCGGCAAGACCCGCCGGCAGATTGTCGGCGGTCGCCTGGCCCGCGGTCAGGATCGCCTCGCTGATCGACCAGCCGCCCTGGTGCGTCAGCATGGAATCGCGCAGCGCCTTGGAAGCCATGTACATCATCATCAGAGCATCGTTGGCGCCAGGCGCCCTGACCGCGGAATGCGCCTGCGGGATGGGCGCCGCATCGCCAGCCGCGCGGCCCCAGTTCTGAGGCTCGTCGCAGATGAATCGGTAGATCATCGCATAGGCCGCGCCGCAATGCGTGTCCCAGCGCGCCGTGTTGCAGAGCGGCAGCATGTAGAAGGGATGGAAAGAGATCATGCCGGCAAGCCCGTCATAATAGCCCCTGGCGGCATGGATCGGCTTCGAGCCCCTCACCTTCTCTGCCGGCTCGCCAGTGAAGCGCAGCGTGCCTTGAATGCCATGCTGCTGCATCGCGGCCTTGGCGGCGAGCAGCCCGCCGAGGCTGCCGATGCCGAGGCCCGAATGCGGATCGGTGTGGCCGCCGGCCTCGACGCTGAGCCCCGCCCGCGGTTGCTTGATCGTCACGGCATCCTGGCAGTTGCCGGGCACCGCGTCGTATTCGGCATACATGCCGATGGTCGGTCCGTCGCCATTCGTCCAATGGGCGCAGAAGGCGGTCGGCATGCCGCCCGAGCCCTCTTCCACCGAAAAGCCCTCGCGCTTCAGTCGGTCGACATACCAGGCGGCGGACTGGTACTCGCGCCAGGCGGTCTCGCCGAAGTCGAAGATGGTGCGCGTCCAGGCCGACAGGAGCGGCTGGATGCCGTCGATGCAGGCCAGTGCCGTTTCCTGCGCTGATGTCGTCACCGGTTTCTCCATGCCGCAAAGAAAGCAGTGAAGCGGCTCTTCAAAAAGTGATATGTTTTCCCGGCTCGTGCAAATTCGGTTCACCTGAGGCCTCTTGCGCATACCATCCACGCAGGCGCTGCGCGCCCTCGACAGCTTCGCTCGTCACGGCAGCGTCTGGCGCGCCGCCGACGAACTCCACCTCACCCGCAGCGCCGTCTCGCATCAATTGAGGCTGCTCGAGCGCGACCTCGGCTTCGAGCTTTTGCAGCGCATCGGCAAGGGTGTCGCGCTCACGCCGCGCGGCCAGCGCTACGCCGCCGATGTCAGGAAAGCGCTGACCGTGCTCGGCGACGCGGGGACGCAGAACAGCGGCGCCGGCGTCGGCGGCTCCTTCGGCATCTCCTGTCCGCCGGGCTTCGCCTCGATGTTCCTGTGCACCCATATCGGCGAGTTCCAGCAGATGTATCCGGACGTCGCGCTCTCGGTGCTGACGCCGCGGCGGCTCGACGATGTCAGCAATCCGGAGGCCGACGCCTTCATCGCCTTCGGCGTCGGCAACTGGCCGAACCGGGCGGTGGAGCTGCTTTGCGAGGTCTCCTTCACCCCGCTCTGCAGCCCGACGCTGCTCAACAAGGTCGGCGGCTTTTCCAAACCCGCCGACGTGCTGCGCGCCAACCTGCTGCATCTCAGCGACACCGAGGACTGGGCGCGCTGGCTGGCGCTGTCCAAGGTGGAAAATCCCGACACCGAAGGCGGCATCTTCTTTTCCGACATGAATCTCGTCTTCTCGGCGGCAATCGCCGGCCAGGGCATCGCCATGGGAGACGAGCTGACCGGCCGCCGGGCGCTGAGCGAGGGCCGGCTGGTCAAGCCGTTCGAAGCGACTGTGCCCTCGCCGCGCTCCTACTATCTGGTCTTCGAGCATGCCAAGGCGGGGCACCCGGTGCTCAATGCCTTCAGCGACTGGCTGCGGGCGAAGCTGTTGGAGAACAGGCTTTAGGCGGATTGAGGGCCGCCGCCCTCTCCGGTCGTCATCCTCGGGCTTGACCGGGTCAAGTCCGAGGATCCTTGCCGTGACGTTGGCCCAAGGGTGCGGCGGGTGACGATTCTGGACCATTGTAACGCTCGTAGGCGACGGCATGGCAACTGTGTTCACGCAAATGCAGTCTTGTCGCGAATGATGGCATTGAGGACGACCAGGAGCTTCCTTG
>NZ_NSGF01000035.1 GCF_002294995.1 Mesorhizobium sp. WSM3860 | reverse complement strand
GTCAGGCTCTCGGCCGGCGCCGGCTTCGTCGTCATCATCTGCGGCGAGATCATGACCATGCCCGGCCTGCCCAAGGCGCCCTCCTCGGAAAAGATCTTCCTCAACGAGCAAGGCCAGATCGAGGGCCTGTTCTAGAAAAATCCGTACTTCCCAAGGCGCTGGACCACGGAGCGCCCCTCAAGTCTTGGCACGTTGTGCCAAGACTTTCTTTTTGGACCGTTGCAGGGTGCGCCAGAGCGTTTCACCGTTTCACGGAAACGGCGAACCGCTCTGTCTCTTTTGTTTGACGCAATTCCGGACGGAAAACCGTTCCACACTTTTCCTGGAATTGCTCTAAAGCGTTCATATCTCACTGCTTGACGCAATTTCAGACTGAAACCGCTACACATTTTTCCTTGAATTGCTCCAAGTCAAATCAACGCCGCTGCGCGATCAACGCGCAACGGCGAACAGCCTCGTCGAAATGGGTTTTGTCTCAGCCGAGATGCGGCTTCCGCAGGACTAGGCGGTGTGAGCTAACGATGCCTGAACCCCATACTCAAGGGCGGCATCCTGGATCGTATGCCAAAGGCTGTCGGCGAAACTGGTAAAGACGAGGATGTGGAAGACGGCGTGCCCGTCCGAGCTATCGGCTCCGCGCCATATATTCGTCGCCGTGTGGTCGATCGAGGTCGTCGCCGCAGCGCCCGGGGGGAACGCCCTGTCATCCAGATCCAACGAGCAAAATTTCGACAGCGCCTGACGGGCGCGCGGTCCGCCAATCCGGATCAGGCAGCGCCCATCTGACTGGTCGGAGAGCGACGCGACGCCGGCAAAGGCATCCGACAGTTTGGAAAAGTGATCCCGCTCCGAGCGTGCGGAAAAGGCGATGAACTGGTCTGGGCCTGACCAGATCAGCGTGGCATGCCGACCCGCCGCCGTGCCCGGAGTGCTCGGCGGCTCGACCCCAAACACCTTCTTGGCTGCCTTAACTGTCTCGACCACTTTGCCGCGCCGAGCCATGACCTGAACCAGGTTGATGTCGCGCACCTCTTCCAGCATCACGCCAACTTGCGTACCGGTCACGCCATGGTGACCGGGGACGAGCGCACGCTCCAGCGGCGATTGGGTGTTCCACGAAAAATCAGCCACGCTGGCGCACTCCTTCGGGATCGTAGAAGACGGGGCTGCAGATCTCGGCCTCGTAGTCCTCGGTCCGCAGCGGGTCGTGGATGCCGACGATCTCGCCGGTTCGCTCGCGTCCACGTTCGACCAGACCAAGGCCGATCCACTGGTCGAGCATCGGCGAGAAGCAGACCGATGTAACGTAGCCCTGGTCTGTTTGCGGACCCGGAATCGCCCCTTTGGGTATGACGTGGGCGCCGGAACGCAAGCGGCGTGCCCGGTCGACTGGCTTTATCCCGACGACAACTTGGCGGTTCGGGGCCGTCAATGCCTCGCGCCCGGCCATCACGCGACCTATGAAGTCCTTCTTCTTGGACATCATCTTGCCCAGACCGAGATCATCGGCCGTGGTTGTGCCATTGAGCTCGGGTCCTGCGACATGCCCCTTCTCGATGCGCATGACGCCGAGCGCTTCGGTGCCGTAGGGCGTAACCCCGTAGGGCTTGCCAGCGATCATCAGGTTCTCGGCCATCGCCGCGCCGTAGCGTGCCGGAACCGAAATCTCGAAGGCCATCTCGCCGGAGAACGAGATGCGGAACAGGCGAGCGGTGACGCCTCCGCGGAGCTGGACTTCGCGGACGCCCATGAACGGGAAGCCCTCGTTCGTCAGATCTTCCGACGGATCGACCAGGGCCTGCAGCAGTTTGCGCGCGTTCGGCCCGGCTATCGAGAGCTGCGCCCACTGGTCGGTGGCGCTGGTCAGCTGCACGTCGAGTTCCGGGAACAGCACCTGCCGACAGAATTCGAGATGCTGCATTACCGGACCGGCCTTCGCCGTAGTCGTCGTCAGGAAGTAATGGTCTTCGGCCAAACGCGACGTCGTCCCATCGTCCATGACAATGCCGTCTTCGCGCAGCATCAGGCCGTAACGCGCCTTGCCCACTGCGAGCGAGGAGAAGGCGTTGATATAGACCCGATCGAGAAAGGCGCCGGCGTCCGCACCGCGCACGTCGACCTTGCCGAGCGTGGAGACGTCGCAGAAGCCGACACCGTTGCGCACGGCGAGCACTTCGCGGGTCACCGATTCCAGCCAGTCCTTCTCGCCGGCGCGCGGATACCATTGCGCGCGCTTCCAAAGCCCGGTGTCGACGAACACCGCGCCGTGTCTGGCAGCCCAGTGATGCGAGGGCGTCAACCGGGTGGCATGAAAATTCTCGTCGCGATGATGACCGGCGAATGCCCCTATAGCGACGGGCGCGTATGGCGGACGGTAGATCGTCGTGCCGGTCTCGGGAATGGTGCGGCCGCTTGCTTCCGCCATGATGGCAAGGCCGTTGATATTGGACGTCTTGCCCTGGTCGGTCGCCATGCCGAGAGTCGTGTAGCGTTTCAGGTGCTCGACGCTCTCGAAACCTTCCCGCTGCGCCAAAGTCACATCGGATGCGGTCACGTCGTGCTGGAAATCGACGAACGCCTTGCCCTTGCCTTTGACATGCCAGAGTGGCGTTATGGAATAGGCCTCATCGTCGGCTTTCGATGCCTCTCCCGGCTTCCCGACAGCGCCGCATTCAGCCGCCGCCCTGGCACCCGCGCTGTGCCCATCGCGGAGGCAGGCGCCGAGCGAGAGCTCACCATTGGCAGCACCGGCCGTGGCCATCCCCTTCGGCGCGTTGCCCGGCACGAAGGCCGCAATATCCTCGCGCCAGATCGGCTTGCCGCGATGGAAGCAAGACAGACCGACATTCGGGTTCCACCCTCCCGAAACAGCAAGGCAGTCCGTATCGATACGCTGCGTCAGGCCATTCTTGCCGTTGGTCACGACGATGCTGCGCACACCGTCAACGCCGCCCTTGACGTCGGAGACGACCCCGGCGAGCACGCGCAGATCGTAAGTATCGACAAGCCTCTGGTATTGCACCGGCACCTCATGCCGGGGGTCGATTACCGCCACGACGTGGGCACCGGCCCGCTCGATGGTCTCGACCGTGCGCCAGCCATCGTCATTGTTGGTGAACAACGCCACACGCTTGCCCGGCAGAGCCGCAAAACGATTGACGTAGGTGCGGACGGCCGATGCCATCATCACGCCTGGCCGATCATTGCCAGAAAAAACGATCGGCCGCTCGATCGCGCCGGCGGTCACCACCGAGCGCCTGGCAACGATGCGCCAAATCCGCTGCCGCACCTGATGACGATCCGGCATAGCGACGTTGTCGCTGACGCGCTCGAGCGCAGCGTAGGTGCCACCATCATAGACGCCGAACAGGGCAGTCCTGGTCATGATACGCACATTGGGCAAAGAAACGAGTTCGCGAGTCGCGCGACGCAGCCATTCCCTGGCATCCAGGCCATCGATCTCGCCGCCGTCACTGAGCAGACGGCCACCGATCAGGGAATCTTCTTCAACGAGAATGACGCGCGACCCGGCCCGGCCGGCGGCAAGCGCCGCCGACAGGCCGGCGGGACCGGCACCGACTACGAGCACATCGCAGTGAGCCCATGCCTTGTCGTAGTGGTCTGGGTCCGGCAATTCGGCGCTCTTGCCGAGGCCTGCAGCGCGGCGGATCATCGGCTCGTAGATCGCTTCCCAGAACCTCGCCGGCCACATGAAGGTCTTGTAGTAGAAGCCCGCGACAAAGATTGGGGCGAACAACTGGTTGATCGACATCAAGTCGCGACGCAGCGACGGCCAGCGGTTCTGGCTGTTTGCGATCAATCCGTCATAGAGTTCCTGCGTGGTCGCCCGCGTGTTCGGCTCGCGTCGGGCGCCGGTGCGCATCTCGACGAGCGCGCTCGGCTCCTCCGAGCCCGCGGTGACGATGCCGCGCGGGCGGTGATACTTGAACGACCGCCCCACGAGCTTGACACCGTTGGCGACGAGCGCGGAAGCCAGCGTGTCACCGGCAAACCCGGTCATGGTCTTGCCGTCGAATGAAAACTGGAGCGGCGATCGGCGGTCGATGATGCCGTCACCGGGCAGCCGGTGCGACTGGCTGGCGGGCTTGGCCCCTTTGCGGACGTTAGCCTCGATCGGCGCAGTCCTGGCGAGCGGCTCGGATTGCGAATAGCCAGACATGGTCATTCTCCTGCCCTCATCGCCGAGGCAGCACCCGCACCCGGAGCCGCCGTCACGGCAATGAATTCATGGGTAACGGTGTTGCGCTCGGCCACCAGCCAGGAGCGACAGCCGCCGCCGTGGTACCAGTATTCACGCATCACACCCGCTAGGTTGTCGCGCAGGTAGACGTAGTCGTAGAAGGCATCCTCGATACGCTCCGGACTCTCCCCGCCATCGACGACGAAGTTGGGCCGCTTGGGCGCGGCATCGCCAAGATACGTGAACTCGCCGTTTTCGCGTTCGCCGCAGAAGGGACATGCAATACGCATTCCACCAGTCTCGCTTTCAGTGAAGGTTCGGCTGGGCGCCCTGGCCCTTTTCATCAATCATCGCGCCGCGGCGGAACCGGTCGAGCCGGAACAGCGCGGCCTCCGGATGCGCCTCGTCGCGCGCGAGGAGGTGGGCGAAGACAAGACCCGATGCCGGTGTCGCCTTGAAGCCGCCGTAGCACCAGCCGGCGTTGAGATAGAGGCCGTCGACCGGGGTCTTGTCGATGATCGGCGAGCCGTCCATCGACATGTCCATGATGCCGCCCCA
Organism: Mesorhizobium sp. WSM3860; assembly: GCF_002294995.1. GTDB lineage: Bacteria > Pseudomonadota > Alphaproteobacteria > Rhizobiales > Rhizobiaceae > Mesorhizobium. The sequence continues at coordinate 26,487 of NZ_NSGF01000035.1, read as the reverse complement.
CTGGCGCAGCATGCGCACGCGGCCGATCATCGGCATGATGGCCATGCCGCCCTCGCAGACATCCTCCATCACCGGCATGTTGCCGCGCTGAGCGTAGGAGTTGTAGCCGTCGAGATCGCCACCGAAGACCAGGCCGCCCTTGTCGGACTGGCTGACATAGAAGTGGCCGGCGCCGAAAGTAATGACACCCGGGATCAGGGGCTTGATCGCTTCGGAAACGAAGGCCTGCAGAACGTGGCTTTCGATCGGCAGGCGCAGTCCGGCCATCGCGGCGACTCGCGAGGAAGAACCAGCCACCGCCATGCCGACCTTGCCGGCGCCGATCCGGCCGCGCGAGGTCTCGACGCCGGTCACCTTGCCTTTGGCGTCGCGCACAAAGCCGGTGACCTCGCAATTCTGGATGATGTCGACGCCGCCTTCATTGGCGGCACGCGCATAGCCCCAGACGACCGCGTCGTGGCGGGCGGTGCCGGCGCGGCGCTGCAAGAGGCCACCCATGATCGGGAAGCGGGCATTGTCGTAGTTCAGGAACGGCAGTTCCTTGCGGATCTGCACCGCGTCGAGGAGCTCGGCGTCGATGCCGTTGATGCGCATCGTGTTACCGCGGCGGGCGAAGGCGTCGCGCTGCGCGTCGGAGTGATAGAGGTTGATGATGCCGCGCTGGCTGACCATCGTGTTGTAGTTGAGATCCTGCTCCATACGCTCCCACAGCTTCATCGACAGTTCGTAGAAGCCGGTGTTGCCGGGCAGGCCGTAGTTGGAGCGGATGATGGTGGTGTTGCGGCCGGCATTGCCGGAGCCGATCCAGCCTTTTTCCAGCACCGCGACATTGCGGATCCCGTATTCGCGGGCGAGGAAATAGGCCGTCGCCAGTCCATGGCCGCCGCCGCCTATGATGACGACATCGTAACGGCTTTTGGGCGCCGGATCGCGCCATGCCCGCGTCCAACCCTTGTGGCCGGACAATGCGGCCCGCGCCAGCGAGAAGATCGAGTATTTCATCGCGTCAAATTCCGCCCTTTGGTCTTGGAGCGACTTCGCAGTCGTTTCGAAAATCGCTCCGCCGGGAGTAAGGGGCGAGCGGCGGAGCGATTTTCTACGCGGACTCAGACGTCCAGCGTGTGGTCACGTTCCCATTGCGTGAAGTGAGAAGCGTAGGAGTTCCACTCCTGCGTCTTCAGCTTGACGTAGGCAGCGGAGAACTCCTCGCCCATGGACGCTTTCAACTCGGCGTCGGCGTCATAGGCGCGAAGCGCATCGAGCAGGTTGAGCGGCAGCTTGGAACCGTGCGTGACGGTATGTCCGTCCTTGTACATGTCGATGTCGCTGCGCGGACCCGGGTCAGCCTCGGTGCGGATGCCGCTGAGACCGGCGGCGATGATGGCCGCCTGCATGAGGTAGGGATTGGCAGCACCATCAGGAAGGCGCAATTCGAAGCGCCCGGGTCCGGGCACGCGCACCATGTGGGTGCGGTTGTTGCCGGTCCAGGTCACCGTGTTCGGCGCCCAGGTTGCGCCCGAGATGGTGCGCGGCGCATTGATACGCTTGTAGGAGTTCACCGTCGGATTGGTGATCGCGGCCAGTGCCGAGGCATGCTTCATGATGCCGCCGAGGAAATGCCGGCCCTTTTCCGACAGACCCAACTCCATCTCCTTGTCCGCGAAAGCATTGGTCTTGCCGCCGAGATCCCATACCGAGATATGAGCATGGCAACCGCTGCCCGTGAGGCCCTGGAAGGGCTTCGGCATGAAGGTCGCTCGCAGGCCGTGCTTTTCGGCGATCGACCTGACCATGAATTTGAAGAAGGAGTGCTTGTCGGCAGTAGCCAGGACGTCGTCGAATTGCCAATTCATCTCGAACTGGCCGTTCGCGTCCTCATGGTCGTTCTGATAGGGCTGCCAGCCAAGATCGAGCATGGCATCGCAAATTTCGGCAATCACGTCATAGCGGCGCATCACCGCCTGCTGGTCGTAGCAGGATTTCGACGCCGTGTCGTACTCGTCGCTGATCTGCTTGCCGTCGGGTGTGACGAGGAAGAATTCCGGCTCGACCCCGGTCTTCACGCGCATGCCTTCCTTGGCGGCTTCGGCAACGAGCCGCTTCAGGGTGTTGCGCGGCGCCTGACCGACACCCTTGCCTTCCATCAGGCAATCGGAAGCAAGCCATGCGACTTCCGGTTTCCACGGCAGCTGGATCACCGAAGCCGGATCTGGCACCGCCAGCATGTCAGGGTGCGCCGGCGTGAGATCAAGCCAGGTTGCGAAGCCGGCAAAGCCGGCACCGTCCTTCTGCATGTCACCGATCGCCTGCGCAGGCACCAGCTTTGCGCGCTGCCCGCCGAACAGGTCCGTGTAGGACACCATGAAGTACTTGACGTTGCGCGCCTTGGCGAACTCCTGGAGATCAATCCCCTCCGACTGATCGATTTTGGCATCAAAGGCCTTGTTCATTGTCTACTCCTCCCAATCTTCGGTTTTAGAAGCCACCCTGCCCCGGTACCCAGCCCGTCCCGGCGAGAGGCACACCGGCCATGGCCGCGGCTTCGATCGAAAGCGCGCAAAGATCTTCCGGCTCGAGATTGTGCACGTGATTTTTGCCGCAAGCTCGCGCGATCGTCTGCGCCTCGAGCGTCATCACCTTGAGGTAGTTGGCGAGCCGCCGCCCGGCCAAGATCGGATCGACCCGCTTCATCAGTTCGGGATCCTGCGTGGTGATGCCGGCCGGGTCCTTGCCTTCATGCCAGTCGTCATAGGCGCCGGCGGTGGCGCCGAGCTTTTGGTATTCTTCCTCCCAGTGCGGATCGTTGTCGCCGAGCGCGACAAGTGCGGCGGTGCCGATCGACACCGCATCGGCACCGAGCGCCAGCGCCTTGGCGACGTCGGCGCCGTTGCGGATGCCGCCGGAGACGATCAGCTGGACCTTGCGATGCATGCCGAGGTCCTGCAGCGCCTTCACGGCCGGCCTGATGCAGGCGAGCGTCGGCTGGCCGACATTCTCGATGAACACTTCCTGGGTCGCCGCCGTGCCGCCCTGCATGCCGTCGACCACGACGACGTCGGCGCCGGCCTTCACCGCAAGCGCGGTGTCGTAATAGGGGCGGGCGCCGCCGACCTTGACGTAGATCGGCTTTTCCCAGTCGGTGATCTCGCGCAGTTCCAGGATCTTGATCTCGAGATCGTCAGGTCCCGTCCAGTCGGGATGGCGACAGGCCGAGCGCTGGTCGATGCCCTTGGGCAGCGTGCGCATTTCGGCGACGCGATCGGAGATCTTCTGGCCGAGCAGCATGCCGCCGCCGCCGGGCTTGGCGCCCTGGCCGACGACGACTTCGATCGCATCTGCACGCCGCAGATCACGCGGGTTCATGCCGTAGCGCGACGGCAGATACTGGTAGACCAGCGTCTTCGAATGGCCGCGCTCTTCCTCGGTCATGCCGCCGTCGCCGGTGGTGGTCGAGGTGCCGGAAAGCGTAGCACCTCGGCCGAGGGCCTCTTTCGCCGGGCCGGAGAGCGAACCAAAACTCATGCCGGCGATGGTGATCGGGATCTTCAGCTCGATCGGCTTTTTGGCATGGCGCGAACCCAGCACCACATTGGTGCCGCAACGCTCGCGATAGCCTTCGAGCGGATAGCGCGAGATCGAGGCGCCGAGGAACAGGAGATCGTCGAAATGCGGAACCTTGCGCTTGGCGCCGGCCCCGCGGATATCATAGATGCCGGTCGCGGCCGCGCGGCGGATTTCGGAAAGCGTGTAGTCGTCGAAGGTCGCTGACTTGCGCGGCGTCGTTGGAGGATTGTGATAGCTCATGGTCGTCCTCAGTATGCGTCAGCGTTGTCGATGTTGAAGTTGTAGAGCTTCCGGGCCGAGCCGTAGCGGGTGAACTCTTCCGGCTTGGCATCCCTGATACCGGCGCGGTCGAGCAGGTCCTGAAGCAGGGCGATATGCTCGGGCCGCATCTCCTTCTTGATGCAGTCCGCGCCCAGGCTCTTGACCTTGCCGCGAACGAACAGCCGCGCCTCATAGATGGAATCGCCCAGCGCATCGCCGGCATCGCCCAGCACCACCAGATTGCCGGACTGCGCCATGAAGGCCGACATGTGGCCGATATTGCCGCGCACGACGATGTCGATGCCCTTCATCGAGATGCCGCAGCGTGACGATGCGTTGCCCTCAATGACCAGCAGGCCGCCGCGGCCGGTGGCGCCGGCATACTGGCTGGCGTCGCCTTTGACCACGATCGAGCCCGACATCATGTTTTCGCCGACGCCCGGGCCGGCCGAGCCGTGCACGGTGATGGTACCGCCGGCATTCATGCCGCCGCAGTAATAGCCAACGCTGCCGCGCACATCGACGGCGACCGGCTGGTCGACGCCGACCGCGACGGAATGGCTGCCTTTCGGGTTGAGAACTTCCCAGGAGGTCTCGTTCGAGCCCCGAGCGAGACCGTGGAGCGCCTGATTGAGTTCGCGCAGCGACTGTTCTGCGAGGTCGAAGACATGCCGCGCGAATTCCATTTCACGCGCTGGCGCCGCGGCAACATTCGAAATATTCATGGTCTCAATGCTCCCAGAAGTAGACAGTGGACGGCTCCGGCTCCCACACCTTGGCGCCATCAATACCAGGCAAGTTGGCCAAAGCCCGATATTCCGACCCGAAGGCGACATACTGGTCGGTCTCGGCCATGACGGCGGGCTTGCAGGCGATCGGGTCGCGCACCACACCGAAGCCGTTCTTGGTGCCGACGACGAAGGTGAAGAAGCCGTCGAGGTCGTCCAGGCTGCTTTGCAGTGCCTGGCCCAGGTTCTGCCCGTGGGCAATCTTGGACGAGAGATAGGCGGCTGCGACTTCGGTGTCGTTCTCGGTCTCGAAGCGCATTCCGTCGCGGATTAGCTCGCGGCGAAGATTATTGTGGTTCGACAGCGAGCCATTGTGCACTAGGCACTGATCGGGGCCGGTCGAAAACGGATGCGCGCCAAGCGTGGTGACGGCTGACTCGGTGGCCATGCGTGTATGGCCAATGCCGTGGCTGCCGCTCATACCCGTCAGGTCGAACCGCTTGACCACCTCGGCCGGCAGGCCGACCTCCTTGTAAATCTCGATCGCCTCGCCGGCGCCCATGAGGCGCACATTCGGTCGCAGTTCATTGATGGCGGCGCGGGCTTCCTCAAGCTTATCGGACGGGACGTCGAGCACAGCGTGGGTCGACTTCACCGTCAACGAAACCTTGGCTTCGATCTTCTTGCCAAGCTCGGCTTCGAGGCCTTCGAAATCGGCCTTGGGAGCCGAGGACTGAATGGTGATTTTGCCACGCCCGGCCGCACCACTATCGTAGATAGCGATGCCGGCGCTGTCCGGGCCCCTGTCGGTCATTGAGATCAGCATTTCGGACAGTAGCGCGCCCAACCTCGGTTCAAGCGATTTGTCTTTCAGGAACAGTCCAACGATCCCACACATCCCGTCACCTCCAGTGGTTGTTAGTTGAAGTGGAGGCTAGCAGGTTCCCTATCATAATTCAACTGTCATGAATTTTTTTTTCCTCTAGAAAAACACGAGCCCGCTGGAACCGGCCAAGGTTCCGAGGGCCTTGTTGAATGTCACCGGTCTGGGACGCGCGACGTCTGCCGCAAGGACAATGAGCGGCAAATGACGGCATGGTTGACGCGCGACGCCGCACACGCGAGCGCGCATGCCCAGCCCGCACGTTCGTAAAGGCCAGTGTTAGAATGAATGGCGAATTACGTCAGCCGTTTCCGCGCCCGTGGGGATAGGAGATGATTGATAAATATCGTATCGGCAGATGCGTCAATTCTTCGGGGCCATGCGGTGCGTCGGCGTCGAAAAACAAACTATCACCCGGCGTCATCCGGTAAAGATTGCTGCTATGACGGTAAACGACCTCGCCCTCCAGCATGTAGAGGAATTCCATGCCATCGTGCTGGAAGGTAGGGAAAACGTCGGAGTCCTCGGTCAGTGTGATGAGATAGGGTTCGACGACGACTCCGCTCGAATCGGAACCGATATGCCCTAGCAACGTATACTGGTGCCCGGCACGCGTGCCGCGCCGTTCGACGTCCACGCCCGATCCCGCCTTGACGAAGACGGCCTTCCGTTCTTCCTCAAAACGGCGAAAAAATGCAGTCACCGGCACGCCGAGCGCGCGCGACAGCGCCTGCAACGTGGTCAATGACGGCGAGGTGATGCCATTCTCGATCTTGGACAGCATGCCGACCGAAAGGCCCGTGGTGACAGCGAGATCGGCAACGGTGATGCCCAGTTTCTTGCGGAAGGCCCGAACCTCGTGGCCGATCGCAACCTCGAGCACGTTTTCGCGAGTGTCGCGGACAGCGTGGGGATCCTGACTGAGAGGCTTGCCGCGCGCCGGTGGCGGCGGGCTGACGACTACCGGTCCCGCCATTTTGACCGGAGTAAGCACCTTTCCACCCTTCTTCACCGCCTTTACCGCCTGCATTTTACCCGCCTTAGCCGTCGCCATGTTTACTGCCGTTTCCTGATTCATTTTACCAACAGTAAATATTTTCAGCTGGAGATACAACGCAGGATAATTAACGAGAAGGCGCGGCGCCCGGGCGCCACCGACCCCTCATGTCTTGCCGTGAAGAGGGCTGACGCCGGTGAGCGAAGCGGAAAGGAAAGCGCGCCTGGAGGCGGCGGGCCTGCCCCGAAGTCATGGTCAAGCTGATAACCTCGCTGGACGTCAACACGCGCCGGGGCGCTCTCGACGTCATCAGGCCGGCCGCCACCGCGCAGCCTGCGGGAACTCCTGGTCGATAACCGAGCCGCCCTCAGCGCGGCGGCAGCTTGGGCTCCAGAGACACGCGAGGGCTTCGTGATGGTTGCAAACGATGACCATTCAGGCCCCGGAGAGGTGCTTCCTCTCCAGCCGTTCCTGCTGTGGCGTTCGGGCGTAGAGTTCGCGGTAGCATTTGGAAAAATGCGACGCCGAAACGAAGCCGCACGCGACAGCCACATCGACTATGGGCGTGGAGGACTGAATAATCAGATTGCGCGAGCGCTCGAGGCGTATCTCCAAATAGTAGCGAGCGGGAGAGCGCCCCATCTCATCGCGGAAAAGACGCTCGACCTGCCGGCGCGACAGTCCGATTTGCCTGGCAATATCAGCTATCGATATCGGTTCAGACGGATTGGCGTCCATAAGTTCGATTATGGTCAGCACTTTTGGATTCTGAATGCCGAGCCTGGCACGCAAGGGAAGTCGCTGGCGATCGCTTGGGCTGCGCACCCGATCTGTCAGCACCTGCTCACATACGCGGCCGACCAGCGTATCGTCGAAATCGTCGCCGATCAGCTTCAACATCATGTCGAGAGCAGCCGTGCCGCCGGCACATGTGTAGATATTCTGGTCAACCTCAAGGAGGTCGGCAAACACATTGGCCTTCGGAAATGCCTCGGCGAAGCTTGGCATGTTTTCCCAATGGATGGCGCAGCGCTTGTCGGTGAGCAGCCCGGCAGCCGCCAGCACATGCGCGCCGGTACAGAGGCCGCCTATCGCAACGCCGCGACTGTGTTCCTCGCGCAACCACGCAAACGCTGACGTGTTTGAATAGCGTTCGACGTTGATGCCGGTGCAGACGACGACCATCGACGGCCTGTCCGGGCCAGCCATTTTACGCCGCTCCTCCGCCAAGGACGTGTCCACGGCACACAACACGGTAGGTGATTGTACTGGAGGAAGTAATCTAACTTATCAAGCCACTGCACACCCCCTCCGAGAAAAAGGGCATGACCCTCCTTTTGAAAAGGATCGAGTTCCTTTAGTGACAAGTTTGCTCCGCCTTCGATGAAAGCGGACTGCATACGATCAACCGCCTCTGGGTCGAAATAGTTGTCGTTCTTCGCATAGAGCCACAGATTAGGGACATGGCTGGTAGCGCCATAGGCTCTATATGTCTCAACCAGCTTGTCCTCCCATCCTGTGCAATTAAGGTGCAAGCCACCGGAAACACTCACAACGCCGACCAGGCCGGCCGGATTGCGCGCGCCCAGCGCTACCGCAGTTCCTCCCCCCATGGAATCGCCCATGGCAATAATGCGCGATGAATCGACATCCGATCTGGTCTTCAACACATCGATCACTGCTTGCAGATCATCCGCTGCCGCCTCGAGGTCTTGTTTGATGTGGGGTTTCTTGCAGGTGTCCTTTAGGAAAGGACCATCCGACCGACCATATCCCCTCCGGATCACTACCACCGCCAGCCAACCTCTTGCGGCCATGTCACGGGCTCGCCAACTGAATTTTCCAACGTTCTCCGCCCGGTTCTCACTGACGGACAAGGCCGTGCCATGAGTAATCAGCGCAACCGGCAAAGGCCCTTTTGCTTCCGATTTCTTCACCACAAGACTGTCGAGACGATAGGGTTTGCCGTCTATCATCACGTGAAGAAACTCATGAGTTTCGGTGAAGTCGGGGGCGTCGGCGGCAATCGCGTTTGCACAGAGCAGCAAGCCGACCATTGCCATCAATGCAAAAGCAAGGGTCCTCGACATCATCACACTCAACGGGGGCACATGCAGTTATTTCAAACTGCGCTGTCGAGCGGCATGGTCACCACCCGGTGCATCCGAGCGTCATCAAATAAAACGGAATTGCCACTGAAAAAAGCCGCGCCAAGTATCACCTCCCGCAGAGCAGGTAAGCTGAACTGGCCGTGTAGCCAAGTCAACGGCGTCATGTGGTTCGGCCGATACTTGGATCAACGATGATGGACAAATATTCGTGAATGACCGCAGTGGTTCGCATCAAACCACACTTACTAATAGGTCGCCCGTGGGGCTGGGCTAACATCCGGCCACCAACCTGGAGCCCTCGTCAGATCACAGCCTAGGGATTGAATGCGGGAGGCATTAGCCCAGTGGCTGGCCGTGTGCAGCCACAGCGTGCCTATCCGCGATGTCCGCTTTCAGGCGGTGAAAGGCCCGATTTCGATGACCGAAACGGGCGCAAAGCTGCCACTCGCACCATCTCGGCCAGCCGCAGAATGCACTTCTTGTTATATTTGTCCATAACGAATGCCTTCATGGCAGTGACTTTCTACAAATGTCTGTTGGTATTCAGGTACGAGACAGGCCAACCGTTCTGGCGCCGTCGCCATGGCAGTCTTTGCCACCTCATGGGAGCGCTCCAATTGGCCCGCGCGGTGCAAGGGACGGAATTATCGGATCGGATCCTTGCGGCAGGGAAGGATGCCGCAAGGCGCTAATCCAGGCGGCTCAGCATGGGAAGGCCTCCTAGCGTAGTGGGAAATGGCGCCTGAAGCGGAAAATCCGTCACCTTGAGCTAAGAGCGGTCCGATGCCTCAAGAGCGGCCACGCCTTACACATCAGGTCCGCTGTAGCGCTCGAAATGTCCCGGCATGACGATTTGTGTCAGGGGCGATCCTGGGTCCTCGATCTGACGCAGCAGTGCGTCTACCGCCAATCGTCCGGCTTCGGCAAGATCGACGAAATGCGCGAGCAGAGGCACGGCCAGATACTTGCTGAGACGCGTGTTGTCCCGCACGAAGAGGCCGACATCACGCCCCGGCACCAGACCCCGCTTGCGCAGGGCGCTGATCGCGCCCAGCAGCCCTAGCTCGCTTGAACACATCAAGGCGGTCGCCGGTTTCGGCAGGTCGAGCACGGATTCGAAGAAACTCTCGCTTGCCGCCATGGTGAACTCCTCATGCCCGACGAGCGCCGGATCGAACGGAAGTTTGGCTTTGGCAAGGGCTTGCCGGTAGCCGCGCAGCCTCTGCTCGCAGCTCTCGTCATCGCGGGTCAGCAGATGTAGCGCGATCCGGCGATGCTTTTGAGCGATCAGCTGGGTCGCGGCATCCCGAACCATACCTTCATTGTCGACGTCTATATAGGCGTAGTCCAGCTTTGTCGCCGAGCGACCGAATGCAACGAAGGGAATGCCTCGGTCCCTGAGGAAGGCGATCCGCGGATCTTTCGCCGCCATGCGGGTGATAATGATCCCGTCGCTGATGCCCGATTGGACCAGCCGCTGCAGCGACCAGAGCTGGTCCTCCTCCGGTCCGGTGGAAAAGATCGAGAGCGCATAGCCGTTCTCGGAAGCCGCAAGCGTCATGCCCTCGATTAGCGGGACCTTCGCGAGGTCGGCCACGTAGGCCCGGGTTTCCAGCGGCAGGATCGCCGCGATCGTGCGGGTACGTCCGGTCCTGAGCGCCAGACCGTGGATGTTCGGCGCATAGCCTGCCTTCGCAGCCGCTTTCTGCACCCGGGCTCGGGTTCGGGGGTGGACTTCGGGCCCCTCCTTCAGCGCGCGCGACACGGTGGTCACGGACAGGCCGAGGCTGTTGGCGATCTGTCGAAGGTTTGGTCTGGCTGATGGCGCCATGGTCTGGTCCGGTGCAATGCGTTCAGGTGGCAGGATGGCCAAGTATCCGCTGAAAGTGAAGCCAATGCCGGCTTGGCGGCCAAGCGGCACCGCTGCCTGTAGCTCCAGCCCGCCACAAATATCATTCGTGTACGTACGAATCCAGCTTGACAGCGCGGTGCAATTGGCCAATCGTAACGTTACAAATTCAATCGTAACGTTACGATTGGCTCGCACAAGGCCGGATAACATGGTCACGCGGCCGCACAACAGGGAGGACTGACATGCCCAAGCTTTCGCAAATCTCCACGCTGATACTGGCTCTCTCGGCCGCGGTTCCGGCCTGGGCGCAGAGCGTCACGATCACCACCGCCGGCGGCGACTACGGCACCGGCATGAAAGAAGCGATGTGGGCGCCTGCTGGCAAGGCGCTTGGGCTCGATGTTCGCGGCGAAACCCAGAGCGACGGCATGGCCGCGCTCCGCATGCAGGTCTCTTCCGGCAACGTGACGACGGATATTATCCATCTTGGCTCCGGTGAAGGCGCGCAGGCCGCCGATCTAGGCCTGCTGGAGCCGCTCGACGACACCGTGGTCGATCAAAAGGCGCTACCCTCCGGGGCGGTCTCGAAATTCTGCTATCCCTTCTCTTCCTATGGAACTGTCATTGCGTGGAACACCAAGACCTACGGCCAAAACGGGCCGAAGGACTGGGCGGAGTTCTGGGACGTGAAGAAGTTCCCTGGCCGCCGCGCGCTGCGGAACAATGCGCAGGACCTGCTCGAAGCGGCGCTGCTCTCACAAGGTGTCCCGCCGGAGAAAGTCTATACCACCTTGAGCGAGCCCGGCGGCATCAAGCGCGCCATCGACCGCCTGGCGGAACTGAAACCCCACGTCGCGGTCTGGTGGACCTCGGGCGCGCAGTCCGCGCAGATCCTGAAGGACGGCGAGGCCGACCTGGTCGAGACCTGGAACGGCCGTGCGCAGAGTGTCAAGGACGACGGTGGCGCGGCCGCCTATACGTTCCACAGTTCGATCATCGGTACGGACTGCCTCGCCGTTCCGAAAGGCGCGCCGCACAAGGCGGACGCGATGAAACTGATCGCCGCCATGACCTCACCTGAGCGCGAGGCCAAGTTGACCGACTACATCGCCTATGGTCCGATGAACCAGGCCGCCTATGCCGGCGGCAAGGTTCCGGCCGATAAAATGGCGCTGCTCGCCACAGCGCCAGACAATGCCGTGGGCGTCGTGTATGCGGACGCTGCCTGGTGGGCGAAACACGCCGACGAAGCCCAAGCCGCCTTTGACGCCATGATGAACCAGTAGGCAGTTGTTTGCCGAAAGGGCCTACCCATGGCTTCACCGCGCATAGCACTCGAAAGAGTGCGCAAGGTTTACGGTCGCCACGTCGCCCTGGATGACGTCAGTGTGGATGTTCGACCGGGGGAGTTCCTGACGCTTCTCGGCCCCTCCGGCTCGGGCAAGACCACCCTCTTGATGGCGATCGCAGGATTTGTCAGGCCCGAGGCTGGGCTGATCCGGATCGGCGAAGCCGATGTCACGCGGCTTCCGGTGAACAAGCGCGACATCGGCATCGTGTTTCAGAACTACGCCCTCTTCCCGCACATGAGCGTTCTGGGCAATGTCGAATACCCGTTGCTCTTGCGCCGGCTGCCGCGTGCCGAGGCGCGCGAGCGGGCGCGGGCCGCCCTCGCTCGCACGCAGTTGGAGGGCTATGAGGCGCGCGACATCGCCGCGCTTTCGGGCGGCCAGCGCCAGCGTGTGGCACTGGCCAGGGCCGTGGTATTCGAGCCGCGGGTCCTGCTGATGGACGAGCCGCTTTCGGCACTCGACAAGAACCTGCGCGAGCAGATGCAATTCGAAATCCGCAAGCTGCAGCAGGATCTCGCAATCACCACAATCTATGTGACACACGACCAGCGCGAAGCTCTGACCATGTCAGATCGAATAGCGGTGATGAATGGCGGCCGGATCGAACAGCTCGACGCGCCGCAGCCTGTCTATCAACGGCCCAGAACGCGCTTCGTCGCCAATTTCATGGGCGAATCAAACATTATGCCCGCAGCCCTCGTGGAGCCGTTGGGATCGGCTCCGCCACTCGACGGCACTTTAGTCATCCGCGCCGAGAATTTTGCTCTGGAACGCGACGCGGCCGGCGGTGACGGGATCGCGATCAAAGGACGGGTCGCCGCCTATGCCTTCCGCGGCGAAACCTGGCACCTGCGCCTCAAAGTCGAGGGTGAGCGTGAACTGCTGCTCAGCATTCCATCCGGAAAGTCGCTCGACCAGGCCGGCATCACGATCGGACAGCAGCTGACCGCCTACGCCGCAGCCCGGCATATCCACAGACTCGACGGCGGCCCCGAACCATGACCGCAATGACCGCAACGGTGAATGCCGCTGGTCTGCGGCGTGACGCGGCAACCGAGCGCAGGTTCTTTCTGTCGCTCGCTCTACCCTCGCTGGTCATTGTCGGGATCGGCGCAATTCTGCCGTTGTTCTGGATCCTGCAACAATCCTTGGCGACGGCTCGGGGCGACATCACCCTTGTGAACTATACGGCACTTTTGACGAACGGGCTCACCTGGCGATCCCTGCTGGTGACCCTGGAACTGTCCGGCGGGACCCTGCTTTGCTGTCTCGTGCTCGGCATCCCGCTCGCTTTTCTGCTGGCAAGCACATCACCAAGGACCGCCAGTCGGCTGATGGTGCTGGTCCTCCTGCCGCTCTGGACCTCGATTCTGGTCCGCACCTATGGCTGGCTGGTAATTTTGCGGCGCGACGGATTGATCAACGATCTCCTGGTCGGCAGCGGCCTCGTGTCCGAGCCGGTGCCGCTGGTCTACAATTTCACCGGCACCTTGATCGGAATGGTGCACTACATGCTGCCGATTTTCGTGCTGCCTACCTATGCGGCGATGCGCGACATCGACGGCAACGTGATCCGGGCCGCCGCCAGCATGGGCGCAAGCCTCTGGCACTGCTTCCGGACGGTGATCCTGCCGCTGGCCTTCGGCGGCATCGCGTCTGGCTCGGTCATTGTCTTCGTCTATACGCTGGGTTTCTTCATCACGCCGGCGATCCTCGGCGGTGGCCGGATCAGCCCGATCGCGATCCGAATCGACCGCACACTCTCGACCCTGCAGGATTGGGGTGGTGCGGCGGCATTCGGCGTCTTTCTGCTGCTCATCGTCGCGGTCCTCGGCGTGACGGCACTGGGCGCTGCCAGGTTGATCAGGTCAAAGCCGGCCGCGGATTGAACCATGCTGGACGCCTATCCCGAAAGCAGACTTGCCCACGCTTTGCTCTGGTCCTTCGGCGCGCTGGTGCTGGCGTTCCTTATCCTGCCGACGTTGATCGTGGTGCCGATCTCGTTCTCCGGCTCCGACATGCTGGAATTTCCGCCGCGCAGTCTTTCGCTGCGCTGGTATGCGAGCTTCTTCGGCTCGGCCGACTGGATGGCTGCACTGCGCACGAGCCTGATTCTCGCCGGCCTGACGGCGATCGTGTCTGTGCCCGCCGCATTCTTGGCCTGTGTGGCGATGGACCGGCTGGGTGGGCGGCTCGCCAGCGGCATCTATACCTTCGCGGTGATCCCCTCGGTCGTTCCCGGTATCCTGCTGGCGATCGGATTGTTCTTCGTTCTGGCGAAGCTCCGGCTGCTCGGAACGCTCGGCGGCGTCCTTCTCGGCCATGTCGTCCTGGCCATTCCGGTTGCGGTCGTCGTGCTCTATCCCGCCGTGCGCCGGTTCGACTGGGTGCAGCTTCAGGCCGCGCGCAGTTTGGGTGCCGGCTGGGGTGGCGGAATCGTCGGCATCATGCTGCCGCAGATGGTCCTTTCATTGGTTTCGGCGGCGCTCATGGCGTTTCTCAGCTCGCTCGATGAAGCCGTCATTTCGATCTTCGTGTCGAGCGGCGCGAATACCACGCTGCCGAAGCTGATGTTCATTTCGCTGCGCGACCAGATCGACCCGACCATCGCTGCGATCTCGACGCTGTGGACCGGCCTCGTTGTTGCCGTCGTCCTCCTCTTCGCCGCGCGCCAGAGGCCCTAGACCCCACAGGAACATGAATGACTATGCATCGCTCTGCCCCAGCGCCTATTCCAACGGTCGAATTGGCCCTCATCACCGGCTCGGCGAGTTGGGGGCTAGCCTTTCCCGAAGATGTGCCAATGGCCGGCGTGGAGGTCCTGGCCCGCGACATGGCCTTCGAGACGCCTTACGGGCGGACGGAAAACTGGAAGCTCCTCGCGTTTGACGGCTCGATCACAAGCGACGGGCAGCCACGCCGGGCGCTCTGCATGTATTCGCACGGCAACCCACGAGACGAAATCGATCATGCCTGCCATCGCCGTGCCTTCTGGGTGCTGCGGGAGGCCGGCGTCAAGCGGGTGATCACCTGTTCGACGGTCGGCGCGGTCAACAGGGCGATCCGCAGCGGTGATCTGGTCATCGCGGCCGACATAATCGAGCCGACCCAGACGCCATATTCTCTGCTGCCGGGACGCCAGAAATTCGACGCCAGCGGCAAGCAGATCGTCTGCAGCAACTGCGCCGCAATCCTGGCCGAGACGGCTTGCCGGCTTTGGCCGACGGAGGCGCGCGTCCATGGCATCGATCAAGGGTTGGTTGCCGGCCATGTCTATGGCCCGCGCCTGACCACACCCGCCGAGGCCATCATGTTCCGCACCCTCGGCGCCGATGTTGTCAACCATTCGATCGCGCCCGAGGCGACCCTGTCGCGCGAGATCGGCGCCTGCTTCACCCCTTGCGCTTTTGTGACCGCGACGATGAACGATTACCTCAGCCGAGACCGCGGCACGCTCCTGCAGGCCGGCATGCTCGAACGCCTTTCGCAAATCACATCGAGGGTCGCTCTTGGGACCGCGGCCGCACTTCCCGTCGGAGAACCCTGCGCCTGCCACGCCCTCCTCACACCACAGCCGCCGGAGCGTTACGCGCGGTACTAGACGTCATGTTCCAGGGCTGAGATCGGTGGCCCGCCCTTTCGTGCGATTAAGAGACGAGGGTTGCTCGGATGGGCCGAGCCGATCCTCACGGACGAGCCATGGAGGAGTATAGCGAAGCGTTCGTCGCGTTTGATGTAGCCAAGAAGAAGCACGCGGTGGCGCTCGCGGAGGGAGGCCGCAGCGGCGAGGTCCGGTTTGTCGGCGAGGTGGAGAATAGTCCTGCGACGATAGAGCGGACGATCAAGAAGCTGGGAAAAAGATATGATCGACTGCACGTCTGCTTCGAAGCTGGGCCGACGGGCTACGGGTTGTGCCGGCAGGTTCGCGAACTCGGTCACGACTGCATGGTGGTTGCGCCGGCCCTGATCCCGAAGCGGCCGGGCGAGCGCGTCAAAACCAACCGACGGGATGCGGTCACGCTGGCGCGGCTGCATCGGGCGGGCGAGCTGACCGGGGTGTGGGTGCCGGACGTCGTCCATGAGGCTGTGCGATCTGGTCCGGGCTCGGGAAGCCGCAGCCCGATGACCTGCGCCGCAAGCGCCAGCAGCTACTCTCCTTTCTTCTGCGGCAGAGGCGGATCTACGAGGGCGGCGGTCATTGGACATTGGCGCACCGGCGCTGGCTTGCCCGCCAGAGCTTTGAGCACACGGCGCAGCAGATCGTGTTTCAGGAGAAGATCGACGCGATCGAGGACGCGGCTCAGCGGTTATGTCGCCTGGACGAGCAGCTGAAAGCCATCGTGCCGACCTGGTCGATGGCGCCGGTCGTGGAGGCCTATCAGGCGATGCGTGGCGCCTCGTTCCTGGTCGCAGTGATCTTCGCGGCCGAGATCGGGGACGTGCGCCGCTTCGATACGCCGCCGCAGTTGATGGCCTTCCTCGGTCTGGTTCCGGGAGAGCGCTCGACTGGCGACACGGTCCGCCGGTCGAGCCTTACGCTCGCCGGCAATCGACGTGCCCGCCGCGCCTTGGTGGAAGCGGCTTGGACGTATCGCTATCCCGCCAGGGTTAGCGCGGCCCTGAGGGTCCGGCTCGAAGGGCTGCCGAAGGCTGTGCGCGACATCGCCTGGAAGGCGCAAATCAGACTCTGCGCTCGTTATCGTCGCCTCAGTGCCAGCGGCAAGAAGCCGCCGGTGGTCGTGGCTGCGATCGCGCGCGAGATGGCCGCCTTCCTGTGGGCCATCGGCAGGGAAGTCGCACCGTTGTGGCGGTGTCGACCCAACCCGCTGCACAGCGTTGGGGGTGGGGCCACGGTGGGGAACTCCCGTCGCTAGTTATGTGGCCGAGCCGATGCGCCCGACGCCCGCCCTCTAGACCGAGGACAGCCACGAGACGAAGACACGGAAGGCGGTATAAGAGTCTGATCAACCGTCGTCTCTGAGCTCCACCCCCAGCCCTGTGCAGCTTCAGCCGATCTGACTGCTTCGCACACGCCGAGCAGACGATCCGTAGCCTGGACAGGGAACATGAGAGACTAGTCGGCCACTCGGCACAATCCGTTGCAAAGCTGGTCGCGCAGGGCGGCTATTCGGTGCATTGCGAGCGGCATGGCCGTTCATCAATTCCTGGTTCACATCTTCGCTCCAGGCCTCGATGCAGCTCGACACGCCATCGATGAAATCGTTGAACACTCTGTTGCAGTGCTGGTGGCTCTGCAGCGCGGGAGAAGTTCGGGCATCCTCCAGCCATTGCCGGCCAACGCCGTCTGACATCGCCGATTTACAGGGGCAGCCGTTTACCCAGCGCTGCTAAACTGCTGCTCAGGGTCGCAGGCGCGCAATTGTCATTCTGGTTTCTTCCGGCTGCGCGGAAAACCGATTCGAATTAGCCGCGGGCAGGCGGAATACACACGGTGGACGCCTTGCGTCGTAAAACGGGCGTAATTTCGGCGGCGTTCGGATAGGCCTGAATTATTCCCACTCGATGGTCCCCGGAGGCTTCGACGTAACGTCATAGACGACGCGATTGATGCCTTTCACCTCGTTGATGATGCGAGTGGCAGCGGCGCCGAGGAAGTTCATGTCGTAATGGTAGAAATCGGCAGTCATGCCGTCGACCGAGGTCACAGCGCGCAGCGCGCAGACGAACTCGTAGGTGCGGCCGTCGCCCATCACGCCGACGGTCTGCACCGGCAAGAGCACGGCGAAGGCCTGCCAGATGGCATCGTAGAGGCCGGCCTTGCGGATCTCGTCGAGGTAGATGGCGTCGGCCTCGCGCAGGATCTCCAGCTTCTCGCGGGTGATCCCGCCCGGGCAGCGAATGGCAAGGCCCGGACCCGGGAACGGATGGCGGCCGATGAAGCTTTCGGGCAGGCCGAGCTCTCGGCCCAGCGCCCTCACCTCATCCTTGAACAACTCGCGCAGCGGCTCGACCAGCTTCATGTTCATGCGCTCGGGCAGGCCGCCGACATTGTGATGCGACTTGATCGTCACCGAGGGGCCGCCGGAGAAGGAGACGCTTTCGATGACGTCGGGATAGAGCGTGCCCTGCGCCAGGAAGTCGGCGCCGCCGAGTTTCTTCGCCTCTTCCTCGAACACCTCGATGAACAGCCGGCCGATGGTCTTGCGCTTCCTTTCCGGATCGCTCTCGCCTTCCAGCGCCGAAATGAAGCGGTCGGAAGCGTCGACCAGGATCAGCGGCAGGTTGTAGTGCTGGCGGAACATCTCCACCACGCTTTTCGCCTCGTCCTTGCGCATCAGGCCGTGGTCGACGAGGATGCAAGTCAACTGATCGCCTACCGCCTCGTGGATGAGGAGCGCGGCGACCGAGGAATCGACGCCGCCCGACAGCGCGCAGATCACCTTGCCCTTGCCGACCTGCTTGCGGATCGCCTCGACCGCCTGCTCGCGATAGGCAGCCATGGTCCAGCCCCTGCTGAGGCCGGCGATGTGGTGGACGAAGTTGCTGAGCAGCTTCGCGCCGTCGGGGGTATGGACGACCTCTGGATGGAACTGCACCGCGTAAAACTTGCGTGCCTCGTCGGCAATCGCCGCGAAGGGCGCGCCGGTGGAGGTGCCGACGATCTTGAATCCTTCCGGAATGGCGGTGACGCGGTCGCCGTGGCTCATCCAGACCTGATGGCGCGTGCCCCTGGCCCAGACACCGTCGAACAGCGCGCAGTCGTCCTCGATCTCGAGGAAGGCCCGGCCGAACTCGCGGTGATGGCCGGCCTCGACCTTGCCGCCGAGTTGAGCGCACATCGTCTGCTCGCCATAGCAGATGCCGAGCACCGGAATACCGGACGAAAAGACCTCGTCGGGCGCGCGCGGCGAGCCGATGTCGACGGTCGAGTGCGGGCTGCCCGACAGAATGACGGCCTTCGGCCGGATGCGGCGGAAGCCCTCTGCGGCTGACTGGAACGGAACGATCTCGCAGTAGACCCCGGCCTCGCGCACGCGCCGCGCGATCAGCTGCGTGACCTGGCTGCCGAAGTCGATGATGAGAACCGTGTCGGGATGTGTCGTCATGTCGGGCCTTTAAAGAAAGAACCGATTCGGCGCAATGCTTCGCGCTGCGGCTTTCGGTCCTTGCCAAAGCGCCTAAAGCGCGTCGCGTCGAAACGCATTCAGGCGACGAGCTTCAAGTTTTCATCTTGATGCATCTCGTTCTCCCGAAACGGCCGCGGAGTTTTGGGCGACATGCATTAAGTAAGGCTGATCGCGCCGGACGCAATCGCCTGCTCCAGCAACTCTATTGCTCCGGCCAGCTTCTCGTCGATGACATGCAGATACTCGGTCCAGTCGCCGACATGCCTGAGATCGGCCGCGCCGTCGGAAATACCGCGCAGGCCGATCAGCGGCACACCGAACAGCTGGCAGGCGCGCAGGCAGGCGAAGGTCTCCATGTCGACCATGTCGGCGTCGATCGCGTCATAAGCGGCGCCGGTGACGATGGCGCCTCCGGTCGACAGCGTCGCGGTCCTGATGCCGGGAATGACGAAGGGCAGCGGCACCGTCACCGGCAAGTCGAGGAACGGCGTCGCGCCCTTCGCGAAGCCGAGCGGCGAAGCGTCGATGTCGCGGTAACTCACCGACACGGCCTGGTAGATTTCGGTCTGTTCGAGCGTTCGGCTTCCCGCGGAGCCCAGCGAAACGACGAGATCCGGCAGCGCGTCCTCGGCCTTCAACGTGGCGAGTTCGGCGCCGAGGCGCACACCGGCCTCGACCGGGCCGACGCCGGTCATCAGCGGCGTGAACAGCTTTTTGAGATGCGGGCCGTATTCGGCCTCGGCCGCCATGACGAAGAGGACGGATTTTTCCCCTATCCGCGCAGCGCTCGCCATGGATCACCCCTCGATGCCGTCGCGGCCGACCACCGTCATCATCGTGCCGGTCATGGTGGCGATCAGCTTGGCCTCGCCATCGGCAGCGAAGGCATAGGCCTGGCCGTCGGCAACAATGATGGTGCGGCCCGGCTTGGTCACCGAGCCGCGGAACAGGAAGCGCTCGCCCTTCCCCGGGGCGAGCAGGTTGACCTTGAATTCGATGGTCAGCACGCTGGAATTCTGCGGCATCAACGAGAAGGCGGCATAGCCGCAGGCCGAGTCCAGCGCGGTCGAGATGACGCCGGCATGCAGGAAGCCATGCTGCTGGGTGAGCGAAGGGGCATAGGGCATCTCGATCTCGATGATGCCGGGCGTGACCAGCGTCAGCTCGGCGCCGATGGTGGCCATGGCTTTCTGGCGGGCAAAGGAAGTCCTGACGCGATCCTCATAGTCGGGAGCGGGTACGATCTTGGCTGCCATGGCCTTCGCCTCACTTTTGCTGGCGAAGCTTATTGCAGAGGCAGGCAGGACAGGCAATCTCTCATGTTGCAGCGCAGCAAATGCCGGCTGCTCTCATACGGCCCTGCGCAGGGCGTGGAAATAGAACCCGTCAGTGCCGCTGAGCGCCGGCGACAGCGAGATGCCACCGGCGTCGCCAATACGCGCAGCGTCCTCGTGGCCGGGGAAACGGCTGTCCCAGAGCTGGCGGTGGTCGACCGGCGCAAAGCCGCCGTGGCGCTCGCGGAAGGCTGCGACCTGCTCGCCGTTTTCGGCATCGAACACCGAGCAGGTGATGTAGACGAGCAACCCGCCGGGCTTCACGAAAGCCTGCGCCATGTCGAGGATCGCCAGCTGCTCGCCTTTGCGGGCATCGAGCTGTCTGTCCGTCAGCCGCCACTTGGCGTCCGGCCGCCGCCGCCAGGTGCCGCTGCCGGTGCAGGGCGCATCGATCAGCACGATGTCCATATGACCGGTGAGCGGCGCGAATTCCGCGGGCTTGCTGACGACCTGGATGTTGCGGCTGTGCGCGCGGCGGATGCGCTCGAAGATCGGCGCCAGACGCACCTTTTCCGCATCATGGGCGAAGACCTGGCCGCGATTGTCCATCTCTGCCGAAAGCGCCAGCGTCTTGCCCCCGGCGCCCGCGCAATAATCGAGCACCTGCATGCCTGGCTCGGCGCCGGCGAGCGCTGCTGCAAGCTGCGAGCCCTCGTCCTGCACCTCGAACCAGCCCTTCTGGAAGGCGGGCTCGGCCTGGACGTTCGGATGCCTGCCGTCGCCATTGATCGGCGGGATGCGAATGCCGTGCGGCGCGATTGCGGCAGGTGCTGCACCGGTGCCCTGGAGTTCCGCCAGCACCTTGCCGCGGTCTGCCTGCAGCGCATTGACCCTGAGGTCCAGCGGCGGGCGCATCGCGAGAGCCGCGCCCTCTTCGATCCAGGCATCGCCATAGGCGTGCTCGAGCAGCGGCGCGCACCAGTCCGGAACATCGGCCCGCACGGCATCCGGCGCATCGGCGAGCCTGCCGGAGGCTGCGGCTTTCAGTTCGGCGGCGCTGAGCAGCGGCGGCGCGAATTTGTCGCCATCGAGAGCGTCATTCAGCGACCGCGCCGTCTGGCCCCATTCCAGCAGCAGCGCGCCGAAGCCGATGGCGCGTGGCGTCTCCTCGCCGAAGAGCCAGCCGGCCGAGCGCTTGCGGCGCAGCGCGTCGTAGACGATGTTGCCGATCGCCGCGCGGTCGCCGCCACCGGCAAAGCGGTGCGACAAACCCCAGTCGCGCAAGGCGTCGGCCACCGGCCGATGCCGACGGCCGATGTCTTCAAGCACTTCGATGGCCGCCGCCAGCCTTCCGCCCAGTCTCATTCTGTCTTTCCGCTGCCTGCCAATTGTTTTCCGGCATGCTCTTAAAGCGTTTCAGGCCCGGATTGAAACAGTTCTGTTACGGCCGTCACGCCGGACCATGCCGAGGGCTGCGACCGCCGGTGCCGGAAGTCAGGCCGCATAGAAGCGAAGTTCGCGACGTTCAGGCTGAACAAGAAAAGGCGCGGGGCATGAGCCCCGCGCCTTTTCTTGGGAGGATGAGACCTTACTTCGAGGCGATCTCGAAGCGGTCGAGATTCATCACCTTCGTCCACGCCTTGACGAAGTCTTTGACGAACTTCTGCTTGGCATCCGCCGAGCCGTAAACCTCGGCCAGCGCACGCAATTGCGAGTGCGAGCCGAAGATCAGGTCGGCGCGGGTGCCGGTCCACTTGACTTGCTTGGTCTTGCGGTCGCGCGCCTCATACACCTCATCCGAGTCTGGCTCAGAGCCGGCCGTCGGATCCCAGATGGTCGCCATGCTGAGCAGGTTGATGAAGAAGTCGTTGGTCAGCGTGCCCGGCCTGTCGGTGAACGCGCCGTGCTTTGAGCCGCCATGATTGGCGCCGAGCACGCGCAGGCCGCCGACCAGCACCGTCATTTCCGGCGCCGTCAGCGTGAGGAGCTGGGCACGATCGACCAGCATCGCCTCGACCGACATGGGCAGTCTGCCGCGGACGTAGTTGCGGAAGCCGTCGGCCCTCGGCTCGAGCGCCGCGAAGGATTCGACATCGGTCTGCTCCTGCGAAGCGTCCATGCGGCCCGGCGTGAAGGGCACCTTCACTTCATTGCCGCCGTCCTTCGCGGCCTTCTCGATCGCGGCGGCGCCGCCGAGCACGATCAGGTCGGCGAGCGAGACCTTCTTCTCGCCCGCCTGCGCCGCGTTGAACTCCTGCTGGGTGGCTTCCAGCTTCGCCAGCACCTTCGAAAGCTGGGCCGGCTGGTTGACTTCCCAGTCCTTCTGCGGGCTGAGACGGATGCGGCCGCCATTGGCGCCGCCGCGCTTATCCGAGCCGCGGAAGGTCGAGGCTGAGGCCCAGGCGGTTGAGACCAGTTCAGGAACCGTAAGGCCGGAGGCCAGGATCTTCGCCTTCAGCCCGGCGATATCCTCTTCGCTGACCAGCTCGTGGTCGATCGCCGGGATCGGATCCTGCCAGATCAGCTCTTCCTTCGGCACGAGCGGGCCGAGATAACGAACCACCGGCCCCATGTCGCGATGGGTGAGCTTGAACCAGGCGCGGGCGAAAGCGTCGGCGAACTGGTCCGGGTTCTGGTGGAAGCGACGCGAGATCTTCTCATAGGCCGGATCGAAGCGCAGCGCGAGATCGGTGGTGAGCATGGCCGGAGCGTGACGCCTGGAGGGATTATGCGCGTCCGGAACCGTGCCGGCGCCGGCGCCGCCCTTCGGCGTCCACTGATTGGCGCCGGCCGGGCTCTTCGTCAGCTCCCATTCGAAGTTGAACAGGTTGTCGAAGAAATTGTTGCTCCATCTGGTCGGCGTCGTGGTCCAAGTGACTTCGAGGCCCGAGGTGATGGCGTCGCCGGCAATGCCGGTGGCATGTTTGCTCGACCAGCCGAGGCCCTGCGCTTCGATGCCGGCACCTTCCGGCTCCACGCCCACCAGCGAGGCATCGCCGGCGCCATGGGTCTTGCCGAAGGTGTGGCCGCCGGCAATCAGCGCCACGGTCTCTTCGTCGTTCATGGCCATACGGCGGAACGTCTCGCGGATGTCGCGGGCCGCGGCGACCGGATCCGGCTTGCCGTTCGGGCCTTCCGGATTGACGTAGATGAGACCCATCTGAACGGCGCCGAGATGGCCCTGCAGTTCGCGGTCGCCGGAATAGCGCTGGTCATCCAGCCATTTGGTCTCGGAACCCCAGTCCACATCCTGCTCCGGCTCCCACACGTCGGGGCGGCCGCCGGCGAAGCCGAAGGTCTTGAAACCCATCGATTCCAGGGCGACATTGCCGGCGAGGATCATCAGGTCGGCCCAGGAGATCCTGCGGCCGTATTTCTGCTTGACCGGCCACAGCAGCCGGCGCGCCTTGTCGAGATTGGCATTGTCCGGCCAGCTGTTCAGCGGCGCGAACCGCTGCTGGCCGGCACCGGCGCCGCCGCGCCCATCGCCGATGCGATAGGTGCCGGCACTGTGCCAGGCCATGCGGATGAAGAGCGGTCCGTAATGGCCGAAATCGGCCGGCCACCAGTCCTGCGAGTCGGTCATCACATGGTGCAGATCCTTGATCACGGCATCGAGATCGAGGCTCTGAAATTCCTTGGCATAGTCGAAATCCTCGCCCATCGGGTCCGAGAGGTTCGACTGCTGGTGAAGAACGCCGAGGTCGAGCAGATTCGGCCACCAATCCCGGTTGGTCCTGCCGGCGGATCCATGCGCCACGGGGCATTTGCCAGCGCTGCTGTCGTCGGTTTTCGCGTCCATCTTACTCTCCAGGTTTTGATTTTTCCGAGATTGATTCTGCGCAGATTTCGGGGCCGGCCAGCGGCCGCGCCAATCTGGAATGATTCCAGCCTAGGCCGGCTTGGCGATAAAGACAAATTGCCTTTCCTGTTCGTTTTGATAAGCTTTCCTTATGATCGGCCTCACCGTGCGACAGATGCTTTATTTCGACGCGCTGGCGCAGACGCTGCATTTCGGCCGCGCCGCGAAGCTTGCCGGCGTCAGCCAGCCGGCGCTCTCCGCCCAGATCGCCGAAATGGAAGAGCGGCTGAACTGTCTTTTGTTCGAGCGCGGCGGCAAGACGGTGCGGATGACGGACGAAGCGCTTGTGCTGCAGCCGCGCATCGAGCGCATTCTTGCCGATATACGTGACGTCGAGACGACCGCCCGGCGCGGCCGCCCCGCCATGGAAGGCCGCTTCCGGCTGGGCATCATCCCGACGGTAGCGCCGTATCTCCTGCCGCGGGTCCTGCCGGAATTGAAGAAGCACTTCCCGGGCCTGCAGCTCGAACTGCGCGAGGCGGTGACGGCATCGCTGGTCGAGGACAATGTCTCGGGCAAGCTCGACGCTTTCATCGCCGCGCTGCCGCTCGACCATCCGGGGCTGGTCACGGAGGAGCTCTTCCCGGACCGCTTCTTCCTTGCGGTCCCCGCCGGCGATCCGGCTTTCGCCTCGCCGCCCGTGCCGCCGGAAAGCCCGGCGCTGGAACGGCTGATGCTGCTAGAGGAAGGCCATTGCCTGCGCGAACAGGCTCTGGCCGTCTGCGGCAATGTTCGGCCGGTGGCGATGGCAAGCTATGGCGCCACCAGTCTCACCACGCTCTTGCAGATGGTGGCGCATGGACTGGGCGTGACGCTGGTTCCGGAAATGGCGGCAAACGCCGCCGCCGTGATGCCGGACCTCAAGATCGTGCCTTTCCAGGAGCCAATGCCGCAGCGCATGATCTGCCTCGCATGGCGGCGCAACAAGGTGCGCCAGGACGAATGCGTGGAACTGGCAAAGATCATACGGGGATTTGGATCAGGCGGTGCTTGCGAGTTGACGCTGGCTTCTCAGCTTACCATCCCGGTTCTCAGCCAGCGTCTCGCTCATCGGAAGCTTCTGCGACATGTGCGAGCTGTCGCTGCCCGCTCGAGAATCCGATAGTGGCGATTCCCAACCTCGCAGCGTCTCTATCTCGGCATCGACTGCCAGCCTTCACGGCACAAATATCAGAAATACATATGTGAAAAACACCACGACATGAACCATGCCGGTCAGGAACGTCGTTCTTTCGGTGCTGAAGCTGACGTTGCATATCACGAGCGCCAAGACCAAAAGGACTGCGTCTGCCGGCGGGAGGCCCAGGGTCAACCCTCTGCCCGTCAGCAGGCTGGCGGCCGCGACCGCCGGTATTGTCAAGCCGATCGTGGCGCAGGCCGAACCCATCGCAACGTTGAGGCCGCGCTGCAGCTCATTGTTGAGCGAGGCGCGAACCGCCGAAATGGCCTCCGGCATCAAAACCAGCCCGGCGATCATCGCTCCCACGATGCTGTCGGCCTGGGTCACCTGGTAGGCAACGAGCGTATCCTCGACACCGGCAGCGACCTGCTCGGCCAGCATGACAATGCCGACCAGCCCGCTCAGCAGCAGCAGAACGCCGACAGAAAGGCTTTCGTGAGGGGCAGTTCGCATCGAACCGTCGTGCGCCTGTTCCTGGACGAAGTCGTCCCGGTGCCGAACGGTCTGGGCGAACACGAAGCTTGCATAGAGCAGCACTGAAAGGACGCTCACAAAACCAAGCTGGGCTGCCGAAAACGTGCCTGGATCCGTCGTCTGAGTGTAGGTCGGCAGGACAAGCGTCATGACGGTCAGCGCAATCAGAACCGCGAGATACGCGCTGGTCCCTTGCCGAACGATTGCCTGCTTGCGATGACGCCAGCCGCCAAGCGTGAGACATGTACCGACGACGCCGGTGGAGGTAATCATCACCGTCGAGAAAACGGACTCACGCGCCAATGTCGGGTTGTTCTTTCCATGCAGCATCATGGAAACGATGATCGACACTTCGATTGCCGTCACGGCAAAGGTCAACACCAACGTTCCGTACGGCTCCCCCACGCGCCGGGCCACTGCCTCGGCGTGGTCGAGCACCACGAAAATGGTGATGAACATGATCGCACTCGAAAGTGCTCCAACAACAATCCTGATGTTCAGCGAACCCTCGTCAACCGAAAGGCCGCTGGCCCTGACCGCGACAGCCATCACCAGGGCGGCCAATGGCATCGTGTAGGAAGTCACCGACCGCCCGAAACCAGTCATTGAAGCCCCCTGCGTTTCCGCGAATTTAGCGGAAAAGCCAGTGGGAAACACCCCAGCCGACATCACTGCGACGCCGACGGACCGATCACCCGGCGTTCGGCGCCGAAACCGTCGCAGATCAAGGCGGGGCGGCGGCAATAGCGGGGCGCGCCCGGCCTAAGCGTCCGCGGTGCTGAACTAGAGCGGGATGAATTTGGATTGAATCGAAGGGATTCCCAAGGGTCTGCAAATCAGATTCAAGATGCTGGCTGGGAG
>NZ_NSGF01000034.1 GCF_002294995.1 Mesorhizobium sp. WSM3860 | reverse complement strand
AAATAGGACGCCGAAAAGGAAAAACTGAAGTAAAAACAATGGTATAGGCAACTACCCGATCCCAGCCAACGGTACCATTGCCTTCTCGCGTAAGCCACTGTTTTTTCAAAATAAATTGGTCAATTCAATTGAATGCCTTGCGTCTGTTTGCGATTTTGTGTCACAAATTGTGCTACCTATTGTGATACAAACGGAAGGCCGAGACGTTGGGACGAAGGCGCGAAGAGCACCATCCTGATCGCTACCTGCAACTCAGAGGCGGGCATTTCCACTATCGCCGGCGCGTGCCCCAAGAAGTTCGCGATCTGGACCACCGCGGCAGATTCGTTCGCAAGTCGCTCAACACTTCGGACAGAATAAGGGCGAGAACCGTCCGCGACATGTATGAGGCGGCCGACAACGCACTCTGGGCGTCGCTAATGATTGGCGCCAATCCGCAAGCGGCAGGTATGCGCTACAAGCTGGCGATTAAGCGCGCTGAGTCTCTCGGTTTTGTCTATCGGCCGCTTGCCGAGATTCTTACCGCAGAACCGCTGGAAACCATCTTGCAGCGCGTAGAGAGCACCATTGGCGAGCCAGCTAAGTCGCCTGCGTTGGACGCCGTCGCTGGCATGGTCGAGCGACCTGACGACAAGATATCTGACGCACTGAAGGTTTATTTCTCCGACATCGTCCGTGACGAGTTGCGCACCAAGAGCCCTGACCAGCGCAAGCGCTGGAAAGCCAAGCGGCAGATGAGCGTCGATGTGTTCATTGATTTGGTCGAAGACAAACCTATGAGCAAGATCACGCGTGATGACGCTCTCAAGGTCCACAAGTACTGGCTCGACCGCATCGCGCCGGAGGAGGGGCCAGGCGATCGCTCGGCGTCGACCGGCAACCGCAATATGGGAAATCTTCGGACGCTCTACAGCGACTATTTCCGCCACTTGGGTTTTCCGGAGCAGAAGAACCCGTTCGCCGATCTCTCCTTCAGTGACAAATCGAAGCGAAGCCGGCCGCCGTTTCCTACCGACTGGATCAGAGACAAGATTCTCGCTCCTGGCGCATTGGCGAAGCTCAATGCCGAAGCTCGAGGGATTGCGTTGGCGTTCGTCGAGACAGGCTGTCGGCCGAGCGAACTGGCAAATCTTCATGAAGGCGTGATTCATCTCGATCACGAAGTTCCGCACATCTCGGTCGAGCCGCGCGAGGATCCAGAGGACCCACGCGAGATCAAAACAGCGTCGTCAGTGCGGAAAGTGCCACTGGTTGGCGTGGCGCTGGAGGTGTTCAAGAAGCATCCCAACGGCTTCCCACAATACAAGGACCGAGAGACGCAGCTGTCTGCTACCGTCAATAAGCATTTTAAGAAGCACAAGCTCTTTCCGAGCGACAAGCACACATTCTATTCGCTCCGCCACTCATTCGAGGATCGAATGAAAAATGCCCGGCTCGACGAGGAACTGCGGCGTATGCTGATGGGTCACGCCATCGACCGACCCAAATACGGCGAAGGCGGCGAGATGAAGATGTGGCAGGAAGAGCTCATGAAGATTGCGCTGCCGTTCGATCCTTCGATCGTGTGACGCGCTCACGTATCGCGGCCAAGCGCTCTTCCTTTGCTCTATGATCGAGCAGAGCCCGCTCCAAGTGATCAAAAAGTGGAAGCCATGCCTCGCCTCGATCGCCGCGGGCAACAATTATTTCGGCAATGCGATCGAGAGCGCGCTCAAGGCGCTCGGTAGTCACTGGCCGAAAACTTGGCGAGTTAGGCTTCACTGCTCTGCGATCTACTCAGTGCGGGTTCGTAGTACGCAGGTTCTCTGATTGTTTTGGAAGGCCGTGCCCTACAAAGGGGGATAGACGACGGCTACGGCGCGCGAAGACGTCTGTCGAAGATCCAGTCGCGCAGGACTGTTACCGGCATTGGTCCGCTCCGATCGATCCGCGAGGCGATAGCTAATCCGATGCAGCGTACGCATCGGGTAAGGCCTGCGCAGTCGTGAGATGACCATAGTCGCGCGCCATGGCCGCATCTCGTTCCAGGAAGGTGGCCTCGATCACCAGAAGGTCGGCGCCGCGGACATGGTCTGCCAGCTCATCGGTCGATTCCGTATCGCCGAGTGACTGGGGACAATTCGGCAGGGTCGAAATCCGTGCGGCCAGTCGGCGGGCGGCATTTCGGTTCAGTGAGCCACTACTCAGACGTCGCGTTCGGGGCCGCAGAACGAACCCGCTACGCGGGATGGGCTGGGGTGAGGTAGAGATCACGAGCGACGTCGCGCTCTCATTGATGGTGGTTCGGCAGCGGCAGAGCATCACCGGCTTCTTCAACAAGGAGCCTGACCATGCCCTATCCTGTTCTTGAGGCTACCTGTCAGTCCACTTCGTCAGCGGCTGATCCACGATACGATGCTGCGCCGGTTCAGCCAGGAGACGCAGCGCAACTCATCTCGGCGACATCGGACGCCTGGCGACCTTCCTCGGCTGGTCGCCGGTTACAGCGACCACCGACGACATGCGCCGGTTCCAGATCGAGCAGCAGGACGACGATGTTCCCGTGCCGACGATGAACAGCATCGTGTCGGCGCTACGCTTCTTCTTCACCCATGTGCCGATCGTAGCCAAGGAAGTGGGGTCGGGCCTGTCCGCCTCGGTGGCCTCTGCCCGCGTCGAGGCGGGCGTGGCGTTGATCGATGTCGCGGGCGCCGGCGGCACCACGTCGGCGCTGCCAACGGTGAAGTTGATCGCGTCGGGCGGTATCCGAGACGGCGGCGACGTGGCCAAGGCCATCCGCCTGGGCGCGGACTTCGCCGGCCAGGCGGCCGGCATGCTCCCCGCGGCGACGGTTTCCACCGAGCCGGTCCATTCCCACGTATTCGACGACTGTTTTACAGTTCAGCCAGTGCGGTCAAAAACGCGCTTGTTCGAAAGCCGACGCTGAGGCCGCGAGTATCCCCGTCGGTGGGGCCATTTCCTGCCCATGTTTACCCGTCGTTCAAGCAAGGTCCGCGAAAAACCTGTGTTGGCATGCCGGTTGCAAGGACACCGTAAAGGACCCCGCACGACCACGGCGGTCTCGCGGTCCTTACGCCAGAGTTCAAATGAAACTTTCAAGCTGACAGCGATGTAGCGCGAGTGCAACTCCGTCGCGCCTTGACTTCCCAGGAAAAACCAAAGGAGCCCTGAAGAAATGAACGTGCCAAGTTATTCCGCGGCCTCGCCTGATCAGCGGGCGGTGCGGGGGATATTTTCTCACCTAGCGGACCGCATCGATCGCCGCCTGCGAATACGCCCGCTTGGGATTATTAGCGATTTTGTCGCCGACCAACTCCCGCACCGTATCGCGGAGATCAAAAATAGTGAACAGCGAGCTGAAGCTGTCAAGGCGCTTGGGCATAGCATCAACGCCATGCTAGCGGCAGGGAACTATGAGGCGCACTTGCTGAATCTGAAACAGTCGGAGTTTGGGGTAGCCAAGACAGACATCCAATATCTCCTCAATATTGCTTATCAGATGTCTGCATTTGCGGGACTTAACCATCACGATGCGGAGTTAACGGTGGGAGAGCCGCTGAAGCGCATTGCAGCCTTAAGTTGCGAGCGGGAGCCTAGCATAAATGTTCTTTCCTATGAAGATATGATCCTTACCAATCCGGTGGAGAGCGATCCGCGCGTATACTGCCTCGACTCAGCTGGGGTCGAGGAGCGAGATTTTTGCCTGGGTCATCAACTCATTGAGAGAGATTTGCAGTTCGCAGTGGACACCCTGCTTGAGTTGCGTGACGAGGTCGGGGCGGATGCGCGCCGGTGTCTTACACTGTGCCTAGAGCGCCTGGAGTCGGCGAATTACATTCTGACCCGCTTTCATAATCATATGTCGCCCGATCTATTTGGCGAATTTCGTGAGTTCTACGGAAAAAACCCTTATAAGAATAGGCTGGCTCCAAGCGGCCGATTCTCGGCGCGCGTTGTCGCGGTTTCTGTGCTACTAATCGGTGAAGAAATTTTCCGCCAAAAACCGAAATTCTATAGGGATGTTTATCGCCTGTCGGAATACTACCCGCGAGGATGTATTGGTGCGGTCTTTGGCTGGTTGTCTTCAGATAAGAGGAGCACGGGGGCCCAGCCAGACTGGCTTAAGGGGAAAGCGGCCTTTCCTAAAATAGCAACCGTCTCGCCCGTGATAGAGGGGAAATGCACTCAAATCCGAGAGCTGTACGCGTCCTGTGTCTATGCGCTGGACCGGTTCACCCGGATGCACCGAAAGACGGCTTTGAAATATACGGTTGAACCCGGTCGCCCCATCGCCGGAGTTGAGGAGTGGGAAAGCATGGACGCTGTGCTTTCACAGCGGCTGCTAACGGCGGCGGATCAAAGCTAACAGGCACAAACGTCTTGTGAGCGCGATGCCAGCCTCGCAGGCGTCCAATAGGTGATGGTCGATGTTTCAAGACGACGTGATCTTTCGTAGGTTTGAACGTGAGGATGTCGATAATGTATGGCACCTGCATAGGAGTGCATCTGAGGCTGTTGGTGTGTATGGTCCGGAAGGGATGTGGGAGGATGATTTACGCAACATCGGAGAAGCATATATCGAATCTGGCGGAGACTTCGTAGTTGCGCATATTGGTCCCCAGCTCGCTGCTATGGGCGGATTGCAACCTGTCGACGATGAAATCGCAGAACTCAAGCGTATACGGGTCGATCCCGCCTTTCAACGACGTGGGCTTGGAAGAAGGATTGTTAGCGAGTTGGAATCGCGAGCCGTTGCTCTCGGATTCAAATGCATAGTGCTCGAGACGACAACGATCCAAGTAGGGGCTCAAAGGCTTTATGAGACGGCCGGCTATATTCGCCGCGGGAAAGGGAGGTTGCACGGATATGCCGTGATCTTCTACGAAAAGCCTCTCTCCGGCCAGGATGCTCTTGGTTTCTGCTGAGAAGTGCCCCACCATCCGCTGCATGTATGTTTCGAGAGTCAGGTTGTAAGCGGGCGCGTCTATATGCAGACCGACAGACCTTCGGTTCCGAGTTCACCGACCGCGTAACTGCCCCGGTCTGATGAGCCGCAGTGTCCGTCCTGCTGAGGATCAATCGGGTGCCAAGCCGCCTGCTCAACTCGTCACCCGTATTTTCGCCGAAACACGCCGAGAAATCCTCATCCAAGCAGAGCCAGAAATCGTCCTGGTCGTAATCCAAATCACTTGATTCGGGCTCAAATCCATACTTCTTCTGATTCCTGTGCCTGCTTGGACATCCGGCGGCATGGTGGCTGCCGATGCCCGGCTTTATAACCAAGCGCGACTTTGAAGAATGTTGGCGCCGGTTCCTCTTACCCAGCCGGGATCCTGAAATACGTGCCAGTTTGGTCAGAAGAACGTTAGGTGAAACCATGAACCCGGTCGCAAACCCGACCGGATCGACCTTAGGATAGACGTTGGCCACAAATGCGCGCGACCGGCCGGCCGGCGGCTCGGGCAGCATCGTCTGGCGGCAAGGTGTACCAGTCCAGGGTAGGGCCCAACGGCGTTTGCATCGGTAGCCACTAAGCCCGGACCATTTATCTAGGAACGGCACGCGCGGATCTCATCATGGCCTGGCCGCAACAGCGGCCCACTTGCAAGAGGCTGGATACATTTGTGTAGACTGCACCGTCCTGATCAAGACGACCCTTGCACGGGCGGGGCGGGTCATACATTCTTGAAACCAGTTCGCGAAGCGCGGCCACGTCGAGCACTTGCTGGGCCAGAAGCTTCTTCGGCCTCTCTTCCAGGGCCCCAGCCGCTTCGCCTCGGAAATTTCCACGCCGCCGAATTTGGCCTTCCAATTGTAGATCGTGGCTTCGGATATCCCATGATTAGGAGCCAGATCCAGCATGTCCGATCTACCACATTACGAGTGTAACCCGTTTCGAGTTGACGCTTCAGAATTTTGGATCTTCATTAAAGGACACGCTCCAATCGGCGTTCGATATTGAACAAAGCGGAATACTTTTCAGACCACATACTAAGGCGAATCCTCCATGGCCAGACGGGGCGACTGCCGGAGCCAAACCCGATTACTCAGCAAGTCGCCGCATCTGCTACGCCATTTAGTGGGAGCAGAAGGGAGAAGAGATCGAGGGCACAAGCAACGGCGGGTATTGTGCCGCTAATGAAGCAGATACTTTCTCACCGGATCCCGGTGCTGTCGGTGATAGTGGGAAATATCACCGCACCGTCACATGTGGTTCAACATCTTCGGTCAAAGGAACAGCCATGGTTACCGTGAAAGTCGATATCAATAACTTCGAGTCGGAGGTTCTGGAATCCGCAGCACCCGTCGTTGTCGATTTCTGGGCCGAATGGTGCGATCCCTGCAAGATGATTGCTCCGAGTCTCGACGAAATCTCCGTCGAGATGGAAGGCAAGATCAAGGTCGCCAAGCTCAACATCGATGAAAACCCGGAACTCGCCACTCAATTGGGCGTGCGCTCCATTCCGACGCTGGCGATCTTCAAGGGCGGCGAGGTGGCCGATTTCTCGGTCGGCGCCAAACCGAAGGCAGCTCTTTTGAACTGGATTTCGAACGCTGCCTGACCGATATCGCTCGATCTGTACCGCAACGAAAACCGCAGATTCGCCACGTAAGTCGGGCGAGTTCATAGCGATTTATGGGCGTTTTGTACAGGCTTCAGCCCGTTGAGCTTCAGCCCTGATGTCGGAGCGATCGAATGCCGAAGAAGCTTTTCATTGCGGCGTTGTCGAGGCAGTTGCCGTTGCGTGAATGCTGCGGCTTTTCAAGCACGCCGCTGCAGGCTCGCGTGACCGCACTCAAACCAATGATGCCCTGTTGTTGACAGGCTTAGGCGATGCGTTTTGCTGGATCGGAGAGGGAATATGGGCATCACCGGAGAGTTGGCCGGACCAGCAGGGCGATCTGATAACGAAGGAGGCCCGCACCGCATCTCCGACGCAATGTCGGACCAGCGGAAGACGCGCGAAGCGACGCTTGCCATCGCCGGCGCGGTGGTTGCCCGCGACGGCAATCTCGACGGATTTTCGGATTCAGAGTTGGCCGATTTTGTGAACGGCTTCAGCAGATGGCCGGACCAGCAGAAGACGCGCGAAGCGACGCTTGCCATCGCCGGCGCGGTGGTTGCTCGCGACGGGAATCTCGACAGATTTTCGTGTTCAGAGTTGGCTGATTTGGTGAACGGCTTCAGCAGATGGCCGGACCAGCAGAAGACGCGTGAAGCGACGCTTGCCATCGCCGGCGTGGTGGTTGGCCGCGACGGCAATCTCGACGGATTCTCGGATCAAGAATTGGCCAATCTGGTGAACGGTTTCGGCAAGTGGCCGGAACAAGAAAAAGCACGCAAGGCGATCGTTGCCATCGCCGGCGAGCTCGGTTCCAAGGGCCGTCGCTTCAGCGCTTTCAGCACGCCTGCCCTTGTCAGGATCGCCAACGGTCTGTCGCGGGGCATCGAGGAGGGAGAGACCGCCGGCGAGGTCGCCGAACCCGCCTTGCTGAAGGACCGACTGCATCAACTGGCGCACTACCTCCAATATGCCGAGGATCGGCTGCAGCAGGCCGATGTCCATGCCATAGCGAGTATATTCAAGGCGTTGGGCAAGGCGCAGTTGTCGGACGATTTCGGTGCACTGGCACAGCCGGGGCTGGACAGGCTCGAGGTGTTACGTGCCAATCCCGGGTTTGAGCTCGACAACAACCTCGAGACGATGGGCAATCTTTGCGCCTCCCTGCTGCCCCTAGCTCGCAGCCCGAAGCCGGTGTTGCGCTGGCACCGCAGACCGGCGCTGAACCTGCTCAACGCCATCCAGCCGGTGGTGGAACACAAGATCGATGCCCATCTCAACGCAGGCCAGGCCGAGCGCACCAGCGGTCCCAATGCAAGCCGCTGCCCGGCGCTTTCGATCTATCAGGTGCTCAAGACCCGGGCGGTGCTGGAGACGCTCTACCGGCGGCCCTATGTCGACGGCGACGAACTCGCCTTGCAGGCCAGGCAGGAAGAGCTGCAGGGCAAGACCAGGCAGATCCTGGACAGTTCCCGGGCCCTCATCTACGCCGACCTTTCCTACATGAGCTGGAACGTGATCGCCGAGATCGAGGCGAAAGAGCCGCTCGAAGCGCTCGACACCTTCATGGCGCAGAACGCATCGATGGTCCAGGCCCAGCATGCGGCCGCCAGCTTCGATGTCCATCGGGTCCTTCAGACCATGGACCACGAGCCGAGACCGCCGCAAGGCGATGCCGGACTGATGCGGCTGCCGGTGGTCGACATGCAAGGCCGGCCGCTGGCCAGCGAAGCCGAATTGCGGTATTCCATTTTCCACCGCTTGACCTCGGGCGCGGTGCCGGTGGTGGCGGTGCAACTAAAGGGAACTCCGACCGGCGCCATGCTGACACGCACGTTCCCCGTGGAGGGCGTGCCCTACCGCATGGACCTGTTCGGCGGCAGCAAACTGAAGCCGCCGCAAAAGAGCCTGAACCAGCTTGCCTCTCACCTGCCCTTCGCGCCCGAAGAGGCCCCAAGCGGCAAGCTTTTGGCGATCCCTTATGCCGAGACGGCTCCGGGTACGGCCTTTGAGCAGTTGTCGCGGGCCTGGGCGCCGTTCAAGGAAGCCTATTACTATACCCAGCGCCGCGGATTTGCCGCGCCGCCGGGCATCCCCGACATTGGCCCGCATGATTATGCGCTGGAAGGGTGCTTCAAGCTGTCCCTTCTGCCCGACCGCCCCGCAGGCGCAGGGCATCCCTTCCGGGTCCAGGGGCGAGACGGCGAGATCGCCTTGCGGCCGCATGACGGCTGCGGCTTCATCAGGGCCTCACTGGCCGAGCGCATGCCGGCCATTGCCCGGGCTCGCCACGACGCTCCCGAGCGGATGCCTGCCTATGCCGGTAATAGCCAATCGGCGCTACCGCCCTCGGCGCTGCAACATTATCCGCGCAGTGTCGAGGTGGCACAGGAGACCCGCGAGAAGGCTCTGGCTTGGCTCGAAACCCATCCAAGCCTCACCCTCGAGGAGGTGTTCCGGACCGTCACGGGCGGGCACATCGAGGGTTCGGGCGCTATCGCCGTACCGTCGAGCGACGAATGCCTGCATGTGCCGACGGGCAAGAGCAAGACCTTGACCCGTGACGCCGGCGTGCTTGTCGGACGCTCCCCCTATGACAAGCCCAACCTGCGCCCGTTCGCCCCCGACCGGGTCAGGTCGGCGCGCGATGGCGATCGGACCGCCGCGTTCCTGGATCGGTGCGTGGCCTTTCAATACAGCTTCAACGTCGCGCACAGGTCGGGGGCTGGGCTAGCCGCCGACGATCCGACCTTCTTTGCCAAAGGCATCTTGATCGTTGTGCCCGACGAAATGTGGCCGGCGGAGTTCGCTGACCGCGGGGTGGTGATGTCTGCGGAGGACGTAAAGTGCCATTCGCGCTGGCTGGAGGAAAAGAACCGGGTCAAGGCCGACACCGCGCTGGAGTGCGTCGGCATCCTGCAGGCGACGGAGGTGTTCGCGCCCGGCTCTTTGGTTGCGGTTCCGAGCGTCGAACAAAAAATGCTCGACGGCGATTTTGACGGCGACGCCGTCGTCATCATCGGCAACCGGCCTCGCCTTTACGAGCATGTGCGCCAGTTCGACGCGCAGCTGCAGGCGCTCGGCATCGCCTCGATGAAGCCCCCGAAGTCGCACACGCCGGCCATTGAGAAAGGCGACTACCAGTTCAGCCGGTCCAAGCAGATCCTGTCGGCCACCGGGCTGGTGCTGGAGACCTACAGCTGCCTGCAGCGCAACGTGCTGGCGCAGCCGCAGGAGGCGCAACGCTGGTTTGCCGAGCGTGCCATCTTCGGCACCTACGAGGGCATTCATCCTGGGCTCAAGGCCGACATCCGCGCACTGTTGCAGGAAGATCGGCCGGATGGCCATACCCTCCATGATCTTATCACCAGGGCGGGGGAAGACAGCAAGGCCGCCAAGCATCCGGTGGCCTGCGAACTGGCCGCCTTGCTAGTGGCCGAGCTCCAGGACTGGAACCGGCAGCTCAGTGAGCCGGCTCATGAGTCGGACGTCAAGCAGCAGTTAGCGCGATCCGTGGCCTCAGCCGGCGCGAAGCCTGCCGTCAGCGCCGACGCGGCCGCGCTCTTCCCGAAACTCAGCGAATCCTATCCGGCAACCGCTGATGCCAGGAAGCGCGTCGACTTCCTGCTCAACCACTACCAGCCGCGCATCGATCCGCGGCCCGACGGCTACAACCCCGACGATCTGCATAAAAGTGCCATCAACCTGTTGAGCGTCGGCATCAAGGTCGGCACGGACGCCTACAAGTCCGATACCGGTGCGCGGGTGTTCATGCAAAAAACTACCGAATTGCAGCGGCTCTTGGAGCGCAGGCCGGGCTTCAAGCCGGCGCCCTATGTCAAGGCGCAGGCGGCAAAGCTCCACCAGGGCCGGTTCGACGTCGATGGCAGCCTGGCGGATCTGAAGGACAACCCCACGCTGGCGGCCTCGGTCATGGAGGCCTCGATCAGACTCGCCGTCGAAAAGCGCATCCTGCCCAGCGCCTTAGCAATCTCGGCCGACGACCCTGCCAGCAGGATAACGCTGAGCAGCGAACAGGCCCTGGAGCGCGCCAGGCTCGAAGCCGCCCCCGCCGAAGCGCAAGAAAGCGCGATTACCGAAACTGTGCATGCTGTTGCCGAGCTTTTGCGGCACGACGGCATCGAGGTGAAGGTGCCGCATCTTGACCAACGGTCGCGCGGGCAGGTCTGGACAGCCGACGAGTTGACCGGCCAGAGCGTGAGCGCGGCGCCAGAGGCCCAGCTGGTCACCAATGCCGTGCGCCATGTCTTCGAAATCCCGGACGAGGCTTTTACGCGCGCATTCAAGAAGGCGGCACTAGCCTTCGAGGAGCGGGACTGCAGCGAGGTCGAGACCACCAACTGGTTCATCAGGATGGACACGCCGAGGTTACGCGGCGTTCACACGGCATTCAGAACTGCGCAGAACTATCGCTTCGAGGTCGAGTTCCATACGCCGGCCAGTTACCGGGCAGAGCTCGCGCAGCGCGCGCAGAGCGAATGCGAGTTGGTCCCTATTCCCCCTGGCGCCTGGGAGATATTACACTGGGGCTCGTCAGGAGAAAGCAGGTCGAGGGCTGCAGGGACCTCCAGGTCGCCCACAATCGCAAGACAACAGATTGCGGTCGCTCGCTCCCCGCAAGCGGGCGAGATCCTCGCGGCTCTCGGTACGCGGCCGGTCGTGCTCGTCGGGATGCCGGCGAGCGGCAAGTCGAGCATCGGCGCCCAGCTTGCCAAGGAGTTGGGGGTGGAGTTTGTCGACATCGATAAGCGTATAGTCGCCGAGCACGGCAATCTGATGGAGATGTTCGCCGACCCTGGCCGCGGCGAGGCGCACTTCAGGGACCTGGAGACCAAAGAGCTGGCCAAGCAGCTGGAGAGAGGGCCTATCGTCATCGCAACCGGCGGCGGCTGCTTTGGCAACGACACTAATCAAGCCCTGATCCTAAATAAGGGGAGGTCGATCTGGCTCGACACCGAGCTGAAGGAGCTCCGCAGGCGCCTCAAGAAAGACACCAGCCGTCCGCTGCTGCAGGGCGCCGAGATCGAGCAGAAGGTTGACCAGCTGTACGAAGAGCGCAGTCCGTTCTACCAAAAGGCCGACATCAGGTTGCCCATCGTCCCGCCCTTTCAAAAAGACAAGAAGGACGCTCGCATTTGCGTGAAGGAACTCTACGCTTTCCTGTGCAGCGAAAGAGAAGCCGCTCTGCCCGCTGCCGAGATATCACATGT
The DNA here is from genome assembly GCF_002294995.1 of Mesorhizobium sp. WSM3860. Lineage (GTDB taxonomy): Bacteria > Pseudomonadota > Alphaproteobacteria > Rhizobiales > Rhizobiaceae > Mesorhizobium. The sequence goes on along the minus strand of NZ_NSGF01000034.1, from coordinate 26,867 downwards.
CTCCGGTGCCTCCGGCACTACCATCACCATGTCCCCAACAGCTCAGCGTATGCACGATAATCATCACCACGGCCACAATCGCGGGGTCGGCGCCGGGGAAACTATCCAGGCGCCGATGGCACCATTGAGTGTAGGGCAACGGCCGCCGCCCCTCGAGACCCTCACCGCCGACCCGCAGCCTTTGCTGGCCGGCAATAACGCACGAGCGCATTTAGCGTCTTCCACGAGAAGCAGAGAACGCTCAAGCCGAGGACAATAAGCCTTAGGCGGACAATCAAGGGATCTTTCGCAGGGTTGGTGCAGTGTGCGCGTTGGCGCCGAAGCTAATTAAAGTGGGAAGGCGGGTGCGCTGCGGCGCGCGACAGCGTGGGTTGGTCACAAGCTACGGCTCCTCGCGAAGGCCTAGTCATCACCCAATCCAACAATCCAGTCGCGCTTGCGAGCGAGTCGCTGCCCGCCGCGCTCCAGGACAGCCATCGTGAAGCGTGTCCAGACATCGGCCGTGCCGATGTAGGAATGCGGCTGGTCGGTGATGAGGTGGGCGCTTTCGCCTTCCGCCAAGACGGTCGACTCTCTCCCCACGACGATGGTGAGAGCGCCGGCGGTCACTGTCACCAGCTCCCGCGTGTCGGGGCTGTGGGCGTCGGCATGGAATTCGTCGCCGGGTGCCAAGACCCACGACCAGAGTTCAAACATGGTGCGACCCGACGTAGAGGCCTGCAACTGAGCGCTACTGCCAGCGGGGCTCGTCCAAAGTGTTTTCGTGACAGTACGCTCAATACGCTTGTCGGCTTCTCCTCTCGGCGCATCGTTGAGCAAGTCGCCTACGGACAGGGAGAACGCGGCCGCCAGCCTGCAAAGGATGCCTATGCTGGGGTTGGCCTTCCCCTTTTCGAGCGCCACCACCGTTCCCTTTGAAAGGCCGGTCAGCTTGGCAACCCCATCAAGCGTCAGGTCCTGATCGCGGCGCAGGTTGCGCAACCTGGTGGCAATGGCGTGCCCCAGCTCCTGCTCGCGATGCGATATGAATGATGAGTCGGTCATTATATTGACTTTACCATCTGTGCGGGCTACGGTCAATATAATGACCGTCATAAACAACCGACAAAAGGAAGCCACCGTGCGCTTTGATACACAAGCTATTCATATCGGCCGCGGCGTCGATTCCTCAACCGGAGCGGTCTCCATCCTGCTGCATACCAGCACGACATTTGAGCGAGGCGCAGATGGTTCCTTTCCGTCGGGCTATGAATACACGCGGGACTCCAATCCGACCCGGTTTGCTTTCGAGCAAGCGATGGCCGCGCTCGAAGGGGGCGCGGAAGGCATCGCCTTCTCCTCCGGGATGGCCGCCATTGCTGCGGTCCTCGAAGCACATCCCTCGAAGGGGAGGGTTGTTCTGCCGGACGACATGTATTTCGGCATCCGCTCGTTGATCAAGGAGACGGACATCGGCCACCGGTTCGAGTTTGTGCCGATCGACATGCGCGATCTCGATCGCCTGCGGACGGTTGTCCGGGACAAACCCAACGGCCTGGTCTGGATGGAGACCCCTTCTAACCCGATGATCCGCGTTGTTGACATCGCTGCCATCTGTGAGATCGCCCATGAGGCTGGCGCTCTCGCCGTCGTCGACAACACCTGGGCCACCCCGGCACTGCAGCGCCCACTCGATCTGGGTGCCGACGCGGTCGTCCATTCCGCCACGAAATACATTGGCGGCCACTCGGACATGATGGCTGGCATCGTTGTGGTGCCTGCTGCATCACCCCTTGAGCGGCCCCTACACATGATCCAGAAGCACAAGGGCAGCGTTGCCGCGCCGTTCGACTGCTGGCTGGCACTGCGCGGGTTGCAGACGCTGCCGGTGAGGATGCGCGCGCACTGCGACGCCGCGCTTAAGGTTGCTGAAGCCCTGTCGAAGTCACCCCAGGTCGAGCAGGTCCTTTACCCGGGACTTGCCGGTGATCCCGGCCATGCGCTTGCCGCCCGGCAGATGAGTGCATTCGGCGGCATGTTGTCCTTTATCGTGAAGGGCGGCGAGCCGGCCGCGATGTGTGCGGCCGCTCGCCTGAAACTGGTAGTGCGCGCCACCAGCCTCGGCGGCACGCACTCCCTGATCGAGCACAGAGCCTCGGTCGAAGGACCCGAGTCGATGGCGCCCGGTGGACTGCTACGCATGTCGGTCGGGCTTGAGGATGTCCAGTACATCATCGATGACCTGATGCAGGCGCTCGCTGGTTCGGGGAACTGAACCATGCAGCACCGTCTTCTGGCTGGGCCGCCTATATGGTCCCTGCAGGCAGTCCGGACCGAAGCAGCATGAGGATTATGGGCCTCGCAATGCGGCAGGGCCGTCAGGCCGGCTTTGCGATGTCCGCCGGCGTCGCGACCGGCTCGATCTTCTGGGGGCTGATTGCAGCCACCGGTATCTCGGCTTTGCTGACTTAATTTGCCCATGCATCTCATTTTGCTGGAAATCTTTGGGCGGCCTTGATCTGATCTACCTCGCGGTCAAGGCGGGTAGGGCGGCGCTGACGTCTGGGCACGCCATAGCTTCTGCAGCAAAGGCGGTCGAGAACGGCCAGTCTCGCTGTTGGGACCTCTACAGATGAGGCCTGCTCATGCACCTCAGCAACCCTAAATCCATCCTCGCATGATCGCTCTTGTGACCCTCGGCCTTGGGATCGAGTGCGTCCTGGCAAACGGTCGCGATCATCCTCACAGGTTGCGCGATCCTGAGTGCGGTTACGCAATCGTTTTCACGATGAACCGCGAATACCGCGACTAACAACGTGGCGACGAAGGTTAGGATGGCATCGAGCATTTTATGTTCCCGCCAGGAGCTGTCGTGTCGAAAGTGGCCCCGCAACGAAGATCGTATGGCTGCGACGTCAAGTCCAGCCTGTCGCACGCGTTGCCGCCCAAACAGGGGGTGGCCTGTTGCGACCATGCCTCCGCCCAACCCTGATATCTGCACTTGAAGACTAGAGGACCGAAGCTGCGGGACTGGTGTCCGCCCCATTCCAGCTACATGTCTGATCGCGACAGCCGAAGGGCAGCTTTGCGCCTGATCCCGGCCATTCGAGCTAGTTCGAGGCTTTCTCGAAAGCGGTCGCGATTCCGGCAAGGGTGAAAGACAACGACGGGGTGGGAAGCTGAATGGCAGGTTTCGGGCGGCACGACGTGAAAGCTGCCTTGAGTCAGCCAATGAGCTTCGGCGGCAACCCCCTCTCTATTCGGCCGTTCCAGCAAACAGTAGCAGTAAGGGTTTGCCTGCATTGTTGCGCGCTGAACCAGGCGCATAGAGCCAGCGCGCACAGGAAGTGTCGTGACCGCCCCAAACCCTGGCCTTTTGTTCAGTCGGGTTCCGGTTCGGAGAACGGTTCCACATGGCCGAAGTCGACCGTGCGCAACTTTGTCGCCGGATTTACGACGGCATCCTCGACCGCGATTTCATCGCTTCCTTTCCCGCTGATCGTCACCGTCACCTGATAGCGATGATCGATCGTGACGTCCTCTACTGTGCCGCCGAGAGAGACGTAGTCGTCGTCGATGCTGTCATGAATGGAAAAGTTGAAGCCAGCTTGGACCCTGAGCTTTGCATTGACAGGAACCAGAAACGTCACGCTCTGGCCGTCGGAAGCCACAATCCGCTGCTCTTTCCCGCCAGTATACTCAATCGACTCAACGACTGCTTCCTCGACTTCGGTGTCCCACTCCATGAATGCTGACGCCTCAACCTGAAAGTCGAGGTCATCGAGGTCGCGCTGAATTGCATCCAGTATCTCACCCGCGAAATCGCCATCTGGCGCATCCCCCAAGGAGCTAATAAAGCTTGCGACAATTGCTTCGTCCTCATGAAACAGCGCAAGCGCTTTTCCCAGATCACTTGCGCAGTACAGGTACTCGCTGCCTTCGCAGTATTCTGCCCATCCCTTGTCCTTGCTCACCGCTAGAACCGGTCCGTGCTCCTGCGCCCACTTATCTATGGCCGCGAGCGCTACAGCATCGGGGAACTCGTGCTTCTTGTCAGCGCCGGCGAAGGGCGGTTGATTCTCAAAATACTGTTCCATTAACTCGGCTACGCTTATCGCCCCGTTCGAGGAGATGATCTCAACGCCGATCTTCTCGCAAAAGGCCTGGAGGAGGGCATCAGCGTGAGCCCCGATCGCGTCCGCTGGCACCAGCTTGGCTGCAAGCTCTTCAACAAAGCCCGCGTGCTCTTTCCAGATTTTGCTATACACCTTCAAAGTGGAGGCGAGCTCGCCATGGGCGGCAGCGTGGCGCTGCGCCATATGCCCCTTCACCTCCTTCGCCACGACATCGCATAGAATGGTAGCGACCTGCTTGCCCTTGAGGTTTTCGAGGCTCAGCAGGATGCGATTGTCGAGATTTCCGTTGTTGTTGAGCCCATCGATGATGTTCGTGTCGAGCGTGAAGCCGGCGATCCCGCGTTCCGCAATCAGGCCCCTGAGCTCGTCTGAATCGAACATTGGCATGCGTTTTCTCTCAGTCGAGATTAGGTCACAGGCGCGTCGGCCGGTGCCATGGTGTCGGCGGCCAGTTTTTCCTCGGCCCGAAGGCGCTGATGCGACGCATCCTGGGCCTCGACGAAGAAGCTTTTGCCTGAGATTCCGGCGCGATCGAAGAAGGCCTGATTTCGCTCGCGGGCATCGGTGAGAAGGGTGTCCCACGCGATGAGCTCGATCGAACCTTTGAAGCCGGAACGCGGTTGGTAGAAGCGCCCGCGACCGTCGGCCGTGCGATCCCATGAATAGGTCCAGTCGTCCATCTTGCCCACGATGTCAGCAACTATAAAGCAGTAGAAGACCGTGTCCTCCTTCAGCTTGATGGGGCGCCCCTTGACGTCAAACTTCCCCCCTTCGCGCAGTCGGCGCACATAACGCTCGACTTGGTGTTGAGGGTTCTCGTCCGCCGCATAGCTGGTTCGACCCGGGCGCTTGAACTCAACGAGCAGCACGCGCGAGGGATCGTCAGTTTGGCGTAGCCCGTGGACGTGATCGAAAATCAAGACATCTGGTCGCTCGTCGCTGGCGACTGCGTCAGAGAGATTCTGGAATTCCTCATCCGAGCTGAAATACTGGGCGAATGTCAGCCGCTCATCGATTATCCAGAGATCGTGCGACGCAGCCGGCACGACCTTCTTGGCGCCATCGGATAGAGTATTGACCCGTAGCGGGCAGATGAACGAGTGCAGGATGTCTTCGCGCTGATAACTGCTATCACGCGTGTCGTCGCGGACCTTCTCCAGGAGGATTTCGATAAAATCGAGCACGACCTTTCGGCGGACGATGTACTCCGTGAGGCTTTTCTGCTCGGCTTCCTCAATTGCCTTACCGGCGGCTTCGATTGCGTTCGCGAACGAATTGACATCAACTGAAGGCTCCTTCAATCGCTTCAGGACGGCCCGGATTTTCTCCGCTTGTCGCTGATCACGGCGATAGCGCTCACGCGAGAGATGCCCAAAGATCGCGTCATCGTTTAGCTCGCCTGAAGGGAGCTTTTCTTGCAGTTCGTCAACGTCGCCGAAAGCAACAGATGGGTAGGATTCCGTAATCGCCTTGACCCGCGTTCGCTGGTCTTGACGTAGCGCCTGCAACGGTTCCGCCAGAAACTTCTCGATATGTGGTGTACAGATGTCGCTCACGATGCGGTCGAGGACGGCGTCCTCGAACTGGAACTTGGTCCGCTCCTGGTTGACGTTGTCGTCGAGGAACTTGCCGTTGAGGACGGCGTGGAAGACCCGATCCTCATTCGGGCCGAAATACTTCAGACCTAGTTTGCCGTCGATCTTTTGAGAATGAACCGTTCGGTCGTGCGCTATGAAATGGACGAAGTGCGACCCCTGCAAATCCGCGCTCGCAACCTTGTCGCACTCCATCAACGTGAGTGTCAGCTGCCCGTAATCAGCAGTAGGTATGTTTTCGATGGTCTCCCGGCGATGAATGATCGAGTTAATTTCATCCGGATAGTGCCGGGTTTCGTCACCGCAGTGCACTGTGATGCGGGGGGAGCGCGACCCGATAAAGGTGGGCAAGAAATGCGACGTAAAATGCTGAAAGACATAGGCCGGACGCCCCGGGAATTTGGCCTTATAGCCATTGTCCCGGAGACCATCGAATTCGATCAACACTCCGGTGTCAGAAGCAGTGCCCTCGGGCTTGCCTTCTTCATAGCCCTGTATCTGATCGGCTTGTGATAGTACAAAGCGAAATTTTCGGCGCTTCGGCTCGCCAGTTTCGATCGACGTGCTGGTTACGCTGATCGCTTCAAAGCAATCAAGCCACAATAGTCGCCCTACACCTTTGCCCCCGCGCGCAATCTTGTTGTCGGTGTCGGTGGTGGTGAACGCGTCATAGTTCCTGCCGTCGAGCCCCACACCATTGTCTTCGACCACGATCTTTGAGGGAGCCTGTCTGCTCGCCATGGTGAGCGTGACAATGATTTTCCCTTGGGTTGCGACGTTGTCCTTGAATCGATCCTGGGTGCTGTGGATCGAGTTGCTGACCGCTTCGAAGAGTGGTTGCATAGCGTCAGCTGCGTTGGTCGGCTTGGGAAGCCGATCGATCCTTTTGACGAAATTTGTCTTCAACGATGGCATCTATTTCCCCCGCTTAATATCGCTTACTTGACGGGCCTTTCTGGGTGACCGTCAAGCGTTGTATTGTAAACGATGCTCCCTCCGGACATTACTGGAGCGATCAGGTCGGTAATGAGATAAAGCGCAGCCGCTGATAACGCGTATCCGTCCTGCCCAGCCTCTCGCGGTTGGCAGAACCGAACCAATGGCAAGTTTGGGGCCGCCACGCCAGCGCTCGGAACGGCATAGACATCAGTTCGTCGTCAAAAGAACTGCCTTTGCGGTTCGGACCAAACGACCATGAATCTCGACGATCTCGCCGGCCATGCCGTGCAGCTCTTTGACAACGCGCTTGCACCTATCCGGGAACTTGTCCTCCCACTCCGACGGCACCGTGATCCAACCTGGTCCGTTGGCAGGAAATGTGCTCCGATTGATCTCGACCACGTAGTCCCGGGGCCTTCGTCCATAATTCCACCCGCACTGCGTCAATCTGCGACGAACTGAACTCGCGCTCCGGCGCGTTCCAGTTTGCGACGAATTCCCGAAGTGGATCTAACCTCGCTGAGGGAAACGAAAACCCAGCCATGTTCCATTCGTCGATGAACCCAATGACTCCGTCCGATCGCATTAGTTGCAGATACTCTTCGTACAGTGTCTGGTCGTGTGCCTTGCTCGGATCGACACCGCGCTTGAACTGCGGATAGTGCTTAAAGAAGACGGAGTCCTCGAGGGCGAGGTCTCCCACGACGTCGTCCCAGAACAATATGTCGACCAGAAAATCCCCAGCAGCCTTGCGGGCAATCGAGATCAGACGGACATCTCTCTGCAGAGTCGCGTCACGTGGCGCAGTGGTGGAAATGTAGAGGTGGTCGAGCTTGGGCCTGAAGCCCTCGGCATTGGCGATTTCGTTTTCCACCACCTTCAATGAGACCCCAGCCAGCGTGTTCTTGCATTGCACCCCTATATGCTCGCCCACGCCATCATGCCCCCGTATGTCGACCCCGTCCTGCGCTTGGCCTTTGCGCCCGTTGCCGAAAAACTTCGAGGAATCCCATCGATGCTTCGCTGCCGAAAGGCAAATGTCTTCGAACTCCTCCCAGGACTTTGGTGGCGGAACTTGTGAGGACGGAATGGTGGGCATCAGTGGTGTCCAAGATGAGCGCGTGAGAGCACTTCTGCCCGACGTTCACGCGATTGGCTATAGGCCAACCTTCGATTCCCCCACATTGCTCGGACATGTTGGCGGCACAAGTATCGCGAACAGTCAAAGACTTGATCGATCGGGTGACGCCGGCCGACAATGGCTGGCATCCAAGGACAATGGGCGAAGACATGCCGTGGTGAGGTTTAGGCCGCCAGACCGATTGCAACTATGATACCCGCCACTGCAATACGCTGGCATTAACTCGGGCAAACAGCAGGTGGCTAATGTCCGCTATTGGAAACGGCTTTGTAGTTAGAATGACCGAGGTGAGGTCGGAAGCTGACCACGTGCATGCAGTGCTCAACGGCAGGTGTCACGCGGTGCACACCGCGAAGCGGACAGTCGGGTATCGGCCCCAAACACGACATGGCTGCTTTGCGCCTCATGCACGAACCCGCTTCGCGGGAGGGGCGCTTCGTTCTGAGATGGCGCGACAGGCATTGGTCTTGAGCGGTAGAAGCTGCGATCTGACCATGGAGTTCCTTCAACGAGAGGAACTTGCCATGGATACCCTGTCGACCGATGCACCGACCACGCCACTTCGCCAGCGCATGCAGCAAGACATGCTCATGCGGGGCTTGGGCCCCATACCCAGCAGGATTACGTCCGTCAGGTCCGGCGCTTCGCAGCCTTCCTCCGACGCTCTCCCGATACTGCGACGCCCGAGGACATCCGTCGCTTCCAGTTGTATCAGCATGAGAACGACTTCGGGCCCGCAACCATCAACGGCGCGGTCTCGGCGTTGCGGTTCCAGTTCCTGGTGACGCTGAAGCGGCGGGATCTGGCCCGTGTGCTGGTGCTCATGCGCCATCCACGCAAGCTGCCGGACGTGCTGAACCTGGAGGAAGCGGCGCGGCTGCTCGAAGCAGCGCCTGGCATCAAGTACAAGGCCGCGCTCGGTGTCGCCTATGGCGCGGGCCTGCGCGTGTCGGAGGTCGCGCACCTCAAGGTCAATGATATCGACAGCACACGCATGTTGATCCGCGTCGAACAGCGCAAAGGGCGCAAGGATCGCAACGCCATGCTCTCGCCGCAACTCTTGGAACTGCTGCGGCTGTGGTGGCGCGAAGGCCGGCGTCGCGGGGGATGCTTCCGTATGGCTGGCTGTTCCCAGGACGCAGTTGCACCGATCCGATCTCGCGGCAACTCCATCGCGCGGTTCAGGAAGCCGCCGTAGTCGCCGGCATCCGCAAGCGCGTCAGCCCGCATACTCTGCGGCACAGCTTCGCCACCCACCTGCTCGAGCAGGATGTCGACATCCCCGTCATCCAGGTGCTGCTCGGGCACAGCAAGCTCGAAACGACAGCGCTCTACACCAAGGTCTCGACCCGGACGATCCACGCGGTTGCCGGGCCGCTCGACCGGCTGATGGCGCTGATGGAGGATAAGTCGCCTCCCGGCTGAACCGGGTGCGCGCGGACCTGGACGTTGCCGACATCTTCCGAGCTGCTGGGCCCGCCTACCGGGCCACCCACGCAGGGCACCTGAGCTTACATCAGCTCAAGGTGATGTCGGCGATCGAGCACTGCCGCACCGCGGCCCTTGGCGGTCACGTCGAGGCCTGCGGGGACTGCGGCCAGTAGCGCATCGCCGCCGCATGGCTGGAAGATCACCATCGCCGGTCAAACGGCGGCAACGCCTATGCCATCCTCGGCGGCGCGCTCAATCATCCCGTTTCGCGAGTTTGGGCCGGGTATTGGCAACGGGCGGAATAACCGAACTGGAAGCGTATTTCTCGACGACTATGTACAAGTTTTCGTAGTTATGCCGCTTAAATTCGCCGCTATACGCAACGCCAATTTTTTCAGCTATTCGATGCAATGTCTGGTAATAAAGTGGAATGTTTTTTTCGAGAGCCTCAGCTATGGCGGTGACGATGGTCTCACGTGACAGTTTGTCTACTGAGTTTCCCAAAATTGCATCAGCAGCCATTTTAAGCTCGCTGAAATATAAATCTCCTGCCTTTGATATGCTTTGAAAATCATCCAGCGTTAACTCACCGCCGCAGTTCTTCTTTTTTATAAAAGCCTCGAAAGCTTCTCGGAACTCTATGTACCTCTTTTCCCTCTCGGCTTTGTGACGCAATCCGTTTTCATAGAGCCGCTGTCTATGTTGTTGTCGTTCAGCTGGCGTGCTCGTCAGACTACGGGCCAAAAAACCCGTCACGCCGCCCACTACGAACGTTATAGTCGAAACGGTTGCGGTGGCTCCCGGAGTATTAAGCCAAGCCCATACCTTATCCAGGTCATCCACTATTTGCCGGCCTCTCGGAGCAGCATTTCGATTGTGTCGGCTTCCGAAGCATAGACGCGTGTGTGGAAATCCCGAAATAGAACCTTGGCGGCGTTCTCGCCGGCCCTGTCTGGCGGCTGACCGTCCTTGATGTATTGCCGCGTTAAACGCGCCCACTCTTGCTGGCGCTCCGGCGACGGCTGAGTGCCTAAACCGTATTTGATTAGAAGCGCTTGCCCGATGCTTGCCACAAAAAATCCTCCCACACAGCCAAAATCTCAGAGTGCCGCAAGATAACCACCATATCGACAAAAACTCCCCGTTCGGTAAGCTTGGCTTCTCGATGGTTCGCACTGTCGATATGGTTGTAGTAGGGTGGCGCCCCGACTAAACCCACTGCATAGTGTAGGGGCTCTTTTGCATTTAAGCAAAGTGAGTTAGCAGGATTTTTCTTGTTCTGCGCAAAGTTTTGCTTCGATTTCCACGCCACGCCCAATTCTTCGAACTCTCTTGAGCCTACGCGTCGCCTTGGCGCGGGTCGGCTCGTGCCGCCAAAGCCCGCCGTCGCCGTCCCTTGGCCGTCTTGATGTTGTTCATGAGCGGCTTGATACGCGAGGCGTCCCATCCCTTCGCCTGCGCGATGCGAGTGGCGGTTTCCCGGTTTGACGTGCTGCCTTCGGCTTCGTGCTTCAGGATCAGCCGCCAAAGTTCGCCCCTGCGGAATTGGCTTGGCGCACGGCGTAGCGGCACGATTTGCGACGGGTCGCCCTTGTAGCCAAGGATCAGCAGCACCGCGTCTATGTGGACGAGTTGGTGAGCCAGGTCCGCGCCCTTGAAGCGGATAAGACCGGATATCTCGGAGCGCTTCGCGACCAGAGCGTTGATTGCGTGTTCGTATCGGGTGGAGCGGACGATAGCGGCAACTCTTGGCATTCCCGGATTTTATGGGAACCCGCTAGGTCGCGGCAGTCGGAATGTTGGTGCGTTTGCTACATAAGACCGCTCTTTCGCCGCCTGTTCCTCACCCGCTGCTCACGCTGCACGACGCTGGCCGGCTCGCCTTCTTCGGATCGATGGCGCACATCGCCAAGCGACGGGCGTTCCCACGCCACCTGTCGCCGGTCAGGAAGAAGCGCTGGGTTGTCTACGCAAAGGCGCCGTTCGCCGGGCCGGAGGCGGTCCTCGCCTACCTGTCGCGATACACGCATCGGGTCGCGATCTCGAACCGCCGCCTGGTCGCCTTCGAAGAGGCTGGCGTCACCTTCCGCTACAAGGATTATCGCCGCGACGGCACCGACCGGCAGCAGGTCATGACGCTCGCGACTGACGAGTTCATTCGCCGCTTCCTGCTTCATGTCCTGCCGCGCGGCTTCCATCGCATCCGCCACTACGGCCTGCTCGCAGGCGGCTCTCGCAAGGACTGCCTCGCGCTCGCTCGCCAACTGTTGGCGGCCGCGCCTGCCGTCACGAACGATCCTCCGGCGGAACCGGACGACTCCCGCCCGCCGTGCCCGTGCTGCGGCGGGCGCATGATCGTCATCGAGGTGTTCGAACGCTCCAGGCAGCCGCGCCGCGGACCGCCGGGCGCACGGACGACGAACCGGGAGACCGCCCGAACCGGCACGGCCCGTTTGGCCACACGACCGCGCTGCGTCGGCGCTGGTCAACGGAAACACATGTGCGCTTCGCTGTGGCGCCGCTCGCCCGGCACCCGAACCCCAGCGCCGTTATCGACAGGCTTCCCGACCTGGTCGGAAAGCTGCTTCCTCGCGCTGACAGCACCGCGCGCGGACGTTCGCGACAGTCGCTGGCACACCTCGAAACACAAATCCCCATAGCTCACCGCCCGCTGCCCGCGGGTTCCTGCATGAGAGGCTTTCGTACGCGCCTGACGGCACCCGAAACCCTTCAGCATATCAGCCACTCAGTTAAGCTGTGCCGATGCCCGAAGCAGACACAGAGCAATGGATCAAGCAGAACTCTCCGCTCCCTGGCCGCCGCACGCGCCTTCGGTGAACAAGCCGAGGAAACTGCCTTCGCTGCTTTCGGCGGTCGTGAAGAGCAGGTGCTTGAGTGAGCCGAACCGGATGCCACTCTCGACAATGAATTCGATGTCCTCGTCCTTTTCGAGACCTTAGGTGATCAACATGAACTTGGAACAACCAAGACGCGGCAAAGGTGCTATCATGCGTCCACTGACCTCCGCCCGAGGCCATCCTGTACCGAACGGTCTTGCCAGCAATCAGCTAGACCCTGGTAGGCCACGCCGAGCACTGCCTTTGGCTTCGACGGCGATTTCATGCGGCACGCTGATGGAATTCTATCATGAGCGCCGAGTTTCCTTTCGCAAATGAAAGAAAGCTCGATTGACTCTCCTGCTCCATTCCGGTCTGTTGAATCAACGTGCGGTTGCGGCGTGCAGAAGCCAGTCGAGGGTCGCGATTCATGAAAGGAAAGCCATGCGCCTGCCATCGCCCCGCTGTGCACCCGACCACGTTCCGGCGCCCCGACTTATAGCCCGGACGTTTTTCGCGCTTGCCCGTGATCAGGTGACCGACCTGGAAACCCGCAATTGCATGCAGCGGACAGCGGTATTAGCGCGGGGCCGTCGATCGGCAGAAACTACTTCGCCTGCACCGCGGACAGAGTTTTTCCGCGGCGTCGTGGAAGAGCGGATCGGGCAACATGGTTGGTGCAACGGGGGCCGATGATGCCAGCCAGGCTGGCCACACCGCCGAATGAGGCTGCTCCTTGGGCCGCCGCTACGGTCCCGCCCGTCGTCAGCGATCAGAAACTGCTGGCGCCCGCCAGCGAAGCCTCGTTAAAGGTGCGAGTAGGTGAGATCGCGAGCGTGTCATCGCGGCCATGGAGAGATGTGGGGCAAGTGCAGGCAAAGGCGGCGCCTGCTTGGACCGACGCCGCGCCACATTGGGTACACGCTGAGGAAATACTGCATCAAGCGTCCTTGAAAGGACCACCGAGGCACCATGACGAGTAGATGCGGACCTGAGCGTCGGCGTCAATTCGACCGGGACGACAGCTCGCCCGAGCTCACGGTGTCAATATGCTGACAGAGGCGGTGTAAACGTACCGTCAGTCGGCCAACTGCTCTCGACCATCGGTTCATCCCGGATTCCCTCTGCGACCGACACGGAGAAAAACATGTCCGATGCAAAACTGCAGAGTGTGCTCTCGTCCCTTTCTCAAGTGACGAGACAGTTAGATCCTCTGCCATCCAATAGAGCAGCGCCGGATGCAAGTTGGGTAAAACTAAATACGAATGAGAACCCATTACCGCTTCCAAATCTAGTAATGCAAAGTGCGATTTCGGCTCTCGAACGCCAATATCTATATCCAGAAGACGATAACATCAGCTTGAGGGAAGCCGCCGCAAATGCCTACAGCGTCTCCGTGGATCAGGTGATCGCTGGTAACGGCTCGTCTGAACTGCTTGGACTTGTCTACAGAGCTTTCCTTGCTTCGGGAGATAGCGTGGCGATGATGTCGCCAGGGTTTTCGTTCAACCGCAAACTTGCCATGTTGCAGGGTGCTCAATTTCTCGAAATCGAGTTTAGCGAAGATCATTCCTTGCCGATGGAGCAATTGCTCTTCGGTCCTGCAAAGGACGCCAAGTTCATTCTGTTGGCCAATCCGAACAATCCGACCGGAACGTTCATTCCGGTGGCCCATATCGAGCGCCTGCTGGCGAAATCGGACCGCTTGATCGTGCTGGATGAGGCCTACGTCGACTTTGCACCCGAGAATGGTCTGCGCCTCATCAATCGTTATTCGAACCTTCTGGTCCTTAGAACATTTTCTAAAAGCTATGCTGCCGCGGGCATTCGCGTCGGTTTTGGTTTCGGTCACCCCGAAATTATTGGCAGGCTACGCAACATCCAGAACGTCTTCAACATGAATGTGATCGGGCATGCGATTGGTATCAGCGTCCTTGCGCATCGCGCCGCCTATGCAGACAATCACAAACACATCAAGCATCAACGACAGCGAGTGACGCTCGCGCTATCGCAACTCGGATTTTCCGTAACGCCTTCCCACACAAACTTCTTGCTAGCCCGCGTGCCCGCACAGGACGGCTCATGGTGGCAATCAGCCTTTGCAAAGAAAAAAATACTTGTTGCTTACTTTCCCGATAAAGGCTTGGAAAATCACATCCGCGTCAGCATCGGTACAAAAGAGCACATGGATGCTTTTCTCAGTGCTGCTGGGCATATTAGTAGGGCACTTAAGATGCCAACATCAACACCTCAGCTAGCACGGGGCTAGTCTCGGCGTTGTCAGTCAAATAATCAACGCGATACGTAGCGGAAAGACGTTTGAATTGCTTGTGACATGCAGGCAGTGGGGCTTGTTGTTTAAAATCTGGAGACTCGATGAATAAGATCTTTCCTTCAGACCTAGCTGTCGGCATCTTCGATCATCTGGACGAGGACGGCCTTGATATAGCCCGACAATACGAAGATCGCCTGAAGTTAGCGGAGGCGTGCGATCAGCTTGGGTTCTATGCATATCATCTCGCAGAGCACCATTGTACCCCACATGGGAGAGGTCCATCACCGAATCTGTTCTTGTCGAGCGTAGCCCAACGAACCCGACGCCTTCGTGTGGGTCCATTGGTAATGCTGCTCGCCCTCTATCATCCGCTACGTGCGTTCGAAGAGATCTGTATGCTGGATCAATTGAGCGGTGGTAGGCTCGAACTTGGGATAGGGCGCGGCTCGCTCCCGATCGAATTGGGTTATTTTGGGATTGGCTCGGACGCGGCGCCAGACCACTATGCGGAAGCCTCCGAAATTCTTATGAATGCGCTGAAAGGCGGCACGCTATCTTATCAAGGCCGCCATTTCGAGTTGAACAGCGTTCCGCTGACGCTAAGAGCTCATCAGCGTCCGCATCCGCCGACTTGGATCGCCACGAACCGACCCGAACCAGCAGCCTGGGCCGCTGCGAATGGCGTGAACATCGCGTGCGTGGGACATTCCTCTTCCGTTCGCAGAATTACTGATGCCTTCCGCGCCGGTCGAGAGCACACCAGCGACGCGGGCGACCAAGCGCCATTTCTTGGATTGCTCCGAATGGTCGTGATTGGGCGTTCTGAAACAGATGCACGTTCACTCGCCGCACCTGCTTACGAACGGTGGCTTAAGAGCTTTAAATTCCTTTACGATCTCAACGCCATGCCGACTCCACCAAACCTGCCGCTGACTTTCGATGCGGCAATCGAGAAGGAATTGTGCGTAGTAGGAACGGCAGCTTCTGCGGGACAAGCTCTTCTTGACCAGCTGGAAAAGGCAGGTGCAAACTACCTCCTTTGTCAACTTGCATTTGGGAATCTGTCGTTAGATGCTTCCCTATATACGGCAGCGGCAATTCAATCGGCAATTATGGCTCGAGTTGACCGACCTTGATGCGGCAGCACTCCTTAAGACGCGTCCATCATGGATTCTGTCCATGTGCTCCTGAATCCGACGGAGCACGCATTCGGTCACAGCCAAGCCGACAATAGGGCGACACTCTTTGCGACTGAGCGCGGAAGATTGATCCCTGACAAGTTGACCGTAACACGGTGATCCACCATCAGAATATGAAAGAGAGGGTCTCCACTGTCGGCGCCGAAGTGACCTTCCGAGGTTATGAATTTGCCAGTAAAGTCACGCGCTTGATGGTGATCAGCTTGGGGTCAACCCTCGGCGCTTGCTCACAATCAATCGAGCGATGAGGCGAAAGTTCATAGCGGCAGCCTACCTGCTCACAAGCTTCATAAAAAATGGTCTGTTCAGGGTGTGAATAGCCAGCAGGCTTGCTCGTGCCGTCGGATGCATATAGCTCGGGCGACAGCAGAAGGGCCAGACGTTCGTTCGTCGTCTGCCGCGACTTCCGCGTAATGCGTGTCCAACAAGGAAGAAATTATGAGGCGGCAGACCCGACCGTTCACCGTGGAGATCAGACAGAAGCGCAGTTCTCAAAAACAGGGTCGTTCCATCTGGAGCGATGTCGATCTCTCCGCAGCAATGGCCGAGACAACAAGGGAACTAGAGGAGATGGAGTTGCCAAATCGGCGCCTTGTTGACTCTAGTGCCGTAGCGCTTGATGCTGAACACATGGCGAAACCGCGAGCGGAGCATCTCATGGCAAATCCCTTGGACGCTGAATCAGTAATAACTGCAACGGAACCGGCAGCCAAAGGGGAGACGCCTGGAAAGAAGGTAGCCGCACGGTTGCGGAAGGCGAAGGCTGAGCCTAGGCAGCCTGCTCGGAAGAATGCTGCCAATACTGCGACTCAGGCGAAGGAAGCACCAGCAGTGGCTGTGCGGACTCGGAAGATTTACTCTGAAAAGGAGCGTCCCCAGATGCTCGCCCAGATAGAGAAGTCTATCAGTGGCGGCGCCACTCACAAAGCTGCCGTAAAGCAGGCCGGCATCTCGGAACAGACCTACTATCAATGGAAGAAGGCTGCGCGGCCTGCATCGGATGGTGACAATCTGAAGGACCTCGTGGCGCTTGAGGAAGAAAACAAGCGCCTGAAGAGCCTGCTCGCGGAACGCTTGCGCAAGGAGAACGCGGAACTCAAGAGGAAACTGGGGTTGTAATAACGTTGAATCGCAGACCGGAGCGATACGTATGCGGTCGCCGACGCTGTCCGAGCGCTCATCGTCTGCCCCAACGCCCGAGGTCGCGAGCCGCTTTGCGATTGAGCAGGGCTTTTGCATTTTCGCTTTTGCTGCTCCTGAAATCTCGGATATGAAGCGGACTGGCTTATGGCCTGCTCCACATCGACATGGTTACAAAGGAATACGATTATGGCGACCGGAACGGTAAAGTGGTTCAACAGCACCAAGGGATTTGGATTTATCCAGCCCGACAATGGCGGTCAGGATGTTTTCGTCCACATTTCGGCTGTGGAGCGAGCGGGCCTTTCGACCCTTAATGAAGGCCAGAAAATCAACTACGAGATCGAACAGGACCGCCGTACCGGCAAGTCCTCCGCTGGCAGTCTCAGCAAAGCTGGCTGAACTTTCTGCGTCTGCCCGGCAAGAGCCGGGCAGACGAGCCACCGACCGCCGCAAAGAGCGGCAAGAACATGGATCCCATCGTCGGGGGCAGCAGATTGTGGGAAGCTGCTAATTCCTACTGAAACAAGATGTTGTGAGTGAAGAGGGGCAGGTTCCCGGCTTCTCATGTTGTGCTGTGAACCTCGCCATTGTGCTTGTTCCTGGGATGTGGGTCTGACGCTCTCTCGATCGAGTGTGGCCGGAGAATGAACGAGCAATTCAAGCGGCCTCCAGTGATTGACACCTCGGGGATCAAGAGGGCCGGGTACATTGGCCCCGAGGGTACTTGGACGCATCAAGCCACGCTGGACATCTTTGGTGACCAAGTTGAACTCGTTCCGTTCAGCGACCGATTATTCGAAACATATGAAAGGGGCTGCGTCGACGTTGCATGCGCCCCAGCTACGACCTCTCTGGTCGGAACCACTCCTTACCTCGACCAAATCCTGAGCTTGAGATCTCCCAGGATCATCGCCGAGTATCCGAAGGTCCTGAGCTACAGCCTGATTGCAACGGAGGATGCTAGCTTCTCGACGATCACCAAGGTAATGGGCCATCCCGTAGCCTTGCAGGAGGTGGCCGCGTGGCTCGACGAGAACATGCCGACCGTTGAGCGAGTGAGCCGCATGGGAGCGACATCTTTCGTAGCTTGGCAAAAGTCTCCCTCGATAGCGGCATTTGGTCCTGCACTTGGAGCCAAGCTATACAATCTGCAGATCTTGCGAACAGGAATCGAAGAAGGGCTGCACAACGTAACCCGGTGGTGGGTGCTTGGACGCAAGACTCCTGCGCCGACTGGATTCGACCGGACGACCCTTCATCTCCGCGTTTCAGAGCAAAACCTCAGTTATGTACTTAAGATGTTCTCAAAGGAAAATTTATTCGTTCTCAACATCTATGAGCGTCCGACATGCGAGCGACTGGACACCCATCAGTATGTCATCGATGTCGCTGGACATGTTTCGACGAACCCGGCGCTGGCTGCGTTGGCGGCGATCGATGGCATTAGGATTCTGGGATCGTACCCACGTCTTTACTAGCTATGTCTAGACGTCATGTTCCGAGGCGGAGAACGGTGGCCCGCCCTTCGATCAAAAGCGAGGATTGCTTTTCGGCGTGTTGAAGTCAGCGCTTCTTGAGCTTTTCCGCTTCGCGGGCATCTGAGGCCTTTCGCTGGGCTTGCTTCTCTGCGGGATCGGCGCGCGGCCGTCGCCTTGACGGGAATCAGAAGGAATCAGCCGAAACAATCTCGGAAGTGTCCTGATCGTGTGATGCGATCGTACTGCAACCCTCGCGAACTCACCTCATTGATCTTCCCGCGACGCTCTTTCCACCGGCTGGTGGAACCCTACGGGGTCATCCTTGTCACGCTCGCTCTGCGACCATGTTTCATCTCCCGTGTTCGACGGTCCTACCTGGTTTCGGCTCGGCCGCCACGCGCAAGTGGCCGGTCAAGGGTGGCCGAAGGACAGAGTGCGCCGCGACTTGCCCTTGACAGGCCCACTGCACGCGCCGGCAGGCTGCAATGGTCGGGCGCACGATCAGGCAGCTTTCGGCATGATGTCTTGTCGCATCCAAAGAAACTCTGTGCCGTCGCGTGACATGCGATGCATGATCACCGCCAGCCGGCGAGCCAATGCGAGAATGGCCTTCTGTCGGCCGCGCCGCCTGCAACATTCATCGCCCACGCCCTCGGCCAGGATCATTTCGTCATGCGCGTTAGCAGTGCCTGCGCGGCTTCGTAAAGCAGCGTTGGCGTCATGCCGTCGCCGCAGCGGGAGATCCGGCCAATGCGGTGGTTTTCGCCCGACTCATCGAGCACCGGCGTCAGCCCAAAGATCGCTCGGATCGCCTTGGAGTTGCGAGAGCGGGCCGGAATGTCATGGTCGCCGTACAGGCTGCGGCTCGATGCCGAATTGGGCCCGGTCGGCAGGCCAGATTCGCTCGATGCGCTGATCTAGCGCAAGGCGTCAGCGAACCGCATGTGGAGAATGGTTGCCTGCTCACCGCAAGGAAACCATTTATGAAAATGCTATTCACTGCGACGGCCCTTGCCTTTCTGGTGGCCACTGCAGTTGCTGCGCAACTGATCCCAGTAGATCTCAGACAAATGGCACTGGCCACATTCAAGCCTTTGCCATCCAGGCCGGCGGTCGCCGACAACCCGATCACACCGGAGAAGATTGCCCTCGGCAAGGCACTGTTCTTCGATCCGCGCCTCTCCTCGTCAGGCGTCTTCTCGTGCAACTCGTGCCATAACTTGGCGACCGGAGGCGACGACAATCGCGAAACGTCGATAGGCCACGGTTGGCAGAAGGGATCGCGCAATGCGCCGACGGTATTTAATGCTGTCTTCAACAAAGGGCAGTTTTGGGATGGTCGCGCCGCGGACCTGAAGGCTCAGGCCAAAGGACCCATACAGGCCGGTGCCGAAATGGCCAACACACCGGATCAAGTCATCGACACGGTTAAGTCGATGCCGCAGTACGTCGAGTGGTTCAATTCTGCTTTCCCGGATGAAGTGGATCGCATTTCCTTCGATAACGTTGCTAAAGCAATCGAAGCCTATGAGGCGACACTGATCACGCCGGCCCCCTTCGACGCCTTTCTCAATGGCAATGATGCCGCCATCAGTTCCGAACAGAAACAGGGCCTGGCGCTTTTCATCGAAAAGGGCTGCTCGTCTTGCCATTCCGGTATTAACGTTGGAGGCGAAGGGTATTACCCATTCGGCCTCGTTGAGAAGCCCAGCGCGGATGTTCTGCCCGAGTACGACAAGGGCAGATTTGCCGTCACCAATGCAGCTGACGATTCCTATGTTTTCCGCGTGGCACCGCTGCGGAACGTAGCAATCACGGCGCCGTACTTTCATTCGGGCAAGGTTTGGGACCTGAGACAGGCCGTCGCCACCATGGGGACCACCCAGCTCGGCGAAGACTTAACGGGATACGAAGTCGACCGGATCGTTGCCTTCCTTAGTTCACTGACCGGAAAGCTACCCGAGATATCTTATCCCGTCTTACCCGCTGAAACGGCGACAACACCTCGACCTCAATCGCAGATCTTGAGAAAATAGCGAACGCGTCGGGCGCGTGAGCATTTGATTTCCGTCATTGACTGGGCCAATTGCCACCAGCGCGACGTCATCGGATCGGGCCGCGATGCGTCGGGCGAAGATGGGAGAGCGCAGGTGGCTGGGGCAATAACTTTGCACCCAGCCGCGTTGGGTGAAGGCAGACCGGACACCAGCTGCTCGCCGAAATGCTGCACCATGTCGTTTCGTTCGAAGTCGCCGTGCACCAGCACGTCCGGCTCGATGTCCTACTGCCAGAGGATCTCCGCCTCAGTCTCCTTCTTCAACGTCTGGTCACATTTGACAGGCGCGTGTTGGAAACGGTGATTCCCTGACACATTATCGCCACCGTTTAGCCGCGCAGTGAACCTAATTTTCCACGAGGTAGCCGGCGTTGCCTGAGACGGTTCGGTCCGGCACCGGCTCAAACCCAGCCCCCCTGCGCAAGGGTCGGTGCCGGATCGATCCACCCTGCAGCTCTTGCTTCGAGGAAGCAGGTGCTATGCCCGAACTGCAAATGGCGTGCTTCAAAAGCAAGCTGATCCGCTCTATTGATCGATACTGGTTCCCGATTTCGCAGCCCGCCAAAGACCTACACAGCCAGGGATTTGGGGCGGTCTCGGCCGGCAGGGGAGACGCATCTCGGGCCGGATCAGGCCAGAGGGGGAATCAAAGCGACCCAAGCTCGCATTGGGCGAGCCGCTCACGCTGGTGCCCGCTCGGGATACGGCCCCGTCGTTCCGATCAGCGGCTCAAGCCGGCAAGGAGGCTGCCCGCAAATGCGGAGCGCAGAACGGCTTCGAATGCTTCAGCTACAGCTTTTGCGCGCCATCCCGCTCCCGCCAACAGGCCTGTTAGAACCAGCATGGCCGGTGGATGGGTGACGGTCGAAGCGGGAAACTGACCCTGACGGCGCGAGGAACTGACCCTCTCTTTGTGAGTCCTGCCGTCGAGGGGCGATGCAGGGTAACCGGCGCCCCCGGCAAAGGGATATGCGTTTCCGTTGGCGCGCGCCGGATAGCGCGATCTGCCTTCGGCAGAGTGCTTGGTGCATCGGGTGGCGAGGTAAGCGCTGAAATCGCGATCAGCCAGGGCGGCAAGACTTGCCTCCCTATAGTGACCGAATCGACTGAGCTTGCGTTGGTTTGCCGCAGAGATTGTCCTTCATACCCTCCAGAAACGGGACGAGTTTGCCTGTAAGGGCGGCGACCCTTTGCCGAAAATGAGAACCGCCTAGATCCGGCAACCTATTTCCAGCAACTACCATATTCGGCGAGGCGCGGCGGCCACGCCACATTCTAAACCGATCGCGAGATCGTCGCACTGCTGGGGCGCTGCGACAATCGCAACCGATCAACCTCCATAACACGGGCCAACAATGCCTCGTTATGAGGTATCCACAGGCGCAGCGGCCTGTTCTCATCCGGTTGCAAGCAGCGCCGCGACAAATCATGTTGCTCCGGAGCTGGCACTTCTCGTTGAGAGAACCCGGCGGCCCAAGGCATTGAAATTGAAGATGTCGCGATTGCGTCTAGAGCTGCGATCGGCTCGCTCGGTCTAGCCCGCGGGCAGGACGGACGGACCGGCCCCGGTCGCCAGCGCTGGCCCCGACTGCCGCTGCACGACAGGCGGCGTCGAGGAGGGGCGGCGTTGCGCGCGGGGCTGTGCAAATAGCCGAGCGGGTCGCGACTGATTTGCTTGCAAGGGGAGGAGGACAGCCCGGGTGATTGGCTGGAAAAGGCGATGGTCGTCATCGAAACGCTCGAGCATATAGGAGAAGCTGCTGCGGACGACATCATGCCGGGGTTTTCCAACGGCGGTAGGAGCAGGCGAAAGAGGCCGCATCTGCCGTGCCATTCGTGCCGTCAGGCTGCGAAACATGCATGCCTTTGAGGCCAACTTCATCATATTTCTTTGGCTTAGACCGGCTCTCGGCGTGACGCAGAGAGCGGGGAGAAGCCTCTGCGAGACTACAAGTGTAACACCATATTGGTTTAGCAGATCAAGCTTGGGTGGTAACCTCATGGGGTAGAGAAACGCCTTTGGAGGCCGATCAATGGATCGCGATAGCAGACCAAAACGTGCAGCCGGAAGTTCATCCCGCGACGGGAGGAGGGCCGAGGAACAGCGCAACCACGATGGCCTTCCAGGGGGGCCACTGACCAATGTTGCCGAACGGTTAGTAACCGCTAACCCGCGCGATACAGCACGCGATCTTGGGAGCTTCAAATCCGCCGAGAGGCAAATGCGACGTGCCGTTCAGGACGTGGCACCCGGGCAAGAATCTGACCTCGGCAGATTTGATAGGCGCAACAACCAGCTCGGACGAGCAGCCAACGATCTGGTCGACAGATTGACGGCCGGGCTGGGGTTCAACTCGGATGATGTAGCATTGTTCCAAGTCCAAGCGGCTAGTAATGTAGGCCATTTTCTAGGGCCCCAGAAGCAGACTGCTCTTGTTAATCGCATTGGCAACATGGACCCAATGGAGCAAGCTCTAGGGGTTATGTTTGTGGCGCAAAACTTCAGTAAGTTTAATGACCAAAATAAATCGCGCATTTTTGAGCAGGCCATTGAATTGGCTGCTGATCCTCATCAGCACCACATGGTCAAGGTGACCGCCCAAAATGCCATTGTGACCGCGTATCACCAGCTGGACGCAAATCAGCAAGCGCAAGCTAACTCACTTCCCGACCTGCATGGCCTGTTGCAGAACATGCCTCCGCCGCGGCATGCAGCAGAGGAACGGAGTGTGAATTTGGACGACCGCATAGCAGGTATTGCGGCTTCAGTCCGTGATACAGTAGGACCGCAAACCTCCCATGAACAGCTGCGGCGAGGTGGCCAAGTCGGGCAGTCCATAAGCCAAGCCTACAATCACGCCCGAGAGGATCTAATGGCTGCTTCCAGAAGCAGAGATCGCTCCGGCCGTTGAGGTCTTGGCCGTGGTAAGTGACGCTTACTGCCCGATCCGTGCACGGCCTTGCCCTTTCCACTTCGCTGGCCGTTGACGCACCTGCTTTAGGGTAACTTTCAAAAACAACGTCTGCTGGGTGGTGCGATGCAAGCATCCCCCCGCTCCGGCATTGATCTGTCGAGCGGCGACATCGGGACGTCGGTTCAGTGTCTGAAAGCAAGCGCAGCATTAGCTACCGAACGATGGCTTCAACAAAAACGACCCCCAACATAGCTCTTAGCATCGCGTGCTCGCTCGCCTTGGGCTTCTGCGCCGCAAGTTTGTACGCGACGTTCCGCCACTGGCGTAGCGGCGCGGCTTTGATGACGTTTGACGTCCGGGCCTTTTGGTTTGAGACGCCCTTCTATCTGGGTTTCGCGACCCCCGTCTTCTATCGGGGCGTAGCTATCGTGCTTTCAACGTCCGCGGTGGTGTTGCTGATTCAGCAGATCGTAACACGGCGCAACCTCGAACATCACGGGACGGCGCGCTGGGCGCGAGTGGATGAGATGAGACGCCCGGGTTTTCTACGACGATACCGTGGCGTAACAGGCCCGGTATTTGGCAAGACGAGTGGCCCTTTCTGGCCTGGCTACTACCTAACCAATGGCGAGCAGCCTCACAGCCTTATCGTCGCACCGACCCGTGCTGGTAAGGGCGTCGGCATAGTCATTCCAACGCTACTTACATTCAAGGGCTCGGTTATAGCTCTCGACGTCAAAGGGGAGCTCTTTGAGCTTACCTCGAGGGCGCGCCAGGCTGCCGGCGCCGAGGTGTTCAAATTTGCGCCGCTGGATTCTGAGCGGCGCACGAATTGCTTTAATCCGTTATTGGACCTTATTGCGCTGCCTCCGCAGCAGCAATTCACCGAGGCCCGCCGCTTGGCGGCAAACCTAATTACGGCGAAGGGGGAGGGCGCGGAAGGTTTCGTCAACGGCGCGCGAGATCTCTTTGTGGCGGGGATCCTTGCCTGCATCGAGCGGGGCACGCCAACAATCGGCGCCGTCTATGACCTCTTCGCCCAGCCGGGGGAGAAGTTTAAGCTCTTCGCGCGACTCGCCATGGAAACCCGGAACAAAGAAGCGCAACGCATCTTCGACGACATGGCTGGGAACGATACAAAAATCCTAACTTCCTACACGTCCGTCCTTGGCGATGGCGGGCTCAATTTGTGGGCGGATCCCGCTGTAAAGGCAGCGACAAGTCGCTCAGATTTTTCGGTCTATGATCTTCGCCGTCGCAGAACGTGCATCTATCTTTGCGTTAGTCCGAACGATCTTGAGGTGGTCGCGCCTTTGGTCCGCCTGTTCTTTCAGCAAGTCGTTTCAATTCTACAGCGGTCGATGCCTCGCCAGGATGAAAAATACGAAGTCCTGTTTCTGCTCGATGAATTCAAACACTTGGGTAAGCTGGAGGCGATCGAGACCGCAATTACGACCATCGCCGGCTACAAGGGTCGCTTTATGCTCATCATCCAAAGCCTCTCGGCACTGACGGGGGCCTATGGTGAGGCTGGCAAGCAGAATTTTCTCAGCAATACGGGCCTGCAAGTGTTCATGGCGACTGCCGATGACGAGACTCCGAACTACATTTCGAAGGCCATCGGTGAATACACGTTTGAAGCCAAATCGATTTCCTACAGCCAAGCGCGAACGTTCGACTGGAACATTCAGAAGTCAAATCAAGGTGCACCGCTGTTGCGTCCGGAACAGGTTCGGCTGCTCGATGACGACTACGAGATTGTGCTCATCAAAGGTCTGCCACCATTGAAATTGAGGAAGGTGCGATATTTTTCGGATCGCATTCTGAAACGCATCTTCGAAAGCCAGGCGGGCGTCCTCCCGGAGCCGGCACCCTTGACGATAGCAGACGAGGGGCTCTCGGCAGAATCTCAACTCGATGACCCGCTGCCTGAATTGACGCAGCGACTTTGACGATACAGTTTGATGTGAGGCTAGTATGGACCCGCTAAATCGCAATCCATCCCGTGTGACAGCTTCCGTGCAGGACGCCGGCGTGGAAGAGGGGGGGCAAGCGGTCCAGGCGCGGCAAATGGGCGTTGAGCAGCACCTTGCCGAGGCCCGGAGGCTGTTCGATCAAGCTGACGAATCGCCAACCAATCCAGAGGAGCTTCTGCAGCTGGAACAGGGGTTCCGCGAAGTGCTTCAGCAAGCGCAGGATGGTCAAGCCGCCTCGTCTTTTTTCAGTGGCCCAAGGATGCCCGCTGGACCGGGTGACCTCAACAGCATCGTGGCGGACGCTTTCGCAGCGACCGCCTCTGGGCACGCCGGGGTTGAGGCCGCCGCCCCGCCAGAATTAACTGCCAGCCGACAGCAGATCCGGCCCTCACCGGATCCGGGCCAGGGCGACCACCTACCAACCGGATGGGTCATCAACAATGAACATTCCGCGGCACAGTTGCGGCCAGCGGAGATGCAGAGGGCCCTCAATACGCCGCAAGCCGCCGTCACTCAGCAGCCGCTCAGCGAAGTCGGCGTTTCAGGCGGCCGCGTGCCGATGCATCTCCCCATGCAGCAGTTGGGTGGATGGCCATTGGAAGGGGTACCCATTCAAGGGACAGGGTCCGAACACATCGGAAGGCTGCATGCGGAGGCCGCGCGCTCCGCATGGCCTGAGCTCCCGGCTGCGATCGAACACTCCATAAACGTTTCATTCGCCGTCCCCAAAGGCTTCTTCCATGGGGCCCAACGCGTGCCTGACGCGATGCTCTCTTTCTCGGGCCGCTATAACCTCTTGCCGGATGCGGGCAAGGCCCGGCAAGTGAGCTTTGAGCAGCACGGGGCCGACCCGCTCCAAGGTGAACCTGTCGCGAGTGGCACCCGTGATCCCTTCTATCCCCATCTCTCCGACGAACACCTGGACTTTATTGATAATGTGATCCTCCACGCTGCGGCTCAGCAAAAATATAGCGAGAGCACGCTCCGAAAATACACGTATGCACTTCGCCGATTGGCGAATGATCTCGGCGCTCGCGGCCAAGCGACTGATCTAAGAAATCACCAATCCCTGGTCGATCACGTCGATGCTTTCTTTCCGAAAAACGATGAAATGAAGAAGGTTTTGAATGTCCTGCGTGCGTATCATGAGCCGGGCTATTCAGCTACCGTGGGCGCCCCTGCTACCCGCTATTCCCATCTATCCGACGAGCACCGGGACGTTATTGATAAGGCAATCGGCCACGCTGCGGCTCAGCAACACCATGGCGCGCAGACGCTCCGAATATACTCTTCTGCGCTTCGCCGATTGGCGAATGATCTCGGCGCTCGTGGCCATGCGACTGATCTAAAAGATCACCAATCCCTGGTCGATCACGTCGATGCGTTCTTTCCGAAAAACATTTATATAAGGACGGCGTTGAACGTCCTGCGTGCATATCATGATCCGGGCTATTCGGCACCTGGCCGGCGGCCGGTGCCCTCAAAGGCAGACGCGCGCATCATAGAACAAGTGACAGGTGACAGCAGCTTGGCCTCAAGCACCCGTGTTGTCTATGGTCGTACTCTTCGCAGATTTTCTGAGGCGCTTGAGAGTCAGGGCCTGACGATCTCTGGGCTGGATCATGATTCGCGCATGGAATTCGCCGCCCGGTTATTTCCAGGCAACCGCTACCTCCGCTTAGCGCTGGAGCGGGTTCGCAATGCGGAGCCCGCGTCGGACAGGGTTCCCGAGGCCCGGAGGCTGTTCGATCAAGCTGACGAATCGCC
>NZ_NSGF01000033.1 GCF_002294995.1 Mesorhizobium sp. WSM3860 | reverse complement strand
CTCCATGATCTCCAGCGGCTTTCCCGCACCAACGGCAACAGCGGCACGCGTTTTCATGAGGCATTCCTCCCAAGGCAGTCGAAGATTTCATGGTTCCGGCGGGCTTGAGACCTGCCTCGCAACAAAATTTCCGTTTTTCTGGTCGCCGTGAGGTCGCAATAGTCGAACGATCCAGCGCATAAGTCTATTCTACCAAGGTCCCCACCCCCGCCCGCCTCGAGACAGCTGCGTTATGGGCGCTCCTCGAGCATCGGTTTGGAACTTCCGCGCGGTTGCCGGCAGGCCGTGACACCGACCTCCTTGCCATGGGAGTAGGACTAAAGCAGAAGCCGAGACGTCCTGCTCACGAGGTTGATAAATCCCGACGGTTCACTAAGCTCGCCTTGGGGCACCTTGGCTTCGCGCTGGTCCGGCAACGATCGGGCTCAGGCGCAAGAACGGTAATTTGTCGATGACAAGCGCGGTGCCGGGCACCTTGGCGGCCCTTTTGTGCTTTCTGTCCCTGACCGCTGGTGCTCCGCGTGCGTTCGCCCAGCAACCGACCGTGCAGCCGGCCGGAGCGATCAAGCCGGACCAGAAGACAACCGAAATCAAGATAGGCTATTTACGGGCCTATGCGCCGCGCCTGACGCTTTCCCTGCTCGACGCGCCGCCGCGTGACGAAGGTGTCGCCGGCGCCAATGTCGCCATTCGCGACAACAACACCACGGGCACGTTCATCAAGCAGAAATTCAGCCTCGACGTCACCGAGATAAGACCGGAAGCCGACGCGGTTCAGGCATTCAACGCGCTGATTGCCAAAGGCGACCGCTATTTGATCGCGGACCTCTCGGCCAAGCAGCTGCTGTCGATCGCCGACATTGCCCGCGACAAGGGCGTGCTGATCTTCAACGTGGGCGCCGCCGACGACAGACTGCGCGAGGAGGACTGCCGCATAAATGTATTCCACATCGCGCCGACGCGAAGCATGCTCGCCGACGCTCTGGCGCAGTATCTGATGGTGAAGAAATGGCCGAACTGGGTGCTGCTCTACGGCTCGCATGATGAAGACCGCCTCTATGCCGACGCGTTGCGCCGCGCGGCAGCCCGCTTCGGTGGCCAGATCGTGGCGGAAAAGGAATTCAAGGATACCGGGACGGCGCGCCGCACCGACACCGGAGCCACGCAGATACAGCAGCAGATTTCAGTATTCACGCAAGACTTGCCGGAGCATGACGTGCTGCTTGTGGCCGATGAAAGCGAGGTGTTCGGGACCTACGTGCCCTACCGCAGCTGGACGCCGCGGCTCGTCGCAGGCACGGCCGGTCTTGTGGCATCGTCATGGCATCCCGCAAGTGAACAGTGGGGCGGCATCCAAATGCAAAATCGCTTCCTGAAGACGGCAGGCCGGCGAATGCTGTCCAAGGACATGTCGGCCTGGACGGCCGTGCGGGCCGTCGGCGAAGCCACCACGCGCACCAATGGCGACGATCCGAAAAAGATCAGCGATTACATCCGCTCGGACGACTTCTCGGTCGCCGCCTTCAAGGGACAGAAGCTGACCTTCCGCAAATGGAATCTCCAGCTTCGCCAGCCGATCCTGCTTGGCGATACCAAATCGGTGGTCTCGACATCTCCCCAGGAGGGCTATCTCCACCAGGTCTCCGAACTCGACACCCTCGGCATCGATCAGCCGGAAACGAAATGCGTTCTCAAGTAGCGCCAATCGGGAGGAATTCGTGCAGAGCCGAGCTTGCGTACTCGCCATTCTCGCAACCGGCGTTATGGCCGGCCCGGCATCGGCCTACACGGCCTACGTCTCAAACGAGAAGGACAATACGATGACCGTCGTCGATACGGCGACCATGCAGGTGGTCAAGACCGTCGACGTCGGCCAGAGACCGCGCGGCATCACCATCTCGCACGACGGCAAGTTCATCTATTTGTGCGCCAGCGACGACAATACGATCCAAATCATCGATACCACGACGCTGCAGGTCGTCGGCACGCTCCCCTCCGGCGACGATCCCGAATTGTTCGTACTTTCGCCCGACGGCAAGACGCTCTACGTCGCCAACGAAAACGACAATCTGGTCACCGCGATCGACGTCGACAGCAAGCAAGTCAAGTCCGAGATCCCGGTTGGCGTGGAACCCGAAGGCATGGCCGTCAGCCCCGACGGCAAGACCATGGTCAACACCTCGGAGACCACCAGCATGGCGCATTTCATCGACACCGAGAGCCATGAGGTAACGGACAACGTACTGGTCGACACGCGCCCGCGCTTCGCCGCGTTCAAGCCCGACGGCTCGCAAGTCTGGGTCAGTGCCGAGGTCGGCGGCACCGTCAGCGTTATCGACAACGCCAAGCGCCAGGTCGTGAAGAGGATCAAGTTCGCGATTCCCGGACTGCGGACCGAAACCATCCAGCCGGTCGGCATCGCCATCAGCGCCGACGGGAAGAAGGCTTATGTCGCGCTCGGCCCGGCGAACCATGTCGCAGTGATCAACACCGAAAGCTACGAGGTGGAAAAATACATACTCGTCGGGCAGCGCGTCTGGCATCTGGACTTCACCCCCGATCAGAAGACACTGATCACAACGAACGGCAATTCCAACGACATCACTTTCATCGATACGGCGACCGAGGAGCCGGTTCAGTCGGTCACTGTGGGTCAGCAGCCCTGGGGCGTGGTCCTATCGCCCAAATAGAAAAGCAACCGGAGGATTAGGCCTGGAAGCCGGGGTCAAAGACGTCAAGCGCGCTAGATAAGGATCCTGAAGGAGCATCCATGCAGCATGCGAGGACGGGGAAAACGGGGAACGGAGCGGCGGCACTCGATGTCGCCGGCGTCAGCCATTCCTATGGTCCGAAGCGGGCGCTCAACGACGTTTCGTTCTCGATCGCGCCGGCGACTTTCACCGCCCTTCTCGGTCTCAACGGCGCCGGCAAGACAACGCTGTTCTCGCTGATCAGCCACCTCTACGACACGCGCCAGGGATCGATCCGCATCTTCGGCCATGACGTCAGCCGTGCGTCCAGCGAGGCGCTCAGGCGGGTCGGCATCGTGTTCCAGGCACGCACGCTCGACCTCGACCTGAGCGTATACCAGAACCTCTCCTATCACGCCTCGCTGCATGGAATCGGGCGGCACGAAGCTCGACAGCGCATTGCAGCGCTGATCGAGACCGTCGACATGAAAGGCCGTCAGCATGACAAGGCCCGGAGCCTTTCCGGCGGCCAGATGCGGCGCATCGAGATCGCCAGGGCGCTGCTCCACCGCCCGTCCCTGCTGCTTCTCGACGAGGCGACTGTCGGTCTCGACATTCAGTCGCGCGCCGGCATTCTCGCCACCATCCGCAAGCTGGTCGAAACCGAGGGCATCGGCGTGCTTTGGGCCACCCATCTCATCGACGAGGTTGATGACGGCGACCATGTCGTCGTGCTGCGGCAGGGTGATCTGGTCGCCAAGGGCAAGGTGGCCGACGTGGTCAAAGCGAGTGGTGCCGCGTCGATCCGTGACGCCTTTTCCAAACTCAGCCGTGGCGAAGCAGCCGCCGACGCGGAGATCTCGCCATGAGCACTTCCGCAATGCCGGAAAAGGTCGGCGCCATCACCCCGGTGAAGTCCGACGCGTTCGGCCTTCGTCATTACCTCATCTGCCTCAAAGGCATTGTCCTGCGGGAAGGCCTGCGCTTCCTCCACCAGCGCGAGCGCTTCATCTCGTCGCTGGTGCGACCGCTCGTCTGGCTGTTCATTTTTGCCGCCGGATTCCGGCAGGTGCTCGGTGTGTCGATCATCCCGCCCTACAAGACCTACGTGCTCTACGAGGTCTACATCACGCCGGGCTTGTGCGGCATGATCCTGCTGTTCTCGGGCATGCAGTCTTCGCTGTCGATGGTCTACGACCGTGAGATGGGCAATATGCGCATCCTGCTGGTCAGCCCATTTCCCCGCTGGTATCTGCTGGTGTCGAAGATGCTCGCCGGCGTCTCCGTGTCGATCGCCCAGGTTTATGCCTTTCTGATCGTTGCCTGGTTCTGGGGCGTCAAGGCGCCGCCGCTCGGTTACCTATTCGTGCTGCCGGCCCTGTTCCTGTCGGGGATGATGCTTTGCGCGCTCGGCATGCTTTTGTCCTCGATGATCAAGCAGCTCGAAAACTTTGCCGGGATCATGAACTTCGTGATCTTTCCCGGCTATTTCGCGTCGCCGGCGCTCTATCCTTTGTGGCGCATCCAGGAAGCGAGCCCGCTGCTTTACAAGCTCTGCCTTGCCAACCCCTTCACCTATGCCGTCGAGCTGATCCGCTTCGCCTTCTACGGGCAGGTCGCCTGGGTGGCGCTGGGTGTCGTCGCCGGGTGCACGCTGCTGTTTCTGGGAGGCGCCATCATCGCCTATGACCCTTCGCGCGGCCTGATAACCCGCAAACAAGGCACGGGAGGAAACGGCTGATGGAACGGATGAGCCTTGTTCGCAGCCTGGTTGCGGCTGTCATGCTCATGCCCATCGCCGGCGCCATGGCCGCGAATACCGATCCGGACTGGCCCTGCATGCAGCGCAAGGTGCCGCAACTCTCGCTCGGCCAAGTCTGGAACGGACCGGAGCTTTCGTCGGCGGCGAAGGGCTGGTCGGAGGACCCTTCCGTCGCCGCCTTGGTCGAAGAGGCGGCCGCTCGCCGGCTGCCGGTCGTGGACGCGCAGAAAAAGATCAGGGATTTCGCAGCCTCACTGCCGGCCGAACAGCTCGCGCCGAAAATGGCGATGCTCGTGCAGGGCATGTTCGACCGTATGGACACCGAGCGTTCGCACGTGATTTCCGGCATTTCCCGCTACGCCCACAAGCAGCTCGAAATGGCCGCCGAATTGCGCAAGGAAGCCTCGGATGTCGATGCGCTGCGGGCAAAACCCGACGCGGATCAGGACGAGGTCGAGCGGCGGACCGACCAGCTGAACTTCGCGACGCGAATTTTCAATGAACGTGCGCAATCGCTGAGTTATGTCTGCGATGTGCCGACGATAATCGAGCAGCGGCTTTACCAGTTGTCCAAGACTATCTCGGAAACGCTTGCCGCGAAGAAATAACGCATGCCGCCCCGCAGCGGTTTTGGGATAACAGGCCCGCCCCGTCAGGATGACCGGCCGGGCAGCACACGCCAGCGCTGCACGAAATAGCCGGGATGTGCCTCCAACCAGCGGGCGACCAGCGGCTGCGCCTGCATGAAGGCCACCCCGGGATTCATGGCCAAGCCGTTCGCTATTTGTTCTCTCTGCTCACAGGTCTGCGGCACGGCCGTCATGCAGACCGTCATCACGATTGTATAAAACATTGCCCCTTCCCCTTCGAATTCCCGAACCCCACGCCCGGGACGCATAGCGATTTGCCTGCAGGGTTAGGCTGCCCATTCGTCTTGATGCGAGTGTGAAAGCGCGCCCTGCCGCTTCACATCGGAACATAACATGTGAGCTTGCCGACCGCCATCGGCGGCGGTCGACTGCCCGTCCTTTCTCGATTTTTCGCACGTTATGGCCCGACGGTATGGCCGCCGCTTTACTCTCCCCGATCGCTGCCGAACACTCGAGCAGTTCGGCGTTCCGATGAACCGCTCCCGCGGACCCTAGTGAGGATGGCGACACGGCCGGCTTCGTTCCGACGCGACGAAGCGAGACACCAGGCTGGCGCCGAGGGCGGCTGATTCGAGCCGTGAAAGAGCGAGGTTACAGTGAAAGAGCGAGGCTACTTGGAGAATTGTTTCAGGTAGGCGATGACGTTGGCGATGTCTTCGTCCTGCTTGAGGCCCGCAAAGGCCATCTTTGTGCCTTTGACCATGGCCTTTGGATCATGGAGATAGGTCTTCAGCGTGGGCTCGTCCCATTTGACGCCAGACTTTCCGGCCGCAGCCATGGCCTGGGAATAGCTGAAACCCGGATGCGTGCCGGCCGTTCGGCCGATGACGCCGTTCAATGATGGACCGAGCTTGTTTTGGTCCTTGTCTGCTACGTGGCAGACCTTGCATTTGGCGAAGACCTTCTCACCCGCCGCGGCATCCTGGGCGTGGGACTGGTTGGTGATGAAAGTCGCTAAGAATACGACGGCGAAAAGTGCGATAGCGCGCATGGCATTTCCTCGTTGATCGTCAAGCAGCCCCGGATGATTTGCAGGCCATTGCTTTGACCAAGTCAACCATACGAAAGTCCACAGCAGCTCCGGCACCGTAGGAGCCGCCCTGTACTTTCGCCTTTGTTGACGGCCTTGGGGCGAACGCGTAGCTTCGGACCATTCTGGATAGTCATGGGCACCTCGGGAATCCGGTCAGGCTGAATTTGTCCAGGCCGAGATTGCCCGGGCGATGGGGGCGGGCAGGATTTCGCCGGAGCGGGCGTCTTTGCGCGCAAGAGGTGCCGAATGAGTGTGGTCGACCTCGTATTGACGGTTTGCCTGAGTGCAAGTCCGGGCTACTGCCATGACGAGCATCTCAATTTCGAGAGCCGCGGCTCCCTGTTTCAATGCATGATGCTGGCGTCCAGCGAAATCGCGAAATGGTCGCAGGAACATCCTACCTTCAAGGTCAGGCGCTGGAAATGCGCTTTCCCGAAGAAGGACCGGGAGATCTGACCGACATCACTGGTTATTGCAGTCTCGGGGAGGAGGCATCATGGTTTCGCGGCGGGAAACGCTCCGTCTGGCAGTCCTTGGAACGGTCGCGATGCTTGGCTCACGCCCCATTGCCGCCTCCGCCGCGTCCAAGGTCCGCATCGGCGTGCTGAAGTTCGGCACGGTGAGCTGGGCCCTTGATACGCTGAAGGACCGCAAGTTCGACGCAGCTAACGGGATCGATGTGGACGTCATCTATTTCGCCGGCGAGGATGCGACCAATGTCGCGATACTCGCTGGCGCGATCGATATGATCGTGACCGATTGGCTGTGGGTCTCGCGACAGCGCTCGGACGGTGGCGATGTCACAATGGCCCCCTATTCGACGGCCGTCGGGGCGATCATGGTGAAGGAGGCATCGCCGGTGCGCACGATCACCGACCTCAAGGGAAAGAAGATCGGCGTCGCCGGCGGACCTCTCGACAAGAGCTGGCTGCTGATACAGGCGCTGGCCAGACGCGACCACGGCCTTGACCTGCCGGCGATCAGCGATGTCGTCTTTGGCGCCCCGCCGCTGATTTCCGAAAAGGCGATTCAGGGCGAACTCGATGCGGTGCTCAATTTCTGGCATTTTTGCGCCCGGCTCGAGGCCAACGGCTTTCGTCGGCTGCTCGGCGCGGACGACGCAGCGCACGCGCTCGGAGCTGCAGGCCCGGTGTCCGCGCTCGGCTATGTGTTCCATGACAAATGGGCGATCGAAAATCCGGACGTCGTCCGCGGCTTTCTCAAGGCTTCCGCCCAGGCCAGGGATCTGCTGGCCAAGTCCGACGAAGAGTGGCTGCGTCTTGCGCCGATCGTCCGAGCAGAGGGCAAGGAACTGGCAAAGCTGCGCGACCGCTATCGCGAGGGCATCCCCAGGCGGCCGGGCGCCGAGGAAGCGGCCGATGCCGGCAGGCTCTATCGGGTGCTGGCCGGGATCGGCGGCGAAAGACTGGTCGGCAGCGCACCGGAGATGGCACCGGGCACGTTCTGGCAGGAGCCCCCGAAATGACCGCAAGGGATACCGGAGGGCGCACGCTTGGTGAGACAGCCGGCATGTCCGGCCGTTCCGGCCCCGCGGCGACGCTGATACCCGCGCTGACGGTGACGATCTCCCTGCTAGGGCTTTGCCTGTTGTGGAGCCTGGCGGCGAATGCCTGGCCGAGCCGTGCCTTTCCCGGACCGGGACAAGTCTGGCAGGTATTGCTGAGAGAGGCTGCGAGCGGCGATCTGTTCTATCATCTCGGCACAACGCTGGCCCGGGTTGCCGCGGCATACATCGTCGCGATGATCGTCGGATCGGTGATCGGCATTCTCCTCGGCAGCCACCGCGGCGCGGACCGGTTCTTCAATCCCTGGGTGATCCTGTTCCTCAACATCCCCGCGCTGGTGATCATCGTGCTGGCCTACATCTGGTTCGGCCTCAACGACGTGGCGGCGATAGGCGCGGTTGCCGTGAACAAGATCCCGAATGTCGTGGTGACCATGCGCGAGGGCGCCAGGGCGCTGGACCCGAGCTACGCCGAAATGGCGGCTGTCTACCGCTTCGGTTTCCTCGACCGCGTTCGCCATATCCTGCTGCCGCAATTGCAGCCCTATCTGGCCGCGGCCTCGCGTTCCGGC
The DNA here is from genome assembly GCF_002294995.1 of Mesorhizobium sp. WSM3860. Classification (GTDB taxonomy): domain Bacteria; phylum Pseudomonadota; class Alphaproteobacteria; order Rhizobiales; family Rhizobiaceae; genus Mesorhizobium. The sequence continues at coordinate 35,908 of NZ_NSGF01000033.1, read as the reverse complement.
ATCGCCCTCATCTGGAAGATCGTTCTGGTGGTCGAGCTGCTCGGCCGCTCCAATGGTGTCGGCTTCCAGATTTATCTCTATTTCCAGCTTTTCGACGTCGCTGCCATTCTTGCCTACACGCTGGCATTCGTGGCGGTGATGCTTGTCATCGAACTTCTTCTGGTGCAGCCCGTTGAACGACATGCAGCCCGTTGGCGCCGCCGTCCCACTTAGGGTCGACATCGCCGAAAAGACCTTCAGATCCGCGCAAGGCGTCTCGGTGACGGCGCTTAAAGATCTTTCCTTCGAGGTCCGTCAAGGCGAATTCGGTTGCCTGCTCGGGCCGTCCGGCTGCGGCAAGACCACGACGCTGCGCATCCTGCTTGGGCTCGACAAGCAGTTTTCCGGCTCCTTCCAACTGCCCGAAGGCGGCTCGGGCGGCATCGCCGCCGTGTTTCAGGAACCCACCTTGCTGCCGTGGCGGACAGTCGAGCAGAATGTCAGACTGGCATTGCCGAAAAGCCTGCGAACGAAAAATCTCGACGGGTTGTTCGACACCCTCGGTCTCGCCGGCATGCGCTCGCTCTATCCGGCGGAGCTTTCGCTCGGGCTTGCGCGAAGGGCAGCGCTTGCAAGGGCCTTCGCGAACGAACCGGCGATGCTTTTCCTGGACGAACCTTTTGTCTCGCTCGATGGGCGGACGGCCGAGCAGCTCCGGCGCCTGCTTTTGACCGTGTGGTCTGCGCGGCCTACGACCGCCTTGATGGTGACGCACAATCTGGCCGAGGCCCTGACGCTGTCGGACCGCATCATCGTGCTTGCGCCGCGGCCTGCGCATGTGCTCGGCATTTTCGATGTGCGGCTGCCACGGCAACACCGCAGCCAGCAGGCGATCAGCGGACTGTTGCAGTCGTTCCACCAGAAATTCCCGGGCGTGACCTGATTGCCTGCCGCGGGCGGCATCAGAAAGTTAGAAGCAACGCACGTCGGCTTCCGCCTGCGCACGCTTCAACTCGGTGCGCGCGGCTCTTGCCGGCGCGCTCTCGCGAAACAGGCCTGCATTCTCGCCTGTCGTCAACGACATGCTTTTGAAGGTCTCGGCCCTCTCATAATGGTCGTAAGGGAGGATCGAGGCGATGACGTCGATCGAGCAGGCACAACTCTCCAATGCCTGACGCGTCTGGCCATTCGTCTGCATGCAGCCAAGCACATAGTCGACAATCGTGGCCGTCGGGTAGTCTTCCGCAGTGCCGGCTGGGTTGGCAGAGGCCGGTGTCGATGCAAGCAGGAGCGGCAGGATCGAGAGTCCAACATATCTGATCATGAGAGCTCCTCCAGTTGCCGGATGATGGTGCATCGAGGCTACATCGTCGCGGCCAGTTGGCGACATGCCGCGAGCCCGGTCAACCTCTCATCGCCTCCATATAGGACCAAAGGAGGAATGCCTCGCCAACCGGCAATGACGTTTCACGGCAGCTGCATAACCCACCCAACGGTGCTCCTTTTCGGCCTCTTTTAAAATCTATCTCAATACTGATATCGACAAACGACACCTCGCTCGTATCCTCCGAAATATCACCATATAAAGCTAATATATGTATCACGATGAAATACGGACATCCTAGGTAATCTTGCATGGAGCCCGCTCAAGAATATGCCATGCAATTCCATCAACACTGGAATTCTCTCCCGTTCTTCAATGTTTTGCGACGCAACATAACGATTTTGCGGTGCAAAATTTCCGCAGGGGTTTTTTCTTGCCTGGCATTTTTGAATGACATAGCCTTACCTTGTTTCCGGCTTCAAGGATGTCGCTATTATAGGGAACGGCGGCAGTCTTCGTAGGCCAATTGGGTGGGTGAAGGCTAGACTGAACTGGGTAGAGGATAGGAACGCTCCTCTATTGGTTCGGTTTAGGTCGTGACACGCTGCCGGAAATACTTCCCAAATGACTCGCTTGGACTGCCCGTGGCGGGCTTGACGATCGATTCCCGTTGTTAACCTGGGAGGATTTTGATGCGCGCACTTACGCAAGCTACCTACATTATGACGACCTCGGCGCTATTATCGCTCGGCTCGCTCTATCCGGCGTCAGCCAACGAAGAGCTCGCGAAAATGGCCAAAAACCCGAAAGACTGGGTTATGCAGACGGGTGATTACGCCAACACCCGTTATTCCACGCTCAAGCAGATCACCAAGGAGAACGTGAAGAACCTGCAGGTCAAGTGGACCTTTTCGACCGGCGTGCTGCGCGGCCACGAGGGCGGACCGCTGATTGTCGGCGATGTGATGTATGTTCACGCGCCTTTCCCGAACACCGTCTATGCCCTCGATCTCAACAATGACGGAAAGATCCTCTGGAAGTACGAGCCCAAGCAAGACACGAACGTCATTCCGATCATGTGCTGCGACACGGTCAATCGCGGCGTTGCCTATGCGCCTGCCGATGGCGACCGCCCGGCGATGATCCTTCTTAACCAGGCGGACACCACCGTGGTCGCGCTCGATGCCAAGACCGGCAAGGCCATCTGGTCAGTCAAGAACGGCGAACAGACTGACGGCGGAAAGGGCGAGTCCGGCACGTCCGCGCCCGTGGTCGTCAAGGACAAGGTTCTCGTCGGTGTCTCCGGCGCTGAATTCGGCGTCCGCGGCTGGCTGGCCGCCTACAATCTGAAGGACGGCAAGCTCGCCTGGAAGGCCTATTCGGAAGGTCCGGACGCGGACACCCTGATCGATCCCGAAAAGACCACGCATCTCGGCAAGCCGGTGGGAAAGGACTCCGGCACGAATACCTGGGAAGGCGAACAGTGGAAGACGGGTGGCGGCACGACATGGGGATGGTATTCCTATGATCCCAAGCTGAACCTCGTCTACTACGGCACCGGCAACCCCTCGACGTGGAATCCGGTCCAGCGCCCTGGAGACAATCGCTGGTCGATGACAATCTTCGCCCGCGATGCCGACACCGGCGTGGCCAAATGGGCCTACCAGATGACCCCGCACGACGAATGGGACTATGACGGCATCAACGAGATGATCCTCGTCGACGGCATGGACGTCAAAGGCAAAAAGCACGACGTGCTGGTGCATTTCGACCGCAACGGTTTTGCCTACACCATGGATCGCGCCACCGGCGAGCTTCTCGTTGCCAAGAAGTACGATCCTGCGGTGAACTGGGCGACCGAGGTCAACATGGACCCCAAGAGCAAGGAGTATGGCCGCCCGCAGGTCGTGGCGAAATATTCGACCCAGCAGAACGGTGAGGACACGAACTCGACGGGCATCTGTCCGGCGGCGCTTGGAACCAAGGACCAGCAGCCGGCCGCCTATTCGCCGAAGACCGGGCTGTTCTACGTGCCGACCAACCATGTCTGCATGGACTACGAGCCCTACAAGGTGAGCTACACGGCCGGTCAGCCATATGTGGGCGCCACCGTGTCGATGTATCCCGCGCCTGGCGGTGACGGCAACATGGGCAACTTCATTGCCTGGGATGCGGCCAAGGGCGAGATCGTCTGGTCGAAGCCCGAGCAGTTCTCGGTATGGTCGGGCGCATTGGCGACCGCTGGCGACATCATCTTCTATGGCACGCTCGAAGGCTACATCAAGGCAGTCGATGAGCACGGCAAGGAACTCTACAAGTTCAAGACCCCGTCCGGCATCATCGGCAATGTCACGCCCTTCGAGCACGACGGCAAGCAGTACATCGCCGTTCTGTCCGGCGTCGGCGGATGGGCCGGTATCGGTCTGGCAGGCGGATTGCTTTCGCCCGACCAAGCCGCGGCCTGGCATGGCGCCGTCGATCAGGGCCGCGCGCAAGGCGATCAGGCCGCGGTCGTTGGTACCGCCGGTCTCGGAGCGGTCGGCGGCTACGCAGCGCTTGCCGACTACACGACGCTGGGCGGCCAGCTCACCGTCTTCGGTCTTCCGGATTGATATCCGGCTACGACCGTTAAGACCGGCTTGAAAACAAGAGAGCCCGGCTCCCCGGCTAAACCACCGCCGGGCTCTCGATCTCGCCGCGCACCCGAACATCGATCGATGCCGCTTCGCGACGGTAAACCCTGATCCTTGGCAAATGAAGGAAGCGTCTGAATGTCTGTCCGCATCGCAATTTCCGTCCTCGCCCTGGGTCTTCTGCCTCTGGCCAGCTCAAATCTCGCGCAGGCCGAGGACAGCGCCGAAAAGGCCAAGGCGGTGAAGGAAGAAGGCGGCAAGTATTTCGACGCGGATGGAAACCCGACCTTCAAGATCGAAAACGGAAACGTGGATTGGTACACGTTCAGCGGCTATCGCCGCTATCACTCGGACTGCCATGTCTGTCACGGACAGGACGGGACGGGTTCGAGCTATGCGCCGGCCCTGGCCAACAGCCTGAAAAACATCGACTACCCCACTTTCCTCTCGATCGTCGCCCAGGGCCGCAAGAATGTCGGCAGCGGTAAGGAGAATGTCATGCCTGCCTTTGGCGACAACAAGAACGTCTATTGCTACCTGGATGACCTCTACGTCTATCTGCGCGCCCGGGCCGATGGCGCGGCACCTCGCGGCAGGCCGCCCAAGCACGAAGACAAAGCTCAAGCGGCGAAGGATGCCGAAGCATCCTGCATGGGTGGATGACATGGCCGGCCGCGTCCCATCGAGGCTGCGCGTTATCCTGCCGATCCTCGGCGGGCTCGCCTTGTCGCCGTCAAACGCCGGAGCGCAGGGCGCCGGTCTCGGCGCCGCGGGAGAGCTGGTCGATCCCGACATTCTGCGCGTCTGCGCCGACCCTTCGAACATGCCGTTCACGGACCAGAACGGCCAGGGCTTGGAAAACAAGCTGGCCGAACTGGTTGCAAGGAAGACGGGGCGGAAGTCGGTCGCCTACACATGGTTTCCTACCGTCATCGGCTTCGTGCGCAACACGCTTGCAGCCAACCGGTGCGACGTCATCATGGGCTACGCCCAGGGTGATGAGCTGGTGCAGAACACCAATGCCTACTACCGCTCCTCCTATGTGCTTGTGCATCCAAAGGGCGACGCCCTCGAGGGTGTCGAGACGATCGAGGATCCCAAACTCACCGGCAAGAGGATCGGCGTCGTCGAACGAACGCCGCCGACCGCCAACATGGCCGCCAACAAACTCTTGCGAACGGCGAAAATCTACCCGCTTGCCGTCGATACGCGCGTCACCCCATCGATGGGCGAGGTTGTGCTCAAAGACCTACTCGCCGGCAAGATCGACGCGGCGATCCTGTGGGGACCGATGGCAGGCTACTATGCCAAGCAACTCGGGGCGAATGTTGCGATCGTCCCGCTGGTCAAGGAAAAGACCGGCTCGCGCATGTCCTATCGCATCACCATGGGAGTACGTCCATCCGACCAGGAATGGAAGCGTACGCTCAACAAGGTAATCCGGGAGAACCAGGCAGAGATCAACAAGCTCCTGCTCGACTACAACGTGCCGCTGATCGACGAACATGACAACCCGATCACGCCGACGCCGGGGTGAGCTTGATCGAAGGGGAGAGAGATGGAGGTAAGGAACTGATCCTTGAGCCAGGCAGTTGTGTTTTGTTCCTTTGTTTTTGGCTGTTTGAGAACCCAGTGTTTCATTTGTCCATTTGTGAGGTGATGGACGAGCCATTGTATTGCCCCCAATGGCGTCAATGACGACCGGTCCCTTCGGGCTGGCTAAAGAGGAGAATGCGATGAAGAAGAAGAGCTGGAAGAAACCGACAATGTGCCAGGTTGCCGCGGGCTTCGAGATTTCGCGGTATCTGCCTGCTGAAACGCCTCCCAGGAAGTAGGCCGCAGCGGTGCGTGTCCCTGGCTACGGGGGCATGCATCCCCTTGGCGCTTAAGGTCGTCGCGACGGGGGTTGCCGCGGGAAACGCGGGCGCGAAGCCGTTTGCCGCCGACAATTTGGCGTCGGTCAAATGGGCCGCGGAGCAGACATCGCCATGCGCGTGAAGATCATAGGCTCGGCGGCGGGAGGCGGCTTTCCGCAATGGAACTGCAACTATCGCCTGAGCCGCTCGGCTCGGAGCGGCATGGTCGGCGTGCATCCGCGGACCCAGTCGTCCATTGCCGTATCGGCGGACGGGACAGGCTGGGTTCTGTTCAACGCGTCGCCCGACATTCGCCAGCAGATTGCGCAAACGCCTGAACTGCAGCCCGCGGCCGATGCGCCGCTGCGCTCGACGCCCATCCGCGCGGTGGTGCTGACCAATGGCGACGTCGACCATATCGCCGGCCTGCTCAGCCTGCGGGAGCGGCAGCCCTTCGCAATCTATGCAACGGCACAGGTGCTGGCGACGCTGGCGACGAATTCGATCTTCAACGTTCTCGATCCGGCGATCGTGCCGCGCCGCGTTCTGGCGCCAACGGAGGAACTGGCGATCTGCAACGCGGACGGCCAGGAGACCGGCGTGGTCGTCGACGCCTTTCCCGTGCCCGGCAAGGTCGCGCTCTATCTCGAGGAGAGGGGCGATCCCAGCGCCGATTTCAGCTCCGACACGGGCGATACCATCGGCGTGCGTATCAGCGGGGCTGGCAGTCGTGGCGCTGTCTTTTACATTCCCGGCTGCGCGCGCATCGATGCCGCGCTGCGCAGGCGTCTGGCGGATGCCGCCTGCCTTCTGTTCGACGGCACCGTCTATACAGACGACGAGATGATCATCGCCGGCGTCGGCCAGAAGACCGGTGCGCGCATGGGGCACATCGCAATATCTGGAGAAGCGGGTTCGATCGCCGCCCTGGCCGATGTGAGGATCGGCCGCCGCGTCTTCGTGCACATCAACAATACCAATCCTGTTCTCGACGAGAATTCCGCCGAACACGCGGCGGTCAAAGCGGCTGGCTGGGAAATCGGGAGCGACGGAATGGAGATGGAATTTTGAGCGACTTCCACGACGCGGCGCGAGATGGTCTGTCAAAGAGCGAGCTCGAGGCGGTGCTGCGGCAGGTCGGTGCCGAGCGTTATCACAACCGCCATCCTTTCCATCACAGGATGACCAGTGGCGTCCTGACAAAGGCCGAAATGCAGGCCTGGGCATTGAACCGCTACTGCTATCAGGCCGTCATTCCGCGCAAGGACGCCATGATCCTGGCACATGCCGAGGATCCGGCGTTTCGCGCCGCCTGGCGCAAACGCATCGAGGACCATGACGGCGAAGACGGCTGGAGCGGCGGCATCGCTCGCTGGCTGCATCTGGCGACCTCGCTCGGGCTCGATGCCGAAGCCGTCAAGAGCGAAAGGCTGGCGCTGCCGGCGACCCGTTTCGCCGTCGGCGCCTACCTTTCCTTCTGCACGAACCGCACACTGCTGGAGGCGGTCGCATCGTCGCTGACCGAGATGTTCTCGCCGCTGATCATCGGCGAGCGGGTACCGGCGATGCTGGCCAAATACGATTACATCACCGAGGACACGCTGGCCTATTTCAGCCGGCGGCCCGAACAGGCCTCGCGCGACGCCGACTTCGCCCTTGCCTATGTGCTCGGCCACGCCGACACGGCCGAGCGCCAGCAGCAGGCGATCGATGCGCTGGTGTTCAAATGCGATATATTGTGGGCCATGCTGGATGCGCTTCAACACGCCTATGGCGCGCCGGGAAACCTTCCACCGGGCGCCTTCCGGCCGGAGGCAACCTGATGATGGCGCTGCGTGAAAGAGCCATCGTGTCGCTACGATCGGTGCCATCGCTGCCGAGGCACGTGCGTATGCAATACGATCCCGTGCGGCAGGGCTTCGCCGTGCTTTCGCCGGAGAAGGTATTCTGGCCGAACGACATCAGTCTCGACATATTGCGCCGCTGCGACGGACGGTCCTCGGTCAGCCACATCATCGCCGGTCTTGCCGCCGATTATGATGCCGAACAGGAGGCCGTGGCCGCCGATGTCATCGCCTTCCTGCAGGAATGGTCGGACAAGCTGCTGGTGAAGCTATGAGCGAACCCCTTCTGCCTCCGATCGGCATGCTGGCGGAACTGACGCATCGCTGCCCGCTGCAGTGCCCCTATTGCTCCAATCCGCTTGAATTGCTGAAGGCCAATCGCGAGCTCGACACCCAGACTTGGCTCGATCTCTTCTCGCAGGCCGCCGATCTCGGCGTTCTGCAGGTGCATCTGTCCGGCGGCGAGCCGACGCTGCGCCGCGACCTCGAGCAATTGATCGCCGGGCTTTCGGCGCGCGGTGTCTACACCAACCTCATTACCGCCGGCATCAACATTGCCGAGGGCCGCATCGAGGCCTTTGCCGAAGCCGGGCTCGACCACCTGCAGCTAAGCTTTCAGGGCGCCCGTCCGGCGACCACCGACCGTATCGGCAACCACAGCGGCAGCCACGAAAAGAAGCTGGAGACGGCACGCCGCGGCCGCGCGGCCGGGCTGCCGCTCACCATCAATGCGCCGATCCATCGCCACAACATCGAGGAAGTGCCGGAATTCATCGATCTGGCCCTTTCGCTGGACGCCGAGCGGCTCGAGATCGCGAATGTGCAGTATGCCGGCTGGGCGTTGGCCAATCGCAATGCGCTGATGCCCGAACGCGCAGCGGTCGAGCGGCAGGCGGAGATCGTCGCGGCGGCCCAAGAACGGCTTGCCGGCATCATCAACATCGATTTCGTCCCGCCGGATTATTTCGCCGTCTATCCCAAGCCGTGCATGGGCGGCTGGGCGCGCGACGCCTTCATGGTGACGCCCGATGGCACGGTGCTGCCCTGCCATGCCGCGCAGACCATCCCTTCGCTCCGCTTCGAGCGTTTCGGAGAGCGCTCGCTGGCCGAGATCTGGACCAATTCACCCGCATTCAATGCCTACCGCGGGACCGAATGGATGCAGGAGCCGTGCCGAAGCTGCGAGCGGCGCGAGATCGATTGGGGCGGCTGCAGATGTCAGGCGATGGCGATTGCCGGCGATGCCGCTGCGACGGATCCGGTCTGCATCAAGTCGCCGATCCACGCCCGCATGGCCATGCTCATCGACGAAACGCGCCGCGCCTCGGCAGACAGTGCGGCGGACGAACCCTTCATTTACCGTCGTATAGGAGCCGTGACGGAACTCGCCTGACACAGCTTTCCTCTAAGCGGTTCCCGATACCGTCATAATCGGAAATCTAGCCGGGCGGGATTTGCGCGAAAGCGTGTCGCCTGAATCCGTTTCAGCGCGAGGCGCTTTAGAGAGGATCAAGGCGCAGTTTGTCCCGGGCGATCTTCCAGGCGGATTCGACGTGGCGCCGTGCCGCGGCTTCGGCCTCCTGCGGCTTACGCGCCCGGATTGCATCCATGATCGCGTTCATCTCGGCGATCGCCGGCTCGCGCCGGTTTGCCGAGGCGATCGTCATCGAACGCAGCTGGTTGATGCGCACATTCAACCCGCTGACGATCTCCCAGGCGACACGCTTGTCCGCAGCCTCGAACAGCGCTTCGTAGAACTTCGTCGTCGCGCGCATCACCGCCGGCGGTTTCCCCGAGGCCCAGGCCTCGAAGAGCTCGCTGAGGGCGTGCTCCAGTACGGCCAGCTGCCCATTGGTAGCCGATTGCGCGCAGGCGCGCGCCGCGATGCCTTCGAGCAAAGCCCTAAGCTCATAGATCTCGTCGGTGCGGCCGATGTCCGGCTTGGCAACCGCCGGACCGTGCCCGGGGATCATCTGCACCAGGCCCTCCGCCTCCAGTTGCCGCAAAACCTCGCGCACAACCGATCGGCTGACGCCAAGCTGGTCGCAAAGCGGCCGCTCGACCAGCCTTTCGCCGGGCTGGAAATGAAAATCCATTATGGCCTCGCGCATGCGCTCGAGCGCCAATGTTCTCAAGGTCTTGGCGCTGCGATCGATGCGAAGCGTGTCGTCCTGCATGTCTCTGCTCCCTCCACGCCACGAAAACAGATTCCATGGCCGGTTGACAAGATATCTGGCGCTCCATAGTATGGTATACCATAAGACGACAGAGGAAATAGCGCTCTGTCGAGCGCCACCCGACAGAGGTTTCGATGCAGCCGGCCATTCGCAAGATCGTCACCTACAGCGAGAACACGCTGATCGAAGGCGGCAAGGCAGCTCCCAGGCCGCTGCGCCTGATCGGCGTCGCCGCCGTGCTGACGAACCCCTGGGCGGGTCGCGGCTTCATCGAAGATCTTTCGCCCGAGATCCGCGCCTTTGCGCCGGTGCTTGGAGAAACCCTGACCAGCGAGATCGTTGCCGCCGCCGGCTCGGCCGAGGCGATCGAGGCCTACGGCAAGGCCGCGATCTGCGGCACGTCGGGCGAGGTCGAGCATGCCTCGGCGCTGATCCACACACTGCACTTCGGCAATCATTATCGCCGCGCCGTCGGCGCCAAGACTTATCTCGCCTTCACCAATCTGCGCGGCGGGCCGAACACACCCATCATGATCCCGCTGATGGACAAGAACGACGAGGGCCGCCGCTCGCATTATCTTACCGTGCATTTCCAGATCGGCGACGCACCGGCGCCCGACGAGTTGGTCGTGGCGCTCGGTGCTTCGATCGGCGGCCGTCCTCACCATCGCATCGGCGACCGCTATCAGGACCTCAAGGAAGTGGGCGACCTGCATGGCTGACGCCGTCGCACCTGGATGGACCCGGGCCGCCACGCCCGACGGAACCGGCTTCATCCGCGCCGGATCGGGCGCGCCGGTGCTGTTCATCCACGGCGTCGGCATGAACGCGACGATCTGGCAGCCGCAGATCGAGCGAATGGCCGGCCGCTTCGACCTGATCGCCATCGACATGCTTGGCCACGGCCAGTCGCCGCTGCCGCCGCAGGATCCGGAACTCGCCGACTATGCCGGGCAGGCGATCCGGCTGCTCGATCATCTCGGCCTCGACAAGGTTTCCGTCATCGGTCACTCGATGGGGGCTTTGGTTGCGCAGGAACTCGCGCTCCAAGCGCCGGAGCGCATCCGCCGTGTCGTTTCGCTCAACGCCGTGTTCCGGCGTCCGCCTGAACTCGCCGAAGCGGTGCGCAAGCGCGCGGCGGCGCTCACCGGCCACGGCGATGCGGCGGGGGTCGCCCAGACCATCGCCCGCTGGTTCGGCGATCCGGTTCCAGCCGAGCTCACGGCGGCCGCCGGGAAGGCGGCGGCGGCGTTGAGCGAGGTCGACCCCGAAGGCTACGCCCGCACCTATCGCCTGTTCGCCCGCGCCGACAGCGACCACGCCGAGCGCCTGCAGACCCTGGCCATGCCGGCCCTGTTCATCACCGGCTCCGAGGACAAGAACTCCTCGCCGGAAATGTCGGCCGCCATGGCGAGGCTCGCGCCGCGTGGCCGCTGCAGCGTGCTTCCTGGTCAGAGGCACATGATGGCGGTCGCGGCACCCGACCTCGCCACACGGCACATCGTCGAGTTCCTCAACGAAGGTGAAGGCTTGGAGCCGAGCGACGGAGCAGCAGCGGGTGCCAGCTTCGACAGCGGCGAGTTCCGGCGCGCGCTCGGCTCCTTCCTAACCGGCGTCACCATCGTCACCACGATCGGCTCGGAAGGCGAGCCGCGCGGCTTCACCGCCAACTCATTCACCTCTGTGTCGCTCGATCCGCCGCTGGTGCTGGTCTGCATCGCCCACAAGGCGCTCGGTCATCCCGTGTTCGCGACATCGAAGAGCTTCGCCATCAACATTTTGAACGAGAGCCAGAAGGCGGCCTCCGGCATCTTCGCCTCGAAGGCTGCGGATAAATTCGCTTCGGTCGACTGGCGTCCGGGGCAGACCGGCAGTCCGGTTCTCGACGGCTCGGTCGCAACCTTCGACTGCGATATGGAGCGGCTGGTCGAGGCGGGCGACCATTCGATCCTGATCGGCCGCGTCCGCGACTTCCAGCACAATTCCGCGCAGCCTCTCGGCTATTGCCGCGGCGCCTACATCACGCCCGGCCTTAGTCAGGAGGCGCTGGCCGCCGCCCAGCCCGGCACCGATGTCGGCGCCATCCTCGAAAACGGCGGCCGCATACTGTTCCTGGAAACCACGGACGGCTTCCTCGAACTGCCGCGCGGCCGGGGGCTTGGCTCGGCAAGCGACGGCAAGAGCCTCAACGGACTTCTGGCCGCAAAGGCCATCGAGGCCCAGCTCGGCTTCCTCTTCGCCGTATGGGACGACGCAGGCAACCCCTCGCGCACGCATGTCTATTATCGCGGTACCTTCGACGTGCCGGCTTCCAGCGATCGCGGCATCCGGCTGATCGACATCGACGCGATCGACGGGTTGAAGATCGCCGATCCGGCTATTCGCTCGATGCTCACCCGCTATGTGCGCGAATGCACCGAAGACGCATTCGGCGTCTATGTCGGCAATGAGGTCGAAGGCGAGGTAAGGCCGCTCGCCAGGACCGTCGCCCTCAATACAGGTGACCAGGGATGAAGTTCTCGCTCTTCGTGCATATGGAACGCTCGGATCTAGCCAAGCCGCATTCGGAGTTGTTGAGCGAGCTGGGTGAGCTGGTCCTGCTGGCGGAAGAGGCGGGCTTCGAGACCGCCTGGATCGGCGAGCATCACGGGATGGAGTTCACCATCTCGCCCAATCCGTTCATCAACATCGCCTATCTGGCGGCCAGAACCAGCCGCATCCGTCTCGGCACAGGAACCATCATCGCGCCCTTCTGGCACCCGATCAAGCTTGCCGGCGAGGCGGCGATGGCCGATGTCATCACCGGCGGCCGGCTCGACATCGGCATCGCGCGCGGCGCCTACAGCTACGAATACCAGCGTGTCTTCCCGGGGCTCGACGCCTGGGGAGCCGGCCAGCGCATGCGGGAGATCATTCCGGCGATCCGCGGCCTCTGGGACGGCGATTACGAGCTCTCCGGCGAGTTCTGGCAGTTCCCTTCGACCACCTCCTCGCCGAAGCCAGTGCAAAAACCCTACCCGCCGATCTGGGTGGCGGCGCGCGACCCGAACTCGCACGACTTCGCGGTCGCCAACCAATGCAAGGTGCAGGTCACGCCGCTGGCGTCCGGCGACGACGAGGTGGCGAGCCTGATGCAGCGTTTCAACGCCGCCTGCGCCGCGCATCCCGAAATCCCGCGTCCGGAAATCATGCTCTTGATGCACACATTCGTCGCCGACGACGCCGCCGATGCCGATCGGCTGAGCCAGGATCTGTCGAACTTCTACTGCCAGTTCGGCGCCTGGTTCCAGAACAAGAAGCCGGTGCACCAGGGCATTTTGGAACCGCTGAGCGCCGAAGAGATCGCGGCCATGCCGCAATACGCGCCGGACAAGATGCGCCAGAACCTGGTGATCGGCGAGGCGGACGAGGTGATCGCCCGGCTGAAGGCCTATGAGGCGCTCGGCTACGACCAGTATTCGATCTGGATCGACAGCGGCCTTTCGCACGAGCGCAAGACGAAATCGCTGCAACTGTTCATCGACCGGGTGATGCCGGCCTTTCTCTGATCGCGAGCCTCCATGACCGACGCTCTCTTCAGGAATTTCATCGACGGCCGCTTCGACGAGCCGTCGGCCAGCTTCGACAGCTTCGATCCGTCGACCGGCGTATCGTGGGCGAAGATGCCGGCGGCGTCCGAAGCCGATGTCGACCGCGCCGTCGAGGCGGCGCATCGCGCACTGCGCACCGGCCCTTGGGCGTCGATGACAGCAACCGCGCGCGGCAAACTGCTGGTCAGGCTCGGCGACCTTGTCGCCGCCAATGCCGGCCGCCTGGCCGAGTTGGAGACGCGCGACACCGGCAAGATCATCCGCGAGACCCGCGCCCAGATCGCCTATGTCGGCGACTACTACCGCTACTATGGCGGGCTGGCCGACAAGCATGAAGGCGTCCATGTGCCGATCGACAAGGTCGATCTCGACGTCACCATCCGCCGCGAGCCGATCGGCGTCGTCGCCGCGGTGGTGCCGTGGAACTCGCAGCTCTTCCTCTCGGCGGTCAAGCTCGGCCCGGCGCTTGCCGCGGGCTGCACCGTTGTGCTCAAGGCCTCCGAGGACGGCCCGGCACCGCTGCTCGCGTTCGCCGAGTTGGTTCACGAAGCCGGCTTTCCGGCCGGCACCGTCAACATCCTCACCGGCTTCGGCCAGGAGTGCGGCCGGCGCCTCACGAGCCATCCGCTGGTCTCGCGCGTCGCCTTCACCGGCGGCCCGGCGACGGCGCGCGCCATCGTCAGGAACACGGCGGAGAACCTCGCCCACACGACGCTCGAGCTTGGCGGCAAGAGCCCGGTCGTCGTCTTTGCCGACGCCGACCTCGACAGCGCCGCCAATGCGGTCGTCGCCGGCATCTTTGCGGCGACCGGGCAGAGCTGTGTCGCCGGCTCGCGCCTGCTGATCGAGCGCTCCGTGAGGCAAGAATTCCTCGGCCGGTTGAAACGCAAGGCCGAAGCGATCCGCATCGGCGATCCTCAGGATCCGGCCACCGAGATGGGTCCTTTAGCCACCCTGCGCCAGCGCCACCGGATCGAGACCATCGTCGCGGAAAGCCTCGCCGCGGGCGGCACGCTGGTCACCGGCGGGGCGCGGCCGGAAATCGGCGCCGGCTTCTACTATGCGCCGACGATCATCGATGCCGGTGATAGCAACCTACCCTGCGTGCGTGAGGAATTGTTCGGGCCGGTGTTGAGCGTGCTCGCCTTCGACACTGAGGCCGAGGCTTTGGCTTTAGCCAACGACACGCCTTTCGGTCTCGCCTCCGGTGTCTTCACCTCAAATCTCGGCAAGGCGCACCGCATGGCGCGCGACATCCATGCCGGCGTCGTCTGGGTCAACACCTATCGCGCTGTCTCGCCGCTCGTTCCCTTCGGCGGCTACGGGTTGTCGGGTCTCGGCCGCGAAGGCGGGCTCGACGCCATCCGCGACTACACGCGCTCGAAATCGGTCTGGATCAAGACCTCGGACGAGCCGATCCCCGATCCCTTCGTTATGCGCTGAGAACGCATGCCGAGGGTGCACCGACAAGAACAAGAAACGGAACAGAGAAATCAGAGGAGAATGACATGAGACTGATCTTAGCCGGCGTGCTCGCCGGACTGTTGTCGGCAACCGCCGCCAAGGGCGACGAAATGGTGTTCACCAGCTGGGGCGGCACCACGCAGGAAGCGCAGACCAAGTCCTGGGCCGAGCCGTTCGCGGCGAGCTCCGGCATCAAGGTGCTTCAGGACGGCCCGACCGACTACGGCAAGCTGAAGGCCATGGTCGACGCCAAGAACGTCACCTGGGACGTGGTCGACGTGGAAATGGATTTCGCCATCAAGGCCGCCAAAGACGGGCTGCTCGAGCCGATCGACTTCGCCGCCGTGCCGAAGGCCGATCTCGACCCGCGCTTCAGCAACGAACACGCCGTCGGCAGCTTCTACTATTCCTTCGTGCTGGCATGGAACAAGGGCGCGGTTTCGGGTGAACCGACAAGCTGGGCCGACATGTTCGACACCAAGAAGTATCCCGGCAAACGGACCTTCTACAAGTGGTCGGCGCCGGGCGTGATCGAGATCGCGCTGCTCGCCGACGGCGTGCCGGCGGACAAGCTCTATCCGCTCGATCTCGAGCGCGCTTTCAAGAAGCTCGACACGATCAAGTCGGAGATCGTCTGGTGGGGCGGCGGCGCGGAGTCGCAGCAGCTCATCGCTTCCGGCGAGGCCGCCTTCGGGCAGCTCTGGAACGGCCGTGTCTTTGCGCTCGAGAAGGACGGCGCCGATGTCGGCGTCTCCTGGAACCAGAACCTCACCGCCGCTGACGTTCTCGTCGTGCCGAAGGGCGCCAAGAACAAGGACAGCGCCATGAAGTTCCTCGCCGCCGCGACCAGCCCGACCGGCCAGGCGAAATTCGCCGAGGCAAGCGGCTACGCGCCGATCAACACCAAGGCCAAGGCCGAAATGCCCGCCGACGTGGTGAAAGGGCTGCCCGACGCGCATGTCGACGGTCAGATCAATCTCGACATGAACTACTGGGCCGAGCACCGCGACGAGATCGCCACGCGCTGGTACGCCTGGCAGACCAAGTAGCGCCACAGGAACCCAGGAGGCGCGGCAAGCCGCGCCCCCTTCGGGACGACGGGAACCGCTCGATGCAAGCACACTCCCTCAGCCGCGGCTCGGTTGCCGGCCTGCCGGCCGGCAGCGGCGGCGCCCTGCCGGCCCTGGTGCTGGTCGGCCTGTTCTTTGTCGTGCCGGTGGTCGCGCTCTTGCTGCGCAGCGTCACCGATCCCGAGCCCGGCCTGCAGAACTATGCCGCGCTGTTCGGCAGCGGCACTTATGTGCGGGTGTTTCTCAACACGTTCCTGGTCGCGGCGGTCGTCACCGTCGTGACCATCCTCGTTGCGTTTCCGGTCGCCTGGATGCTGGCGATCATGCCGCCGGCGCTCGGCTCGATCGTCTTCGGCATCATCATCCTGTCGATGTGGACCAACCTCCTCACCCGCACCTATGCCTGGATGGTGCTGCTGCAGCGCACCGGTGTGATCAACCGGGCGCTGATGGGGCTCGGCGTCATCGACGAGCCGCTGCCGCTCATCAACAATTTGACCGGCGTCACCATCGGCATGGTCTACATCATGCTGCCCTTCATGATCCTGCCGCTGGTCGGCACGCTGCGCGCCATCGACCCGATGACGCTGCGCGCCGCCGCCCTTTGCGGCGCGAGCCCGTTGCAGGCATTCCGCCGCATCCTGCTACCGCTGTCGTTGCCCGGCATCGCCGCCGGCGGGCTGATGGTCTTCGTCATGTCGCTCGGCTATTTCGTGACGCCCGCGCTGCTCGGCGGCACATCGAACACGATGCTCGCCGAGATGATCGCGCAGACGGTGCAGTCGCTGCTCAACTGGGGGCTCGGAAGTGCCGCGGCCTTCGTGCTGCTCGCCGTCACCATGGTGCTCTACGCGATCCAATTGCGCATGGTCGGCGCCAGGCGCCTCGCCGGAGGGCTCTGAGATGCTGCTCGACTACGACCGGCTCGGATGGCTACGCGCGGCGCTCGCCGGCTTCACTGCGCTGGTCGCAGCTTTCCTTCTGTTACCTGTGGTCTTCATCGTCCTGTTGTCGTTCGGCTCGTCGCGCTGGCTGGCCTTTCCGCCACCCGGCTGGACGCTGAAATGGTATCAGGAACTGCTCGCCGATCCGGCCTGGATCGACGCCGCTTTGACCAGCGCGAAGATCGCCGCGATGGCCGCCATCCTCGCGGTTCTGATCGGCCTGCTCGCCTCCTTCAGCCTGGTCAGGGGCGAATTTCGCGGCCGGCAGTTCCTGCGCGGCCTGCTGCTGACGCCGATGGTGCTGCCGGTGGTGGTTTTCGCCATCGCCATCTATGCCTTTTTCCTGCGCATCGGGCTCGCCGGCACCACGATCGGCTTCGTCATCGCCCACACGATCCTGGCGCTGCCCTTCGCCATCGTTCCGATCGCCACCGCGCTCGAAGGTTTCGACAAATCGATCGAGGACGCGGCGATCGTGTGCGGGGCAAGTCCGCTGCAGGCGAGGCTCAGGATCACCCTGCCCTCGATCCGCATCGGCATCTTCTCGGCGGCGATCTTTTCCTTCCTCGCCTCTTGGGACGAGGTGGTGGTGGCGATCTTCATGGCGAGCCCGACCCTGCAGACCTTGCCGGTGAAAATCTGGGGCAGCCTGCGTGCCGATCTGAGCCCGGTCGTCGCCGCCGCCTCCAGCCTGCTCGTCGGCCTCACTCTCGCCCTGATGATCGTCACCGCACTCCTTCGCAGAAGACTATCCAGATGACCCGGCCATTCCTGTCCATTCGCGCGGTAAGAAAGGCGTTCGGCGCCTTCGTCGCCGTCCACGACGTCACCATCGATGTGCCCAAGGGCGAATTCCTGACCTTTCTCGGGCCGTCCGGCTCCGGCAAGTCGACGACGCTCTATGCGATCGCCGGTTTCCAGGATCCGACGGCGGGCGACGTGCTTTTGGAAGACAAGTCGCTGCTTTCGGTGCCGTCGCACAAGCGCAACATCGGCATGGTGTTCCAGCGCTACACGCTGTTCCCGCATCTGAGCGTCGCCGAGAACGTTGCCTTTCCGCTGCGGGTGCGCCGCCGGCCGGACGCCGAAGTGAAGCGCAAGGTCGCCGATATGCTGGCGCTGGTGCGCCTGGAAAAATTCGCCGAGCGCTATCCGGGCGCACTGTCGGGAGGCCAGCAACAGCGCGTGGCGCTCGCCCGCGCGCTCGCCTACGACCCGCCGATCCTGCTGATGGACGAGCCGCTATCGGCGCTCGACAAGAAGCTGCGCCAGGAGATCCAGGCCGAGATCCGCCGCATCCACCGCGAGACCGGCGTCACCATCCTGTATGTCACCCACGACCAGGAAGAGGCGCTGCATCTTTCCGATCGCATCGCTCTGTTTAAGGAAGGCCGCATCGAGCAGATCGGCACCGGCGAAGACCTCTATCTCAGGCCCGCCAGCGAGTTCGTCGCCGGCTTCATCGGCAATTCCAACTTCCTGGCGGCGGAGCATCTCGAAACAGAGAATGGCGTTGCCTTGGTGCGGTTGGCCGATGGCTCGATCGTCAAGGGCGTGAAAGCCACCCATGCGCTCGGCCGCGGCCAAAAGGCCAGGCTGATGGTGCGGCCGGAAGCGTTCCGCCTGACGCCCATGGAGGGGAATGCGGCGCTCGCCGTCGAGATCGTCGACACCGCCTTCTTCGGCGATCGCCGAAGAGTCGTGGCCCGTACGAAGTCGGGCGACGAGATCGATGTCAGGCCAACTTCGGATACAGCCGAACCGGGCGGCGCCGATGCCGCTTCGGGCCGGCAGATTTTCTTCGATCCCGCTACGGCCTTCCTGTTTCCGGCTTGAATCCGGGCTGGGTCATCCCCGCGACTGGCCGCCATCCAGTGCCACGTCGTCACAACCGCGACCGCTTCGCGCCAGGCGGAAGACCGGAACGCCTATGCGGCTCAGCCAGGTGAGGTCCAGCTATGATGGACACTCGCTGGGCCCGCGGTCGCGGATAGAAGGCACGGGACTTCCTCGTCTGAGCAG
Source organism: Mesorhizobium sp. WSM3860 (assembly GCF_002294995.1). Taxonomy (GTDB): domain Bacteria; phylum Pseudomonadota; class Alphaproteobacteria; order Rhizobiales; family Rhizobiaceae; genus Mesorhizobium. The sequence goes on along the minus strand of NZ_NSGF01000033.1, from coordinate 17,005 downwards.
TTCTCGCCCAGGCCAGCAAAGCGCTTGCCTATTTGGTATGCTGGTATAATGTGTACCTGACATAGCGTGATCATCAGCAGATGCGCTACGCTGAGGGCTGCCAAGCCAGTCGTTTCGTTGGGAGGAGAATGACATGAGAGTTTCGATTGTTGCGGCGCTGGCCGGCGTCGCACTGGCAAGTGCTGCTGCGCTGCCGGCAATGGCGTCTCCGGACGCGCCGGTCATCGCGCTGGCCAATGCCTATTACGGCAATACCTGGCGGCACCAGATGGTGAAGGCGTTCGAGGCATCGGCCAAGGAGGCGAAGGCCGCCGGACAGATCGCCGACTACATCGTCATGAACGGCGACGGCTCGGTCGCGCAGCAGAACAGCCAGATCGCCGAGCTGATCCTGAAGAAGGTCGACGTGCTCGCCGTCGACGCCGCCTCGGAGACCGCGGTCAACGGCGTCATCGAAAAGGCCTGCAAGGCCGGCATCATCGTCATCTCTTTCGACTCAGTCGCTTCGGCACCCTGCAATTACCAGCTCAATTTCGACTTCAAGGGTTACAAGGCCGCCCAGGCGGAAGCCGTGTTCAAGATGCTCGGCGGCAAGGGTAACGTCATCCAGGTGCGCGGCGTGAAGGGTTCGGCGCCCGACAACGACATGTTCAACGCGCAGCAGTCGGTGCTGGCGAAGTACCCGGATATCAAGGTGGTCGCGACCGTCTACGGCCAGGCCACGGCCTCGGTGGCGCAAGCGGCGATCGCCAACGTGCTGCCCTCGCTGCCGCACGTCGACGCCGTGCTCGGCCAGGGCGGCAGCGACGATGTCGGCATCGCCCAGGCCTTCGTCCAGTATGGCGGCGACTACAAGGACAAGATGCCGGTCATCGAAGGCGGCGGCGGCACCGACTTCGTCAAATGGTGGGCCGAGGAGAACGCCAAGAACGGCTACCAGACCGTATCGATGAACACCACGCCCGGTATCGGCGGTGCCGCCTTTTGGCTCGGCCTGTCGCTGCTCAAGGGCGCCAAGGCGCCCAAGCTGATGATCATGCCGGTGGCGACGGTCGATGCCGGCAACCTGAAGGACTACGCCAAGCTGCCGGGCGGCCAGATCATCAGCCCGAGCTATTCGCTGGATTGGGTCAAGCAGAACCTGCTCAGCAAGTAAGGCACCAGCCCAGGGATCGGGCGTCGCCTACGGCCGCGCCCGATCCTCGCCTTGCGAAGAACCGGAGGACGAATGTCCCAGCTTGCCGTTGCCGCTCAGGACAGCGCCGCAACCGCGGCGCCTGCCGCGTCTGCCCGGCCAGCCGTCGTCGCGCTCAGCGGGATCACCAAGAGTTTCGGGCCGACGCTCGCCAATGCAGGGATCGATCTTTCGGTCGACGCCGGCGACGTGATCGGGCTGGTCGGCGGCAACGGCGCCGGCAAATCGACCTTGATGCGCATTCTGTGCGGTGCAATGTGGCCGACGCTCGGCTCGATTTCCTTTGCCGGTGAAGAAATGGCTTTCGCCAACTCCGACACCGGCGAAGCGCAGCGGCGTGGCATCCGCATGGTGCACCAGGAGCTGTCGCTCTGCGCCAACCTGTCTGTCGCCGAGAATTTTTTCCTGGAAACACCGAGCGATTCCGCAAGCCGGCCGGGCTGGCGCGCGCTCTACCGCGCCCGTGCCCGCGCGGCGCTGGATGCCGTCTTTCCCGGCAACGGCATCGACGCCGACGCCGAGGTCGGCCACCTCACCATCGCCGAACGGCAGATGGTGGAGATCGCGCGCGCTGCGGCGACGCCGGGCGTCAAGCTGATTGTGCTCGACGAGCCGACATCCTCGCTCGATCTCGACCGATCGAAGCAGCTCAGGGCCTTCATTCGCGAGCGGGCGAAAGCCGGGCTCGCCTTCATCTTCATCAGTCACAAGCTGCACGAAATCATCGACATCGCCAGCGAAGTCGTGGTGCTGCGCAACGGCCGCACCGCTTGGCAGGGCCATGCCGCGGACGCTTCGATCGGCAAGCTGGTGCAATTGATGGGCGGCAATGCCGACCCGGTCCACCAGCACGCCGTCACGGCCGCATCCTCCCAGGACGTGCTGGTGCGGCTCTGCGGGCCGCTGACGGCCGAGCTTGGCCACGACATCGACATCGTGCGTGGCGAGATCGTCGGGCTGGCCGGTCTCGAAGGCAGCGGGCAAAAGGAATTGCTGCACGCGATCTTCAAGCCCGAGCGAAAGCAGCATGCCGGCGTCTCCAGGGGGGCGGAGGCAGGCTTCATCGCCGGCGACCGGCAGAAGGAAGGCGTGTTCCCGCTGTGGAGCGTGCTCGGCAACATCAGCATCGGCGCGCTTGCCCGCCGCCCCGCGCTAGCTGTCGTTTCCGACCGAGCCAACCGAGACACCGCTTCGCATGCCGCAAGCCGCCTGCGGCTGGACGAGAAGCGCTTTCAGTCCAGCATCACCGAGCTCAGCGGCGGCAACCAGCAGAAGGCGCTGGTGGCGCGGGCGCTGGTCGCCGACACGCCGGTCATCCTGCTCGACGATCCGACGCGCGGCGTCGACATCGCCACCAAGCAGGATTTCTACCGGCTCTGCAACGAGGTCGCGCGCGGCGGCCGCGCGCTGATCTGGCACACGACCGAGGATGCCGAGTTGCTCGCCTGCGACCGCGTGCTGGTCTTTTCCGGCGGGCGGATCGTGAAGGAACTGGCGGGCGAGGCGATCACCGAGCAGGCGATCGTCGGCGCCTCCTTCGCGCAATCGGCGGACAGGCAGGCGAGCGCCGCCAAAGACCGGACCGCGATGGCGAGGTTCGGGCGCCGGCTGGTCAATTCGGCGCCGTTCATCGGGCTTGCCGCCGTGCTCGCCATCATGATCGCGATCAACCCGGCGGTCGCCTCGACTTTCGGACTCGACCTTTTGTTGATGCCGGCGCTGTCGCTGGTGCTGGTGACGGCGGCGCAGATGTTCATCGTCGGCGGCAGCGAGATCGACCTCGGCGTCGGCGCCTTCGCAGGACTTGTCAGCGTGCTCAGCGCGACGCTGCTCTACGACCAGCCATGGCTCGGCGCGCTGGCGCTTGTGGCCGCGCTCGCCGCCTATGCGGGGCTCGGCGGCGTCATCCAGGCGCGCAAGATCCCGGCCATCGTCGTCACGCTCGGCGCGTCCTTCATATGGGTCGGCATCGGCTACGCTCTGCAGCCGACGCCGGGCGGCGCCAGTCCCGAGTGGTTGTCGACGCTGTTCGGCTGGTCGATCGGTTTTATGCCGACGTCGATCATCCTGATCGCCGCCGTGGCGCTGATCGTGCTCGTCATCGACCGGCTGCCGCTCGGCGTGGTGCTGCGCGGCTTCGGCAACAATCCGGCGGCCATGATCCGCTCGGGATGGTCGCCGACGCGCTACGCGCTGGTGCGCTATCTGATCGCCGGCTTGTTTGCAGGCGCCGCCGGCCTGTCGCTGACAGCCATCAACACGGCGAGCGACATCAATTCCGGCAATTCCTATACCTTGCTCAGCGTTGCCGCCGTGGTGATGGGCGGCTGCTCGCTGCTCGGCGGCATCATCTCGCCGATCGGCGCCGTCGCCGGTGCGGTGACGCTGTCGCTGATCGGCGCGCTGCTCGGCACGCTCAGCGTCAGCAGCGACTACAACGCCGCCACGCAAGGGTTGATCCTGATCGCGCTGCTGACGTTGCGCAGCCTGACCGCCGACCGCAGGAGCGAACCATGAGCGCATTCGCGGGCTTCGGCATCTGGGCGCAACGGAACCGTTGGATCTGGTCGGCGATCGGCGTGCTTATTTTGTGGCTGGTGCTGTCCGTCGTCACCAACCGATTCAGCCTGTCCAGCCTGTCCGGCGTCATTCTGTCGGCATCCTTCCTGACGGTCGTCGGCATCGGCCAGATGTTCGTGGTGACGACCGGGCGCGGCAATATCGATCTGTCGGTCGCCTCCGTGATCACGCTCAGCGCCTTCGTCGCGCTGCTGACCATCAAGGGCCAGGACGCAAATCTTGCCATCGGCGTGCTCGCCGCCATCCTGCTCGGCCTTGCCGTCGGGACGCTCAATTCGCTGCTCGTCGTCGGTCTCGGCATTCCGGCGATCATCGCGACATTGGCGACCGGCTATGTGCTGGCGACGGCGACGCTGCTGTCGAACAAGGCGATACCGGGCTTCATCGTCAGCCCGGCGCTGAAGGAACTGGCGACCGGGCGCATTTCGGGCGTGCCGATCATGGCGATCATCGCCATCCTCGGCGTGGCGGCGACTGGCTTCGTGCTGCGCTACACCATATTCGGGCAATTGCTCTCGGCGGTCGGCCAGAACCGCGCCGCGGCACGGCTCGCCGGCATCCGCAACGGGCGCGTGATCGCGTCGGCCTTCATCATCTCGTCGGTGCTGGCTTCGCTCGACGGGCTGCTGCTCGGCGCCTATATCGGCGGCGCCTTCCTCGAAATGGGCCAGCCCTATCTCCTGCAGTCGATCGCCGCCGTGGTGCTTGGCGGAACGCTGATCTTCGGCGGCTCGGCGACCGCGCTCGGCACACTCTTCGCCAGCATCCTGCTCGTCCTCATCGTCACCACCATGCAGATCATCGGCCTGCCTCCGGGCGCGCAGGACATCGTGCAAGGCGTTGTCGTCATCTTGGTTCTGGCGCTTGCCGGACGTCAGGCGCTGGCGCGGCGTGCGTTTGTCGAAATTGCAGACGGCGATCATGATGCAACGGCCGACGCGGAAGCGAGCGCGGCAACGGCCCAGCCGAAGTGAGGGAGCGACGAATCAGAGATTTCTCTTGCCAATTTGGTAGGGTGATTATACCAGTATACAAGGTGACGATCTGCATTGACCGTCGCCTAAAACATCAGGAGCAGGTTAGATGACAACGATTGCGCTGTTCGGTGCGGGCGGCAAAATGGGCTACCGGCTGTCGACCAATTTTCGCGCTTCCCCCTATGTGATCCGTCATGTCGAGATCAGCGAGGCGGGCAAGGAGCGGCTGAAAAGCGGTCTCGGCATCGACACGCTCAGCGTCGACGAGGCGCTCGCGGGCGCCGAAGTCGTGATCCTGGCGGTTCCCGACACGCATATCGGCAAGGTCGCGGCGAGCATCGAAAGCAAGCTGGCGCCGGGGACGATGGTGATCGTGCTCGACGCCGCGGCGCCTTTTGCCGGCCATCTGCCCAAGCGCCCCGACCTTACCTACTTCGTCACGCATCCCTGCCATCCGCCGATCTTCAACGACGAAACCGACATGGCGGCCAAGAAGGACTTCTTCGGCGGCGTCAAGGCCAAGCAGCATTTCGTCAGCGCCCTTATGCAGGGCCCGGAGGAGGACTATGCCAAGGGTGAGGAAATCGCCCGCATCATCTGGGCGCCGGTGATGCGCTCGCACCGCGTGACCGTCGAGCAGATGGCCCTGCTCGAACCTGGTCTTTCTGAGACTGTCTGCGCGTCGCTGCTCGTCGTCATGAAGGAAGCCCTCGATGAGGTTGTGGCGCGGGGCGTCGACCGGCAGGCGGCGCTCGACTTCCTGCTCGGCCACATGAACGTGCTCGGCGCCGTCATTTTCGGCGAAACCAAGGGCGTGTTCTCGGACGCCTGCAACAAGGCGATCGAATTTGGCAAGCCGGTGCTGATGCGTGACGATTGGAAGCGCGTTTTCGAGCCGGAAGAGATCGCCGCCAGCATCCAGCGGATCACGTGAGGCGGGATACCTCGCGGGCCTCAGATGGACCACTATCAGGTACATATCATCTGAATTTGTGGTTGACTCATCATACCAGTTGGATTTAGCTGTTTTCACTCGGATCTATGGGAATCCGAAGCTGGAGGAGCGGAGGATGGCGGGGAACGGCAGCGAGCGCCGGTTCGGATGAAAGCCGGCGAAAGGCTTTCAAATCCGGGCGGCGCTGCCTGCACCGCCTGACGTCTTCAGAAGCGCAGACAATCGCCTCGGTGTCCGAGGCAGGTTTTCAATGGGAGGACTTCATGAAGCTTACTCGAAGAATGACGCTTGCGGCTTTCGCCGGCATGCTCGCACTCGGCACCGCGATGCCTGCTTATGCGGCGGACCTGATTGCCATCATCACGCCCTCGCACGACAATCCGTTCTTCAAGGCGGAAGCGGTGGGCGCCGAAGCCAAGGCCAAGGAGCTCGGCTACGACACGCTGGTGCTGGTGCATGACGACGACGCTAACAAGCAGTCGGAACTGATCGACACGGCGATCGGCCGCGGCGCCAAGGCCATCATCCTCGACAATGCCGGCGCCGACGCCACCGTCGCCGCCGTGCAGAAGGCCAAGGACGCCGGCGTTCCCTCGTTCCTGATCGACCGCGAGATCAACGCCACCGGTGTCGCCGTGGCGCAGATCGTCTCCAACAATTACCAGGGCGCCCAGCTCGGCGCGCAGGAATTCGTCAAGCTGATGGGCGAGAAGGGTAATTACGTCGAGCTGGTCGGCAAGGAATCCGACACCAATGCCGGCATCCGCTCCAAGGGCTATCACGACGTCATCGATGACTATCCGGACCTGAAGATGGTCGCGCAGCAGTCGGCCAATTGGAGCCAGACCGAAGCCTATTCCAAGATGGAATCGATCCTGCAGGCCAACCCCGACATCAAGGGCGTTATTTCGGGCAACGACACGATGGCGATGGGCGCCTACGCGGCGCTGGCCGCAGCCGGCCGCAAGGACGTCATCGTCGTCGGCTTCGACGGCTCGAATGACGTGCGCGACTCCATCACCTCCGGCGGCATCAAGGCGACGGTGCTGCAGCCCGCCTACGCTCAGGCGCAGATGGCGGTCGAGCAGGCCAACGAGTACATCAAAAACAAGAAGTCGCCCGAGAAGGAAAAGCAGCTCATGGACTGCGTCCTCATCAACGGCGACAATGCTCCCAAGCTGGAGACCTTCGCGCTCAAGAACTGAGCCGGCGCGATGCACAGCGAGGGGCGAACGCACGTTCGTCCCTCGCCTCCATTTCACTTTCCGGGTGCCCTTGATTGTCATGACCAAGCCGACTTGTCCGACCAGGCAGACTTGGCTGATCCTCGCGATAACCGCCGCCATCGGCCTCAGCGCCTGCAAGATCCTGCCGACGCCGTCGGCGCAGGGAGGCGACAGCGCCAACAGCTCGGCCTTCAATCCGGATAAGATGGTCGAGGAAATCTGGGCCTCGAAGGTCATCCCCTACCTGCAGCAGAAGGCTGGACCGTTCGCCGAGGTCCATGCGCTGGCGAAGACCGATCCCGCCGCTGCCGGCGCAAAATACGGCAATCCGAAGAAGCAGGCGAATTCGCCATGGACCTTCGCGGTGCGCGTCGAAGGCAAGATCGTTGCCGCCAACACGCAGTCGCGCGCGGCCACCATCGATGTCGACGTCGACGGCGACGGCAAGGCGGATGCGCGGGTGCAGATCGGGCCGGCCATGCGTGGGACCGCCATTCGCGACAGCCTGGATTTCGTGCAGTTCAACGACTTCACCAACCAGATCGACTTCGCCCAGTTCGGCAAGGCCTTCAATGCCTATGCCGGCAAGACGGTGATGTCCAAGCTGCCGCGCGACGGGCTGGAGGGCCGGACCGCGAAGGTGCTCGGCGCCTACACCATCGAGGGCGGCCAGGATCTGCCGCTGGTGACACCGGCGGAGGCCGAGATCGGGCCGAAGCCATGAGCCCCTCGCCCGGTCACGACGTCATCCTGAAGCTGGAGGACATCTCCAAGGTCTATGCCGGCACGGTGGCGGTCAAGCACGCGAATTTCGAGGTGCGCAAAGGCGCGGTCAACGTGCTGGTCGGAGAGAACGGTGCCGGCAAGTCGACGCTGATGAAGATCATCGCCGGGGTCGAAAGGCCGACCGCCGGCCGCATCCTGCTCGACGGCAACGAAGTTTCGTTCTCGTCCTCCGGCGACGCCGTCAGCCGCGGCATCGGCATGGTGTTCCAGGAGCTGAACCTGTTCGGCAATCTCTCGGTCGCAGAGAACATCTTTGCCACGCGTGAGCTGACCAACGCCTTCCGCAAGATCGACCACAGGGAGCAGGAACGGCGGGCCGCCGAATTCCTCGAACAGCTCGAAGCCGGCATAAGGCCAGACATGCTAGTCGAGGATTTGCGCATCGGCCAGCAGCAGCTGGTCGAGATCGCGAAGGCGGTCTCGCTCGACGCGCGCATCCTGATCATGGACGAGCCGACCTCGGCGCTGAGCGCGGCGGAAGTCGAGATCCTGTTCAAGGTGATCGCCGACCTCAAGGCGCGCGGCGTCGCCATTGTCTACATTTCGCACCGGCTGGAGGAGCTGATCCGCATCGGCGACTACATCACCGTGCTGCGCGACGGCCGCATCACCGGCCAGGAAGAGATGAAGAACGTCGACACGCAGTGGATCGTGCGGCAGATGATCGGCTCGGACGCCAAGGATTTCGCCAAGGCGGACGGCCATCAACCCGGCGAGGAGGTGTTCCGTGCCGAGGAGATCTGCCTGCCGCGCGTCACCGGCGGACTTGCCGTCGACCATGTGTCGCTCTCCTTGCGCGCCGGCGAGATCCTCGGCATCTACGGGCTGATGGGCGCCGGACGCAGCGAGTTGTTCGACTGCATCATGGGCCGCCACGGCCAGGCGAGCGGCAAGATCTTCATCGGCGGAAACCAGGTCAGGGAACGCGATACGACGCGCCGCATCCAGCGTGGTCTGGCGCTGATCCCGGAAGACAGACAGCGCGAGGGCCTGGTGTCGATCCTGTCCGTCGCCAGCAACCTGACGCTGGCCAGCCTGTCGCGCTTCGTCAGCCTGTTCCATATCCGCGGCGGCGCCGAGCGCCAGGCGGTCACGCAGATGGTGCGCGAGCTGGCGATCAAGGTCGCCGATCCGGCGCAGGAGGTGTCGTCGCTGTCGGGCGGCAACCAGCAGAAGGTGGTGATCGGCAAGGCGCTGCTTACCGGGCCGAAAGTGCTTTTGATGGACGAGCCCAGCCGTGGCATCGATGTCGGCGCCAAAGCCGACGTCTTCCGCACGATGCGCAAGCTGTCGCGCGATGGGCTGGGCATCCTCTTCGCCACCTCCGACCTCGACGAGGTGATGGCGCTGTCCGACCGGATCGCGGTGATGAGCAACGGAAAACTGACGGGCATGTTCGATCGCGCCGAGGCGACGGAGGCGGCCATCGTCGCCGCATCGGCGCTCGGCCACGGACCCGCGCATGGAGAATCCCGATGACCGACATTCCAGCCAAGGCTGCCGCGCCATCCGCATCCAGCGGTTCCGTGCTGCTGACGCTGATGAAGCTCCGCACCTTCATCGCGCTGATCGCGGTGCTGGTGTTCTTCTCGATCGCGGCGCCGAATTTCCTGTCGGCCGCCAATCTGATCCTGATGGCCAAGCATGTGGCCCTCAACGCCTTCCTCGCCATGGGCATGACTTTCGTCATCATCACCGGCGGCATCGACCTGTCGGTCGGCTCGATCGTCGGCCTGTGCGGCATGGTCGCCGGCTATCTGGTGCTCAACGGCATCGATCTGCAGATCGGCTACACCGTCTATTTCAACGTCGTCGAGATCGCGTTGATCACGCTGGCGGTCGGCATATTGATCGGCGCCGTCAACGGGCTGCTGATCACCAAGCTGAACGTCGCGCCGTTCATCGCCACGCTCGGCACGCTCTATGTCGCGCGCGGCTTTGCGCTTTTGTCGTCGGACGGCCGCACCTTCCCCAACCTCGTCGGCAAACCGGAGCTCGGCACCACCGGCTTCGGTTATCTCGGCGCCGGCAAGCTGCTCGGGCTGCCGGTCTCGATCTGGATCCTGGTCGTCGTGGCGCTGTGCGCGGCCTATCTCGCGCGCTACACGCCGCTCGGCCGCCATATCTTCGCTGTCGGCGGCAACGAGCGGGCGGCGCGGATCTCGGGCGTGCGCGTCAACATGGTGAAGATGTTCGTCTACATGTTCTCCGGCTTCTGCGCGGCGATCGTCGGCCTCATCATCTCGTCCGAGCTGATGGCCTCGCACCCGGCGACGGGCGAGAGCTTTGAATTGAACGCCATCGCGGCCGCGGTGCTCGGCGGCACCTCGATGTCGGGCGGCCGCGGCACGATCGGCGGCACCATCGTGGGCGCCTTCGTCATCGGCATCCTTTCCGACGGGCTGGTGATGATGGGGGTGAGCTCGTTCTGGCAGATGGTGATCAAGGGCCTCGTCATCATCGTCGCTGTGGTCGTCGACCAGGCGCAGCGACGGCTGCAAAGCCGCGTGACGCTGATGCAGATGGCGAAGGTGGGTTGAGCATGGCGGAGTTGCGCGGAGCGCTGATCGGCTGTGGCTTCTTTGCCGTCAACCAGATGCATGCTTGGCGCGATATCGACGGCGCCTCGATCGTGGCGATCTGCGACCGCGATCCGGAGCGGTTGAGGATTGTCGGCGATCAGTTCGGCATCGAGCAGCGCTACAGCGATGCGGCCGCGCTGTTTGCCGGTGAGACGCTCGACTTCGTCGACATCGCGACCACCGTTGGCAGCCATCGGCCGCTGGTCGAGATGGCTGCCGCCAACCGCGTGCCCGTGATCTGCCAGAAGCCTTTCGCGTCGTCGCTCGGCGACGCCAAGGCTATGGTGAAGGCCTGCGCGGACGCCAGCGTGCCGCTGATGGTGCATGAGAATTTTCGCTGGCAGTCGCCGATCCAGGCGGTGCGCGCCGTCCTCGACAGCGGCGAGATCGGCAAGCCGTTCTTCGGGCGCATCTCCTTCCGCTCGGCCTATGACGTGTTTTCTGGCCAGCCCTATCTTGCGACCGGCAAGCGCTTCATCATCGAGGACCTCGGCATCCATATCCTCGACATCGCACGCTTCCTGCTCGGCGACGTGTCGAGCCTCACCGCGCGCACCACGCGGGTCAATGCCAGTATCGCCGGCGAGGATGTGGCGACGATGCTGATGGACCATGAAGGCGGCGCCATCTCCGTGGTCGATTGCAGCTATGCGACGAAGCTTGCCGCCGAGCCATTTCCGGAGACGCTGATCGAGCTCGATGGCTCAGACGGCACGATCCGGCTGGCGCAGGGCTACCGGCTCACAGTCACCGGCAAGAGCGGCACCAGCGCCACCAACGCCTCGCCGCCGCTGCTGCCCTGGGCGTCGCGGCCCTGGCACAACATCCAGGAAAGCGTCTTGGCGATCCAGAAGCATTGGGTGGACTGTCTTGCCGCTGGCAAGGAACCCGCCACCTCCGGCGCCGACAACCTCAAGACATTCGCGCTGGTAGAGGCTGCCTATGCCGGCGCCGCCAGCCGGCAACCGGTGCGCATCGACGAGCTGCTCAGATGACCACGGATCGGTTGCTCCTCTACGGCACGCGTGCGGTCGAAACTGAATCGGTCCGGCTCAGCGCCGGCCCGCTCAGCGCCGATTTCGTCAACGGCAATCTGCGCACCATCCGCCACGACGGCATCGAGGTGCTGCGCGCCATCGCCTACATCGTGCGCGATCGTGACTGGGGCACCTATGAGCCGGCGCTGACGGATCTGGTCATCGAACAGGGCGACGATCGTTTCTCCGCGCGCTATTCGGCACGCTGCGAAAGGCCAGGCGGCAGCCGGCTCGACTTTGACGCTACCATCGAGGGCTACGCCGATGGCCGTCTCAGCTTCGACGTCAAAGCGCTGCCCGAAAGCGATTTCGAGACCAATCGCTGCGGCTTCTGCATCCTGCATCCGATCGCCGCCCTCGCCGGCAGCCCGGTCAAGGTCGAGCACACCGACGGCCGCGTGGTGGACGCGAAGCTGCCGCTGCTGATCGACCCCTGGCAGCCGTTCAAGGATATGCGCGCCATTACCCATCGGGTCGCCCCCGGCGTTACCGCCGAATGCCGGATGGAAGGCGACATTTTCGAGATGGAAGACCAGCGCAACTGGTCCGACGCCTCCTACAAGACCTATGTGCGGCCGCTGGCTCTGCCATGGCCCTATGTGCTGCCGGCGGGACAGACCAATCGGCAGACCATTACCTTGCGTATAACTTCCGACTCCAAGGTGACTGCCGCGACGACCGGCGTCGAGCCGGTCCGCATCGAACTTGGCGAGACCGGCGCGAAACTGCCCGATATCGGCGTGGTCATCTATCCGGAAGACGTCGAGGAGGCTTTGGGCAAACTGCCGCTGCTGTCCGAGCTTGGCCCGCAGCAGCTTCTCCTCCACTACGATCCGACACGCGGCCATGGCCTGGACGCCTTGCAGACTCATGCCGGGCTGGCCGCCGCTTTCCCCGTAGCGACGACACTCGAATGCGTGGTCGCATGCGCAGGCGATCTCGACATGGAACTGTCCGGTGTCGCGGAGATGGTGCGCCGGGCAGGTTTGCGGCTCGATGCGATCGCGGTCTCGCCTTCGGTCGACCGCCAATCGACGCCGCCCGGCAGCATCTGGCCGGCCTGTCCGCCGATGGAAGATGTCTACGCCGCGGCACGGCGCGCCTTCCCCGGCATCCGGCTCGGCGGCGGCATGTTCAGCTATTTCACCGAGCTCAACCGCAAGCGCGTTCCGGCCGGCGAACTCGATTTCGTCAGCCATTGCACCTGCCCGATCGTGCATGCGGCCGACGATCTCAGCGTCATGCAATCGCTGGAGGCGCTGCCATTCATCACCCAGTCGACACGGGCAATCTATGACGCAAAGCCTTATCGCATCGGACCCTCGACCATTGCCATGCGGCAGAACCCCTATGGCGGCGCGACCAAGGACAATTCCGGCGGCCAGCGCGTCGCCATGGCAAATCGCGATCCGCGCCATTCCGGCCTGTTCGCTGCCGCCTGGACGATCGGCTATGCCGCGCGCGTGGCGCCGGCCGGGCTCGAGATGCTGACGGTGTCCAGCTTCACGGGGCCGTTCGGCGTGCTGGCCGCCGCCGGCGAATCCGCCGAGGAAGGAACGCCGCGACCGATCTTCCATGCGGTGCAGGGGCTCGCCGCGCTGGCCGGCCGTACCCATATCGCCCTGCGCGTTAGCGATGATCGCATAGCGGCCCTGGCGGCCCGCTCGCCGACCGGCGCCGTCACGGCATGGCTGGCAAACCTCACAGCGGACGACGTGGCGGTCTACACCTCGGCGCTCGCCAGCGAAGCGGCAGGTCCGGTTACGATTTGGGACGGAGCGGGTGCGCGCAGGCTTGACCTGGGTAGGGCTGCGGGGCGCCTGACGATGCCGGCTTATGCCATAGTCAGGATCGGCTGAACGAAGCTATTTCTCGGAGCTCATCACGTAGAGGGCGCGCGAGCGCTCGAGATGCTTGATCATCGCCTTCTCGGCGCGTTCGGCGTCCTTCTTCTCGATACAGCCGATGATCTCCTCGTGCTCGGTCAGGGTGAACTTTTCCTTGCCGGTCCAGATCAGCATCTCGGTGTGATATTCCTTCAGCCAGCCGAGCATTGCCTCGCTGACCGCGACATAGATCGGATTGCCGGAAATCGCCGCGATCTGGGTGTGGAACCGCATGTCGGCGGAGATGAACGCCTCGGCATCGCCGCGCGCGGCGCGCTGCTCGGCAACGATTGCCTTCAGCCGCTGCACGTCCTCGGGCGTCGCCTTCTCGGCCGCTTCCTTGACCATGCCGCGCTCGAAGAAGATACGCACGCTCTTCAGGTGCTCGAGTGTGTCCTTCGAAGACGACAGGATGATCTTGGCGGCGCCATCGACCTGCTTGATGATCGACTTGGCTGTGAGCTGCAGCACCTTGGCGCGTTCGCCATGCGAGATGGCGACGAGTCCCATGTTGCTCAGCGCCTGCATCGCCTCGCGGATCGCCGGGCGGCCGACCTCGAAGCGCTCCATCAGCTCGCGCTCGGACGGCATGTCGTCGCCCGGCTGCAATTCGCCGCTGGTGATCAGGCGCTTCAGCCTGACGAAGACTTCGTCGGAAAGCTTGCGCCGGACGATCGGTTCCGAACGGTTCATCGCCGCGAATCACTCCCTTGACCCAGTCCCAATCTAGCACCGCGGCTGCAATTTCCGGAATGCCCGTCGCCTCTGCCGCAAGGCGCTCCGCAGGCAGGATTTGCTTGCAATGCTTATGTACTCATTATACCAGATTTGGAGCGCGGGGAATTCTTTTCCTGCCTTGCGACTGAGTATGGCCGGCCATGATCAACCTCACCTACCGCATCGAGACCTCGGGGAGCATTGAGATGCTGGCGGCCAAGATCGCCAGCGACCAGTCGACCGGCACTTTCGTCGCGCTGCCTGGCGAGACGGAGGAGCTGAAGGCGCGCGTCGCGGCCCGCGTGCTGGCGATCCGGCCTTTGCCCGATGCGGCACAACCTTCGATACCAGAGGCCGGCAACGGTCCCTTCAAGCGCGCCGATGTGGACATTGCCTTTCCTTTCGACGCGATCGGCACCGATCTCGCGGCGCTGATGACGATTGCGATCGGCGGCACCTATTCGATCAGGGGGCTGTCGGGAATCCGCGTCGTCGACATGAAGCTGCCTGAAGAATTCAGGGGCGCCCATCCCGGTCCGCAATTCGGTCTCGTCGGCAGCCGCAGGCTGACCGGCGTTGAAGGCCGCCCGATCATCGGCACGATCGTCAAGCCGGCGCTGGGCCTTCGACCGCATGAGACGGCCAAGATGGTGGGCGAACTGATCGAGGCCGGCGTCGATTTCATCAAGGACGACGAGAAGCTGATGAGCCCGGCCTATTCGCCGCTGCGGGAGCGGGTCAAGGCGATCATGCCGCTGATCCTCGACCATGAGCAGAAGACCGGCAGGAAGGTGATGTACGCTTTCGGCATCTCGCACGCCGATCCCGACCAGATGATGCGCAACCACGATCTGGTGCTCGAGGCCGGAGGCAATTGCGCGGTGATCAACATCAACTCCATCGGCTTCGGCGGCATGGCATACCTCAGGAAACGATCCGGGCTGGTGCTGCATGCGCATCGCAATGGCTGGGACATCCTGACCCGCCATTCCGGCCTCGGCATGGATTTCAAGGTCTGGCAGCAATTCTGGCGGCTGCTTGGCGTCGACCAGTTCCAGATCAACGGCATCGGCTCGAAATACTGGGAACCGGACGAGTCTTTCATCCGCTCCTTCGAGGCGGTGACGACGCCGCTGTTCTCGCCTGACGATTGCGCCCTGCCGGTGGCCGGCTCCGGCCAGTGGGGCGGACAGGCGCCCGAGACTTACGAGCGCACGGGGCGCACAGTCGATCTGCTCTATCTGTGCGGCGGCGGCATCGTCAGCCATCCCGACGGGCCGGGAGCCGGCGTGCGCGCCGTGCAGCAGGCCTGGCAGGCAGCGGTCGAAGGCATCCCGCTCCGGGACTTTGCGAGAAGCCATGTCGAGCTCGCACGCTCGATCGAGAAATTCGCCGACGGCAAGGCGGCGTGAGCATGCAGAACCTGCTCCTCAGCTATTATGGCGACGACCTCACCGGCTCGACCGATGTCATGGAAGCGCTCGAACTCGGCGGTGTGGCGACCGTGCTTTTCATGCGCAAGCCGGATGCCGGACTGCTGGCGCGCTTCGCTCATTGCCGCGCCGTCGGCCTTGCCGGCACCAGCCGCAGCGAGTCCCCGCAATGGATGGACACGCATCTTCAAGAGGCTTTCACCTGGCTGAAGTCGCTTCAGGCCGAGATCTGCCACTACAAGGTCTGCTCGACCTTCGATTCCAGCCCGACGATCGGCAGCATCGGCCGCGCGATGGAGATCGGTCGCGCGGTGTTCGAACAAGCCTGCGTGCCGCTGCTGGTCGGCGCGCCGCAGCTCAAGCGCTACACCGCATTCGGCCACCTCTTCGCAGCCTATCGCGACCGCTGCTATCGCATCGATCGGCACCCGGTGATGAGCCGCCATCCGGCGACGCCGATGGATGAATCCGACTTGCTCGTGCATCTGTCACGGCAGACAGACCTTCCTTCCGAGCTGCTGGACCTGGCAACGCTGCGCTCGCCCGACAGGTCCGCAATCTTCGACAGGCTGGTCGCCGGCGCGGCAATTCTCCTTATCGATGTCGACAGTCCCGAGAGCCAAGCGTTGGCCGGCAAGGAGATCTGGCGCGCCCGCAAGCCCGGCGGATATTTCGTCGTCGGTTCCTCCGGCATCGAATATGCGCTGCTCGCCGAATGGCAGGACAATGCAGGGGCAAGCAAGAGCTTCCCGCCGGCCGGAGCGGCCGACCGCATCGCGGTGGTGTCGGGCAGTTGCTCGCCAACGACGGAACGGCAGATCCGGCATGCGATGAGCGACGGCTTCGACGGCATCGAGGTCGACCCGGTGGAGCTTGTTTCGGATTCGTCGAGCGCGGCTATCGCGCGCGCGGCGGCGGCCGGCAAGGCCAGCCTCGATGCCGGGCGCAGTGTCATCCTCTATACGGCGCTTGGGCCCTCGGCCGATCGCGGCGCCGAGATCGATCGCCAGGAGGGCGCCCGCCACAGGCTTGGCCGCGGTCTCGGCGAACTGCTTCGCGCACTGACCGTGGAGCAGAAGTTGAACCGCGTGATCATCGCCGGCGGTGACACGTCCAGCCACGCGCTCGGTCAGATGGGCGTCGATGCGCTGACGGTGAGGATGCCGCTGCCGGCGTCGCCCGGCTCGCCGCTGTGCGTCGCCCATTCGAGCATCGCTGCGATCGACGGGCTGGAGGTGGCGCTGAAGGGCGGGCAGGTGGGGACAGATCGCTATTTCTCGGCCATCCGTGACGGTGTCGGCGGTTGATGGCGCCCATGCCGCACTCACCTGCATTCGGCTCGCTGTCGCCAAGGGAGTGACCAATGACGACACAGATGCCCCAAGTCTGGATCGGCACAAGCTGGAATATGAACAAGACGCTCGCCGAGGCGCGTGCCTTCGCCGGCGGGCTGCTTGCCGACCCGCAAGGCGATCCGCGTGTCCAGCGCTTCGTCATCCCGCCCTTCACGGCGGCGCGCGAGATCAAGGCGATGCTTCAAGGTACGTCCGTCAAGGTCGGAGCCCAGAACATGCATTGGGCCGACGAAGGCGCCTGGACCGGCGAGATTTCGCCGCTGATGCTGAAGGATT
>NZ_NSGF01000032.1 GCF_002294995.1 Mesorhizobium sp. WSM3860 | reverse complement strand
CATTCGGGCCCTCCGGCGAATCTGAAGCGTGGTAACTCCAGTCTCCTCGGTCGGGTCCGAATGGACAACCTTCTGAAAGCTCACAGCTAGGCGAGGGCGCTGAGGCTTATTCGGTCTGATTGAGAAGTGCGCGCAGCCGGCGTACTTCCGCGACCAGGCGAGGGACGTCCTGGCGTGCAGCCGCAATGAAATCTTGATCCTCGACGGTCGCACGGGACATTTCAATGTCCTCGCCGCGCTCTGCGCCGTTGCCGGTCTGGATGAAGTTGGATCCTCCGTCGAAATCCCGACCTTCGACCCAAGACTTCCATGGACCGGGTCGGGCTGCCGCCGCCCGCGATTCCATTTCCTGAAGTTCAAATTCGGACAACGACGTCTTCATGTCGGCCTCGCTGACGCGTCTACTGCGCGTATTTATCCGCCTTCCGATTGCCCAGCAGCAGCTTGCGTTCCAGGTGCGCGCGCAGCTCGCCGTAATATGCGGTGAGGAAGGCCTTTGAATCGACCGGCTCGACCCTGGCGCCGATCTTGCGGCCAATCGTTTCCGCCACCGCTTTCATCGCGAAATAGTCGTCGCGGCGTAGCACTTCCTCCAGCTTGTGCAGCTCGGCAATGCCATAGGCGTCGAGCTGCGCCGCGCTGAACTGGAAGCGGGCTGTAATGGGATCCTTGCGCAGCGACAGATCCTCGAGCAGCGCCACCTTCGGCGCCTCGACCACCCAGGTTCCGGCGAGCAGGTCGCCGATCCTAAGCCGGTCGCGGTTGAAGAGCGGGAACAGCGAGAACAGCAGCGCCCATACCAGGCCGAAGATGGTCGACAGCGTGTCGGCGACACCGGCGCTGCCGCGTGCGGCGAGGATCGACAGCGGCAGGAACACCTCGATCTCGCGCATCAGATTGCGCGCGATGACCTGGTCAAGGGTGAG
Organism: Mesorhizobium sp. WSM3860; assembly: GCF_002294995.1. Classification (GTDB taxonomy): domain Bacteria; phylum Pseudomonadota; class Alphaproteobacteria; order Rhizobiales; family Rhizobiaceae; genus Mesorhizobium. The sequence continues at coordinate 43,454 of NZ_NSGF01000032.1, read as the reverse complement.
GCCGGCGCCGCTGCGCGAAGCGACGCGGACGCCGACCATCCGCTTGCCGGGCGTCGCCGCCCGCCGGCCCGCCTCGAAGGCGATGAAATAGACGTTGCGCAGCAGGAAGATGAAGATGATCCAGACGATGACGAGCGGTTCGGCGTCCTTTACGCCGAGCCCGCCCAGGCCGAAGATCGCGACAAGGCTGACCGCGACGGCGGCGACGACTATGATCACCACATCGAGCAGGAATCCCGAAGCTCGCGTCCCGGCATCCGCCAGCTTGACTCGCAGGTCCACGCCCTCCGGCGTGACCAGCGGGCGCACCAGCGCGGCGGGATTCCTAGCCGTTGCCATGCCGCATCATCCGGAACAGGTAAAAATAAGAAATCCAGAGCGCCAGTATGCCGCCGCCGATCGAATAGCGGGCGATGTCGCCGGTGATCGTCTGCCGGCCGATGCCTTCGAGCAGGCCGGCAAACAACAGCATCACGGCAACGCCGACCATCGCGGTCGCCGCCACGCGGCCCGCTCGTGCGGCCGCGGCCATGCGCGTCAGTTCGCCTGGAAAGGCGATGCTGGTGCCGATGCGCATGCCGGCCGCGCCGGCGATGGCGATCGCGAACAGCTCCGTCGTGCCGTGGATCGACAGCCAGCCGCCGAGCTCGAAACCCAGCCGCTTGGCGGCATAGATCTGGAAGATGGCGCCAAGCATGCAGCCGTTCATGAGGATGATCAGCACGCTGGGCACCGCGAAGGCGAAGCCGAGTGCGAACGCCAGGATCGCCACCTGCGTGTTGTGCGTGAAAAGATAAGCAGCGAAGCCCGAGAGAAAGTGGTCGCCGCCGCCATAAAGCACGCTGCGCAGCATCTCGGCCGACGAATCCGGGTTGCGTCCACCGGCGAGGCTCGGTGCGATGATGGCGTCGTACCAGCGCTTGTCGGAGGCGACCAGCCAATAGCCGGCGATGGCTCCGATCACCGTGAGGGCGACAGACGTCCATACTTCGCGCCACAGGTCGCGGATCGCCGCCGGCCAGTCGTGCAGGAAGAAGTCGCCGATGCGCATTCTCAAGGATCGCCGCGCGCCATAGAGGTAAAAATAGCCGCGCAGGCAGAGCGCTTCGAGGTAAGCGATCAGCGCGCTGTCGAGCGAAGTGGCGCGCGCCACCGAAAGCGAGGACAGTGCCGAGCGGTAGAGCAGGGGCAGCGACAGCAGCTCGTCCTCCGACAGCGCGCGCGGCGCCCGTTTCTCGACGCGAGCAAGCAGCGCCTCGAACGCCTTCCAGTCGGCTTCGCGCTCCTGGCGGAAGCTTGCCAGCGACTGGCGGACGGCATGGGTGCCGGCGGGCAGCGTCATAAGAGGTTTTCCTCCTTGAGCTGGATATAGCGCTCGACCAGCGCCGGGCCGAGCCGCTGATGGTCGGCCTCGATGACATGCGCGCCGAGCAGCCTGAGCCTGCCGATCACCACTTGCCGCTGCCTGAGCAGGTCGCCGGCGGTGACCGCGCGGGCCACATCCTCCGGGGCGATAGGCGTCATATCGGCCAAGGTCTCCAGCTCGACATCCTTCATCAGCATGAACAGCACCAGATGCCGCTCGGTCAGCCGTCCGACGGTGCGCAGCATCAACTCGGCGCTGATCGGGTCGACGAAATCGGTGAAGACGATGACCAGCGAGCGCCGGTCGAGCTTCGCCGCGAGCGTCGTCAGCGCCAGGGTGAAATTGGTCTCCTCGGTCGAATAGTCGATCTCGGCGGCGCGCTTCTGGATCATGGTGAAGCTCGGCGAGCCGCGCACGGCGCCGCTGGAAATGCGCGGCCTGGCGTCGAAGGAGAACAGACTGACGAGATCGCCGCCCTTGAGCGCAATGAAGGCGGACAACAGCGCGGCCGTCACGGCACGGTCGACTTTCGGCACGCCCTTGACCGGCTCGCACATCAGCCGGCCACTATCGATAGCTAAAACTATGTTGTTGTTCTCTTCGATACGGAATTCGCGGGCAAGCAATTTGCCGTGGCGGGCGCTGCGCTTCCAGTCGATCATGCGCCGCCCCATTCCGGGCTGGTAGTCCTTCAGCGCCTCGAACTCGCGGCCTTGGCCGGCGCGCTTCTGCGCGTGGCCGTCGGCAAGAGCGGAGCGCTGCAGCAGCGTGATCGCCTCGTCGCGCGCCCGGCTGACATCGGGCAGCACCGCAATCTTGCGGTCCACTGGCAGCACGGCCTGGTTCCAGATCAGCCCGAACGGACCTTGCCAGCGCAGCCATAGCCGATCGAAGCTGGCGATGCCGCGCCGAACGGCGTCGAATTCGAGATCGAGCGTGCTGCCATTAGCCGGCAGTGTGCCGCCCGTGCCGTTGACCGGCGCCAGCCGCTGGTCATGCCCGACGCGCGCCTGTAGCCGGCGCGTCCACGCCCCGAGACCGGCCGCGATGTGCAGCGTGAAACGTCCGCCGACGCCGACGTGCGGCGGCGCGGTGAGCGTGGCGCTGAGCGATGCGCGACCGCGCCCGGCCGCCGCGTCGACCGCCAGGAAGGCAAGCAATGCGCAAATCCAGAGCAGCCCGAGATACCAGACATGCGGCAGCGCGAGCGCGATCAGGAAGGCGGGAATCGCTCCCGCCGCCGCTGCCCATACCGCTCTGCCGCTCGGATAGATCAACGCGGCGCTTCCGTCTGGTCGACCAGGTCGGACACGATCTGCTCGACCAGCCGTCCGTCGATCTGCGCCGCCGGCGAGAGGATGACGCGGTGGCGCAGCGCCGGCACGGCTAAAGCCTTGACGTCGTCGGGGATGACATAGTTGCGGCCGTCGAGCGCGGCCCGGGCGCGCGCCGCGCGCGCCAGCATGGCGCCGGCGCGGGGACTGGCGCCGACCTCCAGATCCGGGCTTTCGCGCGTGCCGCGCACAAGGGCCGCGATGTAGCCGACGACGTCGTCGACCAGCGTGACGTCGCCCACCGTGGCCAGCGCCGCCTCCAGCGTCTTGCGGTCGGTCTGCGCCTTGATGCCGTACTGCTCGATGTTGTGCGAGGCGGAGCCGCCGCCGTGGTGGATGATGATGGCTCGTTCTTCCTGCGCGTCCGGATAGCTGACCCGGTGCTTGAACAGGAAACGGTCGAGCTGAGCCTCGGGCAGCGGATAGACGCCCTGGTGCTCGATCGGGTTCTGCGTCGCCACCACCATGAAGTTCTTGCCGAGCGAATGGGTCGTGCCGTCGAAAGTAACGGCATGCTCCTGCATGGCTTCCAGGAGGGCGGCCTGCGTTTTCGGCGGCGTGCGATTGATCTCGTCGGCAAGCAGCAGGTCGCAGAAGATCGGGCCGCGCGTCAGCGTGAACTGGCCGGTCTGGAAATTGTAGATGTTGGCGCCGACGATGTCGCCGGGCATCAGGTCGGGCGTGAACTGGATGCGCCCAAAGGCGACGCCGAGCGCCTGCGCGAAGCAGCGCGCGGTCATGGTCTTTGCGGTACCGGGCGGACCTTCGAGCAATATATGCCCGCCGGCGAACAGCGCCGTCAGCATCAGATCGACCGTATCGCGCTGCCCGGTGATCGCTTTAGCCACTTCTTCCCTGATCGCGCTCGCCAGGGCTTTTACTTCATCGACGTTCACCGAGCCTCCTTGCCGTCCAGTCATGCAGCTCTTCTGCTGCTTCATGCATTGCGGCCAATGTGTTGGAATCGTTCGCAGCCTTGAACCGCGCGGTGAAGCCGTTCGCTTCGTTTTTGTCGCGGGAATCCAGCCAGCGGTCGAGCGCTTCGCCCTGCAGCCCGTGCGGCGCGCCAAGCAGCGCGGCGGCGCGCTGGCGCATCAGCGCGCCATAGCGGTCGCCGAGTTCTTGCAGCCGTCCTGCACGCTTCAGGAGCATTGCCGTGGTGTCGACCAGCGCCCGCTTGCCGAAGGCGATGGCGCGATCCTCGGTGCGGGGCGGCCCGAAGCGGCCGAGCCCATGCAGGAAGGCAAGGGCGGCCGCGATCAGCACCGACAGCGTCAGCGCCAGGAAGGGCGGCTCGACCAGGAGCTTGCCGAGATCGTAGTTCTGGCCGATGCCGTGCAGCGTCAGGTCGAACATGACCGCGCCCTTGGCGGGCTCCAGCATGGCGATCATGTCGAGCGCCGCTGCCGCCTTCTGCGGATCCTTCAGCGCCGCGTTGTTGATGAGATCGGGATCGGTCAAGATGTAGAACGGTTCGCTGTCGAGCTCGGTGAGAACAGCCTTGCCGTCGCCCGCGGCAATCAGCGGATGATTGTCGGCCACCCATTGCAACTCCTCGGGCAAGGCGATCTTGCGCCCTGCTACATCGATCCGATCGACCGTTGGCTTGCCTTCGCCGAGCTTGGCCTTGGCGATGCGGCCGAGCCAGTCGTTGACCACCGTATCGGGCAGCCGCTCGATTTTCGTCTCCCAACCCTCCTGGCCCGGTTGCGGAAAGGTGACCCATTTGGGCAGCACGAACAGCGTGTGCCTGCCCGAGCGGAGCTTGATGATGCGCTGAAGCGCCGCCGGGTCGCTGTTGGGAGCGATGGTGACGATCAGCAGGAAGGTGGATGCCAGGGGAGATTGCAGATCCTTCTCGCCGCGCGCCATGGGCGGCGCCTGCCCGTTGGTGAGCTTCAGCCATTCCACGAGCCCCGCATAGCCGGTACCGCCCTTGGAAAACGGAGTGGCGCCGCCTTGGGGCTGGCGGAAGTCGGGAGCGTAGGTCGAGAGCAGGAAGAATCCGGCAGCCGCCAACAGGCTGGCGAAGATGCCCCAGAACAGCGTCCTGCGGCCGAACGGTTCTTGTGCTGCCTCTGTCGCCTCCGCGCTCATGCCCAGGCATCCCGGAAGGCAAAGCGCTCATAGGCGATGCGCGCCTGCTGCCAGCCCTCGGCGCCGACCGGCCGGCGGGCAAACAGCGCGGCCTCGACGATGCGCGCGATCTCGCTGAAGGCTGTGCGTGGCCGGGACGGGATGGAACTCGCGGCGGCAATGTCGCGCGCGGTCAGCGACGGGCGCAGGAAGTCGGGCAGGCGGGTGGCGATGTCGGCGACGCTGCGGCGCAAGAGAAGATGCACCGCCTCGTCATAGTCGCCGCGCGCGGCGAGCGCGTCGGCTTCGGAGAGCAGGATCTGAGCCGCTCCGGCGTCCGGGCGCCATTCTTCCTTTGTCTCATCCTCCTTGCGGGCGCGCCGCCACGGCAGCCGCCAGGCGACGCCCTTCGCCTCGAGGAGGAGCAGGAATACGATGATCGCGACGCCGATGATCACCGCGCCCCAGAACAGATAGATCATGTAGGGGCCGAGCTTCGCCAGGGCTTCCAGAAAGGGCTTCAGCCATTCCGGCGGTTCCGGCCGTACCAGCCCCGGCAGGTCAAACTGGATTGAATCGTCCGCCAGCAGCTGCTTGTGCATCTTGGCCAGCCATTCGGCGTCCGCTGTGGCCGGCTGTGCCGCTGTCACCAACTCGCTCCCCTGCTACCCACCGTTCGACACTGGCAATACCGCAGGACAATTGCAAGTGATTGGACGCGTCTCGTCAATACTGGCAGATTTGCTTCGGGGGACGGGCTGGCCTTGCATCGGCCAAGCAGGGGAGGGCGGCATGACTTCAGCCGAATTGGCACGGCCGGAGAGTTTTCAGATCGGCCGGGTATTCAACAACACGTTTTCCGTCATCGGTCGCAACATCGGACTTTGCGTCGGGCTCGCGCTGCTGTTTTCAGGCCTTCCGCAGCTCGTCACGCAGCTTTTGCGCCTGAATTCCCATCCTGGAAATCCCGCGAACTTCGCCGCGGCGACCACAAACTACAAGATCGGCCTCATCGTTGGAGCCGCAGTCATTGCAATACTCTATCTCGCATTTGCGTTTCTGTTGCAGTCGAGCGTTGTCCGGGTGGCGATCGAGGATCTGAACGGCAAGAAGCCGACTTTCGGCGATTCCATTGCAACAGCGATCCGCTTCCTGTTGCCCACGGTGGCCATAGGTCTGCTTGTCGCGCTCGGCGTGGGCGCGGCCTCGATTGCCTTGCTTGTGCCCGGAATCATCCTAGGCCTCGGCTGGTCGGTGGCAATACCGGTGCTCATTCAGGAGCGCTTGGGCGTCTTCGGCTCGATGTCGCGCAGCCGCGCCCTGACCAAAGGCAGCCGCTGGGCTCTGTTGGGCCTTTTCGTGATCCTGGTCATCATCGGGCTGGTGATCCAATCCATCAGCGGCGTGGCTGTCTATCTCTTCCATGGCATCGCCGCCGCCGTAGTGGCCGCCATGGTCCAGAGCATGGGCTCGATGGTGGGTTCTGTCGCGGCAGCCGTCAGCTATGTCGAACTGCGCCAGGTCAAGGAAGGCACCAGCGTCGATGAACTGGCGGAGATATTCTCATAGGAGGCGGAGGCTGGGTTTGGCGTGAGAGGCCGAGCGCTGCGCATGCCGTCAGATTTCTTCACCCATCGCAAGACTACGATCATGGCGCCATGGCAGAGCCCGTCCTGACGGCGATTGTCATGGCGGTCAGCTACATTGAACTTTTGCGGTTACGGGATGACGGCGGCGTTGAAGATCTTGCCAAAGTCTTTGCCTGATCGAAACGTCCTGATCATGACGACCAAGCTCTGACCGTATGCTGGGTTCGATACCCCGCGGGTGCTCCGGCGCAATGATGCATTGACAACGTCTGCCAGCCGTCGCCACGACGAGCTGCTGCCGGCGCAGCTGACACCAGAAATACATCGCCGATTGCAAGTCCACTGGACGAAGCCCGCCGTTCTTGGCAAATTTACTTTGAAGTTGCCGAATTGGCGGCGGCTCGGGGGAAAGCTATCATGACCACTGCGACATTGGGACGACCAGGCAGACTCGAAATCGGCAGGGTGTTCAACAGCACCTTTGCCATCATCACGCGCAACATAGGACTCTGCGTCGGGCTTGGGCTTTTGTTCGCCGGCCTGCCGACGCTGCTCATCAGGTTATGGACCCAGCCGCAGATGGAAGCGGTGATGAATGGCGATCCGAGTGCCATGGCGGATCCAAACGCGGTGCTGCGCAACTCCTATCTCAGCATCCTCGCGGGATTGATTTCCTTCGTCTTTACGCTGCTGCTCCAGTCCTCACTGGTGCGGGCAACAATCGAGGATCTGAACGGAAGGCGGCCATCCTTCGGCGACAGCGTGCAGATTGCCATCCGCTTCCTGCTGCCGACGCTCGCGATCGGCCTGCTCGTCGGCGTCGGCTCAGCGCTTGCTATGATCGCGCTGATCGTTCCCGGCATCATCCTGTGGCTCGGCTGGTCGATGTCGGTTCCAGTCCTCATTCAGGAGCGATTGGGCGTGTTCGGCTCGATGTCGCGAAGCCGCGCGCTGACCAAGGGCAATCGCTGGTCGCTATTCGGTCTCTTCCTGATCCTGATCATCATCGCGATGGTCATCCAGTGGGGGATCCTGGTGGTTCTGCTCCTTTTCGGCGGGATTCTCGCTGAACTGGGAGCCGCCGTGGTGCAGGCTGTAGTGTCGATGGTGCTCTCCGTCGCCACCGCGGTCAGCTATATCGAACTGCGCCAAGTCAAGGAAGGCACCAGCGTCGACGAGCTGGCGAAGATCTTCTCTTAGAAACGGCCAGGCCGCCTTCCAATAGGGGGGCGGCCGCCGTCTCAATGACAACAGCAGTGGTCTGACTGCGCACTCGTCCGGCACAGGCACGACGAGGAGATCGCGACGTCGGTCTTGACCTGTGCCGTGGCCAATTTCGCCTGCAATCCCGGCACCAGTTCAGCCCGATATCGAACCAGCGCTGCGCCTCGGCCGAGGTTGTGGAGATAGGGCGCCTGTAGGTGCCGAGGTCGAAATGGTCCATGCCTTGCTGCTTCTCGCATTCCGAGCCGGCGGGGGGCGGTCCGGCGCAATCTGAGCCGAAAGGCTGGAGCTTGGCAAATGCCGATTGGCCGGCGCGGCTCTGCCGAGCCACGCTGGCCCTTTCGGTCCTGGGAGGAATCAGGACTCCAGCCAAACCTTTTCGAAATGCTGCTCGAGCGCCTGGTGCTGTTCGCAGCCCTGCACGCCCTTGCGGTAGGTGCGGTAGACCGAGCGCCAGTAGGGCTGGATGATGATGCCGGAGTCGCGCAAATTCTGCTCGATCTCGGCCATGATCTCCTTGCGCTGGGAGGCGTCCGGCGTGGCAAGTGCTTTATCGAGAAGCTCGTCGAACTCCTTGTTCGAATAGGCGCTTTCGTTCCAGGCGGCGCCGGATTTATAGGCCAGGGCCAGCACCTGGACGCCGAGCGGACGGCCGAGCCATTCGGTGCAGGAGTAGGGGAACTTGCTCCAGTCGTTCCAGAAGGTGGCGGCCGGCAGCACGGTGCGCTTGATCTTGAATCCGGCCTCGCGGATCTGGGCGGCGATCGCGTCGGCGGTGCTCTTTTGCCATTCGACGTCGACCGAGATCAGCTCGTATTCGTGGTCGGCCTTGCCGGATTCGGCCAGCAGCTTCTTCGCTGCTTCGACATCGCGTTTGGCCGGGCCGATATCGGCGAATTCCGGATGCATCGGCCCGACATGGTGGTTATCGGCGGGCTTGCCTCTGCCGTCGAGGCCGAGCTTCAGCACGGCCGCATTGTCGACGGCAAGCTGGGCGGCACGACGCACCTTGACGTCGTCATAGGGCGCGTTGCCGACATTAAAGCGCGCGACGATGGTCGAGCCGGTAGCGATCTCGGAATTTTCGAGCCCCATCTGCTCGGTCTGCGACACGGCATCCGAGGCGGTCTCGTGATCGGTGTCGATCTCGCCGGATTCGAAGGCCGACAGCATGGCGTTGGGATCGGAGCCGTAGTCGACCCACTTGATGCCGTCGAGGTAGAACTCGCCCTTCCACCATGGCTTGTCCTTGCGCTTCACCTCCGCACCGGTCTCGGCGTCCCAACTCACCAACTCGCACGGGCCGGTGGTGATGGCCAAAGCCTTCTTCGGATCGGCATCGCCTTCATAGGAGCGGTGCATGATCAGCGCCGGATAGTCGGCCATCCCGGCGATCAGAGAGATGTCCGGCTTGGGCAGGTTGATCTTGACGGTGTAATCGTCGACCTTCTGGATGCCGCCGTCGACCGGCTTCTTGGTGTCGGCATTGACCAGCGCGCCCATGCGCGCGGCGACCGAATTGCCGGCGACCGAGGCATCGCACCAGCGGTTGAGATTGTGGATCACGTCGTCGGCATTGAAGGTGTCGCCGTTCGACCAGGTGATGCCCTTGCGCACATGCAGTGTGATCGTCGTGGCGTCGTCGCTGGTCTCCCAGCTTTCGAGCAGCCACGGCTCGAAGGAGAAGTCGGTTTTCCAGCGCACCAGATATTCATTGCAGTGACGCGCGACATTCGACATCTCTACGCCGTCGAAGGTGCGCGGATCCTTGAAGCCTTTCACGTTCATCGCAACGCGGAGTGTGCCCCCCTTTTTCGGCTCCTCGGCGCGGGCAGGCGAGGGGGCAAGGCCGCCCAGCGCCAGCGCGCCGACGGCGCTGACGCCCAAGCCGGCCATAAGCGCCAGATACTCGCGCCGGCTGATCGCGCCCGTCTTGAAATCCTCCGCGGTCTGCTTTGCCCGCGGGTGCAGTTTTCTGTCGGTCAGCATGAATTTCATCGTCGTTCCCTCTGTTGGTGCATGTCGCCCAAGAGTGTGCTGCGGTTTTGGGGCAACGACTTGCACGAAAAGCCTGTGCGCGCTTCGGCGTCGCCATGCCTGCGGCGGATGCGACCGCTGGCGGCGCCCTTGCCTGCTCAGCGATGATAGGTCCGCTTTCCGCAGCGCAATGTTTGGTTTTCCGCAGTTGTTGTGCGCTGTTCCGCAGGCGTACGAACAGCCGATCTCCCCCCTCGTGGGGGAGATGCCCGGCAGGGCAGAGGGGCGCGCTGTCCCGCCGCCGTCTCAGCTATTCAGTGCCGCTGCGATGACGAATTGGCTTGAGTTCAAGATTGGGGTAGGTCGCGATCCTTCGCGCGCCCCTTCGGCCTGCCGGCGATCTCCCCGCCTTGGGGGGAGATCAGCGCTTCATCGCTGGCGCCCAGCCTCGCTATGTCGGCGGTAATCGCCCGTTCGATCGTTCCGCGCGCGGCAGAGGCGCGCCTTGCCGGATCGGCTGGGTCGCCGGTCATCGCCGTCACAGCTCTGCGTAAAGTTGCGCCGCGTTCTCGAAGGTGAAGCGCAGCGGCACCGATCCCTCCACCTGCCACACGTTTACCGTGTCACCGGCCATCAGCCGGCAGGCGTCGAGCGTGTTGGTCACGGCGCCGCCATAGAGCCGGTTGGCGAGGTTGAGGATGCCGGTCTGGTGCATGGCGCTGCTGCCGCTGCCGCAGGCGTCCTTTACCAGCAGCACGCGAAAACCGCGCGCCACCGCATCTTTCACCGTGGCGTCGATACAGGCCTCGGTCCATACGCCGGCAATCACCAGCCATTCGACGCCGGAGGCCTTGAGCCTGTCGGCGAAGTCGTTCTTGCCGAAGGCGCTCGCCTCCTGCTTGACCAGCAGGGCTTCGCTTTCGCGTGGCGCCACCTCATGACAGATTGCCGTCAGCGGATCGTCCTTGTCGGAGAAGGCCGACTTGCCGCTCTGGTCGAGCGGATGGAACGGCCGCGCCTCGGCGAGGTCGACGATATAGGCCCAATGATAGAGCGGCACGAAATTGCGCCGCGCCGCCTCCTGCAGGCGTTGGACGTTGGCGAGGATGTTGGCAAAGCCCTCGACCAGATAGCGCCTGTCCTTGCGATGCTCCTCCTGGAGATCGATGAACACTGCGGCCGCCGTGCCGCGCCGGATGGAAATGGGATTCTTCATGCGAATGCGGCTGGTTCGCAGGCAGCGGGCGTCGCCACCTTCGTCATCCCAGGGCGAAGCAGGAGCGAAGCTCCGTCGCGGAGACCCTGGGATCCATGCCGTGACTTATGCCGAGGAGTGCAGCGGAGCAGAATTCTGTAGCCGTTGTGTGGCCTTGACGTCATGGCATGGATCCTAGGGTCTGCGCTGCGTCGCTGCGCTCCTCGCTCCGCCCTAGGATGACGAAATCCATGGGCGCCGCGGCTATTCCGAGAGTAAGCGATACATCGTCAATGTGAACAATCGGCATCAAACCTGCGGCTCCAGGAACTCATCCTCATAAGGGAAGCGCGAGAGCAATTCGGTGCCGGTTTCGGTGATCAGGATCTCGTCTTCCAGCTTGACGCCCTCGCGGCCGCCCTTCTCGCCGATATAGCTTTCGACGCTCACCACCATGCCGGGTTGGATGATGCCGTCGCGGCCGTAGGTCTCGTAGTCCATCGCGTGGGCGATGAAGGGCGTCTCGCCATGCATGCCGACGCCGTGCATGACCGAAGTGTAGCGCTGGTCGACAAAGCGATCCGGGATTTTCCACGCCTTCTCGGCGATCTCGCGGAAGGCCATGCCGGGTTTCACGATGGAAATGTTGTGCTGCACCTGGTCGTGCGCCATTCGGTAGAGCGACTTCTGATAAGGCGTCGGCTTGCCTGGGCCGCAGCGGAAGGTGCGCGAGAAGTCGGAATAATAGCCGTAGCAGCCGATCGTGTCTGTATCGAGCGCGACCAGCTCGCCCGGCCTGATCTTGCGGCCGCTCGCCTCGTTGAACCACGGATTGGTGCGCTGTCCTGAGGTCAGCAGCCGGGTCTCGATGAACTCGCCGCCCTGGCGGATCACCTCGTGATACATAATGGCGAAGAGCTCGTTTTCGGAAACGCCGGGCTTGATCGCCTCGCGCACGGCTGCCACCGCGGCTTCAGCGCCGGCCATGGAGGCCTGCAGGCATTTCACTTCCTCCGGCGTCTTCACCGCGCGCACGGCAAGAATCTCGCCCTGGCAGTCCTTCACCTCGCAGCCGCGCTTTTCCAGGGCGAGCGCCTGTAGATGGCTGCAGCGGTCCAGGCCGAGCTTCATCGAGCCGCCGCCATGCTTCTTCAGAAGCTCGGTGATCTCGTCGGCGAACGGCCCCGCCGTCTCGTCGTCACGGCCGGACACGGAGGACCAGACCAGCTTCGACGGCCGCGCCTCGTCGATCGTGTCCAGCACCATCGAGACATGGTAGCTCTGCGGATATTCGAACAGCACGATCGGCCCGTCGGTCGGGATGAAGAAGTAGCGGGTCGAATTGCGCAGGAAATAGCCGAACATGTTGCGCGAGCCGGTGGCATAGCGCTGGTTATAGGGGTCGAACAGCACGATGGCGCCATAGCCCGCCTCGCGCATCCAGGCGCGCAGCTTGGTAAGTCTGCCCTTACGCAGCGCGTCGGCGTCGATGAAGGACGGTTCGGTGTCGGAGAGCCACATGCCGCCGGCGGGATCGGCCGCGGCCGGATGGCGCATGCGGTCCTTGAAGTCCACATCCTCAGTGCTGTCGGGATCGAAAACGACGATGCTCATGGGCGCCTCCTGTCCCCGCGAACATAGCCGGGAAGGATACGGAGCTTGTGCGGTATTCCGCAAATGTCGTGCCGGTTGCCGCGCGAACGATGCCGTCACTGCAATCTCGGCGGGACAGAGGGGGTGTGAGAGAACTCGGCGTGGAAGCAGAAAAGCGCACCCTAATGCCTTCGCGCCGCCTTCGGCGCGTGCCCATGCTCCTCGCGAAACGCCCGCGCGAAACTCGACATCGAAGCAAACCCGCAGGCCAGCGCCACATCGCGCACCATCAGCGTCGAATGCGCCAGCAGATCGGCGGCGCGTTTTAGCCTGAGCCGCCGGTAATATCCGTTGGGCGAGATATCCAGCTCGGCGCGGAAATTGCGCTCGAGCTTGTCGGGCGAGACGCCAAGCCGCTCAGCCAGCTCCGCCATGCCGAGCCGTTCCTCAACCGCGTCCTCCATGATGGCGATCGCCGACAGCACCAGCTCGTTCTGCACCCCGGTGCGGAGGCGGAGCGGCATAAGCTTGCGGTCGACACTCGACCGCAATGGAGAGTGTACGAACCATTCCGCGACGCCCGCGGCGAGCTCGGCGCCATAGTCGCGCGTGACGATCTCCAGCATCATGTCGAGGCTGCCGACGCCGCCCGCCGAGGTGAACCGTTTGCGATCGATGACGAAGAGATCGCGCCTGAGCTCGATGTCGGGAAACGCCTCGGTGAAAGCGGCCTGGCTGGTCCAGTGCAAGGTGCAGGCATGGCCGTCGAGCAGGCCGGCGCGGGCAAGGAAGAACGCCGCATCCGCCACCGCGCCGATATGCGCGCCGCCGCGCAGGCTTTTCCGGATCCAGCTCATCGCCTCGTCGGCCACGACATGATCGGCATCGCCGCCGGAGCAGACGACGATGCGATCGACCTTCGGCGCCTCTGCCGCCGAGAAGCCGGGCTGGATGACGACGCCGTTGGAGGCCTCGACCGTGCCCTCATCCGCGCCGACGATCACCCATCGGTAGCAGTCGCGCTTCGCAAGAATATTGGCGCCGCGCAGCGGCTCGATAACCGAGGAAAACGCCATCATCGGAAAGCCGGGAAAGACCAGCACCGCGAAGGTGAGCGGAGTCTCGCGTGCCTCCGGCTGCGCGCGGTCGCGTTTTCGGTTGGCGAGGATGGCGCTCACGATTTTTGTATTTCCCGCGCGGAGCATTGGTGGCAGACAAGGCGAAACTGTAGCGGGCGCGTCAGCGCCCTAGCAACGGAGAAACGACCAGGATGTTTGCGGCAACGGCCATTGACACGAGCAACAAGCCGGCCTTCTACAACGAGCTGGCCACGCAATTGAAGGCGCTGCTGGAAGGCGAGCGCGACTCGATCGCCAACGCCGCCAACACCTCGGCGCTGATCCACCAGATGGTGCCCGACCTCAACTGGGCCGGCTTTTATTTCCTGCAATCGGACGAGGAGCTGGTGCTCGGCCCCTTCCAGGGCAAGCCGGCCTGCATGCGTATCGCCGTCGGCAAGGGCGTGTGCGGCACCGCCGTCGATCTGGGCATGTCGATGCTGGTCAAGGATGTTCACGAGTTCGAGGGCCACATCGCCTGCGACGCCGATTCGCGTTCGGAGCTGGTGGTCCTGCTCAGGGACAATGACGGCGTCTTCGGCGTGCTCGATCTCGACAGCCCGCTGCCCGGCCGCTTCGACAAGGAGGACCAGGCCGGCATCGAGAAGCTTGCCGCGATCTATGTGGCCGCCAGTTCCTTCGAGGACTAACGCTTAGCGGACCGCGGCACGGCGCCGCGTCTAGCTCAACGACGCGGTCTTGCGTTTGCCATACGCGCGTCGTTATCTCTGGCGGAATATGACGCCCGTCAGGCGCGCCGAAGGGAGAAGATATGTCGCACGATCTGCAGTTCTATATCGACGGCGCCTGGGTCGATCCGGTGGTGCCGAACAATTTCGATGTAATAGATCCCTCCACCGAGGATGCCTTCGCGCAGATCTCGCTGGGCACGAAGGCCGATGTCGACAAGGCGGTCGCGGCCGCCAGGCAGGCCTTCGCCACTTTCGGCTTCGCCGAAGTCGAGGAGCGCCTCGACATCCTTAACCGCGTGATCGAGGTCTACAGAAAGCGCAGCAAGGACCTTGCGCTCGCCGTGTCGCGCGAGATGGGCGCGCCGCGCCAGATGGCGCTGGACAGCCAGGTCGGCGTCGGCCAGGCGCATCTGGAGAAGATGGCCGAGGTGCTGAAGAGCTTCCAGTTTCGCCATGTCAAAGGCTCCTCGCTCATCGTCAAGGAGCCGATCGGCGTCGTCGGCCTGATCACGCCCTGGAACTGGCCGCTCAACCAGATCACCTGCAAGGTCGGCCCGGCGCTCGCCGCCGGCTGCACCATGGTGCTGAAGCCGTCAGAGATCGCGCCGCTCGATGCCATCATTTTCGCCGAGATCATGGACGAGGCCGGTGTGCCGAAGGGCGTCTTCAACCTCGTCAACGGCGACGGCCCAACTGTCGGCCAGGCTTTGGCCAGCCATCCGGATGTCGACATGATGTCCTTCACCGGCTCGACGCGGGCCGGCATCCTCGTCGCCAAGGCGGCCGCCGACACGGTGAAGCGTGTGCATCAGGAGCTCGGCGGTAAATCCGCCAATATCCTGTTCCCCGACGTCGATCTGCAAAGGGCGGTCACCAAGGGCGTGGCCGGCTGCTTCGGCAATAGCGGCCAGTCCTGCAACGCGCCGACGCGCATGTTCGTCCCGCGCGACCGGCATGACGAGGCCGCCGGCTATGCCAGGACGGCGGCGGAGAAATTCACCGTCGGCCCGGCTGACGCGCCGGCAACAAAGCTCGGCCCGGTGGTCAGCCAGCTGCAGTTCGACAAGATTCAAGACCTGATCCAGAGCGGCATCGACGAAGGCGCAACCCTGATCGACGGCGGCCCAGGCCGTCCGGCCGAGCTCAATCGCGGCTACTATGTCCGCCCGACCGTCTTCGCCAACGTGACGCACGACATGCGCATCGCGCGCGAAGAAATCTTCGGGCCGGTGCTGTCGATCATGCCTTACGACACGGTCGAGCAGGCGATCGAACAGGCCAACGACACCGTCTTCGGCCTGGCCTCCTACATCCAGGCCAAGGACATCGAGAAGGCGCGCCAGGCCGCGGCCCGCATGCGCTCCGGCAACGTCTACATCAACTATCCGACCTGGGACGCCGGCCTGCCCTTCGGCGGCTACAAGCAGTCCGGCAACGGCCGCGAATATGCCGAGTATGGGCTGGAGGATTTTCTAGAGATCAAGGGCATCGCGGGATACGAGGCGGCGGAGTAGGCGGAGCAGAAGTCCGGCGCAGGCAGATAGAGAAAGGGCGCGGTCTCGGCTGCGCCCTTTGCCATGACCGGTTGCCCCCGACAGCCGATCAGCTCCTCCTCGCCGCCTTCTTACCCGCGCCTTGCCTCGATGATGCCCACCATGGCCCGGGTAAATTCAACCACGCTGTTTGCCGTGATGGCTGCATTGTCGGGGCTTTGGCCGATTTGCTCGGCTGCTCCGCAGCACGAGCGGCGGATAAGGTCGTAATGAGCAAGTCTTTCATCGTCCGGCAACGCCGCCAGGTTCAAGGCTCGACGGTGAAGCATGCGCAACAGCTGCGCCAGCGCTGTTTCGACACTCATGCGTTTGGCTCCGCATCGGTCGAACGTCTCGGCACATAAAGTGCCGGATCGTCGATCAGGGGGCGGTTCTCGTCCCCGATCCGGCAAGGCTGCGCCTTAGTCGTTAATACATCGTTGATCGCTAATATGATCGGCGAAGCCTTTGGGCTGATTGCCGGATGCTATCGGACCTGGCGGAAGGATCATGACGGGCCGCGTGCAACCACGCTCAATGGCAATCCCCCGGGCGGCACGGATAACATCCTCGGTATTTCAAAATCTAACGATCGGCAAAATGCACCAGTAAGGATGCTTGGTAAGGGTTGATTCAACCCTTGCTGGTATGTAGAACGTGGCGGCTCCGGCCAGGGGTAGGGTTGCCTGAAAGCCGGAGCCGCCTGCGCGGCCGATGGGTAGTCTCCGCGCTGTCCCAGAATAGGACAGCGCGGTCTACGATTCGTTAATTCGCTAATATATCGTCATGGGCGAAGCCGGCGGACAGCGATGCCGGCAGACGACATATCCCAAGCAATTGAATTCTCACGGTAAGTTCCAGCTGCGAACCTGTATTCGAACCGGGACTGACGGAGTTAACATTCCGCTGGGTCTACCCGTTCCTCTCATGCGCAACGCTGCCAGGCCCAGATAATATCCATCTTGTCTTTGGCCTTCTTTCGGCGGCGTCGGGATCGAATGGGGATGGTGATGCCCGGGGTCGACAGACCGGTCCGGCCGTCGACGATCCTGATGATGATTGCATCGATGGCGACTTCGCCGCCAATGCTCAAGCCGTTTGGCATGGTTAACGAGTCTGGGGCCGGCGGGGCCTTTGTCAAGACTTTGCTAATATTAGAAAGAAGACAAGCCGTTTAGCGGAACAAGCCTCTCCGAGCGCAGTTCGGTGCGACCTGGCGTCGGCTTTGCCGTCGCGTTGGGACAGCAGCCCAAGCAAACCCGACAGAGAGCCAGCCTTCGCAGGGCCTCTCACGAGCTGCCAAGAAATGAGTGGAACATCACCCAAGGTGCGCAATGACTACCCCCAAACACATTTCAACGTTCGACCTTGATCAGTTGCGCGAAGCCTTCAAGCAATTGACAAGCGAGCAAGGCATCACAGCCGAAGAACGGGACGTATACGCCCAGCTTTTCCTTAGGCAGACCTGCGCCGAAGTCTTAGCGCTCGGCCCAGAACGGCGGCCGGCGCAGCCTTGGCGTTAGCTCAGGGGTGGTGTGCCGCATCGGCGGTTGCGGGTTCGTGGCAGCTTCCCCGCGTGCGCATCCTAACGGCGACGAATCGTCCCGCAGCGTCCGGCGACATATTGCGCCAAGCCAGGCCTCCGTCGAGATCATGGCCCGAACGCCGCTGCGGCTCTGCGATGGATCACCGGATCGTGGGCCGGGTCTCATCTGGTGTGGACGCCGTATGAAGCGGCGCTAAATCAAGCCGATGCGGTTTGTTTTGAGCATATTCGCTTTTCTTTTTTGCGCCGCCTCTCTCCAGGCCCAGGAGTGGCAGCCGTTTGGGGTCCGGCAATTGGGCTTCACATTCGATGTTCCTCCAGGTTTCGTACTCACCCAGCATTCGGATCAGGGTGCTGCATTCCAAGGCGAACAGGACGCGTTTCTTGCCGTGTGGGGCGCCAGACTTGGCAGAGCCAGCTTCCGGGCCGAGATCGAGCACCGCATGGTGGAAGACGAAATGGCCGGCTGGAAGTTGACGTACCGTCGCCTCACCTCGACCTGGGCGAGCTATTCAGGGATCAAAAACGGCGAGATCCGATATGTTCGCGCCATAAGGGTCTGTAATGACCGCGCCGCGCTTTTCACGATTGACTACAGCAGATCGGAGAAGACGCCTTACGATCGGATCATTGTGCGAATGGTAAGATCCTTAAAGGCTGAAGGCTGCTAGGCTTGCGCCCAAGGGTGAGTTTCGATCCATACAGGGGTCGCCGCGCTGGGCGAAACCCGTTCCTGCGCCGGTGGTTACAGCCGCCAACCCTATTAACTTGCGGCTGTCGCGGTACCTCTGCTCACAACGGTCGGGCCGCGGGGCCATCTCATCCTGAAACCGGCATGCCCCTAATGCTATTTTTTACGAGCGACACGCATTTCAATGATGCCCGCATCCTACGGATTGACCGGCGGCCCTTCGCATCGCTTGCTGAACATGACGAAGCGCTGATCTCTTTCTGGAACGAGACCGTCACACCTGAGGACGAGGTCTGGCACCTTGGCGACTTCGCGCGGCACGGCAAAGCAGGCGGGGAGGCGCTTCTGTCGCGCCTCAATGGGCGCAAGAACCTGATCATCGGCAACAACGACCCGGACGAAACGACTGCCGCCGACGGATGGGCCAGTATTCAGCACTACGCGGAGCTCAGGTTGAACGGGGTGCTTCTCATCCTGTGCCACTATCCGTTCCGCACCTGGAACCAGATGGGCAAGAAGTCGATCAATTTGCACGGTCACTCGCATGGGAAGCTTAAGCCGCTTCCACGCCAGTACGACGTTGGCGTAGATGCTTGGAACTTTCGGCCGGTCCCGCTTCCGGCATTGATCCAACAAGGCGGTGCCCGGACGCAGGCCTCGCCAGCTTAAAGTAGGTTGGCCGGCAGCGAGAGCGGACGCGGCAAATAGAGTCTCAAGCATTCGCTAATGGAACTTACCGACCGACATTGGGTTCGGTGTCGCGGCGCGCGTTGCCAGGCGAGGCGCCGTTTGGGGATTTGTGGTGGCGTTCCCCGGAGCCCGTTCGGCCTCCCAGGCGAGCGGGCTCTTGCCGTCCGGGGATTGCTAAGGAGAAGCCGGTAAGATGGGACGGCTGAACCCGTTATGATCTGCCTGCAGATCGCCATGTGGTGAAGCCGAACAAGCGGAAGGGTGGACGCTTTCCATCTCTCAAATTTGAATGCGGGTCGCATCTCGTGCAGCCCACAATAACGCATGCCGAACTATCTGTTCGAAGTCTTCCGAAATGGGCAAAGCCTCGGCGATGCTTGGGTCGACCTCGGCAACCTAACCGACATGCGACGAGAAGCGCTAAAGGCACTTCACGATATCGCTGCAGACGAAATCGCCTCGAGCGACTTGGATGAGACTGTGACCGTTGCCGTCCACGACGAAGCCGGCAGGCCGGTATATTCTGCCAGTCTCACCGTTTCGCAGCCGTTGCCCGCTTTCAACCACTAGGAATCGTCGCTGAGCCGCTCATCCTCCAGAGGCAGGAACATTATTGAGTGGCTGGGGAACCTGGAAGCTTTTCGAATTTTCTGGGTCGCGCCACCAGCCGAATTGAGGGCACTGGTGAAGGAGGTCGGGATGCATGAACCTGCCGTTGAGCAAGCTTGAGGCATTCGCTGAATCCCCGGAGGCGGGCGGAGCCAGTGGCCTGTTTCGTCGCCTCTGTTTAGCGGGTCGGCAATCCGGTTTCGATCAAAATTGCCAGCAGCTTATCGGACGCCGCCATGAAGGCAGTGCTGGCATGCTTGGCCGGCAGCAAGACGTTGAGGGCGTTCGAACCCGGCCTCAGTGCCAGTCCCTTCGCCATCTCCGCCTTTGCCTCATCAGATCGGCCGAGCTTGTAGTATACCGCGGCCAGCAGCATCTGCGTGCGCCCCGTGCCCGGCGTGATCGCAAGCGACCGTTCGATCCATGGCAACGCCTCTTCGTAGCGCTCCGTCAAGGTGTAGACGAGGCCTACTCCGAGCGGCCATGTCCATCGGGAGACCTGCGGCGTGCCGTATTCGTCGGCCTGCTTGAAGGTCGACAGCGCATCATCGAAGCGCCCCTGCAGCATTTGGGTCAGTCCGAGATTGTACAATGCCGTTCCGTGCCAGGGATCAAAGCTCAACGCTCTGGCGCAGGCGACGAGGCTTTCGGAGAGGCTGTTGGTCGCCGTCAGAAAGCGGCAATAGGCTTCGAGCACGGGCACATAGTCGGCCTTCGTGCGCAGGGCGTGTTCGAGCATCGCACGGGCGCGGTTTTCCGTTGCTGCGACATCCGCCGGATCGTACCACACCAACTGAATGCCGCGCATGAGGTGGCTCGCAAGTGCGACTTCGAGGTCGATATTGTCGGCGTCCGTCGCCAGCGCCTTCTCCAGCATCGCCTGCGCGGCGCTGAAGCGCTCGCGCGAGGTCTGGTTGATCACGGCGCTGGCCTGCTCGATCGTCACCCTGGCGCGGTCCGCGGCAAGTTCAGCGTCGCGGCCTGTTGGCGCGGCGCCACTGGCCAGGGCGTTGATGCGAAGCGCGATGGGGTGGCCGATCCCGGCAGTGAGCCGTTCCTGCTCGAGTGCGGGATCTGTCTCGTTTGCGACCATGGCCGACCCTGCCCAGCGTACTTCGCCCGTGGCAGCCGCGACCATGCGCGCGCGCACTTCCCATCCGCCGGCATTCTTCTGGAGTTCGCCATTCACCACCAAATCCGAGGGGACGGCTGATGCCACCTGCGGTGCGGCGGCCGGGGGTGCCACCAAACGAATTCCGTCGATCTTGGCGAGCCCGTTGGTGAGGCGGTTGGTCACTTCCGCCGCCATCGCGACCGATTCGGCATCGCCGCCAGGGGCCGCGATCGCCATCACCGAGACGACCGGCGGCTTTGCCGCGAAGATAGACTGGGGCGTGAGGAACGGTGCGGCGGCGACAAGCCCCATAAGTGTGGCCAGGGCGGTGACGATGACCATCGCCGGGCCGCGCACGGCAAAGCGCGACCTGATCTTGGGAACTGCAGCCACTGCTTCCGGCGCAATGACCGTCGGCGTCCCGAGCTCGCTGACCGGAGCGCGCGAGACCGCGACATCGAAGAGATAGCCGCGCCCCGAGATCAGGCGGAGCAGCTCGTGTTTCTCGTCGCCAAGCGCTGCACGGATCTCGCGGATACATTGAAACAGGCTGTCGTCGCTGACATGGACGTTGGGCCAAACCGCCTCGATCAGATCCTGCTTGGATAGTACCCGCCCGGCGCTGGTGACAAGCAGCAGCAGTATATCGAAGGATTTCGGGCGAAGTCTGATTGTTTCGCCATTGCCTGCGCGCAACTCGGCGCGCTGCGGATCGAGTTCAAAATCGACAAAGTGAAACACGTCCCGGCCATTCTCATATGCTGTGGGGAAATCGCACACCGATAGCAGCGTGGCTACGTCGTGTCATGCGGGTACGGCATCTCCCTGCAAGAGGGCTAGCGAAGGGTTGTGGTAATTCTGCACCAGAGACCGCCAAAGCGGCAGGTTTCAGCAAAATTTCAGGAATGCTCAAGCGCGACATCAGGACTTCGGTTTCACCGCATGGGACCGCAAAGACGGGAGGAGGGCAGCATTGCGCCAATGCGGGCGCCTTCCAGGGTGCGAGGCGAACGGCAATTGACGCCGCTGGCCCAACAGTGAAGCGGGACGATGATCAGTTTGAATTCGATGTTGGCTGGGCTTGGCCGCGCGGCATTGCTCGCAGCGGCACTCCTTGGGGTCGCTCCGGCGGTGGCCCAGACGGTGATCCCCAGCGGCAGCACCGTCAACGTTCCGGGCACATATCAGTACTACTGGAACGGCGTTGCAGTCGACGGTACCCTGTCGATCTCGAATGGCGGCTGGGTCCATTCAGGGTACTATAGCTATGTCGGGACAGAACCCGGCACCGGCACCTTGTCCGTGGACGGCGCCGGTTCGACCTACTACCAGTACGATGCGGATCTCAACGTCGCGACCGCCGAGGGGGCGAACGCGATCATCTCCGTGACCAATGGCGGACAGGTCTACCTCTACTCGAATTTCAACAGCGGACTGGCGGACGGCGCTACCACGACCATCACCGTGGACGGGGCGAACTCCCTTTTCGCGACCGGCTTCCAGGTCGGCCTGTCGAGCGCGGCCGGGTCGGTGACGGCGATGACCATCTCGAACGGCGGCACGTTCTGGGCGCGTGCTTACCAGTGCTGCGATCCCAATGGCAGCGGCGTGATCTTCATCGGCGTCAACGGCACCGCCACCGTGAACGTGACCGGCGCGAATTCGCTGCTCAAGGCCGACGGCGCCATCTCGATCGGCAGCGTCTATCCCTACCCTTATGGCTCGACCGGGACAGGGGTTCTCACGCTCTCCAACGGTGGCACGGTGATGGCCGGCGGCGGATATGGCGGCATCTACGTCGCGACCAATGCCGGGTCGACCGGAACGATCAACATCGGATCGGCGGCGGGAAGCGCGGCCGAGGCACCCGGATATGTGCAGGCTTCCTTCATCCAGTTCGGTGAAGGCGCCGGCAGCATCGTGCTCAATCACACATCGAGCGACTACGAGTTTTCGACAGTCATCGATGGTGGGGGCTCGCTTACCACCTTGAGCGGCACCACCATACTGACCGCAGCCAACGGCTACACCGGCGCGACGCGCGTCAATGGCGGCGTGCTCGACGTGGAAGGCTCGATTGCTTCGAGCGCGACCACGATCAATTCGGGCGGCACATTGACCGGCCTCGGTGTCGTCGGCGACGTGACCGTCGCAAGCGGTGGCATACTGGCGCCGTCGCTGCCCAGCGGGAAAAGCGCCGGCCTGACGGTCGACGGCGATCTTACCTTCCAGACCGGCGCGATTTACCAGGCCTCACTCACGCACTCGACGGCAAGTATTGCCACGGTGTTGGGCACCGCCACACTGGCCGGCACCGTGCTCGCGAACTTTACGCCGGACAGCTACACGTCCAAGACCACTTACGACATATTGAGTGCGTCGAGTCTGGACGGAGCCTTTAGCGGCGTCAGCAGCACGAATCCGAACTTCTCGGGCACGTTGAGCTACAGTGATACGGACGTATTCCTGACGACCAAAGCCACGCTGGGCGGCGGCAATGATCTCTCCGCCAATCAACAGAAGATCGCCGACATCATCAACGATGCCTTCAACAATGGCGGCACGCTGTCATCAGGCATGGCATCGCTGTTCGGCCTCACCGGAAGCGACCTCACAGGAGCGCTGTCGCAAGCCTCCGGCGAAAGCGCGACCGGTGTGCAGCAGACCACCTTCTACGCCATGGATCAGTTTCTCGGCGTGATGACGGATCCGTCCGTTGCCGGCCGTGGCGATTCGGCTGGCGTCGGGGCAGGTCCGACGGCTTTCGCGGACGAACCAATGCCCTACGCGTCGACCGAGGGCGGCGAGCGCGACCCCTACGACGCGATGACCGCTAAAGCGCCGGCCGCGCCAGGCTTCGTTCCGCGCTCGAATGCGTGGGCGTCTGTTTTTGGCGGCGCGCAGACCACCAGCAGCAATGCCGCTGCGGAACCGAACGGCCTCCGCAGCGGCCTTTACGGTACCGTGGTCGGCGCCGACTATCGCTTCTCGCCGGACTCCGTCGCGGGCTTTGCGCTCGCCGGCGGCGGCACCAGCTTCAGCGTCGACGGGATTGGCAACGGTCGCTCGGACCTGTTCCAGGCCGGCGCCTATGTCCGCCACACCAACGGCCCGAGCTACATCTCGGCCGCGCTGGCGTATGGATGGCAGGACGTCACCACCGATCGTACCGTGACGTCCGCCGATCGACTGCACGCCGAGTTCAACGTCAATGCCTGGAGCGGCCGCATCGAGGGCGGCTATCGGTTCGTCGCACCGTTGAGCGGCGGCATCGGCGTGACGCCCTATGCGGCGGGCCAGTTCACGACATTCGGCCTGCCAGCCTATGCGGAGGAATCGGACGTCTCGGGCGGCGGAGCTTTCGCGCTGAATTATGCGGCCAAGACCGTTGCAGACACGCGCAGCGAGCTCGGCCTGCGTATGGACAAATCCTTTGCGATGGCAGACGGCATCCTCACGCTGCGCGGCCGTCTCGCCTTGGCGCACGACTTCAATCCGGATCGTTCGGTCGCCGCAACGTTCCAGGCGCTGCCAGGCACGAGCTTCGTGGTCAACGGCACGGCGCAGGCCGCGGACTCGGCACTGGTGACTGCCACGGCCGAGAAGAAGTGGCTGAACGGATGGACGGCGGCGGCAACATTTGAGGGCGAGGTCTCTACCGTCATGCACTCTTACGCGGGCAAAGGTGCAGTGCGATACGCATGGTAGGGGATGACCAGGTTGCATCGCTCGCACGTGTGCGTGAACGTTTTGAGGCCATGACGACGAATGTGAGGAGGAGAACGAGCACGGTGGCGATATCCTTGACGAGTGCATGACTAACTGTGGCGCTATCGGAAGGTTTCGCATGACTGGGTACAACGTCACGCGCCGTCGGGCGCGCACGGCTCTATCCAGCCTCGTCGCCGCCGCCTCGACGAGCGTCATCGGCCAGACCGCTTCCGGGGTGGAAGTGTTAGACGCTTACGAGCGGGTGAGGCGTACGGCGGACGACTTAGCTGCCTCGATGCAGGCCGTGCACGGCGGTTCCTGGTCGATCGTGATAGACCACAAGGCTCTCGTTGCCGCAGTCAGCCCGCACTTCGGCAGCCGGCGAAGCTGAAAAAAATCCCTCTCGGTGGGCGAACGTGAGGGGGCGGCTATGTTCGCCCCTCTTTTTAGGGAACAGAAGGCGCACAAAAGGCCCGGCTCGTGTTGCATCCGTGTTGCATGGACTGGACCGGACGATTGGAAAATCCTTGGAAAGCATGGGGTTGCGAAGGACTGACCGAAAAAGCCCGTGCAACACCATTGAGTTACCTGACGCGCTGCTTAAAAGCTTGAATTTACTCCTGAATTTGAGTGGCTGGGGAACCTGGATTCGAACCAGGACTAACGGAGTCAGAGTCCGTGGGTCTACCGTTAACCTATTCCCCAGCAGGCGCGGTCGGTATCGCGCGAAGCGGGCGGCTCAAACGCCGCGAGCGCTGCCTTGTAGCCGCCGCCGGAAAATAGTCAACCCCGCGCCGCAGTTCAACCGCAGCCTTTTTCTCATTTGATCGCGGACCGCATGGGGACGCTCAGCCTTCGCCGCGGCTGTATTGCGAATGCTCGAAGAACAGCACCACGCCGAGCCCGATCAGCAGCGGGATGATCAGGTAGAACAGGCGGAAGACGAGGAGCGCCGCCAGCACGCCCACCGGGTCCATGTGCGACAGACCGGCCAGGAAGACGATCTCGAAAACGCCTAGGGCGCCCGGCGCATGCGACAGCAACCCGACCGAAAAGGATACCATGAAGACGCCGAGCACGACGAAATAGCCGGGATTGCCGGCGGCCGGCAGGGCGAAGTAGATGATGGCCGCCGCCGCCAGCAGTTCGACCGGGCCGATCAGCAATTGCCGCGCCACGATCGGCAGTGCCGGGTAATGCAGCTGGAAGCCGCCGACCTTGAGCGGCCTCAGATGCAGCCAGCTGCAGAACACATAGACCGCAACCAGGATCAGCATGGCAAGGCCGGCGGCTGTTGCCAGCTCGTGGTGCGGGGTGGTGGTGAAACGGTCGACGATCTGCGGCTCCAGAACCAGCACGAGCCCCCCGACAAGCAGGCTGGAGAGCACGAAGGTGATCCAGCAGATGGCCACCAGAACGCCGACATCCTGGCCGGTCAGCCCCCTGGTGCCATAGGCGCGGTAGCGGATCACGGCGCCCGACAGCACCGAGCCGCCGATATTGTGCGACAGCGCATAGGTGGTGAACGAGCAAAGCGTCACGAACAGCCACGAAACTTTCTTGCCGATATGGAGCAGCGCAATGTGGTCGTAGCCGGCGAGGGAGGCATAGGCGACGACCGAGCTCAGCGCCGCCAGCACCCAAGCCTGCGGCGGGATTGCGACGATACCGGCCCAGACATCGTCGAGCGAGATGCCGCGCAGCTCATGGATGAGCAGCCAGAGCGAGAACACCACGGCGGCTATGCCGATGACCGGCCAGAAATAGCGCGTCCAGTTCATGGCGTCGTCGTCATGCGATTAAGCTCTTTGATATGATGTCGCCCAAACCCGTTCCGAGCCTCATTGACACATGCCTGATTGAAGCCGGCTATTCAACCGGCATGAGATTGCCCCTGCCTGACGGCGCCAAAAATACCGCCTTGCGCTCTTGGTGATTGCGAAGCGCGCTGCTAGTCTGTTCTCAACTTGAAACAAATCGAGGTGCCTGCTGCGTCCTTTTCTGGTTCGCGCGGCGCCGAAAGGAATTGAAGTGGAAGACCACGATACCGGCGCGGGCGCGTCGGCAGTGGGCGTGTCCGGGGCATCGCCGGTGGTACCGGCGGGCCTGTCCACCGGGCGGTTCAGCCGCAAAGCGGGCGCGCACGCAAGACATGCCGACAATCAAGGCGAGAACCAGAAAGGCAAAACCCGCAAGCGCCGCAAGCGCAGGCGCGGCCGCAAGGTTTTCGCACGCGACGGGAACGGCGCCATATCGTCGCCGGCAGCCGTCGCCGCTCCCGCCAGCCTTGCCCCCGAACCCGCGCCGATCGTCCCTCAGCCGCGGCCGTCGCTTCCAAATGCAGCGCGCCCGCCGCATCAGGAACTGCCGGTATTCGCAGCGCTCGATCTCGGCACCAACAATTGCCGGCTGCTGGTCGCGGTGCCCGCCCGTCACGGCCAGTTCCGCGTCATCGATGCCTTCTCGCGCATTGTCAGGCTGGGCGAGGGGCTTTCGGCCAGCGGCCGGCTCGGTCAGGCGGCCATGGATCGCGCCGTCGAGGCGCTGAAAATCTGCGGCGACAAGCTGCGCAACCGCAAGATCAGGAAGGCGAGGCTGATTGCCACCGAGGCCTGCCGCTCGGCTGAAAACGGCGTCGACTTCCTCGAACGGGTCGAGCGCGAGGCCGGTCTGAAGCTTGAGATCATCGATCGCCAGACCGAGGCTCGGCTGGCCGTCTCCGGCTGCGGCTCGCTGGTCGAGCGCGAAACGCGCGGCGTGGTGCTGTTCGACATCGGCGGCGGCTCGTCCGAGATCGCGTTGATCGACCTCACGCGCGGCCAGCGCTCGCCTAGGCTTGCCAACCACATCGTCTCCTGGACGTCGCTGCCCGTGGGCGTGGTCTCGCTCGCCGAACGTTTCGGCGGCCGTACGGTGACGCGCGAGACCTTCGCCGCCATGGTCGATGATGTTGCAGTGCGGCTCAAGGCCTTCGACGGGCGCGACCGGCTGGCGCATGTGCTCGCCAGCCCCAACTTCCATCTGCTCGGCACCTCCGGCACGGTGACGACGCTGGCCGGCGTCCATCTCGACCTCGAGCGCTACGATCGCCGCCGCGTCGACGGGTTGTGGATGGACCGTCAGAGCGTCGACCGCATGGTGGAAAAACTGATCGGCTGGGACTTCCAGCAGCGTGTCGCCAATCCCTGCATCGGCGCCGACCGCGCCGACCTGGTGCTTGCCGGCTGCGCCATCCTGGAAGCGATCCGCGGCGTGTGGCCGTCCGAGCGGCTGCGCGTCGCCGACCGCGGCCTGCGCGAAGGCATATTGAGCGAACTGATGGCCGATGACGGCGTCTGGCGTCATGACGGGCGTGGCCGGTAATGAGCAGGAAGCCAGAGAAGCCGGGCTCGGCCGGCATGCGCGTGCTGAAGACCCGGATCAAGAAGAAGAGCGGCCTAAAGGAATCCTCGCGCCGCTGGCTCGAGCGGCACATGAACGACCCCTATGTGCAGCGCTCCAAGGCCGATGGTTACCGTTCGCGCGCCGCCTACAAGCTCACCGAGATCGACGACAAGCATCATCTTCTGAAGCCCGGCATCAAGGTGATCGACCTCGGCGCCGCGCCCGGCGGCTGGTGCCAGGTGGCGGCGGCGCGCACCAAATCGAGTTCGGAAAACCCGCATGTCGTCGGCATCGACTATCTCGAGATGGACGCCGTGCCGGGCGCCGTCATCCTGCAGTTGGATTTCCTCGATCCTGACGCGCCGCAAAAGCTGTCAGAGGCGCTCGGCGGTCAGCCCGATGTCGTGCTGTCGGACATGGCGGCGCCCACCACCGGGCACCGCCGTACAGATCATTTGCGCACCATGCATCTGTGCGAAGTGGCGGCCGATTTCGCCCTGCAGGTTTTGAAGCCCGGCGGGCATTTCCTCGCCAAGACCTTTCAGGGTGGGGCCGAGAACGAGCTGCTCTCGCGGCTCAAGCAGAATTTTCGCTCGGTTCATCACGTGAAGCCGCCGGCCTCGCGCGACGAGTCGGTGGAGCTTTATCTGCTGGCGAAAGAGTTCAAGGGGTAGCGCCTAACCTTATCCCCTTGACAAGGAGAGAAGGGCAGGGGCGCCTACTTCCCCGCCGTCCCCACCGCCTCCAGCGTCTTCGGCGTCGTCAATTTGCCATGTCCCGAGACGGCATTGCCGGCGTCTGGAGCCAGCCGCATGAAGGTCAGCGATGCCGCCGCCGAAACCGCCGCGACGATGAAGAAGGCGATGTGGAAATCGCGAAGCGTCAGCGGGCCGCCATGGATCGAGGTCGACACTTCTAGGATGCCGCCGGCCAGCGCCACGCCGAGCGCGATCGACAGCTGCTGGAAGACGGCAACGATCGGCGTCGCCTTGCTGGTGTCGGCGGTCGACACTTCGGCGTAGGACAGCGCGTTGACGCCGGTGAAGAACATCGAGCGGATGAAGCCGCCGACCAAAAGGATCGCGAGCATCAGCGCATAAGGCGTTTCGGGAGTGAAAAGGCCGTAGATGGCAATCGAGCCGGCGGCGATCAGCGACCCCCAGATCAGCACCCGCCGGAACCCGGCCAGCCTGAAGAGTAGCGCGGTGACGAACTTCATGCCGATGGCGCCGATCGCCGAGACGAAGGTAATCATACCGGACTGGAACGGCGTCAGCCCGAAGCCGATCTGGAACATCAGCGGCAGCAGAAACGGCACCGCGCCGATACCGATGCGGAACAGCGAGCCGCCGAGCACGGAGGAACGGAACACCTGGTTGCGGAAGAGTTCCAGCGCCAGCAGCGGGTTCCTGGCGCGCCGCGCATGCAGCAGATAAAGCACGCCCGAAACCAGGCCGACGGCAACGGTAATGAAGCCGGCGATCGGCGGCAAAGCGGGAAGGCTGACCACGGAGAGGCCGAAGACGATGCCGGACGCCGCGAGGCCGCTGAACACGAAGCCCGGGAAGTCGAGCGGGGGCGTTGCGGTGGCGTCGGTTTCCGGCAAATAGCGAGTAGCAAGCCAGATGCCGGCGATCCCGATCGGCACGTTGATCAAAAAGATCCAGTGCCAAGTGAAATAGGTGGTGATGAAGCCGCCGATCGGCGGGCCGACCAGCGGCCCGACTAACGCCGGCACCGTCAGCCATGACATCGCGGCGACCAGCTCGCTCTTCGGCGTCGCGCGCACCAGCACCAGGCGCCCGACCGGCGTCATCATGGCGCCGCCCATGCCTTGCAGGAAGCGCGACACCACGAAGGCCGGCAGCGAATTGGAGAAGGCGCAAGCGACCGAGCCGGCGATGAAGACGGCGATCGCGGCCCGAAACACGTTCTTGGCCCCGAACCGGTCTGCCATCCAGCCGCTGATCGGAATGAAGATCGCCAGCGACACCAGATAGGCCGTCAGCGCCAGCTTCAGCGCGATCGGGCTGGTATGGATGTCGATGGCGATCGCGGGCAGCGAGGTCGCGATCACGGTCGAATCCATGTTCTCCATGAAAAGTGCGACCGCCAGGATGAGCGGGATGATGCGGTTCAAGGGAACGCCCTGGTTTGACTTCGCGATGCCAGGCCTGGCTTAGGGGCGAGCCGGCACGCCGGGGCGGTACCACCAATTGGCCCGGCTGTCGCATTAATTTGCTGTCACTTTTGTGCGACCGCAATGGCTGGTGGTTTCAAAAGCCGTATGCTCAACACTTTGCGATGGAACGCAACGATCGGCTTTTCATCGCCCGCGGGACGTGTTACCAGCCAGCGCCAATCCTGAAAGGGAAGATGAGAGTCGGCGCTGGCCATTTCGGCCCAGCGCCTTTTCCGCATTCAAAAAGGACTGGCCATGGCAAAAATCATCGAGACGTCCACCGGCGCTCTGGCGCTGACCTTCGACGACGTGCTGTTGCAGCCGGGCCATTCCGAGGTTATGCCCGGCCAGACCGACATTCGCACCCGCATTGCCGGCGACATCGATCTCAACGTGCCGATCCTCTCGGCCGCCATGGACACGGTCACCGAAGCGAGGCTGGCCATCGCCATGGCGCAGGCCGGCGGCATCGGCGTCATCCACCGGAACTTCTCGCCGGCCGAGCAGGCCGAGCAGGTCAGGCAGGTGAAGAAGTTCGAATCCGGCATGGTGGTCAATCCCGTTACCATCGGCCCCGACGCCACGCTCGCCGACGCCCTGGCGCTGATGCGCGCCCATGGCATTTCCGGCATTCCGGTGGTCGAGAACGGCGGCACCGGCGGCCACACGGTCGGCCGGCTGGTCGGCATCCTCACCAACCGCGACGTGCGCTTCGCCTCCGATCCGTCGCAGAAGGTCTACGAATTGATGACCCGTGAGAACCTGATCACGGTGAAAGAGAATGTCGACCAGGACGAGGCCAAGCGCCTCCTGCACAAGCACCGGATCGAGAAGCTGGTGGTCGTCGACCGCAAGGGCAATTGCGTCGGCCTGATTACCGTCAAGGACATCGAGAAGTCACAGCTCAACCCGCACGCCACCAAGGACGCTCAGGGGCGGCTGCGCGCAGCCGCCGCCACCAGCGTCGGCGACGACGGCTTCGAGCGCGCCGAACGCCTGATCGATGCCGGCGTCGACCTTCTGGTCATCGACACCGCGCACGGCCATTCGCAGCGCGTGCTGGACGCGGTGACGCGGGCAAAGAAGCTCTCCAATTCGGTGCGCATCCTGGCCGGCAACGTCGCCACCGCCGAGGGCACGCAGGCGCTGATCGATGCCGGCGCCGACGCCGTCAAGGTCGGTATCGGCCCCGGCTCGATCTGCACCACCCGCATCGTCGCCGGCGTCGGCGTGCCGCAGCTCTCGGCGATCATGTCGGCGGTGGAGACGGCTGAGAAGTCGGGCGTGAGCGTGATCGCCGACGGCGGCATCAAATATTCGGGCGATCTCGCCAAGGCGCTCGCCGCCGGCGCGAGTGCCGCCATGATCGGATCGCTGCTTGCCGGCACCGACGAGAGCCCGGGCGAGGTCTATCTGCACCAGGGCCGCTCCTTCAAGGCTTATCGCGGCATGGGTTCGGTCGGCGCGATGGCGCGTGGTTCGGCCGATCGCTACTTCCAGGCCGAGGTGCGCGACACCTTGAAACTGGTTCCGGAGGGCATTGAAGGGCAGGTTCCCTACAAAGGACCTGTGGCTGGTGTGCTGCACCAGCTTGCAGGCGGCCTGAAAGCCGCTATGGGTTATGTCGGTGGGCGCGATCTTGCCGAGTTCCGCGAACGCGCCACCTTTGTGCGCATATCAAACGCCGGACTTCGTGAAAGCCACGCCCATGACGTCACGATCACCCGCGAAAGCCCGAACTATCCGGGCGGACTTTGATCGGGCGGACGAGCGGCCGGATCGATTGGGGCTATGGCGCAACCTGATCGTCACGGTGTTGCGCCTGTCGCGTCACGCGGCGGCGCTCTCCATTGCGTCCGCGGCGATCTTCATCGTCATGACGGCGCTCGAGTTCTTTTATTTCCGCCGCCTGAGCGGCGGGCTTCCTTCGCTTGACATGCGCGTTACCGGCTTCACGCCGGATGAGGGCATGGCATGGCTGACCGCGCTGGGCCGGCGCGGCGGCGAGATCATCATCGTTTGGCATTATCTGACGTTTGATCTGCTCTTCCCGGCGCTGCTGTCGCTCACCTTGCTCAGCCTGATCCTGGCCTTCGGCCGACGGCTGAGCAATTTCCGCACCATGCCTGCCCAGTTCCAGGCGCTGTCGGCATTGGTGCTGGTGCTGCCCTATATGATCGCCGACTATGCGCAGAACTTCGCCGTGGCGCGGCTTTTGTCGGATTTCCAGTCGGCCAATCCCGACTCGCTGGCCTTCGCTTCGTCGCTGACCGTCACAAAGTTCACGCTTCTGGCGATCCCCTTCGGCGTCGTCGCGGTCCTGGCGCTTGCCGGGCAGCGGCGGCGCTAACGGTAGGGGCAGGATGAACCAGACCGCCATCTTCTGGCCGATGCTGGCGCAGGTGCTGCTGGTCTACATCGTCTATCTGGTGATGCTGAAGCGGCGTTATCTTGCCGTGAAGTCCGGCGAGGCGAAAATCAGCCAGTATAAGGTCCGCTCGGCCGAGCCGGCCTCAAGCGTTACCGTCGCCAACAACCTCATCAACCAGTTCGAGCTGCCGGTCCTCTTTCACGTGCTATGCCTGGCGCTGTTCGTCACCAATGGGGTGAATTACCTGACGCTGACGCTGATGTGGCTCTTCGTCGTGACGCGCTATGTGCATGCCTGGGTGCATCTCACCAGAAACTATCTGCTGCACCGCAGCCGCGCCTTCTTCCTCGGCGCGGGCATCCTTCTCGTCGCCTGGATCTGGTTCGCGCTGCACCTGCTTGGGGCGGTGTGAGCGCGCGCCGACTCCCCTTCTCCCCTTGCGGGAGAAGGTGGCCGAGCGAAGCTCGGTCGGATGAGGGGTGTTCCAGCTTGGCGGAACCTTCGTCCAAATCAGACGCGCGGAGCCAGACAGCCTGACGCCGCGATCCTTCCAACACCCCTCATCCGTCTCGGCGCTGCGCGCCGATCCACCTTCTCCCGCAGCGGGAGAAGGAGAGGCGCTAAAGATTGAACACCGCTATCCTGCGCTTGTCGAACTTGATGCCGATCTCGCCACGCACCAGTCTAAGCGCCTGTTCGCCGAACACGGCACGCCGCCAGCCTTGCAGCGCCGGCACGTCGGCGGCATCACCCTCGGCGGCGATGCGGTCGATGTCGTCGCTGGAGGCCAGCACCTTGGAGGCGACGCCTTCCTTTTCGGCGACGATCCTGAGCAGCACCTTGAGCAGTTCCGCCGCCGCGCTCGACCCCTCCGGCGGCTGGAACGTCTTCGGCAGTTTGGGCATCGCTTCCTTCGGCAGGGAAAGGGCGGTGTTGACGGCGCTGAGCAGCGCGGTTGCCGTCGCCGAACGCTCCCAGCCCTTCGGCGTCGTCCGCAGCCGCCCCAAAGCGGTCGCGTCGCGCGGCGCCTGTTGCGCGATTTCGTAGATCGCATCGTCCTTGAGCACGCGGCCGCGCGGCACGTCGCGCTCGCGCGCCTCGCGTTCGCGCCATGCCGCCACCGCCTGCACGATCGCCAGTTCCTGCGGCTTGCGCAGTCGCATCTTCAGCCGCTTCCAGGCATCCTCCGGATGCGGATCGTAGGTCTGGCGCGAGGTGAGGACGTCCATCTCCTCGTTCAGCCAATGGGCGCGGTCCTCGCGCTCCAGCTCGGCGCTGAGGTGCTCGTATACCTTGATCAGGTGGGTGACGTCGGCGAGCGCGTATTCGAGCTGCTTGTCGGAGAGCGGCCGATGCCGCCAGTCGGTGAAGCGCGAGGATTTGTCGAGCCGCGCGCCGGTGATGCGCTGCACCAGCTGATCGTAGGAGACGCTGTCGCCGAAGCCGCAGACCATGGCCGCCACCTGCGTGTCGAACACCGGATGCGGCACCAGGTCGCCCAGATGGACGATGATTTCGATGTCCTGGCGCGCGGCGTGAAAAACCTTGACCACCGCTTCGTTGGCCATCAGCCGGAAGAAGGGTTTGAGGTCGATGTCGGGCGAGAGCGGATCGATCAGCGCCGTCACACCTGGTGCGGCCATCTGGATGAGGCAGAGGATCGGCCAGAAGGTCGTTTCGCGGATGAATTCGGTATCGACGGTGACGAATTCGGACTTTTCGAACGCCGCGATGACGCTCTCGAGTTCTTTCTGGGTGGTGATGACGTGCATCAAATCGCTTTTGGCATCATGTCAGGCCTCTTTCAATTTCAGCCGCAAACACTTTCGTCAAGCCGCAGCTGGAGCAATTCCAGAAAAGTGCGCAATGGTTTTCCGTCCGGAATTGCGTGAAAACAAAGAGATAGGGCGTTCGGCGTTTCGGTGAAACGGCGAACCGCTCTAGGCCTGCTTGTCTGAATCACCGCCCCGCCGCGCCAGCCGCGCGAACAGCGTCGACGTGCGCAAAAGCGCGGTGAAACGGCTGCGGCTGCCGGCCGGCACACCCGACCGCACCTGCATCCGGTAGAGGATCACGATGATGAGAACGGCATAGACGACGGCGTTGAAGACGAACAGCGCGCTCGGACCGAAATGTTGCATCACCGCCGAGGCCGCGATCGGACCGCCGATCGCGCCAAAGGAGTAGAACAGCATCAGCGCCGCGTTGATCAGCACGAACTCGCCTTTGCCGGCCCGGTCGTTGGCATGCGCGGCCGATAGTGAATAGAGCGGCATGGCGAAGCTGCCGAAGATGAAGACGATGATGAAGTTGAGGAACGGGTCGGCGCGCGCCACGAAGGCCAGCGCCAGCGCGGCAAGCATGGCGCAGCACGTCGTCGCCAACAGCACCGAGCGCCGGTCTCGGCGGTCGGAGAGATAGCCCAGCGGATACTGGATGAGGGCGCCTCCGAATATGCCGACGCTGACGAAGGTCACCACATCGGCAACCGACATGCCGATCTCCTCGGCATAGACCGGCGACAGCGTGCGAAAGGCGCTGTTTGTGACGCCGACGGCGATGCAGCCGATCGAGCCGAGCGGCGAGATCCGCCAGACGCGCGGCAGGTCGAGCTTGACGTCTTCGGGCGGCGCTGGGTTCGAGCGGTCCCCGAGCGAGACCGGCACCAGCGAAAAGGTGATCATCATCGACATGACGGCGAAGATGGCGAAACCGCCGGCGCCGAAGATCGGAATCAGGAATTGCGCGCCGGTCACCGAGCCGATGTCGACCATGCGGTATATAGCGAGCACCCGGGCGCGGTCCTTGTTGCCGACGCCCGAATTCAGCCAGGCTTCCATGACGGTGAACAGACCGGCGAAGCAGAAGCCGCCGGCAAAGCGCACCGCACACCACATGACGGGGTCGATGACGAGCACCAGAAGCAGCGTGCCGACCGAAGCGATCGCGGCCAGCGCTGCAAAAGTCCTGACATGGCCCACCGCCTTCAGGATACGGGTGACCGCCAGGCAGCCGAGCAGGAAGCCGGCGAAATAGAACGTGCCTATGAGGCCGATGTCGGAAGCGGAAAAGCCTTCCCGCGCCCCACGTAAGGCAATCAGCGTGCCCTGCAGTCCGTTGCCGCCAAGCAGGATGCCTGCGGCAATGAGGAGCGGAATAAGCGGGCGGATGGACGACATCTAAGAGAGGCAATCACGGATCTGTGACCTCTTCTTGGACCATAGATCCGGTCAACGCCAGCGGCAAATGCGACACGAGCACGGTCACATCCTTGCACTCGGCCGAGGAGATGGGGTCCCAACCGGGCTCTAAGCTTTGCCGGCCCGGATTTCTATCTCCAGCTCGACCGTAGCAGGTGTCTCGCCCGGAAACGCATGGATGCTTTCCGCTGCCGGCCTCCGGCCAAGTGAACCTACGGTCAGCAGGCTGAGCGCGATGAAGGGGATGCCGATGCCATAGGCGGAGCGGATGCCCCAATGGTCCGATGCGAAGCCGAGCAGCGGCGGGCCGAGCAGGAAAGCGATGAAGGAGATCTGCGAGAGCGCTGCGACGTTGATCGCCGCCGGCCGATCCGTCCGCTGCGCGGCGGCGGAGATCGCCAGCGGGAACAGAGCGCTGCTGCCGATGCCCAACAGGGCAAAGCCCAGCATCGAGACGGCCGGCAATGGCGAGAAGAAGACGATAAGCACGCCGGCCGCCATGGTGGCCAGCAGCACGCGCGCGACCCCGCTTGGCGAGTGGCGGTCGACGAAGGAGTCGGCGAAAAAGCGTGTAGCTGCCTGCGAGAAGGCAAACAGCGCCACGGTGAAGCCTGCGACGAAGGGGCCGGAGTCGAAGACGGTGCGCATGTAGATCGCCGACCAGTCGATGCTGGCGCCTTCCAGGAGC
Organism: Mesorhizobium sp. WSM3860; assembly: GCF_002294995.1. Taxonomy (GTDB): domain Bacteria; phylum Pseudomonadota; class Alphaproteobacteria; order Rhizobiales; family Rhizobiaceae; genus Mesorhizobium. The sequence continues at coordinate 7,572 of NZ_NSGF01000032.1, read as the reverse complement.
ATCGCCGAAAGCGTCACGGCGACGAGGACCAGGATCGGCAATGTCGGCCGCGCGAACATCGGCGCCTTGTCGCCGGAGCTGGCGAAGCGGGCGGGTGCCGGTTCGAAGCCGCCGAGAAACAGAGCCATTGCAATCGTCACCGTCGGCACCACCAGCGCCAGATGCAGCTGCGGCGACAGGCCGAGATGCGCCATGGCGCCGCCGAACAGCCCGGCGCCGAAGAAGCCCGCGCTCCAGAAGGAGTGCGCCCGGTTCATGATTCGGCGCTTGAGCAGGAACTCCGTCCTGTCGGCCTCGACATTGAGGATGATCTCGACGCTGCCGATCATCAGACCGACCGGCAGTAGCATCAGGAACAGCCCAAGCGGCCCCGGCGCGTGCACCGCGACTGAATAGACGAGCGCCAGAAGCGGGACGAGCCAGAGCAGTGCGCGGCGAAAGCCGACACGCTCCAGGACGGGCGTCGCCAGCGTCAGTGCGGTCAAAGTGCCGATCGGCGTTCCGATCAGGCTGAGTCCCAGCGTGCCGTCCTCGATCGCCATGGCGCGCTTGATGTCCGGCAAACGCGGAAAAATGTTGCCCATCGCGAAGGAGTAGATCGCGAAACCGGCATAGACGCGGTGCTGAGGGGCGAGTTTCAAGCCAAAGGTCATTGCGACATTTCCATCGGGGAGGGGGACGGCATCGCCGGTCCAATACGCATTTCTTGCATAAACACGCAAAACATGCAAGAACGTGCACAAAGAAATAGGATCGTGCATGCTCACCGAGGAACGGTATCAATTTATTCGCGACCGGCTGGCAGCCGAAGGCAAGGTCCTGGCTGGCGAGCTCGCCAGCCGCTTCGGCGTTTCGCAAGATACGGTTCGCCGCGATTTGCGGGAACTGGCCAAGAGCGGCCAGCTGCGTCGCGTTTATGGCGGCGCGGTCGCACCGGCGCCTTTTGCGGCGGCAACCATCGGCCAGCGCGGCAGCCATGCGGTCGAGGAGAAGCTGCGACTAGCGAAGGCCGCGGTTGGCGTGCTCGCATCGGGACAGACCCTGTTCATCGACGGCGGCACGACAAACGAGGCGATCGCCAGGGCAATCCCGCGCGACGTCGAGCTGACTGTGGCAACCAATTCGCTCGGCGTCACATCGGCTCTCGCCGACCTGCCTCTAGTCGAGCTGATTGTGCTCGGCGGCCGCTATGTCCGCGACCTCGGCACCTGCGTCGGCGGCGACACGCTTGCCGCTGTGGCGCAGCTCGGCGCCGATCTGTTCTTCCTCGGCTCCTGCGGGCTGGACGCCTCGCGCGGTGTCACCGCCTTCGATTCGGCGGAAGCGGAGGTCAAGCGCGCTATGGCCAGGAACAGCGCCGGCATCGTCATCGCCGCCACCAGCGACAAGCTCGCCACCGCGGCGCCTTACCGCGTCGCCGCGCCCGATGCGATCCGCCATCTGGTGGTCGACAAGACGGCGCCTTCAGCCATCCTTGCGGATTTCGAACGGCTGGGTGCCGAAATCCACTTTGCCTGATCCAGGGCGCCGCGCCTGCGTGTGACCGCTTGCCTTGACAAAGCGGGCCTCTCATGCGCTTTTCGCGCCAATTTTCGAGCTGGGCTTCGCCCGCAATTCCGGACTTCACAATGACAATGCATCGTTACCGCAGCCATACCTGTGCCCAATTGAGAAAGAGCGACGTCGGCAATTCCGTCCGCCTGTCGGGCTGGGTGCATCGCGTGCGCGACCATGGCGGGCTGCTCTTCATCGACCTGCGCGACCACTACGGCCTGACGCAGATTGTCGCCGATCCGGATTCGCCGGCCTTCAAGATCGCCGAGACCGCGCGCGGCGAATGGGTTATCCGCGTCGACGGCGAGGTCAAGGCGCGCCTGCCGGAGACCGTCAACCCCAACCTGCCGACCGGCGAGATCGAGGTGTTCGCGCGCGAGATCGAGGTGCTGTCGGCGGCCAAGGAGCTGCCGCTGCCGGTGTTCGGCGAGCCGGATTATCCGGAAGACATTCGCCTGAAATATCGCTTCCTCGACCTGCGCCGCGAAACGCTGCACAAGAACATTGTTGCGCGCACCAAGATCATCGCCGAGATGCGCAAGCGCATGGGCGATGTGGGCTTCACCGAGTTCTCGACGCCGATCCTGACTGCGTCGTCGCCGGAAGGTGCGCGCGACTTCCTGGTGCCGTCGCGCATCCATCCCGGCACCTTCTACGCGCTGCCGCAGGCGCCGCAGCAGTACAAGCAGCTGATCATGGTCTCCGGCTTCGACCGCTATTTCCAGATCGCGCCGTGCTTCCGCGACGAGGATCCGCGCGCCGACCGGCTGCCCGGCGAATTCTACCAGCTCGACCTCGAGATGAGCTTCGTCGAGCAGGATGACGTGCTGTCCACCATGGAGCCGGTGCTTCGCGGCGTCTTCGAGACCTTCGCCGCCGGCAAGCCGGTGACACAAAAATTCCGTCGCATCCCGTATGACGAGGCGATGCGGACCTACGGCACCGACAAACCGGACCTGCGCAACCCGATCGAGATGCAGGCCGTCTCGGATCATTTCCGCGATTCCGGCTTCAAGGTCTTCGCCAACATCCTGGCCAACGATCCGAAGGCCGAAGTCTGGGCAATCCCCGCCAAGACCGGCGGCAGCCGCGCCTTCTGCGATCGCATGAATTCCTGGGCGCAGGGCGAGGGCCAGCCGGGTCTCGGCTACATCTTCTGGCGCAAGGAGGGCGACAAGCTCGAAGGCGCCGGCCCGATCGCCAAGAACATCGGCGAGGAGCGCACCGAGGCGGTTCGCCAGCAGCTCGGCCTTGCCGATGGCGATGCCGCCTTCTTCGTCGCCGGTGACCCGAAGAAGTTCGTTTCCTTCGCGGGTGCGGCGCGCACCCGCGCCGGCGAGGAATTGAACCTCGTCGACCGCAATCGCTTCGAGCTCTGCTGGATCGTCGACTTCCCGTTCTTCGAGTGGAACGAGGACGAGAAGAAGATCGACTTCGCCCACAATCCGTTCTCCATGCCGCAGGGCGGCATCGATGCGCTCAGCGGCCAGGAACCGCTCGGCATCAAGGCGTTCCAGTACGACATGGTCTGCAACGGCTTCGAGATCGCTTCCGGCGGTATCCGCAATCACCTACCGGAGACCATGGTCAAGGCCTTCGAGATGGTCGGCCTCGATCGCGCGACGGTCGAGGACCGCTTCGGCGGCCTCTACCGCGCCTTCCAGTACGGCGCCCCGCCGCACGGCGGCATGGCGGCAGGCATCGACCGCATCGTCATGCTGCTGGTCGGCGCCAAGAACCTGCGCGAGGTCACCATGTTCCCGATGAACCAGCAGGCCTATGATCTGCTGATGAACGCGCCTTCGGAAGCCACCCCGCAGCAGCTTCGCGATCTGTCGCTGCGCGTCGCGGTAGCTAAGAAGGACTGACGGCAGCGTAGCAACTGCCCCTTTCTCCCCGTCACTGTACGGGGACAAATGTCCGGCAGGACAATGAGGGGCAGCGCGAGCAACTGGTGATTTACGGGCAATCGTAGCGGCCTGAGGCGTTCTGACAGGCAATCGGTTCTGCATCGAATTTCATATTCGCAAGCGTCGGCGCTGCTCCTCATCCGCCTGCCGGCACCTTCTCCCCGTATAGTGACGGGGAGAAGGCGACTAATTCGATCAGTCCTCGTTCGCCTTGACCTTGACGCCCAGCGTCTTTGGCAGGTCAAGCGGGTTGGACATGGCGCCGGCCATGATCAGCGCGAACGGCACCGACGCCGGCGGCTCGGCCGAGATCTCGAGGCTCTTGGGGTCGTCGAGGAACTTGTTGACCGCGGCCGACACCTCGGCCGTCAGTTCGGGATTGTTGAGCTGCGCCATGCCGAACGGCACGATCGCCTTGGCCTGGTTGGCGACGTCCTTGCCGGACATGCCCTGCTGCTTGCCGACATAGTCGAGCACCTTGCCGGTCAGCGAATCGTCGTCGAAGCGCACCGAGGCGCCGTTGAAGGACAGCTGCTGCAAGAGACCGAGCATGGCCATGCTCTGCGCGGAATTGTCGGCGCCCTCGGGCTGTGCGGCGAACTTCTTCTGCATCTCCTGCATCGATTTGATGAAGTCGCGGGTGTAGCCGCCGAGATTGAAGGTCATGCCGAGCGTGCCGGCATTCTCGACCGAGATGTCATATTTCGACAGCTCCATCTTGCCGTCGCTGGGCTGCCAGGTGCCGGCCATCGAGACGGTACCGGAGATGTTCTGGTAGCCGAGCGCCTGGATCGCCTCCTTCGACTTCGGGTCCTCGACGAGCGTCAGGTCGGCGTTGAACTTTTCCGTGTTGGCGGTGAAGTCCATCGCCTTGCCGTCGGCCGGCGGGGTGATCTGGACGGCCAATCCGTCCATCGAGAAGGCCGTCTTGTCGCCGACCTTGACCGTCATGTTGGAGAGCTCGGCCGACTTGTACATCATCAGCGAACCGAGCGGGTCGGTGCTGCCTTCGGCCGGCACCTTCATGCCGTGAATGACAACGGGGCTGAGGTTGAGCGTCACGCCGTCCTGGCTGCGCTCGAATGCCGAGCTTGAAACGGTCGCGATCTCGAAGCCGCCATTGGCCTCGGTGACCCCCTCCAGCTTCACGTCGCCGATCGGCAGGGCTTCCTTCTCGGCTGCCGGCTTGATGGAGACGCCCTGCAGCACTGCGTTCGAATCGTCGCCCGAGACGCCGGTCCAGGAAATTTCGACGCCCTGGGCGGCAAGGGCCGCCTTGACGCGCTCGGCCACCGCTGGCTCGGCGGCGAAGGCGGTGTTGAGCGGCAGGGTCAGCAAAAAGGTTGAAAAAGCCAGTTTCTTGAGCATTGAGCGTTGGATTGTCATGGCGAGTTCCCTGTCCTGAAAAGTATTTTTGAATTCTACTCAATCACCATTCCGCGACGAACGGGACCGGAAAAAGGCGTATCCCGGCACATTTGTCGAAAACGGCGATGAAAAGCAAACTCGGCCGGCACGCTTTGCATGATGCGGTGAATTTGTCATGAAGACCGCGGCTCTCCTCCGTCGGCGCGTTGCCTGCCCAGATAGGGGGCGCATGTAACAGATTGATGTTGGCCGGTTACCCCGCTTGCAGCCGAGGGCTGTTGCAGATGGGCAAACTGGAATGTTCGCCTTGCCGCTTCCGTGAAATCCTTCACGTCGCTGTTTGCGACGAATCCGCCGACTTCCAACCCGGCGCTTGCCGCGAATCACCCGCTCGGCTAGTCCAAATCCATGGGCAAAAGGCATTTGCCGCCTGAAGACAATGGCGGCGACAACATCGAACCGGTCGATCTGAAGGAAGCGCTCGAGAAGCGTTATCTCGCCTATGCGCTGTCGACCATCATGCATCGGGCACTGCCGGATGTCCGCGACGGACTGAAGCCGGTACATCGCCGCATCATGCATGCCATGCGGCTCTTGCGGCTCAACCCGGATCAGGGCTTCGCCAAGTGCGCCCGCATCGTCGGCGAGGTGATGGGCAAGTTCCATCCGCATGGCGACCAGTCGATCTACGACGCGCTGGTGCGCCTCGCGCAGGAATTCTCGATGCGCTACCCACTGGTCGACGGGCAGGGCAATTTCGGCAACATCGACGGCGATAACGCCGCCGCCATGCGCTACACCGAGGCGCGCATGACCGAGGTGGCGACGGAGCTGCTTGCCGGCATCACCGAGGACGCCGTCGACTTCCGGCCGACCTATAATGAGGAGGACGAGGAACCGTCCGTTCTTCCCGGCGCCTTCCCGAACCTGCTCGCCAACGGCTCGTCCGGCATTGCGGTCGGCATGGCGACCTCGATCCCGCCGCACAACGCCGCCGAGCTTTGCGACGCGGCACTTCATCTGATCGAGCATCCGGACGCGCCGGTGGCGAAGCTGATGGACTTCGTCCAGGGGCCGGATTTCCCGACCGGCGGCATCATCGTTGACAGCCGCGCCTCGATCCTCGAAGCCTATGAGAGCGGCCGCGGTGGTTTCCGCGTGCGCTCCAAATGGAGCCAGGAGGACCAGGGCAGGGGCACCTGGAGCATCGTCGTCACCGAAATCCCCTACGGCGTCCAGAAGGCCAGGCTGATCGAGAAGATTGCCGAGCTCCTGATGGCGCGCAAGCTGCCGCTGCTCGAAGACGTCCGCGACGAAAGCGCCGAGGACATCCGTATCGTGCTGGTGCCGAAGAGCCGCAGCGTCGATCCCGGCATCCTGATGGAATCGCTGTTCAAGCTGACCGAGCTCGAAAGCCGCTTCCCGCTCAACATGAACGTGCTGTCGCGCGGCAAGGTGCCGAACGTCCTGTCGCTGAAGGGCGTGCTCAAGGAATGGCTCGATCACCGCCGCGACGTGCTGATCCGCCGCTCGAGACACCGGCTGGGCGAGATCGAGAAGCGGCTGGAGATCCTGGCCGGCTATCTGATCGCCTATCTCAACATCGACGAGGTGATCAGGATCATCCGCGAGGAGGACGAGCCCAAGCAGGTGATGATGGCCCGCTGGTCGCTCACCGACAATCAGGCCGAAGCCATCCTCAACATGCGGCTGCGCGCCCTGCGCAAGCTCGAAGAGATCGAGATCCGCAAGGAGTTCGACGGCCTTACCGAGGAGAAGAAGCAGATCGAGGCATTGCTTGCCTCCGACGCCAAGCAATGGGCGACGATCAAGTGGGAAGTCGCTGAGGTCCGTAAGAAGTTCGGTCCGGAGACCGAACTCGGCAAACGCCGCACCCAGTTCGCCGACGCGCCCGAGCATGACCTCACCGATATCGCGCACGCCATGATCGAGCGCGAGCCTGTCACCGTCGTGGTTTCGGAAAAGGGCTGGCTGCGCGCGATGAAGGGCCACCTGACCGACTATTCGCAGCTTGCCTTCAAGGAAGGCGACAGCCTGAAGCTCGCCTTCCACGCGCAGACAACGGACAAGATCCTGGTCTTCACCACCGGTGGCAAGTTCTACACCATCGGCGCCGACCGGCTGCCGGGCGGGCGCGGCCATGGCGAGCCGATCCGCATCATCGTCGACATGGAGAACGACCAGGACATCGTCACCGCCTTCGTGCACGACCCGAAGCGCAGGCTGCTTTTGGTCTCTTACGACGCCAACGGCTTCGTCGTCTCAGAGGAAGAGGTCGTCGCCAACACCCGCAAGGGCAAGCAGGTGATGAACGTCAAGGCGCCGGACGAGGCGAAGCGCTGCATTCCGGTCGCCGGCGATCATCTCGCCATCGTAGGCGAGAACCGCAAGATGCTGATCTTCCCGCTGTCCGAAATCCCGGAGATGGCGCGCGGCAAGGGTGTGCGCCTGCAGAAATACAAGGACGGCGGCGTGCTGGACCTGAAAACGTTCACGATCGCAGCGGGGCTGACCTGGCAGGATTCGGCCGACCGCACCTTCACCAAGTCGCGCGAGGAATTGGCCGAGTGGATCGGCGCCCGCGCTGCCGCCGGCCGCATGGTGCCGAAGGGTTTCCCGAGGACGGGGAAGTTTGGGTAGCGTGTCCGAACCGGATAGATAGGTAACAGAATGGACCGATTAGATGGGTGACAGTTTTCTCGCCAGCCGGGAGGACCGG
>NZ_NSGF01000031.1 GCF_002294995.1 Mesorhizobium sp. WSM3860 | reverse complement strand
ATCGTTTTGCGCTCAACAGGCCGGCTTTGCTGAGCGCGCCCTCTAAAAGATCGTTGGCCAGCGTCAGTTCGACGATCTTGGCATGCAGCGCCTTCAAATCGACCGGTGCTTCGTTCGCCCCGCCTTGTCCGGCCCGAACACCCGGCCGCGCTTTCCAGCAGATGGTTCTTCCAGGTCGTGACCTGGTTCGCGTGAACGTCGAACTGTTGCGCCAGCTCGGCCAGCGTCTTCTCCCCCTTCGCGGCGGCCAAACCTTGCCTTGAAAGCCGGTGAATGTGTCCGGCGGCTTCTCTTCTCCTGATTCGCAGCCAGAAACCTCGCCGCCGTCAGGCACGAAATCCACTTATGCCACTGTCCGAATTTGCGGAGCCAGCTCTCAGTTCCAGTAGAACCTCAACTTCAGGGCTACCAGACTGGGCGCGTCTCGCCACCGCGCGAAGGCGCGGATTTGTTTGCAGGGGCGCGTCATATGCGGGCGGTGTGGCTGTCACATGAGGGCACGTTACGTCCCCCGGCGCGGTCAGGTGGACACTTGGTACGTCTGCAGAGCGCCTATCCCTCTGGGGTAAGCCTTCACTGCCAGTCGATCGCAGGCTGGCCCATCGACGCGGATCGGTGCACTGATCGCCGCGGAAATGACGCACGCCGCCGTGGCGTTAGCCCTAGAGATTGGAAAGAGATCGAAGCCCCCATGACGCAGCGGATAAACTCCGGCTCCATGCCGCCGAACGCCCCCAAGTCGATGCCCTTGCACTGCGGCGGGTTATGCTGGTCGATCCGAGGCTGATCTACGAGAAGAAAGAGAGTGCGCTCTGCGCGAAGACCGAGCAACTCTCGACGATGCAATCCGTGATCGATCGATCACCATGACGGCCGACTTCAAAACGGTCTGGTGCGACCCCACCTTGCCCAACCGAGAACGCAAGCGGCTCCTTGCCTATCTCCTCGAAGCGTCACATGGCTCAAGTGCCAGGTCGACGGAGAGACCCGGATCCACATCCGCTTCAGAGGCGGATGGACCGAAACATTGACCACCCAGAAAACCTCCGCACAGCAGGTAACGACCCGGCCCGAGGTGGTCGAATTGGTCGACAACCTTCGCGACGACTGCGCTGAAATCGCTGACATTGGAATGCAAGCGAAATCCGTCCCGGCGGCTCAGCGCGGGGCGGCAAGGCTGCCGCCCAGTTCACCGACTTGCGCGCCATCTATTCGTCAAGCAATATGGTCTGCGCTCGCGCTACGACCGGCGGCGCGAGCGGGAATGCTGAAAAAGCAGAGCCTGCGCCAAACTCAGAATTACCGAATATGCCCTGGCCAGATGTGCGAGATACGGCATCGTGAAAAGACATGCCTACAACGGCTATATCTGCCTCTGTGAACTCCTAGACTACGTCCCAGCCAAGCAATCCAGCCGATGGAACCAGCTTGCCCATCGGGCAGCATGTCGGGGTGTCCGGTTGCCAGCCACACCCGCACCCCGCCATCGCAGCGCTTCCAGGCCGCGCATAATCCGAAGCAGCGCCTCCACGTCCAAGTCGGCTCGACGATGGCCCTGCGGCCATTCACGCTCACCACTTCCATGCGCCCGCCAGCCGGTTCTGAACCCTTGTTCGACTGCTCTGGTACAATCATCGCCGGCACGAACCGCAGACGCCCCATTCGTCAAGCCGACCCTCACGATGCGCCTTGCGCCAGGCAAACAGACGCGGGTTTGAAATCCCGTGACGCCGCGCTGTCGCGGATGCCTGCCGGGGAGCCGAATAGCTCTCCTCGAGGATCCGCAGCTTCTCCTCCTCCGAACCAGCGGACGGCGGCCAGTGTCAACGATCTCGAGACGGCGAATCTGCCCCTTAGCCTAGTGTGCTTGTAACCCAACTTGCGAGAAATAGCGACATTCAAGGAAGACGCATGAGGATTCTAGGGTATCTGAAATCAATTCCAATACACCACCCTCTCCATCACGGCAGAAAGTGACGGGATTTTATCTGGCGGCAAAGCTCACCAACACGGTCGAACAACAGGCTCTGGCTCCGCCACCCATCGAAGTCCGGCACATAAAAACGGATTGGCGCCTATCTGTTCACGCGACAGCGACGGGCATGAGAATCCCGCTCCGCCCGACGTTCATCACAGCATCGAAACTTGCGCGCGACTGAAAACCTGCTAAACGGCCACCGAATACATAACAGTCAATTCCATACGCCATCTTCTTGATTGAGCGGCTTGGCGGGTGCAGAGCCGTCAGCTCGCCGGGCCTGACGTACTCTTGTACGACGTATGGGTTGCCGGCTGCCCGGTCAATGTGTTCCTCCCACACTTCTGAAGGTGTGAGATGCCCAACCAAGACATGCTCGCCACGCGTCGCATTAGAGGGTTTCAGAACAAGACCGGCCTTGTTCTCCCGGATGTAACTGATGAGCTCGATCCGACCTCGCTCGGGGTGGGTTGTTACTCCCGGCCTAACAAGACGGGTCCATGGAATATGGCGCGCAATAAGTTCGACCTGCTCGGCGTTGAAGTTCGACTTAAATCTATCGTCGCTGAATACGGCAAGAATCGCTTTGTCAGACAATATCCACTGGGATATCCACGGATTTATCGAAACGACATCCCGCAAGGCACACGCATCTAGATATTCTTTGCATTCTCTATATTTAAAAACTTCTCTTACATCCAGTTTATTGTAAACAAGCTCAATGAGCTTTCCCTCCGGGCCGACTAACCCACGAGGCGTTCGCTTCATAGCGGTAACATCCAGCAACGCCGCTTCGACGCCCGCGTCCATTAGGCCTGTCACAATCCAATCTACTTCGTTTGTATAACGGCCGCGAAAGTTGACTACAGCAGCGGTTCTCAGCTCGGAGCCAGTTGCAGCGCGATAGGCAGACACCAGCTCCCTAACAAAGCAGTTCGGATCTCTCACGAAAGGCTGCTTACTCACGTCAAGCGCCAGGCCCTGTGCCAATGGATTGGGAATACGGCTCCAGACATTTGCAGCGAGCCCATTTTGAATAACGCCGCCCGGCCCTTCGGTATTTGTCTCAAGTATCTTATAATAGCCATCGCTACCGAATAAGCCGTCCAGTCGGCATATTCTTACAATCGGCCGATTTTTTGGGAGACTAGTGATCCAATGCCCCAAATGTTTATAGGCCGGAAACAGGTCGCGTACCTCTTCGTTGCAACAATACAGCTCAGCAGCGACATCAAGGAGCTTGACCACACCCTCAGCGGTTGTGCTTAGGTGATTCGCCAGATCGCAATCTATCGTAAGGGGCCGGAGACATACGGGATAGGCACGCCCCTCAAAGTGCATGCCGGCGTCTGCAATTGCGGTGGAAAGTTCGTCTTGAGCCTCCCAGATGGCGGTGGACTCGGAACTTGCGAAAGCGCAGAGTCGGCGCTCAATTTGTGCATCCGCCTCGCTGATTGCAGGCACTATTGCAATTTCCGCGGGGCCCGATCCTATCTGAGTTGTCACGAGCATCTCCTATCGGGTTGCTCTATTGTATGGCGGTGCGAGATCGACACGTTTTAAGACAACGCGAGTTTAGCTCTGAGACCGATCCCGGCCTTCTAGGCCGCACACGTCGGAGCGCACGAATCTCAGCTTCATGTACCGTCGAGTGGCAGCTTTTTTACCCGGTCGGTCGCTAACAAGACTTGAAAATAGCGTTTAGGTATTTGAGGAACGCCGGTAGCTCGACGCTTCCAAGACACCGCTGCCTCTCTTGCCGATACCGAAGCAAGTCGGCCCGCCGTGTGAAAGTCACGCTGGGATCGTGCGGCGGAGAAGCTCATTGCTGCGACTTCCAGCGTCATGTCCACCAGAGAACAAGATCCGGCCGCGCAAACCCGAAAAAGTTGTTCAGAAGAACGCGACGCTTTCCGCTGCCTGATTGACCGGTGACCCCATGAACGAAGCCGCCATCAAGTAGGGCGATATCCCCAGCCTCGAGCTTGACTTCGCGACTGGGTATGGCCTCGAGATACGTTGCGGAGTAGGGATATCCCGTGGTCTCCAAACCCTGCGATTTTCGGTCCGCGACTGTCGGTTTGTGACTCCAGAGCCTCAAGTTTCCACCTTCCTCAGGCATACTGGGATAAAAGTTGAGCGCTGCGACGGTATTGTGCGCTACCGCAGAGAGCTCGTAATCGTTCCCGGCACGTAGCACTTGAGCGACATCGTCGTGGGGGTCCAAGGCAAATGTGCCACTGCCAGACCAACTGAGAGCGCGACAGACGTTAGCCTGACCGTGTTCTGAACGGGCCAGCCGCAATTCGATGCCCTCTTTCTGAAGCTCGCGCTTCAGCGCTTCGAATAATGCTCGGACCGGGTCAACTAAATTGCCAAAAAGAGCCTCAACGTGCGGCCGCGCATTTTCCGCCTGCCTGAAATAAGTGGCTGCATCCTTCCTATAGTGGGAAGCGCCGACATATTGTCCAGGGACACCATCGTTGCGCTCGTTAATTCCGGGACTGCCAAAAAAATTCGCGGTGATCTGGTCAGCTATTTCGCTGCTGAAAGCTTGCTTGATATGCAGAGCCGTGATCTCACCCTTCAGGACCGAGATGATCTCCGCAGTGCTGATCGACCCGGTTCGTTCTTTGATCGTAATAGGCGAGATGGCCGGCGTTTGAAGTGCTTGGTTAGTTGCCATTTGTTTTCTCCTGTAGTGCCTGATCGAGAATGGCAATGCCGTGATCGAGTTCGTCATCTGAGATGGTTATCGGCGGAAGGACTTTGATGACGTCGCGATTTGGCCCTGAAGACTCGATCAGAAGGCCGTTTTGGAACGCGACATCGTGCACGCGACCGACAAGGGCCTGTGAACGGCACTTGAGGCCGGCCATCAGACCGCGGCCGCGCTTCTGTTCAATGGAATTAGGAAATTTCGCAACGAGGCGATCAAGTTGTTCTTGCAGTTTGACGGCCGTCCGCTCGACGGCTGTAGTGAACTGCCTATCGGACCACATTGTGCACATGGCCGCGGAAGTCACGAAGGCGAGATTATTGCCTCTAAAGGTCCCGCTATGTTCTCCCGGCTTCCATATATCCAGGTCGGGGCGAATGAGAACTATAGACAACGGGTTGCCTGAACCGCTTAGCGATTTTGAAAGACACACGATGTCGGGCTCGATTTTCGCGAACTCGAATGAGAAGAAATCGCCCGTTCGTCCCGAACCTGCCTGAATATCGTCGACGATGAAAACAACATCGTGCTTACGGCAAATGCGCTGAATTTCTGAGAGCCAAGGTGCGGATGCGGTGTTCATACCGCCTTCTGCCTGGATGGGCTCCAGGATGATTGCGGCCGGCTTTTCTATCCCGCTGCCTGGGTCGGCCAACACGTGATCGATGTAGCTCGCGGAATCGAAAGTTTGGTTCGGATAGTTCTCGTAAGGGACACGGATCACATCGTGGCGAGCAACGCCGCCAAGCTGTCTGGTTGACGCTGAACCCGACACAGCCAAGGAGCCGAGCGACATGCCGTGGTACGAATTTGTGAAGGCCATGACACTCGAGCGGCCGGTATATTTTCGCGCCAGCGCCAACGCCGCTTCGTTAGCGTTTGTCCCGGTCGGCCCAGGAAACTGTATCTTGTAAGAAAGGCCCCGAGGCTTCAGGATCGACTCAACGAAAACTTTGATGAAATCACGCTTTGCGACTGTATACATATCAAGCGACAAGACAATATTTTGCTCGGCGAGATATTCGATTGCCGGCGCCATGATACCCGGGTTATTATGACCGTAGTTGAGCGCGCCCGACCCTACAAGGAAATCAATATAGGGCTTGCCGGACTCGTCCCAGATTGTCGCCCCAAGTGACTTTTTAAAGACCGTTGGAAACGATCGTCCATAGCGACGAACGTTAGACTCGTAAGCTGCAAAAATGTCGATATCCATTAAAGGGCCTCTCTGTACGCGGCTTGCGATCAACGTTGCAGGTTCTATGTTCACGCATTCCAAACCGTTGAGTTGGACGATTAGCTACGGCCCATCTCGGACTTGAAGTAGCATGGTCGGCGACTTGCATGCGCAAAGAGTCTGTAAACTTGTTTGACGAATCTGTTGCATCGCTTTGGATAGGGATAGGGACCCGCCTTGGGGCAACTTTATCGGCGGGGTTGTTCACGGGGGCCAATGACATAACCACCCCGGTTTGCCAGCATGATTGAAACCACGATGCTTAGGTATTTTTCTATTCCGGCCGTGACGGGATCCTTGCCCACGAGTAGCTGTGACAGATAGCGATTTCTCTCCTTCGATGTGACGGCGAGACCGGTGCTCGCTCGAGTTTCGTCTTGGAGCGCGGACGAGCCAGACCGCGGTTTGCGATAGAACTGGAGCTGACCGGCGCGCCCTCTAATCGAAGCCGTGGTCGCCGTGCCAGTGATTGGGCCGATCCCTTGGGGGCGCGTTGGCCCACCTGGCTTGACGGCATTTACAATTCCTCAGTCGGCCCTCGCGAGTGACGGCCGCACTGCGGCCGCGGGCCGAGCACGCGAGTGGTGTTCGCCACCCACGAGGCGACGCAGACGGCGCCTGCTTCGAGAAGGCGCGATCAAAGCGTCATCAACAACCCCGGTGTTCGCCACCGCACCGGTGGTGATAACGGGGCGCCTTTGGAGCGCAGCACGACTAGATGTTCCCACCCGGTCCACGTTCATACATCGAAAGCGAGGCTGTGCTCAGGCGACGACATTGGCGATTTGTCCGATGCCGCTTTTTGTACGCAAGGTTTCACTCAGTCGGACATCCGACAAATTGTTGGATGTGAGACAGGGCGCAAAATCAGCCAACCGGTTGTTTTATCCAATTTCCTCTCTGGCACGTTCTGTGCAGCGCGGCTTGCGAACGCATCAGCAAGAAAATAGTCCATGATCACACTCACTGAAAACGCTGTCGCCGCCGTCAAGGCCGCGCTTTCCCGCGCCGACGAACCGGCAGAAGGCTTTCGCATCATGGTCGAGCCGGGCGGCTGCGCCGGCCTCAAATACCAGATGGGTCTGGAAAGCGTCTCGCGCGAGGGGGATGCCATCATGGAGGCGAACGGGGTCAAGGTGTTCATCGACGCAAGGTCCCAGCCCCATCTCGCCGGCATGACCGTTGACTTCGTGACGAACCTGGATTCCCCGGGCTTTGTCTTCGACAATCCCAATGCGCGGGACAAATGCGCCTGCGGCAAGTCCTTCGGCTAGGCGTCATAACGACAAGGATCGGCGCCGTGCGGGATGATACCGACAACGTCTACCTCATCAGCGACAAGGTCTATTTCATCAACCCCAACAATGTCGGCGCTTTGGACATCCCCAAAGCGGCCGGCAAGGTCGGCGCCGTCGCCTACGGCGATGGGCTTAAATTGACGATGGCTTTCGACCGTAAGACGCAGACGATCTCCGCCGCAACGTTCCAGACCTTCGGCCGCGGCTCGGACATAACCGCTTCCTCGCCGCTTGCCGAATTCATCGTCGGCAAGACCATCGATGAAGCCCTTCAGATCGCCGATGAGGACATGGCGGATTTTCTCGGCGCCATGCCGCCGGACACGACATACTCATCGCTCGACCGCCTCATTCTGGAGCGCGGCTTGCGGCTGATGAGCGAGTTCTTCCGTGCTGTGAGGCAGGCTTTCGAGGAGACGCCAGGATTCTCACGCCTGGTCCTCGTCAAGGCGTCATCACCATGAGCGACGTGATGGCGGCATTTTTCGTGGTGGTAGGCATCGAGGAACCGGAGACCCTTCCCCACCGCTTCCACCCGCTGAAACCTGATTCCGCGTGGAGATCGGGCGTGTGGGTGTTCCTTATCGGGCCCCGACAGTGGAACGAGCTGGAAAGCGTGCGGCGGGTCATCTCCCACCTTTTGCCGCGTCTCGGAAGCCGGCACAGATGTTCCATTGCTCACTCGAAGGCCGCCTGAGCAATGTCATATGCGGTCAAGGAAATTTTCTACACTCTTCAAGGTGAAGGACGAAATGCCGGGCGGGCCGCCGTATTTTGTCGTTTCGCCGGCTGTAACCTTTGGTCGGGACGTGGAGGCGACCGGGAAAGAGCATTCTGCGGATTCTGCGACACTGATTTCGTAGGGGTAGATGGCCCCGGTGGCGGACATTTTGCCACCGCGCGGGAGCTTGCGTTGGCGGTCGAGCAAGCCTGGCGCGGGTCGGGACCTGGGCAGCGTCTTGTCGTGCTCACCGGAGGAGAACCCCTCCTCCAGATCGATAAACAACTCCTGGAAGCGCTGCATTCCTTGGCGTTTGAGATTGCCGTTGAGACCAACGGTACCATTCCCGCGCTCCCCGGCATCGACTGGCTGTGCGTCAGTCCGAAATGCAATGCACGCCTCGTGGTCACGGCAGGGGATGAGCTAAAGCTTGTATACCCTCAGATGGCGCGGAGCCCGAACATTTCGAAGTTCTCTCGTTTGAGCACCTTTTGCTTCAGCCAATGGATGGGCCAGGGCGCGATACGAATACGGCCGCTGCAGTGGCCTATTGTCTTGCCAACCCACGTTGGCGCTTGAGCCTGCAAACCCACAAGCTTCTCGGGATCCCATGAAAATTACGCAAGTGTTCACCTTCGAGGCAGCGCACCGTCTTCCGCGTGTGCCAGAGACCCACCGCTGTCACCGCTTGCATGGCCATTCATACCGTGTGGAACTGCGTCTGGAAGGGCCTGTCGATCCAGACACGGGCTTTGTCATCGATTTCTTCGATGTTGAGGCTGTGTTCGGACCGCTTTTGCAACGTCTCGACCATCAGTATCTGAATGAGATTGAGGGTCTCGAAAATCCGACCGCGGAAAACATTGCAGTCTGGATCTGGAACCAAACCAAGCCGCTTATTGGCCAGATGTGCTCGGTAACGGTCTATGAGACGCCGCTGTGCTGGGCTGAATACGAGGGTTGACCTGATGCAACGAGATTCGGGAACGGCACTGGTCCTTTTCTCCGGCGGGCAGGATTCGACAACCTGCCTGACCTGGGCGCTGGAGAACTTCGAGCGCGTCGAGACAATCGGCTTCGACTATGGGCAGAAGCACCGGATCGAGCTCGATGTGCGGCCATACCTGCTCGGGCGCATTCGAAAAGACTTTCCGGCCTGGCGTGGACGACTAGGCGAGGACCACATGATTGACATGGCCGTGCTCGGCCAAATCAGTGATACCGCGCTCACGCGCGACGTCGAGTTCGCAGTAAACGCGAACGGCCAAGCAAATACCTTCGTGCCTGGCCGCAACCTTCTGTTCCTCGGCTTTGCGGCCTCGATAGCTTACCGGACCGGCGCTAAACACCTGGTGATCGGCGTGTCCGAGATGGATCGTTTCGGCTACCCGGATTGTCGAGATGACGCAGTTAAAGCGATGCAACTTGCCCTGAACCTTGGAATGGAGACGGGTCTCGTCATTCACACACCCCTTATGCGGCTGGGCAAGGCGCAGACCTGGGCGCTGGCGGACTCGCTGGGCGGCGAGCCGCTGGTGAAGCTCATCTGCGAAGAAAGTCACACCTGCTATAGCGGAGACCGCGAGCATCGACATAGCTGGGGTTTCGGTTGCGGGACCTGCTTCGAGTGTAATCTTCGCGCAGCAGGATGGGAGCAATTCCGATCGTCCAAAGAGGCACCCTTGGCCTCCCATGAATTGGCGTAAGCGCCCTGATTCAGGCCGACGGTGGCAATCTGCTCCATAGATCGTTTCCTTCTCTTGGTGGTGTTCAGCACGACCAGGGTACGCGCCTTCGATGCCGTTTCGAAGGACTGTTCCATCATGGACGTTGATCATCTTCGCCGTTCGCGTGGTGCTGTTTTGGCAGCACCATGGCTAGGAGGCTGCGGTTGTCTTGACCCCGATCAGATCGAGCGTGGAGCGTACTGCCGAGAAATAGGAGAGGTTGTGTGGTTTCGACGAGAGGCGGTTGATGCCCCAGCGTGCCCTTATGTGGAGATCGTCGATGCGCACCCATAACCAGCATGGCCGCACCATTCATTGAAGCGACGAATGACGGCCTCATCGGCAATCGATGCCGGCGCCTGTGTAAGCGGCGCGGCGCAGGCTCCTGCGGCGAAGCTTTGCGGATATCGCTCTCTGGCCTAGCTCGGTCCAACCAAAGGATTGTCAATCGCGCCTGCGAATGCGCCCAGTAGAGCACCTTGGCAGTGCTACACCGATAAGAAGCCAGTTTCGCTTTGAGAAGGTATCCCACTTGCTTGGCCGCAGCGAATATCCCCGGCAGAAATTGGCTGCAGCGCGTGGCGCTTAGCGCTCGCTGGGCGGAGCTGGTCCGGGTTGCGCAGCCCGGTGAGCGCGGATCGTCTTGGACTGGTGTGGTGATCAGCCGCGGTTGTTGAAGCGCCAGCATTCATGTCCGATTTCGATAATCTCACAATAATGTGGGATGATCGAGCAGCGCGCTCGTTGTCGCGTTGAAGAAGCGACGGCGCCCGCCGTCGCGGATGAGCGCGCGGGCGATGGCAATGGCTCGATGCGAGTTCCCGTTCCGGGCCAACAATCAGCACACCATCGAACAAACGCTTGCAGGGGGAGATCTCAACCGCCCGCGGTGGCGAAGAAGAGGAAGAAAATGATGGAACGCAAGCTTGCCGTGATCGCAGCCCTCCCTGAGGAGTGTCGGGAGCGTGTCGAGGCTCGTTTCGAAGGTTTAGATGATGCAGGTATCGAGAGCTCGGCGAGCCGCGCCGTGCGGCTGGGAAGGCTCAGGCAGAGATTGTCTCCGATCCGCAAGATCAACCACCTTGGGTCTCGAAGAGGGATAAGCAGGGCCGATATGTGACTGTCGACACCTGAAGATGGGGGGACAACTTGATCTCATCGTCGCCTCCCCTTGCGCGCCCCTTCCTATAGAGCGGCTCGGTGAAGTCGTAGCCCCAAACTTCGCTCCGCACGAGTGTCAAGAGAGCGCCAGATGGACGAATCCGCTCGAAGGCCATGCGCGCGCTGAACGCGCCGTTTCGGTCAAGACAGATGAAGGGACGACGGTCTGGTCGACGCTCGCAATAGCTATAAAGCAATCCGTCGTTAAGCCGTTAGGCCGGATATCGACCTGCCTGTTGTCACGCTCGCAGGGACGCCTTTTCGCCCCGCCCCTGCTGGCCCAGTTCACCTCCGCGCCAGGGTGGCCGGCGATGTGCTCGCCGAGCACGACCACGAGCACGCTTGGTCACAGCTTCCGTACCTGATCAAGTAGATGCCTGAGCGCCTGCGCGACACGTTCGTGGTTTGCAATTTATCAAATTCATGGCGATCATTGCCGCAGCCGCTAAATGACAAAAACTTAAACGGCCATGTCTGCTGTCTCTTATGCGGCTCCAGCCCACATTGAGCACAAGCAAAAACTGGTAAGCATGCCAGCGCCACGACCACCACGTGGCGGCGGCAGTCATCAGCCCACAGGGTTTCCCGACGGCCATCGGACAAACTTGGCGCAGCGCTGTCACGGCAGACACGGCACGTCGAGACCTGTCGAGCGTCAGCCGTTGCGAAAGGTGTAGCCGTAACCGTTGATCGCCGGCGCGCCGCCGAGGTGGACATAGAGGACCCGCGATCCCCCTGGAAAGAAATCTCTCTGGATGAGGTCAATCATCCCTTGCATCGATTTGCCCTCATAAACCGGATCGGTAATCATACCCTCGAGCCGAGCGCACAGGCGGATTGCCTCCTTGGTTTCGTCGGACGGAATGCCATAACACGGATACGCATAGTCTTCGAGCAACACCACGTCGGCCTCGACGAGGTCCGTTCCCAGCTCAACGAGCATCGCTGTCTGTTGGGCAATACGAAGCACCTGCGCCTTTGTCTTTGTAGGCGTGGCGGAGGCATCGATGCCAATCACGTTGCGCCGTCGACCGTCCTCGGCGAACCCGACGATCATGCCGGCATGTGTTGAACCGGTGACAGTGCAAACGACGATGTAGTCGAAGGCAAACCCAAGCTGTTTCTCCTGGGCGCGCACCTCCTCGGCGAACCCGACATAGCCGAGTCCGCCATTTGGGTGAACAGATGCGCCCGCTGGTATCGCATAAGGTCTGCCGCCCCTCGCCTTGACCTCATAGAGCGCTTTTTCCCAACTGTGGCGAATGCCGATGTCAAAGCCCTCGTCGACCAGGCGCACCTCTGCTCCCAAGATGCGGCTTAAGAGAATGTTGCCGACCCGGTCGTAGCCGACATCCTCATGCGGAACCCAGCTCTCCTGAACCAGAAGACATTTCATGCCGATCTTGGCGGCAACGGCGGCGACCATGCGCGTGTGGTTGGACTGCACGCCACCGATGGTGACAAGGGTATCGGCATCCGATGCGATCGCGTCGGGGATAATGTATTCGAGCTTGCGGAGCTTGTTTCCGCCGAACGCCAGGCCGGAGTTGCAGTCCTCGCGTTTGGCATAGATCTCCACGTTACCGCCCAGATGCTCGCCGAGCCGGTCGAGCTTCTCGATGGGTGTGGGTCCAAAGGTGAGCGGGTAACGCTCGAATTTTTCCAGCATATTCTCTCCGGATGATCATTCAGGTGAAATAGCCACGCCAAACTCGTCTCATAAGCGCTGCTTGGATAGTCGGCCGCGCTCTCCGATCACGTGTCAGAGCCTTGGGGAGTCCCAGCGCTTTCCTTTCGACTGAGACCAAGCGAATCCACATGTCGGCATGCTGCGGGTGAGGCGACCATGACCCAGGAAACCTACAACGACACCCTGTCGGCACCTGCGTTTTTGCCAGATTTGCGAGCGCAGCCAGACCTCCAAATCAACAGACTTCGATAAAAGAGCAATGGCTTCTTTTTTGTGATTGGACCGGCAGGAACCGCACAGTTGCCGAGCCGAATTCTGCGAGGCGATTTTGTGGCGCTCAACGGCTCACAGAAGTTTCAGCTGCTCGACCGAAGTGCTCGTCTACCTGATCGAGGCGGGTGCCAATGCCCTCGAAAGGCTGGCCTCCCCGCGTCCGTAAGTCGCCGCATCATAGTTGACGAGCGTGTCGGTCCTGGCTGTCTCCAGCAGCTGATTGGTGATCTGTGTCGGTGTCGCGGACGTGAATTTGCTGCCAAGGATGGCGGCATAGCCTGCAACCACAGATGCCGCGACAGACGTTCCGGTTAGGCCAGTCTTGTCGCTCTCGACACCCACCGTCAGGAAGTGGTTCTGCACCTCCGAATCTGAACCGGCGTAATTCGAATAGGAGGCGAGCTTTGCCTTGTTTTCGGGAGTGCCATTGCGCTCTAGCGCACCCACAAAGATTGTCGATTGCTTCCCAATCAGGTCGAGAGCAAGGAAATCAATATCCCCATCGGCAAGGGTATCTACCGCTACGGACCCGTTGCCGGCTGCCTTTGTGAAGACCGCAGCACCCGCCCGAGCCGCGTCGACAATCGTCTGCTCAAGCCGGTACCCGCTCACTGGTTCCTCAAGGCCATAGCTCAGATTAATGACATTGAGGCCCTGCTTCAGCGTGAGCGGAACCTGTTCCGAATAGTCAAGCTCGGTTATGCTTGCGCCAGGCGCGACCATGCCGGCTGCTTGAGCGACCCACTGCCCATGTCGCTGCCATTGGGAGCCATGGCCGAGATCCCCCACCTGTCCCATGTTACCTGTGAAATCATCTATGATAGTTACCGACACGCCAGACCCATTATAGCCCGAGGCCCATGCTGCGCCGACGTCCGGGCTCATCCAGCAAAAGGTGCCGTCGGCATTTTGTGGGCAACGCGAGCTGCTGCCGTCCATGGCTGGGCTGGCAGCCACGCCATCGCCGGCGACCCTGGATTGGAGGTCATCGGCGAAACCGGGTGGTGCCGACGTCCATAGGACAAGACTGGCAAGGTACGCCACCGGCAACAATCGCTTTATCTCCATTCAACTCTCCTGTTTGAACTGTTCTTCATAAACAAGACGAAGCATTTCACCCACGGTAGAAAGACTTGGGACCAGAGACCGATGTTCAGCAGGTTCAGATGAGCGTTCGCCGGGTATTTAATGTGTCCGCCGGCCGGAGCAGCGACGCCACGGACGGCAATTCACCGCCTGGGCGCCGCGATCCACACACGTTCGGACGCATGAGGGTAGGGGTGGCAGTCTAGTGAATCGAAACGGGTGCCAGCGCCCTTGAAAGGCTGGCTTCGCCGCGGCCGTAAGTCGCCGGATTGTAGTTGACGAGCGTATCGGTCCTGGCTGTATCCAGCAGCTGATTAGTAATCTGTGTCGGAGTTGCGGACGTGAACTTGCTGCCAAGGATGGCGGCATAGCCTGCAACCACAGGTGCCGCATAGGACGTGCCGTATAGGCCAGTCTTGTCACCCTCGACACCCACTGTCAGGTACTGGTTCCGCACCTCGGGGTTTGAGCCTGGATAATTCGAGTATCGGGCCAGCCGCGTCTTGTTCCCCGGAGTGCCATTATGGTCGAGCGCACCCACGAAGATTGCCGATGGCGCCCCAATCAGCCCGAGGGTTAGTCCATCGAAATCCCCTTCGTGGGGACTACCTACCTCGTTGCTGCGGTTGTCGGCACTCTTTGTGACGATGGCAGTGCCTGCCCAGGCGGCATCGACAATCGCCTGCTCGCGCGGATGCTGGCTCAGTGGCTCTATGATGCGGTAGCTCGCATTGATGATATTGAGGCCGTCCTGCAGCCCGATCGAAGACCCTTCGAGATAGCCATACTTGAATATGGTTGCGCCAGGGGCGGCCATGCCGGCAATTTCAGCGACCCAATCTCCATGCCGCTGCGTCTGCCGACCGCGACCGAGATCTGCATCAAATGGCTGTCCCGTGAAGTCATCTATGACATTTATCGATACGCCGGAACCGATAAAGCCTGATGTCCATGCTTCACCAATATCCGGGCTCATCCAGCAAAATGTGCCGTCGGCATTTTGTGGGCAGCCCGAGCTACTGCTTTCCGCGGCTGGAGTACCGGTCGTTCCTTTGCCGCTGACACCGGCATCGACATCACCAGCAAAACCGGGTGCCGTCAGCAGGCCCATGAAAAGACCGGCAACGAGTGCTACCGGGGACAATTGTATTTTGTGCATAATCAACTTTCCTATCTGATTGTTCTTCATCAACGAAATTTACGGCCTTGCCTTTACCATCGCTAAAATTCACCCCTGAACCGAAGGTCTAGTTTCCATCGGCTTGGCTTCAGGTTTGTCATGTATTTCAACGTGTCCGAGGGCCGGAGTTGCGAGGCGGCCAGACGGCAATTCACTGTATGGAAGCCGCCGACGGCGCCATAGTCAGCCGTGCAAGGTCGTTCCGTCAGATTCCCGCCCAAAATTGAACTGACGGTGAGAGAAAGCGTCGTGGACGGCGTCGGTCGCTTTTGCAGAATAAAGCCGAGTTTCACACCTGGGTCGATTCGGACCTTTTCGGCGCGTTGGCCGGTGCTCGCGCCCCACAGGAGACCGAAATCATCCGACAGCTGCGTCAACATTTCAAATCGCATGTCGATCCATTTGCTGTGGTACCACTTGTCGAAAGACACTTTGGTACCACCCGACAGCTCGTATCCGCCTTGTCCCAGATGGTTGGCGGCCGCGGTTAGCTCCGAACCCTGATAAATGCCGACAAGGCTGGTCTCCTGTGCGTTCGCTGTCATAGCGCTGACGAAGAATGCCATCACGAACAGGACGTAGCTCGCCAACCGTATGCACATCTGCAGCGCCCATTGTTGGACCCGCCAGCAAATCATGTAATCGACACGCGTACTGAAGTCCCTCGCCGCATCTTCAAACCGCACGGAGGCTCTCGCCGCAGACGCAGGGCCGCCAGCGGGCAACGTATTCATTCGCAACAAATCTGTGATCCCCCGCCCTTCAATTTTGTCGGGCCATCTCTTCGCTCTTTCCTGGCAAGCAGCTCGCGCCATCTCAACGGAATTAAGCGTAATTCATGCCAATCTGGAGGACGGGGTAAGGGAACAAATTGTCTGTTTGTTATCAGCGGCTTAGACAAAAACGTCCGAGATGCCTGCCAACCAAGGTTGTGTCGTCAAACCGACAAAGTCCGACACAATTGTCGGATGGCTACGACCACGCTGAGTGTGAACCCACCCGCATGGGCAACACTCGCTCCGGCCATGCATCGGAGAGCCTCGCGACGGCCATCAAGTTTCATTCGACGCGATCCTGTTCAGCCGGGCATTGCGTCGCCTAATTTGAAGTTTTGAACGCGAGTACGTCTGAAAAGGCATGCCCGGCAGAGACGGAGCTCTCTGCCGGGCCGGGTTCGCCTTGGGAGGTGGCGTAGCTAGCGACTTTCGCGGCGGTGGGCCCACTCAATCCGTGCGTTTTGCGCAATAGCGAGCATTTACTGTGCCAAGCCAAAAGCGCCTAAAAAACACCCGGGGGTCAGCTTCCTCACGTCGCGTCCCCGACATTGTCGGCTATCGGACAATGCCCGAACGTGATCTCGGCATCGACCTACGTCTGAACCAGAGCGCACCCGCAAAGTTTCGCTGCCATCTCGACCTGGCGAATTGGTGACAAGGTTTTAGCCCGAACTGTTCGCCGGCTGATGGCAGGGCGGATGTCGCTTTTTAAAGAGGAACTGACTGTACCTTCAATTCAAGAGGCAGGGTGCGGCCACGAGAGATGGCGCGGCGAACGCGGTTGGGCAGTTGATCGCGGTCGCCACGATCGGCATTGACGCGCCGTGGGCCAATCAGCCCTCCGGCGATCTCGCGATGTGACGCCCAGCAAGTAAGCCGCGAGCGCACGAAGAACGAAGGTTTAGACGCGTTTTTCCGGCTTGGCCCAGACTTAGAGGATTGAGGCACTCGAGCGCACCTCAGGCGGTGCTTCGGAAACATCGCGGGTCAGGTCGCCTCGGCAAGGAGGTAAATAGGGTGAAAGATATCCTCGCCTGAGATGGCGAGCGGGCGACAGCCAGGGCCGTCGCACGACATGGCAACGCCGAGAGCTCGAACGGCGGTACGGCGATGTCGCCGAGGATGCGGACAGCTGTTCTGGGACGCACCGTAGCGGAGACCTGCCAATCGGAGCCGAACTTTGACCCTGATCGGCCTCGACTTATACCCCCCGCTTGCATAAGCGCGACGAGGAGCGGGCGCCGGGGCGGAGCTGGTCGGGTTGCGCAGCCCGGCGAACGCGGATTGTTTGGGCGTAGGCGCGTCAGGCGCGGTTCTTCAGGCGTGTCATTCGCCGAATGCCAGGTCGGTGGTGACCATGATGGATGTGCGTTCGTAGTAATGAAATGGAAGAGAACCTACCCGTGGCTGCGGGCGAAGGGGACATAGTCGAATCGTCGAGGACGACGACGGAGGGCGAGGTAGTCAGCGATGCGCCCATGCTTGCCGTTTCGGTGCTCCTGACCTCGACAATCAACTTGAATGAAAGTGACGAATCGGAGCTCTGATGTTGTTACGGCGCCTCAAGGGAGGAGCAGCGATATGCCGAGCGTTTGATTGCGCTGTGGCACATCTTGAGTTTCATTCATAAGCTCATCGTCCCGCGACTGGTACCGAACCTCCTGGGGCCTGTCGAAAAGCTCAGCCTCTTGCCGGGCTTTGCCCGCGGAGCTGGATCGCCAAATCAGAAAGAGCACACTTGCGAAATAGCCCAGCTGAAGAAGTAGCGAGCAGCCCAGCGTCGTGATCACTGCTAGACGGAACGAATGCGAGGCGAAGTAAACCGTCACAGCGTTGCCGCACAGGACCAGCCCGGCGAGCCGACAAAAGGTGATGAAGCGCAATGCCGTTCTCCTGATTTCGTCTCGTCAATCATGCAGCTCATGCTGCGATCTGGTCGGCCGCGACATGGGTCTGGCAGTTCTTTGGGCAGACGCGGCCGCAGGCTCCGCAGCCAATGCAGCGGCCGGCATGGTCGACAACCATGACCATGCGATTGAGCTCACCATCGAAATCGTCGTCACTGCCGTCGCTGGCGCCGAGGATTTCACCCGTGTCATCGACGCCGTAAAGATGCATGACCTCGCGCGAGCAGACTTTGAAACAGCGGCCGCAGCCAATACAGATCTCGCCATCTATAACTGTCAGGTATTGCGGCACCCATAAGGAGCCGTCGCGGCGGATGAATGTCCGGATCGCCAATGATCGGATATTCCGCTGCAGTGCCTTGGCGATGATGAAATTGGCCAGCAGCCCGGTGTCCGATTTCCCTTGGCATGAGCCATGGAAGGCGAGCACGGATCAACCGCGGGAGGCGGATTGGCAGGCAAGGGCCTCGCCGTCCTGTGACGGCAGGGCCATGCGCCGCGTGCGACATTCGGTTTCCTCGATTTCAGGCCTCGATTTCTGCTTTCGGGTACGCCAACTCCGGGCCCGGTTGCGCAGCCGACGTCCGACCTGGGCGGGCCGATCCCACGCCATCCCTTGGGCTGACCACGTCCCGGGTCGTGACGTCTTCCGATAGGCCAAATTCGCCTCGAACATCTCTTCCGCGCCGACCCGGTGAGGGGTCACTAAGGTTCGAGCCTTGACCTCGAGCAAACGATCACCCCTGTGCTGCCTGGACATATTTGCTGCGGGCGCGCCGCAGAAACTGGCGGATTGACCAGTTTCTTTTTCACTTGTCGTCTCTTCGCTCATCAGGCGACTGCGCTTTGATTTTCAGGAGCCTTTTTGCGGAACCACGCAAAGGTCCCCGGAGCATGCGTTCTCACCCGTGTAGTTGGCCAGGGCTTGGAGCAATGGGGTAAGGTAGTATTGTTTGATATGGTCCGGCATCGTCCCTGGATTCCCCAGAGATTTCAGCGCCACCTCGATCAACTCGATCGCGCGACCCTTGTTTCCGCTCTCGTAATAATACTGAGCGACCGGGACGTACCACCGGAATTTAAGAGGTCCCTCGCCGTGCGGGGGATTCAGTGTCAGGATCTGTTCCGAGAGCTCGTCGCCCATCGCGAAGCGTTCAGCACGGGGGATATGAGAGTTGTCCATCTCGGGATCGAAGAGTTGGTTCAGGGCCATGACCATCCAAGAGACGGCCTCGAATTTTTTGTCGATGGCGTCCTCGACCAACTGGCGCATGGCTGGCAAGCCGGTCTGCATGTCGCGCAGCTTGTGAAGCAGTAGATCCGCGTGCGTTTCTCGGAACCCGATATAATCCGGCACTGAGGCGAGGCCTTCTTCGATGGCTGAGAGTGCCGCCGTCCAATCCTCGGCCTGCATCGCCGGCTGAAGCTTGGCGTAAATCGGTCCGGTCAGCGCTAGTTCGCGCGCCGTGCATTGGTTAGTAGCGATCCGCCTTGCATCGGCGCGTTGAGCTTGATCGCTGTTGCGCCAACTGCCGTTGAGAACTTTCGGCAAAACGTCATCGAGTTCCGCCGGGTGTCCTATGAAAGCGATGTGGCCGTCGCGGTCGACTAAGAACGAGGCGGGAATCCCGAGGGATGAACTGGGTTCCATCCACAGTCTATTCATTTCGCCTGTGTAATCGAACGCGATACGATAATTCAGATTCGGGAACCTCTCTGTCAGCCAAGCATCCAACCTAGTCCGCGCCTCCTCCGCGGTCGGGCCCTGTTCCCTAGCTGCAACTCCGACGACCTCAAATCCGCTGTCTTGATATTTCTCCTGCAGCTGCATCAGGTGGGGCATCGCCGCCACACAGGGTCCGCACCAAGTCGCCCAAAATTCTAGGAGGTACACCTTGCCGGGGTGAAAGTTGGCGAGGGGCTCGCCACGCAGCCAGTCGTCCACTTTGATCGGCGGAGCCGGGGACTCCCTACGCAACACCATGTTGTTCTCCAAAGCTCTACTATCACACCTTTCGGCCGTTTCTGACGAGCCGGTTCTCCTCTCAGAAATGGAAGAAACCGGCTCGGTGACCAGCACTCGTCTTGCGCGTTCGCATGCGGCTAGTCCTCACCCATTGTTGCCGCATCTCAACCAGCAATGGTCGTGCCAGCCCGCTTAGTGAACGGTAAGTGTGTGGTTAGCTCGGAAAACCTTTGAGCAGCGAAGGCGGCCGATTGTTTTGAACCCAACATGTTTCCTGCCGCTGTCTGGTTTTCGACACGCATCTCACGCTTCTCACGCTTGAGAACCGAAGGCAGCTTGGCTGTCTCGCCTGCGGCAATGTTTGGCGTCGGTCCGTCTAACAGCATCATTTCGGGGCCGGTCGAAAGTGCGCGGGCGATCTCCACGACCGGCTCCCGCCTGCAGCCACTGCGTCCTGGCCTTCTGATGGCCGAGCCTTCCTTCTTGGGACGGGTCGGTGAGGCGGTGAGCCCCAGCGCGTCTACTGCGAGCCGCCGCCGTTACCGCTTATGATGTTTCGCTAGACGGCGGATCCCGCATTCACCAGCCGATATTTCGTGAAAGAGCTTTGGAAGCATTGCAGGTTTCCTGCGTAGACCACCCGCTGCTGCGGGCATTCGCGACCGCTTCGCTGAATCGGAGGTCCAGGTGGGCCAGTCTGGTCTCAATTGTCTGGTGGCGGCCCGTAGAGATGTCGGCTTATGCCGCGCAGATCTCGTCAAGATTCGGTGGGTCATAAGGCCTTCGGTTCATTGAGCAAAGGATTGTCGGATCTCGCGTAGAACCCCAGTACGGGTCCGATATCAAAGATCGTCCCTGGCGGAAGGCGCCGGACGGACGCAGGCCATTTTTCGGTTGAGACGCCGATGCCGCTCGCAAGCATGCTGGCAAATCGGGGCATCAGCGGTGCGAGTGTCTGCGCCAGGATCGCAGCGGCTGTAGCCTGAAGCGCGAGCGAAGTGCGGGTGCGGGCGGGATAGAGACGTCGCGCCGCTGCATAGTCTTGCGCCTGACGGTAGATCAGGCAATCGCGCACAAAATCGCAGGCCTGCGCGGCCGCGCGACGGAGCGAGAAGCCATCGTCCGAATAGGCGCGTTCCATCGCCGCGCGATGGGTCTCTATCTGAGCAAAAAAGGCGCGATCGGCCGGAGCCCAGTCGCCTGCGTCAGGCACGCGGCCGCCAAAGTCCTGCTGGATGTCCCGGTATAGCGCATCAAGCCAATTCAGCCAGATCCCCTGAAATATCTCGTTCTCGGTGCGGCGCAGCGCGTCCAGCGTGAAGTTCCTCCGCTGACCTTCCGGGCGTGTCAGGGCCAAATGGAGACGCACGACGTCGACTGTCTTTGAGTCCAGAACCTCCTTGCCCCAGACCGCATGGCCGCGGCTGGTCGAGAACTTCTGGCCGTCGAGCAGATAGAACTCGTTCACATGATACCGGATACGCGGCGTCCAGTGGGAGAACACCTCAGCGTAAAGCGCGGGATAAAGTAGCGCGTGGTAGAAGGAATTGTCGAAGCCGAAGAAATGGACAATCTGCCAGTCATTGCTGGGCATCGCCGCATTCCAGTCGCGCTCCAGCAAGCGAGCTAGCGCCTGGATGCTGTAAAGGACTCCGAAAGCCATCTCCGGCCAAACCCAGATCACCTGCCCCGGGAGCCCTTCGGCCGCCAGGCCCCAGTCCGACGGGTGGGTGATGGGCACGGAAAAATCGCGACGTTGGCGTACACGCGCGAAGAGGTCCATGATCCGAGCGGGAGCGCCCGACGCCCTTAAATGCCGGTCGATCTCGTCGTAGCATCGATCCAGCGCAAGTTCGGGACGGCGCACGGAGCCGACCACCGGCGCCTCGGCCGAGTGCCGCGACCGGACTGCACCTAAGTCATGGCATAAGTTCGGCGCGCCGCATTCCTCGCAGATGTTGCCGCTAGTGGAGCCGCCGCAATCGGGGCAGTTGCCGCTTACATCCGGTTCATAAAGGTAATTGCCTGTCACTGCATCAAATAGCGCAGGGCTCTGGCGCAGATCTACCGCCGTGCTGCTCAGAAGAGTGCGGAAACACCTGGCTTGAAACTCTGCGTAAGCGTCATCCCCCAACGTGGGCAGGAAGCTGTGGACCTCACAGTCGAGAAGTGCAAGCGTGGCTCTGATCTCGTCTGCGTAGTGGCGCGCCACCTTTGCGGGCGTCGATTGATCGGCATCGGCACGGGTGGCGACGTAGCTCTGGTGATCGTCGCTCCCAGTCAGGTGGTAGGCTTCGGCCCCATTCATGCGCAGGAAACGCGTGTAGACGTCGGCGCCAAAATACGGGCCTGAAAGATGCCCCAGATGCAGATCGCCGTTGGGCGTCGGCGGCGTGGAGAAGACGAAGATCGGCCTGCGGGGAGCCGCGACCTGTGCAGCAGCTTCGAGGGCGGCCTTGCCGTCGCGCCAGTAGACATCAAGGAAATCTAGGTCTTCGTCCCCATCATTGCACAGCACATGCGCTTCAAAAGGGTGAAACAGAACGACGTCGCCGGCTTTGATCGGGATTTCCCCAAGGTCGGTCCTGACCTTGCCCACCCCAGACAGGACCACGAAGGCCTCGATTTCGTCGTGCCGATGAGGCTCGGATGTGACCCCCGGTGCCACCTTGCCGAATGAAAACCCGGTGCCCGCGCTTCCCGTTCCAAGCGTGGCCATGTCGATACCGAACGCACGCGACAGCTCCGTTCGAGAAAACCTGTATTTGCGCATGATGAAGCTCAGCCGTTGAAGCAGTGGTGTCTTCGGCTGCGAACGCAACAGCCTCTGCTGCAAGTTGCGA
The DNA here is from genome assembly GCF_002294995.1 of Mesorhizobium sp. WSM3860. Taxonomy (GTDB): domain Bacteria; phylum Pseudomonadota; class Alphaproteobacteria; order Rhizobiales; family Rhizobiaceae; genus Mesorhizobium. The sequence goes on along the minus strand of NZ_NSGF01000031.1, from coordinate 23,442 downwards.
AGCCCGGACCGGTTGGCGGCCCCCGAGACAATCCCGGCTCTAGCCGCCGGGCGGGCTAAGGCTGCGCGCCAGTAGGAATTTGGCGTCAGAGAAGACCGCCCGGTGACTACCTCCATCCGACGTGCCGACGCATGCTCCCCGCATTTTTTTAGCGGTCGATCAGTTTCGTGTGCATGCCTCGCTCAGTCGCGATAGAAAATGCCGTTTGGCGGCTTGAGATTGTCTAGATCGGCCACTTTGCCCTCGGGCGGATTAAGAGCGCGCTTAAGCACGTTGTATTCAGCGCGGGTCGGTCCGCCGGTCGAAGCACGCTGGAACACCAAGTAGAGCGTTCGCCGCGAACGATTGCTTTTATTCGGCTGCGAGTAATGGGGTGCGTAATCGTCGAAGATGAAGATGTCGCCAGCCTTCCATACTACGGGTTCCCAGGAGAATTTCTCGGCGACCTCAGGATCAATCACCCCACCGGCATCCATGGAAAATACTCCCTTCTTGTGGTTGCCGGGGCTAAAGAAAAGGCCGCCATTGCCCGGGTCGGAGTCATCAATGCCTATGGCGACGACCGCATGGACCATTCGGTCGGGGAGCCTGTGTGGAATGTGATAAATGTCCTGATGCGGGCGATAGCCGCCGCTGTCGGGATAGTGGAAAATCAGCAACTCCTTGAGCCTGCGGGAGCCTTCCTCAAGCAGCTCCTCGACCGCAGAGTTAATGCGCTGATCGGCGAGGAGCAGATCACGCAACGGATCATGGAAGTCGAGAAAATTCTCGACCTTAGAGGTGATCTTTCGATTGTCCGTCGTCTTCTCGAACCACAGCATCCATTTATCATCGCTGACGTCCCAGCCTGAAATATCGTCGACAAAGCCGGAGATACGCTCCACAGCCGCGGGATCGAAGAAGTTTTCGATCCTGACATATCCGTCTTTCTGCCACTTTTCTCTTTGTGCATCAGTCAACATGCGAAAAGTCTCCTGTTGGAAAGACTGGTTGGCGAACATTTCGGTTAGGGCAATCGGGCGCTCGTCAGGTTGTGGGTCGACGGAAACAGTCCTCCACGGCATATGGGCGACGCTAAGTGGGGTCTCGTCTCCGGCCTCCGCTGCAGTGAAGGCGGAATCATCCCTTGGATGCCACCGCCAATGATCCGCAGTCGCCCGGTCATATCCCGCTGCCCATTTCTTCTGCGACGGTGTCGGACCAGCACTCGACTGAGGTAGGGCCGATGAAGCCGGGATGCTCGGGGTTGGCACGCGGCGCGCGCCCCAGAAGGCTGTCGAGGATGCGACGCGCTCGCCAGGCCAGCAGGCTTAGATTCGGATCAGCCAGCCCACGCTGTCCTAGGCTCGCGTTCTGTACGAAGATGCGGCTGTCACGTGGTCCGTCCCAGCACACCGAAAAATCTTCGCGAATAGCCAATTCGTTGTCGATCTTTTCAAGCCGGTTCGCCATCGGTTCCAAGAAGCCTGGCTCCGCGTTCTCGTAACCGGTGGCTAGGATGACGATGTCGGCGGTGACTTCTTCGACCACCTCCATGCGGCGCCGCAGAGTGAGTCTGTGACCCGCGCCGGCGTTGATGCAGTGCGAGACAGTGCAGCCCGGCCGCAGTGTGATTTCGCATTGGTTTGGCTCTAGAAACGCGTGACGGTAAAGCGCCTGGTAGATCGCGCGCAACGTGCTTTCCGAAATGCCGTCCGAAGCAAGCACGAAGCGCCGCAGGAACAGCTTGCGCCACGACTCGCTCATTGCGGCGAAACGATCCGAAAAGCAGGGCATGAACAACTCGTTTGTGAACGGGCTGTTGTCGATGGGCAGGTAGTTTTCGCGCTGTGAGACCCAGGTTATCGAGACAGGCCGCCGTTCTTTTGGCAGGCCAACAAGGTGCAACAGCACCTCGGCTCCGGACTGTCCTCCGCCGACTACGCAGACATGCTTTTTGTGCACCTCAGCATGAATGTGCAGCAATTCAGATGAGTGAAAAAGGTTGCGACCAGTCCAGCCCTGAAACTGAGGCGGAATATGCGCCTGCTTGCCAATGCCGACCACGACGTTTCTGGCACCGAGAACCGCGTTATCGGTGCGCACGCGAAACTCGCCGTCAAAGCGGATTTCGCGCACGGTCTCGCCGCCGCGGACAAGCGGGTTCCTGTGGAAGGCCCAGTTCAGGTATCGCTCGAACTCAGCTCTGAGCACGGCTTCGAACTGTGCATTCAGGAAGTGGTACAGACGCCCGTTCTCATGCAGGTAGTTCACGAAAGTGTAGGCTGATCGCGGGTTCACCAGCGTGACCAAATCCTTGAAGTGGCTGACCTGGAGCTCCGAGGAATCGAATGCGCTGCCTGGGTGCCAGCGGAAGTCGACTTGCCGATCCAGGAACAGTGCGCCTTGCCCAATTTGCTCGTGCATCTGGCACGCCAGGCTCAAATTCGACGGCCCGGCTCCCACTCCAATGCAAGAGAGCTCCACTTGTCTTGCTCCTTTAGGTGCTTCCCAGCTAGGCGATGTTCGCGAGGAATATCGGCTCTGGCCATCGGCTTCAGTCTCCACGCGGACGATCTCGCCTTCGGTGCCGGTGGGTTTGCTGGATTTTGTCCCCGCTTTCGCATGGTCGGGTATGAAGCCCATGGATCCCGGCCAAGTGATGCGATCGACACTCATGTCCACGACTTGTGGGCGTGGACGGGATTGACGTATCTCCGCCCGCTTCAATGATCGCTTCTCCGTCAGCGAAATGCTTTCGAGTCTTGTTCCGTGTTTCAATCGGCAAAGTCGCCCGCCTCCACAGTGACACGCCGACCTGTGACCGACTTGGGGATCGGCGAGGGCGCGGTCTAGAATGCCGCGACATTGAGCCTGCTCATAGGAGGGCATCCGCTGATGTTTTTCGGAAGATCCCCCGCATCAAACGTGCCAGAAGGAAACTTTCATGGAAGCAACGGTTAGCGGGTTTGTGGTCCTGTCGGGTGTCCGACAATGAGGGGGGAAACCTTGCGCCGGTGGCCGATTTGCCGCGTCGCCGTCCTCTTGCCATGAGCCGCTAGCTAATCGGGCAGCTCCGCATCGGAATTTTCTCTCAGGACGGCCAGCACCCAGGTTCACGGACTGTGGCGCGGTAAAAGGCTCTTGCCCTTCTCGCGGCCGGAGTCTGAAAAGGCGCCTTCGGAAGCCGGGGGGCTCAGGAGGTCTCTCCCGTCTTGCGGAAGATTGAGAGATCCGGATTTTGAGACGCAGAACCCAGCTAAAGGCGGTCACACCGCTATGTCGAGGCCGTGTGCCACATCCTGCAGCACCACGAGCCTGACGGTGCTCATGTGACCAGCGAGACGCATTCGATCCGCAGCTTTGTCGAGACTGCCCAAGGCGGGTCGGGAAGGAGATATTTTGGGAAGGCGAAGGTGTTGACGGGTTGCGCCGGAACGCAGGAATAACGAGGCGCTGATCCAAAAAGAAACGTTGTTTCGGGCCAATCGGGGTTGGACCTGCTGATTGTCGTCAGACGAAGCGAGCCGAATGTTGCGCTACGGTGCTGATGAACGAAATTCTCGCCGGCCCGAACTTTACCGCCTTACGAGGAGGTTGCACGAAAAGCGCGGCCTCGCCCAATCGTCACCACAAAGGGGGCCGACATGGCGGCCGCAGTGTGCAACCTAGTTAAGAAGCTGGCGCAACGGAGCCGAGCGAGGCGGAACTCGAGGGGACGAGGATGAAAGCGCCCAAATGCTCAAAGAGACGGCCCACGTCGAGAAAACCCGTGCCTGGCCGAGATCGGGCAAGGGTAGCCAAGGCTACCCAGCCGTGGCGAGGCCCGTGGTCACGCTTTAGGCACGCAATAACGAAATGGAAAAATCTGCGCGAAACGGTCGCACCGGTATTGACATTAATTGACACACCCCGCGAACACTTGCATAAGCCACATAGTGGTAGTGACTAGGTGCATGCCGCACCCAAATTTTCCCAAGGGGCGAGGTCTGATCTATGGCGGCACTGGCGAAATTCAGACCAGTTGATTCCGGCCAGCACGACAAGGACGAACTCCGCGAGATTGTCCGTGAGCGCTCTTTTCGATTCGGACGCTACACGCTCTCGTCGGGCATAGAGAGCGACATCTATTTCAATATGAAGCCTACCATGATGGTGGCGCGAGGCGCGCAACTTGCCGCTCTTGAGTTCCTAAAAATAGCCAAGCAAGTGAAAGCAGAGTACGTCGGCGGACTTGAAATGGGAGCGGTCCCCGTAATCGGATCGATGGCGGCTGTCAGCTCGGTGATGAACAATCCCATAAACACGATTTTCGTTCGCAAGGCTCCAAAGGCCCATGGCACAAGGGATGTGATTGAAGGTCTTGGGCCTAAAGAAGATCTTCAGGGAAAAGTGGTCCTGATCGTTGACGACGTTGCCACAAGCGGCAAGTCGATATTGAAGGCGATTGAAGAGGTTCGCCGCGTCGGCGGCATTGTGGGTGACGCTGCTTGCCTCGTGGACCGTGACGAGGGAGCTACGGCCCTGCTAGTCCAACATGGCGTCACGCTGCACTCCGTACTGCATGCGAGCGAATTTGTGGAACGCCACTGACAATCTCGTACAACGTCTTTCCGGCGACCTAGCCTTGGAGGACATTCCGCCGCTTTGCAGCGAGTGCAGGCGCCTCGCGAGTAAGAGCGATTGCCCTTGCCCATCTTCCCTGCTTTTGGTGCAACATATGCTCGCTGCCGTTCACCAGCGGCTTGACGCTAGTGACTACCTTTCAGAGCAACGCGCCCTAAGACTGAAGGCTTTTACCGGCTATCTGGCGGCGGTCGTTCGAATAGCTTCAGAGAGAGGCGACGCGGCACCCTGGATTGATCTAGCAACCCGGTTTAGCGCTCTTTTCGGTCCCGACGAGGTTGCCCATTAATCTCGCGCTTATCGCTTTTTTGTGGAACGAGCAGCCCTCCGTCGGGAACTGCGTCATCGATCGCGAGCGGCATGCCGGCGCATTGCGAGCGTAAAAGCGCCGAGCAGCCGGTGCTAGATCTCGAACGCGACGACGCCGATTGGCGCGATGCGCGTCGGTCGGGGGCCCTCGTGCCCAAGCATTGTGCGTGCCCATTCCGCAGCATCATGATATTGTTCGAAAATCGCCGCCGCTTGGCCTCACCCGTTGCGCTGCCGGGTGAGCGGAAATCGACCTGCCGATCCAGGAACAGTGCTCCTTGCGCAGTCCCTTCATGTATCTGACATGCAAGGCTCAAATTGGATGGGCCAGCATCGATACCAATGCAAAAGAGCTCCACTTATCTTGCTCCTCTGGGAGTGTTTTCCAACTCAGCGGGATGCACAGTAGAGCTTCGAACGGCATCGGTTCGGCTTCGCAACCGTCATCGGGCCAAAAACAGCGGCAATGTCGGCTTGTCAAAGATCCATCTGGTCACACCGCCAAAGAGCCGCTCACGCAGCCGACGGCTGCCATAGGCGCCCATGACTATCATGTCGGCAGAAATGTCGGTTGCGTGCTGCGCAAGCACCGTGGCCGCCGATTTGCCGGCACTTGGCAGTAGGTCAACCGACACCCGAGCACCGTGCCGGGTGAGATAGGCAGCGATGTCGGCTCCAGCCTCCGCCCCGTTCCCGTTATAGTGGGCCTTTGGATCGACCAGGGCGACACGAACTTCCTCAGCAACGCATAGCAGACCCAGCGCTTCGCGAACCGCACGGGACGCCTCGACTCGCGAATCCCAACCGACCAGGACGCGCCGTGGCCACAGCGTCGCCTTGGCCGCCTTCGGCACAACGAGCATCGGCTTTCCCGTGTCGAACAAGCAGCCGTTGACCACAGGAGGTCCGAGATTCTCGTCGTTGAGGAGCCCCGGTCCGGTGATCGTGAGGTCGGCGCAGATCGCCCGCTGTCGTACCAGTTCACCGAGGCTCGCCGGATCGTAATAGTCGGTGTCAACGTCGTAGGCGAGCGACATAGATTCCAGCAGTTTCTTGATATCTCTGGAGCGATTTTCCAGCCTGACCGCGTCCTGTGCACATCGATCGATTTGCCGCAACCGTTTGTTCGATATGGCAATTACCTGTCCACGTCCTACCGGCCACTCGAGGACACCCTCTCCGATCCGATGCCACATAAGGAGCGTCGGAGCGGGTATAATCAGTACGGAAAGATGAGCGCCGATTTCCGCACACAAGCCGGCAGCAGTTCTGACGTCCTGATCGGAATGGTCAGCGCCGGTCAGACAGAGTACGGTTCTATAGGCCATTTTCCTTCTTCTTCCTGAGTATTCGTTGAGGGCGTTTCAGGCCGCGAGACCGGCTCACAGCGCGAGGAAAAGGGAGTGGCACCACACCGGACACTTGATTCAGCCGTCCAGCTTCTCGAGCGAGTAGCCGGACGACCTCACGGTACGGATGACGATATCGGTCGAGGCCGTCTCCAGCGCCCTTCTAAGCCGACTGATGTGGACATCGACTGTGCGTTCACCGACATGGATATTGGCCGGCCAGGCCGCGCCGATCATCTCGTCCCGGCTGAAGACCTTGCCGGGAGTCTCGAGCAAATGCCGCAGCAAGTTGAACTCGATCGGTCCGAGATGAATGTCATGGCCATTGCCGCAAACCCGGCGGGCATCGAGATTCATCTTAACGTTGCCAAAAGAGAGCCAGCCGCCGTTTTCAACCCCGCTTGAACCCGGCTTCGGCAGCGCCAGCCTCGTGCGCAGACAATCGAGCAGCTTGGCCGGTGCCATTGGGCGCACAAAGCTCTCGTCAATGCCGGCCTTCAATAGATCCAGGTGCTGGTTCTCGGCGCCGGGCGCGATCAGGGCAATGATGGGCAGGCCGCCGGTCCGGGGCTCCCGCTTGAGCCGGGCGCAGATTGCGGACCCGGTAAGGCTCGTTGGACCGCAGTCCAGCACGACGGCCTGGAATTCCCGTTCGTCGGCCTTTGCAAGCGCCTCCTTGGCCCCGCCTGCCGGCTCACTGACGAAACCGTCCACCTCCAGTATGTGGCTGAGGAAGAGATAGAACTCCGCATCTTGCGAACAGATCAGGACGCGTGGCTTCATCGGCGCTACCCCGAGAACCAAATTGGCCTCGAACGCGTCGGGTGGCCGTAGCGGCTCCTCAAGGCCTGACATGATCCTCTTGCTCGAAAATGGGTTTCATGCCCGTGCCACCTCGGGATAGACGTCGATGGCTGCGATCGCATCGTCGACCAGTTTCGTACCGGCCGCGGCGAGTTTGCAGAACGTCTCGAAGCCGAACCGATGGACGTCGCGCAGGGTCTTAGACAGGACGACCAGCCGCCCGGCGGTGAAAAGCACGCGCCCGAAGCCCTCATGGCTCATTTCGATCATCGGCGATGCCATCAGGCCGGAGCGCTCCTCGATCGCAAGTGCGACGGCAGTGTAAAACTTGTCGAGTCTCCACAGCACGTCCGGATCGGGATCGCCGATGATTGGAATCGCACGGCGCTGTTCCTTGCTGACGATGAAGTCGGCCAGCAACTCGGCGTCCGCTTTGCCGTCCCAGGACCCGTGGGAATCTTGAGCACGGATCAGCCGCACGAGGCATTTGACGAACGGGCTGGCAAGGGCCGCCTCGTCATCGTTGACAGCAGGGCTGATCGCGACTTCAAACATTTTGCTCTTTCCTCGTTTCAGTCCTCGTCCTCGAAGGAGGGTTTCTTTTCGGCGACACCAGCGTCGGCCAGCACCTTGCGCAGCCAGGGCGGAGGACATGTCCTCAGCATCATCTGCGTGCGCAACAGCACCTCTTGGATCGTTTGTGGCTGCGGCGCCTTGATCGGATGGATTTTGGCAGAAACAACCTTGGCTGCCGAAGGCCCACCGATGGCCAGACAAAACAGCAGATGGCAGCCCTTCAGCGCCTCCACCTTCGGCGTGATGCGGTCATCGCCCTCGGTCCGACGCTTCCCGCTCTCATCGGAAACGTCATCGAAGGCCACGGCTTCCACGAGATGCCACTCCTCGCGAGTCACGTCGTAGACAGCAAAGCGCTTGGCCGACCCGAAATGGGCGTTGAGATTCTTCATGTCTTGCGTGGCGATGGCAACGCGCAATGCGCCTGCTCGTCGTTCTGGCATCGTTGCGCGAACTTCGTCAGTGACGAGTGAGAGGCGACGAACGGAGCTCATCTGGCATTTCTCGTTTCCGAAATGGATCAAGCGCCTCAGGCGTCGGCGCGTGCTGATTGGCCTGGAAGATGTTAGCAACCTCGAAGATCAGGTCGCGGGTCCCCTCATAGAGGATTGTGAGCTTGTGCTGGCTGCCGAGCCGGTCGAAGATTGGGAAGCCGACGCGCATGAGCGGAATGCCAAGGCGTTGCGAAGCCTGGCGACCGTGGGAGTGAGTAACGAGAAGATCCGCGCCCTCGGCAAGAGCTTCCAAATCGCCGAGATCGCCGATCTGAACCCACTCCGCCGGTACCTTTTCCAGAATCTTCGACATATCGGTCGTCGTGACCGCCGCAGCGATTTTGGAGCCCATGCCAGCGAAGAAGGTTGCGAGCTGATAGAGTTGGTCTGGTTCGGCAGCGATCGCAATTTTCTTGCCTCCGAAATGAAAATGTCCGTCGAGCAAAGCATCCTGCAATTGCGCCCGGCGACGGCGCACCCGGGTCGGCACCGCCGCGCCCGAAACCGCCGACAGCACCGAGACGAACCGGTCGACAGCCTTCAATCCGGTCAGCGACTGCAACACCACGTAAGGCACGCCGGTCAACCCGTGCAGCGTTTTCGCCGGGTGGCGCATGTGCTCGCCGATGACGATGCATTGCGCGGCTGTGCCAAGCTCGCGGATTTCTTCAACGCTGGTGCCGCCATAGGTAGTCGTTACCCAGCGGTCAGGGACCGTACCGTCGAGCGAGCCGGAGACGTCCGGCAGGATGATCGGCTTGAGGCCAAAACTTTCAACCATGTCACGCAAATGCTCGACGTCAGCGACAGTGAGGTTGCATCCGGGCAGGATTGCGATCTTCTTCGGTTGCCTGGTCCGTGCGCCCGACCGTGTAATCCCGTCGATCATCGCCGCGACAGCCTTGGCCCAGCCCTCTTCGATCGCGCCGTCAAAATCAGGCGTGTTGGCCAGCACGACCTCCGTACCTGCGAGCTCTTCCACGTGCTTCAGCTTGACGTTGGCGATATCACTCGCGCAATCTTCGCCACGGGTCTCGACCAGCGCTGTCGTGCAAACTCCTATCAGCTTTGGCTTAGTGCGAATTTTGAGGTTGAGGATCGCCTCTTCCAGATGGTCCGCTCCGCCGAGTATGGTGTTCACCTCGTCCATCGCCGTTGTCTGCAAGGGGATCGCTTCCTTGAAATGCCGCACGAAGAGCACGAGCGCGAAGCTGGTGCAGCCTTGCGTGCCGTGGAACAGGGGCATTGCACCGTCGACTCCAAGAAAAGCGAAGGCGGCACCCAGCGGCTGTGACGACTTCAGCGGGTTGACCGCCGCTGATTTGGTATTGCGAAGGATGCGGACCATCGGATTTCCTCAACGCTCGCCTAAGCGCTCAGCCGCCGCGCCGGCGAAATCATCGAGAGCGTTCACAGTATCGGTTCCGTTCTTCGTGCTCGCCAGATCGTCCTTCACGGCAGGCTGGCAATCCCACGGCGCCGGCTCCTGCACCTGGCTCCAGATCGGGTTGTGAATGGCGAGGTCGATCTGCCGTACAAGTTCCACCATGCCGTCATAGCCGGCATAAGGATGTTGGCGCTCCTGGTTGATATCCAGCCAGGGTGTCTTGGCCTTCAGGGCGATGAATTGCGTGCGCCCACCCGACAGCATGATATCGGCCTTGCCTTCTGAGAGCATGGCGTAAAGATCGCGCGCTGCCATCTGCTCGAACATGTGGTTTTCGTCCTTGAGGATGCGTTTGATCCGTTCCTTGTCTTCGACGGTGGATTTCTTGACCGAGGTGCCGACGATCTCCATGCCGATCTCCATCAGCGCGTGGACAACTGACCAGGACTTCACACCGCCTGTGTTGAGCAGCACGCGCTTGCCTTGCAGCCGCCGGCGGTAGGCCTCGAGCTTCTTCCACGCAATCGCCTCCTGCTCAGCAATCAGCGTGTCTGTGCGATCGAGGATCTCCGCATCGGCGCCCTTCCTCACCAGCAGCTCCGCAAGCTTGCGAAGTGCTTCCGACGTATCGGTTATGCCGTAGAAGGAGCCCTCGAAGAACGGGATGTCCCAGCGCTCCTCCATCTTGCGGGCCAGATTGATGAGTGCGCTTGAGCACACCATCATAGCCGCCCGGGCGCGGTGCGCGGATGCAACGTCGATGTAACGCGCATCGCCCGGGATGCAGGCGCGCACCCGGATGCCGAGCCGATCAAGCAGCGGCTTCACCAGCCAAAATTCGCCGGAGAGGTTGAATTCGCCAAGGATGTTTATGTCGTAGGGCCCGGCGTCGTCTGGTTCCACCGTGCCAATGACATGATCGAGCAGCGCTTCGGCGGCGAGTTTGTTGCCGAGGTGCTTGGAGCCGGCCAAACCAGGCGCATTGATCGGCACCACGGCCAAGCCGAATTTTTCGGCCGCGCGTCTGCACACGGCATCAATGTCGTCGCCGATCAGCGCCGTCACGCAGGTTGAATAGACGAAGATTGCCGGCGGCGCATATGTTTCCTTGATCTGGCGGATCGCTTTGAACAGCTTCCGCTCGCCCTGGCCCATCACGACGTCGAGTTCGGTAAGGTCGGTCGTGAAGCTTGTCCGCCACAGGGTTGGCCCGGACGAAGCTGCGCCTCTGTTGTCCCAGGAATTGCCCTCACAGGCGAGGGGTGCATGGACCAGGTGCGCAACGTCGGTGATCGGCTGCAGGACGATCTTAGCGCCGTCAAAGGCGCAGCCGCCGGCCGCCGCCCCGGGGGTCAGTGGCTTCGAGCAGCCCTCCTTGCGCGCCTTGGCATCCTTGCTGCGGTTTTTATCGCAGGCGGGCTCGTCGAAAACATCCTGGATCTTGACACTGAGCGAGGTCATTGCGTCAGTCCCCGAAGTCCATTGGGCGATGGGCGGCCACGGCGAAAAGCCGGCACCGGCTCTTAGCGGGTGAGGTCATAGGAATAATCCGTCACGCCAGTCTCGCTCGACTCGCGATCGAGCTTGTCGAATATCTTGTCGAGGATCGTCGTCAGCACGCGTAAACCGCCCTGGTAGCCCATCAGCGCAAAGCGATGGTGATGGTGTCGGTCGAAGATTGGAAACGTCAGCCGGATCAACGGCGTGCCGGTATCGCGCTCCAGATACTTGCCATAGGAATTGCCGATCAGCAGGTCCACCGGCTCTGTAAAAAGCAACGAGCGCATTGCCCAGAGATCCTTGCCCGCCCAGACCTGCGCATCCTGGCCGAAGGGCGAGGATGCAAGCAATTCCTTCATCTCGGCCTCCCAGGCCGATGTGCCGTTGGTCGCGAGGCAATGTGTCGGCTCGCCGCCGGTCTCCATGACGAAGCGGGCCATGGCGTAGACGAAGTCCGGATCCCCATAGATTGCGTACTTCTTACCGTGCAGCCATGACTGGCTGTCGGCCATTGCGTCAACCAGTCGGCCGCGCTCCATCCGGATTGTCTCGGGGATCTCCTTGCCGGAAATCGCCGAGACCTTCATCAGGAATTCGTCAGTCGCCTGGACACCTAGCGGATAATGGAAGGACGCCGTCGCCTGCCCGACCTCGTCGCAATATTCCAGCGTCTTGCGGGTGTTGTAACGCTGCAGCGACAGTGTCGCCTCGGCGTTGAGCGCCCCTTTCACGTCTGCAATTTTTGTGCCTCCGTCATACATGCGGTATTCGCCGTCCGACGGCGTGTCGAACTGATCGGAAGCGTCCTGAATGAAGGTATAGGTGACACCCATCAGGTCGAGAAGGCGCTTGAGTTCCCGGTTATTTCCGACGCAGAATCCGTCGAAGCCTGGAATGATGTTGAGGGTGCCAGTGACTTGCGAGCGCTCGCTGCCCTTCCAGAAATGCTCCAGCACGCCCTTCACCATACCGTCATAGCCATCGACATGGCTGCCGACGAAGGCCGGCGTATGAGCGAAAGGCACGTCGAAGTCCCCCGGGACAGAGCCTTCGTTCTTGGCGTTCTCGATGAAGCTGCGCAGGTCGTCGCCGATGACTTCAGCCATGCAGGTGGTCGAGACGGCGATCATATTGGGGTCGTAGAGCTTGTAGGTATTGGCGAGCCCGTCGACCATGTTCTTCAGGCCGCCAAACACTGCCGCGTCCTCGGTCATCGAGGAGGAAACCGCTGACGAAGGCTCCTTGAAATGTCGCGACAGATGCGAGCGGTAGTAGGCAACGCAGCCCTGGCTACCGTGGACGAAAGACATGGTCCGCTCGAAGCCCGCGGCCGCGAACACCGCGCCGAGCGGCTGGCATGCCTTGGCGGGGTTTATGACAAGCGCCTCGCGAGCGAGGTTCTTTTCGCGGTATTCCCAAGTCTTGGTCAATTCGCGTTGGTCGGTGACAATCTGATCAGGGTGCGGACATTCAAAATTCAGTTTCTTCTCGGCAAGCATTTGTCTGTATTCCGGCTCGCGGAACAGGGGAGCATGGTCGAGAACTTTTTCGGCCGATTGCGGCATGGTGGTCACCTTTTCCATCTGGCCGCGCCAAGCGGCAGCACAGGAACATCAAGACGTTAAGGGCCTCCGCGTGGATCGAGTGCCCAAAGTGTTTGTTGGCCTCCCTGCTTGGCACGGAGGCCAAGTCCTCATTCGGCGGCGACCGCCGTCGGCGGCGCGTCCTCTATCTTCTTCCACGGCGCGCGGTAGAGACCCCAGACCGGGTTGTTGATGGCCAAATCCATGTCGCGGGCGAAAATGGCGAAGCCGTCATAGCCGTGATACGGGCCGGAATAGTCCCAGGAGTGCATTTGGCGGAACGGGATGCCCATCTTCTGCACCGGGTACTTCTCCTTGATACCGGAGCCAACGAGATTAGGGCGGATGCCTTCGATGAACTTCTCCAGCTCGTACCCGGTGACGTCGTCATAGACGAGCGTGCCATTCTTCACGTAATGGCCGGTGCGCTGATAGTCGTCGTTGTGGGCGAATTCGTAGCCGGTGCCAACGATCACCATGCCGAGGTCCTCGTAGGCAGTGATGACGTGACGGGGGCGCAGGCCGCCGACATAGAGCATCACCGTGCTGCCTTCGAGTCGCGGTCGGTACTTGGCTGTGACGGCATCGACCAAGGGCCGGTACTTGGCGATGACCTTTTCGGTCTTCTCCTCGATTTGCGGGCCGAAATGCTTGGCGATGTTGCGCAGGGAGGCTTCGATCTGGGAGGGGCCGAAGAAATTGTATTCCATCCAAGGGATGCCGTACTTTTCCTCCATGTGCCGGCAGATGTAGTTCATCGACCGGTAGCAGTGGATCAAATTGAGTTTGGCCTTGGGCGCGCGCTCTATCTCGGCGAGCGTGGCGTCGCCCGACCAGTTGCCGACTACCCGAAGCCCAATCTCCTCGAGCAGGATTCGCGACGCCCAGGCATCGCCGCCAATGTTGTAGTCGCCGACGACGTTGACGTCATATGGGCCGGACTCGAACTTGACATCTTCCTTATCGAAGACCCAATCGCGGATCGCATCATTTGCGATGTGGTGACCGAGCGATTGTGAAACGCCGCGGAAACCTTCGCAGCGCACCGGTACAATCGTCTTTTCGTGCTCCTTGGCCTTCTTGCGCGACACTGCCTCGATATCGTCCCCGATCAGGCCGATTGGGCATTCCGACTGAACCGAGATGCCGCCATTGAGCGGAAACAGGTCCTCGATCTCGTCGATGATCTTTTCCAGCTTCTTGTCGCCGCCGAAAACGATGTCCTTCTCCTGGAAGTCGGAGGTGAACTGCATCGTCACGAACGTGTCGATGCCCGTCGTGCCGACGTAATAGTTGCGGCGTTGCGACCAGGAATATTGCCCACAGCCGACCGGCCCGTGCGAGACGTGGACCATATTCTTGACCGGACCCCACACCACGCCCTTGGAGCCGGCATAGGCGCAGCCGCGGATTGTCATCACGCCCGGAATGGATTTGATGTTCGATTTGACGTCGCATTCGGAAAGGCCCTTGTCCTCCGCTGTGGCCTCGTCCTTGCTCATTGCGACACTGAGGTGCTTCTTGCGACGCTTCGCCGCCTTGTCTGGATATTGCGACAGCACGTCTTCGATAAGCTTCGCATGCAAAGCGCCGTCATTCTCATAGTCGAGGCCCATGGGACCTGCCCCTTTCAAGGATCGTAACGCCTCGCCAACGAGGCCTTGTTTCGTATAAAGGGGCGCCAGATCACAGTCGGCGCCCCCTGTCGGGTAGGGGCCCTTACTGAGCGACGGCCAATGTCGCTTCCTTGGCCTGAAGCTCCGCAAGCATCTGCTCGTCGCTCTTCATGATGCCGAAGTCGAGCAGCATGTCCTCGAGCTCTTCCATGGTGATTGGGGTCGGGATGGTGCCCTGACCCGAATTGAGATGGATCTTCTGGGCCAACGCGCGGTACTCCCCTGCCTGTTTGGAGTCCGGCGCATATTGGATAACGGTCATCTTCCTTAGTTCGGCGTGCTGGACGATGTTGTCGCGCGGCACGAAGTGGATGAGCTTGGAATTGAGCCTGGCGGCCAACGCCTCGGAGAGGTCGAGCTCGCGGTCGGTCTGGCGCTCGTTGCAGATCAGCCCGCCGAGCCGCACGCCGCCCGAATGGGCGTATTTCAGGATACCCTTGGCGATGTTGTTGGCGGCATAGAGCGCCATCATCTCGCCGGACATGACGATGTAGATTTCCTGGGCCTTGTTTTCGCGGATCGGCATCGCGAAGCCGCCGCACACCACGTCGCCCAGCACGTCGTAAGAGACATAGTCGACATTGTCATAGGCGCCGTTCTCCTCGAGGAAGTTGATCGAGGTGATGACGCCGCGGCCGGCGCAGCCGACACCCGGCTCGGGGCCGCCGGACTCCACGCACTTGATGTCTTTGTAGCCGATCTTGAGCACGTCCTCGAGTTCGAGGTCCTCCACAGAACCTTCCTCGGCGGCGAGATGCAGAACAGTATCCTGCGCCTTTGCGTTCAGGATCAGGCGGGTAGAGTCGGCTTTGGGGTCACAGCCGACGATGAGGATCTTCTGTCCGAGGTCGACCAGAGCGGCGAGCGTATTTTGAGAGGTGGTGGACTTGCCGATGCCTCCCTTTCCGTAGAATGCGATCTGACGCAGACCTGACATGTTGCTTTCCTTCCTTCTTTCCATCCATAGCGGCTATCCGCGACTTGAAGTCCGGTCGGCAGAACCCGGCGCCTCGCACCGATCGTCTCAAAACTCGTGCCAATTTGGCCAGTTGGATCGAAGAAGAAATTTTATGTTTGCTTTTCAGCTATTTAACATTTGGCAAAAATATTAAATTGGCTAAATAAACTTGTGTGGCGGATCTGACAAAGGCGACAGTAGATGTCGGATGGCGATGAGTGAGACGTCGGCCGCAGAGGCCGGAAAGAAGCAAGTTGTCAAAATCTGATGGCGCCCCCTCCCGACGCCATGGCGATGTGCCAGTTTAGTGATTGCCAGAATCGACCAAGACAGAGAGGGCACCCATGGAACGAGGTGCTATCATTGGATTCGATCTCGCAAAGCGGGTCTTCCAGGTTCACGGCGCGGTGAGTAACCGGAAGGTTGTCTTTCGCAAGAAGCTGTCGCGCGCAGTTGCTGCCGTTTCTCGCCGGATAGCCCTGCTCGGGCATGCCGCTCGGCTCCTGCCGCCGGCCTTTGTGAAACCATTTGTAAAGCGGCAGAAGAACTTGGCTGACGCGGAGGCGATCACGGAAGTGGTCTCTAGACGACAATGCGCTTCGTGGCTGTCAAAACCGAGGAGCAAAAAAACTTGGTGCGCCAGCGCACGAGCCTAATCCCCTCACAGGGCTTCCTCAGCCGCTTGCGTCTCGACTTCTGCATGTCTTCGGTCCTGTAGCCATGCTGCCCGTTCATCCTCAGACTCCATGCGCTGGAAATAAACCGGAGAACTCACCTGCTCACACAGTCCGCCTTGAAAACTGTCAGAAAATCAAATTTGACAGGAGCATGGCCATGAGAAGGTTGACCGAACAGATTCTTGCCCACGCGAAAGGGCTGCCAGAGGGCACGCCGGTCGCAGCTAAGAGCTTGCTTCACCTCGGGAATCGCGCCGCGGTGGATCAGGCATTGTCGCGTCTAGCAGAGCGGACGCAGTTGATCCGGGCGGGTCGCGGCGTCTATGTCCTTCCGGTCACGAGCAGGTTCGGCATCCGGGCTCCCTCCGTGGAGCAAGCGGTCGAGGCGCTTGCCAGCCAGCGCGGGGAGATCATCGTCCCGAGTGGGGCCGCTGCCGCCAACATCCTAGGTCTCACGACACAGGTGCCGGTCCGGTCGGTCTATCTGACTTCCGGCCGCACCCGGAAGGTGAGCCTCGGCAAGCAGGTCGTCGAGCTTCGCCACGCGCCTAGTTGGCAGCTCGCCATGGCGCATCGGCCCGCTGGCGAGGCAGTGCGAGCGTTAGCTTGGCTTGGGCCGGAGAAGGCTGAAGCCGCCCTCCAGACAATGAAGCGGAAACTCCCGCCGGGTGCCTTCAGCGAGCTGGTCGCGGTAGCGCCGCAGCTTCCGACCTGGCTGGCGCGCAGCATGGGCAAGGCCGCACATGGCGGTGGCGATATCGACTAGCGCACGGCCGATCCCGCCTGCCGCTCCCTAATGGATGACGATGGGTCCTGCCTGCTTCATATGAACCTCTCCGAGCCAGATCTGGACGCGAGCCAGCCGCAAGACCGGTCGCGGCATTGCAAGGCGTCCTGTGACTGTCCATACCGGGTAGACGTGTTGCCTCCCGGGACCGCTCCAGCGATGCGGCTCCCGTTTGGGAGCCTTGGAAGGCATTGTGGTGACATGCGTTGGATTTTCAGTTTGATGACGAGCTGCGGCGCTTTCTGAGCGCGTAAACCGGGTCATTGGGATGCGCTGCTCCGATCGGTTGCCGTAGGCCGAACCGTTCTGCCTCGGGGACCGCTGGTGGGGTCTGCTCTTCGAACCAATCGTAAACCACGGTCCGTTCGGCGATGCGCCACGCGCCCTCCCTCTTCTGAAACAGATCGCAGTAACGGCCGCAGAGGAGCACCTGACGTGCTTCTCCGTCTTCGTCTGGTCCGCGTTGCAGCCCGGTGAAATAGCTTTCGACCAAGGCCTCCGTCGGGTCGATGAATTCGATCAATACGTTCGTGATCTGGTGGATTAAGCGCGGTCCGGTCTTGAAGACACCAAGCGCAAACTCGATGAAGCCCTCGGCTGAGCCACAATAGGCGCCGTGATTGTCATGCGCATCGGGCCAATACGCACTGCGCAGCGCAGCCTCATCGGCGCGGTCTATGCCGCGGCAATACCGATAAAGGCAGTCGCGGATCGCCTCGCGGTCGCCCAGTTCGGTGATTTTCGCATGGCCCATCGCTCTCTCGCAAAATCTGAGATTGGAAGAGGCGTTTCGTGCCTGTAGATGCGTCCAAAGACGAACCGATCGGCTTGAAGACGCCAGAATGGAGACGAACTTCACGTGTAGCAAGCGCTCATGGAGGCCTCGAGGCCGCAGAGGAGGCAGGCAGGCAAGCGGCCGGACACGTTGCTTTGCGGTGTGGGCCTCGTCATTCCACCTAAGCTTCCCCAGCTTTTGGTTGAATGGCGGCTGGATCGAACCGGGCCGCCGATGAGCTATCGACTTCCAGCGCGCGTTCGGGGCAGGATCGCACGGCCCGTGACGCGAGCAGTTCGTCCCCTTGCGCGACATTGATATCGCCAGGCAGGACGTATCCCTCATCATCTAGCGTGAAAATGCTTGGCGCTTGCGCCGAGCATCGCGCGTGACCCTGGCATTTGGCATTGTGGACGATAATGCGCATAGCGCTGACCTCCATTGTCTTGCCATGGCTCGGGACGGCCATGGTCATGACCAGTCCAGGATCAGATTTTCGATTCCGAACACATGGCCGCCACAGGTGATGGGCGCTGTACCTTCCTTGATCCGGAAGGTCGGAAGGCGCGCCAGCCACTCCTCCAGGCCAATGACAATCTCGCGCCGGGCAAGGTGTGAGCCAAGGCAACGGTGGGGACCATAGCCAAAGGCGGCGTGGCGGTTGTGCTCTCGCGCCAGATCAACCGTGTTGGGGGATTCGAATTCCTCCGGGTCGCGATTTGCAATCATCGTGGCGCAGGAAACATAGTCCCCCTTTCGGATCGGCGCGCCTTCGAAGTCGATATCTTTCGTAGCCACGCGGATCAACTGAATGGGCGGATAGGCCCGCAGCAATTCTTCGGTTGCGAGCACGATGCGGTCCGGTTCGCTGCGCAGCAGTTCCTGATCCTTGAGGTTGCGCGCAAGATAAGCTAAGTCAAAGCCTATAGATGCTGCGACGGTGTCAAGTCCCGCGACGAAGACAAGCACGCCGATGCCTCGGATTTCGTCGTCGGTTAGCCGCCGGCCCTCAACCTGTGCCTGCACGATGAAGGTCATGAGATCGTCGACCGGATCCTTGCGGCGATTGTTTGCAACTTCATCGATAAAAGCCACAATTTTGCGGGCAGCCACAGGTCGTTCCACATCGTTGCCGTGGAGCAGATCTTTCGCCCAGCCGACAAATGTATCGAGGCCCTGATCCGGCAAGCCCAGAAAGCGAAGGAAGATGCCGACAGTGAACGGAAAGGCAAAATCCTTCATGACGTCGCAGCTCGTGCCCGATGCGGTGATCCCGTCGATCAGGGCTATCGCTCGCTCACGGACAGCCGGTTCCAGTGCCGTCACCCGCTTGGGCGAAAGCAGCGGACTAAGTAGCGAGCGAAAGGCGCCATGGGCCGGTGGATCGAGCTCAAGCGGGATCGTCGGCCAGGTTTCGCCCAGTACGGAGGAGAAGATGCTGCGATGGCTGGAAAAAGTTTCAGCGTCCTGCAGCACCTTACGCTGGTCTGCGGCGCGGGTGATGACCCAGGTGCCCCGGCCATCTTGCGTGTTGTAGGGGGAATAGAAGATCGGAGGCCCGTCATGTGCGCAAGCTACCGCTGCGTGTGGATCCCCGTTGGGCGTTGGTGGCATGCCTGGCGACGTGAACAGGCTGAAGTCCCTCACCATTTCGCGCGGGACATGATCTGGAATCGGGTTGATCGCCATTGGGCTTCTCCTGCCGTCTAACCGCAAACTAAGGCCGCGCGGCATGGCACTTGGCCATCCGGCAAGCTTGTAACCCTCTTGGCCAGACTGCCGCCTGCCCGCCAAAGACCGACGAGCGAAATCGTCGGACACGGCATTTTCAGCTTCGAACGGCGAGCCGGAAATGAAGCTCTTCCCCACAACGGGTTCAGGCCGGTCATCTCTTCAGGATGTCTGTAGCGCGGCACGCGAGAAGCGGTACCCGTCGACATCGCTTTCGCCGATTCCCGCGAGCGCACGCGATGTGGGCATGAGCAAACATGCGGGTCGTATCTCATGCCCTGTTCGATCGATGGCCGTTGGCCGCTGCCAGGCGAACTGCTGGTGTCCACGCCAGCCACGCCGGTCGGGCTTTCACAGGCAGTGCCTTTGGACAGATCGGCTCGACGCGGACCCGAGATGTTGTCTTCCTTGGCTGCATTGATCGCGATGGTACCCACAACATGAGCTCCAGGCGGTAGCTGCCGCCGCCTCACGAGAGAGCTTCAAAAGTCGTGCCAGCGGCGCGGAAAGAGCCCTGCAGAAGATTTGTACATATCATTCAACAGTTTGATCGAATGCGCAGCCGCAAGCCTGGCGGCGCGCAGCCGTGTCGCGGACCTGACAAAGCCGACAGCAAAGTCGCGGCAGATTCAATGCTCCGCGAGTGCAAGGCGGTTTCCCGCCACCTCGGGACGGTGCCCGCCGGACGTGCTGGCTTTTTTTGTACCCGCTGCCGATTTCGAAGCTGTCTGGCGAGCGTCGATAGGGCGAAGCGCGTAAGGCCCGTATCAATCCTCGGGAACGAAGGCCACAGGGGCTCTCGTCAGGTTAGCCCCGATCGACTCCTGTCCTCCTCCCGACTATGAGCCCAGATTCTCGCTGCGAATTCGAGTCACCTATGCTCTGTGCGATCCGGCGACCCTTCGGTCCGACTTCCGACAGTTTTGTCCAGCTTCGGACAAAGAGGTTCGCGGCTTGAACGCATAAAGGCGATGCCCCTCTACCCAGAGCTCACGATCAGGTGATTACGGGCGCGCTCGGTCTCGGCGAAGGCAGGATCCTAGCCGCTCAAAGCAAAGAGTTGTCGCTGCAAAACACAGTGTGAATCCCAGCCTAAAAATCAAATGGCATGGCGCTTGCGTCGTACTGGGCAGAACCCATCACAAGGTGGCCAGGAGTAAGACCATTGCTGACATCGCGACGCCCCGTACAAGCGCGTAGTGAAACCCGTTTTCGTTGCCGCCAAATCGAGACCTCGTTCTTCAAACGCGCTCGCGAGCGGTTTTGCCAAGGCTGATCCAATGCCGACACAAAACGGGCGGCGCTCGGCCGAATTGCCGGCCGAGGTCGATGCCGCGTCAGTCTCAAGCGAAAAAGCAGCGCACCAGTTTTCCTCCAGGAGCACATTGATGACCGTCAAGAAAAAAGTTCCCTTCGTCACCTTTCACACGCGTGTTCGCGATGATTCCATCGAGGGGCCGAACCCGTACCGCTGGGAAGACAAGACATCCGAGGATTATTTCAGCGGCAAGCGCGTCGTCCTGTTCTCGCTGCCCGGTGCCTTCACGCCGACCTGCTCGACCTTCCAGTTGCCCGATTTCGAAACGCTCTACGAGCAGTTCGAGAAGGAAGGAATTGACACGATCTACTGCGTTTCCGTCAACGATGCCTTCGTCATGAATGCCTGGGGCAAGGGCCTGGGGCTGCAGAACGTCCAACTCATCCCAGACGGCTCGGGCGAGTTCACCCGCAAGATGGGCATGCTGGTTGCAAAGGACAATCTCGGCTTCGGCATGCGCTCCTGGCGCTACGCTGCCGTGATCAACAATGGGGTGGTGGAGCAGTGGTTCGAAGAGGACGGTTTCTGCGACAACTGCGAGACCGATCCCTATGGCGTATCGTCGCCGCAGAACGTCCTTGAAGCGCTGAAAGCCAAAGCCGTGACGGCTGCATGAGCTAGAGGAGTCAACGTCTCCCAAATCCCCTTGCATAAGCCCAGGGCGCTCGGAGAGGAGTTTCACGCTAACTATGGAGTCCTCAGCAAGCCTGCTTCAGCGTCAGAAGCAATCGTTGGTTTTGACGCCGCAAATGATGGAATCCATTCGCCTGTTGCAACTGGCGCATCCCGAACTGCATCAGTTCGTCGAGAAGGAAATCGAGAAGAACCCCTTTCTGGAACGGGCACCAAACCGGGCGCCGAAGGATGTTCCCTCGATTTCGGCCGGGAACCCGCGCATCGGGCCGACCGCGGGCGGTATGTCCGATCGGGCCTCGCAGTGGAAATCAATCCGCGGCAAAAACAATGTCGCATCGGGGGGAAACCATTCTTTCGAAGATTACTGCACGTCCATCGAAACATTGCACGACCATGTCGCTCGTCAGATCGCTCTCAGCGCATTCGCGCCGCTGGAGCGGCGAATAGCTGGCGAGCTTGCCGGTCATCTGGAAGACACCGGATACCTTGCGGTGAACCTTTCGGAACTGGCCCGCAGCCTGAATGTCCGGGAGGCTGTTGTGGAACGGGTTCTTGGAACCTTGCAGCAGTTCGATCCACCGGGCATTTTTGCGCGAACTCTCAGCGAATGCCTTGAGATACAGTTGCGGCAGCTAGACAGGTTCGACCCGGCGATGGCAGCGCTGGTCGCCAATCTTGAAGCGCTAGCGCGACGCGATTTTCAAACATTGAAGCGCCATTGCGGTGTCGATGAAGACGACCTTCTCGACATGTTGCACGAAATCCGCGCGCTCGATCCCAAGCCCGGAAACCGATTCCAATCCGGAGGGCCTGAATCGATCATACCTGATGTCTTGGTCCATCCCTCTCCTGGAGGTGGGTGGCAAATCGAACTCAATCCAGACACGCTGCCCAAAGTGCTGATGAACCAAAACTATTTTGCCGAGGTCTCGCGCCTAAGCGCCCAAAATTCGAAAGATCAGTCTTTTCTCAACGAATGCCTCCAAAACGCGAACTGGCTGATCCGCAGCCTTGATCAGCGCGCCAAGACGATCCTCAAGGTAACGGCTGAAATCATCCGCCAGCAGGACGCCTTTTTTGAACATGGGGTCGCCCACCTGCGGCCTCTCAACCTCAGGACTGTCGCGGATGCCATCAACGTGCACCAATCGACGGTAAGCCGGGTGACGTCGAACAAGTACATGCTGACCCCGCGCGGCGTGTTCGAACTGAAGTATTTTTTCACCGTCGCGATCGGCTCCTGCGAGAGCGGCGACGCGTACTCCGCCGAAGCTGTCCGCCATCAAATCAAGGCGATAGTTGCCATGGAATCGCCCTACGAGGTGCTTTCCGACGACGACATCGCCACCCGGCTCAAGGACACCGGCATCGACATTGCTCGCCGCACCGTCGCGAAATATCGTGAGGCGCTGAACATCCCGTCCTCCGCGCGACGTCGCCGCGAAAAGCGCCTGCGGCTTCGATGCCAATCAAGCCCAGGCGGCGGCGGCGGCGAAGGCGGCTCTTAATCCAAAGCGAACCCGTTCTTGATCCGTGCCAAGTGGCTTTCGCCTTCCTCCGGGCCAAAACAGCTTTCGAAATCGGGGCATTCCTGACAACTGGGCGCGGTGCATAGCGAAAAGCCTTCAGCCTCGCAGAGCTTACGATAGAAATACTTCTTCCATTTCATGTTTTTGGTGTTGCCGGCCGCCAGCGCCGGGAAATGCCTGGCGATCAAGCGGCTGAGTTCGGCCCGATTGAAAAGGCCAAGGTCCTGCCACAGATGGTCATTGCGCAAACTACGCCTGGCAATGATCTTGGCGAAGAGGGTGCTCGCCGGATCGCCTGGCCTGGCATTCCCAATGAGCAGGCCGCGCAGAAGCTCTTCCTCCATATCCGGCTCCGGATCGGTCAGCTTTTCCAGCGCGAAGGCGTTGACGGGCACAGCCGGGAAATAGCGTGTCATGACATCTCGCAGCTCGGCACGCGAAAGGCCGGTTGCTTCGGTCGCGGTCGCCTTGCCGGCCTCGGCCTCCTCGAACGCGAGGTAGGCAACACATGCAAGCGCATGCCGGTCGAACGCCGCCCCCACGTCTGTCGGCGGCCATTGGCTGGTGCTGAAACAACCACGGTGATCGGCGACTGTGGCGCCGTTCTCCTGGTCGTCTCCCCAGCTCATGCAGCAAGCTTGTCGGCCGCAAGGTGGGTCTGGCAGTTCTTTGGGCAGACGCGGCCGCAGGCTCCGCAGCCAATGCAGCGGCCGGCATGGTCGACAACCATGACCATGCGATTGAGCTC
>NZ_NSGF01000030.1 GCF_002294995.1 Mesorhizobium sp. WSM3860 | reverse complement strand
TCGACATTGCCGGTCACCGTCTGGCCCGACTGCGCGCTGTTGGTGTCGTTATGCGCCGTCGGCACGTCGTCGACGATCTGGACCGACAGCGTGGCCGGAAGAGAGACGTCGCCGTCGGTGTCGGTGACCGTCACCGTCATGTTGTCGAAGATGGAATCCGTGCCTGCGCCGGGATGGGGCTCGCTGTGGACCAGAGTGTAGGTGTAGCTCACCTGGCCGGTGGCGGCATCGTAGCCATTGATGGTCAGCGTGTTGCCGAGCGGCGTGGTGATGTTGATCGGCGTCGACGCGCTGTTGGCAAGCTCAGCGCCGGTAATAACCTGGCCGGCAACGGTTAGCGAGCCGACGCCGTCGGGCGAGTTGATGGTGAAGCTGCCGGTGTTGATCTCGGACTGATCGGTGCCGGGCGCGGGATTCTGCGCCTCGCCCGAGCCTTCCGAGCCCGAGCTTGCCGGCAGGCCCTTCTCATTGACTGTGGTGTCGCCGCCTGAGGCCGATGGCGTGAGGTCGAGGATCGTCGGGGTGGAATCAGGAGCCAGCAGGCTCGGGAACAGCTCGCGATGTTCCGGCTGCCCGAATTGCAAGGCCGTCGGCGGCAAAAGCGCCGTCAGGCCGAAGCCGTCGCCGATCCCGCCCGGAGGCACCGAGAAGTCTCCGCCGGCGCTGCTTGGCGAACCGTTGCCACCGGCCGAGATCGAGCCGTCGGCGCCGAAGGCGACATCGACATGGCTGGCTTCGAGCGCGGCGATCAGCGCGACGCGCGGCACCTCGACATCGCCGATGACGAAGGTCGGTACGTTGAGCGCGCCGTCCTTGATGACGATCTCGGCGCCGTCCGGCTGCACCAGCACCAGATTGTGCCCGTCGACCTTGATGTTGTCGATCGAGACATTGGCCGGAAGCTTCACGACATTGCCGGCCTCGGCATGATATTCATGCGCAACGTTCGAGGCCGCCGTGTTCGTTGCTGGCGCGTTTCCGGCAGGGGCGTTGGCGTCAGCCGCCGGCTTGCCTGCGCTTTGTGCGTTCTGCCCGTTGGCTGCGCCCTGCGTCGCGGCGCCGCTTCCCACATCGACCGGCACAGGTTCGCCTGCCGCGGGCGCCGTCTGGCCGCCGGAGGCCTGGGCGACTTGGACACCCGTCGAAATCGGCTGTTCGCCGACAGTCGCATGCTCGTCCGAGAAATTTGAAACGGCGTCGAATTCGATACTGGTCGTCATAGCTCAAGCCCCCTTCGGCATTTCCCGGCAAGAGACATGCGAGGCTCGAATTTTGCAACACACCCTCAATCTTTTTGATATACTTGGATATGTATGGATTCGCATTTTTTACACTTGGTAAATCGCTACGACATAACGAGATATGTATTCGCAGAGGCGCCGGCGACCCGGCTGGGGAGCACGGCGGCAGCTCGGCAAATTCAAGTATAAATTTGAATAAAATTTGAAACAAAGCAGAATAGATTGATTCGCGGAAATTTATCCACCTTCCTTTCCGATAATTTGAGACAAGATCGGTAGCGTCCACAGTCAAAGGTGGGCGTCATGAAAATACAAAAAGCTGCCTGGTCGGCGTCGAGGGTCAAGGTTCTGCTGCTGGCAATCGGCTTCGCCGCTCTGCCGAATGCGTCGTCCGCCAGCGCGATCTCCGTCGCAAATCCCGCCTCACAAACGGTGCCTGCGCCGGCCGATCTCGGCGGCGTTTCGCTGGCCAGATTACAGCCCTGGCAGCCTGTCGCCGCCTACCGGGTCGGCGGTGCCGCCAGTGCCTATGCGCCGCTTGAAGTCCACCCGGCGGCAGGTTCTGCGAGTGGAGAGACTGCCCCCGGCACCGATGCGATCCAGGTTGACCCGATCCAGGTCGATCCGATCCAGACTGGGGCGATCATTCATGGCGTGTTCGGGTCGGTCGCCTTGTCCATGCGCAACTTCCCCGTCGCCGCGCGCTGGACCCCCGTCTACAAGGCCATCATCGACTGCACGGCCGGAAGTCCCTGCGATCGTGAGAACGCTGCGTTTGGCGAGATCGTCGGCATTGCAGCCAACAAGGGTTTTCGCGACAAGCTGGCCTTCGTCAACAGCAGCATCAACCGGCTGATCGCCTATCGCAAGGACAGCGTCGTCTACGGCAAGCTCGACTATTGGGCCAAGCCCTCGGAGATCCTCGAGCATCGCGCCGGCGATTGCGAGGATTTCGCGATCCTGAAGATGGCGGCGCTGTTGCGCGCCGGGATCCCGGCGCAGAGCATGTCGCTGGTCGTGCTGCAGGATCGCCGCCGGAAATTCTTCCACGCGGTGCTGTCGGTGAGCACGGCAAGCGGCACCTTCATCCTGGACAGCCTCAGCAACATTGTGGCGATGGACAGCGATCTTCCCGATTATGTCCCGCTCTATTCCTTCAGCACCGATCGCGCCTGGATCCACGGCACCAAAGCCGGGGCACAGATCGCCGACATCGCCGGCGGTTTCGCGACAGTCGCGCCCGGCGAAGGTTCTTCGCCCGATGTGACGATCACGTCGGCGGGCTCAGGTTCCGCCGCGAAATAGGCGGCTCGCCTCTTTCAACCGTTGAAGACGAACGCCATCAACAGTTCCGGCTCTGTGACCGGGGCGCGCACGGCGCTGAGCTGGCCCCGGTAGCGGCGCTCGCCGGCGCCGATGACGAAGCCGGTGGTGACGGGTGTCTCGCCATTGGCGTCGAGCCGGGCAAAAACGTCGACGACATTGAGGTCCAGCGCCAGCTTGAGGTCCTGCCTGCCCTCGTCGCCCGGCGCGTTCGGCAGCTGGCGCCTGACCAATTGCTGGAACGGGGCATTGAACGTTAGAATCTTCTTCGACGAAGACAGCGCGAAGGCGGGCGAGGGGCAGGCGACCAGGATCGCGTTGATGGTTCGGATCGAGGCAAGCTTACGCAGTTCCATGCTTTCCGCGGCAAGGCCGCGCATGCATGCGACCCGGATCGCCGATGTGAGATTGCCTTGGTCCGGATGATTTTCGGCGATCTCCTCGACCAGCATGCCGATCGTGCATTTGCGGCTTTCGGCCATCTGCTTCAGCGATGCCCAGAAAGCGCGCTCCAGCCGGATGCCGCGGCGTACGCCGCCACGCGCCACGACGCGGAACTCCGGGCCGAAATCTTCGGCTGCGAGCGGCGGCAGCAGCCGGTCGCGCGGAGTGTCGGGGCGTGCAGCGCTATCGTTCACTCATCGCCTCCTGGCGCGCCTTGTTGATGGGCTTCAAAAGATAGTTGAGGATCGTCTTGCGCCCGGTCTTGATATCGACCGAGCAGATCATGCCGGGGATAATCGAATAAGTCTTGCCGTTCCTTTGCAGCGTGGATTTCTCCGTCGCGACGCGCACTTGATAGTAGGGCTCGCCCGTCTTCTGGTCGACCAGGCTGTCGGCGGTGATGTTGGAGACCTTGCCTTCGATGCCGCCGAAGATCGAGAAGTCGTAGGCCGTGACCTTGATCAGCGCGTCCTGGTCCGGCTGGATGAAAGCGACGTCGCGCGGCGAGACCCGCGCCTCGACCAGCAGCGTCTCCGAGGTCGGCACGATGCCGGCCACGACCGCGCCCGGCTGGACGAAAGCGCCGAGCGTGTTGACATCGAGCGTGTTGACGATGCCGTCGACAGGCGAGCGGATATCGGTCCGCGCCACCTTGTCGGTGGCGCCGCGAATGGTTTCGTCCACCACCGAGAGGTCCGCCAGCGCCTGCGTCAAGTCGCTCAATGCTTCCTGCTGCAATTGCAGGCCGAGCTCGTCGACTTGAAGCTGCGCCTCGGTGATGGCCGCCTTGCCCTTCTTGATCGTCTCTCCGGCAAGGTTGAGCTGCCCGCGGAGATCGGTCTGCTCCCGCTCGACGCGAATCTGTTCGGTCCTGGCCATCAGGCCCTTCTTGACCATCGATTCGACGAGCGCCGTTTCCTGGTCGCTGACGGCGAGGCTCTTGGACAGGCGGTCGGAATTGGCGGTCGCTTCGTCCAGCTCCTTCTCGCGCTGATCGAGACGCGACTTCAGCACCGACAACTTGACTTGGAAGTTGTCCCGGCGCGCAACGAGCAGCTTCTGCTCGTTGTCGCAGATCTCCGGGGCAGTCTTCTGGATGTCGGACGGGCAGGGGAACGCGCCCTCAAGATTGCCGCTCTGCTCGAATTTGAGCCTGGCGATGCGCGCCTGCAACGCCCGCGCCTTGGCCTGCTCCTCACCAAGGCTCGAGGTGTTGCCTGTGTTGTCGAGACGGATGATCAGATCGTTCTTCCTGACGGTCTGGCCGATCTTGACGGCGATTTCCTGGACGACGCCGGCTTCGCTCGCCTGGATGATCTGCGTCTTGGAAGCGGGAATGACCTTGCCGTCGCCGCGCGCGATCTCATCGACCTCGGCAAAGGATGCCCAGGCAGTGAAGGCCACAAACAGCGCCCCTATGATGTAGACGGACGCCGATGCGAAAAGCGGCGGCCGGTCGTCTTTTGCTAACATTCCCCAACGTCCCGGTCAGGCATTCGCTTTTTGCAATGCCTGGATGACTTGTTCCTTTGCTCCGTCAGCGACCACGCGCCCCTGCTCGATGACGATAAGGCGGTCGACCAGCTCCAGCATGCTGTAGCGATGGGTCGACACGATCAGTGTCGTGTTGCGGTCGAACGCCACCTTGAGCTGCCTGATCAACTGCCGTTCCGAGGCAAGGTCCATCGAACCCGACGGCTCGTCCAGAAACACGATTTTCGGCTTGGTCAGCAGCAGGCGTGCGATCGCCACAGCCTGCCTCTGGCCGCCCGACAGATTGGTGCCACGCTCGCCGACATTCATGTCGTAGCCGCGCGGATGGCGAGAGACGAAATCGTCGACGCCCGCGGCCTTCGCCGCATCGATGATCTCCTCGTCGCTCGCTTCCGGAGCGGCCATCAGAAGGTTTTCCTTGATGGTGCCCGAAAACAGATCGCCGGCCTGCGCGACGATACCGACGGCGGCACGAACTTCAGACGGGTGGTACTGGCGGATGTCGATGCCGTCGAGCAGCAGCTCTCCAGACGTCGGCAGGAACAGCCGGCCGATCAGGCGGCCCATCGTGGTCTTGCCGGAGCCGATGCGGCCGATGACGCCGATACGCTCGCCGGGCCGGATTGCGATGTTGAGCCCGTTCAGAACCTCGTTTTCGGTGCCCGGATAGGCGAAGCCGACATTCTTGAACAGCATCGCGCCGCTGCGGATCGGCCGGTTGACGAAGCCGACCGTGTCGGGTCGGTCCTCCGGCTGCGACATGATCGTATTGACGATCCTGAGCGACAGCATGGCCTGCCGGAAGCGGGAGAGCGTGATGGCGATCTGGCCGAGCGGCGCCACCGCGCGGCCCGCCAGCATGACGGTGCCGATGATCGCGCCCGTCGAGACCTGGCCTTCCGAGAAGGCATAGGCGCCGGCAACCACCAGGGCGACGGTCACGAATTGCTGGATGGCGCCGGTGATGTTGCCGGCGGCGGCGGAAAGCTCCTTGATCTTCTCCGAGGTGTTGGCGGCGTTCTTCGAGTGCTCGCCCCATTTGCGCAGCAGATAGGCCTCGGCACGCAGCGACTTGATCGTCTCCAGCGTCGAGATGGACTCGACCAGGAGGGCCTGGCGCTGGGCAGATTCGTTCATCGAGGCGGCGACCCGCTTGCCGATGCGCCTCTGTGTCACCAGACCGACAATGACGGCGATGACGAAGGCGAGCGCGGGTATGATCACCAGCCAGCCGCCAATGGCGTAGATGACCAGCAGGAAGACGAAGACGAAAACCGTGTCGATGAAGACGCTTATGGTATTCGAGGTGAAGAACTCGCGCACGAACTCATATTGTGTGACGCGGTTCGCGTATTCGCCGGTCGATCCCGGCCGCGCCGAAAGTGACGAGTTGAGCACCTTCTCGAACAGCAGATAGGAAATCCTGAGATCCGCCTTGCGCCCGGCATAGTCGATGAGCGAGGCGCGGGCCGTCTTCAGCAACAGGTCGAACAGGATGGCCGCTCCGATCCCGAGCGCCAGCACCCAGAGCGTCGAGATCGCCTTGTTCGGCAGGATGCGGTCGTAGACGTTCATGGTGAAGATCGGCGAGGCGATCGCCAAGAGGTTGATGAAGACCGCCGACAGCACGACTTTCGAGTAGGTGCGCCAGAACGCCCCCATCGTTCCGGTCAGCCAATGGCGTCTTTCGATCCTCGGCGCCGTGCCGACCGTCATCTCCTCGGCGGTGTTGGCATACGTGATCGAGAATGAGGCGCCACCGCTGATGTAGCTCTCGGCAAGCTCCGATTTGCCGATCGTGGTGCGGCCGTTTTCCTGCGGCGCCGTCAGAAATTGCCCGGTTTCCGTTTCGGCGAGCAGCGCAACCGGCAACTGGCTGGCGCGGAAGACGATGGCCGGAAGATCGACCCGGCCGCGCACGAAATCGCGATGGTCGAACGCCTGGACCTCGAGACCGATTCTTTCGGCCAGATGCCTGATGTCGTCCGGCTCGATGCGCGTGTCCGAAATCGGCACTCCGGCAAACAGCACGGTCTCGGCGCTCGGCCGGCCGAGATAGGCTGCAATCGCCGAGAAGCAGGCTTTGAAAGCCTCCTTGGGCGAGACGATATTAGGTTGCTGGTTCACGATCCGCCCCGAAGGACCAGAGATCGATGCTTACATCGGCTACTTCTTCCTGACCGGCGCGAGGATGTCGAAGGGCAGATCGTTCTTCTGCTCCGATGGTGTGCGCGCATAGGTTTCGGTATCGGCTGTGGCCGGCGCGCCGAATTCGGTGCGCGCGTAGGCGGCTGCCTGCTTGGCCGGCTGGATGTTCAGCGTCTTCAGCAACTCCCCGGTCGCGGCCAGCAGCCGGTATTGGGCAAACAGCGACGCGTAGGACGAGGTGTCGGCGAGCGTCGCGGTGTTGAAGCGCGTGTTCTGCGCATCGAGCACATCGAGCAGCGAGCGCTGTCCGACCTTGAACTGCTCGCGGTAGGAGGCAACCAGCCTTTCGTTGGTTGCTGCCTGCAGCCGCAGCGTCTGCGCAAGTTCTGCCTGGCGGAAGCGGCGGTCCCACGATGTGCGGACGGCTTCCTCGATCTCGCGCAGCACCTGATGCAGCGCAAGGCGCTGCTCGCTGGTGCGGCGGATCTGCTCCTGCTCGTTGGCTTTGTCGATGCCGCCCCGATAGAGATTCCAGCGCAGCACGACCCGAGCCTGCAGGTCGCTGGTGTCGCCGTCGTCGCCGTCGATGTCATAGCCGCCCCGGGCGACACCCTCGGCGGTAATCGTGGGGCCGTATTTCGCCCGCGCGGCGTCGACCAGCGACGCGGCGGCATCGATATCGCTGTTGGCCATGTGGACGCGCGGATTGTTCTGTCTGGCAAGCCCGATCGCGTCATCGAGCGAGCGCGGCAGCGCGCCGGCCACATCAGCCGGCCGCGACGGATTGGTCAGCGGCTTGCCGACATTCTTGAAGAAGCGGATCTTGGCCGCCTCCAGTTCCTCGGTCGCCTCCTGCATCCGCGCCTTGGCGGCGTAAAGCCGCTCCTCGGCCTGCTGCCGGTCGGCA
Source organism: Mesorhizobium sp. WSM3860 (assembly GCF_002294995.1). Classification (GTDB taxonomy): domain Bacteria; phylum Pseudomonadota; class Alphaproteobacteria; order Rhizobiales; family Rhizobiaceae; genus Mesorhizobium. The sequence goes on along the minus strand of NZ_NSGF01000030.1, from coordinate 44,627 downwards.
TCGTTGAGTGCGCCGCCCGCGATGCCTTGCTTGATGTCGCCGAGTATAGACTGATGGAAGGCGAGGTTCTTCTTCGCTTCGGCGACGATCGACGCCTGCAGCATGTATTCGAGATAGTCCTGGACGACGGCAAGCCCTATGAATTCGGACCGTTCCAGCACCCTGAACGAAGCTCCATCGACGCGCGAGGCCTGGCGGTTCAGTTCGGCCCGTCTTGCGCCGCTGTCATAGAGCGTCTGTGAGACGGTGAGGTCCGCTTCGTTTGGATAAAGCGCGTCATGGTCCTCGTCGAGCGCTCGCCGGGAGTCGTTATCCAGACGGCGGACGCCGGTCGACGCTTCGAGATCGACGCTGGGAAGATAGAGCCCTTTCGCCTGGCGCAGCTCGAATTCGATGGCTTCGCGGTTTTCGATCGCCTGTCCAATCTCAGGATTGGATTCGACGGCGACTGCTACAGCTTCCTTAAGCGTGAGTGCGCTGGCGCTTCCGCAAGCCAGCATCGACACCGTCATGGCAAGCGCAAGGCGCCAGCCGACGGTCACTTTACCCGTCCTGGTCATTTCTACCCCGTAACTATCCCCGCGCCTTTTTGTTTTTTTCAGCGCTTATTTCGCCCGAGCCTGCCACCGGAGCTTGCAACGAGTATCTAGCAGATTTTTCGCGGATGTGAGCACTTATTGATTTAGAGCGCTCCAAAAGCACGGATTCCAGCCATTAGTCCCGGCGGATGTAGCAAAAATGGCACAGAAAAGGATTCCCGCGGGGGGCGCCATTCACTTGAAACCGACCGCGAACATTATTTCCTTAAATAAACAGCAAGTCCGCACAAAGGATCGACCGAGGCGTGGCTCACCGATGCCAACTTGGCGGTCAGATCGATGCGGTCAGATCGATTCTCGGCGTGAACTGCGGCACCCGCCCTTTCTGCGGACATGGCCAGGCTGCGAACAGCTGAATGTTGCCGATCGCTGCGGGAAATCTGCGCCGGTTCTGCAAGACGTGCGCACGAAATCGCCATGGGTGGCTAGTTTTGTTGGCAAACGGGGATCGTTCCCTGTATTGCGGGCTGAAGCAAAGCATGGACGTTCTTGTATGACAAATGTCGCCCTGACCGGGCTTGCCCGCGATCTCGCCCGGCGCGCCGCCGACGGCCGCCCCGTGCGCATGGGCGTCATCGGTTCCGGCGAGATGGGCACCGATCTGGTGACGCAGGGCATGCTGATGCCGGGCATTTCGGTTGTTGCCATCTCCACCCGCCGCCCGCACACGGCTCGCGACGCGATCCGCATCGCCTATGGTGACGATGCGCTGGCTGCCGAAGCCGAGACCGCCTCCAAGGTCAGCCAGGCGATAGAAAGCGGCAGGATCGCCATCACCTCGAACGAGATGCTGGTCACCAATCCTTTGATCGACGTCGTCATCGATGCCACCGGCAAACCCGGCGTCGCCGCCGATTTCGACCTGATGGCCATGCAGCATGGCAAGCATCTGGTGATGATGAATGTCGAGGCCGACGTGACCATCGGCTGCTACCTCAAGCAGCAGGCGGATCGGCTCGGCGTCGTCTATTCGGTCGGCGCCGGCGACGAGCCATCGAGCTGCATGGAACTGATCGAGTTCGCCTCGGCGCTCGGTTATACAATCGTCTCGGCCGGCAAGGGCAAGAACAACCCGCTCAACCACGACGCCCTTCCCGACGATTATCGGGAAGAGGCGCTGCGCCGGAACATGAACCCGCGCATGCTGGTTGAATTCGTCGACGGTTCCAAGACCATGGTCGAGATGTGCGCCATCGCCAACGCCACCGGCCTGGTGCCCGATGTTCCGGGCATGCACGGCCCGAAGGCCGACCGCGACCAACTGGCCAAGGTGCTCATCCCGCGCGAGGACGGCGGCATCCTGTCGAAGAAGGGTGTCGTCGACTACACGATCGGCAAAGGCGTGGCGCCAGGCGTCTTCGTCATCGTCGAGGCGACGCATCCCCGCGTCGTTGAGCGCATGGACGATCTGCATGTCGGCCACGGCCCTTATTACAGCTTCTTCAGGCCATACCACCTGACCTCGCTTGAGGTGCCGCTGACCGCCGCCCGCATCATGCTCTACGGCAAACCCGACATGGTGCCGCTGCCTAAACCGGTGGCCGAGGTCTGCGCGGTCGCCAAGCGCGACCTCGCCGCAGGCGAGATCTTCGACGCCATTGGCGAGACCTGTTACCGCTCCTGGACCATGACGGTCGCCGAGGCGCGCGCCAGCCGTGCCGTGCCGGTCGGACTGCTCGAAGGCGGCAAGGTGCTGAAGCCGGTCAGGAAGGGCGAACTCCTGACCGCCGACAACGCCGCGCCCGACAAGACGACCAAGCTATTTGCCCTGCGCCAACTGCAGGACGAGATGCTGTATGGCGTGAGGACTACTTCCCCAGCTCTATCGATCTGAGCCGCGCCGCTTCCACCGCGTCGGTCAAAAGCTGCGTCAGCCGGTCTTCGCCCATCAGCACGGCAAGTGCGGCGGCGGTCGTGCCGTTGGGGCTGGTGACCTGCCGGCGCAGCACGCCCGGCTCCTCATCGCTTTCGGCGGCAAGCGAGGCCGCACCATAGACCGTCTGCAGGGCGAGCAGCTTGGCTGTCTCGGCCGGCAAGCCAGCATTCTCGGCGGCAACCGTCAGCGCCTCGATGAAATGGAAAATATAGGCCGGGCCGGAGCCGGAGACCGCGGTCACCGCGTCCATCAGGCTCTCGTCGTCGATCGTCGTCACGACACCGCTCGCCGAGAGCAACTCGGCGACGAAACGCCTGACGTTGTCGGAGACGAGCGGGTTGGAAAACACCACCATCATGCCCTTGCCGATCGCCGCCGGCGTGTTCGGCATGCAGCGCACGATCGGCGCGAGCTCGCCCAGGATCTCCTCGAAGGTCGCGACCGGCGTGCCTGCGGCGATGCTGACGAAGGTGGTCCTGCCGTCGCCGAAGCGCTTGTAGCTCGCCGTCACATCGCGAATGACCTGCGGCTTCACGGCGATGACGAGGAGATCGGGCATGGCATCGGCGGGAATGGTGGATGCGTCGGCGGCGGCGCCGCAACCAAGATGTTCGGCTCGCCTGCGCAGCTCGGCATTGGGTTCGACCACGAACACCGCCGATGGCTCGAGCTTGCCGGATTTCAGCCAGCCCGAGAGCATCGCGTAACCCATATTGCCGCAACCGGCGAGAACGAGCCTGATGGTCATCGAAACCTCCGCAAAGAGGGCTCTCCTTAGCCGCTTGCGCGGTTGCGGAAAAGTCCAGTCTCGAGGAGATTGACCGCCCAGATCAGTCGGGACGGCGCGCCGGGAGAGGTCGCAGCGACACTTGTCGTAGGCCAAGCACGCTGAGCACGAAGAGCAGCCAGACTGGGTCGGCACGGCGGAAGAAGAAGCTTTCGAGAAATCCGTTCAGTGCCGCGAAGAGCACCACCATCATGAAGAAGTCGCCGAGATAGACGTTCTCCTTGCGCGGTGGGATGCGCATATAGTCGCGCAACGGCGCGATGAGAAAAGTATAGACCGCGACGCAGAGCGCGGGGAGGCCCATCAGCACCGCGATGTCGAGGTAGCCGTCATGACCATGGACGATGGTGCGGATGTCCCAGGGACGGTCGAAAGGCTGGTCCTGGTTGAGCAGCAGCGGCGTGCCCCAGAAGCTTTCATACCCGTAGCCGGTCCAGGGCTTCTTGGCCAGCATCTCGCCGGCAAACTCCCATAGCGTGGTGCGCCCGGTATAGGTGAGATCAGGGAAATAGACCGCCGCCAGATGTTTCACCGGCGGAATGAAGACGATACCCAGCGTCCCGACCGCCGTCGCGACGATCGCCGACAGGAACAGGACCGGCGTGCCGAGCCGCATGCCGATCAGACTGGGCAGCACCACGATCAGGATCGAGAACGGCACCAGTCCGACGGTCGTCTTCGAGCCGGTATGCAGCATGAAGATCATTGCCGCTGAGAAGATGCCGATGCCCCACCAGCGTTGCCCGCGCCGCCAGAGGTAGAGCCCGGCAAAGCTGAAGCAGGCCATCACCGGGCCAGCGATGTTCTTGTGGGTGAAGACGCCGCGCCACAGGCCGGCATGCTCGGGCTCCTGCGAGTCGGCGGTGTGCAGCGCCTCGTGCGGAAAGACGATGAGGCCGATATAAGAGAGGCCGATCACCACGACGGCGGTGAAGATGATGACCCTGGCGAAGGAGTCCGCATCGCGCGGCAGCACCAGGATCGTTGCCATGGTGATGATGCCGATCATGGTGAAGGAAGCGGCGCGCATCGCCGACGGTGGATCGGTCGCAAGGATTACCGACAGGAAGAAGAAGCCCAGCATCAGCGCCCAGGACGGGCTGATGAGGGAACGCACCACGCGCGGATCGGCGAAGGCGAGCAGCGAGAAGATCGAGATGGCGCCGAGCGAGCCGAAGCCGAGCTGGTTGACGATGTCGCCGCCATCGCCGGTGAGCTCCGCCCCGGCAGGTTGGAAGGGCCGGAAGGAGACGATGATGGTGGCAAAGAGCAGCGCGGCGATCGCCGTCGCGACGCCCTGGCGCGTGAAAGCGGCCGTGAGCGGCGCGCGCTCAGTTCTTCTCAGGCTGCCGGTACTGCTCATTGGCATATCCGAATTCGGCAAGCACCCGGCCGAGCGCGACATAGACGGGATAGAGCCCGGTCGCCGGCGATCCCGTGCGCGCCAGCCTTATGGCGCCGCGCAGCGGCGAGGCGGCAAGCAGCGCCAGGCTCTTCAGCAGGACCCTGGCTCCGGCGAAAGGCGTGCCCGCCCGCTTCTTCTTTTCCACCAAGGTGGAGATGACGCCGTTGCGCAGGCTGCGGGCGCGGATCCAGTCGGCTTCGACGCGACGGGCCGGAACCGTTTCCTTGACCCTTGCCTCCGCGCACCAGCCGAGCACGAAACCCTTCTGGGCGGCGCGGCTGAGAAAATCGGAATCGCCGCCGCCCATGAAGTTGAACTTCAGATCGAGGAAGGGCGGCCCCATGGCCGCAAGCACGTTGCGCCCGACCAGCAGATTGCCGGAGGAATAGAGCGCCGGCACGCGGCCCGTTTGCCGGTATGGCGGCGCGAAAACGGGATGGTCGGCCCATTTCGCATGCGCGGGATCGGCAAAAACCGGCACCTGCGGCCCGCCGACAATGTCGGCTCGAATCGTCTCGGCTGCCTTGCACATGCGTTCCAGCCAGTCGGGCTCCGCGATCTCGTCGTCGTCGATCACCAGCAGATGCTTGAAGTTGGGGAAGTGCAGCATCGCCGTCTGCCAGCCGGCATTGTAGGCGCTGCAATTGCCGCGCTCATGCGCGATGATCACCAGGCCCGACATCGCGCCGCGCTCGAACAGCGGCAATGCCGCCCTGGCGCCCTCGCGCGCCTCGGCTTCGTTTTCCATTACGATGACGGCAAAGCGGCGCGCGGTTTTCTGCGCCTGAAGCGATGCCAGCGTTTCCAGGAGCAGCTCAGGCCGCTTGAAGGTCGGCAGCGTGACGACCGCCTCGACGGTTTCGGCGGCAAGCCCCGCAGACCGCCCGGCTGTCGATACCCGCGCGATCGATATCCCCGCAATCGATTCCGAAGCGTCCGATGGCAAAGGGAGCATCCGTGTCCAGCCGTGTGGGTTCGGCCCTCGATAGCAGCCCGATGACAACGTTTCGTTAATCACCTTCAGGCGCAGGCTCCGCAAAACCGAGGCTTTTGGCCTTTGACGGTGTCATTTAATCAAGGCTTCACCGCGCTTTGCTACCGGCTGCACCAATGGATAGGTGAAATGCATCTGCTGTTCGCCACATCGATCGTGCCCGACGGCGCTCTCGCTTCGGGATACGAGATTGCCAACGCCGCGATCATCGATGCGCTGCGGCGTGCTGGCGCGCGCGTGACGGTGATCGGCTTCAGCTGGCCGGGAAAGCCTGCCGTCGATCCGGAAAACACCATTGTCCTCGGCGCGATCGATGTGCGCACCGAAAGCGCCTCGCGACGGCAGAAGCTGGCCTGGGTGGCCAAGGCGATCTTCTCGGGTCTCACCTTTGCCTCCGTCAAGCTGCGCGTCGTTTCCGATGCGGACGTGCGCGCCGCGATCGAGCGCGCCGGTCCGTTCGACGGCTATGTCTTGAATTCCGTGCAATTTGCCGGCGCTTTTGACGGCCTCTTCGGCGACCGCCCTTCGATCTTCGTCGCGCACAATGTCGAGCACCGCTCGGCCGCGGAGAACGCTGCCGCGGCGGGCGGTGCCCTGCAACGCTGGCTGTTTCGCCGCGAGGCCAGGCTGCTCGAGGGCATGGAAGAGCGTCTCTGCCGCACGGCCCGCTTCGTCTTCACGCTGGCCGAGGAGGACCGCGCGGCACTCGGCGTTGCCTCCGGCGATCGCTCGGCCGTGCTGCCGCTGGTGACCCGCGTCGAGGCGCCGACGAAGCAGGATCCGCGCCACATCGACTGCGACGCCGCGCTGATCGGCACCTGGACCTGGCAGCCCAACCGCATCGGCCTCGACTGGTTCTTGACCAAGGTCGTTCCGCATCTTAGGCCGGATTTCCGCATCAGGATCGCCGGCAGCATGCCGTCGGGGATGACGTCGGCGCATCCCGGCGTCCAATTCGTCGGCAGGGTTCCGGACGCCCAGGCCTTCGTGTGCGGCGGCGCAGTCGTTCCGTTGATCAGCACCGCCGGCAGCGGCGTGCAGTTGAAGACCATCGAGACCTTCGAGCTTGGCCTGCCTTCCGTCGCCACCAGCCGTTCGTTGCGCGGCATTGGCCATCGCCCACAAAACTGTGTCGTGACCGACGATCCTGTTGCCTTCGCCGCGGCGCTTGAAGCGGCGGCAGCCGATGTCCGCGATGTCGACGGCAGCGCCTTCCATCGCCGGCAGGTGAGGGCGCTCGATGTCGCGATCGGGCTCGGGCTGGAGAAACTCGGCGCCGTCAGGCGGGGGGTCGCCGCATGAACATGCATGCCGCCCGCTCCGCCTTCGGCTTCGACACGCTGAAGGCGATCCTCGGCATCTCCGTGATCGCCATCCGCTGGGACGAGGCGGTAGCGCTGCTTTCGCGGCTGATCGCCGAGCAGCGCTTCACCAGGGTGAGCTTCCTCAACGCCCACAACGCCAACCTCGCATATGGCGATCCGGTGTTTGCCGAAGCGCTCGACGAGTTTCTTGTGCTGCCGGACGGTGTCGGAGTCGACATCGCCGCAAAGCTGCTCTACGGCGCGCCTTTCCCCGACAATCTCAATGGCACCGATTTCATCCCGGCTTTCCTGCAGGCATCGACGCGGCCGCTGACGGTGGCGTTGCTCGGCGCGACGCGGGTCAATGCCGAGGCAGCATCCGTCAAGCTCTCCGCGCTCGCCGCGCAGCACAAATTCGTGGTCGTCCATGACGGCTATTTTTCGCCCGCCGAGGAGCCCGCCATCGTCGAGCGCATCGCGAAGCTTCGGCCGGATATATTGCTCGTCGCCATGGGTGTGCCGCGCCAGGAATTGTGGATCGCGCGGCATATCGATGCCCGTCATTGCACGCTGCCGATCGCGGTCGGGGCGCTGCTCGATTTCCTGAGCGGCACGGTGCCGCGCGCCCCGATGTGGATGCGCCGCCTCAGGCTCGAATGGCTGTTTCGGCTGTGCATCGAGCCCGGCCGCCTGTGGCGCCGCTACGTGGTCGGCAACCCGCTGTTCCTGTGGCGCGTCTTCAAGCAGAAATTGGCGCACCGGCCGGGGCCGGCGGAGGCGCGCCGTTGAACAGCCGTTTCGTGCCGGATGTCGCCACCAGGATCGAGCCGCTGCCGCGCAAGCCGTCGGCGGCGATCGTGACGGCGAGCTACGCGCCGGATTTCGAGCGCTGCCGACTGCTCTGCGAAACGATGGACCGCCATGTGACCGGCGTCGCGCGGCACTACATCCTCGTCGAGCACCGCGACATGGCGCTGTTTCGCCAGCTCGAGGACAGCCGCCGCACCATCGTCGACGAGCGGGATCTTTTGCCGCGCTGGCTGCGGGCTTTCAAGGATCCGCTTAGCCTGTTTCGCCGCCGCGTCTGGCTGAGCCTCAGGACCCAGCCGCTGCGCGGCTGGCACGTGCAGCAGCTGCGGCGCATCGCCATTGCCGCGCGTGTTGGGGAGGACGTGCTCGTCTTTTGCGATTCCGACGTTGCCTTCCTGAAGCCGTTCGACGCGAGCGCCTTCTGGCGCGACGGCAAGGTGCGACTGTTCCGGCGCGACGGCGTACTGGCCAATGACGGCCATGACGAGCACCGCATCTGGTCGCGCAATGCCGGCTGGGCGCTCGGCATCGATCCGGTGAAAGTCTCACCTCACGACTACATCTCGACGCTGATTGCCTGGCGCCGCGAGACCGTCAACGCGATGTGCGGGCAGATCGAAAAGATGCACGACCGCGACTGGGTCAGCGTCGTCGGTTCGGCCCGCAAATTCTCCGAATGCATCATCTATGGTCGCTATGTCGACGACGTGCTCGAGGGCGCCGGTCACTTCCATGACTCGGCGGGATTTTGCCGCATCCACTGGAAAGGCGAGGCGCTGTCGGACGACGAATTCCGCCGCTTCGTAGGCGCCATGGCGCCCGAGCAGGTCGCGATCGGCATGCAGTCCTTCATCGGCACCGATGTCGGCCGCATCCGCCGCTTGATCGAGCTCGATTAGCCGCGTCGAGATTCAAGTCACGCCGAGTCGAAAACGATGCCGAGAACCGGGCGGAGGGTACTTGAGTACCTGGGCACCGAAAGCGGAGGAAGCCGCTGTTTCCAGGCCGGCATCACCTAGATTGCCTTGGCCGGGCGGCGCATCGCCGAGTAGGTCAGCAGCATCGAGGCGAGGTAGAGCAGCAGGAAGACGATGTTGAGCGACAGCACCAGGTTCGGCGTGTCGGGGATCGTCGTCAGCACATAGGTGAGCAGCACTGCCTTCAAGCCGGCGAGCAGCCCGAGATTGATCGCCCGCACCGCGGTCTGGCCGCGCGCGAACAGAAGCTCGGCCTGGTACTCGACGAGATTGCGCAGGCCCGGCACGCAGACCGCAAGCGCCACCAGCGGCGCGGCCTCGGCGACATTCTTGCCTAGTGCATTGGGGAAGAAATGCAGCATGATGCCGAGCGACAAGAGCGCCAGCGTCGAGACCAGGAACACGCCGCCCTCGATGCCGCTCTTGACCGCCAGCCGCGAAAGCAGTTCGGGCGTGCGCATCATGCGCTGCACCAGCATCATCGAGAAGGTGCGGATCGGGATTGCGGTGAGATCGACGAGCCGCATGATGATGGCGTAGATGCCGGCAAGATGTGGTCCGCCGATCGACAGCACCAGGAGCTTGTCGAACTCCATCTGCAGATAGAACAAGATCTCGGATCCGGCGACATAGATGGAATCGGCGAGCCGCCTGACATAAAGCTCGGTGCGGAGCCTCAGCCGTTGGCGCGGATAGAAGAAGACGAAGGCGACGATCAGCGAAGCGGCGTTGGCGCCGATGTAGAACCACGACCAGACGCCGATGCTGCGTTGCGCGGCGAGCATGAACAGCACCGCGCCCATCGCGCGGAGCGCCGTCGCCAGGATCGCGAGCACTGCCGCACGGCCGAACTTGCCGAGGCCGTTGTTGACGATCAGCACCACCTCGACGGGCCGCCACAGCAGCGCTTCGGCGAAGACGACCGCGGCGAAGACCGACAGCGGCACCGTGCTGGCGAAGAAGATCAGGTAGACGACATAGGACGCGGCGGCGAGGACCGGCACCGAGATCGTACCGAGCAACAGGAAGCCCGCGGTGAAGGTGCCGATCAGATTGGGGCGGATCGTGGCGGTGCGGTAGAGCGCCGAGATGAAGCCGAAGGCGAGCACGCGCGACAGCATCACGCCTGCTGCCGACGCCGTGGCGAACATGCCGAATTCGGCGATCGATAGCGTGTTGGCCAGAGCCACGAAATAGGCGAGCGAGAACACCAGCCGTCCGCCGGCGCCGCTGATGGCCGAGAAATAGTCGAAAACCAGCTTCCGGCGCGCGGCCACAAAGGAGCCGATCCGCGCGAGCGTCCGCCTTTGCGGTATGTCGCTGGTCTGGGTCATGTCTCCGTCAAAGCTTAAGATGGAAAGCTTAACGTGCCGTTCTGGCGGCGCCCTGATGGCCGTTAAAGGGTTGCAACCGAGGCGAGAAACCGCGGTTCCGGGTTTCAAAAATTAACCTTTTGTTTTCCATGCCTGTTTAGCGTGACTTAACGATTGGCCGACCGCCGCTCCCAAGCCGCCAGAGAGTAAGTTCCAGCACATGGTCGACAGGGAAAACCGTGACGATTGGAGGCGCGAGCGCTCTTTGCTTGCGCTCGGCCAGGCCGTGCGTGGCGAGGACAGCCCGGACCCTTCGCTGGTTTCCATCGGCGACAAGGCTGGCCCGCCATGGCGCGAGGATGCCGCCGCGCGCCACCGCGCTGCGCGCTTCGAGCGCGAAGGGCGGTTGTATCAGCAGCCCGCGAACACGGACGAACTCGGTCAATCCCAGAGCGCCCCGCCTTCGCAAATCATCCAGGCGGAGGAGGACCGGGCCGAGCGGGAAGCGCATCCGCAAATCGGACGCCGCGAAGAAAGCCGTTCCCAAGACTATTCCTCGCCGGCCATGTTCGAACCGCGCCTTGGCGAACCTCGCTACGCAGGCCGGCCGCATGCCGGCAACGATCCCGACGCACAGGAATGGAAGCCGCTGATCGACCCGATGCAGGTCGTTCGCGGCATCACTCGCTCCAAGGCGCTGATCCTCTCGACAACGATCCTGGGCGCAGCGCTCGGCATTGCCGTCGCGCTGTCAACGCCGAAGAAATATGAGGCCACCACCGAGGTCATTGTCGACCCGCGTGAGCTCAAGCTCACGGATCGCGACCTGACGCAGAACGTCATCGCCTCGGATGCGACGCTCGCCATCGTCGAGAACCAGGTCCGCATTCTCACTTCGGGAACGGTGCTCAATAAGGTTGTCACGGACCTCAACCTTACCAACGACCCCGAATTCAACGGCCAGGGAAAGGGCGGTCTCGGCCTGATGTCGATGTTCCGCTCGATCCTGTCGCGGCAGGATGCGCAAGGCGGCCCCGCCGGCGAGGCGCGCCGGCGCGCATTGGCGGTCGGCAATCTGGCGGAGAGCCTGGACGTCGAGCGTAGCGGCAAGACCTTCGTCGTCTCGATCACCGCCACGACCCAGAATCCGGACAAGTCGGCCCTGATCGCCAATACGATGCGGACGGCGTTCCAGCAGATCTCCAGCGAACTCCAGTCCAACACGGCGGGCCGCGCCACCGACGAACTCACGGCGCGACTCGACGAGTTGCGCAAAGGTGTCGAGACGGCCGAGCGCAAGGTGGAGGACTTCAGGGCAACGCATGACCTTGTCGACGCGCAGGGTCATCTGATCAGCGACGACCAGATGCTGAAGCTCAACGAGCAGCTCTCCGTCGCCCGTGCCCGCACGCTCGAGCTCAACGCCCGCGCCGCCTCGGCGCGCGCGCTGAACGTCAACGCGGTTCTCAACGGTACCTTGCCGGAAGAGATCAACTCTAACACGATGGGCGAGCTGCGCTCGCAATATGCGGCGCTGAAACAGGAGGCGGACCGGGCCGCAATCAAGTTCGGGCCGCGCCATCCGGAGCTGCAGGCGCTCAACGCCCAGCTTGCCGGCGCCCGCGAGCGCATCGGCGCCGAATTGCAGCGCATCGCGTCCTCGCTGCAGGTCGATCTGAAGCGCTCCGTCCAGCTCGAGCAGGACCTTGCGTCGCGTCTGGCGCAGGCCAAGGTCCATAGCGGCGACGTCAACAACGATCTGGTTTCGCTGCGCGAGCTCGAGCGCGAGGCGGCCGCCAAGCGCTCGGTCTACGAGCAGTTCCTGCTGCGCGCCAAGGAAACCGGCGAGCAGAAGGACATCAACACCGCCAACATCAGCCTGATTTCTGAGGCCTATCCGCCGCTCGAAGCCAAGGGCCCGTCGCGCGCCGTGACCGCGCTGGCCGGCCTGCTGGCCGGCTTGTTCGCCGGCGTCGGCCTTGGTGCATTGCGTGGCGCCTACGCAAGCCTGCGCGAAACGGCAGACAACCGCTCCCGCCGCCGGCCCGAGGAGCGCGCGCCAGCCTTCGAGGACAGGCTCTATCGGGCGGCGCCGCCGAGCCCTCCGCCACCGCCGCCGGTCGGGGCGTTCAATCCGCCGCCTGCCTTTCCCAATGATGCGGGTGGGCCGGGCTTCTTCAGGTCCCTGGCTTCCTCGCTACGCAACTTCATGCTGCGCAGGTCCGACGAGCCGGCCGATGTCGGCTCGGAACGGTCTGCAAGCGGCCGATTCACGCCGGTATCGGACCATGGCTTCGAGACGCCGTCCGCTCAAAGCCGTACCTATTCCTATGGTTCGGAGCTTCCGGAACCCCCCGGGGGTGCGTACGCTTCGTCCGCGCCTTCCCATTCGCAACCGCCGACAGCCGAAGCGCGCCAGCCGCCAGACGATCAGCAGGACCAGATCGACGAGATCAGGACCAGCCTGCGAGAATTCCGCGAGGCGGTGCGCGATCTGACCGAAAGCCGCTCGCGCCGCCGCTATTTCTAAAACACCCCGTCTTCGATAAAAGCGGCCTTCGATAAAAGCAGCCGGTTTCGGGTTTACGGCATCCGACGACGTTTTGACGGGATTGCAACGTCGAATTTTCGTGAAAATGCCGCGCGGCATTTGACCGCTTGCGCGCCGCGTTCGCGTGCCGACTGCTGGGATTGAAGATCATCAGGGCTGCGTGCGAAGCGTGGCCGCGGAACAGTGTTGAAGGTGAATGATGGCCGAAGTGATCGACGGGAAGAGTGTCGCCGAAGACGTGGTATCGAAGGTCAAGGCGCTGACCGCCGAGCTTTCGGCCAAGGGCGCGACCAGGCCCGGTCTGGCGGTGGTGATCGTAGGGGAGGATCCGGCAAGTCAGGTCTATGTCGCCTCGAAGTCGCGCACGGCCAAGGAGTGCGGCTTCCATTCGCTCCAGCACACGCTGCCGGCTGAAACGTCTGAAGAGCAGTTGCTGAAGATCATCGGCGATCTCAACGCCGACCCGTCGATCCACGGCATCCTCGTGCAGCTGCCGCTGCCCGGCCATATCGATGCCGGCAAGGTCATCCAGACGATCGCGCCGGAAAAGGATGTCGACGGCTTCCACTTCATCAATGTCGGCAAGCTCGGCACCGGCGAGCTCGAGTCGGCGTTCGTGCCCTGCACGCCCGCCGGCTCAATGCTGTTGATCCAGCGCGTGCGCGGCAAGGACCTTTCCGGCCTCAACGCCGTCGTCGTCGGCCGCTCCAACATCGTCGGCAAGCCGATGGCCAACCTGCTGCTCGCCGCCAACTGCACGGTCACCATCGCGCATAGCCGCACGAAAGACCTGCCGGCGCTGGCCCGCACCGCCGATATCCTGGTCGCCGCCGTCGGCCGTCCGGAAATGATCAAGGGTGATTGGGTGAAGCCCGGCGCCACCGTTATCGATGTCGGCATCAACCGCATTCCGGCGCCGGAGAAGGGCGAAGGCAAGTCGCGGCTGGTCGGCGACGTCGTCTATGCCGAAGCGGCCGGGGTCGCCGGCGCCATCACGCCGGTCCCCGGCGGCGTCGGACCGATGACCATTGCCATGCTGATGGCCAACACTGTAGCTTCCGCCTACCGCGCGGCCGGATTGAAGCGGCCGTCCTTCTGATCGGAAAGCAGCATCCTTGCCGAATCTCACTGCTCCTGTTGAACGGCCGGTCATGGGCGATCCCGTTCAGGGGGGCCGGCAGTTCGGCTTTCTTCTGGTCGACAAGTTTTCGATGTTTTCGCTGGCGGCGGCGATCGATTGCTTCCGCTCTGCAAACCGCCTGCTAGGCCGCGATTTTTACGGCTGGACGACGATATCGGCGGATGGCGACGCGGTCATGGCTTCCAACGGCCTGCCGCTCAAGATTGACTATTCAGTCGCCGATATGCCGCCGGTCGACATCCTGTTCGTCTCGGTCGGGCTCACCACCGAATTCCCCGGCAAGAGCAAGGTGCTGGCGGCGCTGCGCAGCTGGGGCCGGCGCGGCAACGCGCTCGGCGCGCTCTCGGTCGGCTCCTATCTGCTCGCCGAGGCCGGCCAGCTCGACGGCTACCGCTGCACCATCCACTGGGAAAACCGCGCCGGCTTCATGGAGCGCTTTCCGGACATCAACTGCACCGGCAACGTCTTCGAGATCGACCGCAAGCGCTATACCTGCGCCGGCGGCACCACCTCGATCGACCTGATGCTGGAGATCGTGCGCGGCGATTTCGGCTCCAACCTCGCTAATGGCGTCGCCAATCAGTTCCAGCACGAGCGCATCCGCTCCGCCGGCGACCGCCAGCGCGTCGGGCCGGAGCGCGACCTCACCGGCAAGTCGGAGAAGCTCAGGCGTATCGTCGAGCTGATGGCCGACCATCTCGATGAGCCGCTGTCGGCGGTGCAACTTGCCAAGTCGGCGGGGCTTTCGGTGCGCCAGGTCGAGCGCCTGTTCCTGCGCCATCTCAACGTGACGCCGGGCCGCTACTATATGCGGCTCAGGCTCGAGCGGGCGCGCGAATTGCTGCGCCAGACCAACATGCCGATCCTCGACGTCGCGATCGCCACCGGCTTCACCTCGCACTCCTATTTCGCGCAAAGCTACCGCCTGCAGTTCGGCCGTCCGCCATCGGAAGAGCGTCGAACCACCTATTGAGCGACTTTGCAGGCCGCCGGACTTGTCTCGAAGACCCGCCTCAAATAGCTTCCCCGCGCGGACGGGGGTTCACTCAGGAGAGTTTCATGGCGGGACTGGCACGGAGCGTCGCTGCGGCGATCTTCCTTTTGTCGATGACCACCTTTGGCTTTGCCGCCAACAAGGTCATCATCATCCTCGATGCATCCGGCTCCATGTGGGCCCAGATAGACGGCAAGCCGAAGCTCGAGATCGCGCGCGAATCGCTGCGCACGGTGCTGCAGTCGGTGCCGGGCGACGAGGAGATCGGATTCATGGCCTACGGCCATCGCCAGAAAGGCAGCTGCGCGGACATCGAGCTGATCGTGCCGCCGCAGGCGGGTTCGGCGAGCGCGATCTCGGCGGCCGCCGACAGCATGAAATTCCTCGGCAAGACGCCGCTGACGGCGGCCGTCAAGCAGGCCGCCGAAGCGCTGAGATACACCGAGGACAAGGCCACGGTCGTCCTCATCACCGATGGTCTTGAGACCTGCGGCGGCGATCCGTGCGCGCTCGGCAAGGAGTTGAAGGAGACCGGCGTCGACTTCACCGCCGACGTGGTCGGCTTCGGCCTGACCGCCGACGAAGGCAGGCAGATCGCCTGCCTCGCCGAGAACACCGGCGGAAAATACATCCAGGCCTCCGACGAGAAGGCATTGCAGCAAGCGCTGGTCGAGACCGTCGCGGCGCCCGCGCCCGCGCCAGAGCCTGGTCCGGCCCCGGCGCCAGTGCCTGCACCCGAACCCGCCAAGCCTCAATTCAACTTCACGCCGAGCGTCGTCATGGCTGAAGGCGGCGATCCCATCACCGACGGCAATGCCTGGGAGATCTACAA
Source organism: Mesorhizobium sp. WSM3860 (assembly GCF_002294995.1). GTDB lineage: Bacteria > Pseudomonadota > Alphaproteobacteria > Rhizobiales > Rhizobiaceae > Mesorhizobium. Next base: position 29,044 of record NZ_NSGF01000030.1, on the reverse strand, counting down.
GGCCAAGTCCGACGGCTCGCGCGGCGATCAGGTCATGACCGAGTATGGCGAGCTCAAGACCAATCTCGAGCCGGGCGATTACATTGTCGTCGGTCGCGCCGACGAGGCAAGGAGCGAGCAGAAGATCAAGATCGAAGCCGGCCAGACCTACAGCCCGTTGTTCACGCTGAACGCCGGAACCTTGGTCATCCACCCGCATGCGAGCCAGGGCTCGGAGATCAGCGGCGAAGCGCGTGTCGACTTCGCCTATCCGGGCGGCAGCACGACCCACTATGGCGACACCAAGGCCACCGTGCCCGCCGGCGAGCAGAAGGTAACGGTGCAGATCGGCGCCGGCACGGTGACCGAAACCATCCAGCTTGCCCCCGGGCAGACGGTCGAGAAGGATATCGTGGTCGGCGTCGGCCATGCCGTGCTCAACGCCTACTACACCGCCGGCGGCGACAAGGCCGGCAACTCCGGCATCGGCTTCGAGATCGTCAAGGCGAAGAAGAAGATCGACGGCTCGCGTGAAAGCGTGGAGCACTCCTACGGTCCGGACAGCAAGTTCTGGCTGCCGCCGGACGACTATGTCGCGCTCACCACGCTCGATCTCGCCGTTGTCGAACAGCCCTTCAGCATCAAGGCCGGCGACAACCAGGATGTGAAGGTGGCTCTCGGCGCCGGCGTGCTGGCAATGTCGGCGCCCGGCGCCTATTCGATCGAGGTGTTCTCGTCAAAGAAGGATATTGAGGGCAAGCGCAAGTCGCTCGGCCTGACCTATGGCGACAGCTGGCAGCAGACGATTCCGGCCGGCGACTATGTCGTCGTGCGCCACATGTCCGACCAGGGCCAGGACAAGGAATTGCCGGTGACCATCAAGGCCGGTGAGCGCAGCGAGATCACCGTTCAGTAGGCGCCGCAGCCAGGCAGACAAAAAGGGCGGCTCCGAGCCGCCCTTTTCCGTGAAGCGCTACGGGCAATCAGGCATTTGCGAACGCTGCGGCGCCGTGGTCGGCGCGGCCGACCAGTTGCCGGAAGCCGGCGAACAGCTCGCGGCCGAAGCCGAACTCGTTGCCGATGAGGTCGGCATCCGCCGTGCGGCGCAGCGCGAACTCCGTTCCCGGCACCATCACCTCCAGCGTGCCGGCATCGGCGTCGAGGCGGATGATGTCGCCGTCATGGATCCTGGCGATCGGCCCGTCCTCGACCGCTTCCGGCGTCACATGGATCGCCGCCGGCACCTTGCCGGAAGCACCCGACATGCGCCCGTCCGTCACCAGCGCAACGCGCTGACCGCGATCCTGCAGGATGCCAAGCACCGTGGTCAGCTTGTGCAGTTCCGGCATGCCGTTGGCCTTCGGCCCCTGGAAGCGGATCACGGCGACGAAGTCGCCGGTCAGCGTCCCCGCCTTGAAGGCTTCGTTCAGGCCCTGCTGGCTGTCGAACACCTTGGCCGGCGCCTCGATGACGCGCCGTTCGGGCTTGACCGCGGAGGTCTTGATCACGGCATGGCCGAGATTGCCCGCAAGCACCTTCAGTCCGCCGGTCGGCTGGAACGCCTTCTTGAACGGCGCCAGCACCTTCTCGTCGCCGCTCTCGAGCGGCGCCGCTTCACGCACGACGCTGCCGTCGGCGCCGAGCTTCGCCTCGACAGCATAGGGCCGCAGCCCTTCGCCCCAGACCGTCTGCACGTCCTCATGCAATATGCCTTCGTCGAGCAGCTCGCGGATCAGGAAGCCGAGCCCGCCGGCTGCGTGGAAATGGTTCACATCGGCGAGTCCGTTCGGGTAGACGCGGGCGAGCAGCGGCACGGCCTCCGACAGGTCGGAAATGTCCTGCCAGGTAAGCGAAATTCCGGCTGTCGCGGCCATGGCGATGAGGTGGATGGTGTGGTTGGTCGACCCGCCGGTCGCGTGCAGGCCGACCACGCCGTTGACGATCGAGCGCTCGTCGATCATGCGCCCGACCGGCGTATAGGCGTTGCCGAGCGCGGTGATCGCCAGCGCGCGCTTCGCCGCCTCCCTGGTCAGCGCGTCGCGCAGCGGCGTGCCCGGATTGACGAAGGAGGCGCCGGGCGTGTGCAGGCCCATGATCTCCATCAGCATCTGATTGGAATTGGCGGTGCCGTAAAAGGTGCAGGTGCCCGGCCCGTGATAGGATTTGGCCTCCGCCTCGAGCAGCTCGGCGCGGCCCGCCTTGCCCTCGGCATAGAGCTGCCGGACCTTGGCCTTCTCGTCGTTCGGCAGCCCCGATGTCATCGGTCCGGCGGGGATGAAGACAGCCGGCAGGTGCCCGAAGGTGAGCGCCGCGATCACCAGCCCTGGCACGATCTTGTCGCAGACGCCGAGGAAGACGGCGGCGTCGAACATGTTGTGCGAAAGGCCGATCGCCGCCGCCATGGCGATCACGTCGCGCGAGAACAGCGACAGTTCCATGCCTGGCTGGCCTTGCGTAACGCCGTCGCACATCGCCGGCACGCCGCCGGCGACCTGGGCGATGCCGCCGGCCTCGCGTGCCGCTTCCTTGATCAGCGCCGGAAACGTCTCGAACGGCTGATGCGCCGAAAGCATGTCGTTGTAGGAGGTGATGATGCCGAGGTTCGGCACGAGATCGCCGCCGAGCGCGATCTTCTCGGAGGGACTGCAGACCGCAAAACCGTGGGCGAGGTTGCCGCAGGAGAGCACCGCGCGGTTGGCGGCGCTTCCCGACGCCTGCGCGATGCGGCCGAGATAGGCTTCGCGGCCGGCTTTCGAGCGTTGGCGGATGCGTTCCGTGATGGCTTCGATGTCGCGTCTGGCTGTCATGGCTGGTCCTTTCGCACCCCGGAAAACGTCCTCCCACATCTCCGGGGCTGTTCCTTTGATAAAATCAGGGTGCCCAGAACACCTCTACCGGTATCGGCGCCGCCTCGAGCACCTTGCGGATGGGCTTGTTCACGTCCGCTCCCATCGCACCGTCGAAGGCAATGCGCTTGTCCTCTCCCTCGATGTGGAGCCCGATGAAGCCGGCGGCAACGATCCGCGCCATCGACAGCGTCAGCCGCGGTTCGCCGGCGCTTTGCGCATGCACCGGCAGCACGATCCGCCGCGTGGACGGGTCGAGCAACTCCGAAAGGCTGCCGGCATCGGGGAAGAAGGAGGCCGTGTGACCGTCGGCACCCATGCCAAGCACCACCACATCCAGCGGCCACGGCAATGATTGCAGGGCCTCGCTGTCCGACGCGGCTGCGTCCTCGATGGTCGCCGCCTCATGGTAGAGCGGCACGAAGCGCGCTGCGGCTGCCTTGTTCTGGAGCAGGTTGGCCGCCACCAGCCCGGCATTCGAGCGCGGCGAGGAGGGCGGCACGAAACGTTCGTCGACCAGCGTCACCGTGACCTTGTCCCAGGCGATCGGGATTAAAGAAAGCGCGGCGAAGAATTTTGCCGGCGTCGTGCCGCCGGATACGGCGAGCAGCGCCGTGCCGCGCTCGGTGATCGCCTTGGTCAGCCGGGCGGCGACGTGGCCGGCAAGGGCCGCCGCCAGCTGCTGGCGGTCGGCAAAGCCGTTCCAGGCGTAAGCGGCCCCGCTCAATTGCTCTCGTGCCATGTCCGTCCGTCACGTTCGATGAGCGCGATGGAGGCCGACGGACCCCAGGTGCCGGCCGTATAGCCCTGCGCTTCCTGCCTGGCGCTTTCCCAGGCGTTCTGGATCGGATCGATCCACTTCCAGGCCGCCTCGACCTCGTCGCGACGCATGAACAGCGTCTGGTTGCCGCGCACCACATCCATAATCAGCCGCTCGTAGGCGTCCGGCGCGCGGCTGTGGAAGGATTGCGCGAAGCTCATGTCGAGAGAGATCTGGCGCAGCCGCATGCCGCCCGGCCCCGGATCCTTGATCATGATGTACTGCTTGACGCCTTCGTCCGGCTGCAGCCTGATCACCAGCTGGTTGGCGAAGATCGGCCCGGCGCTGTCGCCGAAGATGGAATAGGGGATCGGCTTGAATTCGATGACGATTTCCGAAACGCGGGTCGCCAGCCGCTTGCCGGTCCTGAGATAGAAAGGAACGCCGGCCCAGCGCCAGTTGCCGATCTCGGCTTTGAGGGCGACGAAGGTCTCGGTGTTGCTGTCCTTGCCGAGCTCCTCGACATAACCCTTGACCGGCCCGCCGGCGGAGGCGCCGGCGCGATACTGCCCGCGCACAGTGTGTTTCGGCGCCTCGTTGCCGTTGATGCGCTTCAGCGCCCGCAGCACCTTCAGCTTCTCGTCGCGCACGGCGTCCGCGTCCATCGACGAAGGTGTCTCCATCGCTACCAGGCAAAGCAGCTGCAGGATGTGGTTCTGTACCATGTCGCGAAGCGCGCCGGCTTTGTCGTAGTAGGTGACGCGGTCTTCGAGACCCACGGTCTCGGCCACGGTGATCTGCACATGATCGATATGGGCGGAGTTCCACAGCGGCTCATAAAGCGCGTTGGCAAAGCGCAGCGCCATCAGGTTCTGCACCGTTTCCTTGCCGAGATAGTGATCGATGCGGAAGATCTGGCTTTCTTGGAAATCGTCACCCACGGCGTCGTTGAGCGCCCGCGCCGAGGCGAGGTCGCGGCCGATCGGCTTCTCCAGCACGATGCGCGAGTTCGGGGTGATCAGCTTGTGTTCCTTGAGCTGGTGCGAGATGTCGCCGAACAGCGCCGGCGCCACCGCCAGGTAGAAGGCGCGGATGCGCTCGCTGTCGCCGATCGCCTTCTTGAGCTTGTCGAACCCGGCGCCCGTCGTCGCGTCCGCCGAGACGTAGGAAAGCCTGGCTAGGAAGCTCTCCAGCTCCTTGTCGTCGATATCGGCCGGCTTCACATGCCGGGATATCGCCTGCTTGGCGAAGGCCTGGAACTCGGCATCGGTCATCTTTGCGCGCGAGGTGCCAATGATGCGCGTCGGTTCGGAGAATTGATGGCCGCACTGGCGGTAATAGAGCGATGGCAGGAGCTTGCGTTCCGACAGGTCGCCGGTGCCGCCGAAGATGATGAAGTCGAATGGATCGACGGGGATGATCTGGCTGGTCATGGTCAGTCCGGTTTGATGCCGCTAGCCGGTAGCGGGGCTGATATATTCTAATCGATTTAAATCGTCCAGTGCCATGGTGTCACATCCAGGACCAATCGCTGGACAGTCGATTGGGCCCATATGTGGCCTTGACACTGGCGCTACCGGCAGGCTTGTCGGCGAGCAACGGCTTTCCGGAAGCGTTCGCGCCTGCAACATAGAACCTGAATGTGACGAAAGCTAAGGGAGAATGGCGAAAGCCGGCCCTTCAATGATGGGGAAAACCATGCGTCTGCAAAATAAGGTTGCCATCATAACCGGCGCGGCGTCGGGCTTCGGCGAGGGCATGGCGAAGCGCTTCGCCGAGGAAGGCGCGCGCGTCGTGGTTGCCGACCTCAACGCCAAGGGCGCCGCGCGCGTGGCGAAGGAAATCGGCGACAACGCGATCTGGACCCAGACCGACGTCTCGCAGCGCTCCGAATTCGACGAGATGGTTTACGCCGCCAAAAGCGCCTTCGGCCGCGTCGACGTCATGGTCAACAATGCCGGCTACACCCATCGCAACGGCGATATGCTCGGCGTCGACGAGCAAACCTTCGACCTGATCACCGCTGTCAACATGAAGGCGATCTATCATGCCGCGCTTGCCGTGGTGCCGATCATGGACCGGCAGGGCGGCGGCGTCATACTGACCACGGCTTCGACAGCCGGCATCAGGCCGCGGCCGGGCCTCACCTGGTACAACGCCTCCAAGGGATGGGCGATCACCGCCACCAAGTCGATGGCGGTCGAACTCGCCCCGAAGAGCATCCGCGTCAATTGCCTCTGCCCGGTCGCCGGCGAGACCGGCATGCTGGAGAAGTTCATGGGCGCCGACACGCCGGAGATCCGTGAAAAATTCCGCGCCTCTATCCCGCTCGGCCGGCTGTCGACGCCGCTCGACATCGCCAACGCGGCGCTCTGGCTGGCTTCGGACGAGGCGGCCTTCATCACCGGCGTGGCGCTGGAGGTCGACGGCGGGCGCTGCATCTGAACCGACGTCGCGGCGGCTGCAGGCCGCCAACGGCGTCCAGATCAGGCGCCGGTCTTTACGAAGCTCTTGTAGATCCAGCCGCGTTTGCCGTTATAGACGATCTCGCACCACTTTTTGCAGCTCATCACCTGCACAGCTGACTTGGCAGGCACAGTGACGATCGCGGCGGCGCCGTTCTTCGGGCCGGAACGCATGGTGACAGCCCTCAGGACGCGTCCATTGGTGCCAGTGCTGGCGTTTTCAGGCTTCGGCTCGTCCTGGGCCGCATCCTCGGGTGCCGCCGGCTGAGCCTCGGCAACCTGGGGCTTCGCGTCCGGGATGGCGGCGGTCTGGGCCGCATCCATTTTGTCCTCAGGCTTTTTTGCGTCTGCCGATCGGGCCGCCGCCGCCGCAGGCGACGCGACCTCAGCCAGGGCGGCCGAAGCATCGTTTCCGGACACGGATTCGGCGAAGGCGGCAACGGCCGGTTTGTCGTTCTGCGTCGCCGGCTTCTCCGCGGCCTGAGCGGATGAGGCCGGCGGAGCATCCGCCGCGGGCGCAGGCTCACCAACCGTGGCGTTCCAGCGCGGATTGTTGGAAGCCAGTGCCGGAATGGCAGCTTCTCGGGCTGCAGTCATGGACGAAACCGCATCGGCCTTGCGCGCGGCTTGCGGCGCGGCGGCGACACTGACAGCGCTCGCCGCGGCCGGGGCGATTTTCTTCGTCTTGACCGGGATCGCGGGGACGGTCTGCTCCGTTTTCGCGATCGCCTGCCGCTCATTGGCCGGCAAGGCCAGCCAAAGCGCCACCGCCGCCACGCCAAGCAGCGCCGCGGTGCCGACGGCCGCGATCACCAGATGCGCGTTCGATTGCAGGCCCTGCCAGAACGAGGGCCGCATGTCATAGCCGAACCGCACAGCAAAGTGCCGTCGTTCCGGCGCACCGAAACTGAAGGGCTCGTTCACCTAAACCACCTCCAACAACCGGGCCGACGTTCTTTCGATCTTGCCGCAAACCGTTCGCGGCTGATCGGCATCGGTCCCGAAATTTCCAGCGGGCAAGCCCGCGCAAATCCCCGTCTTATCGCCCAGAACCGGCATCTTTTACCGCCGATTATGGCATCAGTGCGCCTTTTTGCGAAATTTTGCGCGTTTGTTAAGGATTCTGCAACGTGCCGTTGGGGAAGCTGACCTGTCGAATTAACAGCTTCTGCACATGTTCCGGCTTCAGATCCTGTCGCAGCGCGAACCAGTTGAGCGCGCTTCAGTGACCCTTGGGCGATGCCAAGAAATTGATGCTAGGAGCCTCGGATTTCTCTGCCATAGCCTTCCGCAATGTTTGAGGGCACCGAGCTTGCGGCGCGACGCACCTGGCTGGTCTATCCATAAAGCTCTTCCTTTGGCCAGGATTTCGTCGCGGCATAAACCGCCACTGCAAGATCCATCGGTTGCTGCCAGACGACCAAGTCTTTGTACGACGCTTTTTTCGACGATTACCCCCCGCCGAGCGGTGCCCTACTCCCCTACTGCCTTTCCTTACACATTCAGCAACAGATACTCCCGCTCCCACGGGCTGATCACTTCCATAAAGGTCTCGAACTCGGCGCGTTTGATGGCCGCATAAGTGGCCGCGAAGGATCTGCCGACAATGGCGCCAAGCTCCTTGTCGGCTTCGAAGAGGTCCACGGCCTCGAGCAAGCTGCGCGGCAGGTCGATTTCGTCCTCGTTGGCGGTCGTCAGCACCGGCGGCTCGGCCTTGACCTTGTTGTTCATGCCGATTAGCCCGCAGGCAAGCGAGGCGGCCAGTGCCAGATAGGGATTGGCGTCCGAGGACGGAATCCGGTTTTCGACGCGCCGCGCCGCGGGATCGGAACGCGGCACGCGGAAAGCCGTCGTGCGGTTGTCGTAGCCCCATTTGTTGTTGACCGGCGCCGACGCAGCCTGCGTGAGCCGACGATAGGAATTGACGTAAGGCGCAAGCATCACCAGCGCGTTCGGCACGTGTTTCTGCATGCCGCCGATGAAATGGAAGAACGCATCCGTCTCGGCGCCGTCCTCGGCCGAGAAGATGTTTTTGCCCGTCTTCTTGTCGACCACCGACTGGTGGATATGCATGGCCGAGCCAGGCTGCCCCTGGATGGGCTTGGCCATGAAGGTTGCGTAGATCTCATGCTTCAGCGCCGCCTCGCGGATTGTGCGCTTGAACATGAACACCTGGTCGGCAAGCTCGATCGGATTGCCGTGGCGCAGGTTGATCTCGAGCTGGCCGGCGCCCTCCTCGTGGATCAGCGTATCGATCTCCAGGCCTTGCCGCTCCGAGAAATGGTAGATGTCGTCGATCAGTTCGTCGAACTCGTTGACGCCGGCGATCGAATAGCCGGCGCCGCCGCCGATCGGCCGCCCGGAGCGCCCGACGGGTGGCGTCAGCGGGTAGTCCGGATCGGGATTCTTGCGCACCAGATAGAATTCGATCTCGGGCGCCACCACCGGCCTCAGCCCGCGGTCGTCATAGGCGGCCAGCACGCGCTTGAGCACGTTGCGCGGCGTGAATTCGACGGAGCGGCCATCCTGGTGGACGAGGTCGCAGATCACCGCGGCGGTCGGATCTTCCTCCCAGGGCACGACGGTCAGTGTCGAGAGATCGGGCAAGAGCTTCAGGTCGCCGTCGTCCTCCGGATAGTGGAAGCCGTTGCCGTCTTCCGGATAGCCGCCGGATATCGTCGTCATGAACACCGCCGAGGGCAGCGCCAGCGATGTGTTGGAGGTGAATTTCTTCGACGGCATCATCTTGCCGCGGGCGACGCCGGCCTGGTCCGGCGTGATGCACTCGATGTCCTCGATGCCGCGCCATTCCAGCCAGGCGCTGGCTTCCTTCCAGTTCTTCACACCGCGTTCGTTTTTCAAGAAGGCAGGCGTGCGGGCGCGTCCCCCCCGGCTCGACGGACGGACTTCCTTTTTTTCAGGCGGCATCATTCACCAGATTGTGTTGCGGATTTCAAAGTATAGCCGGGCGCCGTGGCGGAAGGAAAGGGGAGGCGCCCGAGTCGCCACAGGCAAGCCGAGACGCGGCCCATGGAACCGGCGTGTCGGTCTCTTCTTGCTGGCGGCGCAGCGCGACAGGGTCTAGATGAGCCTGTAAGCAAAGGGTCGCACATGTCCGCTCCACGTTTGACCACCATCGGGTTCGATGCCGACGACACGCTATGGCAGAACGAGCAGTTCTTCCGCATGACCGAGAAGCGTTTTGCTGCTTTGCTGGCCGAGCATGGCGACCATGAGCATATCGCGGCAAGGCTGCTCGAAGCGGAAAGGCGCAACCTCGCCCTCTATGGCTTCGGCATCAAGGGCTTTACCCTGTCGATGATCGAGACGGCCGTCGCGATCACAAACGGCGAGGTGCCCGGTTCGGTCATCGGCGAAATCCTGGCTGCCGGCCGCGAGATGCTCAGCCACCCGATCGAGCCGCTGCCGCATGCCCGCGAGACGGTCGAAAAGCTGGCTGGCTCCTACCATCTGGTGCTGATCACCAAGGGCGACCTCTTCGATCAGGAGCGCAAGCTCGCGCAATCGGGAATGGGTGATCTCTTCGATGCCGTCGAGATCGTCAGCGACAAGAGCGCCGCAACCTATGCCCGCATCTTCAGCCGCCATGGCGACGGCCCGCAGAACAGCATGATGGTTGGCAACTCGCTCAAGTCCGACGTGGTTCCCGCCATCGAGGCCGGTGGCTGGGGCATCCATGTGCCGCACGAATTGACTTGGGCGGTCGAACACGCCGAGGCGCCTGTCGAGGCGCCGCGTTTTCGTGAGATCGCAGATCTCGGCGAGTTGCCGGCATTGGTCCAGGCAATAGCGAGGCCCGGCTAAGCGGTCACGTCTGCTTAGCCGCGGCCGACCAGGCGATCGATTACTGGTTGCAGCCTTTCAGGCGTGATCGGCTTGGCGACCACCGCGTCAACCACACTTGATAGACCGAGGCTGTCCGGCGTGCCATTCCTGGTTGAAAGCAGGATCACGGCGGGCCGCGCCTTGCCGGAAGCGCGCCGCAGCGCGTCGATGCCGGACAGCAGCCTGTCGCAATCCCTGTCGTCGGGTCCGCCGTCGAGTATGATTGCGCCGGGAACCAGGGCGGCCAAAGCTTTTTCGGCCGCCTCCGGTGGCTCCGAAATCGGCTTCAGCCCGGACTTTTCCACGATCTTCGATACGACGACCCGGTTGATCGATGATTTGCCGACCACCAGCACCTTGGAGAAATCCGCCGGCAGCCGGGCCGCCGCGCCGCGGTCCGCCGGTTTCATTGGTTTTTCAGAGTCGTCACGATTGGCGGGACACATGTCTGGCGGAGGCTCTGGTTCAATGCTGGGTTGAAACCTTGAGCGCGCAATTGGCGCGAGATCGCCGACGGTGTCAAGCAGAAATAGTGGAAAATGATAATATAGCAAGAATTGCTAAAATCCGGCGCAAGTTCTCCCCGCCGCCTCAGTCGCAATTCGAAAAAACGAAAGTCTCCCGGAGCGTATAGTGCACGGGAGACACTCGCGAGTGATTGTTGACGCTACGTCAGCCTTGGTTCTGGTGAGTGACGATCACTGGGATCAAAAGATCACCCCAGTTGCCGTCTCCGCCATGGTGCCTGGCCGAGCGCACCAGCTCGACGGACACACCTGCTTCGACCGCCTTCATCACAGACTGGTTGAGCCTGTGCAGGTCGTTGGCAAGCATGCGGATCGTCGCCTGCTGATCGACGCTCATCGCGCTCGACTGTTCTTCGGCCCTTTCCTTGACGCGGCTTATCGATGCCATTGCTGTTCTCCTCCGACGTTAGTGCCCTTCGGGCGTTTCCTCTGGTGTTGTCATTACTCGGCCGCCGGCCTGAACTGGGCGTGCTCGGTCGATTCATGCATGGCGGTGGTCGACGACTGGCCGCCGGAGATCGCCATCGACACGGCATCGAAATAGCCGGTGCCGACTTCGCGCTGATGCTTGGTCGCGGTATAGCCGTGGACCTCCGCCGCGAACTCCGCCTCTTGCAGCTCCGAATAAGCCGCCATCTGGCGGTCCTTGTAGCCGCGGGCCAGTTCGAACATGCCGAAGTTCAGCTGGTGGAACCCCGCCAGCGTGATGAACTGGAATTTGTAGCCCATGGCGCCGAGTTCCTTCTGGAACTTCGCGATGGTCGCGTCGTCCAGGTTCTTCTTCCAATTGAACGATGGCGAGCAATTGTAGGCGAGCAGCTTGCCCGGGTGATGCTTGCGCACCCCTTCGGCGAACTTCCTTGCCTGCTGAAGATCCGGCTTCGAGGTTTCGCACCAGATCAGGTCCGCATGCGGCGCGTAGGCAACGGCGCGCGCGATGCAGGGCTCGATGCCGTTCCTGACATGGTAGAAGCCCTCGACCGTGCGGCCGGCGTCATAGTCGACGAAAGGCCGGTCGCGCTCGTCGATGTCGGAGGTGAGCAGCTTGGCGGCTTCCGCGTCGGTGCGCGCCACCACCAGCGTCGGCGTGCCCATCACGTCCGCTGCAAGCCGGGCCGCATTGAGGTTGCGGATATGCGCTGCGGTCGGGATCAGCACCTTGCCGCCGAGATGGCCGCACTTCTTCTCCGACGCCAGCTGGTCCTCATAGTGGACCCCAGCGGCACCGGCCTCGATGAAGGCCTTCATGATCTCGAACGCGTTGAGCGGCCCGCCAAAGCCGGCTTCGGCGTCGGCGACGATCGGCGCGAACCAGGTCTCGACCGAAAGACCCTTGCCTTCGGATGTTTCTATCTGGTCGGCGCGCTGCAGTGTGCGGTTGATGCGCTTGACCAGCTCCGGCGCCGCATTGGCCGGATAAAGCGACTGGTCCGGATACATGGCCGACGCGGTGTTGGCGTCGGCCGCCACCTGCCAGCCTGACAGATAGATCGCCTTCAAGCCCGCCCTGACCTGCTGCATGGCCTGGTTGCCGGACATGGCGCCGAGCGCATTGACGAAATCTTCCTCGTGGATGAGCTTCCACAGCCTGCTCGCGCCCATCTCGGCAAGCGTGTGCCGAATCTGGACCGAGCCGCGCAGCCGCTTCACGTCCTCCGGCGAGTAGAGCCGTTCGATGTCGTCGAAACGACCTTCCGGCGCGGACGGGACGAGGTTGTAAAAATCGGTCATCGATTGCTCCAGGTCAGTCTTGCTTGTTTAGATGGCGCGTTTGAGGGACGTATCTCTGCGCCTTTCACGTGTTACAGTGTTTACATTGCGACGCAAAAATCGCCAGAAAAACCGGAGCTTGCCAGCTAAAATACGGGAAAACCGGTGTTGCGTTTGACAGGTCGGCGCTGTAAATTTGTCATGATTGTAAAAAGCTGGATGAGCCCGCGAGGGCGCGCCATGATGTAAACTCTTGTCAAGGTAGCCGATTGGCCGAGCAGAAGATCTTCGCCGGGCCGCGCATCCGCCGGCTTCGCAACGCCAAGGGCCTGACCCAGACGGCGATGGCCGAAGGCCTGGGCATCTCGCCGTCCTACCTCAATCTCATCGAGCGCAACCAGCGGCCGCTGACGGTGCAGCTGATCCTCAAGCTGGCGTCGGTCTACAAGGTCGACCCGCACGAATTGCAGGGCGAGACCAAAGGATCGATCGCGGCGCTGAAGGAAGTGTTCGGCGATCCGCTGCTGGCCGGCGAACTGCCGGGCGACCAGGAACTGATCGACCTTGCCGAGATCGCGCCGAACGCTTCCGCCGCGATGGTGAAACTGTTTCGCGCCTATCGCGAGCAGGCCGATCGGCTGTCGGATCTCAATGAACTCCTGGCACGGGAGGGCAGGGCGACCGCATTGTCCGGCACGCGCCTGCCTGTCGACGAAGTGCACGAGACTTTCGAGCGCCGGCCGAACCATTTCGCCGCGCTGGAGGAGGAAGCCGAGGCCTTCATTTCGCTGCTCGATCCGGGCGACGACCTGTTCGGCGCGCTGAAGGCGTGGCTAAGGCGCGAGCACGGCATCGTGGTCAAGGTGCTGCCGGTGGCCACCATGCCGAACTGGCGCAGGCGCTACGATCGCCATTCGCAACGCCTGTTCCTGTCAGAGCGGCTCTCCCCCTTCGATCAGTTGCGCGAAGTCGCCATGGAGGCGAGCCTGATGCGCATGACGGTGGCCGTGGCGAGCGAGATCCAGACGTTGAAGCTCGGCACGGACGAAGCGCGCCGCTTAGCCCGTTTCGAGCTCGGCCGCTATGCGGCGCACGCGCTGATGATGCCCTATCACGCCTTTCATGCAGCGGCCGTCCGCGCCCGCTACGACATCGACGTCTTGCGTTCGCGCTTCGGCGTCTCCTTCGAGCAGGCGGCAAACCGCTTGACCATGCTGCAGCGGCCGAGCGCCTCCGGCGTGCCGTTCTTCATGCTGGAGGTCGACAATGCCGGCAACCGCTTCCGCAAGGCGGGCAGCTTGGGCTATCCGCAAAGCCGTTTCGGCGGCGCCTGTCCGAAGCTTCCTGTCCATGCGGCCTTTTCGCAGCCGGGCCGGATCCTGGTCGAGGCGGTGGAAATGCCGGACGGCGCCGAGTTCCTCTGCATAGCCCGCACGCTCGAAGGGCCGCAAGGCGCCTTCTCCGAGCGGCCGCGGCGCACGGCGCTTCTGCTCGGCTGCGACATCGGCTTTCGCGACGAGATCGTCTACAGCGCGGCGCTGCCCGGACCGTCCGCCGGCAAGCCCGCGCAGAGCACGGCATTCGCAACGCCGGTCGGCCCGGCCTGCAGGCTCTGCGAGCGCGTCGGCTGCTTGGCGCGCGCCGAGCCGCCGGTGACCCGGCCGCTCGGCCTCGACGAGATGGTGACGGGTCTCAGCGCCTTCGATTTCCAGGGATAGCACACCCCCGCCGAGCCGCAGCGGTTCGGCGGGCGTAAGCTGGCTTTGTCCTACATTTCAGAGGATGCTGGATCACGCCTGGCTGCATTTGCGCTACGCGAATGGATATAGTCTGGTCGTCCGTGGTGGATCGTGCCGCCCGCAAATCGCTGACAGTCTCGCCCATGACCGATAACGCCTCGTCTCGCGTTGCCTTGGCTGCCGTCTCGCCGCGCGAGGAGCGGATCGGCATGCTGCTGGTCTTCCTGTCGGCGCTGATGTGGAGTTTTGGCGGCGCCATCGCTCGCTTCATCCATGTCGGCGACAGCTGGACCGTGGTGTTCTGGCGCTCGCTCTGGGCGGTGGCCTTCCTCGTCGCCTTCATGCTCTGGCGCGACGGCTGGCGCGGCACCTGGAGATTGTTCCGCGACATGGGCCTGCCTGGGCTGGGCGTCGCTCTCTGCTTCGCCACCGCCTCCACGAGCTTCATCGTCGCGCTGGCCTATACGACGGTCGCCAACATCTTGTTGATGCAGGCCGGTGTCCCGCTTCTGGCGGCGCTGCTTGCCTGGGTGCTGTTTCGCGAACGCGTGAGCCCGGGGACCTGGGTCGCCATTGCCGCCGTCATCACCGGCGTCGCCATTATGGTCTCGGAATCGCTTGAGGGCGCCGTCTCGCCGATCGGCGATGGCCTGGCGCTGCTGATTGCGGTGATGCTTTCGTGCGCGACCGTGATCACCCGGCGCTTCGCGCATGTGCGCATGGTGCCGGCCACTTGCCTCGGCGCATTGCTTGCCGGTGCTTTTGCTGCTTCCCAGGCCTCGGAATTCATCGTCTCCGGGCGCGACATGGGCTTTCTCTTTGCCTTCGGCGTCATCAATCTCGGGGTCGGTCTTGCTTTTTTCGCCATGGGCGCCCGGCTGGTGCCCGCGGCCGTCGCGGCGCTGCTCGGCACTTTCGAGCCGATCCTCGGTCCGATCTGGGTGTGGCTTGTCCATTCCGAGGTGCCATCGGTGCGCACCATCATCGGCGGCGCGGTCGTGATGACGGCGTTGCTCATTCATATCGCATTTGAGTTCAAGCGGCAGACCCGGCCCGAGCGGCCGGGCATCACCGGGCTGCCGTCTCCCAATTGAAGCTCGAGAGTCTTCCCCATTGACAACTCCGCTGCCGGCCGGGCAGGCTGCAATTACGGCAACAACAAGACAGGCGTATCTTGCCAAGTGACTCCGCCGGCCTCATCGAGGCCGGACCGCATCGGTACATCTCTACTTACGCCGCGGCCAACGCCGCTGAGGCCACCCGAACAGCTTCCTGGAAAGGAGGCAAGGGCCACACCCGCCACTCAACGTTCCGCCGCAACGCCAGGCGCGCGCGCCTGTCGCTCCCCGGAAAGCTCAATAGTCTGAAACAAACGCCGTCCCGCGCCCATGTCGCGACGAGCCGGCACGGGAACACTCACCAAAGGAGAATATCATGATCCGCAAAGCGCTTTTGCTTTCGGCGACTTCGGCCTTTCTGACGCTCTTCGCCGCGAGCGGCCATGCCGACGACCGCGTCGTCAACGTCTATAACTGGTCGGATTATATCGACAGCTCGATCATCGAGGACTTCACCAAGAAGACCGGCATCAAGGTCGTCTACGACACCTTCGATTCCAACGAGATCCTGGAGACGAAGCTGCTGGCCGGCGGCAGCGGCTATGATGTCGTGGTTCCCAGCGCCAATTTCCTGGCGCGCCAGATCCAGGCCGGCGTCTTCCAGAAACTCGACAAGTCCAAGCTGCCGAACATCTCCAACATGTGGGATGTCATTTCGGAGCGCACCGCCAAGTATGATCCGGGCAACGAGTATTCGGTCAACTACATGTGGGGCACGGTCGGCCTCGGCTACAACGTCAAGAAGGTACAGGCGGCACTCGGCACCGACAAGATCGACAGCTGGGACGTGTTCTTCAATCCGGAGAGCCTTGCCAAGCTCAAGGATTGCGGCGTCTATGTGCTGGATTCACCCTCCGACATCATTCCGGCCACATTGAAACATCTCGGCCTCGATCCAAACAGCACCTCGCCCGACGATATCGCCAAGGCCGAGGAAGCCCTGCTCAAGGTCCGGCCCTATATTCGCAAGTTCCATTCGTCGGAATACATCAATGCGCTGGCAAACGGCGACATCTGCCTGGCGATCGGCTGGTCGGGCGATGTGTTCCAGGCGCGCAGCCGCGCCGAGGAGGCCAAGCAGGGCGTCGAGATCGGCTATTCGGTGCCCAAGGAAGGCGCCCAGATGTGGTTCGATCAGATGGCGATCCCCGCCGACGCGCCGCATGTCGCGGAAGCGCATGAGTTCATCAACTACATGATGACGCCGGAAGTCATCGCCAAATCCTCGAATTATGTGCTCTACGCAAACGGCAACAAGGCCTCGCAGCAGTTCGTCGACAAGGCCCTGCTGGAAGACATCTCGGTCTATCCTGACGAGGAGACGACCAAGAAGCTTTACACCGTCCAGCCGTACGATCCCAAGACACAGCGCATCATCACGCGCACCTGGACCAAGATCGTCACCGGCCAATAGGCATCGAGACGCGACCCCGGCAGCCAGATGCCGGGGTCGCTTTTCTTGGAAGCAATTCCAGGAAAAGTGTGGGACGGTTTTCCGTCCGGAATTGCGTCAAAAACAAAAAGCTAAGCGGTTCGGCGTTTCCTCGAAACGATGAACCGTTCCAGCGGAACGAACAGATCCGGAGTGGGACATGAAATCGCTTGGCAGCATCCGCAGGGACTTCGCGCCTTGGAATGATCCAAGCGCCAAGCCGTATATCCAGTTCGACAAGGTGACCAAGAAGTTTGGCGACTTCACCGCCGTCAACAATCTGTCGCTGACCATCTTCGAACGTGAGTTCTTCGCCCTGCTCGGCGCCTCGGGCTGCGGCAAGTCGACCCTGCTCAGGATGCTCGCCGGCTTCGAGGAGCCGACGGCTGGCCGCATTCTGCTCGACGGCCAGGACCTGCGTGGCATTCCGCCCTACAAGCGGCCGGTGAACATGATGTTCCAGTCCTACGCGCTGTTTCCGCATATGACGGTGGAAAAGAACATCGCCTTCGGCCTCAAGCAGGAAGGCATGCCCGCTCCCGATATCGAAAAGCGCGTCGCCGAGATGCTGAGGCTGGTCAAGCTCGAGCAGTTCGCCAAGCGCAAGCCGCACCAGCTTTCCGGCGGTCAGCGCCAGCGTGTGGCGCTTGCCCGCTCGGTCGCCAAGCGGCCGAAGGTGCTTCTTTTGGACGAGCCGCTGGGCGCGCTCGACAAGAAGCTGCGCGAGGAGACGCAGTTCGAGCTGATGGACCTGCAGCAGGAACTCGGCCTTACCTTCGTCGTCGTCACCCACGACCAGGAGGAAGCCATGACCATGGCCGACCGCATCGCCATCATGGACAAGGGCGAGGTGATGCAGGTGGCGACGCCGGCCGAAATCTACGAGGCCCCGACGTCGCGCTTCGTCGCGCATTTCGTCGGCAATGTGAACATGTTCGAGGGCAAGGTTGCCGAGCGGGCAGCGAATACGACGCGCATCACCGGCGCGACCGGTGCGCAGATCGTCGTCGAGAATGCCGCCGATACCGCCAAGGGCGCCGACATCGTCTTCGCGATCCGGCCGGAGAAGATCAAGGTGTCGTCGAGGAAGCCGGCCGACGCCGTCAATGCGCTTGAAGGCGAAGTCTATGACGTTGCGTATCTTGGCGACATGACCGTCTACCACATCAAGCTCGACGACGGACAGATGGTGCGGGCAAGCGCGTTGAACGCTGCCCGCGTCAGCGAGGACCCGCTGACTTGGAACGACCGCGCCTGGGTTTCCTTCCGGCCAGACGCCGGCGTCGTGCTGACAAGGTAATAGGGGCGGGCCATGACCAACATCGCCGCCGCCGCTTGCTCATCGGCCGAAACCGCCGCTCAGTTGCCGACCAGGCTGGCTAAGGGTTTCGTCGACCGCCTCGTTATCATCATTCCCTATCTCTGGCTGCTGTTCTTCTTCCTTGTCCCGTTCATCATCGTCTTCAAGATCTCACTGTCGCAGACGGCGATCTCGATGCCGCCCTACACCCCCGTGCTCGATTTCGGCGACGGCATTTCCGGATTGTTCGCAGGTTTCCGCGAGCTCAACTTCGACAACTACACCTGGCTGACCCAGGACGCGCTTTACTTCAACGCCTATGTGACCAGCCTGATCATCGCGGGCATCTCGACGGTGCTGACGCTGATCGTCGGCTATCCGATCGCCTATGGCATGGCGCGCGCGCCGGCGACGATCCGGCCGACCTTGCTGATGCTGGTGATCCTGCCGTTCTGGACCTCGTTCCTGATCCGCGTCTATGCCTGGATCGGCATCCTGAAACCCGAAGGGCTGCTCAACCAAGTCCTGCTCGCCACTGGCCTGATCAGCCAGCCGCTGGTCATCCTCAACACCTACACCGCGATCTTCATCGGCATCGTCTATTCCTATCTGCCCTTCATGGTGCTGCCACTTTATTCGTCGCTGGAGAAGATGGACTATTCATTGATCGAGGCGGCGCAGGATCTCGGCTGCCCGCCGATCGGCGCCTTTTGGAAGATCACCTTCCCGCTGTCGCTGCCGGGCGTGATTGCCGGCTGCCTGCTGGTCTTCATCCCGGCGGTCGGCGAGTTCGTCATCCCGGACCTTCTCGGTGGCTCGCAGACGCTGATGATCGGCAAGACGCTGTGGAACGAATTCTTCGCCAACCGCGACTGGCCGGTCTCCTCGGCGGTGGCGGTCATCTTGCTCCTGGTGCTGACCGTCCCGATCATGTTCTTCCAGCAGGCTCAAGCGAAAGCCCAGGAGCAAGGCAAATGAACGCCACCTGGAGCCGCTTCAACATCAGCTCGATCGTGCTCGGCTTTGCCTTTCTCTACCTGCCGATCGTGCTGCTCATCGTCTTCTCCTTCAACGAATCGAAGCTCGTCACCGTCTGGGGCGGCTTCTCGACCAAATGGTACGTGTCGCTGTTCCACAACCAGGGCCTGATGGACGCCACCTGGGTGACGGCGCGCGTCGGCGTCATCTCGGCGACCGTTGCGACCGTGCTCGGCACGCTGGCGGCGATCACCTTGACCCGCTACACACGCTTCAAGGGGCGAGTGCTGTTTTCCGGCATGGTCTTTGCGCCGCTGGTCATGCCGGAGGTCATCACCGGCCTGTCGCTGCTCTTGCTGTTCGTGGCCATCGGGCTCGATCGCGGCTTCTTCACCGTCACGCTCGCCCACATCACCTTCACCATGTGCTTCGTGGCCGTCGTCGTGCAGTCGCGCCTGGTCTCCTTCGACCGCTCGCTGGAGGAAGCCGCCATGGACCTCGGCGCGCCGCCGGTGAAGACTTTCTTCCAGATCACCTTGCCTGTCATCCTGCCGGCGATCATCTCCGGCTGGATGCTGGCCTTCACGCTCTCGCTCGACGATCTGGTCATCGCCTCCTTCACCTCCGGCCCGGGCGCCACGACGCTGCCGATGAAGATCTACAGCCAGGTGCGCCTCGGCGTGACGCCGGAAATCAATGCCGCCTGCACCATCCTGATCGCCGTCGTTGCGATCGGCGTCATCATTGCCTCGATCGCCAACAAGCGCCGCGAGGTCCAGCGCCAGCGCGACGAGCAGGCGGCGCAGCGCGGATAGGGAACAAAGGGCGGGGCGAACTGCGTCTTGTTCTATTGCCCTGACACGCCGCGGCTGATCGGCGAGATGAACGGTGTGCTCCAGTTGCCGCCGACGAAGAACAACGACTGCTTTGGGGCCTGCGGCGCCTGCACCGCTGGCTGACCGGCGGTAGCCGGTTGCTGGGCCGGCTGTTGCTGCGCAGGTTGTCCGTTCGGGATGATGCCGCCCGACAGCGCCAGCCCGCGCCCGGTATAGGAAGCGATGCCCGAAAGCCAGATCTTGTACTTCTGTGCATTGACCTCGGCCTTGTCCAGCCGCGCCACACCCTTCGAGATGCTCGCCTTGATCTCGGCGCCGTCGATCGGCAGCGAGCCGTCGGCGACGTCGTCGAGGGCGAAGAATCCGCCCTGTTCGTTGCGCTTGAGAAAGGCAGCCAGGTTGAGGCCGTTGAGCGAGCCCGGCCCGAGCGTCGCCGAGAAAGACCCGTCTGCGTTCTCGAAGATCGAGTCCCAAGCCTTGCCCGGCCCCTTGAGGATGACCGAGACGGTCCCTGTTCCGGCCGGCACCAGCCGCGTCATCCCCGCCGCGGTGGCGAAGGCGCCGGTGTCGACGTCCGATGCCAAAAGCCGCAACTCGACCTGAGTGCCATCAGGCTTGCGGTCGAAACGCAGGCTGCTTTGGATGTTGCCGTTGAAGGCGGACGCATCGGAAATGTCGAAGACGGCAAGCCCGTTCTTGACCTGCGCGGTCGCGGCGACATCGGCAAGCTGTATCGGGCCGGCCGTGGCGTGCGCCGCCGACAGCCTGAGATCGAGGTTGATCTTGTCGGCGAAGCCGGTGTCGAACTCGCCGGGGCCTGCTTGGCCGGCGGGAGCGATCGGCGTGAAAGCGGAAAGGAACGATCGAAGATCGAGCGTGTCGAACGCAAGCGTGCCGGAAATGACGGGCAGGGCCTCGCTGAACGAAAAGTCCAGCGCTCCCATGCCGGGGTTGTTGTCCAGCGCCACCGTCGTGTTTTCGAATTTCGCCCGCCCCGCCGAGGCCGCCACCTTGCTCGCGACAGAGACCGAGCCGATCGCAGCACCAGGCGCCATCCCGGCCTGCGACCATTCAAGCAGGCGTCGCAGCGAAGGGGCGGTGAATTTTGCCTGGCCGTCCAGATAGGCGTTGTCCGACATCGAGGCGACGCCATCGAAAGAGAGGGTGGCGGGCGCCGCCTTGAAGGCGAGCGTGACGGGCGCGACCCCTCCGGCAAACAGCACCAGCGGCTTCGCCGAGGAAAAATCGACCTGGACGCTCTCGCCGCGCCATATCCCGGTTGCCGTGAGCGTGGCGTCGCTGTTCATCGCCGCCCAGTTCACCTGGCCGCTGAGGCTGCTCAGGATCTCGGTATCCTTGCCGCCAACCGAGGTCACGACGCGGCCGTCACGGAACTCGACGATGCCGAACGGATCGGAAGGCAGTCTGCCGAGGTCGGGCTTCTGCGGGTTCGCGGTGACCACGCTGCGCGCGGTGTCGATCGAGCGCGTGATGCGGCCGCCGGTCGGCAGCGGTGGCAGATAGAGGCCGCTCGGCTTGCGCTCCACCCTGATGGTCGGCCGCACCAGCCTTGCCGTCGAGAATTGGACGTCGCCCTGCACGGCGGCCATGGCCGAGAGATCGACTTCGACGCGCTCGGCTTCGATCACCGGCGGCGCGTCGGTCTCCGCCCATTGCGACAGCGTTACATCGCTGAGGATTGCCCGGAACTTAGGCCACACCTCGATGCGCGGCGAGCCGTCGATCGTCACGCGAAAACCGCTCCAGGCGCTCAATTCCCAAGCGATGCGGTCGCGTACGATGCGGGTCGAGGCAATCAGCGGCAAGGCGGCGACGGCGAGCGCGATGACCAGCACCGCAACGCCGATCACCCATACCCCGCGCCGGATCAAAGATGATCGCATCTCGCCCCGTTAGTTCCATTGCCGACAAATCGCCCGACGGGTGTAGCCGAGCGCTGACGCTTTTCAAGTCTTTATGGCCCTCCGATGGCGTTTGCGCCGTATCCTTGCCGACCATTTCAACAAAATCTTGCTCTGCTGCGCTGCGGTATGCATAAGCGATAAACCCGTCCGGCCCGCCAACGCCACGCCGGTTTTGGGACAACGGCGCAGGCGACATCAGGCTTAATTGCCGCAATCGCGACGCGCTTTGGGAGGAACGATATGGCCGCCGACACCCCCTTGTGGACGCCGACGCAGGACCGGATCGCCTCTGCGCCCCTGAGCGCCTTCATGAAAGCTGCGGCTGCGAAGTCTGGCCAGGCTTTCTCCAGCTATGCCGAGCTCCACCGCTGGTCGATCGACGACCGCGAGGGGTTCTGGGACCTCGTCTGGGACTTTTGCGGACTTGTCGGCGACAAGGGCGAGCGGCCTCTGGTCGATGGCGAGAAGATGCCTGGCGCCGCCTTCTTTCCCGACGCGAAACTCAATTTCACCGAGAACCTTCTGAAGAAAACCGGCGGCAGCCTGGCTATCGTCTTCCGCGGCGAAGACAAGGTCGAGCGCCGGCTGTCCTGGAACGAGCTCCATGCGCTCACCTCGCGCCTGCAGCAGCTCTTCCTGTCGCTTGGCGTTAGAGAGGGCGACCGCATCGCCGCCATGATGCCGAACATGCCCGAGACGGTCGCTGCCATGCTGGCGGCCGCCTCGATCGGCGCGGTCTGGTCTTCCTGCTCACCGGATTTCGGCGAGCAGGGCGTGCTCGACCGTTTCGGCCAGATCGAGCCGGTCGTCTTCATCGCGCCCGACGGCTATTGGTACAACGGCAAGGCCATCGAGGTCGCCGACAAGGTCCGCGCGGTGGCCGAGAAGCTTGAAACCGTGCGCAAGGTGCTGATCGTCGATTATCTCGGCACGTCCACCGATGTCGCCGCTACCATCGACAACGCCGAGGCGCTGGAAGTAGCGCTTTCGCCCTTTGCCGCCAAGCCGCTCGCCTTCGAGCGGCTGCCTTTTTCACACCCGCTCTACATTCTGTTCTCCTCCGGCACGACCGGAATCCCGAAATGCATCGTGCACTCGGCCGGCGGCACGCTGATCCAGCACGTCAAGGAACAGCGGCTGCATGCCGGCCTGCTCGACGGCGACCGCTTTTTCTACTTCACCACCTGCGGCTGGATGATGTGGAACTGGCTGGTCTCGGGCCTCGCCTCGGGCGCCACGCTTCTGCTTTACGACGGTTCGCCGTTCTATCCAGACGGCAATGCGCTGTTCGATTTCGCCGATGCGGAGAAGATGACCTATTTCGGCACCTCGGCGAAATTCATCGATTCCGTACGCAAGGCAGGGCTGAAGCCGATCGACAGCCACGACCTTGCAACCGTTCGGACCATCTCTTCCACCGGCTCGCCGCTGTCGCCGGAGGATTTCCGCTTCGTCTATGACGGCATTAAGAAGGACGTGCATCTCGCCTCGATATCCGGCGGCACCGACATCGTTTCCTGCTTCGTTCTGGGCGTCCCGACCGAGCCGGTCTGGACCGGCGAAATCCAGGGGCCGGGCCTCGGCCTGGCCGTGGACGTGTGGGACGACAACGGCAAGCCGATCCGGCAGGAGAAGGGCGAACTCGTCTGCACCAAGGCATTCCCATCGATGCCGATCGGCTTCTGGAACGATCCGGATGGCAAGAAGTACCACGCGGCCTATTTCGAGCGCTTCGACAACATCTGGTGCCATGGCGACTTCGCCGAATGGACGGCGCACGGCGGCATGATCATTCATGGCCGCTCCGACGCTACGCTCAATCCCGGCGGAGTGAGGATAGGCACGGCCGAGATCTACAACCAGGTCGAGCAGATGCCCGAGATCCTGGAAGCGCTCTGCATCGGCCAGGATTTCGACAACGACGTGCGCGTCGTGCTATTCGTGCGGCTGGCCGCCGGCGTTTCGCTCGACGAGGATCTGGAGAAACGCATCCGCGCCAGAATCCGCTCGGGCGCCAGCCCCCGCCATGTGCCGGCCAAGATCGTTGCCGTCACCGACATCCCGCGAACCAAGTCGGGCAAGATCACCGAGCTTGCCGTGCGCGACGTGGTCCATGGTCGCGCCATTAAGAACAAGGAAGCGCTCGCCAATCCCGAGGCGCTGGAGCTGTTCAGGAACCTGCCGCAGCTCGCGGACTAGGTCTCCCTGGCATGGTTAAGGAATAGTGTCGGCCCAATTTACCTAGATTTCACGAGTGGTACACATTCGTAAATTTTTTTGGCTCCCGGTAAGGACTTGTTAAGGGACGGCGCCGATAGTCGCGTGTAACTTGAGGGAGAAATCCCGTTCCTCGTCCCCTGAGGTTCAGCTCAAGCCCCGTTGTGACAGCATCCCATTTCTCAAGGCGTCCACCAGGACGCCTTTTTCTTTGGCCGAACCTTCTCCTGCAGATCGTTATTCGGCCAGCACGCGCGTCGATGGGAAGGCGACCTCGACCAGCGTGCCTTCGCCAGGTGTCGAGGTGATAGTGAAGCGGGCACGGTTGGCCTCCACCATCGCCTTGGTCAGAGGCAGCCCGAGGCCGGTGCCGTCGCCGCGGCCGCGTTTGAGCGCATTGATCTGCTTGAACGGCTTCAGTGCCTGCTCGATCTCGGCCGGCGTCATGCCGATGCCGGTATCGCGCACGCGCATGACGACGTCCCCGGAGGTCTCGTAGGCGGTGGACACGATCACCTGGCCGCCGGCCTGGGTATAGCGGATGGCGTTCGACAGGATGTTCAACGCAATCTGGCGCACACTCCTCAAATCCGCCACCACTTCCGGCAGCCGTGAGGCGAAGCTCGAGCGGATGATGACGCGCTCGCGGTTGGCCTGCGGCTGCATCATCGCCACCGTTTCCGCCAGCGTGTCGTTGAGCGACACCGCCTCATAGGCCATCTCCTGCTGGCCGGCCTCGATCTTGGATATGTCGAGCAAGTCGTTGACGAGGTCGAGCACGTGGTTGCCCGAACGGTTGATGTCGCGCAGATAGTCGCGGTAGCGGTCGTTGGCGACCGGGCCGAACTTCTCGTCCACCATCAGTTCGGAAAAGCCGATGATGGCGTTGAGCGGCGTACGGATCTCATGGCTGATGCGAGCGAGGAAATCCGTCTTTTGCGAGGAGGCGCGCTCGGCCACGGCGCGCGCCTGGGTGAGGTCTTCCTCGGCCCGCTTCCACTGCGTGATGTCGCGCACGACGGCGCAGAAGCCGCTGTCGTTGGGCAGCCTGCCGATGGTCATGAACAGCGGGATGAAGCGCCCCTGTGCCTCGCGGCCGATCACCTCGCGCCCGTCGTTCAACAAGCTCGCCACGCCAGGTTCGGAAAGGCCGACGAGATAGTCACGCGCCGCGCGCTGGCTCTCGATGGCGAACAGCGAGGCAAAGGGCTTGCCGGCGATCTCGTCGCTGTCGAAGCCGAACAGGGCTTCGGCCGGGCGGCTGATCGAGCGGATGTTGCCGTCGCGGCCGATCAGCACCACGCCGTCCGTGGCGGTGTCGATGATGGTGCGCATTTCGGCGATGCGCGACTTCAACTCGGAGACGTCCGGCTGCTGGCTCGGCTCGTCATTCGCCGCGCTGAGATGCGAGGAGGGCGCCTCGTCCTCGCCCGAGCGACGCACCACCAGCATCAGCGCCTTGCCGCCGCGCCACGGCACGGAGCGCAGGAGCGCATCGATCGGGAATTCCTGGCCCTGGCGGGTCGTGAGCTTCAGCGAACGATCGCTTTCGTCGGTCTCGCCATCATCTGCGTAATGGTCGGCGAACAGCGCGCCGAGCCCGCCGGCATCGGCGAGGTCTTCCAGCGCGTCGTAGCCGGTGAGTTCGAGGAACGCCCCATTGGCATAGTGCAGCACGTCGCCGGAATGGATGAGCAGCGGCACCGGCAGCCTGGCGAGGATGGACGTATCGGGAGCCCTGCCTCCATCCCCGGTGGAGAAAGCCGAGGGCACGAAGCCCTCGAGCTTGAGCGGCGGCACCGTCAGGCGCGGCCTTTCCGGCGGCGGCGCTTTCGCTTCGCCAGGCTGTTCAGCCGCGGGCAGGGCGCCGTCCCTGTCGGAACCGGCCCAGTCCTCGCTGTCTTCCGCGTCGCGAAAATCGTCGGCGGTCATACCGTCATCGTCGCCAGCGCCTGCCTCAGGGGCAGGCGCTTCGGCTGCCGGCCGCTCGGCCGTCGGTTCGGCCGCTCGGTCCGCCGCTGCGGTTTGGCGCGTGTCGGAACCTGCCGCTTCCTGCGCTTCGTCGGCAGCCTTCTCGCGCCCGGCATAGTTGAGCAGCGAGCCGGAGGCGGCGGGCGTTTCGTCTTCTCCAGCGGCTGCCTCGGGAACATCGATGCCGTCGAGTCGAGCCAGATCCTTCTGATCTTCCGCCTCGGTCTCCGCCTCGGCCGTATCAATGGCCTCGTTGTCTTCCGGCGTGGCCGGCTCAGGCGAGGTCGCGTCAATCGCGTTCAGATCGGAGTCGCCGGTCTTCCTCTCACCGGTCGTCGGTTGTTCGGCCGCAAGACCAGCCTTGTCGGCGGTTGCAGCCGCATCAGGTTGCTTTTGAGCGCCTGCGGTCGCGCCGCTTGGCGGCTCGGCCGGGCCGGAGCTGTCCTTCCGCAGCCGCTCGCCGATCTCGCGAAAGGCGCTGCGCTCGAGGATCGACAGACCTTTCTCACTCGCCGGCCTGTCATTTCCCGGCTGCCCTTCATTCCCCGGCTGCTTGTCGTTGGCCGGCTGCCTGTGCTCGGCCAGTCGGATCACCTTGTCGGCATAGCGGCGCTCCGGCTTGGGCACGATGGTCAGCGCCGGAACTTCGCCCAGGAACGGGTCGGCAGGTTTCGCCGGCTCGGCTGCGGGTTGCCCGGCAGCAGGCTTGGGTTCGGCCGGAGCGGCGCCATTGGGGACCAGCGCCATGCCGAGCGCTTCCGGGTCGACAACGGCGTCGGCGCTGCGCGCGACGCCGAAGCCGCGGAAACCTTCGAAGGCGCGGCTGCGGCCATAGACCGGCAGCGCCGCAAGATCGACGGGGATCTTCAGGTCCGTGCCCGCTACCGGCCACAGCACCGAGCGTCCCGACCAGGTATCGCGCCGCTCGAGCAGGGTGGCGATCTCGCCCGATGCGTCGAGGCCGAAAGTCGTGGCGACATCCCTGAAGCGGCGGCCGATGACATCCGCTGCCGGCTTGCCGACAATGTCGGCGAATTCCGGCGACAGCGCGCTGAACTTGCCTTCGGCGTCGGTGCGCCAGACGAAACGCAGCGGCGGCGCCGAACGGTCGATGTTGCGGGCAGCGGTCGGCTCGGCCGCCGCCGTTCCGGCGGTGTCCTGCCGGCTTCCGGCCGCGACCTCCGCCGGCCCGATCTTTGGCGGCCTCTCCGGCCCCTTCACATCGTCGCCGCCGGCGTTGAAATACCAATGGTCATGCTGCGCCGGGCCGGCATCGCCTGCCAGCGCAGCATCCGGCGCGTGGTCGGCCGTGGCCGCGGTCTTTTGCGTTGGCTGGGCGTCATCCGCGGCCGCCGCCGGGACCGTGTCTGCCTTTTCGCCCGTTGCCGCAGCCGGAGACTGGGTATTGTGCTCTCGGGCCGGCTCGGCTCTGACTGCGGTGTTTTTGTCTTCGGAGACGGCGGGCGCGCTTTCCAGCGCTGCCGACTTATCGTTCCGCCCGCCGTCGAGCTGGTCGTTCCGCCCGCCGTCGAGCTGGTCTTCGTCGATCACCACCAGGAGATGGCGCGCATCCGTCAACCGCGCAAAGCCGGCCGGGTAGGAGGTGCTTGCGCCGGGAACAAGCCGCTTGACGATGCGATCTTCAGCGCTTGCCACGTCCGTGACCAGGGCAGCGAGCGTCTCGGGCCTGATGCCGAGCGCGGCAAATCCCTCCGAAGCCGCCTCGACATGGCCTTTGGCATCGACGAAGGCGATGAAATGTCCGGCCTCGGTGAAGCCGCCAATGGCGCGGCTGGCGATTTCGGCGGCGCCGCGCGAGCCGGTCTGCGCCGCGGGCATCGCCAGCATGATCGCCTTTTCACCGTCCGGCATCGTCACCGCGCTGGCGAGCAAGCCGACGGCGCGGCTGACCATGCCGGTCGCCAGCCGGACGGTGGCGGCGCGGCCGCTGCCGATATCCGGAAAGCCGCTGGTCGCCATGATCTGCCGCCTGGCGATCAGCGGCAGCCGCGTGGAAGCGCCGATGATTGCCTCGATATCCGGATAGCCGAATACCGCAGCCCCTGGCCCGTTGGCCCAGATCACCTGCTCGAGATCGGCCGACAATATGGCGAGCGCGTCGCCGGCGGCGAAGCGCTGGCGCACCGCGTCGAGCACGGCGACGTCGAGGAAGGAGTAGTTTTCAGGCGGCATGCGCTGGCGGACCCCCGAGCGGGCTTTTTGAGTTAACGCTTTGTTAATAAAAGCGTACGGGACCAAGGTCCACAAGCCATGCCGTGTATCGGCCGAAATCTCTGGGCTCGTGGTTAATGGCAGCGCGATTTTTTATGGTGCAGTGCAACAAAGATATTGCAATGCACAAAATTTGCCTTTATATTGCCATCATACATGAACGAGACGGCTTTCTGTCAAAGCCGCTACCCTTGAAAGGTTGGAAAATGTCCAAGACTGGCAAGACCGCTGACACCATCGGGAACGTTGAATTCCCGAGCTTTGACGCTTCCAAGGCCACCGACCAGATCCGCGCCTTCGCCGAGAAGGGCGTCGAGCAGTCGAAAGAGGCCTATACCAAACTGAAGAATGGCGCCGAGGAGACCCAGAAGGTTCTGGAGTCGACCTACGAGACCGCCAAGACCGTTTCCGGCGATGTCTCGCTGAAGACCATCGCCATCCTTCGCGCCAATGCCGAGGCCAGCTTCTCCCATCTTGAAGCCCTGGTTGGCGCCAAGACGCTGTCGGAAGTCGTCGAGCTGCAGACCGCCTTCCTGCGCAAGCGCGCCGAGATGGCCGTCGAGCAGGCCAAGGACTTTCAGGCCGTCGCTTCCAAGGCTGTCGAGGACGTCTCGAAGCCGGTGAAGACCGCTTTCGAGAAGGCGTTCAAGGACATCAAGGCAGCCTGACATTCAGGCGCAACTCAACGATGCATCAAAACGTCGCATTTCATCAGACAAATAGATGTGCGATGAATTGATGAGACGAATACCCGGAGTGTGCAACCTCCTCCCTTTGCTCTCCGGGGTGACCAGCCAGCTCCTCCTCCCGCTGGCTCGTAACAGGAAAAGGCCGGCACCTCCTCCCGCCGGCCTTTTCTTTTGCCCAATCAAGACTGGGCGGGTTCGTTTACTGGGCGGATTCGTTCATCGGATTTTTGCCTAATCAAAGGCCTTGAATTAGACTCCGATAATCCGTATTGGACGCATCGCCGATGACGGAGCGGACGCGGAGAACGATTTCTCCTCGGCTTGCTCAGGCGGATGTGCCGTTGTAGCTCAGTTGGTTAGAGCACCAGATTGTGGATCTGGGGGTCGCTGGTTCGAGCCCAGCCAACGGTACCATTGCCTTCTCGCGTAAGCCACTGTTTTTTCAAAATAAATTGGTCAATTCAATTGAATGCC
>NZ_NSGF01000003.1 GCF_002294995.1 Mesorhizobium sp. WSM3860 | reverse complement strand
CTCCATGATCTCCAGCGGCTTTCCCGCACCAACGGCAACAGCGGCACGCGTTTTCATGAGGCATTCCTCCCAAGGCAATCTTAAAAGTCTCAGCTTATGGCAGGCCGGCGAGCCTGCCCGGCGAGGCGAATACCGCCTGCCATTATCTTGCGCTCGCCACCACCTTACCGGGTTCGAAGGTGGCGGCCAACGTCTGTTGCGACGTTTTTCGACGCCGTTTCTGCAAACGGCATCGAGTGCCGAAGGGCAGGGGCCAGCCACTTGAGGCTCGCCGGAATTGTCCATAGAACTGGACCACTTCGCCGGAGGAACGACATCCGAATGTTCAAGAAGATCCTGATCGCCAATCGTGGCGAGATCGCCTGTCGCGTGATCAAGACGGCGCGCAAGATGGGGATTGCCACGGTCGCGGTTTATTCGGACGCCGATCGCGATGCCGTGCATGTCGAAATGGCCGACGAGGCCGTGCATATCGGCCCGCCGCCGGCCGCGCAAAGCTATCTCGTGCCTGAGAAGATCATCGCCGCCTGCAAGGAAACCGGCGCCGGGGCGGTTCATCCAGGCTACGGCTTCCTGTCTGAGCGCGCCTCCTTCTGCGAGACGCTGGAGAAGGAGGGTATCGTCTTCATCGGGCCGAAGCCCAAGGCGATCCGCGCGATGGGCGACAAGATCGAATCGAAGAAGTTCGCCAGCGAGGCCAAGGTTTCGACCGTGCCGGGCTGGCTCGGCGTCATCGAAAATGCCGACCACGCCGAAAGGATTGCCGGCGAGATCGGCTATCCGGTGATGATCAAGGCCTCGGCCGGCGGCGGCGGCAAGGGCATGCGCATCGCCTGGAGCAGCGCGGAAGTGCGCGACGGCTTCGAGCGCGCGCGTTCGGAAGCGAAAAGCTCCTTCGGCGATGACCGCGTCTTCATCGAGAAATTCGTCATTGACCCGCGCCATATCGAGATCCAGGTGCTGGCCGACGCGCACGGCAATGCGCTCTATCTGGGTGAGCGCGAATGCTCGATCCAGCGCCGCAACCAGAAGGTGGTCGAGGAGGCGCCGTCGCCGTTCCTCGACGCCAAGACGCGCAAGGCCATGGGCGAGCAGGCTGTGGCGCTGGCGAAAGCCGTCGATTACCAGAGCGCCGGCACGGTCGAGTTCATCGTCGATAAGGACAAGAACTTCTATTTCCTTGAAATGAACACGAGATTGCAGGTCGAGCATCCGGTGACGGAGCTCGTCACCGGCATCGATCTGGTCGAGCAGATGATCCGCATCGCCGCCGGCGAAAAGCTCGGCATCAGGCAAAGCGATGTGAAGCTGAACGGCTGGGCGGTGGAAAGCCGTCTCTATGCCGAGGATCCGTTCCGCAATTTCCTGCCCTCGATCGGCCGGCTGACGCGCTACCGGCCGCCGCAAGAGGGCACGTTCGGCGATGTGGTGATCCGCAACGACACCGGCGTCGCCGAAGGCTCCGAGATCTCGATGTTCTACGACCCGATGGTGGCAAAGCTCTGCGCCTGGGCGCCGACGCGACTTGAGGCCATCGATGCCATGTCCGAAGCTCTGGACAGCTTTATCGTCGACGGCATAGAGCACAACATTCCGTTCCTGTCCGCGCTGATGCAGCATCCGCGCTGGCGCGAGGGGCGGCTTTCCACCGGCTTCATCGCCGAGGAGTATCCGGACGGTTTCGCGCCGGTCGAACCGGACGGCGCGGAGAGGGCGGTGTTCGCCGCGATCGCTACCGCGATCGAGTTGCTGCGACGGGACCGGCTCGACCGGCTCAGCGGCCGGTTGGCGCCGCATTCGGGCCATCTCAAGCGCGACTGGGTGGTGAAGATCGGCACGGACTATCTTTCCGCCAGTATCCTCGACGGCATGGTCTCGATCCCGATGGAGATCGATCTGTCGATCGATGGCAGCGAGTCGCTGACGGTCGCTTCCGACTGGCGGCCGGGCGACGCGATCTGGCGCGGCACGGTCGGCGGCAGCCGGATCGCGGCGCAGGTTCGGCCGGCGCTGAACGGCCTTCGTATCGCTTGGAAAGGCATGTCGGTGACGGCTCAAGCCATGCTGCCGCGGACGGCGGAGCTGGAAAGGCTGATGCCGGAAAAGCTGCCGCCGGATACCTCGAAAATGCTGCTTTGCCCGATGCCAGGCCTAGTGGTGTCGATCGCCGTCGCCGAAGGGCAAGAAGTCAAGGCCGGCGAGACGCTGGCCGTGGTCGAGGCGATGAAGATGGAGAACGTGCTGCGCGCGGAGCGCGACCTCACCGTGACGAAGCTAAACGCCAAACCGGGCGACAGCCTGGCGGTCGACGCGGTGATCATGGAGTTCGCCGGAGCCAGGGCGAAATAGGCCGCAAGCTTGTGGTTCGCAGTCGATTGTACTGGACTGGCATCGCGGCGTCCGGGACAATACATCTGCACGGTTGAGTCCTTGAGATAGCTCGAAAAAAAACATGGCGGATGAACGACTTCCACGCGACCCTTTGCAGCGCGAAGCTGTCGTGAAGGCCACGCAGCCGGAGGCGCCTGCGCGAAGGTTCATCCATCTGCGCGTGCATTCAGCCTATTCGCTGCTCGAGGGCGCCCTGCAGCTCGGCGCTATCGTCGGCCACGCGGTCAAGGATGAAGCGCCGGCGATCGCGGTGACCGACACCAACAATCTGTTCGGCGCGCTCGAATTCGCCCAGAAGGCGGTCAAGGACGGTATCCAGTCGATCATCGGCTGCCAGGTCGATCTCGCCTTTTCCGGCGAAACGTCTGACGCCCAACGCGACCGCCGCCGGCACGGTCCCGAGATGTCACCGATCGTGCTGATCGCCGCCAGCGAGGCCGGCTATGCCAATCTGGTCCGGCTGATCAGCAAGGTTTATCTGGAAACGCCGCCCGGCGAGCCGGTGCACATGACCAGCGCCATGCTGGAGAGCCATTGCGATGGCCTGCTATGCCTGACCGGCGGCCCGCGCGGCCCGATCGGCAGCGCGCTGAAGGCGGACCGCCGCGACCTTGCGGAACAGCGGCTGCTGTTCCTCAAAGAGCTTTTCGGCGACCGTCTCTATGTCGAGCTGGAACGGGTTGCCGGCTATGACCGCATGGTCGAAAAGTCGACGGTCGACCTTGCCTATACCCACGAACTGCCGCTGGTCGCGACCAACGAGGCCTTCTTCTCCAAGCGTGAAGACTATGAGGCGCATGACGCGCTGATTGCGATCGCCGAAGGCTCGGTGGTGGCCGCCGACAATCGCCGGCGGCTTTCGCCTGACAATTTCCTGCGCGGCCAGGCCGAGATGGAGCGGCTGTTCTCCGACCTGCCGGAAGCGATCGACAACACGGTCGAGATCGCGATGCGCTGCTCCTATTACCCGAAGAACCGCAGCCCGATCCTGCCGCGTTTCACCGGCGCCGACGCCGCCGACAAGGACGCCGCCGAGAAGGCGGAAGCCGCCGAGCTCGCGCGCCAAGCGCGCGAAGGCCTGGAGGCGCGACTTGCCGCGCACGGACCGACACCCGGCTACACGGTCGAGCAATATCGCGAGCGGCTCGAATTCGAGCTCGGCATCATCGAGAAGATGAAATTTCCCGGCTACTTCCTGATCGTTGCCGACTTCATCAAATGGGCGAAGGCGCAAGGCATCCCGGTCGGACCGGGGCGCGGTTCGGGCGCCGGCTCGCTTGTCGCCTATTCAACCACCATCACCGACATCGACCCGCTGCGCTTCTCGCTGCTGTTCGAGCGCTTCCTCAACCCGGACCGCGTCTCGATGCCGGACTTCGACATCGACTTCTGCCAGGACCGGCGCGAGGAGGTCATCCGCTATGTCCAGCAGAAATACGGCCGCGACCAGGTCGGGCAGATCATCACCTTCGGTACGCTGCAGGCGCGCGCCGTGCTGCGCGACGTCGGCCGCGTGCTGCAGATGCCCTATGGCCAGGTCGACAAGCTCTCCAAGATGGTGCCGCAGAACCCGGCCAACCCGGTCAAGCTGGCGGACGCCGTCGCCAACGAGCCGCGCTTCGCCGAGGAGGCGGAGAAGGAGCCGATCGTGCAGACGCTGCTCGACACCGCGCAGAAGCTCGAGGGGCTCTACCGCCATGCCTCGACGCATGCCGCCGGCATCGTCATCGGCGACCGGCCGCTGTCGGAGCTCGTGCCGATGTACCGCGATCCGCGCTCGGACATGCCGGTCACCCAGTTCAACATGAAATATGTCGAGCAGGCTGGGCTGGTGAAATTCGACTTCCTCGGCCTGAAGACGCTGACGGTGCTGGAAACGGCGGTGAAATTGATCCGGCGGCGCGGTGTCGATATCGACCTGGCGACGATACCGCTCGACGACCCCGAGACCTACGCCATGCTGTCGCGCGGCGAGGTGGTCGGCGTGTTCCAGGTTGAAAGTGCTGGCATGCGCAAGGCGCTGATCGGCATGCGGCCGGACTGCATCGAGGACATCATCGCGCTGGTCGCGCTCTATCGCCCCGGCCCGATGGAGAACATCCCGACCTACAACGCCAGAAAGCATGGCGAGGAGGAGATGGCCTCGATCCACCCCAAGATCGACCACCTTGTGAAGGAAACACAAGGCGTCATCGTCTACCAGGAGCAGGTGATGCAGATCGCGCAGGAGCTTGCCGGCTATTCGCTCGGCGAAGCCGATCTTCTGCGCCGCGCCATGGGCAAGAAGATCCGCGCCGAGATGGACAAGCAGCGCGAGCGCTTCGTCACCGGCGCCGTCGAGCGCGGCGTCGGCAAGGCGCAGGCCGATTTCATCTTCGATCTGCTGGCGAAATTCGCCGACTACGGCTTCAACAAGTCGCACGCCGCGGCTTATGCGGTTGTTTCCTACCAGACCGCCTACCTCAAGGCGCACTTCCCCGTCGAGTTCCTGGCGGCGTCGATGACGCTCGACATGAGCAACACCGACAAACTGGCCGATTTCCGCCAGGACGCGCTGCGCCTCGGCATCGAGGTGGTGGCGCCGTCGGTGATGACCAGCTTCCGACCCTTCGAGGTCGGCGAGAACAAGATCTTCTACTCGCTGGCGGCTCTCAAAGGCGTCGGCGACGCGGCGGTCGAGCACATTGTCGAGAAGCGTGGTGAGAGGCCGTTCAAGAGCCTTGCCGATTTCTGCGAGCGCGTGGATCCGAAGATCGTCGGCAAGCGCGTCTTCGAAAGCCTGATCATGGCGGGGGCCTTGGACTGCTTCGGGCACGACCGCGCGGTGATGATGGCCGGCGTGGAGCGGATGATGGGGCTCGCGTCCCTGGCGCAGCAAAACGCCATCTCCGGCCAGGCCGACATTTTTGGCGCTTCGCTCGGCTCGCAATCGCAGGCGCTCAACCTGCCAGCGGCCGAGCCATGGCTCGCCGCCGACAAGCTGCACCGGGAATTCCAGGTGGTCGGTTTCTATCTCTCGGCGCATCCGCTCGACGAATACAAGGCCGCGCTGCAGAAGATGCGGGTGCAGAACTGGGCGGAATTCTCCGCCGCGGTCAAACGCGGCGCCGCGGCCGGCCGGCTCGCCGGCACCGTCACCACCAAGCAGGAGCGCAAGACCCGAACCGGCAACAAGATGGGCGTCGTGCAGTTTTCCGACACCACCGGTCAATACGAGGCGGTGCTGTTTTCCGAAGGCCTGGCGCAGTATCGCGACATGCTGGAGCCCGGCCGTTCGGTGGTGATCACCGTCTCGGCCGAAGACCGGCCGGAGGGGATCAATCTGCGCATCCAGACGGTGCAGTCGCTGGAGGACGAGGCAAGCCGCATCCAAAAGGCGCTGCGCATCTTCGTGCGCGACGCTCAGCCGATCAACATCGTTGCCAACCAGCTTGCCGTGAAGGGCGAGGGTCAGGTGAGCTTCGTGCTGATCAAGGAAGCCGGCCAGGGCGAGGTGGAGATCGAACTCCCCAACCGCTATCGCATCTCGCCGCAGGTCGCGTCGGCCATGCGCGCGGTGCCTGGTGTCGTCGAAGTGGAACTGGTGTAGGCGCTCCAACTACTTGTTTTCGCGCAACTCGAACAGAACCGGGTTCACGCTTTTCCTGGAATGCTTTAGGGCGTGGCCTGGCCACCAATTCAAGCCCCGCCGCCATGCTCCCATCCGTACGGGCCAAACCGTCATTCGCTCAACCACGTATGGTTCTGTATATCTTTGCCTAACTTGTTCTTGCTAATCTTGCAGTTGGGCTGCGGAAACGTTGGGGGCCCAAGCTGTAAGCAACGGTGACGATTAGCCAGGAGCGGGCACGATGGTCGACAAGTCGAATTTCGCGATCGTCGCAACTGATCTCGATGGGCAGCACGCCGATGGCGCAAGGGCCCCTCTCGTGTCGGCCATTATCCCTTGCCTGAACGAAGAGCGCACGCTCGGCATCTGCATCCGCAAGGCGCTTGACGTTTTTTCGAAACGGGGCATCAGGGGTGAGGTCGTCGTCGGGGACAATGGGTCGACCGATCGGTCGGTGGAGATTGCCGAGTCCCTCGGCGCGCGTGTCGTGCACCAGCGGGTCAAGGGATACGGCGCGGCGATCAGCGCGGCGGCTGAAGCTGCACGAGGCAAGTACATCGTCATGGCGGATGCGGACGATTCCTACGACTGGAGCAGCCTCGGCGAGTTCATCGACGCACTGGAGGATGGTGCCGAACTGGTCATGGGCGATCGCTTCGCCGGCGGTATCGAGCCCGGCGCCATGCCCCCCCTGCATCGGTATCTCGGCAATCCGGTGCTTTCAACGATTGCCCGCTGGCTTCACCATTCTCCGATACACGATTTTCATTGCGGCATGCGAGGATTCACCCGCGATGCGTTTCGCCGAATGGGCGCGCGCTCGCCCGGCATGGAATTCGCCTCGGAGATGGTTATCAACGCGCATCGCGCAGGCCTCGTGATCCGCGAGGTGCCGATCAAGCTCTATCCGGACAAGCGCGGCCGCCCACCTCACCTGCGGTCGTTCCGCGACGGTTGGCGACATCTGCGGCTGATCGTGGCCCATGCACCCAACATCATGTATCTCATACCGGGAGCGACCTTGCTGGTGGCCGGTATTGCTGGCCTCGCGGTCCTGGCGGCGGGACCTGTGCGGATCGGAGGGTGGTATTTCGGAATTCACTTCGTCGCGCTCTCCGCGATGGCGACGCTAATTGGCCTTTCGGCGATCCTTTTCGGTATGCTGGCCAAGGTGGCGATCGCTATCTATCACCCGGGCCACGGCGGCCGGATCGTGCCCTGGCTGATGCGCGGCCGCCCCCTGGAATGGCTGGTCTTTTCCGGCGGCATGCTGTCGGCGGGCGGCTTTATCGCGGACGTGCTGCTGGCGCTGCATTGGATCTTCATTGGCGGCCCGATGGAGCAGTCGGTGCACCTGACCTTTGTGATCACCACCGCCTGCGTGGCCGGCATGTCGATGGTGCTGTCCGGCTTCGTGCTCAAGTTGCTGCTTGATAATCTGGGTGACAGGCGTGCGTTCTGATCGCCTGAATATCCTCCAAGCGGAAACTCGAGCAGGTAGCGGCGTTGAAAAGGAGCCGTTTCTGTCCGTCATCATGCCGGTCCATCAAGGAGAAGCATGGATTGCGGCGACGCTCGACTCGCTGGCCGCCGAGCCGAACGAAGATCTGGAAATAGTCGTTATCGACAGCAGCCCGACGAGCGCCACTGCCGCCACCGTCGAGCGGTTCAGTCACCGATTGCCCGTTAAGCTGCTTCAGCGAAGGGACCTTGGGCCGTGGCAGACCAAGACCAATCTCGGGATCGAACTGGCGGCCGCCGATCACGCCTGCATTCTGCATCAGGATGATTTGTGGCTGGTCGGGCGCGTCGAAGCCGCTCGTCGCTGGCTTGCTGACGCGCCCGAGGCCGACCTTCATCTGGCGCCGACCGCGATCATCGACCGCCAGGGCCGCAGGATGGGGCGCTGGAATTGTCCGCTGCCGGCCGGCGAGGTGCTCGGAGCAGAATTCCTTTTGGGACGACTATTGATACAAAATTTCGTCTCGGTCCCCGCACCGATATTTCGGCGAAGCGCCTGGCTGGCGTGCGGGGGCATGGATGAGCGGCTCTGGTACACGGCGGACTGGGACATGTGGATTAAACTCGCCGCTACCGGCCAGGTCGTGTATCACGACGAGATCACGACAGCCTTTCGGGTTCACGGCAGTTCGCTGACTGTTACCGGATCGCGTGACGCCGGCGAGTTCCGGGCGCAAATGCAGACGGTCCTGGACCGCTATCTTTCCCTGCTACCGGCGAGCAGCCGGCGCTGGATTGAACCAGCCGCTAGGGCGTCGATCAGCGTCAATGTAGCGCTGGCCGCCGCGTCAGGCGGCGACTTGAAGGCTCTGCTTCACGCAGCACGTGTTGTACTGTCGCTTGGCCCGAACGGCACGAGGCGCTATTTGCGCGACTCGCGGTTGCGGGAGCGTGTCACGTGCCGGCTCCGCGCGAAACTGACAGGAGCTTTCTAACGCCGATGCCTGGTCCTGCCCTGAACACCGATGAGCAGGTGCGGCTGGAGCGTCGCGCGAGCGGAAGACCGCTTTTGGAGCGAGGCTGGCGATATACGCTGGTGGGGCTGGTGTGCGCCATCGCGCACAACGTCGTCATGATCGTCGTCGACCATTTGGGTGGACATTACCTGGTAGGCATCCTGGTTTCATTTTTGTCCGTGACGCCAATCGGATATTCGCTGCACAGTTGGTTTACGTTTGCCGAGCCACTTCGTTTGAAGGCATTCATGCGTTTCGTTGCAGGCGTGGTCGCGGCTTATCCTGTCTCGGTGGCCATGATGGTCGTCCTCTGTTCCGGCCTCAATCTCAGCGTTCCGATTGCCACTCCAATCGCCACCGTCGCCTTGTTCGTCTGGAACTTTGTCGCCGCGCACTGGGCCATCCTGCCGCGTCTTTATCTGCAACCCGCAACCTTGCCGACGTCGCCTCGCAGGCCGGCAAAACACCAATCTACCGGAAAAGAGGAATAGGAATGCTGGCACCAGGTCAGGTCGCGCGCAGGATTCTCGGCCGCCATTTCGAGCCGGTCGGCAACGTCTATCGCCGTGTCTTCGTCGATCTCAACGCAATCGCCGGTTTTCTCGATGCGGAATTGCCGCGTGGCGCGAAGGTCCTGGACATCGGCGGCGGCGACGGCGCGGTTATCGAGCGGCTGCTTAACCGGCGCCCCGACTTGCCGGTTACGATGTGCGATCTAGCCCCTTCAATCGGGGCATTCCTGAGCGACGGAAATCGCGCGAAGGTCAAACTTCTGCCTGCCACGGATATCGCCGACGTAACCGGATCATACGATGCCGTCACGATTTCCGACGTCATCCATCATGTGCCGGTCGATCAACGTGACATATTCTTCAAATCTCTGGCCGACTGTTGCAAACGCTGGGGCTGCCGGAAAATCATCTTGAAGGACATAGAGCCGGGCGGCGTGCGCGCCATGCTATCGCTTCTTGCCGACCGTTACATCACTGGAGACAAGCATGTCGTCCTGTTCTCGCGCTCGGATTTCGCGGACTTGGCGCGACGACATTTCCCGAAAGCGCAGAGAGGATCGGCGATACCGGACTGGCCTAACTACTGCGAGGTGCTGAGTTGGTAGGCTCTCAGGCCTCGGGGTAGGAAGCAGGCGAAACCGATGCCGTCGCCTTTGAGCACGCCGCGAGTGTCCGGTCGCGAAGGGCGCTGCAACTGGACTATTTGACCGCCACGGTGCTGAGCATACTGGCGATACGATGACTCTCCGGGCGATCGACAAGCAATTTGTCGATGAACTTGAGCGGGAATGTCAGCGCAAGAAGCGCGCCTTTGGCTATCATGTAACGGGTGCGGTTCTCTCGCCCCACAACGACCCCGGCATATTCCGAAATGATGTTGACGATTGCGCTCGTTGGCCCTTGATGGGTCTGAACCTCGACTGTGCCGAACCGCCGCAAAAGCTGCTCGATCCCATCCTTCGTGAAGTTGCAGTAGTGGGCGGGATAGCCGTGGTAGGGAAACAGGAACGGGTTGATGCAGAGCAGCTTGCCGCCCGGTTTGAGGACGCGGAGCACTTCATCGACGACCCCGGCCGGATTGGGAACATGTTCGATCACGCTATCCAGAATGACGCAGTCGACTGAATCGCTTGCAAGCGGAGTGTGCTCAATATCTGCGACGAGATCGACATTCGGGGTGGGGAACAGGTCGATGTTGAGAACATCGGGGCGTATGCGCCGCGCGCCGGAGCCGAACTCAACGATGACGACGTTTTGAGGCACAGACGCCAGAAACGAATTGAGCGTGTCGTGCGGTGAATATTCGCTCGTTATGACTTGCTTCACAGCATTGTAGAAGCGGGCGCGAGCGCTGGTGCCACCATACGCCTCCTCATGGAAACTTGCGTCGAAGCCCTGCCTCACCGGCGGCTCGGCGAAGAACGGAATGCCCTTGCGTAGGGGATAAGCCGCAGGGCAAGCCTTGCATGTTAGCGCAGTGGGTGCCGTGTCAAGCTCAGTATAGCAGGCTGGGCAGACAAGACCCTGCGTCAACTTGGAATGCAGCACGCTTTATCCTTTCGAACCCTAACACTATTTGGAGGGCAGGTTACCATGCCTGACTATAGGTCTTTCTTAACGCGCGAAGGCTAACAGTTGCTGAAATCCGCTCGGTGGCCGGACGGAATTTGCGAGAATCACACCAATATGCGCGACTAGAAACTCACACGAGGCGGGCTCATTTTCGGGTGGAGCGGAAGCCCGGAGCAGTGAGACGTCGCGCGGGTCGCTGGGGCGCAGCGGGGACGAAAGTGGCTCTGCTCGAGACACGGTTTGAGGGAATCTTCGACGCGGGCGAACCGGGACACGGATCAATCGGATTATTCGGTCTCGGGCAGCGCACGACCATAGTTTCCCTCTGTGTCCTGATCGCGCTCAAGATTGTTTTGCTGTTCGCCCTGGCTTGGAACGCTCGCTTCGTCATGGACGAATTCGTCCAGCTCGGATGGGCCAAATATTTCTCCAACGGCCTGTTCGATACGGTCTGGCATGTAAAGGCGGTCGGCTATGCTGTCTTCTACAGGATCGCCCACCTGATCGGCTGGGACGCCACATCGATCCTGCTTGCCGGGCGTATGCAGACTGCCCTGCTGGCGTGCGGGACTGTGGCCATGATCTACGCCTGCGCTCGCGCGCTTGGGGAGGATCGGGTCCGTGCCTTGGCCATTGTCCTCGTCCTTTTGTGCTTCTCGAATTTCATGGAGCGCATCTTTCGCACCATCGCCGAACCGCTGGCGGTGTTCTTCGCCGTGGCGGCGCTGCTGGTCGTGCTACGGGCCCGTGAATTGAGGGGATGGCAGCTTGTCGCTGCCGGCGCCTTGAGCGGCCTGTCGTTTCTCGCGACTCAGAAATCAATCTACTTCAACCTTGCGCTAGGCCTTGGCCTGGTCGCCGACGCGGCTTTGATGAGACGCTACCTGGCAGGCATGGCCCGCGGGGCATGGCTCGTGCTGGGATGGACTCTCCCTATAATCGCATATTGCTTCATCTTTGGCGGCGCCGACCCTGTTCCCATCGCCAAGAGCCTGGTGTTCGGCCCGCTTGAGATCGCGACGCGCGGCGGCGGTGACTACGGGGGGCTGAGGCGCTTCGTGGTTCAGACGCTCGCGCGCAACTATGTTCTTTACGTCTTCTGTTTCGCCGGCATGGCTCTGTCTCTGATGCAGATCATGAAGCTCGAGGAACGGAGGCGAATTGCGCTGATCTTCTCGGTCGTGATCACGGTGCTGGTCTTCGCGCATGACCAGCCGTGGCCCTACGTGTTCATCATGGCGTTGCCGTTCATGTCGCTATGGTCGTTGACGATGCTCGACGGCCTCGCAGCCCGCGCGCGTTATCTGCGCCTGGCGTGGATAGCATTGGTCACGGCGATGGCCATAAGCTTCGTTGTCAATTTACTTTACCTTCGCTTCGACAATGCGGCCCAACTTGAGCTGGTGGCGCGTGCGGAGTCATTGCTTGCACCCGATGAGCGATACTTCGACGGCATAGGAATGTTGCCCAATCGAATGGAGCCAACAACTTTGTGGCTCGACAAACACTACGTGCTCGCGACCTTGCGGGAAAGCGGGCATTCCGAGGCTTACAATGTGCTTAGCAAGTCTCGTCCGAAGCTGATCCTGTGGTCCTACCGGATGGACTATATCTATCCGGTAGTCGCGCCCCTGATTTTGAACAGCTATGTCCGTGTGGCGCCAAACCTCAGGATCGCTGGTCTCCGCCTGCAGTCCGGTGAGCGGAAGATCTTTGATGTCCCTATTGCTGGAAGTTATGCGCTCTACAGTGCCGATGGAACGCCTTTGCGGGGCCGGGTCGAAGTCGACGGCACCGTGCTCGATCCGCCATTTTACCTTGCGGCCGGGCCAAAGACTGTAGCATGGCGCAACGGTTCGGGCGAAGCCTTGCTGCTGCCTGAAGGTTCGTACGCCGGGCATTTCAAGGCCGGCGGCGACAACGAACTTCTATTTGACGGCGTCTACGATTGAGCGACGCGGCGAGTGACGGTCCTGTCGACGCCAGCCAGCTTGTCGGGTCGCGGGCAACCCAACCGGGCGTCTGACCTCACAGCTAGGAGGTCGCGACTTCGGCAGGCTGAGGCGCCTTGCGCTGCAGGTTGAGCAGATTGCCGGTCAGGATCAGCAAGGCGCCGCCGGCGGTGAACACATCGATCTGCTCGTTGTAAAGCAGCCATCCGATCAGCGCCGACAGCGGCACGCGCAGGAAATCCATCGGGGAAATGACGGTCGCGTCGGCGTGGCTGAGCGCGCGGGCCATGCAGAAATGGGAGGACATGCCGGTAAAGGCGACCACGAATATCGACGGCCACAGTTCGACCGCTGGGTTGCGCCAGACATAGAGCGCCGGAACGAGGCCGACCACGGACTGGATGATCAGCATCCAGAAGATGATGCGCACGACGCTGTCGGTTCGTGTCAGCGACTTGACCATGACCACGGAGACGCCGAAGCACATTGCGGCTCCCAGCACGACGAGATTACCGGGATCGACCGAGCCG
This sequence comes from Mesorhizobium sp. WSM3860, assembly GCF_002294995.1. Taxonomy (GTDB): domain Bacteria; phylum Pseudomonadota; class Alphaproteobacteria; order Rhizobiales; family Rhizobiaceae; genus Mesorhizobium. The sequence continues at coordinate 470,198 of NZ_NSGF01000003.1, read as the reverse complement.
ACGCCGGGACGCACGATAATCACCACGCCAATCAGCCCCAGCACGATTGCCGCCAGCCTGGGCCGCGCCAGCCTTTCGCCGAGAAAGCTCACCGCCAGGATCGCCGTCCAGATCGGGGTCGTGAACTCGATCGAGATCAGCACGGCCAGCGGAATCAAGGTCAGCGCATAGAGCCATGCGGCCTGGCCGGCATAGTGGACGACGTTGCGAGCGATGTGGGCGAGCGGGCGCTGGGTGCGCATCGCCCTAAAGCCGCCGGCCGTCACCACCAGAGGCAGCAGGATGAAAAAGCCGATCACCGAGCGCAGCTCAAGCACCTGGAAGACGTTGAGCGCGGCCGTCGCGGTGCGGCCGGCGACCGACATCGCCAGGAACGAGGCGATCGACAGCGCCATCCAGAGCGCGGCCCTGGTGATCGAGGGAGCGGGTGCCATTGGCGCTATGTCGCAAGACCGGCATTGTCCCGCAACCGGTAGTCGCGGGCATTCGACTGGGCCAGACGGCCGCATTCCGGCTCAGCTTCCGGCGAGCGACAGTGCGCGGGCGCGCTCGCGCAGCAGCTCAAGCAACTGGTTGCGACGCGGCTCCGGTGTGTCGACGGGCAGCACAAAGCAAAGCGTCGTGTTGATGGCGCCGTGGCTGTTGCGGATGGGAGCCGCCATGCACCAGGTGAAGCGATCGGCGAGCGCCGAGGTCTCGCTGAAGCCCTGCCGGCGAGCCAGGTCGACATCGGCGAAGAATTCGTCGGGAGCAATGACCCGACCATCGGGGAGTTCGTAGTCCGCGGCAGGAATGAAATCCTTGAGTTCCGTCTCATGCATATGGCCGACCAGCAGGCGTCCCGACGCCGTCCACGGGATCGGTACCTCGACGCCGACATCGCTCGAGATGCGGAAAGGGCCGGGAGAATCCCGGCAATCGAGAACGACATATTTGTTGCCGCGCAGACCACAGAGCTGGACGGTCTCGCCGGTCTCGGCCGCCATCCTGTCCAGCGTTTCCAGGATGCGGCGATAGTGTGCGTTGTGGTGTGAGTACGCCCAGCCGAACAGGTGCATCGCCCGCCCGAAATAGACGTAGCCCTCGGAACCGACATTTTCGAGCATTTCGGCTTCGAGCAGGCTGTTGACGATCTCATAGGTCGTCGAACGCGGTGCGTTGATCATCTTTGCGATGTCGCCGATGCGCATCGGCGCGCGATGCTTCAGCAGAGCCTCGAACAGCATGATGACGCGGTCAATGCCGCGGCGGCGCTCGCCGGCCTGCGGTTGCACCCCGGCGCCTGCCTCGATCAAACCAGTTGCGCCTTCGCTCATGCCAGCCGCCCAAAAATCATTTTCGGCTCTCGTCTCAAGACGCTTGAAAGATGTCAAGGCTCAGTCTAGCATCCAATCTGTCCGATATACAGACATGATGTCTGGAATACCGGACAAACTAACGAGCCGGACAGAAGAAGTCCAGACGACAAACGAGCGGTTTCCGCGTCGCGGTGACCGCAGTGTTTCGTCGTCCCGACTCCGCGCGTCCGGACAAAAGCTACAGAAGGGGAACCGTCATGAAGAAGTCATCGTTTTTCGCATCCGCCAGCGCCCTTTGCCTCGGTCTCGTTCTGGCCGTCGGTGTCGGTTCGCAGGCCAATGCGGCCGCGAAGTGCGTCAAGGGCGACCGTAAGGCGCCGTATACGATAGGCTGGGCCAACATCTATTCCGTGCCGACCTGGATGAAGCAGACCCAGGGCACGATCGAAGCCGAGGTCGAGGCGCTCAAGAAGCAGGGGCTGGTCGACAAGCTGGTCGTGACCGACGCCCAGGGCGACGCCAATGTGCAGATCCAGCAGATACAGTCGATGATCGATTCCAATGTCGACGCCATCATCCTGATTGCCGGTTCCTCGACCGCTCCGGCGCGTGTGATCGCAGATGCATGCGCCAAGGGCATCGCGATCATCAACTTCGACAGCCTTGTCGACACCGACCAGGTGACGGCCAAGGTCAACACGGATTCCTCGCAGTGGGGCGACCAGGCTGCGAAGTTTCTGATCGACGCCATCGGCGGCAAGGGCAAGATCCTCATCCTCAACGGTCCGGCCGGCGTTTCGGTCAGCGACGACCGCCGCAAGGGCGCCGATGCCGAGCTCAAAGCCCACCCCGACGTGAAAATCCTCGCCGAGACCAACACGCCGTACAACGTCGCGCCGGCCCAGGAAGCCGTCACCAGCCTGCTGTTCGCCAATCCAGAGATCGACGGCATCCTGTCGCTCGGCGGCGCGCTCTCGGCCGGTGCGGTGCTCGCGCTCGACAAGCAGGGCCGCGACCAGGTGCCGATCACCGGCGAGAATGCGCGCCAGTTCCTCGAGCTGTGGAAGGAAAAGGGCCTGAAGAGCTGGGCGACCATGCAGCCGAACTGGCTCGGCGCCTTTGCCACCTACACCGCGGTCCAGGCGCTGGAGGGCAAGGACGTGCCGGCCTTCGTCAAGATTCCGCTGCCGGTCATCGACAATTCCAACATCGATCAATACCTCGCCCGGGCGAAAGATTTCCCGGCTGACGGCTACATCTATTCGCCCTACGATGAGGAGCTGTTCAAGAAGCTGCTGGCGCAGAAGTAGGCCGGAAGGGTTGCAGCATTGACCACGGCTCCGCTCCTTGCCGCGCGGGGGGTGTCGAAGGCGTTCTTCGGCAACCCCGTCCTGCGTGACGTCTCCATCGCTCTCCAGCCGGGGCGCGTGCACGCGCTGCTCGGCGAGAACGGCGCGGGAAAGTCGACCTTGATCAACCTCCTGTCCGGCGCCTTGCGCCCGGACAGCGGGACCATCGAGGTCGATGGGCGTGCCGTGGCACGCATGACGCCGGCGCTAGCGCGGCAGGCCGGTATCGCGGTCGTGCAGCAAGAGCTCAGCCTGACGGCCAGCCTGTCGATAGCCGAGAACATCGGCATCGGCGCCTATCCGAAGCGATTCGGGCTGGTCGACTACAAGGAGCTTGCCGCGCGCGCGAAGGCGGCATGCAAACTTGTCGGCCTCGACGAGCCGTTGTCGACACCAGTTGGGAATCTATCCCTCGGACGACGGCAGATGGTGGAGATCGCCAAGGCTCTCTATCGCCGGCCGCGCGTGCTCATCCTCGACGAGCCGACCTCATCGCTCTCGGCGACGGAAACAAAAATCCTCACCGACCTGTTGGGACGGCTCCGTGGAGAAGGCGTCGCCATTCTCTACATCTCGCACCGGCTCAACGAGGTCATGGCGCTGTGCCAGCATGTGACCGTGCTGAAGGACGGCACCCGCACGGCCGACCGGTCGCTGGAGGGAACCGACGCGACTGGATTGGTGCGCCTGATGGTCGGCCGCGACCCCGGTGATCTCTTTCCGAAATGGCAGCCGTCGGCTTCGCCCGGTGCCGCCATCTCGGTCCGCGGCTTCTCGGCCGGCCTGATGCACGACGTCGAACTCGACATCAGGACGGGTGAGGTGCTGGGCATTGGGGGGCTGGTCGGTCAGGGGCAGGAGGATCTGCTGCTCGGCCTGTACGGCGCAATCCCTGCCAGGACGGCATCGGCAACCGTCAATGGCGTGTCGGGCCTGCCGGGCAATGTGCCGAAAGCCAACGCGCTGGGGCTCGCCTATGTGCCAGCCGATCGTAAGCGCGAGGGCCTCCACCTTATTCATCCGATCATCACCAACATGATGTTGCCTGCCTTCGCAAGGCTGCCGTCGTTGAAGCTGCGCAGCCGCAAGGCAGAAGGCGAGAAGGGAAGGGGTCTTGCCGCCCAGCTTTCCATCAAGGGCGACCTGCAGCGGCCGGCGCAGGCCCTATCGGGCGGCAATCAGCAGAAAGTCGCGTTGGCGAAATGGATGCCGCACGATCCACTGGTGCTGCTGCTCAACGATCCGACGCGCGGCGTCGACGTCGAAACCAAGCGCGAAATCTATCTGATGCTTCGCGCCTTCGCGGCCGCCGGCAAGGCTGTCGTGCTGCTCAGTTCCGACACGCCGGAACTGGTGCATCTATGCGACCGCGTCGCGGTGGTTCGTGAAGGCCGCGTCGTCAGGATGCTCGAGCGTGCCGCGCTGAGCGAGGAAGCCATCGTGTCGGCGGCGATGGGTGCAGAGAGGCGGAAGGTGGCGGCATGAGCATCATTCCCTCCGCGAGAGCCGACGGCGCGCTCTACTGGCAGGTGCAGGCGCGCCGCAACATCGGCGTTCGCAGCCTCTTCCTGGTGGTGCTGGCGTTTCTCATCGCCTATGCCGTGCTGTTTCCGGGCCTGTTCACGGTCTCCGGCTTTGCCAAGTTCACTCAGAGCTGGTTCCCGCTGGCGCTGGTGGCGATGGCGCAGGCCATCCTCATGCTCACCGGCGGCATCAGCCTGGCTATCGGCGCGACCGTCAGCCTCGGCGCGGTCATTGCCGCGACCACCATGGCCGGACCGCTTGGCGTCCCGGGCGGCGCCGCCGCCGTGGCGCTTGCCGGGCTCGGCATCGGCGCCGCGACCGGCTTCATCGTGGTCAGGCTGCGCCTGCCGGCGATCGTGGTGACACTGGCCGGCTCCTTCATCATCGGCGGCGCCGCACTGCTGGTTCTGCCGAGGCCCGGCGGCGCGGTTCCGGCATGGCTGTCCGACCTGCTTGCCGGCGACACGCCGGCGGCTTTCGTGCTGCTCATGGCGATCGTCCTGCTATGGAAGCTCTATCTCGCCACGCCGCTTGGATTAAGCCTCTATGCCGCCGGCGAGAATCCGGTCGGGGCCTACCGTTCCGGTGTGCCGGTCGATGCGGCGCGTGTGGCCGCCTATGCGATCAGCGGCCTCTTGTCGACCGGCGCCGGGCTGTTCGTCGCCGCGCAAACGGGATCTGGCGATCCGGTCATCGGCAACGCCTTCACGCTCAATTCCATTGCCGCTGCCGTGCTTGGCGGCATTGGCTTCCTCGGCGGCCAGGGCACCATGCGCGGAGCGCTCGCCGGCAGCCTGCTGCTCAGCCTGATGATCAGCGTCATGTTCTTCCTCGGTTTCACGCCGGTAGCGCAGTATGTCGCGCAAGGGTTGATCATCATCGGCGCCGTCGCCATCCCGCAATTCCGCAAGGTGCAGCAATGACAGCCTGGACCGACAGCGCCGGCGGCAGACGCGCCAGGGCGATCCTCACCAGCCGACCGTTCCTCACCCTTGCCATCGTCGTCGCAGTCTGGATCGCGGCGAGCTTCGCATCGCGCGGCTTCGGCGCCTACGGGCACCTGCGCTACCTGGTCGAGCTTGGCGCGGTCATCGGCCTCGTGGCGGCGGGGCAGACCTTCGTGGTGATCGCCGGCGGCATCGATCTCTCCGTGGCGGCGATCGTCACCGTCAGCGCCATCAGCCTGCCGCTGCTGTCATGGCAGGCCGATCCGACCGGCCTTGCCTCCGTGCTTGCGGTGCTTGCGCTGACCACGGCTATCGGCGTGATCAACGGGTTAGGCGTGGCGCTGCTGCGCGTCCATCCGATGATCATGACGCTGGCGATGGCGACATTCCTGCAGGGTCTGCTGATCATCATTGCCGGCGGCAGTGCCGTCACCGCCGAGAACCTGCTGGTTCATTGGCTCGGCAATGCGAGGCCGGCCGGCATTCCGGCTGGCATCCTGCTATGGATCGCGGTTTCCGTACTCGTGCTGACACTGATGCATGCAACGCCTTTCGGCGCCCGCATCTTCGCCATGGGCGCCAATCCGCTTGCGGCTTCGTTGTCGGGCGTGCCGATCACTTCCACGACATTGGCTGTCTACGGCATCAGCGGATTCACGGCGGGGCTCGCGGGCGTGCTCGTGCTCGGCATGAACGGCCAGGGCTATGTCGGGATCGGCGATCCCTATCTGCTCGCCTCGATCGCAGCAGTGGTGCTTGGCGGCACCTCGATCCTCGGCGGGCTCGGCACCTATGCCGGCACCATCCCGGGAGCCATCCTGCTGGTGACGATCACTGCGCTGATCACCGTCGTCAATGCGTCGCCCGGCTGGCGCAGCATCCTGTTCGGTTCGCTGATCCTCGGGCTGCTGCTGCTCTCAGGCAGGGAGCGAGCCCGGCGATGACCCGGTGTCCAGGCGATAGATGCGAGCGGCGTTGCCAAAGAACAGCGCCGCCTGCTCCTCCCGGGAAAGATCGGCGGTGATGACCTTGAAGCTGTCATACACCTCGTCGAACGAGGCGTGCAGGCCGGCGACCGGGAAGTCGGAGCCGAACATGGCGCGCTTCATGCCGAAGCAGTCGATGCAATGCAGAACGATCGGCCGCAGACTTTCGAGCGTCCAGTCATGATCGTAGGCGACCAGGTCGGAGATCTTGACGGCGACGTTGTCGCGCTCGGCCAGTCGCCGCAGCCCGTCTCGCCATCTCTGCAAGCCTTCGGGGTCACGGTCGATCGGGCTGCCGCAATGGTTGAGGACGAATTGCTGGTCGGGAAAGGCCGCGGCGAGACGCGCTGCCTCGGCCAGTTGGCGCGGAAACACCATCAGATCGAAGGAGAGCCCGTACCGGGCAAGCGAGCCAAGGCCGGCGCGCCAGGCGGGATCGTCCATGATGCCGTTGCGAGCGCTGAAGCGCCGGGCGGGATCAGGGTCCCAGCTCAGAATGTCGCGTATGCCGACGACGCGGGCGAAGGCGGCCTGCGTCTCGATCAGCTCCGCCGCGTGTGGGCTCGCCAACGGCACATGGACGACGTAGCGCGCCGCTACGCCGCACGACTTGTCGAGCGTCTCGAGCCAGCGGGTCTCGCCGACGCTGTCGTCGCTCGCCCAGCCGGCTTCGACATGGACGCTGGCGACGACATTGTGCCGAGCCGCGTCGCGCAGATAATCCTCAGGGAGATAGTTGCGGCGCATGGCACCAAGCTCGCCGAGGCCGCCGCGTTCACCGGCCGTGGCGGCCAGCCAGGGATGGCGGCCGAGGCCGAGATCCCAGAGATGGTGATGGGCGTCGATGATGGGTCCGGAGTAGGGATTTGGCACGCGCTTCTCTCAGGCCTTGGCCGGCAATCGGTTGAGCCATTGTTCGGCGACGGAAGGGTTAGCATCGCATGAGTGAGAACACACCGGCCCAATCGCTTGTCGTGCATGAAAATTTCGTGCTCGACGATCGCATCCGTGGCGTGCCGCCCGGCACGTCCGGATTGGATGCCAGCCTTGTCGGATCGCAAGGCTGGCATCCGGCTGATGGCCGCATGTCGCTGCCGCTGCTCACCCTTGACGAAGCGGCCTTCGCCTCAAATCGCGACTTGTTCCTGCGTTATGTGCGCGAGCAGGGCGCTGCGGTCGCGCCGCATGCCAAGACGCCGATGGCGCCGGACCTCGCCCATTCGCTGGTCGAGGCCGGCGCCTGGGGCACGACGGTCGCCGATATAAGGCAGGCAACGGTGATGCTGAAGGCGGGCCTCTCGAGGCTGATCATTGCCAACGAGGTCGGCGGCGCCGGTGGTGCGAGCCGGCTCGCGAAACTGGCTGGCGCGTGGTCGGATGCCGAGCTCTATGTCTTCGCCGACTCGGTCGCAGCCGTGCGGGCACTGGCCGATGCGTGGCGGGCAGCTGCCGATCTCCCGCCGTTGCGTGTCCTGGTCGAGCTCGGGGCGGCGAGGGCGGGAGCACGAACCACGGCAGAGGCCGAGGCAATCGCCGATGCCATCGCTGCGACCGGCGGGCGGCTGCGGATTGCCGGCGTCGGCACCTATGAGGGCGCTGCCGCTCAGCCTGATCCGGTGCGCACCGATGAAGCGGTCTCTGCGCTGCTGGCATCGGTGGGCGACATGTTCCTCAGGCTTCGCGCTCGCGTCGGCGGCGAGGTTCCCCTGGTCGTGACGGCCGGCGGGTCGGTTTTCTTCGACAGGGTGGTGGCCGCGCTTTCGCCGCTGGTCGAACAGGACGGCAAGGCGACGCTTGTGCTGCGCAGCGGCGCCATCTTCTTCCATGACCACGGCGTCTATGACCGAGCGCTTGGCGCGGTCGACAGCCGCAGCGGGTTCGAGATCGGCGGCGCCAGCGCCTCGGCGCGTAATTCTTTCCGTCCGGTCCTGCGTGTCTGGGCCGAAGTGCTTTCGCGGCCGGAACCTGATCTCGCCATTTGCGGCATGGGCATGCGCGACGTCTCCTTCGACCAGGGTTTTCCCAAGCCGCTCATGATATATCGTTCGGGCGAGCCGCTGCCGGCTTCATCTGAGAAATCACAGGTAATCAAGCTCAACGATCAGCATGCCTTCCTGGCTCTCCGGCCTGGCGACGACATCGCGGTCGGCGACGTCATCGAATTCGGCATTTCGCATCCCTGCACCTGCCTCGACCGCTATCGCGTTATCTTCGGCGTGGATGAGACCGGTCGTGTGGCCCATGCCTTTCCGACCTATTTCGGCTGACCAGGCCTCCAAGCAGATCTCGAAAGGATCCAAGATGATTAAATACTTCCAGTCCGGCCCTCGCATGTCGCAGGCGGTGGTGTATGGCGGCATGGTGCACATAGCCGGCCAGGTCGCCAACGACCGCAAGGCGGGCATCGAAGCGCAGACCAGCGATGTTCTGGCCAAGGTCGAGGCGCTGCTGCATGAGGCCGGCAGCAGCAAGTCGAAGCTCGTGGCGGTCAATATCTTCCTGCCGCAGATCGGCGATTTCGACGCGATGAACAAGATCTACGATGCCTGGGTGGATCGCGAGCGCCTGCCGGCACGCGCCTGCGTCGAAGCGCGTCTGGCCGACCCGGACCTGCGCATCGAGGTCACCGCCGTCGCGGCCGTTTGAGAGGACAGCATGCATACCGGCCTTGTCCACACGCTCGATTTCGACCGCGATGGCAAAACGCTCGGCTATCTCAGCATTCCGTTCTCGGTCGACCGCTCGCCCTATTTCCAGATCAAGGTGCCGATCTGCACCATTCGCAACGGGGAGGGTCCGTCACTGCTGCTGATGGCTGGCAACCATGGCGACGAGTATGAGGGCGAGCTGTCGCTGGCCAAGCTGATCCGCCAGCTCGATCCGGCCGCAATAAGCGGTCGCATCACGATCCTGCCGATGGCGAATGCGCCGGCGGTCATGGCCGCCAAGCGCTGCTCACCGCTGGACGGCGGCAACCTCAACCGGGCGTTCCCGGGCGAGGCGTCGGGCACGCCGACGAGTCGGCTCGCCCATTTCCTGGAAACGGAACTGTTTCCCCGTCACGATGTCGTCTTCGACATCCATTCGGGCGGCACCTCGATGGAGCATCTGCCGACGGCGCTGGTCGAGCGCAATGCCGATGCCGAGCGCCATCGGCGGGGTGTCGAGCTAATGCGCGCGCTCGGGATGCCATTCGGCTTCGTCGCAGACAACGGCCAGGCCTCGCCGACCTCGATGGGTGCCGCGCGTCGGGCTGGCGCCATCGGCCTCAGCGGCGAATTCGGCGGCGGCGGAACCGCTACCGTTGATTCGATGACGCTTACCGCTCGCGCGCTCGATCGCCTGATGGTCGTGCTGGGCGTGGTCGCGGCGCCGGTGCTCACATCGGACGTAGAGCCGGCGAAGCCGACGCGGTTGCTTTCGCTGTCGAGGCACAGCCAGGGCATCTACGCGACGCGGCGCGGCTGGTTCGAGCCTGCGGTCCGCCTCGGCGACAGCGTCAGCGCTGGCCAACTGGCGGGATGGTATCACGATCTCGAACGGCTGGAGCTTGCCGAGGAGGCGCTGCATTTTTCCGAAAGCGGCATTGTGCTGTCGCGCCGGCTGCACACCATGTGCGAGGCCGGCGACTGCCTGATGCAAGTGGCCGAGCCGGTCGAAGGCTGACGCCGGCACCGGAAGGGGCGAAGAACCGAGGATGAGCATGCAGCTTTCGATGTGGACATATCCCTGGGACATTCAGGATCTCGGCCTGGAGACCGTCGAGCGCGATATTGTCCAGCGCGCCGGCCTCAACATGATCAGCCTGGCCACCTCCTATCATGCCGGTCGCTTCCTGCAGCCGCGCAGCCCGCGGCGGAAAGCCTATTTTCCAGAGGATGGCACCATCTATTTCAAGCCGTCAGCGGCGCGATGGGCCGACCTCGCCATCCAGCCCAAGGTCGCCGATGTGATCGGCGAAGGCGGCGACGTGCTTGGCCAACTCGTCCGCCGGCGGGAAGAGGGCGGCCCCGGGGTCTCTTGCTGGACGGTGTGCCTGCACAACACCCGCCTCGGCATGCTTCATCGCGAGGCGGTTACGCGCAATGCCTTCGGCGATCCCAACTACTACAATCTCTGTCCCTCGCATCCCGACGCGCGCGCCTATGTGCGGGCGCTGGTTGCGGACATCTCGCACGGGTACCAGCCGGACACGATCGAACTCGAAAGCCCTTCCTTCATGGGATTTGCTCATGAGTACCATCACGAGAAGGACGGCGTTGGGCTGACGCCCGAGGAGGATTTCCTGCTGTCGCTGTGCTTCTGTCCGTCCTGTATCGAACGCGCAGCCAAAGCCGGCATCAACGCCGAACCGGCGCGAGAGCTCGTCCGGCAATGGATCGTCGAGACCTGCGAGCGCGCAGTGCCGGAGCGGCGCTTCCCCGGTTTTCCAGCGAGCGGACTCGAAGTTTTCGGGCCGTGGCCGGAGCTACACGCCTATCTGCTCTGGCGCTTCGAGCCGGTGACCAGTCTGGTCGCCGAGTTGCGCGAGGTGGCGCATCCAGCCACCAAGGTCCTCATCATCGATCTCAAGGACGGCTGGCTGGGAGGCTGCGATCTGGCGGCTCTCGGCAAGGTCTGCGACGGGGCGATGCTGTGCGCCTATGACATGCAGGCCGAGGATGTCGCAAGCTTGGTGACGGCCGGCCGCGCCGCGCTCGGCGCCGGGAAGTTTCTCGGCACCGGCTACCGGCTTTTCTACCCGGAAATGGCCGGTCCGCAGTTGCTCGCGGCGAAGGTCAGCCCGGCGCGGATGGCTGATGTCGACGGCATCAATTTCTACAATTACGGGTTGGTGCCGGCAGCGCGGCTGGATTGGGTGAAGGCCGCGCTCTCGGCCTGAGCCGTGCCAGGCTTAAAATACCCTCACGCCAACTGGCCTTGTTGCAAAACGGTCATATCGGCAGGGGAACCTGCCAAGATCGCTTGCGTTCCTGAGTCTGTTTGCGCCTTCCGAGGCCAGGAGGCGCGTTTCGGCTCCAAACGGGGGAGACTTTCCATGAGACCAGTGGTTCCGCTCGTTCTCGCCGGCTGCCTGATGACTGCGGCCAGTGCCTATGCCGACGATGCCGATTTCCTGCGCTCGTTCCAGGGCAGCTTCGCCGGCAACGGCACCTTCAAGGTGAGCGCGAATGCGCCGACGGTGAATATCTCCTGCGACTTCCAATCCGGCGCCACCTCGACCTCGCTGTCGCTCGACGGCAAATGCCGCGGGCTGATCTTGATGACGCGGGAGATCAGCGCGGATCTGAAGGCCACCGGCAGGGGCTATAGCGGCGTCTATATCGGCTCACGTACCGGGCCGGCGCAATTGAACGGCAGCCGTTCGGGCAACGCGCTCAATCTCGGCATCCGTTGGGCAAAGGAGGTCAATGGCGACCGCAAAGCGCAGTTGACCGTCGAAAAGACCGGCAGCGACAGCATGCGGCTGACAGTGACCGACACGGATCCGAAAACCGGCACGACCATGGTGACGAGCCGGATCGACCTGCATCGCACCTGATCAAGCCCGCCATGAATGCCAACCAGTCTCAGTCCTCGAGCGGCTCGGGCGGATTGGCAGCACGGCCCTTGCCGAACGTATAACCGGTCTCGACGGCCTTCCTGCCGAACTTGTCGCGCAGCTCATCGATTGCGGTTTCGGCCAGCGCGCGCTTGCGGGACTGGACGTCGACCAGATCCGGCGGATCGGCCTTCCCGTCGTCGGAAAGATCGCTGACGCCGATGCCGAGCAGGCGGAATTTCGTGCCGTCGGCCTCGCGACGCAACAAATCGAGCCCGGTCTGGAAGATGCGATCGGCCAGCCGTGTCGGATCGCCAAGCTGGCGGTTGCGGGTACGCAGCTTGAAGTCCTGCGTTTTCAGCTTCAGCACCACGGTGCGCCCGGCAATGCCGGATTTCTTCAGCCGCGCCGAGACTTTTTCCGACAGGCCGCGCAGCACCGGCACCAATTCTGCCAGCGAGCCGATATCGTTGTCGAAGGTCGTTTCGGCCGACACGCTCTTGGCATCGCCGTCGGGATCGACGCGGCGGTCGTCCTCGCCGCGCGAAAGCCGGTAGAGCCGGTCGCCCATGACACCGTAACGGCGCATCAGCTCGCCGCGCTCCATGCGCTGCAACTGGGCAATGGTGCGGATGCCGTCGCGCTCGAGCGTCGCGGCCAAGGCCTTGCCGACGCCCCAGATCAGCGTGACCGGCTGCTCGGCGAGGAAGCTCCGCGCCTCCGCCTCGCCGATGACCGAAAAGCCGCGCGGCTTGCGGAAATCCGACGCGATCTTGGCCAGGAACTTGCAGTAAGAGAGACCGGCGGAAACGGTTATGCCGAGTTCCTTTTCGACGGTCTGCGCGAAGCGGGCCAGCACAAGCGCCGGGGGCATGCCATGCAGCCGCTCGGTACCGGCGAGGTCGAGAAAAGCTTCGTCGATCGACAGCGGCTCGACCAGCGGCGTCAGCGCCTGCATCAGCGCGCGCACCTCGCGGCCGACGCCGACATATTTTTCCATGTTCGGCGGAATCACCACGGCCTCGGGACAGGCCTCGAGCGCCTTGTACATCGGCATCGCCGAGCGCACGCCCTGGATACGGGCGATGTAGCAGGCAGTGGAGACGACACCGCGCCTGCCGCCGCCGACGATCACCGGCTTGTCCTTCAGCGCCGGATTGTCGCGCTTTTCGATGGCGGCGTAGAACGCATCGCAATCGATATGGGCGATGTGTAGCCGATAGAGCTCGGGGTGGCCGACAAGGCGCGGGCTGCCGCAGCGCTCGCAACGGCGCGTCTCGCTGCGCTGAAAAGCCAGGCAGTCGCGACAAAAGCCGTGTTCGGGATTGTTGACAGGAGCCGCCATCGCTGCGAACATAAAGAGAACAAACGCAATGGTACGACAGTGCAGGGCCGGCAACAAGCTTGGCCTGGGGAGAACGTATGAGCACGACCATAGTGCCGCTGAGTCCTGAGCGTTGGACCGATTTCGAGGATCTCTTCGGCAAGCAGGGCGCCTGTTACGGCTGCTGGTGCACGCATTTCCGGCTGACCCCGGCGGAGCGGCGGGCGAGCGACCGCGAGCGCAACAAGGATCACATCAAGGCGCGCATCGAAGCCGGCCCGCCGCCGGGGCTTCTGGCTTTCGAGGACGGCAAGGCTGTCGGCTGGATGCAGATGGGTCCGCGCGCCGACGTGCCCGAATGGAACAATCAGGGCAGGGGCTCGGCGCCTGTCGATCCCGCGGACGCCCACGACCCGAACGTCTGGGCGATTTCCTGCTTCTTCATTCGCGCCAAGGCGCGGGGCAGGGGCATCACTCATCGTCTCGTCGACGGCGGCATCGCCTTTGCCCGCGAAAATGGCGCCAGGCTGCTGGAAGCCTGCCCGATCGATCTGTCGCGCGATTCGCGTTCGATCGGGCTGTTCGTCGGCTCGTCGCGCGTGTTCGAGAAGGCCGGGTTCGAGAGGCTTCTGGAGCGCAAGCCAGGCAGGCCGCTGATGCGCCTGGTGCTTTAGCGGCGCGGGCTTTTGGCGTACAGTCGTCCCTTGCGGCTGTACCGCTTTTTTCTTACCAGAAGTACGAAACGATTTCGCCTTCCGAGCCTGACGGAGAATTGACGTGAAGCGTGTTTTGCCAATTGTTGCAGTTCTCGCGTTCAGCGCGCCAGCCTTCGCCCAGACGGTCGACAGCCAGGGCGCGAAGCAGCTTTCCGACAACCTGGCGCGCTACTTCGGCAAGCAGGCGTTCGACATAGGCGTGCTCAAGGTTTCGGCCGAAGGCGATGCCTACAAAATTGCGGTAGACATCAAGGCTCTGGTCGATGCCCTGCCCGACCCGAAGCCGCTGAAATTCGATCTCGAGCCCTATGCCTTGATGGTGAAGCCGCGCAGCGATGGGTCCTGGGACGTCGCCTCGGATTTCTCCCAAAGCATGTCCTTCGAATTCAACGGACCAAAAGGCCCGCAAAGCATGCAGATCACGGTCAAGGACGGCAAAGGCACCGCCGTTTACGATCCGAACTTGGCAGCGTTCACCAGTGGCGCCAGTTCGATGGCCGGAATGACGATGACATCGCGAGAGGCCAAGCAGCAGGCAGAGGTCACCGCCGGGGCGGGCACCGCAACCATTGCCGCCAGCAAATCGGCCAGTGGCGGCGTCGACTTCACGGCGACGCAGAAAGTCTCGAGCTTCGTGGAGACGATCAAGATCGACGATCCCGACAACGGAATGAATTTTCCGCTGACGCTGAGAACGCCGGAACTGTCGGTGGATGCGAACGGCAAGGGCGTGCGCACGAAGTCGATGCTCGATCTGCTTGCCTTTGCCGTGGCCAATGAGGACGAAGCCAAACTCAAGGCGAACCAGGCTGAGCTCAAATCGCTCTTGCTGGCCGCGCTGCCGATCTGGGAAAGGGTCGACGGCAATTACGGCTTCAAGAATTTCGAGGTGGAGACCCCTGTCGGCAAATTCGGGGCGGCGCAATTCAGCACTGCATTCGGCATGGACGGCGTCTCCCAGAACGGCAAGGTCGATTACACGATCAAGGCTTCCGGGCTGACGATCCCGCACCAGACCCTGCCTGAATGGACGGTGCCGCTGTTGCCAACGGACATCGACCTGAACTTCGGCGGCGCCAATATCGATCTCGATACGATGGCGAGGAAGACGATCGAAGCCTTTGATCTCAGTAAGAATCCGCCGCTGCCAGATGAATTCGGCAAGGCCTTGGTCGACGATTTCAAGGCCAAGAAGCCCAAGGTCGTGTTCAGGCACTCGACGGTGAAGAATGGCGATATCGAAGTCGCCATGGAAGGCGAGGTGTTTTTCCCGGATAGCAAGAAAACAGATGGAAGCGTTACCATCGACATCGCCGGCTACGACAAGATCGTCGATGCCCTGAAGGAAGCGGCCAAGAGCGATGAGCAGATGGCGCAGGCCTTTCCGTTCGCGTTGGCTGTCAAAGGTTTTGGCAGGACGCTGCCGGACGGCCGGCTGGAATGGATGATCAACACCAAGGCCGATGGGTCCGTCACGGTCAACGGCGCCATGCTGAAGCCGGCCGATGCCATTCAGGACGACGGCGCCGGCCAGGATGACGGATCAGGTCAGGACGACAACGGCGGGGCAGGGGCGAAATTGAAGCCCTGAACGCTTGAAGTAATGCATGTCGCGCAAAAGCGTGCAGCGGCTTTGCGAAAACGACATGCACAAAAACAGAGACTCAAAGCCCGTCGCCTGGATCCGCGCCAGCGCGACGCGCTTCAGAGACCGAGCGCGCCGGCGATCTTCGGGGTCGCCTCCCGCCAGTTGTCGACGGTAATGATGTCGTCCGGCGTCGGCGGCAGGAAGGCGCGCAGCGTGTTGTCGGCCATCAGGTGGAAGAGATGCGCGTCGGCGACCGAATTGCGCGCCGAAATCAGGTTGGTGGGCTGGTCATCGACGAAGGCGACCGGCCTACCCGTGGCGCCGCGCAGCTTGGCGATCGCCGGTCCCTTCGCCATTTCCGTGGTCAGCAGCGGGTAGTTCAGGCCGAGCACGTCGAGATGCGCCCGGCGCACGGCGCGGTGCTTGTGCGGCATCGCGGTCAGGAGCACGATCTCGGCGCGCTGTCCGAGCGACGCCAGTGCCTCCGCGGCGCCATCGGTGATGCTTTGCCAATCGGCCTGGGCATCGAAGAAATCGCCGAGAAGGGCCGCGACCTCGGCCTGCTCGATCAGCCGGCCGGATGCCCTCTCGGCAATGTTGCCAGTGAGGCGGAAGGAGGCGAGCGACAGCCGGAAGCCGCGCGTCTTCAGGAAATGCGGAAAGGGCCGGACGAATTCAAGCACGACATCATCGACATCGAGCACCAGCAGCGGCCGGTCGTCGGCGGCCAACTCTTCGATCTGGCGCGCGGTCTCGGGATCGTCGCTCATGTCGAGCGCTCATGATCGTCATTGCCGAGGGGCAGCGCACGCAAGGCTTTGCCGACGGCGGCCGGTGGCGTGCCCGTTTCCTCGGCAAAACGCAAAAGCGTCGGCTCATGGGCGAGGATGAACTGCAGCACGCCGGCAAGGAAGCCCGGCTCCGCGGCTGCCTGGCGGATCGACCGCGCCTCGATGCCGGTTATCGCCAGGAAGCGAGGCAACAGCTCCGGATCGCTGGCGACGAAGCCAAGCGCCCTGACGGCAAGGGTTTCCGCCTCCTCGCGCATTGACGCTGCGTTCGCCATCATTACCTTTTGCCGATGTGCATGTTGAGTCTTTCTTCCGCAGTAATGGCAAGCGTCGCTTGCGGCAAGTCTCAGCCGCTTCAGCCCTGCAGCCGCAAGTGGAATCGGTCTGCTTTTCCAACGGCAGGTTTGCGTTTCGTCAATCATATTGACGTAGGGTACAGGTGGGTTGGGTGCGATCCGGCAAGGACGCATGACGGCGGTCTTCGGCTCAGGGGACCGTCGGGACGGGAAATTGATGGCTAAGAAGGTCATGATCGTCGAGGACAATGAGCTCAACATGAAGCTCTTTCGGGACCTCATCGAAGCCAGCGGTTACGAGACGGTCCGCACGCGCAACGGGCTGGAGGCGCTGGATCTGGCGCGCCAGCACCGGCCGGACCTGATCCTGATGGACATCCAACTGCCCGAGGTTTCTGGCCTGGAAGTGACCAAGTGGCTGAAGGAAGACGACGAATTGCACTCGATCCCGGTCATCGCCGTCACCGCCTTCGCGATGAAGGGCGATGAGGAGCGTATCCGCCAGGGCGGCTGCGAGGCCTATATTTCCAAGCCGATCTCGGTGCCGCGCTTCATCGAAACGATCAAATCCTATCTGGGCGATGCTTGAGCCGGAGCCTTTGAGATGACCGCGCGGATCCTCGTCGTCGATGACATCCCCGCCAATGTGCGGCTGCTCGAGGTTCGGCTGCTGGCGGAATATTTCGAGGTGCTGACGGCCGGCAACGGACCGGATGCGATCGAGACCTGCGAGAACGGCAAGGTCGATGTCGTGCTGCTCGACGTGATGATGCCAGGCATTGACGGCTTCGAGGTCTGCAAGCGGCTGAAGAGCGACCCGGCGACATCGCATATTCCGGTGGTCATGATCACCGCGCTCGACCAAGTGTCCGACCGGGTGCGCGGCCTCGAGGCCGGCGCCGACGATTTCCTGACCAAGCCGGTCAATGATCTGCAACTGATGACGCGGGTGAAGAGCCTTGTCCGGCTGAAGTCGCTGACCGACGAATTGCGGCTGCGCGCCTCGACCACGCGTAACATCGGCATCGAAGAGCTGCTCAGCCGCAACTTCGCGACGGAAGACACCAAGCCCAAGGTGCTTCTGGTGGACGAGCGCAAGTCGTCGATCGAGCGGATCCGGAAGATGCTGCGCGGCAGCGCCGAGCTCGACGTCGCCACCGATCCGAATGCCGGATTCTTCCAGGCCGCGGAGACTGCCTTTGAATGCGTGCTGATCTCGACGGCCTTCGCCGATTTCGATGCGCTCCGGCTTTGCTCGCAACTGCGCTCGCTCGACCGCACCCGCTTCCTGCCGATCATGCTCTTGGCCGATGAGGGGGAGGAGGGCCGCATCATCCGCGGCCTCGAACTCGGCATCAACGACTATCTGACGCGGCCGATCGATCAGCATGAGCTGACGGCGCGCCTGCGCACGCAGGTGCGGCGCAAGCGCTACAATGATCAACTGCGCGCCAGCGTCACCCAGACCATCGAGATGGCGGTGACCGACGGGCTGACCGGGCTGCACAACCGCCGCTACCTGGACAGCCATCTTGAGACGCTGTTCGACCGCGCCGTGGCGCGACGGCGGCCGCTCTCGGTGATGATCACCGATCTCGACCGTTTCAAATCCATCAATGACGCCCATGGCCATGACGGCGGCGACGACGTTCTGCGCGAATTCGCCAGGCGGCTGCGCAAGAACGTGCGCGGCATCGATCTCGCCTGCCGCTTCGGCGGCGAGGAGTTCGTCGTGGTCATGCCGGATACCGACGGGCCCATCGCCGAGAAGGTGGCTGAGCGTATCCGCGCCGAGATCGCGCAGGCGCCCTTCGCGATCGGCAGCGCTGGCAAGACGATCGAGGTGACGGTCAGCGTCGGCGTGTCATCGGTGCTGAGGGGAGCCGATACGGTCGCGGCACTGATGAAGCGAGCCGACCTTGCGCTCTATGAGGCCAAGAGCGGCGGCCGCAACCGGGTTGTCGCCAAGGCCGCCTAATCCATGTCACCCAAAAGTGCGCAGCAGTTTTGGCGCACCGACATGGATAAGACCAGAAGGCTTAAGCGCGTTGCCTGAAACCCTTTCGCCGCGATGCGCTTAGGCACGGAAGCCCTAATTCCGCGTCAACCCGATAGGGTTAGGAATTTACCTTAATCCAAGCGATTCGGCAGCCGTGGTTAAGAAATGGTTGATTTTCATACGTTCTTGCGCAAATCTGCTTCGCATAGAACGAAGACGAAGCCGGCACGAGGGTAGACTGCCCGGCTCGATCCAAAAAATACCCCATGATGCTCAGGTCCGCCGCATCTCCTGGGTCCGTGGGGTCGGCCGGCCGGCGCTGGCGCATAGTGGCCTCCTCGTACCGCTGCCAACCGCCGACCGGCCCCCTTTTCTCATGCATGATTCAGCGTCAGGCAGCAGCGGGCTTCGTTGCTCGAGCATCCGCCCGCTGAAACAAAAACGCCGCCTCAAAGGCGGCGTTCTGGCATTTCAGGATCAACCAGATTACTTGATCTTGGTTTCCTTGAACTCGACGTGCTTCTTGGCGATCGGGTCGTACTTGCGGAAGGACAGCTTGTCCGTCTTGGTGCGGCTGTTCTTGCTGGTCACGTAGAAGAAACCGGTGTCGGCGGTCGACAGAAGCTTGATCTTGATGTTTGCGGCTTTGGCCATGATGTTCGTCCGTTAATGTTCGTGGAGTTTTGGCCGCTGGAGCACGGGGAAAACACCCGGACGCGGGAAACTTGGCGCGACACATAAAGAACGCGCCCGGAAAGTCAAGCCCAAGCGCCTTCTTGCCCCGTTTTGACGGCCGCGTCAGGCGTTCTCCCTGACCTGCAGATCGGCCTTCTTCCAGTCGCCGGTCGTGTTCCACCAGCGGTTCGGATTGGTATGGTCGTCGAGTCCCTTGGAACGGCTGGTCAGCAGCGGCTGGATGCGGATCACAGGCTCCTGGTAGGAATGGGCCTGGAATATCGCTTCGACGACACGGGCGGCGAGCGCCTGATCGTCGGGCAGTTCGAACGACACCTCGACCGTGCCCGGCCGCCTGCGCAACTCAATCTCGGCGCCCGCGGCAGAGCCTTCGAGCGTCCGGTAGCGCTCGATGCCTTGCGCCGACTGGTAGGCATTGCCGTCATACTTGCCCATGTGCAGCGGTGTGATCGCCACCACCGCCTCCATGATGCGCTCGACATCGGCCGCCGGCGCCTGGAAGGTGACGAGCAGAAGCAGTTCCATCCTGAGGGATTTGGTTTCAAAGCCGCTGTCGATCATCGCTATGTCCTCATTCTTCCTGCATTGGAGCGAGGGGTATAGCAGGGGGCCTGCTGACACGGTGATGTCAGCATGGCCCGGTGCCGGGCGACATTTTCACTAGAGGATCTTTCGCACCAGCCTGACGAGGACCAGGAGCATGTACGCGGCAAAGAACAGCGCCAGCGACCAGCCGAAGCCCGAGGGGCCGAAGGCGTCCATGCCGATGCCGATCGCCTGCGGGCCGATCACCATGCCGACGCCATAGCAGAGCACGAAGGCGGCGTTGGCGGAGGCGAGCTCATGGCCGGAAAGCTGGGAACCGAGATGCGCAAGGCCGATCGTGTACATGGCCGC
Source organism: Mesorhizobium sp. WSM3860 (assembly GCF_002294995.1). Lineage (GTDB taxonomy): Bacteria > Pseudomonadota > Alphaproteobacteria > Rhizobiales > Rhizobiaceae > Mesorhizobium. The sequence continues at coordinate 450,245 of NZ_NSGF01000003.1, read as the reverse complement.
CACCACACCGCCCCAGACGAACAGGAGGGCCGCCATCAGGTGCCAGTCCTTGGCAAAGAAAGGCATGAACACGGTTCCGATGAGGCCGACCGTGGCGCAGGCCAGAAGCAGGTAGCGGCGGTCCGAGACGCGGTCGCTGATCATGCCGATCGGTATCTGCAGCAGCACGTTGCCCAGGCCGATCATCGTCAGCAACAACGCGGCGTCGGCCTCCGAGTAACCGATGCGGCTGCCATAGACCGGGAACAACGAAAAGCCGCCGGTCTCGACGGCGCCGAACACCAGCACAGCGAAGGTCGCGGTGGGCACCATCCAGATATAGCGCAGGAAATGGCTGGTTTCGCCGTCGGCGACGATCGCCGGGCTCTCGTTGCGAGCCGCCAGCACCGGGATGGCAGCGAGCGTCACCAGCGCAATGGTGACGCCGAACGGCAGGAAGCCACCGGAGCCGACATGGGCGAACAGCCACGGCCCGGCGGCGAAGCCCAGGGAAAGCACCGTGGCGTAGATGCCAAGCACAAGACCGCGACGATGCGGTGGCGCCGAGGTGCTGATCCAGAATTCCGACAGAATGAAGAGCACCGTCAGCGAGATATGCAGCGCGACGCGGAGCGGAAACCACATCCAGAACGCCGGCGCGAAATGGAAGCCGACAAAAGCGAGCGCGCCGACGGCGATCATCAAAAGCATGGTCCGGGCGACGCCGAGGCGCATGGCTAGCGGCGTGGCGAGCGGCGCGCCGGCGACCGAGGCGAGTCCGGCGACCGCCGTGTTGAGGCCGATCATCGAGGCCGAGTGGCCGCGCGATTCGAGGATGACGCTGAGCAGCGGCATGCCGAGGCCGATGGCGATGCCGACCACGCTGATCGAGGAGATCGCCGCAGTCATCGGCAGCCAGCGTACGCGTTCGTCGCCCTGTTGCTGGGTATCGACCGTCATCGATGGGGATGCTCTGCTTCTAAAGGACTTCGCGAACGAAGCGGTTTCGGATGAGCCGGAAGAACGGCACTGCGCCGCCCGGACGCAGCAACGGATCGTGGGCGAGCCGCTTTTCCAGTTCTTCCAGGATCATGCGGGTGATGTCGGGAATGTCGGCCTTGCGAGCGTCGCCAAGCGGCAGCCAGACGAGCTCTTCCAACTCGTTGGTTGGACCGCCGTCGGGCAATTCGACGGCGACATCCTCACGCCAGGCGCTGAAGAACCTGGTATCGAAGCGGCGCACGCGGTTGGGCGGCGTGATGGCGCGCGCAATAAAGCGCAGGGCATCCAGCGACGGTGCGACGCCGTGTTCGACGAAACCCTGCCAATCGCGCTTGGCGGTCGCGAACGGGCCTTTACGGCCGATCAGCAGGCCGGCTTCCTCGTAAGTCTCACGAATTGCCGACATGGCGATGGCGCGCGCCCGTGCGGCGCTCGCGCGGCCAGGGCCGCTCACAAGCCTTGCCTCTTCCTCACGATGCAGCGGGGCAGCCACCGGAACGCGGCTGTCGGCGGGATCGGTGCGGCCGCCGGGGAAGACGAATTTTCCCGGCATGAAGGCGTGGCCGGCATGGCGCCGGCCCATCAGCACCACAACGTCGCTACCGCTCCGGTCGAGCAGGATCAAGGTTGCGGCATCGCGCGGGCGAAGCGCCCGACCGCCGTGCACGGCCAAGCCTTTATCGAGCTTGTCGACATCCGCCTTGGTCATTCCTTCCATGCGCTCGACCTAGCGGAAACTTCTCGAACGCGAAAGTGGCTTGCGTGTTCGGGCCTTTGCACCAGCCCCGGACCAAACGTCGCTGCCGGAGCAGTTCCAGGAAAAGCGCGCAGCGGTTTTTGATCTGGAATTCAAGTGCTCGGAGATGGGCGTTGTTTCTATCAAGGGCAGAACCGCTCCAGGCTTAGGAATGCGGCTCAAACTCGTCCTTCTCGCCGCCGAAGCCGTGCATATAGAGCGCCCATTGCAGGCCGATGACGGCGCCTTTGACCGGCTGCAACAGCGCGAGGGCCAGAATAATGGTCAGCGGCACCCAGATCAGCGCGTGCTGCCAGGTCGAAAGCGTGGTCGTGGCCTCCACGGTCATGAAGGCACCAACCACAATGTGGCCGACGATGACGATCACCAGATAGGCGGGAAGGTCGTCGGCGCGATGGTGATGAAGCTCCTCGCCGCAGACGCCGCATTTGTCGACGGGCTTGGTGAAGGCGCCGAACAGCTTGCCTTCGCCGCAATGCGGGCAGCGGCCAAGCATGCCGCGCTTGATTGCCGTCCACAGCGGGCGCGCGACGCGACCCGAATGGTGCTCGCCGCCGAAAACCTGTTCTTCCATGCCCTTCGACATCATCTTCTCCTGCCGCGGGGCCCCACGCGCGACTGCGACGCGCGGGCGCGGCTCTTGGCCTTGTGGAACGACCGTCGCGAGCCTTGCAGCGGCTTCGGGTCGCTCAGCATCTCGAAACGCATCGCGCCCGCCATCGGCGCAACCTCGAGCAGCCGCACTTCGACGCGGTCGGCTAGCTGATAGCCCTTGCCGGTGCGCTCTCCGAACAGCGATCGAGCGGTTTCATCGTAGATATAGTAATCGCCGTTCAAACTTGACACCGGGATGAAACCATCCGCGCCATACTGCGGCAATTGGACAAAGAGTCCCGCCTTGGTGACGCCGGAGATGCGCGCGTCGAAGGTGTCGTTGATGCGCTCGGCCAGATAGGCCGCGATCAGCCGGTCGACCGTGTCGCGTTCGGCCGCCATGGCGCGGCGTTCGGTGGCCGAGATCAGCGCGCCGACCTCCTCCAGGCGATCCGCGTCCTGCTGCGTCAGGCCGCCGGGACCGAGGCCGAGCGCAGCAATCAATCCGCGATGCACGATGAGATCCGCATAGCGCCGGATCGGCGAGGTGAAATGCGCGTAACGTCTCAGGTTGAGACCGAAATGGCCGATGTTCTTCGGCGAGTATTCCGCCTGGCTCTGTGAGCGCAGCACCACTTCATTGACCAGCGCCTCGTTGTCGGCGCCGCGCACCCGCTCCAGAATGCCGTTGAACTGCCCGGGCCGCATCTGCGCGCCGCGCGCCAGCGACAGGCCAAGCGTGTGCAGGAACTCGCGCAGCGATTCCTGTTTCGCCAGCGACGGCGCGTCGTGGATGCGGTAGACGAGCGGCTCTTTCTTGCCTTCAAGCGTCTCCGCGGCCGCGACATTGGCCTGGATCATGAACTCCTCGATCAGCTTGTGGGCGTCGAGGCGCTCCGGCACGACGACCCGGTCGACGGTGCCGTCGGGCTTGAGCAGGATCTTGCGTTCCGGCAGCTCCAGTTCGAGCGGCTGGCGGCTGTCGCGGCCGCGTTTGAGCACGGCATAGGCGTCCCACAGCGGCCTGAGAACCCGATCGAGGATCGGCCCGGTCCTGTCGTCGGGCACGCCGTCGATCGCCGCCTGCGCCTGCGGATAGGCGAGCTTGGCCGCTGATTTCATCATGATGCGGTGGAAGGAGTGCCTGAGCTTGCGGCCTTCCGCCGAAAAGGTCATCCGCACGGCGATCGCCGGACGGTCCTCGCCTTCGCGCAGCGAGCAAAGATCGTTGGAGATGCGCTCGGGCAGCATCGGCACGACGCGATCCGGGAAATAGACCGAATTGCCGCGCTTCAGCGCCTCGCGGTCGAGCGGCGTGCCGTAGCGGACATAGGCCGCGACATCGGCGATTGCCACGGTGACGATGACGCCGCCGGGATTCTTCTCATCCGTATCGGGCGTGGCGAACACCGCGTCGTCATGGTCCTTGGCGTCGGCCGGATCGATGGTGACCAGCGGCAGATCGCGCCAGTCCTCGCGCTCGGCAAGCGCCACCGGCTTCACGGCGTCGGCTTCGACGATCACATCGGCCGGAAAGATATGGGGGATGTCGTGGGCGTGGATCGCGATCATCGAGACCGCCTTCTCGCTGGTCAGCGAGCCGAGCACCGCCAGCACCTTGGCCCGCGGCAGGCCGTAGCGCGAAGCGCGCGCCGCCTCGACCTCGACCAGATCGCCGTTTTTGGCGCCGTTCTGGAATTCCTTGTCGACGATCAACTCGGGCTGGCGGCGTTCCACCGGCTCGATGCGGAAGGTGCCGTCCTTCAGCACGCGGAAGACGCCGAGCACGGCTTCGCTGCGCTTCTCGAAAATCTTCATCACCCGCCCGGTATAGGCGGGGCCGGAGGGATCGTCGGTCGGGAAGGTCTTGGCCAGCACGCGGGCGCCGATGCCCGGAACCGGGCCGCTGGCGCCGCGCGAAATTCGGATGGCGATCACGGGCGGCGAGCCTGGGCCGGTGTATTCGGTCGGATGCGCCAGAAGCACACCATCGTTATCGCGGCCGAAAATGTCGAGCACGGCGACATGGCGCAGGGCGCCGGCGCGGGTGAGCCGCTTGCGGTTCCTGGTCAGCAAGCCCTCATCCTGCAGGTCGCGCAGCAGATCCTTGAGCCAGATGCGGTCTTCGCCCCGCAGTGCGAAAGCCTTGGCGATGTCGCGTTTGCCGGAGCGGTCGGGGTTCTCGGCGATGTAGCGCAGGATTTCGTCGCGCGAGGGCCGGTAGTCGTCCTTGACCACCTTGGCCCTGGTGTCGGCGCTGCGCGGATCGCCGTGACTTCTTCCGGAGATCCTGCGCGCCACGTCGTGCTATCCTTTCTTTGCCGCCCTGCGGAACGGCTTCTTGCCGCCTCCGCCCTTGGCTTCCTTCTCGGCAATCAGGGCAATTGCCTCTTCCATCGTGACGGATTGTGGATCCTTGCCCTTCGGCAGCGTCGCGTTGACCTTGCCGTAATTGACATAGGGTCCGTAGCGGCCGTCGCGCACGACGATTTTGCCGCCGCCGTCGGGATGCTCGCCCAGTTCCTTCAACGCAGCCGGGGTGCTCCCGTTGCGGCCGCCCTTGCCCTTCTGCTGCTTCTCGGCAATCACCGATACGGCGCGGTTCAGGCCGATCGAGAACACGTCCTCGATGCTTTCGAGATTGGCGTAGGTGCCGTCGTGCAGCACGAAGGGCCCGTAACGCCCAAGACCGGCCGAGATCATCTTGCCGGTTTCCGGATGCTTACCGACATCGCGCGGCAATGCCAGCAGCGCCAGCGCCTTCTCATGGTCGATCGACTCGGCGGTCCAGCCCTTGGGCAGGCTCGATCGCTTGGCGTCCTTGCCTTCGCCGCGCTGGATATAGGGGCCGAAGCGGCCGCTCCTGAGCGTGATCTCCTCGGCGGTGTACGGATCCTTGCCGAGCAGCTTGACGCCGTCCTCGCCGTTGCCGTTCTCGCCGTTGGGATTGGCGGCGTCGCCAAGCTGGCGGGTATAGGAGCATTCCGGATAGTTCGAGCAGCCGACGAAGGCGCCGAACTTGCCGAGCTTCAGCGACAGATTGCCGGTTCCGCATTTGGGGCAGATGCGCGGGTTGGAGCCGTCTTCCCGCGCCGGGAAAACCAGCGGGGCCAACTCGTCGTTGAGCGCATCGAGCACGTCTGAGACGCGCAGCTCCTTGATGTCGTCAACGGCGCCGGAAAAATCCTTCCAGAAATCGCGCAGCACGTCCTTCCAGGCGAGCTTGCCGTCGGAGATCTCGTCGAGCTTTTCCTCGAGCGAGGCGGTGAAGTCATATTCGACATAGCGCTCGAAGAAGCTTTCGAGAAAGGCCGAGAGCAGCCGGCCCTTGGCCTGCGGCACCAACTTGCGCCGGTCGATGGCGACGTAGTCGCGGTCCTCGAGCGTCTTCAGGATCGCCGTGTAGGTCGACGGTCTGCCGATGCCGAGCTCTTCCAGCTTCTTGATCAGCGACGCCTCGGAATAGCGCGGCGGCGGCTCGGTCGTGTGCTGGGTGGCGTTGATCGCCTCGCGGGCAAGCGGTTCGCCGGCGCGGATCTCGGGCAGGCGGCGGCTTTCCTCATCCTCCGCGTCCTCCTCCTTCTGGTCGGTGTAGGCGGCAATGAAGCCGTCGAAGCGGACGACCGATCCGACCGCGCGAAGCTCGGCGGTGCGGCCGTCGTTGACCGCCTCGATCTCAACCGTGGTGCGCTCGATTTCGGCCGGCTGCATCTGGCTGGCGATCGCGCGCTTCCAGATCAGCTCATAGAGGCGCGCCTGGTCGGCATCGAGATATTGCCGAACGGAAGCCGGCGTGCGCTTGAAATCGGTCGGGCGGATCGCCTCATGCGCTTCCTGTGCGTTCTTGGCCTTGACCGAATAATAGCGTGGGTTTTCGGGCAGATATTTCGCGCCAAACTCGCTGGCGATGGCATCGCGCGCCGCGGTGATCGCCTCCGGCGCCATCTGCACGCCGTCGGTGCGCATATAGGTGATGAGGCCGGCGGTCTCGCCGCCGACGTCCATGCCTTCATAGAGCTTCTGCGCCACCTGCATGGTGCGGTTGGCCGAGAAGCCGAGCCGCGAGGAGGCGGCCTGCTGCAGCGTCGAGGTGGTGAAGGGCGGACCCGGATTGCGCTTGGTGGGCTTGGCTTCGACCGACAGCGCCTTGAAGGTCGCTCCTTCGAGCATAGCCTTGATGTCGTCGGCCTGGGCCTTGTCGGCGATGTCGAGCTTCTGCAGTTTCTTGCCGGCATAGGCGGTGAGCCGCGCCTCGAAACTATGGTTACGCGGCGTGTTGAGGATGGCGGCGATCTGCCAGTATTCCTCGCGGATGAAGCGCTCGATCTCGGATTCCCGGTCGCAGACCAGCCGCAGCGCCACCGACTGTACGCGTCCGGCGGAACGGGCGCCTGGCAGCTTGCGCCACAGCACCGGCGAGAGGGTGAAGCCCACGAGATAATCGAGCGCGCGGCGGGCGAGATAGGCGTCCACCAGCGGCGCATCGATCTGGCGCGGATTGGCCATGGCCTCCATCACCGAGGCCTTGGTGATGGCGTTGAAGACGACGCGGCTGACCGGCTTGTCCTTCAGCGCGCGCTTCTGCCTCAGCACTTCCAGCACATGCCAGGAAATCGCCTCACCCTCGCGATCCGGGTCGGTGGCGAGGATCAGGGCGTCGGCGTCCTTGACCGCCTTGGCGATGTCGGCGAGGCGCTTGCCGGAGGCGGTGTCCACCGACCAGGACATGGCGAAGTCCTCGTCCGGGCGCACCGAGCCGTCCTTGGCTGGCAGATCGCGGACATGGCCGAACGAGGCCAAGACCTTATAGTTCTTGCCCAGATATTTGTTGATTGTCTTCGCCTTGGCCGGCGATTCGACGACGACGACGTCCATGAGGTCTCTTATCAGCTGTGAGGCGGCGGAAGAGCTCCGCGGCGCACGACGAAATCCCACTCTTTTCGTCGCTCACATGGCCGTGCTTTTGCAATCGGTCAAGGGGACGGGGCCCAATTTGCGGACTGGCCGACAGCGATACACTCTTAGAGTGTATGGCGGAGATCACATTTTTGGCGAACTGACGGATCGGGTTTTTACCGAAGGGAGTCGCCGACAGTGTCGGCCCGGGCGGTAGGCCGACGGGCACGCGGCAATCGCGTGCCCGTCCAATGAACGCGCAGCGGCCCGCCGTTCTTCCTCGGCTAGCGACGCACGCGCCACACAATGGTGATTGGCACGAAGGCGCCGGCATCGCTATATCGGCGCCAGCAAAACCGGGGCATCGTGAAATGGCATTGGACATCGGCTATGTCAGCGCGGTCGGGGCAGGGGCGATCTCGTTCCTGTCGCCTTGCGTGCTGCCGCTGGTGCCGCCCTATCTTTGCTACATGGCCGGCGTTTCGGTCGACGATTTCCGCGGCAATCGAGGCGTTACGGCAAGGGAAGGCGCACGCGGCGCGCTGCTTTATGCCTCTCTTGCCTTCGTGCTCGGTTTCTCGACCGTCTTCGTCGCGCTTGGCGCCGGCGCCTCGACGATCGGCCGGTTGCTGCGCGTCTGGCAGGAACCGCTGGCGATGGTGGCGGGCGCGCTGATCATCATCATGGGCCTGAATTTCCTCGGCATCCTGCGCATCCCGCTTTTGTCGCGCGAGGCGCGCTTCCAGTCGCAGGGCAAGCCGGCCAGCATGATCGCCGCCTATGTCATGGGGCTGGCCTTTGCCTTCGGCTGGACGCCCTGCATCGGCCCGGTGCTGGGGCCGATCCTGACTTTAGCCGGCGGCCGCGAGACGGTGGGCGAGGGCGCGCTGCTGCTCGCCGCCTATTCGCTCGGGCTCGGCATCCCCTTCCTGATCGCGGCGCTGTTCTCCGGCGCCTTCATGCGCTTCCTCGGCAAATTCCGCGTCCATCTCGGCCGTGTGGAAAAAGCGATCGGCGCGCTGCTCGTCGTCGCCGGCGTGTTTTTTCTCACCGGTGGCGTGCAGAGCGCATCCTACTGGCTGCTGGAAACTTTCCCGGCGCTCGGGCGGCTCGGGTAATTTGCCACTTGGTGCACAGGATCGAACCGCGGATCTGCTGATCAAGAGTCCATCTGCTCCACCATCTCACCGGAATTTAACCGCATTGGTGCAGCATCACGCCGCTGCTAGCATGCGATGATTTTGAATCCTTTCATACGGTTGCCCTATGAGCCAGAGATCCTGCCTGTCCGTCATCCTCGCCGCCGGCGAGGGCACGCGCATGAAAAGCGCGATGCCCAAGGTGCTGCACGCCATCGCCGGCCTGCCGATGGTGGCGCATGTGGTGAAAGCCGCTGAGGCGGCCGGGGCAACGGGTCTGGCGCTGGTGATCGGCCACGGTGCCGAAAAGATGCGGGAGGCGGCGCAGAAATTCGCGCCGAAAGCCGAGACCTTCGTGCAGGAGAAGCGGCTCGGCACGGCGCATGCGGTGCTTGCCGCGCGCGAAGCGATATCGAAGGGCTACGACGACATCCTCGTCATGTTCGGCGACACCCCGCTGATCGATGCGGCAGCGCTGGCCGCCGCACGGCAGAAGCTGGCGGAAGGGGCGGCCGTTGCGGTGATCGGCTTCCGCCCGCCCAATCCGACAGGCTACGGCCGGCTGATCGAAAAGGGCGGGCATCTCGTCGCCATCCGCGAGGAGAAGGACTGCTCCGAGGCGGAAAAAGAGATCGGCTTCTGCAATGCCGGGATGATGGCGGTGGCGGGCAAGCATGCGCTTCGACTGCTCGACCAGGTCGGCAACAACAATGCCAAGGGCGAGTTCTATCTCACCGACATCGTCGAGATCGCCGGAGCGGAGGGCCTCGATGTGGTGGCCACGGGGGCGAGTTTCGAAAGCGCGCTCGGTATCAACAACCGGGCCGAGCTCGCAGAGGCGGAATCTATCTGGCAGGCGCGCCGGCGACGCGAGGCGATGCTTGCGGGCGTGACGCTGATCGCGCCCGAAACCGTCTATTTCTCGCATGACACCGAGATCGGCGCCGATACGATTGTCGAGCCGAATGTCTGGTTCGGCCCGGGCGTCAAGATCGCGTCAGGCGCGAAAATCCACGCCTTCAGCCATATCGAAGGCGCCACCGTCGCTTCCAATTGCGATGTCGGGCCGTTCGCGCGGCTGCGCCCGGGCGCTGATCTGAGGCAAAAGGCCAAGGTCGGCAATTTCTGCGAGATCAAGCAGGCGACGATCGAGGAAGGCGCCAAGGTCAACCACCTGACCTATATCGGCGACGCGCGGGTCGGTGCCGGGGCCAATATCGGTGCGGGCACCATCACCTGCAATTATGACGGCTTTTCGAAATTCTTCACCGACATCGGCGAGGGCGCCTTCGTCGGCTCGAACTCTGCGCTGGTGGCGCCGGTCGCGATCGGCAAGGGCGGCTACATCGCCTCGGGCAGCGTGATCACCGAAAGCGTGCCCGACGATGCGCTGGCCTTCGGCCGCGCCCGCCAGAAGACGCTGCCCGGAAAAGGCAAGGAATTGCGCGAGCGCTTCGCGTCGGCGGCCGCGGCCAAGAAGAAGGCGGCCGAGTAGTCAATCGACGCATCGCAACTAGTTCTTGCCATGTGGGAAACCCGAGCGGTAAACCCGCGAAAAGCTGAACGAACGCAGTAACCCGATTGCAAGGGCAGTCTGCATGGTGCATCGGTGCAAGAACAGTTCCCGCTGATGCGGAACGAAACGCAAAGTGACTTTCGCGGCAGGCCGGCAATCCGTAGATAGCGCTGGGTTTCCGCAGGGAATCGGGGGCAGCGCATGTGCGGTATCGTTGGAATTGTCGGCCATTCACAGGTCGCGCCGCTGATCGTCGATGCGCTGAAGCGGCTCGAATATCGCGGCTATGACTCGGCCGGCGTCGCCACTATCGAGAATGGCACGCTCGGCCGCCGTCGCGCCGAAGGCAAGCTGATCAATCTGGAACGCCGGCTCAAGGAAGACCCGCTGGAGGGCACGATCGGCATCGGCCACACCCGCTGGGCGACGCATGGCGTGCCGAACGAGACCAATGCGCATCCGCATTTTTCGGAAGGCGTCGCGATCGTCCATAACGGCATCATCGAGAACTTCGCCGAGTTGCGCGACGAGCTCTCCCGCGATGGTTACAAGTTCGCCTCGCAGACGGACACCGAGGTGGTCGCGCATCTGGTGGCGCGGGAGCTCGCCAAAGGGCTGAAGCCGGTCCAGGCAGCGCACCAGGCGCTGAAGCGGCTCTCGGGCGCGTTTGCGCTGGCGATCATGTTCAAGGGCGACGAGGATCTGATCGTCGGCGCCCGCAACGGCCCGCCGCTTGCCGTAGGCCATGGCGACGGCGAGATGTTTTTGGGCTCGGACGCGATCGCGCTGGCGCCTTTCACCAACGCAGTCACCTATCTGGAAGATGGCGACTGGGCGGAAGTGCGTCGCAACAGCGTCACCATCTATGACACCGACGGCAACAAGGTCGACCGCAAGCGCCAGCAGTCGCTGTCGACCAGCTTCATGGTCGACAAGGGCAACCGCCGCCATTTCATGGAAAAGGAAATCCATGAGCAGCCGGAGGTGATCTCGCACACCCTGGCGCACTATGTCGATTTCGTCTCCGGCGTGTCGAGGCCGCTCGAGCTGCCCTTCGACTTCGCCAGGATCGGCCGGTTGGCGCTCTCGGCCTGCGGCACCGCCTATCTGGCCGGGCTAATCAGCAAATATTGGTTCGAGCGCTATGCGCGACTGCCGGTCGACATCGATGTCGCCTCCGAATTCCGTTACCGCGAGATGCCGTTGTCGGCCAACGACGCGGCCTTCTTCATCTCCCAGTCGGGCGAGACCGCCGACACGCTGGCTTCCCTGCGCTACTGCCGCCAGGCCGGCATGAAGATCGGCGCGGTCGTCAATGTGCGCGAATCGACCATGGCGCGCGAATCCGATGTCGTGCTGCCGACGCTTGCCGGGCCGGAGATCGGCGTCGCCTCGACCAAGGCCTTCACCTGCCAGCTCTCGGTGCTGGCCTCGCTCGCAGTGCGGGCCGGCGTGGCGCGCGGTGCGATCTCGCGCGATGAGGAGAAGCGGCTGGTGCGCGAGCTTTCCGAGGCGCCGCGCTTTGCCACCCAGGTGCTGAAGCTCGACGAGCAGATCGAACGCATCTCCCGCGAGCTTTCGCGCTACAAGGACGTGCTCTATCTCGGCCGCGACACCAATTTTCCTTTAGCCATGGAAGGGGCACTCAAGCTCAAGGAAATCTCCTACATCCACGCCGAAGGCTATGCCGGCGGCGAGCTGAAGCACGGACCGATCGCGCTGATCGACGAGAACATGCCGGTTATCGTGATCGCGCCGCATGACCGCATCTTCGAAAAAACGGTTTCGAACATGCAGGAAGTCGCGGCGCGCGGCGGCAAGATCATCCTGATCACCGATGCCAAAGGCGCGGCCCAGGCGGGCATCAAGACAATGGAGACCATCATCCTGCCCGAAGTGCCTGAGATCATCGCGCCGATCATCTACGCGCTGCCGGTACAGATGCTCGCCTATTTCACCGCGGTGTTCATGGGCACCGATGTCGACCAGCCGCGCAATCTCGCGAAATCGGTGACGGTGGAATAGCTGCGCATCGGCCGCTCCCCGCAGCCGTCCAGACGAAACCTTGTGGATTGGATAGATGGCGCTCAAACGGATGGACAACGTGGGGATCGTCGTCGATGACCTCGAAGCGACGGTTGATTTCTTTCGCGAGCTCGGCCTCGAGCTCGAAGGGCGTGCCACGATCGAAGGAGAATGGGCCGGACGTGTCACTGGACTGCGCGATCAGTGCGTCGAGGTTGCCATGATGCGCACGCCGGACGGCCATGGACGGCTCGAGCTCACCTGCTTCCTCCGGCCGCCTGTCATCGCGGACCACCGCAACGCCCCGGTGAACGCCTTCGGCTACCTGCGAGTGATGTTCGCCGTGGACGACATCGACGAGACGCTTGAAAGGCTCCGCAGACGCGGCGCGCAGCTCGTGGACGAAGTGGTCCAGTATAAAGACGCATATAGGCTCTGCTACATCCGCGGGCCTGAAGGGCTCCTCATCGGACTCGCCCAAGAACTCAGCTGAGCGCGGTACGAAGACGATAACGAAGAGCGAGCAATGTCAGCGAGCGCGTCTCATAAAGAGTTCCTTTAAAAACTTTGCAATTCCAAATCGGCTCGCGGTTCACTAGTCTCGACGCTGCAATCTGCGCCGCGGTGATCCTATGTCCGACGCCCTGAAGACCTCTGGCATGACCCGGCTCAGGAATTATTTCCTGACGGGCTTCATCGTCTGCGCGCCGCTGGCGATCACCGCCTATATCGCCTGGTCGCTCATCGGCTGGGTCGATTCCTGGGTGAAGCCCTACATTCCCGCCCGCTACAATCCCGACACCTACCTGCCGTTTCCCGTCCCCGGCTTCGGGCTGATCGTGGCGCTCGTGCTGATCACGTTCATCGGCTTCATGACGGCCAACATCGTCGGCCGCGCCATCGTCAATTTCGGCGAGCGGCTGCTTGGCCGCATGCCGCTGGTGCGCGGCATCTACCGCTCGTTGAAGCAGATTTTCGAGACGGTGCTGTCGAACAAGGGCGACATGTTCCGCCAGGTCGGGCTGGTCGAATATCCGCGCAAAGGCGTGTGGTCGCTGGTCTTCGTCGCCAGCGAGAAGGAAACCGAGATCAACCAGAAGCTCGACCAGGAAGGCGATCCGCTGATCGCGGTATTCATGCCCTGCACGCCGAACCCGACCACAGGCTTCCTGATGTATGTGCATAAATCCGAGATCGTTCTGCTCGACATGACGATCGAGGACGGCGCCAAGCTGATCGTCTCGGCCGGCATGGTGGCGCCGGAGGTCAAGGCCAAGCTCGTGACGCTGAACGGCGAGCACATCGAAGGGGCGCTCGCCAACCCGGCGCTGGGCCCTGCTCAGCCGGCGCGCAGCAGCCGCACCGCCTCGTCGCGGCCGAACAGGTAAAGCAGCAGCCGCAGCGCCTCGCCGCGTTCGGACTGCAATTCCGGGTCGCGCGACAGGATCAGCCGTGCGTCGTCGCGGGCGGCTTCGAGCAGGTCGGCATGGAACTCGATGCGCGCGACCTGGAAGCCTGGCGTGCCGGACTGGCGGGTGCCCAGCAGTTCGCCTTCGCCGCGCAGCTTCAGGTCCTCCTCTGCGATGCGGAAGCCGTCCTCCGTCTCGCGCATGACCGAAAGCCGGCGCTTCGCGGTCTCGCCAAGCGGATCCTTGTAAAGCAGCACGCAGGAGGACGGCCGGTCGCCGCGCCCGACCCGGCCGCGCAACTGGTGCAGTTGCGCAAGGCCGAAGCGTTCGGCATGCTCGATGACCATGATCGTGGCGTCCGGCACGTCGACACCGACTTCGATGACGGTGGTGGCGATCAGGATACGCGTATCGCCCTGCTTGAAGGCGCGCATTGCCTCGTCCTTCTCCGCGCCCTTCATGCGGCCATGGACGAGGCCGATCTGGTCGCCGAAGAGCGGCTTCAGCGAAGCGAAACGATCCTCCGCCGACATCAGCTTGATCTCCTCGGATTCCTCGACCAGCGGACAGATCCAATAGATCTTCTGGCCCTCGGCGACGGCGTCGACCATGCGCCCGACCAGTTCGTCCAGCCGCTCCATCGGCAAGGTGACGGTGCGGATCTGCTGGCGGCCCGCCGGCTTTTCGGTGAGCTTCGAGACATCCATGTCGCCGAAGGCGGTGAGCACCAGCGTGCGCGGGATGGGCGTCGCCGTCATCACCAGCATATCGGGCGCGTCGCCTTTGGCGGTGATGGCGAGACGCTGGTGGACACCGAAGCGGTGCTGCTCGTCGACGACGGCAAGCACGAGGTCGTGGAAGGTCACCGTCTCCTGGAACAGCGCGTGCGTGCCGACGACGATGTCGATCGCGCCGCTGGTGAGGCCTTCCAGTGTTTCGGCGCGTTCGCGGCCCTTCTCGCGGCCGGTCAGGATGGCGACGCCGAGGCCGGCTTTTTCCGCCAGCGGGGCGATGGTCGCCAGATGCTGTCGCGCCAGGATTTCGGTCGGCGCCATCAGCGCCGCCTGGCCGCCGGCTTCCACCGCGCGCCCCATGGCAAGCAGCGCGACCACCGTCTTGCCGGAGCCGACGTCGCCCTGCAGCAGGCGCAGCATGCGTTCGGGGTCGGCAAGATCGGCATTGATTTCGCCGAGCGCGAATTCCTGGCTGGGGGTGAGCTTGTAGGGCAGGGCTGCGCGCAGTTTCTCGACAACGCGTCCACCGCCGACCAGCGGCCGGCCCGAAAGGCGCCGGATCCTGGCGCGCACCAGCGCCAGCGACACCTGGCCTGCCAGGAACTCGTCGTAGGCCAGTCGCCGCCAAGCCGCACCCTCCACCGCCACGTCGATCGGGTCCTTGGGGTAGTGGATGCGGGTGAGCGCATCGCCGAAGGACGGAAAGGTGTGGCGGCGCATGAAGGCGTCGTCCTGCCATTCCGGCAATTCCGGCAAGCGACCGAGCGCCTGTCCGATGGCGCGGCGCAGCACTTTTGCGGACAGGCCGGCGGTGAGCGGATAGACCGGCTCGACCAGCGGCAGGCCCTCGGCCTCGTCAAGCGGCGCAATATGGTCGGGATGAACCATGGTCGGGCGGCCGTTGAACCATTCCATGCGGCCGGAGATCACGACGCGCTCGCCCTCCGGCAGCATTTTCTGCAAATAGGCGGCATGGGCATGGAAGAAGGTCAACGCGATCTCGCCGGTGTCGTCATGGGCGTAGACCCGGTAGGGCACGGACCTGTTGCTGCGCGGCGGCGGCTGATGGCGGTCGACCCGTACCTCGAGTGTTACGATCTGGCCTTCGGCCGATAGCGCGATGCCAGGCCGGTTGCGGCGGTCGATAACTGTGTTGGGCAGCACGAACAGAAGATCGGCGGCGCGCGCGGCGCGGTCGCCGAGATCGGCTGGCACGACACGTTCGATCATGGTTCCGACCTTCTGGCCGACGCCGGCGAGCGAGGTGATCGGGACGAACAGCGGATCGAGGATGGAAGGACGCATCGTGTCAGCTTATGTCGCGACGGCGGCAGCGCAAAGGCTGACACCGTCTTCTATCCACGCTATATGCGCCGCTTCGAACAGGGATGCAGCGCGATGACCGGAACACAGCGATCAAGCGAGGGACTGGACGTCCGCCGCCGCAAGCTGCTGTTCCGCTCCTGGCATCGCGGCATGCGCGAGATGGATCTCATCCTGGGATCCTTTGCGGATGCCGAGATCGGCGCCTTGACCGGCGACGAAATCGACCAATATGAAAAGCTTCTCGAAATCCCCGACACCGAATTCCTGCCGATGATCACCGGCGAGCGCCCGGCTCCGCCCGATATCGATTGCGCGGTGCTGCAGAAGATCCTGGCGTCGCGCCGGACCATGACATTTTGAAAGAAGCATGAGCCTCATTCCCTCGATTGGCCTGCCGAAGGGCCGCGCCGGCCAGTTCATCGTCGATGGCGTCGCCGACGGTTACGAAGCTTTCGCGCTGGCGCGGACGGCGCAGGAGATCGCGCCCGACAAGCCGGTGCTGTTCGTCGCACGCGACGGCCAGCGGCTGCCGGCGATCATCGATGCGCTCGCCTTTGCCGCTCCCGGCCTGCCGGTTTTGGAATTGCCTGCCTGGGATTGCCTGCCTTACGATCGCGTCTCGCCGGGCGCGGACGCCGCCGCGCGGCGGCTCGACGCCCTCTCCGCCATCATTGCGCTGGCGAAGAAGCCGCACCGCGCCGTGATCCTCACGACGGCCAACGCGCTCTTGCAGCGCATTCCGCCGGCCGAGCTGATCGAGGCGCAGACCTTCCATGCCAAGCCCGGCAACCAGATCGACATGAACGTGCTGATCGCGCGACTGGAGAACTCCGGTTTCGAGCGCGTGCCGACCGTGCGCGACGTCGGCGAGTTCGCGGTGCGCGGCGGCATTCTCGACCTCTTCGCGCCCGGCTGGAGCGAGGCGCTGAGGCTGGACTTCTTCGGTGATACGCTGGAATCGATCCGCGTCTTCGACGTGGCGACCCAGCGCACGACCGGCCAGCGCAAGTCGATGGCGCTGCAGGCGATGAGCGAGGTGGCGCTGACGCCGGAAACGATCAGCCGCTTCCGCCGCTCCTATATCGAAGCCTTCGGCGCGCCCTCGCGCGACGATGCGCTCTATGCAGCCGTCAGCGAAGGACGGCGCTTTGCCGGCATGGAGCACTGGCTGCCCTTCTTCTACGAGCGGCTGGAGACGGTGTTCGACTATCTGCCGGACGCGCCTGTCATCTTCGATCATCTCGCGCATGAGGCGCTGGCCGAGCGCCATACGCTGATCCTCGATCACTATGAGGCGCGGCGGAAGCAGGCCGACGGCGCGCTGAAGGATGCCGTGCCCTACAAGCCGGTGGCGCCGGATCTGCTCTATCTTTCGCCGGAGAATCTCAAAGCCTCGCTCGGGCCGCGCGAGGACATCGATTTCACCGTCTTCGACGCACCCGATGTCGGCGGCAAAAAAGTCTTTCATGCGGGCTCGTGGCAAGGCCGCAGCTTCGCCGAGGAGCGCGCCGACCCGAACAGCAATGTCTTCGACGTGGTGGTGAAGCATATTGCCGACGAGCGCGCCGCGCGCCGGCGCGTCATCGTCGCCGGCTGGACCGAAGGCTCGCTCGACCGCCTCGGCCAGATCCTGGCCGAGCACCATCTCGGCAACCTGAAACCCGTCGCAACGCTTGCCGAGGTCGAAAAGCTCGAGCCGGGGCAGGCGGGTCTTGCCGTGCTGCCGCTCGAATCCGGCTTCGAGACCGACGGCATGGTCGTCGTCGCCGAACAGGACATTCTCGGCGACAGGCTGATCCGCCGCTCCAAGCGCAAAAAGCGTGCCTCCGACTTCATCGCCGAAGCGTCGTCGCTGTCGTCAGGCGACATCGTCGTCCATGCCGATCATGGCATCGGCCGCTTCATCGGTCTGCGCATCATCGAAGCGGTCGGCGCACCGCATGACTGCCTCGAAATCCATTATGCCGGCGACGATCGGCTGTTCCTGCCGGTCGAAAACATAGAGCTCCTGTCGCGCTACGGTTCGGATTCGGCGGAAGCGCCACTCGACAAGCTCGGCGGCGGCGCCTGGCAGGCGCGCAAGGCGCGGCTGAAGAAGCGCCTGCTCGACATGGCCGGGCAATTGATCCGCATCGCCGCCGAGCGTCAGATGCGCGCCGCACCCACGATGATCCCGGCCGACGGCCTTTATGGCGAGTTCGCGGCGCGCTTTCCCTATGAGGAAACCGACGACCAGCAGACGGCGATCGATTCCGTCATGGATGATCTCGGCGCCGGCAAGCCGATGGATCGGCTGGTTTGCGGCGATGTCGGTTTCGGCAAGACGGAAGTGGCGCTGCGCGCCGCCTTCATCGCGGCGATGGAAGGGTTCCAGGTCGCCGTCGTGGTGCCGACGACGCTGCTGTCGCGGCAGCATTTCAAGACCTTCTCGCAACGCTTTTCCGGCCTGCCGATCCGCGTCGCACAGGCGTCGCGCCTGGTCGGCGCCAAGGAACTGGCCGAGACCAAGAAGGGCATCGCCGACGGCACGGTCGACATTGTCGTCGGGACGCACGCGCTGCTCGGCAGCTCGATCTCCTTCAAAAATCTCGGCCTGCTGATCATTGACGAGGAGCAGCATTTCGGCGTCAAGCACAAGGAGCGGCTGAAGGAGCTCAAGAACGACGTGCATGTGCTGACACTTTCGGCGACCCCGATCCCGCGCACGCTGCAACTCGCGCTGACCGGTGTTCGCGAGCTGTCGCTGATCGCCACCCCACCGGTCGACCGCATGGCGGTGCGCACCTTCATCTCGCCCTTCGATCCGCTGGTCATCCGCGAGACGCTGCTGCGCGAGCGCTACCGCGGCGGCCATTCCTTCTATGTCGTGCCGCGTATCAGCGATCTTGCCGAAATCCATGATTTCCTGAGGGAATCCGTGCCGGAGCTGAAAGTAGCGGTCGCCCACGGCCAGATGCCGGCCGGTGAACTCGACGACATCATGAACGCCTTCTATGACGGCCAGTACGACGTGCTTCTGTCGACGACCATCGTCGAATCCGGCCTCGACATTCCGACCGCCAACACGCTGATCATCCACCGAGCCGATATGTTCGGCCTGGCCCAACTCTACCAGTTGCGCGGCCGTGTCGGCCGCTCGAAGGTGCGCGCCTATGCGCTGTTCACGCTACCGGCCAACCGCAAACTCACCGACACGGCCGAGCGCCGGCTGAAGGTGCTGCAGTCGCTCGATACGCTCGGCGCCGGCTTCCAACTTGCCAGCCATGACCTCGACATCCGCGGCGCCGGCAATCTCCTCGGCGAGGAGCAGTCAGGCCACATCAAGGAGGTCGGTTTCGAGCTTTACCAGCAGATGCTGGAGGAGGCGGTGGCCGAGGTGAAGGATTCCGGCGAAGTGCTGGATGGCGGCTGGTCGCCGCAGATCGCGGTCGGCACGGCGGTGATGATCCCGGAGAGCTATGTGCCGGACCTGCAGCTCAGGATGGCACTCTACCGCCGCCTTGGCGACTTGGAGACCACCGAGGAGATCGACGGCTTCGGCGCCGAGCTGATCGACCGTTTCGGGCCGCTGCCCGAAGAGGTGACGCATCTCCTGAAGATCGTCTTCATCAAGGCGCTCTGCCGCAGGGCCAATGTGGAGAAGCTCGATGCCGGCCCCAAGGGCGTCGTCGTCCATTTTCGCAAACGCGAATTCCCCAATCCAGTCGGACTGGTCAAATTCATCGGCGAGCAGGGCTCGCTGGCCAAGATACGGGCCGACCACAGCGTCGTCTTCATCCGCGATTGGCCGAATGCCGAAAAGCGCCTAGCCGGCTCGGCTGTTGTCATGACTCAATTGGCGCGGCTGGTCGACAAAGCCGCCTAGCGGCTTCACCCCGGCATCCGAGCAGTTCAAGCATTCGCCACTGCTGAAATTCCCGGCTAGAATAGAAAATCGGCTTCGTGTAAGGAGCCGCGACCTCCTATTGGGGCGGGAATGGCGGGCGAGGCCGCTCGCCGGTTTGTTTTGACGCAATTCCGGACGGAAACAGTTCACGGTTTTCCTGGAATTGCTCTGAAGAGTTTGGGTGCAGCGATGACAAAATGGTCGCCGAATTCGTGGAGAGCAAAGCCGATCAAGCAGGTTCCGGCTTATCCGGACCTTGCGGCGCTGGAGGGCACGGAAGCCCGGCTCACCACCTATCCGCCGCTGGTGTTTGCCGGTGAAGCGCGCAAGCTGAAGAAGCAACTGGCGGCAGTCGCCGCCGGCGAGGCCTTCCTGCTCCAGGGCGGCGACTGTGCCGAGAGCTTTGCCGAGCACGGTGCCGACAATATCCGCGACTTCTTCCGCGTCTTCCTGCAGATGTCGGTGGTGCTCACCTTCGCCGGCGCGCAGCCGGTGGTTAAGGTCGGCCGCGTCGCCGGCCAGTTCGCCAAGCCGCGCTCCTCCGACAGCGAGACCAAGGCCGGCGTGACGCTGCCGAGCTACCGTGGCGACATCATCAACGGCATCGAGTTCGACGCCGCGTCGCGCATCCCGGATCCCGCAAGGCAGGAGATGGCGTATCGCCAGTCGGCGGCGACCCTCAATCTCCTGCGCGCCTTCGCGCAAGGCGGCTATGCCAGCCTCGAGAACGTGCATCGCTGGATGCTGGGCTTCGTGGCCGACAGCCCGCAGGGCGAGAAGTACGAATCGCTCGCCAACCGCATCACCGAGACGATGGACTTCATGCGCGCGGTGGGCATCACGTCCGAAACCAATTTCGCGCTGCGCGAGACCGATTTCTACACCAGCCACGAGGCGCTGCTGCTCGGCTACGAGGAGGCGCTGACCCGCATCGATTCGACTTCCGGCGATTGGTACGCGACTTCGGGCCATATGATCTGGATCGGCGACCGCACCCGCCAGCCCGACCATGCGCATGTCGAATATTGCCGCGGCATCAAGAATCCGCTCGGCCTGAAATGCGGTCCGTCGCTGACGCCGGACGGGTTGCTGGAGCTTGTCGACCTGCTCAACCCCGAAAATGAGCCCGGCCGGCTGACGCTGATCGCGCGGTTCGGCTCCGACAAGGTCGCCGAGCATCTGCCGAAGCTGGTGCGGGCGGTGAAGAAGGAAGGCCGCAACGTGGTGTGGTCTTCCGACCCAATGCATGGCAACACGATCGAGGCGGCCGGCTACAAGACGCGGCCGTTCGACCGTATCCTGAAGGAAGTGCAGACCTTCTTCGAGGTGCACCGCGCCGAAGGCACGCATCCGGGCGGCATCCATGTCGAGATGACCGGCAAGAACGTCACCGAGTGCACCGGCGGCGCCCGGGCTATCACGGCGGAAGACTTGCAGGACCGCTATCACACCCATTGCGATCCGCGCCTCAATGCCGACCAGGCGATCGAGTTGGCCTTCCTGGTCTCGGACCTGCTCAAGAAAAGCCATACGATCCAGCACAAGCAAGCCGCCAGCGCCTGAGCCGCTTGCCAGCGATCGAACCGGGGCGTCGGACAAAATCCGACGCTCTTTTCGTTTGGACCGATCCCGCGAGGCATCGGCCGCCGAAACCTTACGAAAATTTATAGTTCTGCGACCATCGCAAGACCAAGATTGAGGTGGAGGTGTCGCCCGCGGTCTCAAAACCGCGCACACGACACAGGTCCACCATGCGCCACGAGCATGCCATCGTTCATCACCGCGCGGTCGACTTCTGGTCGGCGCGGGCGGCGGTGCTTGTCGTCATCTGCCTGCAGCTTCTCGTCATCAACGACCTGTCGTTCGGTCCGCGCTGGCTCGCGCCCGTAATCGAGGCGGCGCTGCTCGTGCCTTTGTCGATCGCAACGGCCTGGACGCAAATGGCGACTCAGAAGGCCGTCGACCACGAGCATTGGTATGCGATCGGCCGGTTTCGCGTCTTCATCCGCCGCACCGCCTTGGTCATGACCGGCGTCATCAGCATCATGAATTGCGGTTCGCTGGTCTTCCTGGTCCAGAAGTTGCTGCAAGGCCATGCCGGCGCCGGCACGACGCTGCTTGTCGATGCGTTGAACATCTGGGTCACCAACGTCATCGTCTTCGCGCTGTGGTTCTGGAGCACCGATCGCGGCGGCCCGCCGACGTGCGGCCTGGTCAAGCGCGCGCATGCCGATTTCCTGTTCCCGCAGATGACGCTGTCCGATCGCGAGATCCGTGACTGGCTGCCCGGCTTTGTCGATTACGTGTTCCTGGCCTTCACCAATGCGACGGCGTTCTCGCCGACCGACACATTGCCGCTCACTCAGCGCGCCAAGCTCCTGATGATGGTCGAGGCAATGATCTCGCTGCTGACGATCGCGCTGGTCGCCGCGCGTGCGGTCAACATTTTGGCTTAACTAGCGCCCGCGCTCCCAGCGCATGTTCGCCAGCCTCGGATCGACGAAGCTCGTCCTTGAGAATTCCAGCCGCCTGTCCGGAAATTCGCAGATTGCCTGGACGCCGAACGAGCCGATGCGGATGCGCCAGGTATGAGGTTCCAGCGGCTTGGCCTTGGCAAAACCGCTGCACGTCAAGAGCGCGATGTTGGCGCCCCTCGGATCGCGCGCCGAGCGGTAGCGGATGGCCTGCACCCCGGCTTCGCGCGCCACGTCGGCGATGGCCTGGCAGGCGGCATAGTCGGTCGGATCCGTCCACGCCTTCTCGTCGCGGTCGAGCGGCGGCCGCGTGAGGTCGACGGCCTTCTCGCATCTGATCGCCGCGGCAAAGGCGGTATATTCGGCCGCGTCGTTCGGCCATTGCGTCTGCGGCGATTCAGCAAAGAACAGCAAGCGGTAGAAGGCCATTTCCGCCACTGCCGTCAGCACCGTCTCGGCGGCGTAGTAGACGCCCTTGGTCTTGCCGGCGCGGCGGAAGCGCGAGCCGTACGGATAAATCGAGCCGTAGCGGAAGGGCGTCGCCAGAAGATAGTGAAGATGGCGGCATTCCAGCGGGATCCGCGGCTTGCTTTCCTCGATGAGGTCTTCAAGCAGGCCCTGCTCGTCGAGCGTGTCGACGAGCTTCAGCGTCGAGACGCGATGCTGCGCCTCGACCATGCGCCAATATTTGCCTTCCAGCCTGACGGCCTCAGACGAGAGCGCGTCGGGAGTCCAGGTAGGCAATGACATCGACAAGTCCGGCAATGGTCAGGATTTTTTCGAGCGGCGTGCCGTCGAGCGCCGTGTTCGGGTTCTTCAGCCACGCCCGGGCGACGTTCTCGTCGCCGCCGACGATGGCGTCGAGCGAGCGGAACAGCCGCACGAACAGCACCGCAAGCTCGAACGGCTTGGTGCCGCGCTCGAGCAGGAATTCCTGCTTGCGCATGCGCGAAACCGTCGCCTCAGAGACGCCGATGACCAGAGCAAGCGTTCTCGCCGTGATCTCGAGCAGGTCGGCCGCGCGCAGCGTGGCCTTGGTGATGACGGCATTTTCCGCCGCCGTCGCGGCAGCGACTGGACGTTGCATGAGCGGACCCTTTCATTTCCCTGGAAAATATAGTCCACAGAAATTCATTTGGAAAGGGCGTAGCCAATGAGGGCCCTCAGTCCTTCTTGTAGAGCAGCCAGCCCTTGCCGGCACGGCCGGCCATGCTGGAATGCCTGGTGACGCGGTTGCGGCCGCTGATCTTGGAGCGGTAGAGCGCGCGGTCGGCCTTGGTGTAGAGATCTTCGGGGGTGTCGGCCTCGGAAGCCATGCAAATGCCCATCGAGACAGTCACCGTGCCATAGTTCATCCCGGTCTGGCTGCTTGTGAAGGGCGTCTGTTCGATCAGCACGCGGACGCGCTCGGCGATTTCATAGGTGGTGTCCTCGCTGGCGCCTTCGACGATCAGCGCGAACTCCTCGCCGCCGGTGCGCGCCACGAACATGTCGGCGCGGACGCTCGATTGGAAGATCTCGGCGACGATTTGTATGATCTTGTCGCCGACCGGATGACCGTAACGGTCGTTGATGTCCTTGAAGCGGTCGATGTCGGCAAGGATGAGCGCGTTGAAGAGGATACCGCGGTTGCTGTTGTAGATGCGCGTGATTTCCTTGTCGAAGGCGCGACGATTCCAGATCTGCGTCAGCGGGTCGGTATTGGCGAGCCGCTTGTATTCCTCCAACTTCGATTTGACGCTCTCAAGCTCGGCCGTCTTTTCGCTGAGCGTGCTCGCGATCTGGCGGTTGTGATCCAGCGTCGAGCTGGTGGCGGCGGACATCGCGCCGGCGATCTTTTGCAGCAGATCCTGGGAAAGCAGGCTGCGATTGCTCAGGCCGCTCGACGTCTCGTCGAGGATGCGGCCGTACTTTTCGACATGGCTGCGCTCACTGCGCAGCAGCGCGGCGATGTCCTCAAGCTCCTTGGCGACCACCTCGCGGGCGTGTTCGACGATCGCAGGCCCGTGGTGCTGCGGGAAGAAGGTGCGCCCGATGCGATCGATATCCTCTTGCGTCGGCCGGTTGCTCAATGAGACCACGGCAAGGCTGAGCTCGTGATTGCTGCCGCTCAGCGCTTCATAGAAGATTTCGTAGTTGCGCGGCAGGCCGAGCACGCCGAGCTGGCGCATGGTCGCCACAACGGTGCTGGCGATGTCGCCATGTCTGTCGCTCGGGACGGCTGCCGGCTGCATAGTCTGTTCACTACCCCTTCAGTGTGCGACCGGAGACCTGCCACCGCCGGGAGCCGCCAAGACGGGGATCGAATCGGAATTGCGATGCTAGGGCGCGTCCCCAACACGCCCCGCTTGCAGGAACCATAAATGCAGCTGCGCTAAAGTTTCCTTAATGGCGGGCGTTTCCTGACTGTCATTGCTGCTCCAGGTTGCATCGCAATGCAGGCGCAGCTTTTGAAACGCGCCGCTCCGGTGTCGCATTTGCCTGCGCCGGACAGCCGCAAAACTGGAATCTTGGGCGGCGCGATCGAGGTGAATGGCGTTGAAGGAGACCGGGATGCGCGAAAATCACAGTGGATCGTGCCTGTGCGGAGCGGTGCGCTTCACGACGAGAGGAGCGTTGCGCGGGGTGGTCTATTGCCACTGCTCGCAGTGCCGCAAGCAAACCGGCCATTTCGTTGCCGCGACCTCTTCGAGGGACGCCGACATCGACATCGAGGGGGCCGACGCGCTTACGTGGTACGGCGCGTCCGACATTGCGAAACGCGGCTTTTGCCGCAGCTGCGGCTCGGTGCTGTTCTGGAAGCACAACGAACTCGACACGATCTCCATCATGGCCGGCTCGTTCGACAAGCCGACCGGGCTTTCGGCCGAAAGCCACATCTTCGTCGGCGACAAGGGCGACTATTATGCAATCGACGACGGACTGCCGCAGTTCGAGAAGTCGACGCCGTCGATAAAGGTCGCGGACGAGTGACTTTTGGGCCGCCTGCCTTATTCCCTTGATCCGGCTGTTGCGATATCCCCTCATGGTGATTCGAAACGGGGCTGGCATGCAGCGGCTGATCGACGCTTTCATCAATTCCGTGCGGGCTTTCCGCAAGCTGGCTGCTCACGAAAAGGCGTTCCAGCAGGAGTTGATGCTGCTTGCGCTCGCTCTGCCGGCCGGCTGGTTCATCTCGGTATCCTGGCGCGGCTACGCCTTGCTGATCGGCGCGGTTCTGCTGATGATCCTGGTCGAGGTGCTCAACACGGGCATCGAGGCGGCGTGCGACGCGATCTCCCGCGAGTTCCACATCGACATCCAGCTCGCCAAGGACTGCGGCTCGCTGGCGGTGCTGATCTCGATCGTGATCGCTGGCGGCGTCTGGGGCATTGCCATCATCGAGCGCATCATCGGCGCGCCGATCTGACCGGGAGGCACGGAGTCCGATAGCTTAGGATCCGGCCCGATCCTCTTTTGCGTCCTTTGCGCGCTCCCTTCCGGCAAAGTGGTGCGCGATCAGCCCGGCGAGGACGGCCACAGCGATGCCGACGGCAAGGGCTACGAGCAGGCGCTCATGGCGGGCAAATGCCTGGCCGACGATGCGCTCCGCCCCCAGTCCGAAGACATAGCCGAGCGTGGCGAAGAGGGTTGCCCAGACCGCCGACGAGATGGCGTTCAGGATGACGAAGCGCGGCACCGACACGGTCGACAGCCCTGCCGCGATGCCGCCGACAAGGCGCATTCCGTAGACGTAGCGGTTCGTCAGCACGAAGATGTTGGGATGGGTGTTGAGCAGCCGGTAGGCGCGGCGAAAACCCGGCCGCCTGCGAAGCCTGACGACATAGGGATGGTCGGCAAAGCTGCGGCCGAGGGTGAAGAAAGCCGTGTCGCCGGCGAAGGCGCCGAGAAACGCGGCCAGGAAAGCTTGCCAGAGCACGAATATGTGCTGGTGGGCGAAGAAGCCGCCGAGGATGGCGGCGCTTTCGCCTTCGGCGACGCAGCCGAGGAAGACCGCGATCAGCCCGTATTGCTCGATGAGACGATGGATGGCGTCGGTCATCAGCCCGCCGACCGCGCCGTCAGTTTCTCGTCGATCCGCCTGATCTGCTCGGCCATGCGCAGGATCTCGTCGCGCATGCCGATGAGCTCACTGTGGCGCAGTTCGTCGAGCTTCTCATGCAGCGCCATGATCTCGATCTCGGCCTTCAGGTTGACCTCGTAGTCATGGGCGGCGTCGATGCGGTCGCGCTCGGTCTGGCGGTTCTGCGACATCATGATCACCGGTGCTTGCAGGGCGGCGACCATCGAGAGCACCAGGTTGAGGAAGATGAAGGGGTAGGGATCGAAGGCGTTCCGAGACAGGAGCCAGACATTGCCGAAGGTCCACAGCACCAGAAAGGCGATGAAGCCCAGAATGAAGGACCATGAGCCGCCGATGCGGGCGATCGTGTCGGCAACGCGATCGCCATAGGTGGAGTGGAAAGCGACAGCCTTGTTGGTGTCCCTGGTGATGGTGGTGCGTTCCAGCGTCGACTTCAGCACGCGGCTCTCGAGAGGAGTGAGACCGTCCGGCTTTCGCTTCAGCCAGCGGTGCGACAGATCCTCGACCGTCTTGTTCATCGTCCTCTCCGTCGTCAGGCCCGCGTTTCCAAGAGTCCGGATGGAAACCGCTGCGCATTTTTTTCTGAGATCGCTTACTCAGCTCACGCAATTCCGGACGGAAAACCGCTGCGCACTTTTCCTAGAATTGCTTATAGAGGTAGAGGCTACGGAGCCTGACGGGAAGTGATAGATTGGTCGAAACAGGCGAGGGCGGAAATGGCCGATTTCCAGAAAATTCATGCCCGGGCGGCAAAGCGCAAGGGCGGTGAAGAGGCGCTGGCGTCGCTGCTCGGACCTATGCCCGACAACGCGGCCGTGGCGAAAGTTCATGACGACCGCATCCTCTCCACCATGGCCGAGCGCATCTTTGCCGCCGGTTTCGTCTGGCGTGTGATCGAGCAGAAATGGCCCGGTTTCGAGGAGGCATTCCTCGGCTTCGAGCCGAAGCGGCTCCTGTTCCAGCCGGACGACTTCTGGCACGAACTGGCGTCCGACAAGCGCATCGTGCGCAACCCGCAAAAGATCAAATCGGTGCGCGACAACGCGGCCTTCGTGGACCGCGTCTCGAAGGAACATGGCGGTTTCGGCAAATTCCTGGCCGACTGGCCGGCCGACGACCAGGTCGGGCTGACCGCCTATCTCGGCAAGCATGGCAGCCGGCTCGGCGGCAACACCGGCCAGTATTTTCTGCGCTGGCTGGAGTGGGACACCTTCATCGTTTCCGCCGACATGGCGGCGGCGCTGCGCGACGCCGGTCTCGACATCGCCGAAAGCCCGACCTCGAAGCGGGACCTCGACAAGGTCCAGGCGCAAATCAACCGATGGTCCGCCGAGACCGGGCTGCCGCGCCGGCACATCTCGCGCATTCTGGCGATGTCGATCGGCGAGAACCATTCGCCGGAGACGCTGCGCGAATATATGGGCGAGCAGGCCTGATCGCCTGCGGCTTGGGCGGGACATGACCGGCATTCGCCGGCCAGTCCTGGGCGGCACAAGGAATCGCCATTGCCCGGCGATTGCCGCCACGCTAAATCCAATTCATGACCCAGACCGCTCCCGACATACTGCGCATCGCCGTCGCCCAGCTCAACCCAACCGTCGGCGACGTCGCCGGCAATCTCGCCAAGGCGCGCGAGGCGAGGGCGGATGCGGCTCGCCAGGGCGCCGATCTCGTGCTCTACACGGAGCTCTTCCTCGCCGGCTATCCGCCGGAAGACCTGGTGCTGAAGCCGGCCTTCCTGAAAGCATGCGAAAAGGCAGCGCAGGATTTCGCCGACGACACCGCTGATGGCGGTCCTGGCGTCATCATCGGCACGCCGCTGAAGCGCAAGAGCGGCACGCATAACTCCATCGTCTTCGCCGATGGCGGCAAGATCATCGCCGAGCGCTACAAGCTCGACCTGCCGAACTATGGCGAGTTCGACGAGAAGCGCGTTTTCCAGGCCGGGCCGGAGCTGCAAGGGCCGGTGAATTTCCGCGGGGTGCGCATCGGTGTCCCGATCTGCGAGGACATCTGGGGCGACATCGCCGTCTGCGAGACGCTGGCCGAAAGCGGCGCCGAGATCCTGCTTGTGCCGAACGGCTCGCCGTACTACCGCGCCAAGATCGACGTCCGCCACCAGGTCGTGATCCGGCAGGTGATCGAAACAGGCCTGCCGATGATCTATGCCAACCAGCTCGGCGGCCAGGACGAGCTGATCTTCGACGGCGCCTCCTTCGCCATCGGCGCCGACAAGACCCTTGCCTTCCAGATGAGCCAGTTCGAGGAAGCGGTCGACGTCACCACCTGGAAGCGAAGCCGCGTCGCCGCGGGCGCGCAAAATGCAAATCATTCCGACCATTGGGTCTGCTCGGAGGGCCCGATGTCGAAAATCCCGGAACGGGAAGAGGCCGATTACCGGGCCTGCATGCTGGGCCTGCGCGACTATGTGAATAAGAACGGCTTCAAGAACGTGGTGCTCGGCCTCTCCGGCGGCATCGACTCCGCGATCTGCGCTGCATTGGCGGTCGACGCGCTTGGCGAGGAGCGGCTGCGCACCGTCATGATGCCCTATCGCTACACCTCGAAGGACTCGCTGAAGGACGCCGAGGATTGCGCCCGCGCGCTCGGCTGCCGTTACGACATCGTGCCGATCTCCGAGCCGGTCGAAGGTTTCCGGCATGCGCTGACGCAGCTCTTCGAGGGCACTCAGGAAGGTATCACCGAGGAAAACCTGCAGAGCCGTGCGCGCGGCACGATCCTGATGGCGATCTCGAACAAGTTCGGTTCGATGGTCGTCACCACCGGCAACAAGAGTGAGATGTCGGTCGGCTACGCCACGCTCTATGGCGACATGAATGGCGGCTTCAACCCGATCAAGGACCTCTACAAGATGCAGGTCTATGCGCTGTCGCGCTGGCGCAACGCGCATGTGCCGCCGGGGGCGCTCGGCCCATCGGGCGAGGTCATCCCGAAGAACATCATCGATAAAGCGCCGTCGGCGGAGCTGCGCGAAAACCAGACCGACCAGGACTCGCTGCCGCCTTATCCGGTGCTGGATGACATTCTCGAATGCCTGGTCGAGAACGAGATGGGCGTCGACGACATCGTCGCGCGCGGCCATGACCGGGCGACGGTGACACGCGTCGAGCACCTTCTCTACATCGCAGAGTACAAGCGCCGGCAGGCGGCGCCGGGCGTGAAGATCACCAGGAAGAATTTCGGCCGTGACCGCCGTTACCCGATAACCAACCGGTTCCGGGATCGCAGCTAGTCCGCTGAAACGCAAAGCGGTTCGCCCGAATGGCGCTGTCCCCAGCGCAACCCACCGTTGTTGCAAAATCGTCTCAGTGGCCGGACAAGACGCCGTTTTGGCCCGCCCTGCCTTGGCGAGATGGTGAGCCGCCTCTATAAGAGCCCTTCCGCGATTCCCTTTCGGGAGGACCGTATGGCAGGATTTGACATCGTTATGCGAGGCCGCGAAGCCTAGGTCTGCACCGGCCGTCCGAATTCCGTTCGGAAGACCAGCCGCAGGGCAGGCATTTGCAGCTGCCGGTCGCCTCAGGGCCCGCGACCAGCCATACTGAACCTCCCGTTTTAAGGGCGCCATAAAGCGCCGGCGCGGGTTTTCCAATTTGACTTTACCGGGACCGGGCCTCTCTGCGCCCGGATGACATCATGGCTCGTTTCAGAATAGATCTGCGCGCCAGCGCCTTTCGCAGCGTGCTCGGCTTCACCCTCGGCCACTGGCGCCGCCAGCCGTGGCGGCTGTCGCTCATCATGGGCGCATTCTTGCTCTCGACGCTGGCCGACGTGCTGACGCCGCTTTATTCCGGGCGGCTGGTCGACGCGGTCGCCAGCAGCGCCGGCGCCGATGAGGTGGCCTGGCACGCCGCAATGACGGCGTTTGCCATCCTGATAGCGCTGGCGCTGGCCAGCGTCATGCTGCGCAATGCCGCCTTCCTATGGATCGTCGAGCTGACATTGAAGATGATGTCGGACATCGCCGCCGACGCCTTCCACCGCGTGCAGCGTTTTTCGACGGATTGGCATGCCAACAGCTTCGCCGGCTCGACCGTGCGCAAGATCACGCGCGGCATGTGGGCGCTTGACCTGCTCAACGACACGATCCTGATCGCGCTGCTGCCGTCGGTTGTCATGCTGGTCGGCTCGACGCTGCTGCTCGGCTGGTTCTGGCCGATGATGGGATTGGTGGTTGCAATCGGTTCGGTGCTGTTCATCGCCGTCACCGCGATCCTGTCGCTTGGCTACGTCGCGCCGGCCGCACGCCTCGCCAACAGCTGGGACACACGCCTCGGCGGCGCGCTGGCCGACGCGGTGAGCTGCAACGCGGTGGTCAAGGGCTTCGGCGCCGAGACTCGCGAGGAAATGCGGCTTGCCCGCGTGGTCGCCAAATGGCGCCTGCGCACCGGCCGCACCTGGATGCGCGGCACGCTCAACGGCACCACCCAAGGGGCGATGCTGCTCTTGATGCGGGCGGCGGTGATCGGCTTGGCGCTCATGCTCTGGGCATGGGGTGAGGCGAGTGCCGGCGACATCGCCTTCGTGCTGACGTCGTTCTTCGTCCTGCAGGGCTATCTGCGCGATATCGGCACGCATATTCGCAACCTGCAGCGCTCGATCAACGACATGGAGGAACTGGTCGACTTCCAGTCCGAACCGCTCGGCATCGAGGATCGGCGAGGCGCCAGGCCGGTCAGGATCACCGACGGCCGTATCGCCTTCGACAGGGTGACGTTCCACTATGGCAATCACCGCCTGCCGCTTTATCGCGATTTCTCGGTCGAGATCGCCGCGGGTGAACGCGTCGGGCTGGTCGGGCATTCGGGATCGGGCAAGACGACCTTCGTCAAGCTGATCCAGCGCCTCTATGACGTGAACGGGGGCCGGATCCTGATCGACGGCCAGGACATTTCGCAGGTTGAGCAGGGATCGCTGCGCAGCCAGATCGCCATCGTGCAGCAGGAGCCGATCCTGTTCCACCGGTCGCTGGCCGAGAACATCGCCTATGCCAGGCCTGGCGCCACCCAGGCCGAGATCGAGCATGCGGCGAAGCTCGCCAGTGCGCACGACTTCATCGCCAATCTGCCCAAGGGCTACGGAACCCTGGTCGGCGAGCGCGGCGTGAAGCTGTCGGGCGGCGAGCGCCAGCGCGTGGCGATCGCGCGCGCCTTCCTGGCCGATGCGCGTATCCTGATCCTGGACGAGGCGACATCCAGCCTCGATTCCGAATCGGAGGTGCTCATCCAGAAGGCGATGGAGCGGCTCATGGTCGGGCGCACGACATTGGTCATCGCGCACCGGCTTTCGACCGTGCGGGCACTCGATCGGCTGCTGGTTTTCGACCGGGGCCGCATCATCGAGGAAGGCTCGCACGACGAGCTTATCCGGCTGAACGGCGGTATCTACCGCCGGCTGTTCGAGCGCCAGGCGCTCGAACTCACGAAAGGGCTCGTCGCCTGAGAAAAGGCATCCGGCTTCGGCCGGGTGCCTTCCCGCCTTGCGGGCCGACCGTCAGCCGTAATGCAACTTGGGCTTGGGCTCAGTACCGGTGAACTTGACGCCCACGCGGTCGTTGCGGCGCCAGCGGACTTCCGCGCGATAGGCCACACCATCGAGCGGTACGTAGAGCAGGAAACGATCGGGAACGCGTGAGTCCGGCGCGACTTTCAGCTCGGCGCCACCGGCATTCTGATTGCGCAACGTGCAACTGACCTCGGAATTCTGGATACCGGTGATGATCGTCCCGCCCTTGAGCACGCGCTGGCGGTGCTCGCGGCGGTGTTCGCCGGAGTTTTCTTCAACTGGTTGCGCGGAGTTCGTCATCGATCGACGCCATTAGCCGAATCGGCACTGCAGCAACAACAGAGCACCGATGCTCGCGCATCGCAACGCGCAGCATGCTCGTGGCAGATCGCATTTGCGTTATATGAGCGACGACTCAGGCGAACTTATGCGGATCGGCGCAGAAATAGGCAATGATCTGGCAAAGATCGGGCTCGTTGACCATGCGGACGGCCTCGGCGGAGCCGACCCATTTGCGGGTGCGGGCCCGCTTTTCCTTCCAGCGGTCCGCAACCCGGTCGACCTTGAGCGGGAATACGAGGACCTCGCAAGGCACTTCCTCGCCGGATGCCAGGACCTTGCCGTAGAAATAGCGGCCGGCTTCGAGATGCGAGACCGTGCCGTGCAATCCCGCTTCCTCGCCGGCTTCGCGGGCGGCAGCTGTGCAAAGCGGCTCCCTGGCTTCCGGCCAGCCTTTCGGCAGCACCCAGCGTCCGGAATCGCGGCTGGTGATCAGCATGATCTCGACGCCGTTTTCGTTCTCACGCCAAGGCAATGCCGCAACCTGCAGGCGGCAGGGCACTGAGCCGAAGAGTCGCCGGACTCTTTCGGCCATCTGGTTGTGCGTCGTTGGCCTCGTCAACATCGTAGAAGCTGCCCCGAGCCTCTAGAATCATTTGCCATCAAACGAATCTTACGACGTATTATGGACGATAAAAGTAAAAAACTTCACTCGTGTTGGTTAACCGACAGGGCTAGTAACTTGAAATATCGCCCCTTGGGGGCTTCTTTATGCAGCAAACTGTGCGCGGCGCGGGCGCTGGACGGAAATAGCGGCTTCCAACAATCAGCCGGCGTGATCATCGGCAATCGGCTTCTGATAGGTGAAGCCCATGTCCCACGGGAAGTAGATCCAGGTGTCCTGGCTGACCTCGGTGACGAATGTATCGACCAGAGGCCTGCCCTTCGGCTTGGCATAGACGGTGGCGAAATGCGCCTTCGGCATCATGGCGCGCACGATACCGGCCGTTTTGCCGGTATCGGTGAGGTCGTCGATGATGAGCACACCGGCGCCGTCATCGGCAAGAAGCGAAGGCGAGATCTCCTTCAGTACCTGCAACTGACCCTGGCTCGTGTAGTCGTGATAGGAGGCGACGCAGACCGTTTCGATGACGCGGATGCCAAGCTCGCGGGAAATGATCGCGGCGGGCACCAGGCCTCCTCGGGTGATGCAGACGATCGCCTTCCACTGGCCTTTGTTGGTGCCGGAAAGCCGCCAGGCGAGCGCGCGGGCATCGCGGTGGAACTGGTCCCAGGAGACCGGAAAGGCTTTTTCGGGAAGGGACATGGTTCGTGCACTCCGCAAGCGCGCGCCGCAGCGCGCAGATACGATGGAATGCAGCCGGAATTAGCCGGAAAGCGCCAGCCTTGGCAAGGTGGCAGTCAAGGATGGCTGTGTACTTACAGCGCGTCGCGCTGTTCAACCGGCGCGCTGCAAATTCCTATTTGATGCACGTCTTTGTCCCGCAGCCCGTTCCCAGTTTCGGGAGACGTGGTTTATCTCGACAAGAAGGCTGCCACGTTCGCCGTGCGCAGCACGGTGCGGGTGACGCCGCCGAACAGGAGTTGCCGCAGCCAGGAGTGGCTGTAGGCGCCAAGCACCAGCAGATCGGCGCCAGATTCGGCGATCCTCTCCTGGATGATGTCGTCGACCGAGCTTCCCCCCGATTTCTGCACGGAAACGCTGACATTGGCGCCGTGGCGTGACAAGGCAGCCGCGATCTCGGCACCCGCCGCCTCGGGAGCCTCGTCGAGCGTCTCCGGCGGATCGATGACGAGAATGTCGGTCTTGTCCGCCTCGCTGATGAAGGGCAGGGCATCGAATGCAGCACGAGCCGCCTCCTTACTGCCGTTCCAGGCCAGCAGCACACGCCTGAAGGTGGTGACGAGGGGCCCGGCATGCGGAACGACAAGCACCGGCCGGCCTGCATCGTAGACCAGCGTATCGACATCTGCGCCCGGATCGCCCCCGGTATCGCGCTGCGCGGCGATAATCAGGTCAGCCGCGCGCACGCTCGAAATGCCGGTCAGCGCGCTGTCGCCGGAGAAGCTTTCGAGGCTCCGCCACTCGAAGGACAGGCCGGAGTCCTCGACGCGCCGGAGAAAGACCGCCTGCAGCTTGTCGGCGCGCTCCTTGTTCATCTCGGCCGAGACCTGCAGGAATTCGGTGTCGGGGAAACCGGTTGCCGACGTATAGGGTACCGGAAGCGCTTCCGCGTGGATGCCGACGAGGTGGCTTTCGAACCGCTCGGCAAGCGGGATGGCGCAATCGAGCACGCGCTCGGCGTCCTGTTCGTTCTGCAGAATGGCGACGATCGTCTTGAAGCGCATGACGGATCCCTCAAATTTATCGGCCAAGATCGCGTTCGGCATCGAATGGCCGGCACGAAAGTGCCGTGCCAGAAACGTCGGTGCGCGCCTTCTGGTTCCGGGGTCAGCTCGCGGCCGACAGGCCCGCCACCATGGCCGCAACGGCCTTGCGCGCGGCCTGGAGAGCCGCTTCGTCGCGGGCGCGCACCACGAGCTCGGTCCAGAATTTGCCGTCGCCATATTTCGGGTAGGAGCCGATGACGGTGTCGGGATGCGCCTTCTGGATGTCGGCCAGCGGTCCGCCGATCAGGCCTTCGCCGAACGGGCACTGCACGGTGGCCGACAGCATCTTGGTGCCCGTCTTCAGCGTCGGCACGACATTGTCGAGCATCGCCTGGAAGATCGACGGCACACCGGCCATCACGTGAACGTTGCCGATGCGGAAGCCTGGCGCGATCGACACCGGATTGTCGATGTGGTCGGCGCCGCGCGGCATGCGCGCCATGCGCTTGCGCGCCTCGGTGAATTCGATACCGCGCGCGGCATAGCTTGCCTCCAACATGGCGTAGGCCCTGGCATCGTATTCGCACGGCACGCCGAAGGCCTTGGCTATCGAATCGGCGGTGATGTCGTCATGCGTGGGGCCGATGCCGCCGGTGGTAAAGAGATAGGTGTAGCGGGCGCGAAGCGCGTTGACGGCGGCGACGATCTCATCTTCCTCGTCGGGAACGATGCGCACTTCCTTCAGATCGATGCCGATTGCGGTCATGATGTCGGCGAGATGGCCGATATTCTTGTCCTTGGTCCTGCCGGAGAGGATCTCGTCGCCGATGACGAGCATGGCGGCGGTGACGATTTCGGGCATGGCTCACTCCGGCTGCGGGTCGCCTGAAATAACGCGGCGGGCAGCCGGCCGCAATGCGCACGCAAGGCGGGGCTCTTGTGGCAGACACGGTTGCGGGTAAGGTGCGTCGGTCCGGCTCGGGTGCAAGATGCTGATATCGGTTTTGTCGTGGCTAATCGGCGGCCTGCTCGTTGCGGCGGCCGCCGTCGTGCTCGGCTTTATGCTCGCAACATGGTGGATCGCGACCAAGGCCGAAAAGCTGGTACCGGCTTGCGGCAAGTTCATCGAGATCGGGGGCAACCGCATCCACTATGTCGAAGAAGGCAAGGGCAGGCCGATCGTCTTCCTGCACGGCCTCGGCGCGCAGCTCCACCATTTCCGGCACACGCTGTTCGGCCGCTTCGGCGAGGGCTACCGGCTGATCGCTCTCGACCGGCCGGGCTCGGGATACTCGGTGCGGGCAGGCGGGGCGAGCGGCCGTCTGCCCGAACAGGCGGAAGTGGTGCGGCGCTTCATCGAGGAGCTTGGGCTGGAACGGCCCTTGATCGTCGGTCATTCGCTGGGCGGCGCCATCGCGCTTGCACTTGCAATCGAGCATCCAACAGCGATTTCCGGCATCGCGCTCATCGCGCCGCTGACCCATCTGGAGGGGAGGGTGCGCCAGAAATTCGACCTGCTCTATGTTCCCTCGCGCCTGAAGCGCTCGATCTTAGCCCATACTTTAGCGATACCGTACAGCCTGAAATATGCGGAGCCGACGATGAAATTCATCTTCGCGCCGCAAGCCGTGCCGGGGGATTACATGATCGCCGGAGGCGGGTGGCTCGGGCTGCGGCCCGCCCAATTCCAGGCGACTTCCACCGATTTCGTGGCGGTGGAAGAAGATCTCGGCCGCCTCGAACAGCGCTATGGCGAGATCGTGATGCCGGCCGGCATTCTGTTCGGCGCGGATGACCGGGTCATCGGCATCGCGGCGCATGGCGATCCGATGCCGGGCAGGATCAGGGAGCTCGACTTCGAACGCGTCCAAGAGCTCGGGCACATGCCGCAATTCGTGGAACCGGAACGCGTCGTCGCCTTCATCGAGCGCATCGCCGCGCGCGCATTCCCAGCGTGAATTGATCCCGTTCGGGTCAAAGGCCGAGAGGGATCGCGTCCGTTCACGAGCCGTCACACAAAAGTGTCGGGCATTCTGCCTCACCCACACTTTCAACGGGAACTTCGGCTCCAACCCTGGGTTTCATCCGTGTCGGCTGGCGAATTTCCTGCCAGCAGGAATGCGGCAATTACCAGATGGAGACCAATTATGCTTACCAAGATTTTTGCAGCCTTGGCGCTCGTCCTGGCTATGGGCACCTCGGCTATGGCACAATCGTCGGACGCTTGGTGGTGGTGGCACCGTGATCGCCCGGTCTATAGCGAGGAAGCGCCGGTTGATCCCTACACCACGGGCAGCATTTATTCCGATCGCGACTCCAGCGGGCTAAACAGCTTCGGCAATGGCGCCATCGGCCCATGCGCCTCGGATACGGCGGGGCCGGACGCGAATGCCGGCCCGAACGTCAACGACCGCTATTGCGGCAAGTAATCCGTTCGCCAGCGAGCGACCGACGCGAGCTTTGCAGCGTCGGTCGCCGCAACGGATCGAGCGACGGAAACTAGTCTGAGACTTCGGTCTGCGGCCGGTCGCGGCCATCGGCCAGTTCGTCATGCCAGACACCCTCGGAATCCTCATATTGGATGCCATCCGTGGTGCCGGCGACCTGCTGCTCGGCCGAAGCAATTTCAGCCGCGCGCAGCGCGTCCTGGCGGGTAGGAAATGTTTCTGAAAAAGTCGAGCCGACCATGTAGGCCCAGCCGCCGTCATGCTCGACGATCTTGTAAGTCAGTTTCGCCATGGAATCCTCCGGTCGAGAAGCCCTTTGCCTGCTCAATGCAGCTTTCCGTCGGACAGCCTTTCTTCGGGAACCAGCACTTCGGATTCCTCGGCTGCCTCGATCAACGCGCGGCGCGCGTCTGCCGTCGAACGATACCCCTCCAGCGCTTTGAGGCAAGTATCGAGAGCATCACGATGCCGCTGGCCGCGATTGAGCGGCCATACGGTCATCAGGCACTCGGCGGCTTCGCGGGTGCTGCTTATTTGGCGATATTTGCCGACATGGCCGAGTTCGACCACCACCGGCTTCTCAAATGGCTTGCTGTCTGTCATGGCCGCCAACGTAAAACGGCCAATTTGGTTGCAATGGTGGCGGAAGGCTGCGCCCAAAGGTCTCAGCCGCTGCGTCACTTGTGCAAGCCGTTCAGCCGGCCGCTTTCATCCAGTGCTGCATCGTCGTGACCGAGCGCGCCAGTTGCGGCGCCGGACGGATTTCCTCGCCGAACGTCGCCGCCGCGCGCCAGCCCCAGCGCGGATCGGCAAGGAAGGCTCGCGCCAGAGCCACCATGTCGGCGCGGCCTTCGGCCACAATGGCCTCGGCCTGCTGCGGATCGTCGATCAGGCCCACGGCGCGCGTCGCAATGCCGGCGCTCTTGCGCACAGCTTCGGCCAGATGCACCTGGTAGCCGGGGCCGCTGGGCAGCTTCTGCAACGGCGAATTGCCACCGCTGGAACAGCAGAGATAGGCGACGCCTTCCGCCTTCAGCGCCTTGGCCACTTCAATCGCGTCCTCGATCTCGAAGCCGCCGTCGACCCATTCCTTCACCGAAAGACGCGCCCCCAGCATCAGGCCGGGCGCGGCCTTCTTCACCGCCCTGGCGATCTCGACGGCAAAGCGCATGCGGTTTTCCAGCGGGCCGCCCCAGCGGTCCGTGCGCTGGTTGGAAAGCGGCGACAGGAACTGGAAGATCAGATAGCCGTGGGCGGCGTGCAGCTCGATGAAGTCGAAGCCGGCGCGCTCGGCCCGCTTGGCCGCATCGGCGAAATGTTGGATGACTTGCCGGATCTCTTCCTCGTCCAATGCGTGCGGTATATTCCACCCTGTGTCATAGGCGATGGCCGAAGCCGAAACGGTCTGCCAGGCATCCTCGCCCGGTTGCAGGGGGCCGCCGCCTTCCCAAGGCCTCCTGTTGGATGCCTTGCGGCCGGCATGGGCGAGTTGGACGCCGAATTTGGTCCCCGGAGCGGCGACGCGCCTGGCGGCATCGAGCGTGCGCTTGGCCGCCGCCTCGTTGTCGTCGGAGTAAAGGCCAAGGCAGCCATGCGAGATGCGGCCCCGCCGCTCGACGTCGGTCATCTCGACGGTCACCATGCCGGCGCCGGACATGGCCAGGTTCATCCAGTGGTGCAGATGCCAGTCGCTGGCGGAACCGTCTTCGGCCGAATATTGGCACATCGGCGCTACCGCAATACGGTTCGGGAAGGTGAGGCCGCCGAGGGTGATCGGCTGGAAAAGCGATGATGTCATGAAACGGCTCCTGGGAGATATCGCTATCTAGGCAGCCGCGGCGCTTCGCGCCAGACAACAGCCGGTGAAAGTCTCGCTGGACCAGTCGGTTTCCAGGATTGCGCCCGCGCCTGTTCGCCGATAACGCTTGCCGCCAGCACGGAGCCCGTCATGGAAGATCGCGTCCGCATCCAGTCTGAAGTAATCCTGTCCGACGATTGGGCGGTGCTCAAGAAGACGGTGCTCGACTATCGCCGCCGTGATGGGCGCTGGGAGACGCAGATCCGCCAGACCTACGATCGCGGCGACGGCGCGGTGATCCTGCCTTTCGATCCGCAGCGCTCGACGGTGCTGCTGGTGCGGCAGTTCCGCTATCCGGCTTATGTCACCGGCCATCGCGAGCCGCTGATCGAGGCCTGTGCCGGACTGCTCGACGAAAACGACCCGGAAACCTGCATCCGCAAGGAAGCGGAAGAGGAGCTCGGCTATCATTTGAAGAACGTTGAGCGGCTGTTCGCGCCGTATATGAGCCCCGGCAGCGTGACGGAACGGCTCTGGTTCTTTACCGCGCGCTATTCGCCGGCCGACCGTATCTCCGACGGCGGCGGAGCTCTGGAAGAGGGCGAAGACATCGAGGTTCTGGAAATGCCGCTCGACGAGGCGCTGGCCGGCATCGCCGACGGCCGTATCGTCGACGCCAAGACCATCATTCTGATCCAGCACCTGAAGCTCAATCCGATGAAGGCTTGAGAGGCCTGCCACCCGAAGCTCGATGAGCGAAGGGTGGTGCGGACGACGGGAATCGAACCCGTACGATCAGAGATCGAGGGATTTTAAGTCCCTTGCGTCTACCAATTCCGCCACGTCCGCGCGCCGCGATTTCAAGCACTTGGGCCGACGCGAGTCCAGCCTTGTGGGTGGGTTTGGCACCGGATTGCCACCAAATCTTGCTCTTCCGCGTCGGTTCTCATTGCAACTCGATCGGCTATGGACTCGCCTTCCGGGCCACAGAAGACCAGCGCGGGCTTCCGTAGCACGGCGAGGCACTCGTCGAGCGGGAGCGCGAACTGCAAGAGGCGGACGACGCTGGCCGCAGGAAGTGCGGCGCAATTTGGAGCGGCTTATCCGGCTCTCGCAGAAGCCGTGCAGAGCCGTTGGACCTGTCGGCGCTGTCAGAGAGCGGTCACGCAAACGCGCGCTGGCGAGCGCTGTTAACCCTTCTCCACGACGGTGAGAGCGTCAGTTTCGCTATTCCCATTCCATGGGAACGCCTGCTGTTCGATGACGGTCAGCCCCGCACGCGCGCTGACATGCTCGACAAATCCCTTTGGCATAAAGTTCCGCCAATCGGGATTTTCCTTGAATGATCCGGTTGGATTCTCCGAGTAGTTCGAATGATGAAGGACAGCTCGCCCCCCCCGGTTTCAGGACGGAGGCGACTTCCATGATGTACGACGCCACGGTCAGCGGTTCGAAATGAACCATCGAGTCGTAGCTGAAAACGGAGGAAAAACGCCCCTTTTCAAATGGTAGACTCTTGCCGTCCGGTGAAAGCGTCACGGTCACATGAGGAGCGCTTGAAAACCGTTTCCTCGCCAATGCGGTGGCATCGACTGAAGTATCGATCAACGTCAGTCGCCTGCAACGGCCCACGATCTGCGCCGAATGGCGTCCGGCACCGCTGGCTATCTCAAGCACATCATCCAAGTCTAAATATTGCTCAAAGGCTTTGCGAAATCGGCTCGCCGGTGCCCAAAACCAAGCCAGCAACTCAGGGTTTTCGTATTTCTCGAAGTACTCATAATCAGAGGCGCCAAAACTACGCCACGTATCGACGATTGCTTCGTGCGCAGCGTCAGGCTCAGTCATAAGCCTTACCCCTTGTTTTTTCTTGGCTGCACATTTTAGAGGGATTGTCCATCAAAGGCAAAGGAGGCGCACGCAGGCTGGCTTGCGAAGGGGAGCAGCTATCCGCTTCATGGCTTCCGCAGTCTCACCCCGGCACCGCCGCCGTTCTCGGGATGAACTCGACGCCGGCCGCTTGAGAGCTGCTTATATGGCGGACATCAAAGAACCCGGCGGGGTCGACTCTGTTTTGATCCAGCGGGCGCCGGCCACCTTCGTTCCGTGCTGCTCCGCAATTCAGAATTTGTAGCTGAAGTTCACGCCCAGGGTATGGAGCTTCAGGTCCTGATCGCGATCGGAGAAATCGTCCGGGACGTCGAAATGCTCCTTGCCGAAATCGTAGTAACGGTACTGGGCGCCGACGACGATGTTGTTGCTCAGGGCATAATCGACCCCGGCGCCGATCGTCCAGCCGGTGCCGGTGCGTGTCCTGGCGAAGCCGGTGCCGCCGGCATCTTGCGAGGTCTCGATGCCGGCGAAGGCGACGCCCCCGACGCCATAGATCAGCCAGCGATCGACCGCCAAGCCGGCTTCGGCATTGATCGATCCCAGCCATTTGACCTCGGTGCCGACGGCATTGCCAGGGTCGAGCAAGGCCGAACCGTCGATCGAGGCATAGTTGAGCTCAGCCCGCGCGCCGATCACCGCCTGATTGAACTGCCAGAGGCCGGCGGCATGGCCGCCGACAAAGCCGCCGTCGACATCGGGGGAAGCGGCGAACGGCTCGCCTTCCGTGCCGGAGATGTCAGATGAGCTCCAGCCATAGCCGGCCTGCAGGCCGGCGTAGTAGCCTGTCCAGTCGAAGCCTGGCGCGGTCATGGGCAGGTCGGCGCTCACGTCCGCGGCCAAGGCCGGCCCGGACAGCAGGGCGAAAAAGCCAGCACTGGCAAGCGTCAGGCGACCCATCGAGCGCTCCGAAATGGCGGTTTCGAAAACTTCTCGGCGCAACCTAGCGTTATTCGCCCGAAAACGGAATTGTATTCCTGCAACAGTGGTTTACGTCGGCGGGTTGCGCACGCGATCTTCCAGGTCGCGCTGTTTCTCCTCGGGCGAGGCCAGCCGGCTGAAAGCATATTCGGCCAGTAACGAGGCGGCGATGAAGATGGCGATCGGCGCGGCCCATGCCCAGAATGAAGGCAAGGTGAAGAAGGCCAGGCCGGCGCAACATGCCGACAGCAGGAAAATTGCAAACCGGATCCTTTTTGCCATCTCTTCTGCAACTCCGAATAACGGCCGAGATCCAGTCTAAGCGAGATTTCGCCCTGCCGCAGGAGAGATCTGTCGGGAACCGGTCCTGCCTTAAAAACAAAGCAGTTTTGCCAACTGGTCAAAACCGCGCCAGCTTGGCACAGTCGAGCAAACAGGAGTTCTTCATGGCGAGCGGCACCAATCCGACAAAACCTAAGCCCTGGACCGAGGTGGCGACGCATCTGGTCGACGTCGCGATGGGGCGCCGGCCTGCCGATCTCGTGATCCGCAACGGGCGCTGGGTAAATGTCCATTCGGGCGAGATCATTGCGGGCACCGACATCGCCGTCGCCGCCGGACGCTTCGCCTATTGCGGGCCGAATGCCGGCCACACGATCGGGCAGGGGACCAAGGTGGTCGATGCGGGCGGCCGCTATCTGGTGCCTGGCCTCTGCGACGCGCACATGCACGTCGAAAGCGGCATGGTCACCGTGACGGAATTCTGCCGCGCCGTGATCCCGCACGGCACCACTTCGATGTTCATCGATCCGCACGAGATCGCCAATGTGCTGGGCCTGCCGGGCGTTCGCCTGATGCATGACGAGGCGGTCGCGATGCCGATCAACGTCCATGTGCAGATGCCGTCCTGTGTGCCTTCGGCGCCGGGCCTGGAGCATGCCGGCGCGGAGCTTACGGTCGCAGACGTCGCTGAGGCGATGACCTGGGAAAACATCATCGGTCTTGGCGAAGTGATGAATTTTCCGGGAGTCTGCGCCAACGATCCGGTGATGTCGGGCGAGATCGCGGAGACGGTGAAGGCCGGCAAGACCGTCGGCGGTCACTATGCCTCGCGCGATCTCGGGCTGCCGTTCCACGGGTATGTCGCCGGCGGCGCCGAGGATGACCATGAGGGCACGCGTGCCGAGGATGCGATCGCCCGCGTGCGCCAGGGCATGAAGGCGATGCTGAGGCTGGGGTCCGCCTGGTACGACGTCGCCGCACAGATCAAGGCGGTGACCGAAGGCGGCATCGACCCGCGCAACTTCATCTTGTGCACCGACGACAGCCATTCCGGCACGCTGGTGCATGAGGGCCATATGGACCGGGTGGTGCGGCACGCCATCAGCCAGGGCCTGAAGCCGGTCACGGCGATCCAGATGGCGACGCTCAACACCGCCCAGCATTTCAGGCTGGAGCGCCAGATCGGTTCGATCGCGCCGGGGCGGCTGGCTGATCTTTTGATCGTCTCCGATCTTGCCCAGATGACGATAGACGAGGTCTATGGCCGCGGCGTCAGGCTGGCCAAGGCCGGCAAGCTCGAGATCGACATTCCGGCCTATGATTATCCCCGGACGGCGAAAAACACGGTCAAGCTCGGTAGGAGGCTCAAGGCCTCTGACTTTGACATCGCCGCGCCCCAGGGTGCCAACGAGGTCAGGGCGCGGGTGATCGGCGTGATCGAGAACCAGGCGCCGACGCGGGCGCTCGAGGCCGACCTGCCCGTCGAGGACGGGCTGGTCGCCATGGATCGCCGCAACGACGTTTGCCAGATCGCCCTGGTCGAACGCCACAGGGGCACTGGCGGCGTCACCAACGCCTTCGTGTCGGGCTTCGGCTATATGGAAGACTGCGCCATGGCCTCGAGCGTGGCGCATGATGCGCACCACATCATCGTCGTCGGCACCAACAAGGAGGACATGGCCTTGGCCGTGAACCGGCTGAGCGAAGTCGGCGGCGGCGTCGTGCTCTACTCCAAGGGCAAGGAACTGGCGCTGGTGGAAATGCCGATCGCCGGGTTGATGTCGGACGAGCGTGCCGAGATCGTCGCGGCCAAAGCCGAGCAGTTGACGGAAGCGATGCGCAAGGTCGGCTGCTCGCTCAACAACGCCTATATGCAGCATTCGCTGCTGGCGCTGGTTGTTATCCCGGAACTCAGGATTTCCGATGTCGGCCTTGTGGACGTGACGACGTTCCAGAAGGTTGATCTGTTCGTCTAGGATGTGCCGATGCTCGGGTGAGGTCGGCCTGATCCGAACCTCGACACGCCCTAACCGGTGCTCAGCCGCCGGTGGCGATCGTCAGCACCTTGAACGGCGTGGTGATGACGACCTCCGCGACCGAGCCGACCGCCTTGCCGAGACCCTGACCGATATTGTTGAGCTGCGTCGGATCGGGCTCATCGGAGGCAAGACCAGCAGGCGTGCGCAGTCGATTGCCGAGCAACTGCACCAGGATCGGATTGTCGGCGAATTTGGCATGGTTCAACCGGTCTCCGCCCTTGGTTTGGGTCAGATCGACAACCGTCACGCCGTAGTTGGCGAGATCAGCCGCGTTGTCGTAGTCGCCGACGCGCGGCTTTTCGCCGGAAATGAAGCTGGACAGCTTGAGCGCCCGGTCGTCGCCCGAGAGCAGGATGGCGAAAGGCTTGTCGGGCTTGCCGTAGCGGATCATCTGCTTCTTGAAGACATCGACGTCGATGTCCGGCGAGGCGAGGATGACGTAGCCGAGCTTGCCGTTGAGATCGCGGTCGCCGGTGATGGCGAGCTGGCGCAAAGCTTCCATCGTCAGCCAGGTCCCCATCGAATGAGCGATGATGTCGATGCTTTTGGCGCGTGACTTGGCAAGCATCCTCAGTGTCGCTTCGAGGTCGTCGCGCGCGGCGGTGGAGCTGTCCTTGTCATAAATGTAGCCGGTCGTCTTGCCGCTCGACGCCCAGGAGAACAGCACCGGTGTGCCCGGATAATTCGTGTCGTGCGCGATCTGCGTCAGGCGGTAAACGCCATCGTCGAAGCCGTTATTGAAGCCGTGCACGAAGACCAGGGCGCGGTCGCCGCGTATGACAATATCGGCGCCGACCGCCTTGGCGAATTGCGAAGCGTCCCCATAATGGACGACATCGGCAGCGGTGAACTGCTTGGCGGGATTGCTGTCGGCCGAACCCTTGGCGCGCTCGATCGCGCCAACCTGGTGGATTCTTGGAACCGTGACATCGACACGGGCGTAGCTGGTGGTCAGCGAACGGTCGCCGTCGAAAACCTGCCGCGGGTCCTTGGTCGCCTGCTGCCGGGTCGTGGCGACGAAGATCTCGTGCTTGGCCGCAATGTCCGATGCAGGCGCGGTAACGGCCTTCCGGTTGAGCAGGTCATGCGCATTCTGCCCGGCGCAGCCCGTCAGGGCAAGCGTGAAGGCAAGGCCAAGGACGATCTTCGAACGCACGATCACCCGGGATCCCCCAAGGGCGGCAAACCTCTCCGGCTCCTTCGATAAAGCCAGCGGGCGGTCCGGTCCAGTTCAAAGTCCGTGCAGGGGGGCAACCGCGTGAACACGGTTATTGAGTGGCGAGCTGGCTGATCCGGTCGGTGACGTCGCGGTCGCTGGCAAAGCCGTCGTCCTCGCGCAGCCGCTGGCCGATCATCTTCACCAGCATTGGGTTGTCGGCGAATTTGGTGTGGTTGAAGCTGTCGTTGCCCTTCACCTTGGAAAGGTCGACTACCGTGACGCCGTAGGAGGCGAGATCGGCTGCGTCCCTGTAATCGCCAACGC
Source organism: Mesorhizobium sp. WSM3860 (assembly GCF_002294995.1). GTDB lineage: Bacteria > Pseudomonadota > Alphaproteobacteria > Rhizobiales > Rhizobiaceae > Mesorhizobium. The sequence goes on along the minus strand of NZ_NSGF01000003.1, from coordinate 405,407 downwards.
GCGGCCGTGCACCGGCAATCAGGCCGGAGAGCCGGAGAGCGCGGTCGTCGTCCGAGAGGAGCAGGATGAAAGGCTTGTCGGGCTTGCCGTAGCGGCGCATCTGGCTCTTGAAGACATCGACATCGATATCGGGCGAGGCCAGCACGACGTCGCCGAGCTTGCCGCCGAGGTCGCGATCGCCGGTGATGGCGAGCTGTCGCAGCGTTTCCATCGTCACCCACGTCCCCATCGAATGGGCGACGATGTCGATGCGTCGCGCACCGGTCTGCGCGAGCATGCGCAAGGTCACTTCCAACTGGTCGCGGGCGGCGGCGGCACTTTCCTTGTCATAGACATAGTCGGTGGTCTTGGCGCCCGAAGCCCATGAAAAAAGCACCGGCGTGCCGGGATAGCCGGAATCGTGAACGATCTGGGTCAGACGGTAGACGGCATCGTCGAAGCCGGTGTTGTAGCCGTGGACGAAGACCATGACACGGCCGCCGCGGGCGTCGATGTCGGCATTGAGCGCGCTGGAGAATTTCGGCTGCGTGTCGTAGCCGACGACCTCGGAAGCCATGAAATATTTGGTCGGATCGTTCGACTTGCCGCGCGAGCGCCGCTCGATCTGACCGGTCTCATGGACCGGCGGGACAGTGACGTTGACGCGGGCGTAATTGAGCGTCGCCGAGCGCTCGCCGTCGAAAACCTTGTTCGGGTCGTCGGAGCGCTTGCGGGTGGTGGCGATGAAGATCGAATGGTTGCCGGCGATCTCGGTCGCCGTCGTCGGCACCACGACGCTGCCCAGGATCTCCTGTGTCTGTCGTCCCGCGCAGCCTGCAACCAGCAAGGCCAGGGCAATGATGCAAATCGTCTTCAAACGCACGTCGAAACTTCCATTCCGGCCGCAAATTGGCCACCCGCCTCCGCGAAATCTCCCGGACAGGGGAAGTGCGGCGGAAGTAAGTCGTGTCCAATGGAAATCTGGTCGGCGGGAGCCAACAGCCTCGGCACTGTTGCGCGAAAACCAAAGTGGCGGCAGGAGGCCGGCGAACGGCTGCAGCGGTGGCCGCGAAAACCAAACTATGCAATAGGCTTGGGCTGCGAACTACGTGGTCTCGGAGCCGGTTGCCTCATGAATAGTTTTTCTTCCCGCGTCGCCGCCGCCGCGGAGGCGATCCGCGGGATCTTTCCGGAAACGCCGCTGCAGGAGAACGACTATTTGTCGAAAAAGACCGGCGCGCGCATCCTCCTGAAGCGCGAGGACCTGACGCCGGTCCGCTCCTACAAGATCAGGGGCGCCTTCAATTTCTTTCGCAAGGCGCTCGCCGCGGGCAACAATGCGGAGCTATTCGTCTGCGCCTCGGCCGGCAACCACGCGCAGGGTTTTGCCTTCGTCTGCCGCCATTTCGGCAAAAAGGGCGTGGTGTTCATGCCCGTGACGACGCCGCAGCAGAAGATCGACAAGACGCGGCTTTTCGGCGGCGATTTCGTCGAGATCAGGCTGGTCGGCGACTTCTTCGACGATTGCTATCGCGCCGCCTTCGAATTCACCGAAGCCGCCGGCGCGCATATGGTGCCGCCCTTCGACCACAAGGACATCATCGAAGGGCAGGCGACCGTCGCCTATGAGATCGCAGCCCAGATGCCGGGCGAGCGCATGGCCGACATCGTCATGCTGCCGGTGGGCGGAGGCGGCCTGGCTGCCGGCGTCACCCATTATTTCGCCGATCAGCACCGTGACTCGCGCTTCGTGTTCTGCGAGCCGGCGGGCGCGCCTAGCCTTAGCGAGAGTCTCGCCGCAGGCAAGCGGGTCAGGCTCGCCAAGGTCGACAATTTCGTCGATGGCGCGGCGGTGGCTGAGATCGGCCGCGAGCCGCTGCGCCATCTCAAGGAGTTCACCGCGGACGCCGTGCGCCTCGTCCCGGAGAACCGGCTTTGCGCGACCATGATCGAGATGCTCAATGTCGAGGGTGTGGTGCTGGAGCCAGCCGGCGCATTGGCGATCGATGCGCTCAAGGATTTTTCGCGCAAGGAGATCAGGGGCAAGACCATCGTCGCGGTCGTCTCGGGCGGCAATTTCGATTTCGAGCGCCTTCCCGACGTCAAGGAGCGGGCGCTGCGTTTCGAGGGGCTGAAGAAGTATTTCATCATCCGTTTCCCGCAGCGGCCGGGCGCATTGCGCGACTTCCTCGAAATGCTCGGCCCGGACGACGACATCACGCGCTTCGAGTATCTCAAGAAGTCGGCGCGCAATTTCGGCTCGGTGCTGATCGGCATCGAGACCAAGGACCGGCGCAATTTCGATCTGCTCCAGGCCAATTTCGGCGCCGAGGGCGTGCAGTATCAGGACATCACCGACAACGAGACGCTCGCGGGGTTCATCATATGAGCGGGCCAAAAATGGGTGACAAAGGGACGGTGTTCGTGGCCCTGTTTTCCGGCATCAATGTCGGCGGCAACCGCATCGTCAAGATGGCGGAGCTGAGGTCGTTCTTCGAAGGCCTCGGCTTCAGCGACGTATCGACCTACGTGCAAAGCGGCAACGTCGTGTTTCGCGCGAACAAGAGCGACGCGGCGGCGCTGACCAAAGCACTCGAGGCGGCCTTCGAGAAGAAATGGGGATTCAATTCCCGCATCATGGTGCGCAACGCCGGCTGGTTCGAGCGCCTGGTGAAGGACAATCCCTATCCGGAGATTGCCGGCGAGCCGACCAAGCTGCATGCCTATGCGCTGGAGCGAGAGCCGACCGCGGAAGAGGCGAAGCGGCTGGCCGAAAAATGCACTGGACCGGAGCGGTTCGAGATCAAAGCCGACGTGCTTTACCTGCATGCGCCGGAGGGGCTTGGCAAATCGGTGTTTGCCAACCTTATCGGGCGAACGCTCAAGGTGCCGGGCACGGCGCGGAACTGGCGCAGCGTCCTTGCGCTGCTCGAAATGGCCAGCAAGGCCGCTGGCTGACGCTCAAATACTTTCAGGCAGCCTTCTGCCAGTCGAAGGTCAGCTCCTCGCGGAAGGCGAAGCGCTTGATGTGAACGGCGACTACGGTTTCCAGCCGCTCGAGCGAGGCCGAGTCGTCAGCGGCAACCGCGATGTGGAGAGCCTTGTCGTCGGCATCCATCACGGTGCGGCCGAGCGAGAGCTGGATGGCGCCGTGATGCGGGTCGAATTCGACCGGGAACTTGTGCGCCCAGTGCTTGCAGAGCTGCTGCAGATAGCGGCTGGCGTTTTCAGTGGCGATATCGGCGCGGCTGGTCGGCATGAAATTCTCCCGGCGGATCAAGAAAAGCGCCAGCCCGATCAGGCTGGCGCCCAAGCGCTTACATAGGCGCTATCCGGCAAAACGCCATAGACCGGCCGGTCAAATCCCCGGAATGGGCTGACGCCTACCAGCTTCCCGTATTCGACATCGAGGCCCATGGCTCGGCCTTTGCCTTGGCCGGGCCTTTCTGCAGGAGCTCGATCGAGATGCCGTCCGGCGAGCGGATGAAGGCCATGTTGCCGTCGCGCGGCGGCCGGTTGATGGTCACGCCATTGTCCATCAGCTTCTGACAGGTGGCGTAGATGTCGTCGACCTCATAGGCGAGGTGGCCGAAATTGCGGCCGCCTTTGTACTCCTCGGGATCCCAGTTGTAGGTGAGCTCGACCAGCGGCGCCTTCTCGGCAATGCCGCTTTGCTCGTCCTCGGGCGCGGCGAGGAAGATCAGCGTGTAGCGTCCCTGCTGGTTCTCGTAGCGACGCACTTCCTTGAGGCCGAGCTTGTTGCAGTAGAAATCGAGCGATTGATCAATGTCTGCGATGCGGACCATTGTGTGAAGATAGCGCATATCGGATTCCTCGCGGCGTTGCGTTTGCGGCGCACCATAGGAGCCGCTCCGCCAAAGGGCAATCGTCCGACAAAACCGATGGAGTGGTCGATTTCAGCCGCGCCTTTGCGCTTCAAGCCGCGCCGGTAAACAACAATTGAGGCTTTCCGGTGCTCAACGGTGAAAAAAGGCACGTCAGGTCTTGCACACCCCGGAAGCCGCAGTGTTAATCTGATGGCAAGAATCACTAGCGGTTGCAGTTGGAAAAGGGGGCGTTCTTATGGGGGAAAAAGCCTCTTTTACGAGGCGGGACGGAAGCCTTGACGACGCCTTGACGCGAGACAGTGGCGGCGACTCTGCCGGGCTTGTCGAAATCGCCGGCGCTATCAAATGGTTCGACGTGGCCAAGGGCTACGGCTTCATTCTTCCGGACGACGGCGTCTCGGGTGATATTCTCCTCCATGTGACATGTCTTCGAAGAGACGGCTTCCAGACCGCGCTGGAAGGCGCGCGCGTCGTCTGTCTCGTCAAGCAGGGCGAGCGTGGCCTGCAGGCTTTCCGGGTTCTTTCCATGGACGCCTCGACAGCGGTGCATCCGGCTGAGCAAGAGCAGCGCACGCATGTCACCGTGACTGCCGAGAGCGGGCTTGAGCGGGCGCTGGTGAAGTGGTTCAACCGCACCAAGGGCTTCGGCTTCCTCACCCGCGGCGATGGCACCGAGGACATCTTCGTCCATATGGAGACGCTGCGCCGCTATGGCATCACCGAGCTGAGGCCCGGTCAGGTCGTTCTGGTTCGCTTCGGACGCGGCGACAAAGGCCTTATGGCCGCCGAAATACACCCCGATATGGGCACCTTGCCGGTCTCGCATTAAAGCGCGGCGCGACGCGCTTTAATCTTTTGCTTGATGCATGTCGTTCGCCCAAACCCGCTTCGCACTTTTGGGGACATGCATTAGGACTTTTCCCGATACGATCAGGAATAGCCCTGCCCGGTGCAAGCTCGATCCTGTCCGAAAACCAGTTCCACTCGCTCGGATCATGGGCTAGGACAGGGCCTGGACGAGGTATCACATGGCTCATCGCAACTGGCTGACTGCAGGCGCGTTTTGCGCCGCCATCGCTCTGGCGGCCACTTTCAGCGCCTTGAAACCGAGTTCAGCGGACGGTCAGGCGATGATGCTGCCTGTCGATCCGACGCCGCTCGTCGCGGTGACCGGCTCCGGCAAGCATTCCTTCTCCATCGAGATCGCCGACACCTCGGAAGAACGCGAGGCCGGGCTGATGTTCCGTAAGGACATGGCCGACGATCACGGTATGCTGTTCGTGTTCGAGAGGCCCGCTGAGGTGAATTTCTGGATGAAGAATACGCCGATGCCGCTCGACCTGGTCTTTGTCGGCCAGGACGGCAGGATCAAGGCCGTCAAGCGCGGCGAACCGGAATCGGAGGCGATCATCTCGCCCGGACAGCCGGTAAGCTTTGTGCTTGAGCTGAAGGCGGGAACTGCCGCCAAGGACGGTCTCGAGGACGGCGATCTCTTGCGTCACCCGGCGATCGATAGGGCCTCGGGCGCCGGCTCCAACTGACCGCGACTGCGCCAATGCAATATTTTCCCCATGACGGCTTCGAACTCGCTTACCTGGACCGCCCGCCGGCGTCCGGGCAGGGCGATCCGGTGCTGATGATCCACGGCTTCGCCTCAAGCCACTACGTCAATTGGGTCTCGCCCGGCTGGTTCAAGACGCTGAACGACGCGGGGTACCGCGCCATCGCCTTCGACAATCGCGGCCACGGTTCTTCGACCAAGAGCTACCAGGAGGCCGACTACACGCCGGCCAAGATGGCCTCGGACGCGGCCGCGCTCCTCACTCACCTCGGCATCGAGCAGGCCCATGTCATGGGCTATTCGATGGGCGCGCGGGTATCCGCATTCATGGCGTTGTCCAATCCGGACAAGGTGGCGACGCTGGTGTTCGGCGGCCTCGGCATCGGCCTTGTCGACGGCGTCGGCGATTGGGATCCAATCGCCGATGCGCTTCTGGCCGAGGATGCCGGGACGATCAGCCATGCGCGCGGCCGCTCGTTTCGCGCCTTCGCCGACCAGACGCGCAGCGACCGCCGGGCGCTGGCAGTCTGCATCGTCGGCTCACGCGCATCGATGAGCGAAGACGATGTCGGACGGATCGCCCAGCCGACCCTGATCGCCGTCGGGACCAAGGACGACATCGCCGGCTCGCCTGACGAGCTTGCCGCGCTGATGCCCAACGCAAAGGCTTTTCACATCGAGGGCCGCGACCACATGCTTGCCGTCGGCGACAAGAGCTTCAAGCAGCGGGTGCTGGAGTTCTACGCCGAAAATCCGCTCTGACCCATACCGCCCGCTGCATGTCTTTGTCCCGAAACTGAAACCACTTCGGGGAGAACGCGTTAGCCGCGCGTTCTCCTGTCGGCGATGGATCTCGCCATGACGCAAAGCAACTCGAACATCATGGTCGCGCCGGCAAGCGCCGTCATGCCGCCAATATCAAAAGGAGGCGCGACCTCGACGACATCGGCTCCGGCGAAATTCAATCCGTCGAGCAATCGAACCAGCTCCTGCACCTCGCGCGTGGTGAAGCCGCCGAGTTCCGGTGTACCGGTGCCGGGGGCCATCGACGGATCGACGCAATCGATATCGAAGGTCACGTAAGTGAGGCTGTCGCCGACAAGATCGCGTGCTTCCTGCATAACGGAAGCGGTGCCGCGTTTGACGAACTCTTCCATATAGACGATGCGTACGCCCTGAGCAGTCGCCCAGTCGTGTTCGCCCGGCTCATAGATCGAGCCTCGAATTCCGATCTGGATAACCCGCTTCGGGTCGAGCAGCCCTTCCTCGATCGCGCGGCGAAAGGGCGTTCCGTGCGTATAGGGATTGTCGCCGAAGTAGCGGTCGTTCGTGTCGGAATGCGCGTCGAAGTGGATCATGCCGACGGGTCCCTTGCGGGCAACGGCGCGCAGCACCGGCAATGTGGTCAGATGATCGCCGCCGGCGGCCAAAGGCAGAGCGCCGTCAGCAACGATCGCGGCGATGCCCTCCTCGATGCGCTTCAGCCCATCGAGCAAGTCGATGGGATTGACCGAGAGGTCGCCCACATCGGCGACATTGGCAATGCTGAACGGCTCGGTTCCCGACACGTGGTGGACGCGGCGCATCAGGCTCGACTGGTTCCTGATTTCGCGCGGACCGTGGCGGGCGCCCGCCCGATTGGTCGTGCCGCCATCCCACGGAATCCCGACAAGGGCAATATCGAGCCCTTTCGCGTTCGGCACCGCGGGCAGCCGCATGAAGGTGGAAAGGCCGGCAAATCGCGGCACCTGCGCAGCGTCGACGGGTTGGAAGAAGTTGTTCTCCATGGTCTCGGTCATCCCAGAGGCGTTCACGTTTGGCGTGGCGATTGTTGAGGCTGGCCTTGCAGGACCTGCAGCGATCGGACCAGATTTTCCCTGGCCCGCGCCTCGAACCGATCACGAAACGATTGTGTATGGAAAATATGCGCACGGGCCAGGAAGCTCGTCAGGACAGCCGCGCGGCCGGCGCGCCACATCGGTTCCTCGACCCAGCCATATTCGCGCCGGACCGCCTTCTCGTAAGCGTCGAAGCGGTTCGGATCGGCACCGAGGATCGCGAGGTCCATGTCGAGGAAAAGGGCTGCATCACTCGCGGCATCCTCATCTTCGAGCGGCGGCAACTGGTGCGTGGCGGTGGCGTTGATCATGGCCAGAATCCGGGCAAGGCGGGCCGGGTTGGTGCGGCCGGAGAGTTTGCTTTCTGCCAGCACAGCGCTCTTTGCCTCGTTGTCCTTGGCGCGGCTGTCATAGACCGCGTCATGGAACCAGATCGCCGCTTCGACTGCTTCTGGATCATCGAGAAGGTGCCGGTGTTCGGCCGCCAAGGCCAGCATGGCTTCGATGTGAGGCAAGCCGTGATAGTGGCGATCCGCGGTCTGATAGAGCGCGGCAAGCTCGCTTTTCATCGCATCGTCGATCAAGGGTTCGTTTTCCATCGCCGCTTGAATCTCGGTGAACCAAGTCCATTTGACAAAGCACTAAGGAAAATTGAGTTCAACCGTGTTATGATCTGGCCTATATGTGCCGCCGGATGAATGAGCAGGCCGGAGACCGAGATGAACAGCGTTACGATAGCCCGCCCCAGCATGGTGCAGCCGGTCGACCCGATCTGGCGCGCGATCAGGGATGAGGCGATGGAAGCGGTCAACCGCGATCCGTTGCTGGCTGCTTTCCTCTATTCCACCATCCTCAACCAGGAGAGCCTGGAAGAAGCGGTCATTCACCGCCTGGCCGAGCGCCTGGCGCATCAGGATATCGGCTCCGACCTCATCCGGCAGACCTTCAAAGCCATGCTTGCCGACGATCCGGAGTGGAGCACGACGGTACGCGTCGACATCCAAGCCTATTACGATCGCGACCCGGCCTGCGACCGCTTCATCATGCCGGTGCTCTATTTCAAGGGTTTCCATGCCATCCAGACGCACCGTTTGGCGCACTGGCTGTGGAACCAGGGCCGCAGGGATTTCGCGCTTTATCTGCAGAGTCGCTCGTCCTCGGTGTTCCAGACAGACATCAACCCGGCCGCCCGCATCGGCAAGGGCATTTTCCTCGACCACGCCACCGGCCTCGTGGTCGGCCAGACTGCCGTCATCGAGGACGATGTCTCAATCCTGCACGGTGTGACGCTCGGCGGCACCGGCAAGGCCAGCGGCGACCGCCATCCGAAGATCCGCCGCGGCGTGCTGATCGGCGCCGGCGCCAAGATCCTCGGCAATATAGAGATCGGCCATTGCTCGAAGATCGCGGCCGGCTCGGTGGTGCTGTCGCCCGTGCCGCACAACAAGACGGTCGCCGGCGTGCCGGCGCGTGTCGTCGGCGAGACCGGCTGCGACCAGCCTTCGCGACAGATGGACCAGCTCCTGCCCTCGCAGACGATGGACCACGTCGTCAGCTTCGACATTTGAACATCGACAGCGGCCGGAGTCTGGCCGCCATTTCAGGCGTCGGTTGTGTTATGCTGCGGGCTTGCCTTTACATCGCCATCGTCGGCGTGTCAGAAGCGCGTTCCAACGAACAGCCGCATTCGGAGAAGACTTTTGAAGCCAGACGAAATCAGAAAGCTGGACGCCTACTTCAAGCGCGTCTTCCAGAATCCCAAGCTGCAGGTGAAGGCGCGCCCGCGCAAGGAAGACTCTGCCGAGGTCTATGTCGGCGACGAATTTCTCGGCATCGTCTTCAAGGACGAGGACGACGGCGACTATAATTTCTCGATGGCGATCCTCGACGTCGACCTGGCCTAAGCCGGCTTTCCGGCCGGGCTCGCCATGCCGCCCCGGTCGGAAACACCCCTAGACTAGGTGATTCTCTGCCTAATCCACGCAGTGCCGCGGGATATGCACCCGCCGCCAGTTGGTCGAGCCTTCCCGCACCACTACCCGCCGCGCCACCTTGCGGTATGAGGGCGCAATTTCGGTGATGCGCCGCTCTCCTGGCCGCACCAGCACCTCGCGGGCGACGCCTTCATATTCGGCCGGAAGGACGACGCGCCGGACGCGCTCCGGCTCGACGATGACGGTTTTGGCAATCCGCGCGTAGCGCGCCTTACGCCACACCTTGCACAGCACCTTGCGGCCGTGGATGACGCGCCATTCCCAGGCATAGCCGCCGTCATCCACCTTGACCGTGTGATAGACGGTGCGCGTCACGGCCGGCACGACTTCATAGCTGATGCGAGGCGTTGCGATCTGTTCGATGCTCTCGGTCGTGCCGTAGATCGGCGGGTCATAATGGACAAGCTGGCCGCCGGGGCTCACCATCACGTCTTCATAGACCGTGTCGTAGAGTGCCGGCCGATGCTCCGGCTCGTAGCATTCGAGCGCCCGGCCGCCCGCCGCGGCCTGCGACACGGCGGCAAGCACTGCGACGCTGGCCGAGGCGAGCGATGCGGAACCCTTACGAAAGGAACTCTTGCAAAAGGAACTCTGGCTAGACATGACGTTCCCCCGTTGAAAAAGGACGCCGGTTCAACGCGGGAGTGTATCGGAAGGTCCACCGTGGCCGGGGATTTCACGGCTTGTCGTTAAGCAGCGCGGTTAAGAAACTGCTACCGTGGCGGCCGGTTGGCGCCCTGGCATTTCGGGCCAGGGCAATCTCCCGCGCAACCAGCAGCAGTTCCTTGAGCCGAGACGCTTGATTCGACTTAACCAGATGGCTAGGAGGGGCGGCCTTGCGCTAGGGTGAGCCGGCATCCTATTTAGGATCTAACGATCCAGAACCGATTCCGCCCGATTGCTCATATTCTCACGGCGCCGGGATCCATCCAACAAGGGTAGTCCATGAAGAACCCCGTCGAAACCTACATGAACCTCGTTCCGATGGTGGTCGAGCAGACCAATCGCGGCGAGCGTGCCTACGACATCTTCTCCCGCCTGTTGAAGGAACGCATCATCTTCATCACCGGCCCGGTCGAGGACGGGATGGCGACGCTGGTTTGTGCACAGCTTTTGTTCCTCGAGGCGGAGAACCCCAAGAAGGAAATCAACCTCTACATCAACTCGCCGGGCGGCGTGGTGACATCGGGCATGGCGATCTACGACACCATGCAGTTCATCAAGCCGGCGGTGTCGACGCTCTGCATCGGCCAGGCCGCCTCGATGGGCTCGCTGCTGCTTTGCGCCGGCCACAAGGATATGCGGTTTGCCACACCGAACGCGCGTGTCATGGTCCATCAGCCGTCCGGCGGCTTCCAGGGCCAGGCATCGGACATCGAACGTCATGCGCAGGACATCATTAAGCTGAAGCGCCGCTTGAACGAGGTCTATGTCAAGCATACCGGCAAGAGCTATGACGAGATCGAACGGACGCTCGACCGCGACCATTTCATGACCGCCGACGAGGCCAAGGACTTTGGTCTAATCGACAAGGTCATCACGACGCGCGAACTTGGCGAAACCATCACCGCATAGGCTTCTGATTGGCGGCTGAATGGCGGGATAACGCGCTTTTGGCGCGGGCTTGCGGCATTTCGGCCACAATTGCCTGTTCCCTCAAGGTTCGGGATTGCCTACGTTAAGGCTATGTTGATTTTCGACGGCTTAGCTTTGCATGGGGTTGCTGCGAATCATTGTCGCGTTTTCTGATTGCGTTTCGTACGGAATGCGCTGTGTGAGCCGGGGCACTGGCGCTGGCGGATTCCTGCGATAGATTGGTGAGACGCCAATGCGGCCAGACGATCGGCTGGCAGGCGGTGAAAGGACAGAAAAATGAGCAAAGTTAGCAACAACGGCGGCGATTCAAAGAACACGCTCTATTGCTCGTTTTGCGGCAAAAGCCAGCACGAAGTGCGCAAGCTGATCGCCGGTCCGACCGTCTTCATCTGCGACGAATGCGTCGAACTGTGCATGGACATCATCCGCGAGGAGAACAAGACCTCGATGGTGAAGTCGCGCGAGGGCGTGCCGACCCCGCAGGAGATCCTCAAGGTTCTCGACGACTATGTCATCGGCCAGCCCTACGCCAAGCGAGTGCTGTCGGTGGCCGTCCACAACCACTACAAGCGCCTCGCGCATGCCGGCAAGAACAACGACGTCGAGCTGGCGAAATCGAACATCCTGCTGATCGGGCCGACCGGCTGCGGCAAGACGCTGCTGGCCCAGACGCTGGCGCGCATCATCGACGTCCCGTTCACCATGGCCGACGCCACGACGCTGACTGAAGCAGGTTACGTCGGCGAGGACGTCGAGAACATCATCCTGAAGCTGCTGCAGTCGGCCGACTACAATGTCGAACGTGCCCAGCGCGGCATCGTCTATATCGACGAGATCGACAAGATCTCGCGCAAGTCGGACAACCCGTCGATCACCCGCGACGTCTCGGGCGAGGGCGTGCAGCAGGCGCTGTTGAAGATCATGGAAGGCACGGTGGCCTCCGTGCCGCCGCAGGGCGGCCGCAAGCACCCGCAGCAGGAATTCCTGCAGGTCGACACCGCCAACATCCTGTTCATCTGCGGCGGCGCCTTTGCCGGACTGGACAAGATCATTTCCGATCGCGGCCGCAAGACCTCGATCGGCTTTGGCGCGACTGTCGCGTCGCCCGAAGATCGCCGCACCGGCGACCTGTTCCGGCAGGTCGAGCCCGAGGATCTTTTGAAATTCGGCCTGATCCCGGAATTCGTCGGCCGTCTGCCGGTTCTGGCGACCCTCGAGGACCTCGACGAGCCGGCGCTGATCCAGATCCTGACGGAGCCGAAAAACGCGCTGGTCAAGCAGTACCAGCGACTGTTCGAGATGGAGAATGTGGATCTCACCTTCCACGAGAACGCGCTGTCGGCGATCGCCAAGCGCGCCATCGAGCGCAAGACCGGCGCGCGCGGCCTGCGTTCCATCATGGAAGCGATCCTGCTCGACACGATGTTCGAGCTTCCGGCGCTGGAAGGCGTGCGCGAAGTGGTAATCTCGGAAGAGGTGGTCTCGGGTAACGCCCGGCCGCTCTACATTTATTCCGAGCAGAAGGAAAAGAAGGGCAATGTCAGCGCCTGAAATGGCACTGATCCGGCAAATTTTCATGGAACGGCGCCCGTGTGGCGCCGTTTTGCTGTGAGGGGCTTACCGGCAGGTGATGGAGTGGCTGATCAAAGCATGTTAACCCTTGATCTTTGCACCGCCCGCATCCACCTAACAGCGGAAGGCCAAGGCGCCGAATTCTGTGCTGTAAAATTCCCGTCACAAACGGTGGTAGGCGGAACGACGCTCGGTCGTTAATATAGGATTCGCGGTTGGCTCAATTAGCGGCCGCGACATGAAAGGTTGGACAATGGCCAAAATATCCAAGGCTTCCGGCGACGGCGTGTTTGCAGTCCTCCCACTGCGCGACATCGTCGTGTTTCCGCACATGATCGTTCCGCTCTTTGTCGGGCGTGAAAAGTCGATCAAGGCGCTGGAAGAAGTGATGGGTCAGGAAAAGCAGATCCTGCTTGCCACCCAGATGAACGCAGCCGACGACGATCCTGAGCCCGATGCGATTTTCGACATCGGCACGCTCGCCAATGTGCTGCAGCTCCTGAAGCTTCCCGACGGCACCGTGAAGGTGCTGGTCGAGGGCGCCTCGCGCGCCAAGATCGTCTCGTTCACCGATCGCGCCGACTTCCACGAAGCCCGCGCCACCGCGCTGGTCGAGCCGGAGGAGGAAGAGGTCGAAATCGAGGCGCTTGCCCGCTCGGTCGTTACCGACTTCGAAAACTACGTCAAGCTGAACAAGAAGATTTCCCCCGAAGTGGTAGGTGCCGCCAGCCAAATCGACGACTATTCCAAGCTCGCCGACACGGTTGCCTCGCACCTGGCCATCAAGATCCCCGAGAAGCAGGAGATGCTCGCCACGCTCTCCGTCAAGGAGCGTCTCGAGAAGGCGATGGGCTTCATGGAAGCGGAGATCTCCGTGCTCCAGGTGGAGAAGCGCATCCGCTCGCGCGTCAAGCGCCAGATGGAGAAGACGCAGCGCGAGTACTACCTCAACGAGCAGATGAAGGCGATCCAGAAGGAGCTCGGGGAGGGCGAGGACGGCCGCGACGAGGCTGCCGAGATCGAGGCGCGTATCAAGAAGACCAAGCTCTCCAAGGAAGCCCGCGAGAAGGCGGAAGCCGAATTGAAGAAGCTGCGGTCGATGTCGCCGATGTCGGCTGAATCGACGGTCGTGCGCAACTATCTCGACTGGCTGCTGTCGATCCCGTGGGGCAGGAACTCCAAGGTCAAGCAGGATCTCGGCTACGCCCAGGACGTGCTCGACGCCGATCACTTCGGCCTCGACAAGGTCAAGGAGCGTATCGTCGAGTATCTCGCCGTGCAGAGCCGCCAGAAGAAGATCAAGGGTCCGATCCTGTGCCTCGTCGGCCCGCCCGGCGTCGGCAAGACCTCGCTCGGCAAGTCGATTGCCAAGGCGACCGGGCGTGAGTTCATCCGCATGGCGCTTGGCGGCGTGCGCGACGAGGCCGAGATCCGCGGTCACAGGCGGACCTATATCGGCTCGATGCCCGGCAAGGTCATCCAGTCGATGAAGAAGGCCAAGAAGTCCAACCCGCTCTTCCTGCTCGACGAAATCGACAAGATGGGCCAGGACTTCCGCGGCGATCCGTCGTCGGCCCTGCTCGAGGTGCTCGATCCGGAGCAGAACTCGACGTTCATGGACCATTATCTCGAGGTCGAATACGACCTGTCGAGCGTGATGTTCGTGACGACGGCGAACACGCTGAACATCCCTGCGCCCCTGATGGACCGCATGGAGATCATCCGCATCGCCGGCTACACCGAGGACGAGAAGATCGAGATCGCCAAGCGGCACCTGATGCCCAAGGTGATCCGCGATCACGCGCTGCAGCCGAACGAGTTCTCGGTTGGCGAGGACGCGATCCGCGGCATCATCCAGACCTACACCCGTGAAGCGGGCGTCAGAAGCCTCGAGCGCGAGCTGATGAAGCTCGGGCGCAAGGCGGTGACCGAGATCCTGAAGACGAAGAAGAAGACGGTAAAGATCACGGCGGACAACCTCGCCGATTATCTCGGCGTGCCGCGCTTCCGCTTCGGTCAGGTGGAGGCCGACGATCAGGTCGGCGTCGTCACGGGTCTTGCCTGGACGGAAGTCGGCGGCGAGCTGCTGACGGTCGAAGGCGTCATGATGCCCGGCAAGGGCCGCATGACGGTGACCGGCAACCTGCGCGACGTGATGAAGGAATCGATCTCCGCGGCTGCCTCTTATGTCCGCTCGCGGGCCATCGATTTCGGCATCGAGCCGCCGCTGTTCGACAAGCGCGACATCCACGTCCACGTGCCGGAGGGCGCGACGCCCAAGGACGGCCCGTCGGCGGGTGTGGCGATGGTGACGGCGATCGTCTCCGTGCTCACCGGCATTCCGGTCCGCGCCGATGTGGCAATGACCGGCGAGGTGACGCTGCGCGGCAGGGTGCTGCCGATCGGTGGCCTGAAGGAGAAGCTGCTTGCCGCGCTGCGCGGCGGCATCAAGAAGGTGCTGATCCCGGAAGACAATGCCAAGGACCTGGCGGAGATCCCGGACAATGTGAAGAACAACATGGAGATCATTCCGGTGTCGCGGGTCGGCGAGGTGCTGAGGCACGCGCTGGTCAGGATGCCTGAGCCGATCGAGTGGGTCGAACCGGTCAATCCGCCGGCTGGTCCGGATGCCGCCGACGACGCCGGCAAGTCGCTTGCGCATTAGTTTCTTCTAACGTTGCGACGCACAAAGAGAGAGCCGGGCTTTCAGCCCGGCTTTTTCATGTGAAAAATCTCCGAAAAAGTGGAAAAAAGCCCGGAATTCTGCGGTTTTCGGCTTGGGTTCCGGAACGCTTCTTTCTAAAGTCCGTTTCCTGCCGGATGAGTCGTAGTTCCGGTTTTCTCATGGAAGGGAATTTTTATGAACAAGAACGAATTGGTGTCCGCTGTCGCCGACTCCGCAAGCATTTCGAAGGCTGATGCGCAGTCCGCCGTCGATGCGGTGTTCTCTGTGATCACTGGCGAACTGAAGAAGGGCGGCGATGTCCGGCTTGTCGGCTTCGGAAATTTCACCGTGTCAAAACGTGCTGCTTCGACCGGCCGCAACCCGCAGACCGGCGCGGAAGTGAAGATTCCGGCGCGCACCGTGCCGAAGTTCTCGGCCGGCAAGGGCCTCAAGGACGCGGTCAACTAAGACCTTTTCTTTTTAAGATCAGATGAGCCGGGCTTGCCCGGCTCTTCCTTTTTGTGACCCTCGGCAGGGGCACGTGTGCGGCATCAGGCGGTAGGCGCGTCGGCGCGCATCAAGCCTTCCTGCTTGAGATCCGCCCACAAGGCTGTCGGGATCTTGACGTCGAGCAGCGCACGGTTGCTTTCGACTTCGGCCGGCCGTTGGCCGCCGGGGATTACCGACATCACGGAAGGGTGCCGCAGCGGGAACTGCAACGCCGCCTCGATCAGCCGCACGCCATGGCGCTTGCAGACCGCCTCGATGCGCGCCACGCGATCGAGCACGTCTTTCGGCGCCTCTGCGTAGTTGTAGAAGGCGCCGGGCTTCGGCCCTGTCGCCAGGATGCCGGAATTGTAGGGCCCGCCAAGAACGATGCCGATGCCGCGCTTCTCACAGAGCGGCAGGAAGCTCGCAAGCGCATCCTGCTCGAGCAGCGTATAGCGGCCGGCGAGCAGGAAGAGGTCGAAATCGCCGCGCTCGGCGAGCGTCTGGCAAACCTGCCACTCGTTGATACCGCCTCCGAAAGCCTTGATCACCCCCTGGTCACGCAGTGCAAGCAGCGCGTAATAGCCCGAAGACATAAACTCCTCGATGCGCCGGTCGGAAGCCTCCTTGCTGCCATGGGTGAAGATGTCGACATCGTGCACATAAAGGATGTCGATGCGGTCGACGCCGAGACGCTCGAGCGAGGCCTCGAAGGAGCGCATCACGCCGTCGTAACTGTAATCGTAGACTTCCCGGCGCGAGGGCGTCTCGAAGAACTTGCCGATGCCGGTTCGCTCGTCGGGCGCAGAGACGCGCATGAGACGGCCGACCTTGCTCGACAGAACATAGTCGTCGCGCTTCTTGCCGCGCAGGAACGGGTTGAGCCGGGTTTCGGAGAGGCCGAGGCCATAGAGCGGAGCGGTGTCGAAATAGCGGCAGCCGGTCTTCCACGCCGCCTCCAGCGTGGCATTGGCATCCTCATCCGAGACGGCGCGGTAGAGATTGCCGAGCGGCGCGGTGCCGAAACCAAGCTCGGTGAAGGTGATGCCGCCATTGCCGATGCGGTCGAAATGCCTTGTCTTCATATCCGCAATGATGTCCTGGATTGATTTGTCTGACATGACACTATCACGCCGGTGGCACAGCAAAAGCGCCGAGGCTCGTTGGACACGAATTTTCGCGGTGATAGCATGAACAAAAACAAGTGTTTCGCGCCGAACGCGACCGCAAAGCCGCATGCCTATTAAGACATCAGCAGACAGGATGAGCAGCCATGGCGCAAGCCGGATCGGAGTTGTTTGCGACTGCGCTGGACGAGCTTGGCGCCGTGATGGGGCGCATCGATGACGGTCGGGTCGACGCCGCCTGCGCGATGATCGCCGGCGCTGGCAAGATCGTCGTCTATGGCTGCGGCCGCGAAGCGCTGCAGGTCAAAGGCTTTGCGATGCGGCTGTTCCATCTCGGCTTGCCGGTCTCCGTAGTCGGCGACATGACCACGCCGCCGCTCGGCGAGGGCGATATTTTCCTGGCGAGTTCCGGACCGGGCGAGACCCCCACCGTTCTCACCTTGATGCGTGTGGCCCGCGCGGCCGGCGCCAAGGTGCTGCTGCTCACGGCCGAACCGGCGGGTAGCGCGGCAAAGCTTGCCGACTTCACGCTGCTCGTTCCGGCCCAGACCATGGCCAGCGACCAAGGCGCCGCCAGAAGCTCGGTGCTGCCGATGGGCTCACTGTTCGAGGGAGCGCTTTTCCTGTTGTTCGAGGTGATGGTGCTGAAACTCAAGGCGCTGACCGGCGCAACGCCGGAGGCGATGCGCGCCCGGCACACCAACATGGAGTAGGGGACATGCGCTACGAACTGATGCTGCCGCACCAGATCCGCAAGACGATCGAGGAGAACTGGCCGGTCGCGCTGCCGCTCGGCGTGCTCGAATACCATGGCGAGCACATGGCGGTCGGCATGGACACGCTCGCCGTCATCAAGACGCTCGAACTTGTCGAGAAGGAGCGGGACATCGTCATCCTGCCACCCTTCTATTATGGCGCGGCGAGCTATGCCGTGGCGCCGCCGGAAGGCAGCGGCTCGGTTCAGGTCGGCGGTCCGGTGCTGGCGCCTTTCGCCGAGGAGCTGTTCTACGGCCTGCTGCGCATCGGCTTCCGCAACATCCACGCCATCATCCATCACCAGACCGAGAATTTTGTTGCCGGCATGCCGACCGATCTCGCCTTCAAGACCGCCGGCCGGCAGGCGATCTTCCGCTTCCTGGAAAACGAACGCGGCGAGGGATGGTGGGGCTCGGACACGATGGTCGACTACTATGCCGGCCATGCCCAGGGCGAGAACGTCTTCAACTGGGTGCAGGTGCACCCGCTGATGCCGGCCGCAATGACCGGCAAGTATCCATTCGACCATGCCGGCATCGGCGAGACCTCGCTGATGCTGGCGCTCTGTCCCGAAGCGGTGGATGCCGGTCATTTCGCGGACAATACCGGCTGGTACACAAAAGGCGCATCGGATGCCTCGGCCGAGCTGGGCCGGAAGGGTGTGGCGATGATCCTCGAGCATTTGCGGGCGATATTGCGGGCCTAACTCCCCCTTCTCCCACAGGGGGAAGGGGAAGGCGCCTACTTCACCGAACCGGCCGTCATGCCCATGATCAGATAGCGTTCGAGCGCGATGCCGATGATCGCCAGCGGTGCGATGGCTGCCGTCGCCAGGGCCGCCATCGACCACCAGTTGATGCCTTGCGAGCCGGTCTGGCTCGCCACCATGACGGGAATGGTCTTGGCGTCCGTCGATGTCAGAAGGGCGGCGAAGAAATACTCGTTCCAGCACAGCACCATCGCCAGGATGAAGGCGGCGACCATGCCGGGGAGCGCGATCGGCATGACAATGCGGAAGAAGGCGCCCCAGATCGACAGGCCGTCGACGAGTGCCGCCTCTTCGAGCTCGACGGGAATGGAGTTGAACTGGTCGCGCATGATCCAGATGACGATCGGCAGAACCATCAGCGTATAGAGGAGCACAAGGCCAATGCGGGTGTCGAGCAGGGCCACTTCGCGGTAAAGCACCAGGAACGGCAGCGCCAGCACCACCGGCGGCAGGATCAACTGCGAGAGGAAGAAGAAGGAGATGTCCTCGTTCTTGAACCAGGCGAACTTGTAGCGGTAACGGGTCAGGCCATAGGCGGCGAGGCTGCCGATGATGATGGCGAGGCTCGACGCGCCGACAGAGGTAATGACCGAGTTCATGAAGCGTTTCAGGAACTCGTCGCGCACCGTCGAGGTCTGGAAGATCGAATCCGGCGACAGGCCGAGTGAGCGCCAGCCTTTCCAGTCGGGCCGGAAGTCGACGAACGGGATGAGGTGCCCCTGCGTGACATCGACCGCCGACTTGAACGAGGTAGTGATCGTCCAATAGATCGGGAACAGGCAGATGAAGGACCAGAACACCAGCGCGCCATAGATGAAGACGCGGCTGGCGAGGAAGGCCGCCGGCGACCGGATATCGGAAACGGTATATTCGGTGGTCTGGACGCTCATATGGACGCTCAGTTGACGTTGCGCACGAAGCGGCTGGCGAGCTTCAGCAGCCAGGTGACGAACACGACGATGATGATCAGATAGACCATGGCGAGCATGGTGCCGTAGCCGACATTCGAACGGTCGCGATATTCGCGGTAGATGAAGCTCGAAACGGAATCGGTGGCGCCGCCGGGCCCGCCGGACGTCACCGTGATGATGATGTCGGCTAGCTTCAGCTTGAAGATGATGCGCAGGATCACCGCCGTCACAGACACGGGCAGCATCAGCGGGAAGGTAACCTGCCAGAAGGTCTGCCACGTCGTCGCGCCATCGACGCGCGCCGCCTCGATCACCTCGCGCGACATCGCCTGGAGGCCGGCGAGCAGCATGATCATCATGAACGGAATGAAGGTCCAGGCGTCGAGCACCATGATCGAGATGCGCGCGATGATCGGGTCGGAGAAGAAGGCGGGATTGTCCCAGCCGAGATGGCGCGCCAGCGTCGATGCCGGTCCGAACCGGTATTCCATCAGCGATTTGCCGACCATCCAAGAGACCGCGACCGGCGACAGCATGAGCGGCAGCAGGAAGACCACGCGGAAAAACTTTCTGGCGCGGATCTGCGCGTTGAGCAGCAGCGCAAGTCCGAAGGCGATGACATATTCGACCAGCACCGCCAGCACATAGAGCACCATGTTGAAGAGCGCGTTGCGGTAGTAGGGGTCGGCCAGCATCTGCCAGAAATTGTCGAGCCCGTTGAACCTGCGGCCAGCGAAGGAGCTGAGATTCCAGTCGGTCAGCGCGATATAAAAGCCGAACAGCGTCGGGAAGATCACCATGGCGACGGTGAAGAGCAGTGCCGGCAGCAGGAACAGCGCGCGCTGGCCGTCCTCGCCACGCGTCAGCACTTGCCAGGCGCCGAGCGCCACGCCCCACAGCACATAAGCGTAGACCACGGGACGCCACGTATAGAAGCCGATCGTGTCGACCTCAGTCTTGTAGAGGATCTGCATCACGATCGTCGCCAGCAGCACGAGCGTCGCGGCGATCATCAGGGCCCAGCCGAGGCGCTTGCGGCCTGGCGGGATCAGATCGGTCGCTGCGGAGTTAGCCGGCCATGCATTGGCGGTCGAAGTCTGCTCAGCCACGCCTCTCGCCTCAATCTTTTCGTTTTGATGCAATTCCGGAGGAAAACCGCTTCACGTTTTCCTGAAATTGCTGGAAGTCCAAATGACCGGCCATTGCCGGTCAACATGCGGCCCGGCGACGAGGTCGCCGGGCCGCGACTTCTCATGAGACAGCCTACATGCCGAGCGAGGCTTTGTAGAGCTTGATCTGATTCTCGCGGCCGATCTGGTCGGTCAGTTTCTCCCAGGCGGCGGCGATGGCATCCGCACCTTCCTGCGCCTTCATCTTGCCGGCGAAGGTGTTGGCCAGGATGTCCTCGGCGGCGCTGTAATACTGGAAGATGCCGGGGATGCGCGGCTCGATCGCGGCGTTCGGGTGGTTGTAGGAGTCGCCCTCCGACTTCAGATACGAGGTAATGAAGGCCTCGTCATAGCCGGCCGCCACCCATTCCGGAATGTTGAAATGGGAGTTGCGATAGGGCTGGAAGCCTGATGGATAGGCCGCGCACCACAGCGACAGATCCTTGCCGCCGAGATGGGCCGCCGCCGACCAGGCCGCCTTCTTCTTCTTCTCGTCGCTGTCGACGCGGGCCATGACATAGACGCCCCAGCCGAGATAGGCGCAGTTCGGCGCATAGTTCGGGCCGCTGGCCAGCTTGTCCCACTTGCCGGTCTTCGAATTGTAGACGTCGTCCGAGCCCGGCAGGATCGAAAAGCCGGTGACATCGCCCACGACCGAGGAGTCGTTGGTCTTGACGTTGGAGCCGATATCCCCCCACCACGGGATCATCGAGCCCGTGCCGGCCAGGAACTGCTGGAAGCCGGTGGTGTTCGGATCGGCGTTGATCTGATCCGGCGGCTCCGAGGGCAGGGCGTCGATCACGTCCTGAATGGCCCGTACCCAAGCCGGGTTGTTGATGCGCGGCTTCATCGTATCCGGATCGAACAGCCAGGCCTTGTCGTCGGGGTGCTTGGCATAGGCCGAGGCGCGGCTGCCGAGGAAGTAGAAACCGAAGCCGCCCCAGGGCTTGGGCGCGTCGAGATAGCCATAGACGTCCTGGCCCTTGAACTGCTTGCCCTTGAGGAACTTGGTGACGGCCTGCACTTCCTGCCAGGTCTTGGGCACGCCCCATTCCGTCGTCGCGCCGCTCTCCTTCCAGGCCTTGGCGAGGTCGGGATCGGAGAATACGTCGGTGCGGTAGTTGAAGTTGTGCGTATCGCCGTCGATGGTCACGCGATACTGCTTGCCGTCCCAAGTGCCGACCGGCGGCTTGAGGTAGTTGACGAGATCGTCCATGTCGATCTGCTTTTTGACCCAGTCGGGCATCTCCGAGGTAAGGCCCTTGCCGCAGACGTCGCCCTCGAAGGGCGCACCCATCTCGATAATGTCGAAGTCGACGGTTTTGGTCGCGATCGACTGCTGCAGACGGGCATTGTAGTCGGCCTGGGCGAGGTCGATCCAGCTGATCTTGGCGCCGGTATAGGCTTCCCACGGCTTCAGGAAGCCGCGGAACAGCACGTTGTGCAGGTTCTGGTTGTTGAGGCCCATGAAGGTGAGCTCGACACCGGCGAACTCACCTTGCTTGACGTTGGCCTTGGTCGCTTCCAGGCAGAGCTCACCGACTTTCTGGAAGTCGGCGTCTGTCGGCTGGCCTTTGCCGACGCCGGGTATCTGCAGGATTTTCGCGCGCAGGTCGTCGGCGGCAGCCGCCGGCCTGGTCAGCGCGCCAAGCCCGGTGCCGGACGCCGCTGCGAGCGCCGCCATACTGGCTGCGCCCTTCAGCAAATCGCGGCGGGTCGCCCCGGCACGCACCAGTTTTTCGTAAAGATCGACTCTCATCTCAAGGTTCCTCCCAAAACTTCAGTCGTGAATTGATTCTGCCAATCTCTCGGACGTCGAAACGTCTGCGGTTCTCCTATACCATAGGGGAGCGTGGGACCCCACCCTGCGTCGCCTGGAGATCCGATTTTCGGGACAAGGACCGGCATTCGGATTGGCACTCGCCACTATTTGCGTAATCGATTACCTTGTCAACAAGATCGGCTTTTTATCTATAAGATACCGACTTGCCCTTGCCGTTGGCAATGGCTAGCTTCACCGAAAAAGATAGGGGAGACAATGGCTCAAGTCGCGATCGCCAATGTGGCCAAGGCTTTCGGAACCGTCAAGGTTCTCCATGAGGTCAGCGTCGATATCGCCGACGGTCAATTCGTCGTCCTGGTCGGCCCTTCGGGCTGCGGCAAGTCCACGCTGCTGCGGATGGTGGCGGGGCTGGAAACAGTTTCCGGCGGAACGATTTCGATCGGCGACCGCATCGTCAACAACCTGCCGCCGGCGAAACGCGATATCGCCATGGTGTTTCAGAACTACGCGCTCTATCCGCACAAGACGGTGGAGCAGAACATGGCTTTCGCGCTGAAGCTGCGCGGCACCGATCCGGCCATCGTCGCCGAGCGGGTGAAGCGGGCGGCCGACATCCTCGACCTCAATCCTTATCTCAAGCGCTATCCGCGCCAGCTTTCCGGCGGCCAGCGTCAGCGCGTCGCCATGGGCCGCGCGATCGTGCGCAACCCGCAGGTGTTTCTCTTCGACGAGCCGCTCTCAAACCTCGATGCCAAGCTGCGCGTGCAGATGCGCACCGAGATCAAGGAACTGCATCAGCGGCTGAAGACCACCACCATCTACGTCACACACGACCAGATCGAGGCCATGACCATGGCCGACAAGATCGTGGTGATGCGCGACGGCCGCATCGAGCAGATCGGCGCGCCGCTGCAACTGTTCGACCGGCCGGCCAACCTGTTCGTCGCGGGCTTCATCGGCTCGCCCGCGATGAACCTGCTCAAGGGCACGGTGAAGGAGGGGCAAAGCCCCGAAGTCGACATAGCAGGCTCGGCCTTTCCGATGCCTGCCAGCATCACCGCGGCGGACGGCCAGGCCGTCGTCTATGGCGTGCGGCCGGAGCATCTGGAGATCCATCCCGACGGTGTGGCGTCCACGATTTCGGTGGTCGAGCCGACCGGCTCGGAGACGCTGGTGTTCGTGCGCTTCGGCGAGGGCGAGATGGTGGCGCTGTTCCGCGAGCGTCACGACTTCAAGCCGGGCGATACGCTGAAGCTCAGGCCGCGCCTCGACCACGTCCATCTCTTCGACGCAGGGACCGGCAAGCGTCTCTGACTGCAAACACACATCGAGGAAACCATGCTCAAAGGGATCAATCCGCTGCTCAATGCCGACGTGCTCCAGGCGCTGCGGGCGATGGGGCACGGCGACGACCTGATCATCGCCGACACCAATTTCCCATCCGACTCCGTCGCAAAGCATACCGTGCTCGGCAAGCTGGTGCGCATCGATGCGCCGGCGGCTGAAGTCGTGAAGGCGGTGCTGTCGCTCTATCCGCTGGACAGCTTCGTCAACGACGCGGCCGCGCGCATGGAGATCGTCGGCAAGCCGAACGAAATCCCGCCGGTGCAGAAGGAGGTGCAGAAGGAAATCGACGCGGCCGAGGGCAAACCCTGGCCAATGATCTCGATCGAGCGCTACGCCTTCTACGAGCGGGCCAAGAAGGCCTATTGCGTCATCCAGACCGGCGAGCGCCGCTTCTATGGCTGCTTTGCCTTCCGCAAGGGCGTCATTCCGCCGGATGCGGAGTAAGGGAGATGTCCGCCAGCAAGCCAGTCCTCATCCTGGGTGTGTTCGTCGCCGACACTGCCTATCGCGCTGACCGCCAGCCGCGCATGGGCGAGACGATCCTCGGCAATTCGTTCAAGCTCGGACCCGGCGGCAAGGGCTCGAACCAGGCGGTCGCGGCCGGCAAGCTCGGCGCCGACATCACTTTTCTGACCCGGCTCGGCATCGATGCCTTTGCCGACATGGCCAAGCAGACGTGGAAGGATGCAGGCGTCAAGAGCGCGGTCATCGATACGCCGGACAGCTATACCGGGGCGGCTTATATCTTTGTCGAGGAGGGCAGCGGCAACAACGCCATCATCGTCAGCCCGGGTGCTGCGATGCTGATCTCGTCCGCTGACATCGAGGCGCATGCCGACCTGATCCGCTCGGCGGGCGTCTTCGTCACCCAGCTCGAGCAGCCGATCGACGCGGCGCTGAAAGCCTTGCAAATTGCGCGCGGGGCAGGGGTGACTACCATTCTCAACCCGGCGCCGGCCGCCACCCTGCCGGACAGCATCTACGCGCTTTGCGACTACGTCACGCCCAACGAGTCCGAGGCCGAGGGGCTGACCGGTATCTCCGTCTCTTCGGTCGATGATGCCCGTCGCGCTGCCGACGCGCTGCTGGCGAAGGGCGTCGGCGCCGTCATCGTGACGCTTGGCGAGAAGGGCGCGCTGCTGCACACCAGGGAGCGATCCGATCATGTCGGCGCCGTCGATGCCGGCCCTGTGATCGAAACCACGGGGGCGGGCGACGCATTCAATGGCGGACTGGCGGCAGCGCTTGCTAAGGGCGTCGAGCCGCTGGAGGCTGTGCGCTTCGCCTGTGCCGTCGCAGGTATTTCGGTGACCCGGCCCGGCACCGCGCCCTCCATGCCGACGCTCCAGGAAGTGGAGGCGCTGCTGGCGAGGGGTTAAAGCCGCCAAACTCGCGTGCCGCCTCAGCGACGCTAGCCGGCCATCGGCTCGACCACCTCACAGAAGTTGGCCTCTCACGCCCCCCAAGGGTGGCATATTAGCCACAGTTAATATTATTCGGCGCCAACGGCTTGCATCAAGGGCATAGGTGTCCCGTAATGGGTCACCGTGTCTGGCATCGCAATTGCAATGTCAGCAATGCCGGGGTGGACCGCGCTCCGGTAGCCGGGGGGCTAATTTGGGGGCCCCGCCGCTCCGCGACGGAGCGGCGGGCGCTTTAAGGGTCGAGGGTACTATGTATTTTCCACAATTTCTGGTGGGCATGTTCGCGACGTCGTTCACCGTGGCAATCTGGGTCGGGCTGCAAACCGGCTCCGCCTGGAAGGCGCTTGGCTGCGCTATGCTTGCCATGATCATTCTCCAGATTGGATATGCCGGACTGGTCATGCGGCTCATCTACAAGCGGGGATCGGAAGGTACTGAAGTAGACCTTGTATCCGCGAATGCAGCGGCACCAGTGCAGCGAGCGCGTCCACGCTAGAGGGGCTCACCCTCTCACGCGAGTGCAGACCGCATCCCTTGGCGACGACCGAAAACCGTCCCGCCCCTTCTCCTGGAATTGCGCGACCGGGCAGCAGTCCGAGCTGACAAGGCTCTCAAAACCTGGGTTTCGGGAACGCAAAGCTGTGGCGATTACCGGCACTGGTTGGTGACCGGGCCCGGCCAAGGCTGGCCCAACCCGCCAACGCGCCCTGCGGAACGCAAGCAGTGCCAGCGCGTTCACCGTCTTGACCAAAGCACTGCCAGCCTGGTTTCCGGAACGGTGAGATGAAAAAGCCTTATAAAAAGCCCACGCTTGTAAAGCGCGAGAAGCTCACCGCCCGAACCGCGCAGATTGTCGCCTCCGGTGTGATATTGGGTGAGTGAACAGGGGAGCCCAAGCGCAGCTGAAGGATTTTGCTGCTCAGCGCAGGCCGGCCGGATGGTGAACCGCTCTAGAGGGCCGGGCCCGGCCGAATGGCGCTTCCGTCAGAAAAGCGCGACAGGCGAAAGCGGGTGAGATCGTGCCCGATCTGGTTTCCCTGGATCATGTCGGAAACGACGCGGCCGATTCCGGGCCCGATACCGAAGCCGTGACCGCTCATGCCCGTTGCGACGACGAGGCCAACGATCGCCTGCACTTTGTCCACAATGGGAACGACATCCGGCATCGCGTCGATCATGCCAGCCCAGCTTGCCTTTAGGCGCACCGTGTCGAGCTGTGGGAACAGGCGCCTGAAATTGCGCTCGATCGAACGCAGACCGGAACGTTCGGGAGCCGGATTTAGCACCCGCATTCTTTCGAAAGGACTTTGCGAATCCGGCGCCCAGTGACGCGGCGTCGACCAGCCATCCGGGTAGCCCGCCGGCGCAGCCGGCGAATAGCGTGAGCCGAAAGGATTGGCCATAAGCGCGGGAAGGTATTTCCTCGCATGCCGGAATGCGTCCGGACCAAGGTGGAGCAAGTGACTACCTCCGGCGGCTAGCGTGTATCCGCCATCCTGTCGGCGTCTGAAAGCGATATGCTCTCCTGCCGCGGCGCCTGCATGGATTTCAGGCATCGGCTCGGTTGCAGCAACGGTCGACCTTACACTGAGCTGGGGAATGGATACCCCATGTCTTCTCAGGAACAGGGAAGACCAGGCTCCGCCGGCGAGCAGAACGCTCGACGTCTCGATGTGACCCGCCTCTGTCCACACACCGCTCACCCTCACGGCCGAGATTTCCAGGGTTCGCGCCGCGCAATTCTCCACAATCTTGACGCCCTTGCGGGCCGCAAGCCGGGCCAGTGCGGGTACGGCCAGCCAAGGCTCGGCCCGCATGTCGGAAGGTGTTGTCATCGCGCCCTTGAAACTGCGCGACATGCCTTTGATGAGCCCTGCGGTTTCCCGCGCGTTCAGAAGGCACGTATCGATCTCGTTGGCTACGGCGATCTTCATGAATTTTTCGAAGCGGGCCATTTCGCGGTCGGAGCTTGCCAGGTAAGTCACGCCTGTCTGGTTCAGGCCGATGTCTTCGCCGCATTCCTCAGCCAACTGCCGCCAGTGACGGGACGCCTCGATCACGATCGGCAACTCGTCCGCATCGCGTCCCTGCTTGCGGATCCATCCCCAATTTCGAGAGGACTGCTCGGCTGCGATCCGACCCTTCTCGACCAGCGTTACGCAGATGTTTCGCCGCGCAAGAAAAAGCGCTGTCGTCACGCCGATGACGCCGCCGCCGACAATGACGACGTCAGAGCTTTTTGGTGGAGGGCCGGGATATTGAATCGGATCTGCTTCGGAGAAGGGGAAAGTAGGCAAATGAGGGCATCCTGAAAAAAAGCGATGCCAGCTATGCCCACCGGCAGCCACTTTTCTTGAGGCAGTTCAGGGGCAAGGTGGAGCACAGGCCGCCTGACAAGCGGCGGCGTATTCGCCCAATCAGACAAAGGGAGACGCGAACGTTCACCGCAACGAAATCGAAAAGTTGACACTCTCCGGAAAATGAAAGTTCTAATTTTTTGGAGAGCAGGGCCTAAGCCCTTGAAAAAACTGGCGCGAGTGACGGGGCTCGAACCCGCGACCTCCGGCGTGACAGGCCGGCACTCTAACCGACTGAGCTACACCCGCGCACTGACGAGCACGTGTCAGGCGTGTTCGTCGTTGGGGCGCTGGATAAGGGGTTCGTTTGCGGGTGTCAAGCGCGGCATGTGAGCATAACAGCAATCAGCAGAAGGTTTTTTGACAAGCGCGCCGGCATTGGGGAAATCCGTCCGACAGCGGGTGCGCCGGCTGTTCATTGGGCCTTGCGAATAGAGCCCTAACTGCTTAAAGGTCCGGCTCGGAGCGGGCGATTAGCTCAGTTGGTAGAGCGCTTCGTTTACACCGAAGATGTCGGCGGTTCGAGCCCGTCATCGCCCACCAGTTTCCCGGCACAATCAAGACTCACGGCGGGTTCAGGCGAAAATCCTGGCCTTCGGGCAGGAGTTGGCCGCCATCGACGACGATCGTCGTGCCGGTGATGTAGCTGGCGTCGTCGGAGGCCAGGAACAGGAAGGCGTTGGCGACGTCGCGCGGCGTGCCCAAGCGGCCCAGCGGCACAGCGTCCTCCATGCTCTTGATGAAGGCGGCATCGCGGTGCAGCTTCATGCCTTCCGTCAGGATGTTGCCGGGCTCGACGCCGTTGACGGTGATGCCATAGCCGGAAAACTCCAGCGCCGCCGAGCGGATGAAGCCGTTGACGCCGGCCTTGCTTGCTGAATAATGGCCGTGGCCGGGGCTGCTCACCTGCGGGCCGGTGATGGAAGAGGTGAAGAGCATACGACCGCTGCCCTGAGCCTTCATCGGTGGAAGCGCTGCCCGGGCGGCGTTGAAGCTGCCGCGCAGATTGACTGCCATAACCCGGTCCCAGTCCTCCGGGCTGGTGTTCTCGATCAGTTGCCAGGGGTAAATGCCGGCGTTCTGGACGATGATGTCGAGGCGACCGTGGCGCTGCAGTGCCAATGCCACCACCGCTTCGGCGTCGGCCATCTTCGAAATGTCGGTGTGGATGAAGGCGGCGCTCAGTTCGTCGGCGCTCGCCTTGCCGGCATCGGCGTCGCTGTCGGCCAGCACCAGTCTGGCGCCTTCCTCGGCGAAGCGCTCAGCAATGCCTTTGCCGATGCCGCGCGCGGCGCCGACGATCGCCGCCACCTTGCCTTGGATGCGTCCGGTCATGCGAGCCGTCCTGTCATGCGAGTTTTTGGCGAATGGTTTGCTTGAAGGCATCGAGCAGCACGGCCGCCAGCACAAGCAAGCCGTGGATGACCTGGGTGAAGTTGGCCGGCAGGGCCATGAGGTTGATGGCGGTGTTGATGGCCGATAGAAGCAGCACGCCGGCATAGACGCCAGGCAGGGTGCCGACGCCGCCCTTCAGGCTGACGCCGCCAATGACGACGGCAGCGAAGGCGTTGAAGAGCAGGCCGACGCCGAGATTGGCGGTGGCGCCGGAGGTGCGGATGGCGAGCAGCCAGCCGGCGAGGCCGGCGATGGCGCCGGCAAGCACAAAGGCGATGATCAGGTTGCGGTTGACGCGGATGCCGGCGCGGAACGTCGCGGTCTCGTTGCCGCCGATCATCACGAGATGCCGGCCGAACGGCGTCTTGGCGAGAATCAGCGAGAAGACGACGAAGCAGCCGACCGCGATCCAGGCGGTGAGCGGCAGGCCGGCGAGCCGCTGGATGCCGAACCAGCGTATGGCCGGCGCCAGATCCTGCGCCGAGCGTCCGCCGGAGACGACGAGCACGAGGCCGCGCACCCAGATATAGGAGGCAAGCGTGATGATGAAGGCGCTCATCTGCAGCCTGACGATGAGGAAACCGTTGATGACGCCGATAATGGCTCCTACCGCCAGGGCTACGGCGAGCGAGACAGGCACCATCAGCCAGTCCGGATGCAACTGCAGGCCGAGGCCGATGCCTGACGAGCAGAACATGATGCCGACCGCCATGGCGCTGAGCGCCGCGACCGATTCAACCGACAGGTCCATGTGACCGGCAATGATGACCAGCGCCAGGCCGATCGACATGACGCCCAGCACGCTCGAAGCCTCGATGATGTTGGCGAAGATGCCGAGCTGGAAGAAGTTCGGAATGAAGGTCGAGAACACGGCCAGCACGAAGACCAGCATGAACCAGACGAGATTGTCGAGCACAAGCTCGAGACTATGGCGGGTGCGTGGGCTCATCGACCGATCCGTTTAGCGTCGAGTTTGAATATGCGGCCGCCGCGGGGCGGGGCCGCGAGGCTCCGGGCCGGGAGGCCCGGAGCTCGATGGAAAATGCCTACTCGACGGGCTTGACGGTATCCGTCGGCGGCTTCAGGTTGCCCCAGAAAGCGGGGTTGTCGACATTCTGCTTGGTGATCGCCGCGCCCGGGATCTTGATGTTCGGGCCCCAGGCTTCCTTGGTCACCACCGACTTCAGGCCGAGCACGTCATAATCGCCGGGCTTGATCTCCTGCTTGTTGACGACCTTGTCCATGAACATGGCGACGGCCGCGGCCTGGGCGTAGAGCGGCTGTTCGACTTCGACGTTGAGCCAACCCTTGCGGATCAGGTCGAGGCCGACCGGCGCGCCGTTCGAGCTCATCATCATCACGTCGCCCGGCTTCTTACCGGCAGCCTCCAGCGAGGCAACGCCCGCGACCGAAAGATGCGCTGCGTGGCTGAAGATCAGGTCGATGTCGGGATTGGCCAAGATCTGGTCGGCGACGATGGTGCCGGCGTTGCTCGCCTCCCACTGCATGGCGGGCAGCGAGATGATCTTGACGTCCGGAAACGCCTTCATCTTCTCCTCGAAACCCTTCTGGATGTCGAGCGTGTAAGGATCGCCGGGATCACCGAGCACCTGCAGGATCTTGCCCTTGACCGAGCCATTCTTGGCCTTCAGCAGCGCTTGAGCCTGCTCCGCCGCAATGTGGCCGATCTCGACCGTGCCGGCGACGGAGGTGAAGTCGGATGGCGTGGCGGTGATCTGGCGGTCGAACTCGACCACCGGGATGCCGGCCGCGCGGGCGGCTTCAACGGATGGCTTCAACGCATTGAAATCGACCGCAGCGAGGATGATCGCTTTCGGCTTCAGCGCGATCACGTCGTTCATCTGCGATTGCTGAGCGTCGGTCTTGTTGTCGGCGTTCAGCGTCTTCATCTCGTAGCCGACCTGTTTCAGGAACAGTTCCAGCGCGCTCACCGAGCCGGTCTGGAATTCGTCGAGCAATGTCGGCACCAGGTAGTAGACGGTACCCTTGGACTGGGCGAATGCCGGCGTGAGCGTGGCAATGGCCAGGGCCAGGATACCGAAGACAGAAAGTAGCATTCGCTTCATGTCGTTCGCTCCTCTTTTCGCCGGACCCCTCATTTGTCCCTCAGCCCGCCGGTCCGGCACCGGCGAGCGTTTCCCCGGTGATCATGTTGATCACCGCATCGGGACTTGTCTTGTTGCGGGCAACGTCGCCCGCCACGACGCCCTGGCGGATCACCACGATCCGGTCGGCGACCTGGAAGGCCTGCTGCATGATGTGGGTGATGATGACGACGCCGATGCCTTGGCTCGCCACTTGGCGGATCATGTCGAGGCCGCGGCGCGTCTGCTCGACGCCGAGCGCGGCGAAGGGCTCATCGAGCAGCACCAGCTTGCCGCCCCAATGGACGAAGCGGTTGAGCTCGATCGCCTGCCGCTGGCCGCCCGAGAGATGCTCGACCTTGGTGCGCAGCGAGGGAATGCGGGTGCCGGCGTTGGCCAGCGCCTTCGCCACTACTGACTCCATAGCGCGCTCGTCGAGCACCGGAACGCCCAGCACCTTGCGGGTGATTTCGCGGCCCATGAAGAAGTTGGCCACCACGTCGACATTGGTGCAGAGCGAAAGGTCCTGGTAGACGGTCTCGATGCCTGCGGCCTTGGCCTCGGCGGGGGTTTTGGCGAGGAACTCCCTGCCTTCGAACAGCATGCGGCCCGAGGTCGGCTCGAGTCCACCGGCGATGATCTTGACCAGCGTCGACTTGCCGGCGCCGTTGTCGCCGAGCAGCGCCACCACCTCGCCGCGCGCGATCGAGAAGCTGATGCCCCTCAGCGCCCGGATGGCGCCGTAATTCTTGGTGACGTTGTCAAGGACCAGCAGGGGTTCGCTCATGCCGCGATGTCTCCGCCGTTCAGAAGGTCGCCTTCGCGCTGCCGCTTGGCGGTGAAGATCTGGCCGAAGCGCGGCGAAAGCACGCCGGAAACGGCAAGCGCCGCGGCGCCGCGCAATACGGCATGCTGCCCGCCCTGCGCCACGAGGATACGCGGCGCCGCTCGATCCTTGCGGGCCGAAACCGAATTGTGCAGCGGCTCCGCCAATTCCGCCAGCCGTTCGAGCAACTGAGGCGAGGCGAGGCCCCCAAGCACGATCGTCTCGGGGTCGAAAAGGTTCTCGATCACGGCGATGGCGTTGCGGAAAACCGGGGCGACTTCGGCGACCCATTCGGCGTCGCTGCCGTTCCAGCGGCCGCGCGCCTCGAGCGAGAGATAGCGTTCGAGGCAGCCCCGGTTGCCGCAGGGGCAAGGTTCGCCATCCGGAACGACGGGGATGTGGCCGATCTCGCCGGCATTGCCCCAGGCCCCGCGCAGCACACCGCCGTCATGCACCATGGCACCGCCAAGCCCGACGCTGAAATAGAGATAGTAGTAGTCGGAACGCTGGAGGCCGAGGCCGTAGAGGCGTTCCCCCATGGCCGCCGCCGCCATGTCGGTCTCGAAGAACGCGGGCAGGCCGGTCGCGGCGGCAAGGCGCTCGCGCAACGGTACGCCTTTCCAGCCGGCCATTGTGGTCGGTCCGACGAAGCTCATGGATTCGACGCCGAACGGGCCGGGAAGCGCCATGCCGACGCCGATCAGCCGTCCTCCGGCCCGGCGCCCGGTCAGATCGGCAACCATGGCGCCGATCGCCTCGAAGGCGAGATCGGGTGTCGGGCTCGGCGCCTCGCGATGGATACTCTCGATCACGTCGCCGCTCAGGTTGATGAGCGCGGCGTCTATCCCCAGCGGGGTGAGGTGGATGCCGACGGCATAGCCGCCTTCCGGGTTGATGCGCAGCGTGGTCGGCGGTTGGCCGCGGCCCTTCGGCTCCTCGCGGACCGACAGTATATAACCCTGTTCCTCCAATTCGCGCACGATGGTCGACACCGTCTGGACGGTGAGCCCGACATGCTGGGCGATGTCGCCCCGGGCGATGGGACCGAAGCGGCGGATGGATTCGAGCACGATGCGCCGGTTGTATGGCCGCCCGAACTCCTGATTGGTTCCCCGCAACGCCATGGCTTGCGCTCCTGACTGACGCAAGGTTCGCAGAGAAGATTTATTCAGTCAAATGGAATTCAAAAATAAGTTGCGCAGGCCGACGATAGCCACTTTCCCTGCGGTCCCAGCGCTTGCGACCCGGTCAATGTGCGCAAACTAGTATCGGATGACGCGACGCTCGATCAGTACGACGATGCAGAAGAGCGCGATCGATAGCGACGACGACAGCACGATCGCGGCGTAGAGCCGGTCGGATTGATAGTTGAACGTCGCCTGGATGATCAGCGCGCCGAGACCTTTGTCCGAGCCGATCCATTCGCCGACGATGGCGCCGATCACCGCAGTGGCCGAGGCGATGCGCAGCGAGGAGAACAGCATCGGCAGGGCGCGGGGCAGGCGCAGAGCCCAGAAGATCTCCGAGCGGGTCGCCGACAGCACGCGGAACAGCTCGTGTTCGCTGTCGCTTGCCGAATCCAGGCCTCGGATCATGTTCACGAGGGTCGGGAAGAAGCAGATCACGGCGGCGATGACGATCTTCGGCGTCATGCCGAGACCAAAGATCAGGATGATGATCGGGGATAGGGCCAGGATCGGAATGGTGTTGAAGAACAGGACGATCGGGAAATAGGCGGCCTGCAGGATGCGGCTGTGCACGAAGACCACGGCAAGCAGCACGGCTGCCAGATTGCCGATGACGAAGCCCGCCAGCGCCTCGATCAGCGTCGGTCTGAGATTGTCGATGAGCAGGGCGAAATTCTTCTGGAAGACGCCGAAGATCGCCGTCGGCGTCGGCACGATATAGGCGGGCACGCCGAGCAGCGGCAGGAGGTACTGCCAGGCAATCAGGATCGACGCGGCGCCCAGAACCGGAAGCGCAATCGCCATCTGCGGGGTAAGCGGCGCCGGTCTCACGATGCGCGCTCCAGCGCTGCACGCAGCTCGGCCATGGCGGCGACGATCGCCGCATCCTCGCGCTTGCAGCGGTTGCCTTCCTGCTTGAGGGGTCTCATGTCGAGGTCCTTCACCACCCGCCCCGGATTGGCAGCCAGCACAATGACGCGCTCGCCGAGATAGGCGGCTTCGGCGATTGAATGGGTGACGAAAAGGATGGTTGTGCCGGTGCGCCGCCAGAGCGTCAGCAGTTCGTCGTTGAGGCGATCGCGCGTGATCTCGTCCAGCGCGCCGAACGGCTCGTCCATCAAAAGCAGCTTGGGCTCGCCGAGCAGGGCGCGCGCGATGGCGACGCGCTGGCGCTGGCCACCCGAAAGCTGATGCGGCAGGCGTTCCCTGAGTCCGCCAAGCCCCATCAGCTCCAGCAGTTCGCTGCTGCGGTCTTCGATTTCGCGGCTCAAGCTGCGCTGGCCGACGCCGAGCGGCAGCCGCACATTGTCGCGCACCGTGCGCCAGGGCAGCAGGGTGGAATCCTGGAAGACGAAGCCGACGTCGCGGCGCGAGCGCACCGTCTGCGGTGAGGCGCCGAGCACGCTGATTGTGCCGTCGAGCGGGTCGAGCAGGTCCGCCACCACTCGAAGCAAGGTCGACTTGCCGCAGCCCGACGGACCGAGGATCGACAGGAAGGAGCCGGCCGCGACCGTGAGGTCGAGGCCGGAGAGCACTTTGACGGCCTTCTGACGGCCGCCATAGCCGACATCGAGCTTTTGCGCTTCGATCGCGTTCGGCATTAGGCCGCAGGCGCATCGAGCTTGGGTCGGTCCGCGGCCGAAAGCTCCAGGATCTTCGTGGTATAGACATCCTTGGCCGCCGGACGTCCGTTCGGATACTGGCCGACCTTGTCGAGCAGCGCCAATTGCTCCTCGATCGAGGCGGGGTCGAACGTGCCCCAGCCCTCCTTGGCGGTCGCGCCGTCGAAGGAGAGTTTCAGCACCAGGTTGACCGTCTTCTGCTCCCAGCCCAGATCCATCTCCGGATAGGCGGCGACCATCTTCTTCACCGCTTCCTGGGGGTTGGCGTGCACCCAACCCCAGCCCTTGGCGACGGCGCCGATGAACTTCGCCAGTGTGTCTGGGTCCTTTTCGATCGCCGCGTCCGTGGCGAAATAGACGTCGGCGTAGGAACTCAAGCCGAGATCACGCACCAGGAGGTCGATACGGTCGTCGCCGACGACGCTCAGCGCCTGCGTGTTGGTGATCCAGCCGCCGATGGCGTCGACGTCGCCGCGCACCAGAGGCGCCTTGTCGAAGCCGACATTGACGATGGTGACCTCGGATGGATCGATGCCGTTCTTGGCCAGGATCTCATCGATGACGAAGCGCGCGGTCGGCTGGATGCCGATTTTCTTGCCCTTGAGGTCGGCAACATTGCGGATTGGTTTGCCCGGTTTCGAGGTCAGCGCGTAGGGGCCGGTGCGGAAGCCGCAGGCGATGATTTTGATCGGCACGCCGCTGGCGCGCGCCGCATAAAGCTGCGGCGTTTCCGAGAACTGGCCGAGCTGCGCGGCGCCGGAGATCACCGGCGGCACGGTCGAAGCGTTGGGGCCGCCAGGGCTGAACTCCACCTCGAGCCCGGCATCCTTGAAATAGCCGTTGGCGACGGCCGCGATGTCGCCGATCTGGCCATTGGACATCAGCCAGTCATACTGGATGACGACCTTGCCGGCGGCCCTGGCGCTCGGCGTCAGCACCAGTTGCATACCGGCTGACGCGGCTGCGACCGCCGCCAGGCCGCCCTTCACGAAAGCGCGGCGATTCAATTCGTAGTCTCGGTTCCCACTCATTTTCGCTCCTGTTGCAGACTTCTCGTCTCTTCTTGCCAAGCGCCGCTCCCTCGGCGCGGCGTCGCTACGGCTGTTCGTCGTGGTAGTCGCCAGGGCCGCCATCGAGCCAGGCGTAAAGCTCCCAAAGCGTGTCGTCCGGATCGGTGAAATAGGCGCAGCGCGCGTTCCAGACGTAGTTTTCGGGCGGTCCATAGAAGGGCACGCCCTTGGCGCTCAATTCGCCGTGCAGCCGGTCAATCTCGGCCGGCGATCCGAGCTGGACGGCGACGCAAACCTTGTGCGCTTGGCGCGGCGATCTGTGGTTCGAGACGCCGGTGTGCCGGTTGATGTGGTCGAGTTCCCAGGCGGCGAGCGTCACGCCCTCGCCATGGAAATCGGCAAATCCTTCGGCACGGCGACGCAGGCGGAAACCGACTTTGTCGACATAGAAGTCGACCGTACGCTCGATATTTTCCACCAGCAGGCAGACGTCGGAGATGCGGGTGAGGTTCGCCGGCATGGCTATTTCGCCCCGCTGGTCTTGGAGAGTGGCAGCTTCACGCCGACGCGGTTGGCGGCGCCGATGATGTGCGCGCGCATCGCGCTTTCCGCTGCCGCCGGATCGCCTGCCACCAGCGCCTCGTAGATGCGTACATGCTCGCCGACATTGATCTCGACGAGATCGTGCAGCGGGTTGGTCATGCGGGCATAGTGGATCGAGTGGCGGATCTGCTCGCAGACAAAAGAGATGAAGGTGTGGATGTAGCTGTTGCCGGTCGCCCGCGCGATCTCGCGGTGGAAGAGCAGGTCGGCGTCGATGCTGCCTTCTTCCCAGCGCTCCTCGCCGCCCATGCGGTCGAGCGCCTCCTTGATCGAATCGAGATGCGCCTGTCCGCGCCGCGCCGCGGCGAGCGCCGCCGACTCGGCCTCGAGGATGCAGCGCAGCTCGAACAGCCGCTCCATATTGTGGGTGTCCTTGAGCGCCTCGCGGTCGATGCGGATTGCGGCCCTTTGCTCCGGCGCCAGAACGAAGGCACCGATGCCTTGCCGCGCTTCGATCATGCCGTCGGCTCTGAGCTGGGCGATCGCCTCGCGCACCACGTTGCGGCTGACGCCGAATTTTTCGGACAATTCCTGCTCGGTCGGGAGCCGCGTGCCGGGATTCAACTCGCCGGATTCGATCTCGCGGCTGAGAAAGGCCGCGACCCGGTGCGGCAAGGTTTCGACGGTGCCGATGGCGGCCAGTCGTTGCTTCATGGGAAGATCTCCATCGAGGGCAGCAGGCAGCCGGGATTCATCAGCCCCTTGGGATCGAGCGCGTTCTTCAGCGCGGTAACCATGCGGCGGTGCGCCGGCGAAAGCCCTGCCCAGAATTCTCGGGCACGGCTGCGGCCGATGCCGTGCTCGGCGCTGATCGAGCCGCCCAGGCTGATGGCGATGTCATAGAGTCCCGCCGTGATTTCCTCGCCGCGCACCCGGGCTTCGCTATCAACGAGATCGAGCGGCGGCAGCACATTGAAATGGATGTTGCCGTCGCCGGCATGGCCATAGGCCAGTGCGATCCAGCCCGGATGTTCGGTGGCGACGAAGCGACGGGCGTGCTCGACGAGGGCAGGAATATCGGAAATGCGCACCGAGAGATCGGTGCGCACGTGATAGCCGCGCTTCGCCTGGCCCTCGACCAGTCCCTCGCGGATCGCCCAGAAGGCCTTAGCCTGCGCGTTGCTGGTCGCGAGGACTGCGTCGGCCACCAGGCCGTCTTCGATTGCATCGGTAAGAAAACTGGCGAGCACGCTGTTGAGGTCGATGGTCGGCCCGGAGGACAATTCGATGAGCACATGGACGGGTGCTGCGACAGGCGCCGTCATTCCAGGATCAACCAACCGGGCCGACTCGATGCATTCCGAGCCGATGATCTCGAAGGCTGAAATCAGATCGGAGCAGGCGCGGCGCGCTCGGTTGAACAGGCCGATGGCGGCTTCGAACGAGATGAGGCCGAGATAGGCGGTCTCGACACGGGCCGGCTTCGGGAACAGCTTGACCTCGACACCGGTAATGATCCCGAGCGTGCCCTCGGAGCCGATGAAAAGCTGCTTAAGGTCATACCCGCTGTTGTTCTTGCGCAGCCCGGAGAAGCCGTTCCACAGCTCGCCATCGGCCAGAACAACCTCCAGCCCTAGGATCAGGTCGCGCGCCATGCCGTAGCGCAGCACGTTCACGCCGCCGGCATTGGTCGCGGCATTGCCGCCGATCTGGCAACTGCCTTGCGCGCCGAGCGCCAGCGGAAACAGGCAATCTTCGGCCTCGCTTACATCTTTGATGGTCTGCAGCACGCAGCCTGCGTCCGCCTCAAGTGTGAAGTTCGCACGATCGATCCGGCGGATGGCGTTCAGCCGCTCCAGGCTGACGACAACAAGGCCGGTGCTGGTGCCATCGATGGCGCCCGAAACCAAGCCGGTGTTGCCGCCCTGTGGAATGACGCCCAGTCCCAACTCGCTGCACAGACGCATCAGCGCCTGCACCTCGGCAACCGACGCGGGGCGCAGAACGGCCTGCGCGCTGCCGCGATAGTCGCCGGCCCAATCGCCGAGATACTTCGCCATTCCAGCAGTGTCGGCGATGAGACCGCTCGGCCCCACTGCGTCTTCGAGGACGCTGAGGATGTCCGGTGAGAGGCTGCGAATGGTCATCAGCGGCGCAATCGGTGTAAGGCGACAGGGTGATGCATATCATCCTACAACTTGAATTGAGTCAATCCGAAGCGAGCGCTGCCAGGCAAACAGTGGATAAGTCTGGAGGGATCTCCGGTCGGCCGCGAGGCGTGCGCTAAAGGTACTGCGCGACTTTCTTGCCGACGGCGAGGAAGCGCAGCGGGTCGACCGCCTCGCCGTTATGGCGCACTTCGTAGTGGAGATGCGGGCCGGTCGAGCGGCCGCTGCTGCCGGTCTTGCCGATCACGTCGCCCGCGGCGAGCTTCTGGCCGACAGTCACGTCGATCTCGCTGAGGTGGCCATAGCGCGTTGCAAAGCCGTTGCCGTGGTCGACTTCGACCATCCTGCCGTAGCCGCCGTTCCAGCCGGCCTTGGTGACGATTCCGGCAGCGGTGACCTTCGCCGGCATGCCGATCGGTGCCCTGAAATCCATTCCCGTGTGCAACGCGGCCGTGCCGAGGATCGGGTCGGTACGCACCCCGAATGGGCTGGTCACAGTATGGCCCGGCGCGGGATTGCTGAGCGGCAGCTTGCGCGCTTCCTTCTTGACTTGATCCAGCGCATCAAGAGCTTCATCCAGCTCTTTGACTTTGCTGTCGAAGATCATTGAAGAATCGAGCGGCACCAGCGGCCCGCCGACATCGTTCTTGTCGAGCTCGGTGTCAACCGGCAGCCCGGCGGCTTGCAGCGCCTGCGAGATCGCGTCCGCGTTGCGGTAAGCGTTGTCGGCGAGCGTGGTGATGCGGGTAAGCTGCTGGTTCTCGATGGCCTTGAGCGAAGCGTTGATCGACACGAAGAGCTTGTCGGCGCGATCCGCTGCCGTTTCGTTGTCGAGCGACTCGGAGCGTGTCGACCACAGGGAGAATGGCCTGGTATCGCCGGCGCCCAAAGACGCGACGGAGTAGGTCGTGGCCTGCGGAAGGCTGCCGCTGATCTCGGCGTGCTCGTCGGGTTTCGTCGCGTTGGCGTTGGCCGCGGCGGGCACATCGCCGACCTCGCTCTCGGCGCGTTCGAGGATCGGTCCGAGCCGGCCATGACGCTGGCTGAGCTGGCTTTGCCTGGCCAGCAGCTCGCTGACCTTGGTTTCCATGAGCTGCTGGTCGAGAAGCTGGCGGCTGGTGATGCGGTCGACCTGGGCGCGAAGCGCGGAGATGCGATCCTCATAGGCCTGCTGCAAGCGCGCCTGCCTGGCTGTGGTGGCGCCGATCAGGTCATCGCGCAGCACCAGGTAGGAGGTGGCGAGGAGATAGCCGATGGCGATCGCCGCAAGCGCCGACCCGATGAAGGCGGCAAGCCACGGGCGGATGGTGAAATGCCTGATCTCGTTGCCCCGGGCGATAATGACCGTATGGGGCTCCTTACGCCTGCCGAAGACCGCTGACTGACCGTTTGAATTCACGGGACCAAGCTTTCGTTACGACTCCAACGACAGCTCGATTACACATTATTAGGGTTAACAAAGCTTTGCTGACCGCGATGTCGGTGTAAACCAATTCCCGCAACGCGGGTGACGGGTTGCAGGGAGAGGGGGTCAGCAAAATCGCGGAAGCTTTGGATCTGCCCGCTTCAGAGCGCACGCACCGCCTCCAGCACCTCTTCGGCATGGCCCTTGACGCGCACCTGCCGCCAAATGCGGGCGATGCGTCCGCCCTTGCCGATCAGGAAGGTGGCGCGCTCGACGCCCATATACTTGCGGCCGTACATCGTCTTCTCGACCCACAGATGATAGGCCTCGATCACCTTGCGCTCGACGTCGGCGACGAGATCGACGGTCAGATCGTATTTCGCCTTGAATTTGTCGTGTTTTTTTACGCTATCCGGAGACAGCCCAACCACCACGGCGCCGGCCTTCTCGAATTCCGGCTTCAGCTGCGAGAAGCCGATCGCCTCGTTGGTGCAGCTTGTGGTGTCGTCCTGCGGATAAAAGTAGAGTACGACAGGGTTTCCCCGGATCGCGGCGAGGCTGAGGGAGCCGCCGCCGTCGCGCGGAAGATCGAATTGCGGCGCAACGTCGCCCACGTCGAGATCAGCCATGTCGATGCCCTTGTTTGCGGTTACGCGCGGATCGAGCATCGATATAACGTGAGGCGGGGATTCGTCCACGACGAGTACGTTTACAACGGAATATTGCTTGGATCAGGAGCAACCGCAGCACGAGAAGATCAGGTTCAGGCGTGACGAGATCACCGACCTGGGAGCCTTTCCGTCCGCGTGCAGCGTGCCGCCGCTCGGCCGTGCTTCGGTGCGCCGGCGCTTCCGCATCCTCGGTCGGGTGTTCGCCGGCCTCTGCGCGCTGGTGCTTCTGGCGGCAATTGGCGTCTATGTGCTTGGCACGTCAGGCATCGGCACCGAGCGACTTCGCGCCGAAGCCGAGACGGCCATCGAGAAGCTCGCAGGCGTCGATCTCAACGTCACCGTCGGGCCGGCGCGGCTGACGCTCGACGGGTCGAGCTTCGTCGCCCTGCAGGTCAGCGACGTTAGCTTGAAGACGGCCGACGGCAAGCCGATGGCCGACGTCGGGCGCGTCCGCTTCGGCATGCGCCTGCTGCCGCTGCTATCCGGCCAGGTCAAGCTGACCAGCGCCCGGTTTTCCGATGCCCACATCATGGTCGCCGCCATGCCGTCCGGCGGCGGTGATTTGACGACGGCGTTGCGCAACGAGGATGGTCTCATCGATCCCGAGAAAGTATCGGCGGCCGTGTTTGGCGGCGTCAACGAGGCGCTGGATGCGGTGCGCGCGGAATCGATGCGCCAGATCGACCTCCGCAACGTCGAGTTCGAATTGCCGCCGGGCGGGCCCGTCCAGCGTGTGACCGTCGCCGAGGCCACGGTTGGGCAGACGGGCACGGGCAGCATGGAATTGTCTTCAAATGCCGATGTCGACGGCCGGCATGTCAGCTTGAACGCCTCCGCGGCGCGCGATCCGAACGCCAGGCGGATCGCATCGCTGGACGCCAGCCTCGCGATAGCGGACGTCGGCGGAACGCCCGCTCAGGGAAGCTCCGGCGGCGGGAACTTCGCCTCCCATGGCGGCAAGCTTGGTTCTCTTGCGCTGAAGCTTTCGGGCGCTGAAGCGTCCGGTGAGACGCCGTCGCGGCTGACGGCGTCGCTGTCGCTCGGCGGCTCGGTGCTCGATCTCGGCTCTCGCGGGCAGCTGCCGGCCGACGTCGATGCCAGTGCCACGCTTGTCGAGGGATCGAACAAGATCTCCATCGATAAACTGCTGATCAGGACCGGCCGCTCGACATTCGATTTCTCAGGCTCGATCGGGCCGAAGCCGGCAGCCGAGGGCGAGGAGCCGTCCTACCGCTATGACCTTGTCAGCGACGGCTCGACGCTCGCGCCTTCGGAATCGCCGGAGCCGGCGCTTCAGTTCCTTGCCCGGGT
Organism: Mesorhizobium sp. WSM3860; assembly: GCF_002294995.1. Taxonomy (GTDB): domain Bacteria; phylum Pseudomonadota; class Alphaproteobacteria; order Rhizobiales; family Rhizobiaceae; genus Mesorhizobium. The sequence continues at coordinate 363,979 of NZ_NSGF01000003.1, read as the reverse complement.
CGCCGGCGTCTACCAGACCAAGAGCCGCAAGCTCGTCGCCGAGCAGATCGGCGTCCGCTCCGGCGGTCCGAGCGAGGTGCTGGGCACGGCGTCGCTCGCCTTCATCGACAATGGCCCGCCGGGTGTGTCGCTGTCGCTCAATGTGCACGACATGCCGGTTTCGCATGTGAAGCAGTTGTGGCCCTGGTTCTCCGCCCGCAATGCGCGGCTTTGGGTGCTGGACAATCTGTTCGGCGGCCGCGTGGTCGACGCCAAGCTGCAGTTCCAGGTCGTGCCGGGGCGGCTTGGCAACGGCGTTCCGCTTTCCGGCGACGAGGTGTTCGGCCGCTTCCAGGTCGAGGGCTCGCGCTTCGACACGGCGGGGCGCATTCCGCCGATCCGCGATGCGGCCGGTGTCGTTGCCTTCCACGGTAACGATGTCGACATCACGCTGTCCTCGGGCAGCGTCTTTATGCCGAGCGGCCGCACCGTGGCGGCAAGCGGCGGCACGCTGACGGTGAAGCAGGCAAATGTTTCGCCCGTGATAGGCTCGCTCGCCATCGATGTCGCCGGCGAAGCACCGGCGATTGCCGAGCTCGCCTCCTTTGAGCCGATCAATGCCATGCGCCATGTCGGGCTTGCGCCGGAGGATTTGAGCGGCACCGTCACCGGGCATGTGCGGGCCGATATTCCGCTGACCTCCGGCGTCGATACTTCGACGCTCGACTGGCTGGTGGCGCTGGACTACCAGGATCTTTCCCTAGCGAAGCCGTTCGAGGACCAGACGGTGACCGAGGCCGACGGGTCGATAACCGTGAGCCCCGACCGTGCGGTGATATCGGCCAAGGCGAAGCTGAACGGCATTCCGGCCGAGCTCGACCTGGTCGAGCCGCTCGAGGACAGCGGGCCACCGCGTAGCCGTAAGGTCGCGTTGGTGATCGACGACAAGACGCGCGCTGCAGCAATGCCCGGCCTGTCGCCGCTGCTTTCCGGAACCATCAAGGTGGCGATCGACAAGAGCGGCGAGGGCGTCCAGAACGTCTCGGCCGACCTGACCAACGCAAGGCTCGACATCCCCTGGGCAGGGTGGAGCAAGGGCGCCGGCATTCCGGCCAAGGTCACCTTCACGATGGCGAAGTCCGGCAGCACGACCACGCTGTCCGACTTCGATCTCGACGGGAAGAGCTTTTCGGTCGACGGCGACGTGACACTGGTCAACGGGGCGCTGTCCTCGGCACGCTTCAGTAAGGTCGCGCTCAACAGAGGCGACGACGTCGCGGTCTCGGTGAAACGATCGGGCAAAAGCTATGCGGTCAATGTCAGCGGCGACGCTCTCGATGCACGCTCGCTGATCAAGCAGTTCACCTCAGACGTCGATACAGCCACAAAAGGCGCCGGCGCCGACGCGATCTCGGTGAGTGCCGACGTGAAATCGCTGACAGGCTTTCACGACGAGGTGCTGTCGAACCTCAAGCTGAATTACAGCGCTGCCGGCTCCCGGGTGAATGGTCTCGATGTCAGCGCGACGGCGAGTTCGGGCGCCGCCATTGCCGTCCGAAACACCACCGGCGACGGCGGCAGGTCCCTCAGGATGAAATCGGCCGATGCCGGCGCTATCCTGCGCTTCCTCAACATCTACGAGCATATGGAGGGCGGGACCATCACGCTGTCGCTGGCGGGCGACGCCGACGGGCCAATGAAGGGCCAGGTCGACGCCAGCAATTTCTATGTCGTCAACGAGCCGAAGCTTGCGTCGATCGTTTCGACCAGGCCGGCCGGCGACACGCGCAGCCTCAACCAGGCGGTGAAGGCCGACATCGACACCTCAAGGGTGCAGTTCGAGCGCGGCTATGCCGAGATCGACAAGGGCTCCGGCTATCTCAGACTGGCAAACGGCTTGTTGCGCGGTCCGCGCATCGGCACCACCTTCCAGGGCACGCTCTACGACCAAGACAACAATATGGACATGACCGGCACCTTCATGCCGGTCTATGGGCTGAACCGCATCTTCGGTGAGCTGCCGCTGTTCGGCCCGCTGCTCGGCAACGGCCGCGACCGCGGCCTGATCGGCGTCACCTACCGGCTGCGCGGCAACGCCAACAAGCCGACGCTCAACATCAATCCGCTGTCGGTGGTGGCGCCGGGAATATTTCGCTCAATCTTCGAATATCGGTGATGACGCCGACTAGATCGGCCGTACCAGAACGTGCTTCTTCCTGCCGAACGAGAGTTTTGCAACGCCCTGTGCGCCCAGGTCCTGAAGCGTCACCACGCGCCGGTCGTCCGTGACCGCCTGGTCGTTGAGGCGCACGGCGCCGCCCTGGACATGTCGGCGCGCTTCGCCATTGGAGCCGGCGAGCCCGGCGCTTACGAACAGCGACAGGATGCCGATGCCGGCCTCGAGATCAGCCTTGGCGACGTCGATGCTGGGCAGCGCGTCGGCGAGCGCGCCTTCCTCGAAAGTCTTGCGCGCGGTTTCGCTTGCCGTCTCGGCCGCCTCGCGGCCATGCAGCATGGCGGTGATCTCGGTGGCGAGAATCTTCTTCGCCTCGTTGATCTCCGAGCCGCCGAGCTTTTCGAGCCGCGCGACCTCATCGAGCGGCAGTGTCGTGTAGAGCTTCAGGAAGCGTCCGACATCGGCGTCCTCGGTGTTGCGCCAGTACTGCCAGAACTCGTAAGCCGACAGCATATCGCCGTCGAGCCAGACAGCGCCCGAGGCCGACTTGCCCATCTTGGCGCCCGACGAGGTGGTGAGGAGCGGCGTCGTCATCGCAAAGAGCTGCACGCTTTCCATGCGATGGCCGAGATCGATGCCGTTGACGATATTGCCCCACTGGTCCGAGCCGCCCATCTGCAGCCGGCAGCCGACGCGCTTGTAGAGCTCGACGAAGTCGTAGGCCTGCAGGATCATGTAGTTGAATTCGAGGAACGACAGCGACTGCTCGCGGTCGAGCCTGAGCTTCACGGAATCGAAGGCAAGCATGCGGTTGACGGAGAAATGCCGGCCGACATCGCGCAGGAAATTGACGTAGTTGATCTCCATCAGCCAGTCGGCATTGTTGACCATCACCGCGTCGCCGGCGCCGCTGCCGAATCTGAGGTAAGGCGCGAAATTGCGGCGGATGCCGACGAGATTGCTCTCGATGTCCTCAGGCGTCAGCAGCTTGCGCGCTTCGTCCTTGAAGGAAGGATCGCCGATCATCGAGGTGCCGCCGCCCATCAGCGCGATCGGCCGGTGGCCGGTCTGCTGCAGCCAGTGCAGCATCATGATCTGGATCAGCGATCCGGCATGCAGGCTTTTTGCCGTCGCATCGAAGCCAATATAAGCGCTCACCGTTTCCTTGGCGAAAAGCTGGTCGAGGCCGGTTTCATCCGAAATCTGGTGGATGAAGCCGCGCTCGCTCATGATGCGCAGAAAATCGGACTTGTAGGCGGACATCTTTTGTTCCCGGAGATCGCACGGCATTTGGCCGAGCTTGACGTGAAGGGGCGCGTTTAGCATCCAAGCGCGATCAGCAAAAGTGGTTTCCGGTTTTGCGTAAGATCGCGCTTCAAGAAGCGAAACAGGCGATCAGCAAAAGTGGTTTCCGGTTTCGCGTAAGATCGCGCTTCAACCGGCAAGCGGGCGATCAGCAAAAGCGGCTTGCGGCTTTGCGTGCGGTCGCCAACTATGAGCCGCATTCTTGCTTCGCCCGTTCTGCTGGCGTAATGAGGCGCCCGCGCAAGGGTAGCACGACCCGACGCGCCGCGACGGGGCTATCCCGCAGATCAGATCGGACAAGCTCCCGCGATGAACAGGAACTATCTCCTCCTCTTTCTGTTCAGCATCCTGATGACCGTCAGCGGGCTGGCAAGCCTGCCGCCGGTCGACCGGGACGAATCCCGCTTCGTCCAGTCGACCAAGCAGATGGTCGAGACCGGCGATTATATCGACATCCGTCTGCAGGATGTGACGCGCTATAAAAAGCCGATCGGCATCTACTGGCTGCAATCGGCGGCCGTCGCATTGAGTGGTGAGGGGGCCGAAGCGCCGATCTGGGTCTATCGACTGGTTTCGATGCTCGGCATCGCGCTCGCCGTCGTCGGCATCGGCTGGACGGGCACAAAACTCTTCGGCGCCAATGCCGGCCTTGCCGCCGGCCTGATGATGGCCGCCATCTTCGCCACCGCCTTCGAGGGCCGCGACGCCAAGACCGACGCCATGTTGCTCGCCTGCTGCGTGGCCGCGCAAGGCGCGCTGGCGCAGGTCTATCTGGCCGCGCGCCGCAAGGAGCCGGTTGCCGGCCATCTGCCATGGATCTTCTGGATCGCGCAGGGACTGGGTATTCTGATCAAGGGTCCGGTCGCTCCGCTGTTGTCGCTGCTGACGGCCGGCGCGCTGTTCGCCTTCGAACGCGACTGGCGCTGGCTTTTGAAGCTGAAGCTGGTGCGCGGTGTCGCAATCGTGCTCGTCATCGTGCTGCCCTGGATCATCCTCATCAGCTGGAAGAGCGGCGGCGCCTTCTTCCAGGAGGCGGTCGGCAAGGACATGCTGAACAAGGTGGCGCAAGGCGAGGAATCGCATGGCCTGCCGCCGGGCTTCTACATGCTCACCTATTCGCTGTTCATGTGGCCTTTCGGCCTGATCGCGGTCGGCGCCGGGCTGCAGGCCATCAACCGCTTCTGGGACGACCCGCGCCTGCGCTTCTGTCTCGCCTGGTATATCCCCTTCTGGCTGGTGTTCGAGGCGATCCCGACCAAGCTGCCGCATTATGTGATGCCGGCCTATCCCGGCATGGCGCTGCTGATCGGCTGGCTCCTCACCTTGCCGGCGGACAAGGCCAATGCGCCGCTCAAGCGCTGGCAGAGCTGGCTGTGGTGGTCGACCGCCTTCGGCGTCGTCGTCGTGTCGATCGGGCTGGCGGCAGTGTGCATCGGCGCGCCGCTCTATTTGGCAAAAGCCTTTTCCTGGTGGAGCATTCCGGCGGCAATCGCCGCGCTCGTGACCGGCTATCTGGCTTTCCCGCGGCAATTGCAGGTGCCGCTCGAACGCCTTGCAGCAATTGCGGCCGGCGCGGGCATAACGTTCAGCCTGCTGTTCGGCGTGATTGCGCCGTCGCTGAAGCCGATCTGGCTTAGCCCGGCCATCAAGGCCGCCATCGACGCGAACCGTCCTTGCGACATCACGGTGCTCGCCTCGTCCCCCTATCACGAGCCGAGCCTGGTGTTCCTGGTCGGGACCAAGACCGTGCTGACCGACGTCGCTGGCGTGGCAAAGCACCTGTTGGCCGATCCGACCTGTGCGCTGGGACTCGCGCCGGTCAAGGAGGAGCAAAAGCTCAACGAGTTGCTTGCCGGGCAGGGCAAGTCGGCGAAGCGGCTGACCGAGATCGACGGGCTCAACTATTCGTCAGGAGACAAGCTGGCGCTCGGCCTTTATCGAGTGGCCCCGTGAGGAATAATGTCGGAGCTCGAAGACCCCTATAGAGCCATGTCCGCCGTTTCTCTTTACCGCCGTTCGCTCGGCAACTTCCTCGACACGATGCGCATCGTGCAGCGGCGTTTTGCAGTGCGTCCCGCGCGCTACCCCGAGATTCCCTGGCTCGTCTGGGTCTCTGTATGGCTTCTGCTGGCCATAGCCATTGGCCTAACCCTGGACAGCGCCGCCGGCAGGATGCGCGGCGGGTGGACGCCAGGCATCGTCCGTGTCACCGACTTCCTCACGGATTTTGGCCTGGGCGGCTGGTATCTCATCCCCGCGGCTCTCTGCCTCGTCGCCGCCAACCTGACGGACTGGCGACCGCTTTCCAGGCAGTCGCGTCTGCTCGTCTACAACTGGACCTGCTTCGCTTTCCTGGTGCTCTGCGCGGTCGGTCTTTCCGGGCTGGCCGTCAACTTGCTGAAATACGGCATCGGCCGGGCACGGCCGCTCTATTTCAACGATTACGGGGTGCTGTCGCTGCATCCCTTCGCCATGGATGCGCGCTTCGCCGGCTTTCCGTCCGGCCATGCCACGACCATGGGGGCGGTGTTCGGCGTCCTGTTGCTGCTGTTTCCAAGGCGCTGGCACATCGCGCTCGCGGTCACGGCCTGCATCGCCTCGACGCGCGTCTTCGTCGGCGCGCATTATCCGAGCGACACAGTGGCGGGCTTTGGGCTCGGCCTTGCCCTTGCAATCGCCGCAGGGCTGGTCTTCGCGCGGCTCGGTTTCATCTTCCGGCGGCCGTCGTCGACCAGACCCGTGCCCAAGCGCACGTTCCGGCTGCTGTCTTCCAGCGGGTCCAAGAACAAAACATCGCTGGCGAGGCGGAGCCGCGAGCAATTGTCGGCTGACCGCCCGTAGAGCTGTTTGGTCGCAGGATCGCCCGAAATCTACCTCAGCCGCTTCGGCCGTGGATCGGCGAGCTCGCCCGCCAGCCGCCGGTCGAGGTAATCGGCGCATTCGTCGATCAGCAGTTCGGCGTGGTTGGCGAAGAAATGGTTGGCGCCGGAGATAGTTTTCTGCGTGATGGTTATGCCCTTTTGCGTGTGCAGCTTGTCGACCAGCGTCTGCACGTCCTTGGGCGGCGCCACTTTATCGGCATCGCCATGGATGATGAGGCCGGACGACGGGCAGGGTGCCAGGAAGGAAAAATCATAGGTGTTGGGCTGCGGGGCGACCGAGATGAAGCCCTCGATCTCGGGCCGGCGCATGAGCAGCTGCATGCCGATCCATGAGCCGAAGGAATAGCCCGCGACCCAGCAGCTCTTGGAATCCGGATGCAGCGACTGCACCCAGTCGAGCGCAGCGGCCGCGTCCGACAATTCGCCGGTACCGTGGTCGAACTCGCCCTGGCTGCGGCCGATGCCGCGGAAATTGAAACGAAGCGTGGTGAAATCGCGCTTCTGGAACATGTAGAAGAGGTCGTAGACGATCTTGTTGTTCATCGTGCCGCCGAATTGCGGGTGCGGATGCAGCACAATGGCGATCGGCGCGCTCTTTTCCTTGGAAGGCTGGTAACGGCCCTCCAGGCGACCAGCCGGACCGGCGAAAATGACCTCAGGCATAAAATACTCCACGTGGCATACGAAGGTGCGGGCCCGGACTCTTCCTTTGGCCCATTCTGTGGCCTTGACGCCGGGCAAGCGTCTTCCTAGAAGCTAGTTTAGAATTGTTCAAAACTGGGTGCCGAAAACGCATTTTCTCGGCCGCCGCGCCGCAAGCCGGGTAAATAGGACGGCTCGCCTTGCAATTTCAAGGAAATAACGCGCTGTCCTCGCGGAATGGCTGCTGACAGGATCGACTGAAGGAAAATGGCCGCAACTCGCGCCTATCTCGACTACAACGCCAGCGCACCTCTCATTGCAGAGGCGCGGTCGGCGATGGTCGCGGCGCTCGATGCCGCCAATCCGTCCTCGGTCCACAGCGAGGGCCGCGCGGCGCGGCGGCTGATCGAGGATGCAAGGCGTGACGTGGCGAGACTGGTCAATGCCAGGCCCGAGCACGTCGTGTTCACCTCCGGCGCGACGGAGGCCTCTTCGACGCTGCTTACGCCCGACTGGCAGATGGGGCGCGGCTCCGTCCGCATGAGCCACCTCTATGTCTCGGCTGCCGACCATCCCTGCATTCTGAATGGCGGGCGGTTCTCGGCGGCGCAGGTGACGCGGATCGGCGTCGATGGAAACGGCATTGCCGATCTCGAGGCGCTGACCACGGCGCTCTCCGCACATGACAAGGCCGCCGGCCTGCCGCTGGTGGCGGTCCATGCCGCCAACAACGAGACGGGGGTGATCCAGCCGATCGGCCGCATCGCCGAGGTCGTCAAGGAAGCGGGCGGCGTGCTGGTCGTCGATGCCGTGCAGGCGGCGGGACGGATTCCGATCGACATGTCAGCCGGTTATGCCGATTATCTGATCCTGTCCTCGCACAAGATCGGCGGTCCGAAGGGCGTCGGCGCCATCGTCGCTCGGGCCGACCTGATGATGCCGAAGCCGCTGATCAATGGCGGCGGCCAGGAGAAGGGCCATCGCGCCGGCACCGAGAATCTTCCCGGCATTGCCGGTTTCGGTGCCGCGGCGCGGGCGGCACTCGCCGGATTGGAGGACATGGAAGCGGTCGCGCGCCGTCGCGACGAGGTCGAGGCGATCGTGCGGGAACTCGTCCCGGACGCGGAAATCTTTGGAGCGGCAGCGTCGAGGCTTGCCAACACGACATTCTTCGCTATTCCCGGCGTCAAGGCCGAGACGGTGCAGATCGCCTTCGATCTCGCCGGCGTTGCGCTTTCAGCCGGTTCCGCCTGCTCGTCGGGGAAAGTCGGGCCAAGCCACGTGCTGAAGGCGATGGGCCACGGCGACAGCCTCGGCGCCTTGCGCGTCTCGATTGGCCGCGCTACCGGCGCCGAGAATATCGAGGCGTTCCGGGCGGCTCTGGCGGGCATAGCCGCGCGTCGGGGTGCGAAAGAAAAGGCTGCCTGACGGCGGCAAGGCATCGGACAAGAGATCCCCGGCGGCTCTTGAAATCCGGCGCTCGAAAAACGAATTCAGGCCATTCGGCCTGGTAGAGCCGTGCGTTTCGTTTGGACGGGTGAATTTCCGGCCGGAACGCACTATATGGAGCTTACTCCGCAGCGAGTCCTTTCCTGGGGCGCGTTTCTGCGGTGCCATAGTTTGAAAACTGCCGGGCCTTGACCCCGGCGTGGATGGAGAACGCTTATGCCTGCTGTGCAGGAGACGATCGATCGAGTCCGAAAGATCGACGTCGACCAGTATAAATACGGATTCCAGACAGAGATCGAGATGGATAAGGCCCCCAAGGGCCTGAGCGAAGACATCATTCGCTTGATCTCCGAGAAGAAGGGCGAGCCGGACTGGATGCTGGAATGGCGTCTGGGCGCCTATAGGCGCTGGCTGACGCTGGAAGAGCCGACCTGGGCGCGCGTCCACTATCCGAAGATCGACTTCCAGGACATCCACTATTACGCGGCACCGAAGAGCACGCCGGGACCGAAGTCGCTGGACGAGGTCGATCCCGAATTGCTCAAGGTCTACGAGAAGCTCGGCATTCCGCTGAAGGAGCAGGAGATCCTCGCCGGCGTGCAGAAGCCCGACGCTTCGGAGCTGGAGGAGGCCAACGACAACGTCTACAAGTCCGGCCGCGTCGCGGTCGACGCCGTGTTCGATTCCGTCTCGGTCGTCACCACCTTCAAGAAGGAGCTGGCTCAGGCCGGCGTCATCTTCTGCTCGATCTCGGAAGCGATCCGCGAGCACCCGGAACTGGTGCAGAAATATCTGGGCTCGGTCGTGCCCACTTCCGACAATTTCTACGCGACGCTGAATTCGGCCGTGTTCACCGACGGCTCCTTCGTCTTCGTGCCGAAGGGCGTGCGCTGCCCGATGGAGCTGTCGACCTATTTCCGCATCAATGAGAAGAATACCGGCCAGTTCGAGCGCACGCTGATCATCGCCGAAGAGGGGGCCTATGTCTCCTATCTCGAGGGCTGCACGGCGCCGCAGCGCGACGAGAACCAGCTGCATGCCGCGGTGGTCGAGCTGATTGCGCTCGACGATGCCGAGATCAAATATTCGACGGTGCAGAACTGGTATCCGGGCGATGCCGAGGGCAAGGGCGGCATCTATAATTTCGTCACCAAGCGCGGCGACTGCCGCGGCGCCCGTTCGAAGATCTCATGGACGCAGGTCGAGACCGGCTCGGCGATCACCTGGAAATATCCGAGCTGCATCCTGCGCGGCGACGATTCCTCGGGCGAGTTCTATTCGATCGCGGTGTCGAACGGCTACCAGCAGGTCGACAGCGGCACCAAGATGATCCATCTCGGCAAGAACACGTCGAGCCGCATCATCTCCAAGGGCATTGCCGCCGGCTTCTCGCAGAACACCTATCGCGGCCAGGTCTCGGCGCATCGCAAGGCGACCAACGCGCGCAACTTCACCAACTGCGATTCGCTTCTGATCGGCGACCAGTGCGGCGCGCACACCGTGCCCTACATGGAAGCCAAGAACGCGACGGCGAAGTTCGAGCACGAAGCGACGACGTCGAAGATCTCCGAGGACCAGAAGTTCTACGTCATGCAGCGCGGCATCCCCGAGGAAGAGGCGATCGCGCTGATCGTCAACGGCTTCGTCAAGGACGTCATCCAGCAGCTGCCGATGGAGTTCGCCGTCGAGGCGCAGAAGCTGATCGGCATCAGCCTAGAGGGTTCGGTCGGCTGACCGCAGAAGATATTCAGGAAGAAAATATGCTTGAGATCAAGAATTTGCATGCCCGCATCGTCGAGGACGGCACCGAGATCATCCGCGGCCTGAACCTGACGGTCAAAGCTGGTGAGGTCGCGGCCATCATGGGCCCGAACGGTTCCGGCAAGTCGACGCTGTCCTACATCCTCGCCGGCCGCGAGGATTACGAGGTCACCGAAGGCGACATCCTCTATAACGGCCAGTCGATCCTCGAAATGGATCCGGCCGAACGCGCCACTGCCGGCATCTTCCTTGCCTTCCAGTATCCGATGGAGATACCGGGCGTCGCGACCATGGAATTTCTGAAAGTAGCGATGAACGAGCAGCGCAAGGCGCGCGGCGAGGAGCCTCTGAAGGTTCCGGAATTCCTGAAGCGCGTGAAGGAAGCCGCCGCCTCGCTCAATATGGACATGAACATGCTGAAGCGGCCGCTCAATGTCGGCTTCTCCGGCGGCGAGAAGAAGCGCGCCGAGATCCTGCAGATGAAGCTGCTCGAGCCGAAGCTCTGCGTGCTCGACGAAACCGATTCCGGCCTCGACATCGACGCGCTCAAGATCGTCGCCGATGGTGTCAACGCGCTGCGCTCGCCTGAGCGCGCGATCGTCGTCATCACCCACTACCAGCGGCTGCTCGAGCACATCGTGCCGGACAGCGTGCACGTGCTTTACAAGGGCCAGGTCATCAAGTCGGGCGACAAGTCGCTGGCGCTCGATCTTGAAACCAACGGCTATGCCGGCGTGATCGGGCAAGCCGCGTGAGATGGGGCCAACTGAGGCAAGAGCAATGAACATGCACGCACAGCCCCAGCGGACATTGGCCGAAACGGCGCTGATCGACGCCTTCGGCGAGCGGCTGTCGCTGCTGCCCGGCGACGGCGCGGTGATGGTCAAGCGCGACGACGCGATCGAGTCCATCAAGCACGGCCTGCCGACGCGCCGCGTCGAATCCTGGCACTATACGGACCTGCGCCGGCTGCTGACCTCGGTGCCGGCCTTCGAGGCTGACGCGATCGCGAAAGCCCTCGAGCCGGTTCTCGACGGTTCCGCGGTGCTGCCGGTGCTGAATGGCGTTTCGAGTGCCAAGGTGCCGGAGATCGAAGGCGTCACGGTGCAGCGCCTGTCGGAGAAGCTGACCGACGGCAGCGTCGCGCCCGGGCTTGATCGCTACGGCGCCGACGACGCGATCGGCGCGCTGAACACGGCCTTCGTCGCCGACGGCTATTTCGTCGACATCGCCGACCGCACCGAGCTGGAGAGGCCGATCGAGCTGCAGAACCTGCAGGCCGGCGGCCAGGCGCATGTGCGGCTGCTGGCACGTGTCGGTGCCGGAGCCAAGGCAATCATCGTCGAGCGCCAGGCGGGCGCGGCAAACGAAGACGGCGGGGCGCTGGTCAGCTCGGTGAGCCAGCTCGTGGTCGGAGACGGCGCCGAGGTGACCTGGCTGATCGTGCAGGAGCAGCCGGACACGGCAACGCATCTTGCCCAGTTCAAGGCGCATATCGGCAAGGACGCCAAGCTGACGCTGTTCGTAATGAACGCCGGCGGCAAGCTGGTGCGCCAGGAAGTCGTGGTCAGGACGACCGGCGAGGGCGCCGATTTCAAGCTGCGCGGCATCAACCTTCTGGCCGGCGACACGCATACCGACACCACCATGGTGCTCGACCATGCCGTGCCGCACACGGCCTCGACCGAAGTGATCCGCAACGTTGTCACCGGGAAGGCGCGCGGTGTGTTCCAGGGTCGCATCAACGTCCACCAATACGCGCAGAAGACCAACGCCAAGATGGCGTGCAACACGCTGCTCCTGTCGGACGAGGGCGAGTTCTCGACCAAGCCGGAGCTGGAAATCTTCGCCGACGACGTGGTCTGCGGCCATGGCGCCACCGTCACCGAGATCGACCACAACCATCTGTTCTACCTGATGGCCCGCGGCATCGACGAGAAAGCGGCTCGAGGGCTGCTGGTGAAGGCTTTCGTCGCCGAGGTGATCGAGGAACTGGACGACGAGGCGCTGGTCGATGCGCTCGAAGCGCGGCTCGACGGCTGGTTTTTGACGCACGGGTGAAGTGGTCGAGGCATGCCTCGACCAAACCCCTCATCCGGCCGCTTCGCGGCCACCTTCTCCCCCTGGGGGAGAAGGTCTAGCGCTTTACCTTCTCTCCTTGTGGGAGAAGGTGGATCGCCAAGACGGATGAGGGGTTGGTGACGGATTGAGGCTTTGAGCTTGTGATGGATCAGAAGATCGAAACCACTCCCTATGATGTCGAGGCGATCCGCCGCGACTTCCCGATCCTGTCGCGCCAAGTCTACGGCAAGCCGCTGGTCTATCTCGACAACGGCGCCTCGGCGCAGAAGCCGCAGGCGGTGCTCGACACGATCCAGCACGCCTATTCCCAGGACTACGCCAATGTCCATCGCGGCCTGCATTTCCTGTCGAATGCCGCGACCGATGCTTATGAGAAAGCGCGGAAATCAGTGCAGAGGTTTCTCAACGCGCCGAGCACCGACAACATCGTCTTCACCTCCAACACGACGTCGGCGATCAACACGGTCGCCTACGGCTGGGGTATGCCGAGGATCGGCGAGGGCGACGAGATCGTGCTCTCGATCATGGAGCACCACTCCAACATCGTGCCCTGGCATTTCATCCGCGAGCGGCAGGGTGCCAAGCTGGTCTGGGTGCCGGTCGACGATCTCGGCGCTTTCCATATCGAGGAATTCGAGAAGGGGCTGACTTCGCGCACGAAACTCGTCGCCATCACCCAGATGTCCAACGCGCTGGGCACGGTGACGCCGATCAAGGAGATCGTGCGCGTCGCGCATGCGCGTGGAATTCCCGTACTCGTCGACGGCAGCCAGAGCGCCGTCCATATGCCGATCGACGTGCAGGACCTCGACTGCGACTTCTTCGTCTTCACCGGCCACAAGGTCTACGGTCCGTCGGGCATCGGCGTGCTCTACGGCAAAAAGCACATGCTGGAAGAGATGCGGCCCTTCATGGGTGGCGGCGAGATGATCGAGGAGGTGACCGAGGATATCGTTACCTATAACGAGCCGCCGCACCGTTTCGAGGCCGGCACTCCACCAATCGTGCAGGCGATCGGGCTCGGTGCCGCGCTCGAATATATGGAAAAGGTCGGCCGTGAGCGCATCGCCGCGCACGAAGCGGATTTGAAGACCTACGCGCATGAGCGGCTGCGGGCCATCAACTCGCTGCGCATCTTCGGCGATGCGCCCGACAAGGGCGCCATCATCTCGTTCGAATTGCAGGGCATCCACGCCCATGACGTGTCGATGCTTATCGACAGGCAGGGCGTGGCCGTGCGCGCCGGCACCCATTGCGCCCAGCCGCTGTTGAAACGCTTCGGCGTGACCTCCACATGCAGGGCATCGTTCGGCATGTATAACACCAGGGCCGAAGTGGATGCTTTGGCCGAGGCGCTGGAAAAGGCGCGAAAGTTCTTCGGGTGACGATGATGGACGATGTGACCACCACCGCAGAGACCGCGCCGGAAACGGCCGGCAACGGAATCGTCTCGGCCTCGGCGATCCCCGCCGACGAGCTGGCGCGGCTGACGGACGACATCGTCTCGGCGCTGAAGACGGTCTACGATCCGGAAATCCCGGCCGACATCTACGAGCTCGGCCTCGTCTACAAGATCGACATCGAGGACGACCGCACGGTCAAGATCGACATGACGCTGACGGCGCCGGGCTGCCCGGTGGCCGGCGAAATGCCGGGCTGGGTCGAGAACGCCGTCGGCGCCGTGGAGGGTGTTTCGGGCGTCGAGGTCAGCATGGTGTTCGACCCGCCATGGACCCCCGACCGGATGTCGGAAGAGGCTCAGGTCGCGGTCGGGTGGTACTAGCCAGCGACCCAACGAAGATTGGCTGTCTTGCAGCATAGGTGAAACTTCACCATCTTAAGGCAGACTCATTCCGCGGGCCTTGAACCCGCGCGAACGTGGAGAATGACATGGGACGCTTCGCCGTCATCACTATGACCGACAAGGCCGCTGACCGCGTGCGTGAGATCGTCGCTACGCGCGACAACGCGCATGGCATCCGTCTTGGCATCAAGAAGGGCGGCTGCGCCGGCATGGAATACACGGTCGACCTGGTCACCGAGCCGAACCCCAAGGACGACCATATCGAGCGCGACGGCGCGCATGTCTATGTCGCTCCGGAAGCGGCGCTCTTCCTGCTCGGCACCGAGATGGATTTCGAGCAGACGACACTGCGCACCGGCTTCACCTTCAGGAACCCGAACCAGAGCTCGGCCTGCGGCTGCGGCGAATCCGTCGAATTGAAGCCGGCCGATCTCAAGGCGCTGGCCGAGGCGCGCGCTTCAAGCGCTGCTTAGGTGAGCGCCGAGGCATATCGCTGGCGATGTGCCTGCTGTGACCGGGAGTTTACCGGACTTCCCACCGATATAGCCTTTGGCGCTCCGGTGAATCCGGACGCGCTTGACGAGGTAGCTCGGTCGACCTTCCGCAAGAACGACGATTTTTGCGTGGTGAGCTACGCGACGGGGCAAACAGACCGCTTCATTCGTTGCCTGCTGCCTTTGCCCGTGCCTCAGTTGTCCGAAGAGTTCTGTTTCGGTGTTTGGATGTCGGTCTCGGAAAGAAGCTGGAATGTCTATCGCGAAGGCTTTGACAGCGGGGAATACGAAGACGAACTGTGTTTCGGGTACCTGATGCACGACATTCCCGAGTATCCAAGTTCGATGCTGATGCATGCGAATGTCGTGTTTCAGCCTGGCAACATGCGCCCGAGGGTGTTTCTGCATGAGGCAGATCATCCCTTGGTTGCGGCGCAACGAGATGGGGTGGATGTGACTCAGATCGAGCGCTGGGTTGCGCTCACGCATCAGTCCGAGGCCTAGGGTCTCACTCCACCCACATGCCGGTGCGCTTGTGCCAGTCGGCGATCGATTCCTCCGGGTAGACGTCGAACACCTTGTCCTTCTTGCCGATCACCGGCTCGACCCAGTTCGCCTTGTATTTCAGCATCAGATGCACCTTTTCAGATGGCTTCGGCAGGTCGCTGTCGATCGCCGAGGCGAAGGGATGGACGAGGTCCGGCCAGGTCGGGTCGTAGAGCCAGAGCGCGGCGCCGCATTTCTTGCAGAAATTGCGCTCGCCGGTCGAGACCTCGCAATGCGGATGCTCGTCGTCCTCGATCTCGGCGCGGTAGACGCCGAGATCGGGCCTGCCGGTGACCTTGAGCGTTTCGTTGTCGGCGCCGAGATTGATCGCAAAACCGCCGCCGCCCTGCTGCTTGCGGCAGATCGAGCAGTAGCAGAGCATGAACGGCACCGGCGTGTGGCTTTCGACTTCGAAGGCGACGGCGCCGCAGCGGCAGGAGCCTTTGAGCAGGACAGGCATGGCGGGAACTCCATTTCCAGGTCTCAACCTGTCAGCATGCTTTTGGTTGCGGCGATGACAAGGCCCATGCCGGATGAGATGATTGCGGCATGGACAATGCGCGCCTCGAAGAATTGTTCGAGAGCCTGGGGCCGGTCAGCATCCGAAACATGTTCGGCGGCAAGGGCATCTATTGCGACGGCGTCATCGTCGCGGTGGTCGTGCGCGGCGAACTGATGCTGAAGGCGGACGAGGAGACGATCCCCGAATTCGAGGCCGCCGGCTGCAGCCAATGGACCTATACCGGCTCGCGGCACGGCAAGGAGGTCGCGATGCCTTATTGGTGCGTTCCTGACAGCGCCTTCGACGATCCCGACGAAATGGCGGTCTGGGCGCGGCGCGCTTATGAGGCAGGGCGGCGGGCGGGGAAATAGCGCGGAATTGTCGAGATGCTGGCGGGACAGCACCCCCATCTGTCCTGCCGGACATCTCCCCCGCAAGGGGGGAGATTGGACGCCGCCGTCGCTTTCGCCAATCGCCAACGTTGAAGGAAGAACGCCGTCAGCCGAAGCTGCTGATCTCCCCCCTTGCGCCCCCTTGCGGGGGAGATGGCCGGCAGGCCAGAGGGGGGTGTGAAGGAACTCGGCCATTGTGGTTGGCCGGAGTACCGTAGCCTGAAAGCGCTACAGCGCCTTCGCGATCTCCGCCGCCAGCCGCGCATTGTTCTCGACAAGCGCGATGTTGGTCTTGAGGCTGCGGCCGCCGGTGAGCTCCAAAATCTTCGACAGGAGGAACGGCGTCACGGCCTTGCCGGCGATGTTCTGCGCTTCGGCCGCCTTTTGCGCGGCCTGGATGTAGCCGTCCATCTCGGCAGCCGGGATCTCGTCACTCTGCGGCACCGGATTGGCGACCAGGATGCCGCCGCCGAGGCCCAGCGCCTGCCGCGTATGGTAGAAATGCGCGATATCTCCAGGCGCATGCAGCGTCAGCGGCGCAGGGAAGGGCGATTGCCTGGACCAGAAGGCCGGCATGGTCTCGCAGCCATGGCCGATAACGGGCACGCCGCGCGTCTCCAGCACTTCCAGCGTCTTTTCGATGTCGAGGATCGCCTTGGCCCCGGCCGAGACGACGATGACCGGCGTGCGCGCCAGCTCGTCGAGATCGGCCGAAATGTCGAAACTCTTTTCCGCGCCCTTGTGGACGCCGCCGATGCCACCGGTGGCGAAGACCTTTATGCCGGCCATGTGCGCGGCGATCATGGTGGCGGCCACGGTGGTGCCGCCGGTACGCTTTTGAGCGACGGCAAAGCCGATATCGGCGCGCGACAGCTTCATGGCGTCGCCGGTCATGGCGAGCGATTCGCGCTCGCCGTCGGAAAGGCCGATCTTGATGCGGCCATCGACCACCGCGATCGTCGCCGGCACCGCGCCGCCATTGGCGATGATCTGCTCGACCTTGGCCGCCATCGCGCCATTGTCGGGGTAGGGCATGCCGTGGGTGATGATGGTGCTTTCCAGCGACACCACCGGCCGCCCGGCGGCAAGCGCCTCCGCCACCGGCGGGTGGATATCGATGAAGGGGCGGGCGGTTTCGGGGGTCATGCCTGTTCTCCACTCCGGAGAAAACACTCCGGCAAGATAGTCTGGTGGCCCTATGCCACCTCCCGTGCCTCCGGCACAAGGGCAAGCGCCTGGCCAAAATTGCCGGCGGTGAACGACGGCACTGCCTCGGCGCTCTCGATGGCGAGCATCGCCGCGGCAACGCCTTCCCGCAGTGCCGTCCGCAAAGGGAGCCCGCGCAGCAGCGCGGCAACCGTGGCTCCGGTCAGGGCGTCGCCGGCGCCGGTTACGTCGGCAACTTGTCGCGGGGCGGGCGGGTCGATGGCGAAGACGCCCGATTGGTCGAAGCCGAGCACCGGAGCACTGCCGGCTGTCACCACGCCCGTAGCCAGCCCCGCGCGTTTCAGCGCATTGACAAGATCCTGCCCGGACATATCGGCGCCGGCAAGCGCCGCTGCCTCGCGGCGGTTCATGAACAGCAGCGAGAGATTGCCGAGCAGCGGCGCCAGCCGCACGACCTTGGCCGGCGAAATGGCGATCGCGAAAATTGGTTTGCCGCCGGCTTGCGCAACCAGACGCTCGAGCGCCGCCGTCGGCAGGTTCGCGTCGCAGAGGACCGCGTCGGCCTCGGCGATAGCCTCGCGCACCTTGGCGCGGCGGATCTGCTTGGGGAAGGCGAGATCGTAGAGATCCATATCGGCAAAGCCGACGATCAGCTCGCCCTCGCTGTCGATCAAGGCCGTGTAGCTCGGCGTCGTGCGGTCGAGGAACACCACCGAAAGATCGGCAATGCCGGCCTCGCCGATTGCCGATGCAACCGTCTCACCCGCCGCGTCGCCGCCGCGCACCGAAAGCAGGGAGGCCGAGACGCCGCGCTTCACTACGCTGCGCAGCGCGTTGAAGACGCCGCCGCCAACATCCTCGCGCATGATGCCGGGATTGGATGCGGCGGGCACGTAAGGGCCTGACACTTGGCCGCGCCGGTCGATGTGAGCGCCGCCCAGCGCCAGGATCTTTGGGGATGTCGGCATGCCGCGGACTGGACCTCGTTGATTGTTTGCGTGCGCACACTAGGTTTGCGCGCATCGCCCCGCAATCGGGTCGCGATTCGGGCCGCCTAGATAACGAAATCCCGCTTGGGCCAGCAGCACTGGTTTACGCCATCTCTTGTGAGACAAAAATGGAACAAATCCAGATATTGTTTGTTTTCCAGTCATTTGCTGCCTCTTGCCAAATGAGAACAAAAAAGGTACAAACTGGCAGGGACACGGATTGTCCGGCCTTCATTGACGACCAAGGGGTGATGTATCATGGCTCAGAATACTTTGCGGCTTGTAGAGGATAAGGCAGTGGACAAATCAAAGGCTCTGGATGCGGCGCTGTCGCAAATCGAGCGCGCTTTCGGCAAGGGCTCGATCATGCGGCTCGGCGCCAACGAGAAGGTGGTCGAGATCGAAACCGTGCCGACTGGCTCGCTCGGCCTCGACATCGCGCTCGGCGTCGGCGGGCTGCCGCGCGGCCGCATCATCGAGATCTACGGGCCGGAAAGCTCGGGCAAGACGACGCTGGCGCTGCACACGGTTGCGGAAGCCCAGAAGAAGGGCGGAATTTGCGCCTTCGTCGATGCCGAGCACGCGCTCGATCCGGTCTATGCCCGCAAGCTCGGCGTAGACCTCGAAAACCTGCTGATCTCACAGCCCGACACGGGTGAGCAGGCGCTGGAGATCTGCGACACGCTGGTGCGTTCCGGCGCCATCGACGTTCTGGTGGTCGATTCGGTCGCAGCACTGACGCCGCGCGCCGAAATCGAGGGCGAGATGGGCGACGCGCTGCCCGGCCTGCAGGCCCGCCTGATGAGCCAGGCGCTGCGCAAGCTGACTGCTTCGATCTCGCGCTCCAACACCATGGTCATCTTCATCAACCAGATCCGCATGAAGATCGGCGTCATGTTCGGCTCGCCGGAAACCACCACCGGCGGCAACGCGCTGAAATTCTACGCCTCGGTGCGCCTCGATATTCGCCGCATCGGCTCGGTCAAGGATCGCGACGAAGTGGTCGGCAACCAGACCCGCGTCAAGGTGGTGAAGAACAAGCTGGCTCCGCCCTTCAAGGTGGTCGAGTTCGACATCATGTATGGCGAGGGCGTGTCGAAGACCGGCGAGCTCGTCGATCTCGGGGTCAAGGCCGGCGTGGTCGAGAAGTCGGGTGCCTGGTTCTCCTATAATTCGCAGCGTCTCGGTCAGGGCCGCGAGAACGCCAAGCTTTTCCTGCGCGACAATCCGGATACGGCACGCGAGATCGAGCTGGCGCTGAGGCAGAATGCCGGGCTGATCGCGGAAAAATTCCTCGAGAACGGCGGCTCCGAAGGCGGTGACGACGGCTTCGAGGACGAGGCCGGCGCGATGTAGGCAACTGCCGGAGTTCGGCCATAATCTGCATCTATTATCCAAAGCTTATGTAATCGAGTTCCCTAGTACTGCGTTCGAGCCGCCGGCCTTCGTGCCGGCGGTTTGCGTTTGGGGGGCGAGAGTACACGCCGCCCGGCCGGTGGATTGGCCTGGTTCCGTGTTTCTGGACAGGGTCAAGAGCTACGGCTAAAAGGCCTATCTTCTGACACACGAAAGCCCATTTGCCGCCGGCCTAGCCGGCGGTTCTCGCGAAAAGGCAGTATCAATGAGTGGCGTGAACGAGATCCGGTCGACATTCCTCGACTACTTCCGCAAGGAGGGCCACGAGATCGTCGCCTCCAGCCCGCTGGTGCCGCGCAACGATCCGACGCTGATGTTCACCAACGCCGGCATGGTGCAGTTCAAGAACGTCTTCACCGGCCTGGAGAAGCGGCCCTATTCGCGCGCCGTGACCGCGCAGAAGAGCGTGCGCGCCGGCGGCAAGCACAATGATCTCGACAATGTCGGCTACACTGCGCGCCATCTCACTTTCTTCGAGATGCTCGGCAATTTCTCGTTCGGCGATTATTTCAAGGAGCGCGCGATCGAGCTTGCCTGGAACCTGATCACCAAGGAATTCGGCCTGCCCAAGGACAAGCTTCTGGTCACCGTCTATCACACCGACGACGAGGCGGCCGGTTACTGGAAGACGATCGCCGGCTTCTCGGACGACCGCATCATCCGCATTCCGACCTCTGACAATTTCTGGGCGATGGGCGACACCGGTCCCTGCGGTCCGTGCTCGGAGATATTCATCGATCGCGGCGAGCATATCTGGGGCGGACCGCCCGGCAGCCCGGAGGAGGACGGCGACCGGTTCCTGGAATTCTGGAACCTGGTGTTCATGCAATATGAGCAGGTGACGAAAGAAGAGCGCATCGACCTGCCGCGCCCATCGATCGACACCGGCATGGGCCTGGAGCGCATGGCTTCGGTCCTTCAGGGAGTGGAAAGCGTCTTTGAGACCGACCTGTTCCGGCATCTGATCGATGCGGCATGTTCGGCGCTCGGGCACGGTCACAACCAGGAGAACGTAGCATCCTTCCGCGTGATTGCGGATCACCTGCGCTCGTCATCCTTCCTGGTGGCCGACGGCGTGCTGCCCTCCAATGAAGGCCGCGGCTATGTGCTGCGTCGCATCATGCGTCGTGCCATGCGCCACGCTCAGCTGCTCGGCGCCAAGGAGCCGCTGATGTGGAAGCTGGTGCCCGCACTGGTGCGCGAGATGGGCCAGGCCTATCCGGAACTGGTGCGTGGCGAGGCACTGATCACCGAGACGCTGAAGCTCGAGGAGACGCGTTTCCGCAAGACGCTGGTCCGCGGTCTCGGCCTGCTTTCGGAGGCGACGGAACAGCTTCACGCCGGCGACATGCTGGATGGCGAGACCGCGTTCAAGCTCTATGATACCTATGGCTTCCCGCTCGACCTGACGCAGGATGCGCTGCGCCAACGCGACATCTCGGTCGATGTTGTCGGCTTCACCGCTGCGATGGAGCGGCAGAAGGCGGAAGCGCGCGCGCATTGGGCGGGATCGGGCGAAGCCGCGACCGAGACGGTCTGGTTCCCGGTACGCGAGCAGACCGGCGCGACCGATTTCCTCGGTTACGAGACGGAAGAGGCGGAAGGCCTGATCCAGGCCTTGGTGAAGGACGGTAAGACGGTCGACAGCGCCGGGCAGGGCGACGCGGTTGCCATCGTCGTCAACCAGACGCCGTTCTATGGCGAATCCGGTGGCCAGATGGGCGATACCGGCATGATTTCCGGCGACGGCTTCTCGATCGAGGTCACCGACACGCAGAAGAAGGCCGACGGCCTTTTCGTGCACATGGGCAAGGTGACGCGCGGCACGGTCAAGGCCGGCGCTGCCGTGGAGCTCAAGGTCGAACACGCGCGCCGTTCGAAGCTGCGCGCCAATCATTCCGCGACGCATCTCATCCACGAGGCGCTGCGCGAGGTGCTGGGCACCCATGTCGCGCAGAAGGGCTCGCTGGTCGCGCCTGATCGCCTCCGCTTCGACATCTCGCACAACAAGCCGATCTCGGCCGAGGAGCTCGAGGATGTCGAGCGCATGGCGAACGAGATCGTCGTGCAGAACAGCCCGGTGACGACGCGGCTGATGTCGGTCGACGATGCTATTGCCGAGGGCGCGATGGCGCTGTTCGGCGAGAAATACGGCGACGAGGTGCGCGTGGTTTCGATGGGCACCGGCCTGCACGGCGCCAAGGCCAACCGTCCCTATTCGGTCGAGCTCTGCGGCGGCACGCATGTCAGGTCGACCGGCGATATCGGCCTTGTGCGCATCCTGTCGGACAGCGCGGTCGCCGCCGGCGTGCGCCGCATCGAGGCGCTGACCGGCGAGGCGGCGCGCAGGCATCTCGACGAGCAGGACAAGCGCCTGAAAGCGGCCGCGGCGA
The DNA here is from genome assembly GCF_002294995.1 of Mesorhizobium sp. WSM3860. Classification (GTDB taxonomy): domain Bacteria; phylum Pseudomonadota; class Alphaproteobacteria; order Rhizobiales; family Rhizobiaceae; genus Mesorhizobium. Next base: position 342,000 of record NZ_NSGF01000003.1, on the reverse strand, counting down.
CCTTGAGGATCTCGCCGGCCGACGTGCCGGCGCGCGTCGAGACGTTGCTCGAGGAGCGCAAGAAGCTCGAAAAGGAGCTCACCGAGGCGCGCAAGAAGCTGGCGCTTGGCGGCGGCGCGGCCGTTGCCGATGCTCCGGCCACCAACGAGACGGTTGCGGGTGTCGGTTTCCTCGGCAAGGCGGTCAGCGGCGTCGCACCGAAGGACCTGAAGCCGCTTGCCGATGCCGGCAAGAAGACGCTGGGCTCGGGCGTGGTCGTCTTTGTCGGCGCCGGCGAGGACAACAAGGCGAGCGTGGTGGTCGGCGTCACCGACGACCTGACCGGCCGCTTCAGCGCTGTCGATCTCGTCCGCGTCGCGTCCGCCGCGCTTGGCGGGCAGGGCGGCGGCGGGCGTCCCGACATGGCGCAAGCCGGCGGCCCCGACGCCTCCAAGGCTGACGACGCCATCGCGGCGGTAAAGGCGGCGCTCGAAGCCGCTTAGTCAGAAGCGTCAGGGAAGCTTTGCCGCTTTCAGGGCGCGCGCCATTCTGACAGAGTCGCCCCAAGTGGACAGCCAGATGAGGCAATCCGTGGCGACGGCGATCATCGCGCGCAGGAGGAGAAGCAGCGGGCCTGGGGCCGGCAGCTGCGCCTCGGCGTAACGGAGATGGGCCAGCTCTTCCTCGCGGATCGATAGGATGATGGCGTGCAGTCCGGGATCGCGCCCGGCTAGATAGTAGAGCTGGTCGTCGAGATGGCGGTGCACTGTCGCTTCGACAGCGGCGGTGCATGCCCAGATGCCTTGTGGGTCGAGCAGGGCGGTGAGAAAGCCCAACAACCAGCCCCCCAGCTCCAGAATTGCATCACGCGACATGGACGCGAATTTCGCACCGGCATGGCGGCACGGAAGGCGGCGCAATGCTGGCGCTCGTGTCCAAGCATCCCCGACAAAGACGGCACGCAATCGGGCCAGAAGTGCCGGGCGACAAAGATTTGCGCTGAATAGATCCTGATCGCTCCAAATTCGCCTGCGTGGTTGACCCGGACTATCCTGGCTGTAGTCAGCGCTTCGCGGCCGGAAAGCTCATCCATTGGAGAAGCTTGCCCGCCTGACGATGCGATCCCACCAGTCCTGCAAGTCTGAGAAGTGGGCAAGCAGCTTTCGCCCTTCGGCGACCTTGAGGAAATAGCCGATAATCGACGCCGCGTGCAGATCGGCCAGCGTCAACTGATCGCCGAGCAGCCACGGGCCCGGGGTGCTCAACGAAACAAGCGTCCGCAGCACCGTCTCCGCCTGCGAAATCCCCCGCGCGATCAAAGCTTCGTCCGGCGCCGCCTTTTCCAGCCGCTCGACGGCGACGTCCCAGACCATGGGGCGGTAGGCGTAAGCATCGAGCAAGCCGATGATCTGGTTCATCCTTGCGCGGCTGCGCGCTTGCGTCGGCTGGAGGACCGGGCCGTCGAAAGCTTCGTCGACATAGCGCGCGATCGCGCCGGTCTCGAAGAGGCGAAAACCGTCATGCTCGAACGCCGGGATGCGGCCGAACGGGTGATGCTCCAGGTACCAGGACGGAATGCCTTCGGCCGCGAAGATGTCGAGAGGGACCAGCTCGTAGTCGACGCCCTTTTCCTCAAGCGCAAGTCGCGCGATGCGCACATAGACGCTGTAGTGGGCGCCGTAGAGAAGAGGCTTTGCCACTTGCTATTCCTCTTTGCCTGGCTGTCCCGTATCCAGACGCGCAGTGTGCCGGTGGTCTGAAAGCCGCAGGCCAGTGCGTCATCCAGCCCGCCGCCGCGGTCATACCCGACCAGCGCGCGACCTTCAGCAAACGTATTGGCTGCGGCTCGCACAGCATCTCGATAGGTCGGATTGCCATCCGTGGCAAAGACATTTGACAACCCGATCACGAGCTCGGATCTATTGGCTATGCAGCCGGCGGTGGAGCCGTCGGCCGTCCGTCGGCCCAGGATGGCGATGGCGGGGTCGGCCAGAACTGCAGTCGGAAAGACACGGCCGCTGGAGGAACCTGCGCCATCCGTCCAGGCAAGTTCCCACATCTCCAAGCTGGCTGTGTCCCCAACACGTTCCCAACCGGAGGGGGTCGCCGTTGGACGACTTAGGTCCATCCAGATCCAGCTTGCTTCGAAGAGTTGGCTGAACCCGAGCGGTCGGAGATCCAGACGGCAGAACCCATCCTTGACCGAAAAGCTGGTGGCAAGAACAGATGTCAGTCTGGCTACTTCTGCAAGTTGGATCGGTACGGCATCGGCATCCAGAGTGGCGGCATTGGGGTAGTAAGGAGGTGCTTGCTCGTCGCTGGACCACACGGAGCGGCTCCTCCGGTCGCTTAGGCCGTGCACCTTGAAAATAGCCTGACAGAGGTCGGCATTGTTGCCAGCGCAAAGGCGGACCCTTTCGCTGGCAACAAGGCTCGGCACTTCTCACCCCATCGCCTTCTGCAGGTTCTCGTCGATCTTGTCGAGGAAGCCGGTGGTCGACAGCCAGGGCTGGTCGGGGCCGATCAGCAGCGACAGGTCCTTGGTCATGAAGCCGGCCTCGACGGTCTGGATGCAGACCTTCTCCAGCGTCTCGGCGAAGCGCTTGAGCTCGGCGTTGTCGTCGAGCTTAGCGCGATGGGCGAGACCGCGCGTCCAGGCGAAAATCGAGGCGATCGAGTTGGTCGAGGTTTCCTCGCCCTTCTGATGCTGGCGGTAGTGGCGGGTGACGGTGCCGTGGGCGGCTTCCGCTTCCACCGTCTTGCCGTCCGGCGTCATCAGCACCGAGGTCATCAGGCCGAGCGAGCCGAAGCCTTGCGCGACGGTGTCGGATTGCACGTCGCCGTCATAATTCTTGCAAGCCCAGATATAGCCGCCCGACCATTTCAGGCTGGAGGCGACCATGTCGTCGATCAGGCGGTGCTCGTACCAGAGTTTTCTCGCCTTGAACTCGGCCTCGAATTCCTTCTCGTAGACCTCCTGGAAGATGTCCTTGAAGCGGCCGTCATAGGCTTTGAGGATGGTATTCTTGGTCGAGAGATAGACCGGGAAGTTGCGCAGCAGGCCATAGTTCAGCGAGGCGCGAGCGAATTCGCGGATCGACTCATCGAGGTTGTACATGGCCATGGCGACGCCGGCGCCGGGCGCATCGAAGACGTCATGCTCGATCACCTTGCCGTCCTCGCCGACGAACTTGATCGTCAGCTTGCCCTTGCCCGGGAAGCGGAAGTCGGTGGCGCGATACTGGTCGCCGAATGCGTGACGGCCGACGACGATCGGCTTGGTCCAGCCGGGCACCAGGCGCGGCACGTTCTTCATGATGATCGGCTCGCGGAAGATGGTGCCGCCGAGGATGTTGCGAATGGTGCCGTTGGGCGACTTCCACATCTTCTTCAGCTTGAATTCCTCGACGCGCTGTTCGTCGGGCGTGATCGTCGCGCATTTCACGCCGACGCCGTATTTCTTGATTGCGTTGGCCGAGTCGATGGTCACCTGGTCATTGGTGGCGTCGCGGTTCTCGATCCCGAGATCGAAATAGTCCAGCTTGATGTCGAGATAGGGGTGGATCAGCTTGTCCTTAATGAACTGCCAGATGATGCGGGTCATCTCGTCGCCGTCGAGCTCGACGACCGGGTTCGCCACCTTGATCTTCGCCATGGAAAAATGCCTCGTTGCTGGGGATCTGAACGGCCTTGCCCGTGGCTTCGGCCGGGGTTGGGCAGCGTATATCAAAGCCTTTTTGAGCGCGCAAACCGCGATCAGCCGATGGCAGCCCGTTGTCGCGCTTGTGAATGCTTCATTTTCCGGGCCGGATGTGGCAGGGGACGCCGAAACGCCGCAAACCCCATGTACGGAGAGCCATGCCAGCCGCAAACGACGCCGCCAAGACCGCCGGACCGGCGATCATCCTTGTCGAGCCGCAGCTCGGCGAGAATATCGGCATGGTCGCGCGCGCCATGGCGAATTTCGGCCTTTCGGAGCTGCGCCTGGTCAATCCGCGCGACGGCTGGCCGAGCGAGAAGGCGCGCGCCGCCGCGAGCCGCGCCGACCACGTCATCGATGCGACGACGGTGTTCGACGATCTTGCCTCGGCAGTGGCCGACCTCAACTTCGTCTTCGCCACCACCGCCCGCGAGCGTGACGGTTTCAAGCCGGTGCGCGGCCCGGTGGATGCGGGCAGGGCGCTCCGGGCCCGCGAGCAGGCGGGGCTGCGCACCGGAATTCTTTTCGGCCGTGAACGTTTCGGCCTCTACAATGAAGAGGTTGGTCTGGCTGACGAGATCGTCACCTTTCCGGTCGATCCCGGCTTCTCCTCGCTCAACATCGCGCAGGCTGTGCTTTTGATGTCCTATGAATGGATGAAATCCGGCCTTGCCGAAGAGACCGCGACCAACTTCGCCGGACCGGAGCTCGTTCCGGCGACCAAGGAACAGCTGCACAGCCTGTTCACCTATCTCGAAGGCGCTCTCGAGGCGCGCGGCTATTTCCGCCCGGAAGAGAAGAAGCCGAAGATGGTCGACAATCTGCGCGCCGTGCTGACGCGGGCGGGATTCGCTGAGCCCGAGTTGAAGGTGCTGCGCGGCATCATCTCATCGCTCGACAGGTTTTCGCCGGCAATGCCGCGCGGCGACGGCTCACCGGGGGATGATCCGCGGCGGGCGCCGGCTACCCGCAAGCGAACAACGGACAAAGAAAGTTAAGATCTGTAAGCTCCGAACCTTCAAGGTAACCGAATATTATGCGGTTTGGTCCATCGTTCTTGAAACGATGGGGCAGTAGATGTTCACGTCCAATATTGGCCGTCTGCGTTTCTTCTTCTATTCGCTAGGTCTGTTCATAGCGGAAGCGGTAGCGATCGTGCTCTGCATTGCCGCAACGACCGGCTTCGCGGGATTGATCAATTCGATGCCGGGTCCGTCGCGGCAAGGCCTGGCCGGCGCCGCGGTGGTTGTGTCGCTCATCTTCGTCGCCCTGCGCGGCAACATCGCCTGGCGCCGCAGCCGCGATGCCGATGGTTCACGCTGGATCCTATGGTCCTATGTCGTCTTTTCCGGCATCTATGGCTTGCTGCAGGCCGGCACGCTTCTGGTCATCGATTTCGGCAATCCTGAGAGCGCGCCCGGTGGCCTGAATCTGCTCGGCCTTGCCATATTCGGCCTCTGGTGCACCATCCTATGGGCAAAGCCTGTGGCAGGCAGCAACATCAATGAGTTGACCGAGGCTTTCGACTTTGAAGGCTCGTTGCCGGCAGCGGCGCGCCCCGAGCGGGCGACAGCGAGCGTTGCTCCAGCTGCGCCACGGACTGCTGCGAAACCCGCGCGTCCGGCGCCGGCGCCGCAGCCGTTTGGCCGGGCGCCGCCCGCCGGCTTCGGCAAGCGTGGGCTCTGAGTTGCGCAAAAGCTGCTGGCATCTGCCACTTCAAGACCACGATCGTTCAGGATAGAAGCGCCGTTGGCCAAATCAGTGGCCAGCTTCTTCCTGTGGTCGGATGACAATGAACGATCGATCAAGCCAGCGCCCGATCCTGATGTTCGATTCCGGCGTCGGCGGACTGACGGTGCTGCGCGAGGCGCGCGTCCTGATGCCCGACCGGCGCTTCGTCTATGTCGCCGACGACGCGGCTTTTCCCTACGGCGCATGGGAAGAGCCGGCGCTCAAGGAACACATACTCGCACTCTTCGGCAAATTGCTCGACCGTCTGCAGCCGGCGATCTCAGTGATCGCCTGCAACACCGCCTCGACCCTGGTGATCGATGCGCTGCGCGAAAAATTCCCCGGTCATCTTTTTGTCGGGACGGTGCCCGCGATCAAGCCGGCGGCCGAGCGCACGCGGTCCGGCCTGGTGTCGGTGCTGGCGACGCCGGGCACGGTGAAGCGCCAGTACACACGCGACCTGATCAGCAAATGGGCGCAAAAATGTCATGTCCGGCTGGTCGGCAGCGACAGGCTTGCCGCACTGGCCGAGATCTATATGCGCGAAGGGTTTGTTGACGAGGAAGCCGTGCGCGCCGAGATCGCGCCCTGTTTCATCGAGCGCGACGGGCAGCGCACCGACATCGTCGTGCTCGCCTGCACGCATTATCCGTTCCTCGCCAACCGCATGCGCAAGACGGCTCCCTGGCCGGTCGACTGGATCGATCCGGCGGAAGCCATTGCCCGGCGCGCCATGTCGCTGCTGCAGCCCATCGGCGAACCGTCGGGCGAGAGCGAGCCCGATATCGCCCTCTTCACCTCCAGCAAGGTGGATTTCGCCACGCGCAGGCTTATCCAGGGCTTTGGGCTGACCGCGCCCTAGCTGGAACTGCGATAGCGCCGCAGCGTTTCTCTTCCTCACCCGGCAAAGGGAGAGATCGCATGCCAGCCAAATCGCAAGCCCAACAAAAGGCAGCCGGCGCAGCCCTTTCGGCCAAGCGCGGGGAGACCAAGAAAACCGAGCTTAAGGGTGCTTCGCGCGAGATGTACGAATCCATGAGCGAGAAGCAACTCGAGGAATTCGCCGAGACCAAACGCAAGGGACTGCCCAGCAAGAAGTCATGAACTCTTAGTGGCTGCTTGGCTCTCAACTTGGTGCCCGGATAGAGAAACCCGCGGCATGCGACGACGCGGCGGATCTGCTTGCGGCCATGCCAGCGCCGTGCCATCGTCGGCTCCGGCGTTGTGACGGAGTCGGTGCGTCGCCGATCACGAGCTTGACACCGATTAAATCTCTGTTTAACAGGGCCACCAACACCGGGCGGCGACGTCCGGTGGTTTCTTTTGCATGGGCAAGACTTCACCGGAAGCCAGTCTGTCGGCGGTCTTGTTCGAACTGACGTGTCCCGTGGGATTTCCGTCGCGTTGCGTGGAAAACCCTGTCAGGCCTCGAAAACGGAGGCCAGAGGAGGGCGCGTTTCCTTCACCCGGAGCCATGGGGTTCCGGGTATATCGTTTTGAAAGGGAATGCGATGAGCAAGCGCGAATCCGCGAAATACAAGATCGACCGCCGTCTCGGCGAAAACATCTGGGGCCGCCCGAAGTCCCCGGTCAACAAGCGCGAATACGGCCCCGGCCAGCATGGCCAGCGCCGCAAGGGCAAGCTTTCCGACTTCGGCCTGCAGCTGCGCGCCAAGCAGAAGCTCAAGGGCCACTATGGCGACGTTTCGGAAAAGCAGTTCCGCAAGGTCTATGAGGAGGCCAATCGCCGCAAGGGCGACACCTCCGAGAACCTGATCGGCCTCCTCGAGTCGCGTCTCGACGCGATCGTCTATCGCGCCAAGTTCGTGCCGACCATCTTCGCGGCCCGCCAGTTCGTCAACCACGGCCACGTCAACGTCAACGGCAAGCGCACCAACATCGGTTCGTACCGCTGCAAGCCGGGCGACGTCATCGAGGTGCGCGAGAAGTCGAAGCAGCTCGTCATCGTGCTGGAATCGGTCGGTCTGGCCGAGCGCGACGTGCCGGACTACATAGAGGCCGACCACAACAAGATGACCGCGACCTACAGCCGCGTTCCCGGCCTGGCGGATGTTCCGTTCGCCGTCCAGATGGAACCGAACCTGGTCGTCGAATTCTATTCGCGCTGATCCGACCAATCAGCGACAGCCATCCAAGGCCGCCTTCGAGGCGGCCTTTTCTTTGTCTGTCGCGTCGGCCAGGGCCGGAATTCCACCCTGGCCATTTTTTTAGCCGCATTTCCGCGACGCCAAGTGATTCCACTTGGCTGCAAAATGCTCTAAGCGAAGCGGCAACAGAACCGTGGGCACCTGCGCCATGAATATGCTGCCAGACGTCAAATCGCTTGAGCCGATCACCGACGAGCCGGAGGGCGGATTTCATCCGCTGTTCCGTGACGTGCCATCCTCGGTCGAGTTCAACAAGCTGCGCAAGCGGCTCTTGCGGCTTACGCGCCAGGCGATCGAAGACTTCGCCATGGTCAAGCCCGGCGAGCGCTGGCTGGTGGCGCTCTCCGGCGGCAAGGATTCTTATGGCCTGCTCGCCTTGCTGCTCGATCTCAAATGGCGCGGGCTGCTGTCCGTCGAGCTGCTTGCGTGCAATCTCGACCAAGGTCAGCCAAACTTTCCAAAGCACATCCTGCCGGACTATCTCAGCGCCAACGGCATTCCGCATCGCATCGAGTACCAGGACACCTATTCGGTGGTCACCGACAAGCTGGCCGAGGGCAGCACCTATTGCTCGCTCTGCTCGCGGCTGAGGCGCGGCCATCTCTATCGCATCGCGCGCGAGGAGGGCTGCGCCGCCCTGGTGCTCGGCCACCACCGCGAGGACATCCTCGAAACATTCTTCATGAACCTGTTCCATGGCGGGCGTCTCGCCGCCATGCCGCCGAAGCTTCTCAATGACGAGGGCGATGTCATGGTTCTGCGCCCGCTCGCCTATTGCGCCGAGGCGGATCTGGAAAGGTTCGCGAACGCCATGAAGTTCCCGATCATACCATGCGATCTCTGCGGCAGCCAGGAAGGGCTGCAGCGCAACGCCATGAAGGCGATGCTCGACGATATCGAGAAGCGCATGCCTGGTCGCAAGGACACGATGATCCGCGCGATGACCAATGTGCGGCCCTCGCATTTGCTCGACCGAAAACTGTTCGACTTCGCCGCGCTCGATGCGCGTCTTACCACGGGAAAAGACATTTCCGATGACGTTTGACATGCAAGCGATCGACTGGCTGGCCGACCTTCTAGCCGATGCAGCCAGGGCCGAAATCATGCCGCGCTTCCGCCGGCTGGGCGAGGGCGAGGTTCGCCAGAAGACGTCCGCCGCCGATCTGGTGACGGAGGCGGACGTCAACGCCGAAAGGCTGATCACTGCCAGGCTGCGCGAGCGTTACCCCTCAGCGATGATCGTCGGCGAGGAGGCCTGCTCCGACAATCCGGCCTTGCTCAAAGGGCTGGGCGATGCCGCGCTCGCCTTCGTCATCGATCCGGTCGACGGCACCTTCAACTTCGCCTCCGGCGTGCCACTGTTCGGCGTCATGCTGGGCGCCGTGGTCAATGGCGAGACGGTTGCCGGCATCATCCACGATCCGGTCGGCAAGGACTGGCTGATCGGCGCCAAGGCGGCGGGTAGCCATATCCGCCACGCACATGGCGCGCTGGAGAGGGTGCGGGTCGCCGAGCCGGTGCCGATCTCCGAGATGACCGGCGCGGTCTCGTGGCAGTATCTGAAGGAACCGGAGCGCTCGCGGCTCGCGCGCAACCAGACCAAGGCGCTGTCGCAGTTCGGCTATCGTTGCGCGGCGCACGAATACCGGCTGCTGGCGAGCGGCCATGCGCATTTCGTCGTCTACAACAAGCTGATGCCGTGGGACCATCTGGCCGGCGTGCTGATTCATCAGGAAGCCGGTGGTTATGCGGCGCGGATCGACGGCGATGCCTATCTGCCATCGCATGTCGACGGCGGGTTGTTGGTCGCGCCAGACCAGGACAGCTGGAACGAACTGCGCCGCGAGCTCTGGGCGGAATAGGATCGTTGCGTCGGCGAGCGCCAGCCGGTCGGCTGGAAGGATCGATCTACAACCTCACGCAAATCCGGAGATGTGAATGAGCACCCGGTTAGCGATGGTCGCTCTGGCTCTCGCTATCGCCGTGACGATCACCGATCCTGACGAAGCGACGGCCCGGGAGCGCGCCTGCGGCAGTCGCGATCCCGTAAACTCAATAGCGGAAATGTCGGCTGCCATTTACGCCTGCTGGCAGCCGCCGCGCGGAACTGCCGGTTTGTCCTTGACCCTGCGGTTCTCGTTTCGCCGAGACGGAACGCTCATTGGCAGGCCGCGCGCGACCTTCTCCGCACTCGGACCGGACGACGGATTGAACAGAGCCTTTGTTGCCTCCGTCCTCGAGGCTCTCGATAAGGCCCTGCCGATCCCCTTTACCGAGAGCATGGGCGAGGCGATCGCAGGGCGCATACTTTCGCCTCGCTTCACGGCCGCGCTTGAGCGAAAATCCTGAGCGCATGCGTAGGCGATGGCCTCACACCGGCGGATTGTGGGGCTGGAACAACCGCCCGCGCTCGGCGATCAGGATCATCAGCAGGGCGGCGACGGAAACGCTGCAGAAGCCGGCGGCCAATGGCGTGACCGTGCCGTTATAGGCCTGACCTATCAGCGTGCCGAGGAGACCGCCGAGAAAGGTCTGCATGAAGCCGAGGATCGAGGACGCGGTGCCGGCGAGCTCGCCGAGCGGCTCCATTGCAAGCGCGTTGAAATTTGCGCCGAGACAGCCGAATGGAACCATCGCGCCGGCAAAGAAGACGATGAACAGCCAGAGCGGCATCTGCAATTCGAGCGAGACGACGAGCCAGGCCAGGCTGATGGCGAGGAAGAGCAGCAGCGCGCTCTGCGACAGGCGGCGCATGCCGACCTTGCCGACGAGCCGCGCGTTGAGGAAGTTCGAGAAGGCGAGCACGCCCGCGACGCCGGCGAAGATCAGCGGAAACAGCTCGCCGACATGGAAGACTTCGAGATAGATCTGCTGCGCGGAATTGATGAAGCCGAACATCGCGCCGAAGATGAAGGTGCTGGCAAAGGCATAGCAAAGCGCGATGCGGTTGGTGAGCACGATGCGGAAGCCGCCGACGACGGCATTGACGGTTAAGGGCCGTCGGTATTCCGGGTGCAGCGTCTCCGGCAAACGCAACAGCGACCATGCCGACACGATCAGCGCGCCGACGGCCATGGTGACGAAGATCCAGTGCCAGGTGGCGAAAAGCATGATGAACTGGCCGATGCCGGGCGCGACGACCGGTATCGCCATGAACACCATGAAGATCAGCGACATGACCTCGGCCATGCGGCGGCCCTCGAATGTGTCGCGCACGATGGAGACGGCGATCACGCGGGTTGCCGCCGCGCCGATGCCTTGCACGACACGGCAGGTGAGCAGGATGGCAAAGGTCGGAGCAACGGCAGCGGCGGCTACCGCCGCCACATAGATGATCAGGCCGGCGACCAGCGGCGCACGGCGGCCGAAACGATCGGAAACCGGGCCAAAGAAGAGCTGACCAGTGCCGAAGCCAAGGATGTAGGCTGTGATCACATACTGGCGGTGGTTTTCATTCTCGACGCCAAGCGAGGCGCCGATCTGCTGCAGCGCCGGCAGCATGATGTCGATGGCGAGCGAATTGAGCGCCATCAGCGCGGCGCAGAGCGCAATGAATTCCCAGCGCGGAATGGGCAAGCTCTTTGCCGATTGCTGCGCTAGTGCCTGATTGTCCACGGCAAAATCCGATCAATCGAACGAACATGCGCCGGTCGAGCGGCGCATCAATTCGTCTCGTTCTCGAGTTCGAAACCCAAAGTGCCGAGGTGGCGTGGCCCCGGATGTCACAGCGCAGCCGGTGGGGCCGGCCAGCGCGAACTCAAATCAGGCGGCGCCTTCGACGCTGACGCCTTTTTCGACCAGGAAATCCTGCAGTTCGCCGGCCTGGAACATCTCGCGCACGATGTCGCAACCGCCTACGAACTCGCCCTTGACATAGAGCTGCGGGATGGTCGGCCAGTTGGAATAGTCCTTGATGCCCTGGCGCAGCTCGGCCGAGGTCAGCACGTTCACGCCTTTGTAGTCGACGCCGACATAGTCGAGGATCTGCACCACCTGGCCGGAGAACCCGCACTGCGGGAAGCCGGGGGTGCCCTTCATGAAGAGCACGACGTCGTTGCTCTTCACTTCGCTGTCGATGTAGTCGTTGATGCCACTCATGGGGAATCCTTTCACGCCTGTGGGAGTCAGGCTCGAAGCATGTCCATCAAATAAACCCATAGGTTGGCTGAAACAAGACGTTAGCCGCAACGCATCCGAAATGGCGCAAAGCTTTGGTCCGCCATTGGGCCAAATCCGCCAGCCGGAACTCTTCCGGCAAGCGGGCCGGCAGGCCGGTTCTCTTGTTCCTGTGCCAGTGCCCGGTTGCCATTCGCGCGCCACCAGAATTATAGCTATAGCTAAATCTTGAAGCATGCACTATTCTTCCCGGTGCCTTGGAGGAACGCGGATATGCGCGAAACGAAATCCTTATTGGAACAAAAGCTCGATCGAAGGCTACTTCTGGCCGGCGGCCTGGCGGCGGGCGGCACGGCGGTGATGGCGACGGCGGCGCGCGGGCAGACCGGCCACGCTGGTCACGGAACGCCAGCGGCGGCTGACCCGCAGCCGGCGCACCTGTCCGCGCATGGGGCGATGATCACCGTCGGCGAAGTCGAGGATAGCCGCAACGGTTTCGATCCAGTGAAGCTGCTCGGCGACTGGGAGACCGGGACGGTGTCGACGCTGCCGGGCGGGCGGACGCTGCGCAGCTTCGAGGTCACGGCCGAGGACAAGGAGATCGAGATCGCGCCCGGCATCCTGTTCCCGGCCTGGACCTATAATGGCCGCGTGCCGGGGCCGTCGCTGCGGGCGACAGAAGGCGATCGCTTGAAGATCGTCTTTCGCAACAACGGCTCGCATCCGCATTCCATGCATTTCCACGGCATTCACGCAGCTCGAATGGACGGCGTTCCCGGCGCCGGTCTGATCGGGCCGGGCGAGGAGTTCGTCTACGAGTTCGATGCCAGGCCGTTCGGCTGCCATCTCTATCATTGCCATGCGCTGCCGCTGAAGCGGCACATCCAGAAAGGTATGTACGGCGCCTTCATCATCGACCCCGATCCCGCCCGGCATCCGGAGCATGAGGCGGTCGCCCGCTCGCGCCTGCTCGGCACGCCCGAGAATGCCGGCTGGCAGGAATTCGTGATGGTGATGAACGCCTTCGACACCAATTTCGACAACGAGAACGAGGTCTATGCCGTCAACACCGTCGCCCATGCCTACGCGAAGAAGCCGATACGGGTGCTGAAGGACAAGCCTGTCCGGATCTACCTCGTCAACGTGGTCGAGTTCGACCCGATCAACTCCTTCCATTTGCATGCCAATTTCTTCGACTACTACAATCAGGGCACGACGCTGACGCCGACACTCAGGACCGTCGATCTGATCACCCAGTGCCAGGCCGAGCGCGGTATCCTCGAGTTCCATTTCAAGGAGCACGAGCCAGGCCTCTACATGTTCCATCCCCACCAGTCGGAGTTTACCGAACTTGGCTGGTCGGGCATGTTCGACGTGGTGGAGGCCGTGTCGTGACCGATGTCAGTCGCACCTCCCGGGATACACAGGCCGGTTGGCCGCGCTGGCTCTCTCTGCTCTGGATCGTATTGCCGCTCGCCGTGCTCGGGCTCGCGGTTGCGTGGATGGTCTCTTCCGACCCGTTGGCGAGCTTTCGCAACGGCGCGCCGCCGGTCGAGAACCTCACCTTCGAGCGGACGATTATTGGAAACGACGGCATTCGAATCCTCGTGCGGGCCGGCGGGTCGGAACCGATGACGATCGCGCAGGTCCAGGTCGACGACGCTTACTGGCAGTTCACGCAGGATCCACCGGGGCCGATCGCGCGCGGCGCAACAGCATGGATCAGCCTGCCATACCCCTGGGTGCTGGGGGAGGCGCATGCGGTCAATGTCGTGACCAGCACCGGGACAACATTCGGGCACGATATCGCCGTCGCCGTACCCACACCGACGCGCAATTCACCTAGCTTTGCCGCGCAAGCGGTGCTCGGCGGCTTTGTCGGCATCCTGCCCGTGGCGATCGGCCTGATGTTCTATCCGGCACTACGCGGGGTCGGGCGGAACGGCATGGATTTTCTCCTGTCGATGACCGTCGGTCTGCTCGCCTTCCTTTTCGTCGACACGCTCGAGGACGCGTTCGAACTGGCCGGCGAAGCAGCCGCCCTGTTCCAGGGGCCGACCATGATCGTGCTCGCAGCCACCGCCAGCTTCCTTCTGCTCATGGCGGCAGGCCGGCGCGGCGGGACACCGACCGGGCTGGCGCTTGCCACCTTCATCGCACTCGGCATCGGCCTGCACAATCTTGGCGAAGGGCTGGCGATCGGTGCCGCCTTCGTCTCGGGCGCAGCCGGGCTCGGCACGTTCCTGGTGCTTGGCTTCACCTTGCACAACATCACCGAAGGCATCGGCATCGCCGCCCCGATCCTGAAGGAGCGACCGCCGCTCAGGACCTTCGCCATGTTGACGCTGCTCGCGGGAGGTCCCGCCGTCGTCGGCCTATGGATCGGCAGCCTCGCCTATGCGCCGCAATGGTCGGCGCTGGCGCTGGCGATCGGCGCCGGAGCGATCCTGCAAGTGATCGTCGAGATGGTTTCGCTGCAGCTTCGCCAGCGCGCCGATGGCTCGCGCGCCTTGCTCGCACCGGCTGCGATGGCCGGTCTGGCAGCCGGGATCGGCTTCATGTACCTCACGGCGATGCTGGTAAAGATCTGAACAACCGCGGCGTCAAGACTCAGTCCGGAACGCTGGTCTGCAGGGCGAGCGCATGCAGCACGCCGCCCATATTGCCTTTCAGCGCGTCATAGACCATCTGGTGCTGCTGGACGCGGCTTTTGCCGCGGAAGCTTTCGGCCACCACTTCGGCCGCGTAGTGATCGCCGTCACCAGCCAGATCGCGTATCGTCACCTTGGCGTCCGGAATGCCTTCCTTGATCAGCCGTTCAATGTCGTGCGCATCCATTGCCATGGCAGAAATCCTGTTTTCGAGCGGGTGCAGCCCGTGCGATGAGAGTCGGGATAAGCGTAGAGCCTTTCCGGTCCGGATTGAAGCCGTTCCATCCATGACCGAGGGTTCACGGGATATTCCGATCCGGCCGAGCCGCGTCGCCTGCGGACACCTCCTCGCGCGTCGAGTTGGCGCGACCGAGACTGAAGGTCAGCACATAGAGCGGCACGTTTATCGCGATACCGACCATCGGCAAGTAGCTCGTCCACTGCCAGACCGGGGAGAAAAACGGCCGGCCGTAGCCATCGCATAAAAGCGAAGAACCATACGCCCAAAGCGCTCCGATGGCCGTTGCAACGGCGAAGAGCTTGGCGCAAGTGACGATATGCCTTGCCCGAGCCGGCTCCGGCAAAAGGCGCTGCCACAGGACCAGGCACAGAACAGGAACCGCGTAGACGAGGCCCTGAGCGGCCAGCAGCGGGATTGTGCCGTTGGCCGCAGCAAGGAACTCGGCCCGCGTTTCGAGCCTTGGACAGACCTCGCTCGAAGTCGTCGACAACAGCAGAAAGACGAACGGGCCGAGGAACCAGAAGAAGAACAGCGACGGCCAGAAGACGGCTGCAAGCAGCGCCCGGACCGCCAGCCTGGTCAAATGGTCTGATCCATGAAGCGCGGGAACCAGCCCTCATGGGCGGCGGTCAATTCACTCACCGGAACGGCACGCGCCTCGCCGAGTTTCAGCATGTCGCCACCGGTCGTGCCGATCCACGGCGCGAAAATGCCGAGCTTGCCCTGTTCCTCGCGGATCCTGTCCCATTCGCCGCTTTGCGGGTCGATCGACAACGTCAGCAGATAACGGCCCTGGTCCTCGCCGAACCAGACCGGGATCGGATCGGTGCCGGTGAGGCCGGGGATGGTGGCGCCGATTCCGGATGCCATCGCCATTTCGGCCAGCGCCACGGCAAGGCCGCCGTCGGAGATATCGTGCGCGGCAGTCACGATGCCGGAAGCGATCAGCGCGCGCACATGGTCGCCGACGCGCTTTTCATGTTCGAGGTCAACCGGCGGCGGCGGACCGTCGGCGCGGCCGTGGATGTCGCGCATATAGACGGACTGGCCGAGATGGCTGCCCCATGTCGGCGGCGCGCCGACCAGCACGATCATCTGGCCCTCGGCAGCAAAACCGATGCGGGCCATCTTCGACCAATCAGCAATCAGCCCGACGCCGCCGATGGTCGGCGTCGGCAGGATGCCGCGGCCATTGGTTTCGTTGTAGAGCGAGACATTGCCGGAGACGATCGGGAAGCCGAGCGCGCGGCAGGCGTCGCCGATGCCCTTAACCGCCCCGACAAACTGGCCCATGATCTCCGGCCGCTCCGGATTGCCGAAATTGAGATTGTCGGTGGCGGCAAGCGGCAGGGCGCCGGTCGCGGTCAGGTTGCGCCAGCACTCGGCGACGGCCTGCTTGCCGCCCTCATACGGGTCGGCCTCGCAATAGCGCGGCGTGACGTCGGAAGAGAAGGCGAGCGCCTTGGTCGGATGGCCCTCGACGCGCACCACGCCGGCATCGCCGCCGGGAAGCTGCAGCGAATTGCCCTGGATCAGCGTGTCGTACTGTTCCCACACCCAGCGGCGCGAGGAGAGGTCGGGCCCGCCCAGCATCTTGAGCAGCGCGTCGGCGACATCGGCCTTAGGCAAGTCCTTCTCGGCGATCGGTGCAGGCTTCTTGGCTTCGACCCAGGGACGGTCATATTCCGGCGCCTGGTCGCCCAGTTCCTTGATCGGCAGGTTGGCGACCTCGTCGCCCTGGTGGATGACACGGAAGCGCAGTTCGTCGGTGGTCTTGCCGACGATCGCGAAGTCGAGGCCCCATTTGCGGAAGATCGCCTCAGCTTGCTCTTCCTTCTCGGGGCGCAGCACCATCAGCATGCGCTCCTGGCTTTCCGAGAGCATCATCTCATAGGCGCTCATGCGCTCCTCGCGCACGGGCACCTTGTCGAGGTCGAGCTCGATGCCGAGATCGCCCTTGGCGCCCATCTCGACCGCCGAGCAGGTCAGGCCGGCGGCGCCCATGTCCTGAATGGCGATGACCGCGCCCGAGGCCATCAGCTCGAGGCAGGCCTCCAGCAGGCATTTTTCGGTGAAGGGGTCGCCGACCTGCACGGTCGGACGCTTCTCCTCTATTCTGTCATCGAACTCGGCCGAGGCCATGGTGGCGCCGCCGACGCCGTCGCGTCCGGTCTTGGCGCCGAGATAGACGACCGGCAGGCCGACGCCCTTGGCCTGCGACAGGAAGATGGCATTGGACTTGGCGAGGCCGGCCGCGAACGCGTTGACCAGGATATTGCCGTTGTACCGCGGGTCGAAATTGACCTCGCCGCCGACGGTCGGCACGCCGAAGGAATTGCCGTAGCCGCCGATGCCTGAAACCACTCCCGCGACCAGGTGCCGGGTCTTGGGATGGTCAGGTTCGCCGAAGCGAAGCGCGTTCATCGCCGCTACCGGCCGCGCGCCCATGGTGAAGACATCGCGCAGGATGCCGCCCACGCCGGTCGCGGCTCCCTGATAGGGCTCGATATAGGAGGGGTGGTTGTGGCTCTCCATCTTGAAGACGACGCAGTCGCCGTCGCCGATGTCGACCACGCCGGCATTCTCACCCGGCCCCTGTATAACCTGCGGGCCGCTGGTGGGCAGCGTGCGCAGCCATTTCTTGGAAGACTTGTAGGAGCAGTGCTCGTTCCACATCGCCGAGAAGATGCCGAGCTCGGTGAAGCTCGGCTCGCGGCCGACCAGATCGAGGATGCGCTGGTATTCGTCGGGCTTGAGCCCATGCGCGGCGACGAGCTCGGGGGTGATCGGCACGGAATTGGAAATGGTCATGAGCGGCGATTGGTATCCGTGGGAGAGGGGGCTTTCTTGAGTCTCCTCTTATCGCAAGCTTTCGCCCGATACACCCCCAAAGGATGACGAAAAACGCCGGAAAACCACTGCGCGGGCACCGGCCGGTAGCGCGATGCGGATTAAGAAAGGACAGGTCAGGAAAAACTGTCGTAGCCGGCGCGGCCTTCGTCGAGCAGGCGGCGGATGACCGCGACACCACCGGCGACTTCCTTGCTTTGCCGAGGTTGCGAAACACCGAAACGGACGCTGTGGAAGACCTGCTCGGAACGACCGGCCTTGAACTCGTCCTCGTCGTCAATGAGCACGCCCTGCGCCAGGCAGGCATTCTTGAAGGTGCCCGAGAGCCAAGGATCCGGCAAGGTGAGCCAGACGAAGGGCACATTGTCCCGTGCCTTGAAGTCAAAGCCAGCCAGCGTCTCGCGCACGACATGGAGACGAGCTTGGATCTCGGCAATGCAACGCTTGCGGATATCGCTGGCCTGGCCGGACATCACCAGCCTTGTTCCGACCTCCGCCAGCAGAAAGGGCAGCCCGCCGGTCATCATCTTGTGCGCCACGCGGATGCGGTGGCGGTAGGCGGGCGGGCAGGACAGCCAGCCGCCGCGCACGCCGGCCGCGACCGACTTCGACAGGCCGCCGGCGACGATCGTGCGCTCCGGGGCATATTCTGCGAGCAATGGCGTCGGATCGTCGGTCAATTCGCCATAGAGATCATCCTCGATCAGGACGACATTGTACTCGCGCGCTATGCGCGCGATCGCCTGGCGCCGCTCCGCCGACAGCGTCACCAGCGTCGGGTTCTTCGCCGTCGGCATCACGAACATCACCTTCGGATGTTTCTGCGCGCAGACCCGCTCGAAATCGTCGGGATCGAGACCTTCATCGTCCGCCGACACCAGCGCGGTGCGGCGCCCGATCAGGCCGGCGCTACGCGAGATCTGCGAATAGGTGAGATGCTCGAAGACGATCGTGTCGCCAGGCGTCGTTAGCGCGGCGATCGCGGCGATCACCGCCGCATGGGTGCCAAGCGTCGGCACGATCGAATCGGGTGAGGGGTGAAACGAATTGCGCTTGAGCCAGCGGCTGCCAGCCTCGAACCAGCGTTCCGGGAAATCCCTCGTATAGCTCGAAATGTCGTGAGGGTGCTCCTCCGCCGTCCGCGCCAGAACTTCGGCAATGATTGCGCCCTGGCCGACATCGGGGGCGGCGGTGCTGTCGAAGCGCAGCTTGCCGCTCGGCGCGTCGATGAGCCGCGTACCCAGCGCGGCGGACTCCAGCTCGGGCTTGGGGCTTTCAGCGCGTTGCGCGAGCACATAGGTGCCGCGCCCGACCTCCCCGCTCACCAGGCCGCGCTCGCGCAGCAATTGATAGGCCCGGCCGACCGTGCCGACCGTAGTGCCGATGTCGTATGCGAGATCACGCTGCGGCGGCAGTTTTGCACCGGCATCGATGACGCCCTTGTCGATATCTGACTCAATGCTGTCAGCAAGGCGCTGATAGAAAGGGCCGGAACCGGAAGCGAGGTTTGGGAGCCAATTTGTCATGGTGACAATTTTCTATATTGCACCGTACGATGAGTCAATCGATATGGAGGTGCGAATGGCAGCTAGGTACAATCGATAGAATTGGTTGATCGAGAGATGAATACAATTGATATATTGCGTTATGGCAGTGCGGAATTGCATGGCCGCCCGTCGGGGCGCCGCGGGTTTATCAACCGCGTCGTGTCCGTGCTCCGTTCCATCGCCAGGCAAATCGACCGGATGCTGGAACGCCGTCGCGGACGCCTTGCGCTCCTGGAGATGACCGACGAGCAGCTCAAGGACATCGGCATTTCACGCTGCGATGCCAATCGCGAGGGCATCAGGCCGCTCTGGGACTAAGCGCGTCGCGACGCGCTCAAAATCTCGTTTCGTGCATGTCATTCTCCCAAAACGCTGCGCAAGTTTTGGGCATACATTATCGCTGGCGGGTGAGACAGGCTGGTCTCGCCCGTATCTTGATTGCGAGTTGCAGGACGAGCGCGAAAGCCTAACGTCAATCCTGCAATTTGCAGGAATTGGCCTAGGGCCGAGTCACGCGGCATCGGCGCAGGATGGATTGCCGGCCTGCCAGCGCGCGATATCGGAGCCTATGCGCGCGCCGAGCGGTTCGGCCATCAACGGCCCGAACACGTCCACTTTGCGGGAATTGCCCTGTGCCTGCACGACCAGCAGCGGCTTGCCGCCGTAATGCTTGGCGGGCACGAGCAGGAAGCGCGGCGTTCCGCTGTAGGAGTTGAGCTCGTTGGCCATCTGGTAGGGCTTGAAGGCCGGGTCCTTGCTGGCGATCCAGCATTTGTGCGCGGCGATCGCGACCTGCTCCATGGCAAGCAGGGAGGCGCTCTTGCCTGAGGGGGTCGGCGTGGTCTTCGAGCCGGACTGGCAAGAGGCGAGCGCAAATCCGGCGGCGGCCAGGAGAGCAAGGCGAGCAATCGTCAGTCTCATGGTCAGGCCGCCCCGTTGGTCTGAAAGAATGGTCTGAAGGAATCGTCTGAAAGGATCAAGCGGCGATGCCAAGCGCGCCTTCGAACAGGGCCCGGCCGTCGCTGCCGCCGTGTGCCGCCTCGATCAGGTTCTCCGGGTGCGGCATCAGGCCGAGCACATTGCCCTTTTCGCTGACGATGCCGGCGATGTCGTTGATCGAGCCGTTGGGATTGGTGCCTTCGGCATAGCGGAACACCACCTGGCCTTCGCCTTCGAGGCGCGCCAGCGTTTCGGCGTCGGCGAAGTAGTTGCCGTCGTGATGTGCGACCGGTGAGCGGATGATCTGGCCGGGCTGATAGCGGCGAGTGAACATCGTGTTGGCGTTGGCGATCTCGAGTTTCACGTGCCGGCAGACGAATTTCAGGGAGGCGTTGCGCATAAGGGCGCCGGGCAGCAGCCCCGCCTCGAGCAGGATCTGGAAGCCATTGCAGACGCCGATCACCATGACGCCCTTGGCCGCCTTTTCGGCCACCGCCCGCATCACCGGCATGCGCGCGGCAATCGCCCCGCAGCGCAGATAGTCGCCGAAGGAGAAGCCGCCGGGAATGGCGATCAGGTCGACGTCCGGGATTTCGGTGTCGGTCTGCCAGACGGTCGCCGGCACCTGACCGGAGATCTTGGTCAGGGCCGCGATCATATCGCGGTCGCGGTTGAGCCCAGGGAGAAGGACGACGGCTGATTTCATTTTGGGTCGTAGGGCCTCTGGTTTCGGCGAGTTCGCTCGTGCTGCACGCGCTTCAGGAGCCCGTACATCAAATCGCTGGTGGCTTCAGCCATAACCTCTGCGCTGCAAACTCAGGTTATGGCCACATTATAGTTCTCAATCACCGTGTTCGCCAGAAGCTTGTCGCACATCGCCTTGAGGTCGGCTTCGGCCTTGGCCTTGTCGGTTCCGGTGAGTTCGATGTCAAAGACCTTGCCCTGCCGCACCTGGCCGACGCCGTCGAAGCCCAGCCCTGAGAGCGCGTGCTCGATCGCCTTGCCCTGCGGGTCGAGAACTCCGTTCTTGAGGGTGACGGTAACGCGGGCTTTCATCGATACTCCTGAGTGATCGGTAGTGTGGAGGACGGGCACGCCGTTTCCGGCAGGCCCGCGCTGTCAGTGCTTCGTGCTCTTCGAGGGCTCGGAAGAGGCAACGAGCACCGGGCCTGTCGGGCGCGGCGGCTCGTTCTCGTTCATGATGCCGAGGCGGCGAGCCACTTCCTGGTAGGCCTCGACCAGTCCGCCCATGTCGCGACGGAAGCGATCCTTGTCGAGCTTGTCCTGGGTGGCGACGTCCCACAGACGGCACGAATCCGGCGAGATCTCGTCGGCGACGACGATGCGCATCATGTCGCCCTCGAACAGGCGCCCGCACTCGATCTTGAAGTCGACAAGCTGGATGCCGACGCCCAGGAACAGGCCGGAGAGGAAGTCATTGACGCGGATAGCCAGCGCCATGATGTCGTCGATCTCCTGCGGGCTCGCCCAGCCGAAGGCGGTGATGTGCTCTTCCGATACCATCGGGTCGTCCAGCGCATCGGCCTTGTAGTAGAATTCGATGATCGAGCGCGGCAGAACCGTGCCTTCCTCGATGCCCAGGCGCTTCGCCAGCGAGCCGGCGGCGACGTTGCGCACGACCACCTCGAGCGGAATGATTTCGACTTCCTTTATCAGCTGCTCGCGCATATTGAGCCGGCGGATGAAATGGGTCGGGATGCCCATGCGATTGAGGTGATTGAAAATGTGCTCGGAAATGCGGTTGTTGAGCACGCCCTTGCCGTCGACCACCTCATGTTTCTTCTTGTTGAAGGCGGTGGCGTCATCCTTGAAGAACTGGATCAGCGTTCCGGGCTCAGGTCCTTCATAGAGGATCTTGGCCTTGCCTTCGTAAATGCGGCGGCGATTTTTCATCTGATTTTTTCTCTGGATTGGCGGGCAGGCGGCAAGCGACCATTTCCTGTCCGTCTGCCTAAATTAGTTGTGGCGACGGTGCGTTCAATGCCGGTGTCTATATCAATCGTAATGTTTGCTCAATCGGCAAATCCAGCCGATCAACCGGTTTCGGGACCGAAATGCCGCAGCGCAGCATGCGACGTAGCATATTGACCGGCCCGCGGCCTTTTGGTTTCTGCTGGGTAAAGCACACATATTCATCGCCAATGGAATCGATCTGACCGGAGGGACGTCATGAGCAGCATGAAAGACCGCGAAGAGGGCTTCGAGCGCAAATTCGTCTTCGACGAGGAGCTCCGCTTCAAGGCCTCGGCGCGCCGCAACAGAGCGCTCGGCCTCTGGGCCGCCGAAAAGCTCGGCAAGAGCGGAGCCGATGCCGAGGCCTATGCCAAAGAGGTAGTCGTCTCCGACATCGAGGAGGCCGGCGACCATGACGTCTTCCGCAAGATCCGCAAAGATTTCGACGCTGCGGGAGTCCACCAGTCGGACCATCAGATCCGCCGCACCATGGACGAGCTGATGGCTGAGGCGATCGAGCAGATCAAGAACACGTAAAAATCGTTGGACCAATCGACCGCCCGGCTCAGCCGGGCGGTTTTCTTTGCCTTGCCGCCGTTTCCGGCTGAGACTGCGGATCGTTAACAAGGAAAGTTCCGATGTCGCTTAAATCCCGCCTGGCCGCCGACGAAACGCTGTTCACCGCCTGGTCCGGCGTGCCGGACGCGCTGACGGTCGAAATCATCGCCAAGCAGGGTTTTGATGCCGTTACCCTCGACATGCAGCATGGCGGCCACCACGAGGACAGCGTGCTGCGCGGCCTGGTGCCGGTGCTTGCCGCCAACAAGCCGGCGCTGGTGCGCATCCCGGTGGGGCGCTTCGACATGGCGAGCCGGGCGCTCGATTTCGGCGCCGAGGCGGTGATCGCGCCGATGGTCAATTCCGTGAACGACGCCAGGCAGTTCGCCGCAGCAATGAAATATCCGCCGATGGGCGAGCGTTCCTGGGGCCCGACCTATGCCTTTCCGCGCCATGGCAAGGGCGACCATGCCGAGTGGCTGCGCGACTCGAACCAGCGCACCATGGCCTTTGCCATGGTCGAGACGCGTGCGGCGTTCGAGGCGCTGGATGGCATCCTCGAGACGCCCGGCATCGATGGCATCTTCGTCGGGCCGTCGGATTTCTCGATCGCCTGGTCGAACGGCACCACCGTGAATTCGACGCTGGAAAGCATGATGGAGACGGTCGCCTCGATCGCCGAGCGGACGCGCAAGGCCGGCAAGCACGCCGCGATCTACGTCATCGAGCCGGCCGTTGCCGGTCGCGTCGTGTCGATGGGCTACCGCCTGCTCGCCATGGGTTCTGACCACACACTGATCTCGCTCGGCGCCAAGACGCTGCTGAAGAGCATGCGGGATTCGATCGGCGCCTGAGGCGCCGGCGTCTCAAGGCTCCTTCAGTTCCGTGAGGAACTTGGCGAAAGTCATCGATCCCTCCGGCCATGGGCCGAAGCCCGAGTCTTGGTTGAGATGGCCGGCGTCGCCGGCGTCGATGAACAGCGAACCCCAGGCGGCGGCGATGTCCTCGGCAACCTCAAAGGCGCAGAACGGGTCGTTGCGGCTGGCGATCACGATCGACGGAAAGGGCAGGGGCTCGCGCGAATAGGGCCCAAAGGTCATCAGGTGCCTCGGCCTGATCTCCGGATTGGCGACATCAGGCGGCGCCACGAAGAAGGCCCCCGCGACCGGCTTCTGAAATTGCGGGATGGCCTGCACCGCCGCCGCGACACCCAGCGAATGGGCGACGATGACCACCGGCCGCTCGGCCTGGTTGACAGCTTTCGCTACGCTTGCCGTCCAGTCCTCGCGCACGGGCTTCGTCCACTCGGTCTGCTCGACCCTGCGTGCCGTCGACAGTTTCGATTGCCACCGGGTCTGCCAGTGCTCGGGGCCGGAATTGGTATAGCCCGGTATGATGAGAATATCTGCGTCCTTGACTTTCATGGCGCCGATGTAGCGAGCGGCCTTGTCTGATGCAACCGGGCGGTGGAACGCAGCTGAGTCACAAATGTGAACAACGTGTTCGATTCTTTCCACCTTGTGTGAACGATCGCGATGAACGATCTGAACGGAAACAGCAATGACTAATAAACGCCGGCGCGACTGGCCTTGGTGAGATCGGCGCCCGAACGGAGAGTGTGATGAGCGAACTGCCTTTTGCCGCGACCACCCCGGTCAGCGTCGCGCGTGTCGGCCTCAAGGCGCGCGATGCCGAAAACCTTGCCGCCTATTATCGCGCCGCCGTCGGCCTGCAGGAGCTGAGCCGCGCCGATGGCGCGATCACGCTCGGCGCCGCGGGCCGTCCGCTGCTTGTGCTGGAGCAGGATGCTTCGGCCAAGCCTGACGACCCGCGCAGCGCCGGCCTGTTCCACACCGCCTTCCTGCTGCCGTCGCGCGCCGATCTCGGCCGGTGGATCAGCCATGCCGCCGCCAACCGGATCGGCATCGAAGGCGCGTCGGACCATCTGGTCAGCGAGGCGCTCTACCTGACTGACCCTGAAGGCAACGGCATCGAGATCTACGCCGATCGCCGTCCGCAGGATTGGAAATGGAACGGCGACAAGATCGCAATGTCGACCGAGCGGCTGAACCTGCCCGCGGTCGTCGCCAGCGTGCCGGCCGGTGACGCCGGCTGGCAGGGAGCGCCGGAAAACACCATTGTCGGCCATGTGCATCTGCGCGTCGGGCGTCCGGAAGACGCCGAAGCGTGGTGGCATGACGAATTCGGCTTCGACACGGTCGCCAAATATGGCGGCCAGGCGGTGTTCCTGTCCTCCGGGCACTACCATCACCATATCGGCGCCAATGCCTGGCGCAGCGCCGGCGCCGGCCGCCGCGATCCGTCCCGCTCGGGCCTCGTATGGGTCGAAATGCGCTCGGACAACGTGAAGGCCGAGACGACGCGTGAAGATCCCTGGGGCACGGTGATCAGGACGGTGCCCGGCAAGGCTTGATTGGGGCTGCGCCACGCGAGCGGGGCGCCTTCACTCGGACTCAAGCCCCTCCAAACACCCGCTTGAAGATCGTGTCGACATGCTTGGTGTGATAGCCAAGGTCGAACTTCTCGCGGATCTCGGCCTCGGGCAGCGCCGCTGTCACGTCCTTGTCGGCGATCAGTTCCTCAAGGAAATCAGCGCCTTGCTCCCATACCTTCATGGCGTTGCGCTGCACCAGGCGATAGGCGTCCTCGCGTGAGACGCCAGCCTGCGTCAACGCCAGCAGCACGCGCTGCGAATGCACAAGGCCGCGGAACTTGTTGAGGTTCCTCTCCATGTTCTCGGGATAGACCAGCAGCTTGTCGACAACGCCGGTCAGGCGTGCCAATGCGAAGTCGAGCGTCACCGTCGCGTCCGGCCCGATCATGCGCTCCACCGAGGAGTGGGAGATATCGCGCTCGTGCCACAGCGCCACATCCTCCATTGCCGGCATGGCGTAGGAGCGGACCATGCGGGCAAGGCCGGTAAGATTCTCGGTCAGCACCGGGTTGCGCTTGTGCGGCATCGCCGACGAGCCCTTCTGTCCCGGCGAAAAATATTCTTCCGCCTCCAGCACCTCGGTGCGCTGCAGATGCCGGATCTCGACGGCCAGGCGCTCGACCGACGAGGCGATCACCCCGAGCGTCGCGAAAAACATCGCATGGCGGTCGCGCGGTATGACCTGCGTCGAGACCGGTTCCGGCTTCAGGCCGAGTTTCTTTGCCACATGTTCTTCGACATAGGGATCGATGTTGGCGAAGGTGCCGACCGCGCCCGAGATGGCGCAGGTGGCGATGTCGTCGCGCGCGTGCAGCAGCCGCTCGCGGCAACGCGAGAATTCGGCATAGGCCAGCGCCAGCTTGACGCCGAAGGTGGTCGGCTCGGCATGGATGCCGTGGCTGCGGCCAATGGTGATGGTATCCTTGTGCTCGAAGGCGCGGCGCTTCAGGGCCACGAGCAGCGCATTTATGTCGGCAAGCAGGATGTCGGCGGCGCGGGTCAATTGCACCGCAAGGCAGGTGTCGAGAACGTCCGACGAGGTCATGCCCTGGTGAATGAAGCGGGCGTCCGGTCCGACGAATTCGGCGAGATGGGTCAGGAAAGCGATCACATCGTGCTTGGTGACGCGCTCGATCTCGTCAATCTTGTCGACGTCGAACTTGGCCGCACCGCCCTTTTCCCAGATGGTCTTCGCGGCTTCCTTCGGGATGACGCCGAGCTCGGCCAGCGCATCGCAGGCATAAGCCTCGATCTCGAACCAGATGCGGAACCGGGTTTCGGGCGACCAGACGGCGACCATTTCCGGCCGGGAATAGCGAGGGATCATGGTTTCGGGTCCTGCTAGGAGAAGCGTTGGCCGCGTCCTAACAGAGGCCGGCTCAATGCTCAACGCCGCCGGCGTGCAAACCAGATGCTGGTGGCGGCAAGTGCAGCAAAGCCGAATGGAAAATAGAGGCGCACACCCAGGACAACGAACTGGTAGAGCGCAGTGAGGGTCGTGAACACGAACTCAAACGCCCAGGTCAGTGTGAGGGCCGGAGCGTGCCACTCGGCGTAGTAGGAACGGTATTGCAGAGCAAACAACCCGCCGGTGAAAGCGAGCGTCGCGCCGAGCAGGCATACGAAAGCTGCGGCGAGCGCGATTTCCAGTGGCGGCCGCGCGACACCAGCGTGGCGAATGTCAGTCCGACCGGAAAAGCAGGCGCACCGCCGAGCGCATAAAGCAGCGCGACAAAGCGGGCGCTGTCCGGCGTTTCCCAATAATTCAGATTAAGGAAAGCGCTCGCCGCCATCGTAAGCCCCCACAGGAAGGCGCCGACAATGGCCGTGCCTGCCGAGGGCAGAGCGTCGCGGAGGCGGTTTCCAAGGCGCAGCCGGAACGGGGTTTGCTGCAGCGGCGTCACGGTCACTGGGCCACGTTCCGCGGCCACCAGCGGTTCAACTCGTGTGGTGTTGGCAATGCTTCCAGTCTCATCTGCGTCATGCCTATCACGCCATGGTGAATGAGATGTGCTGCTCGATGCATCCAATCCGGCGGCCGTTTGTTATTGTGGGCGTCCGATAGGGGCGCGCGGCCACCCGGCGGAGGACAGCATGACCACCGATCTCAGCAAGATACGCGAGCATATGGAAGTGATCGGCGCCGACGGCGTTCATGTCGGTACCGTCGACAAAGTCGAGGGACAGCGCATCAAGCTGACCAAGGCCGACAGCGGCATGGGCTCGCACAAAGGCCATCACCATTACGTTCCGCTGGCTCTGGTCGCGGAGGTCGAGGGAAAGAAAGTCTGGCTGTCGGCGAATTCGGACGTCGCGGTGACGTTCGAGGAAGAGCAGTCCGACCCGACCTAACCGGCCGCGAGAACTCTAGCGGGACGACCAGGCCGGAAACAGATCGCCGTCGGCGGGCGTCGCCGCGTGGACGCCGCGGCTGATCGCGCGGGCCATCGTAGCACCCGCTGCGGCATAGAGGTCGATCGCTGCATCGGTGCTGAGTTCGATGCCACTGGTGCCGGTCGCGAGAGCAAAGACGAGATCGCCGTCGGCCGGCGTGTGCGTCGGCCAGATGGCGCGGGCAAACCCGTCATGCGCCGAAATCGCCAGGCGCTTGGCGGCCGCCTTGGTCAGAACAGCGTCAGTGGCGATGACGGCAATCGTCGTGCTGGCGCCCTCTGGCGGTTCCCCGGCCCGCCTGTCGCGGTACTTCAAGAGTATTTTCCTGGCGTCTTCCGGTATCGGGTCGGGATAACCCAGGCCACCGAATTCATCGCCGATCTCGAAGGGAGCGGCCCAGAAATGGCGGCTGCGTCCGACCGTTACCGATCCGGTCGGGTTGACGGCGGCGAGCGCGCCGATGGTGACGCCGCTGTCGAGCATCGTCGAGGCTGAACCCAGCCCGCCTTTCAGACCGGAGGTCAGCGCGCCGGTACCGGCGCCAACCGTGCCGACCGGGAAGTCGGTCGTTGCGGCCTGAGCCGCCTCGTAGCCAAGCTCGCGATAGGGCGGATAGCGGCCCCAATCCTTGTCGCCGCCATTGCGCAGGTCGAAGAGGATCGCCGCCGGCACGATCGGAACGCGAAAACCCCCCACCTCGACGCCGATGTTTTTCTCCCGCAGCGCCGCCTGGGCGCCGGAAGCGGCATCGAGGCCGAAGGCCGAGCCGCCGGACAGCACGACTGCGTGAATGGCCGCGATCGAGTTTTGCGGCTCGAGCAGGTCGGTCTCACGCGTGCCCGGTGCGCCACCCAGCACCTGGACTCCGGCCACCGCCGGCTCCTCGCAAAGCACTACCGTGACGCCGGATTTCAGCCTGGCGTCGGCGGCATTGCCGACGGTGAGTCCGGCGACGTCGGTGATCAGGTTGCGTGGACCGGTGCGGAACATCAGTTTTCCTCCAGCGGCACGAAATGGGTGCCGTCGAAGCGGAAGGCGCGGAATGGGTTTTGGCTGAGATCGCCCTTTTCGTCGAAGCGGACGGTGCCGATAGCGGTCGCGAAATCGTGGTCGGTCAGCGTCTTGGCGAGCGGCTTGCCGGAGCTTTCTGCGTCGACCGCTGCCGCCTTGGCGACCTCCACCGCGGCATAAGCCGGTAGCGTGTAGCCGTCTGTCACGATCTTCCTTTCGCCGAAGGCCTGCATGACCTTGGGGTCCGCGACTTCTGCCCACTCCGGCGGCGCGATCATCAGTGTGCCGGCCGCATAGGGCACATCGCCGGGTGGCGTGCGCAGCGTCTCGCCGCCGGCGAAGGTGATGCCGGCATTGAGCGAGGCAGCGTCGCGCCCCATGATGGCGATGTCGTCGCCGTCGCCGCCGGCAAACACTTTCGTGGCTCCCGCTTTCTTCAGGCGGCCGATGAGCCCGATCTGGTTGTCGAGCTGCGGCCGGAACGTGTCGACGAAGACCGGTTTCAGCGCCGCCTGCTCGGCGGCCGCGCGGAAAGTCTCTGCGATCTCTCGGCCATAGATGGTGCCGTCATCGATAATGGCGAACAATTCGTTCTGCCAGAGCCGAGTGAGGATCGTAGCCACCGCATTGCGTTCGTCGTCGCCGCGCGGCCCAAGCCGATAAACCGGCCAGCCGGTCTTGGCGCGGCGGTCGGTCAGGCTCTCGGTGCGGACGCCTACCGTGATGACCGGAATGTTGGCGTCCTTCAGGATCGGCAGTGCCGCCTCGATCGCTTCGGTGCACAGAAAACCGACAACGATATTGACCTTGGCATCCACGAACTGCCTGGCAGCCGCTGCACCGCCGTCGGCCGTGCAGGCGTCGTCAACAGTTTGGACCGCGACGCCTTCGGCCTCCGCCGCCAGCCCGGTCCCCGCCTCGATCTGCTTGCCGAGGATCGCCGATGGCCCGGACAGCGGTGCGGCGACGCCAACCAGCGTCTCGGCATGGACGCTCGCGGCCAGCCAAAGCAGCGCGGCTAAAGTCGTCGTGAGAAGGCGCATTCGGGCGAAGAGGTCCTCCGTGCCGGGAGTATTGTTCCGGCACTATTCCAGCAAAGACCTAAAGGCTGCCTAATCCCGGTGCAACACGCGAATTCAGGATTGCGCTCAAGCACTTCGCTTGTGTCATACAATATGCGGCCATATATAACGAACTTCGTTTTGACAGGTGGGATCGTCGGGTGCTGAAGATCAATGACATCGGGCCGCAAGCCTATCGCGATGCGATGGCGCATTTTGCCGGCCATGTGCATGTGGTGACCACGGACGGCCCCGCCGGGAGACGAGGCGCAACGGTGATTGCCGCCTGCTCGGTCTCGGATACGCCGCCCGCCGTGCTTGTCTGCCTCAACCGCGAAAATCCCAAGAACGAGGCCTTCATCCGGAACGGCAATTTCGCGCTGAACACGCTCGCCTCGGACCAGGAGGCGCTGTCGGTCGGCTTTTCCGGCATCACCGGCCTGCCGTCCGAGGAGCGCTTCGAGCTCGGCGAATGGGACGTGATCTCGACCGGCGCGCCGACGCTGAAAGGCGCGCTCGCCGTCTTCGATTGTCAGATCATCGACACCAAGGATTTGGCCACCCACCGTGTGCTTTTTGGCAAGGTGACAGGCCTGCGCATTGGCGATAATTTGCGGCCGCTGATCTATCACAACCGCGACTACCACGTTCTGTGAAACGGGTGCGCGGCATCCACGGAGACAAGATGACCGCGCCGCGGCCCGCGCCGAAGTCGATCGACGAGACGCTCGATCTCTTGACCGGCGCGGACTATGTCGCCGACCGCTCGCTGGCGACGGTGCTGTTTTTGTCGCTGCGCATGAAACGGCCGCTGTTCCTCGAAGGCGAGGCCGGTGTCGGCAAGACCGAGATCGCCAAGGTGCTCGCCGATGCGCTCGGCCGCCGGCTGATCCGCCTGCAATGCTACGAAGGGCTGGACGTCTCCTCCGCCGTCTACGAGTGGAATTACGCGGCACAGATGATCGAGATCCGCATGGAGGAGGCGGCGGGCAAAGTCGTGCGCTCCGACATGGAGCGCAACGTCTTTTCCGAAAAATACCTGATCCGCCGTCCGGTGCTGGATGCGCTGACCGGCAAGGCAGGGGCGGCGCCGGTTTTCCTGATCGACGAACTCGACCGCACCGACGAGGCCTTCGAGGCCTTCCTGCTCGAGATACTTTCGGACTTCCAGGTGACGGTTCCGGAACTCGGCACGATCAAAGCCGAAGAGCCGCCGATAGTCATCATCACCACCAACCGCACGCGCGAGATCCATGACGCGCTGAAGCGGCGCTGCCTCTATCACTGGGTCGACTATCCGAACGCCGAGCGCGAATTGGAGATCGTGCGGCGCAAGGTGCCGCAGGCGAACAGCCGGCTGTCGGCCGAGGTCGTGTCCTTCATCCAGAAGTTGCGCCAGATCGAGCTGTTCAAGGCCCCGGGCGTCGCCGAAACCATCGACTGGGCCGGCGCGCTGACCGAACTCGACAAGGTCGCGCTCGACCCGGAGACGGTGTCCGATACGATCGGCGTGCTTTTGAAATATCAGGACGACATCGCCCGCATCGGTGAGGGCGAAGGCCGGCGCATCCTCAACGAGGTGAAGGCCGAGCTTTCGGCCGCGGAGTAGCGCCATGCGACCGCTGCGCCCGGAGCCAAAAGAGGCGAGTGCGGAAGGGCGCATTGCCGACAATATCGTCTATTTCGCGCGGGCGCTGCGCAAGGCCGGCATGCGCGTCGGCCCGGCTTCGGTCAAGGACGCCATCGAAGCGGTTCTTGCCGCCGGCATCGGCTCGCGCGACGATTTTTACTGGACGCTGCACGCGGTGCTGGTCTCGCGGCACGAGGATCATCCGGTCTTCGACGAAGCCTTCCGCCTGTTCTGGAAATCGCGCGAGCTGATCGAGAAGCTGCTCGCGATGTTTTCTCCGGTCGCGCCGGACCATCGCGAAAAGCAAAAGCCGCGCGCGGCCGAGAACCGCGTCAGCCAGGCGATGTTCGAAGGCCACCACAAGAACCAGCCGGTGCGGGAAGTGCCCGAGATCGAGGTCGATGCGCGTTTCACTTTCTCGGGCAATGAGGTGCTGCGCGGCAGGGATTTTGCGCAAATGGATGCGGCCGAGGTGGCGGAGGCCAAAAAGGCGATCGCGGCGTTGCGCCTGCCCTTCGATATGGTGCGCACGCGTCGCTTCAAGCCAGATGCGCAACGGGGCCGCATCGATCCGCGCGCCATGATGCGTCTGGCCGCGCGGACCGGCGGCGCGCTCATCCTGCCGAAATTCCGATCGCCGCGCGAGATGCATCTGCCGCTGGTGGTGCTTGCCGACATTTCCGGCTCGATGAGCCAGTACACGCGCATCTTCCTCCACTTTCTGCACGCGCTGACGGAAAAGCGGCGACGCGTGCACGCATTCGTCTTCGGCACGCGGCTGACGAACCTCACCCGCCAGATGCGACATCGCGATCCCGACGAGGCATTGGCCGAATGCTCGACGGCCGTGAAGGACTGGTCCGGCGGCACCCGCATCGGCGATGCGCTCGCCGAGTTCAATCGGCTGTGGTCGCGGCGCGTGCTGGGGCAGGGCGCCGTGGTGCTTTTGATCACCGATGGGCTGGAGCGCGACGACGTCACCGGCCTGTCGGAGGAGATGGAGCGGTTGCACAAATCCTGCCGGAGGCTGATCTGGCTCAATCCGCTCTTGCGTTTCGACGGGTTCGAGGCGCGCGCCCGCGGAGTGAAGGCAATGCTGCCGCATGTCGACGAGTTCCGCGCCGTGCACAATCTCGACGCGCTGGCCGATCTTTGCGCCTCGCTCGACCAGCGGCCGGCCGCAGCGGTCGACCCGCGGCGCTGGCTGCGAACTGGCGACAGGCGGGCCGCGTAGCCATATGTTTCGCAGCGATATATTCCTCTGGGACGTTCCCCGGGAAAAACAGACTTTGCGAGAAGCGACGATGGACGAGAGCATCTATCTCGACGAGGCCCGCGATCCCCTGATCATCGCGGAAGGCTGGATGAAGGACGGCAAGGATGTCGCCATCGCAACCGTCGTCGAAACCTGGGGTTCGGCGCCGCGCCCGGTCGGCAGCCATCTGGTCATCGACGCCGGAGGGAATTTCCACGGTTCGGTTTCCGGCGGCTGTGTCGAGGGCGCGGTGGTGGCCGAAGCGATCGATGTCATCGGCTCGGGCAGGGCTAGGATGCTGGAGTTCGGCGTCGCCGACGAAACCGCCTGGCAGGTCGGCCTGTCTTGCGGCGGCCGCATCAAGGTCTATGTCGAGCGGCTAGGTTGACTGCGGATGGATCCGTATGTTCTCAAAACATTGAACGAAGAGCGCCGCGCCCGGCGCGCCGCGGTGCTGGTCACCGATCTCGGCGACGGCCGCGACCGCATCGTGCGTGAAGGCGACCGCGTCGCGGGCGAACTCGGCGCGGCGATCGCCAGTGCGTTCCGCACCGGCAATTCTGGATCGGTAGAAGCGGAAGGGCGAACTTTCTTTCTCAATGCGCATCTGCCGCGCCCGCGCCTGGTGGTGATCGGCGCGGTGCATATCAGCCAGGCGCTGGCGCCGATGGCCAGGATCGCCGGCTATCCGGTCGAGATCATCGATCCGCGTTCCGCCTTCGCCACGCCGGAGCGCTTTCACGGTGTAGCGCTGCATGCCGAATGGCCCGAAGATGTGCTGAAGCGCGAACCACTCGACAGCTATACAGCGCTTGCCGCCGTCACCCACGATCCGAAGATCGACGATTTCGCACTGAAGGCGGCGCTCGACGCCAGGTGCTTCTATGTCGGGGCGCTCGGCAGCAGGAAGACTCATGCCAAGCGGGTCGAGCGTCTGCTGGCGCTCGGCGCCAGCGCCGACCAGATCGCCCGCATCCATGCGCCGATCGGGCTGGACATCGGCGCGGCGAGCCCGGCCGAGATCGCCGTCGCGGTGCTGGCACAGA
The DNA here is from genome assembly GCF_002294995.1 of Mesorhizobium sp. WSM3860. Taxonomy (GTDB): domain Bacteria; phylum Pseudomonadota; class Alphaproteobacteria; order Rhizobiales; family Rhizobiaceae; genus Mesorhizobium. Next base: position 308,694 of record NZ_NSGF01000003.1, on the reverse strand, counting down.
CCATCCACGCCTTCCGCTCGCGCGGCTTGGAAAGCAAAGGCGCGGTGGCGTGAAGTTCGGTCCGGTTGCGATCGAGCTGGCCGAAGGCGCGGTGCTGGCGCATGCGACCACTGCCGGCGAGCGGCGATTCCGCAAGGCGCATCGGCTGAACGGCGAGGACGTTGCTGCGCTGAGGGCGGCCGGCATCAGCGAAGTCGTCGTGGCCGTTCTCTCTCCCGATGACCTCGGCGAGGATGCCGCGGCCGAAAAGATCGCGTTGAGCATGTCCCATCGCAACGTCGAGACGAAGCCCGCTGCAACCGGACGCGTGAACCTGCATGCCGAAACTGCGGGCGTCTTCACCGTCGACGCCAAGATGATCGACGCCATCAATGCCATCGACCCGGCGATTACCATCGCCACCCTGGCGCTGCACGCGCCTGTCGAGGCCGGCCAGATGGTGGCGACGGTGAAGATCATTCCCTTTGCCGTCGCTGCGAGCTTGGTCGATGCGGTGGCCAAGATTTGTGCCGGCGGCGAAATCTTTGCCGTAAACGCCTATCGCCCGGTCAATGTCGGCGTCATTCAGACGACGCTGCCCGGCTTGAAGCCGAGCGTCCTCGACAAGACGCTGCGCGTCACCGAGGCGCGGCTGGCGCGCTCCGGCGGCCGGCTGACGGCGGAGCGGCGCCCGCCGCATGACGTGACGCCCGTCGCGGAAGCGGCAAGGGCGCTGGCGCGCGACAACGACATGGTGGTTATCTTCGGCGCCTCGGCGCTGGCCGATTTCGCCGATGTCATCCCTGCCGCGATCGAGAAGGCGGGCGGCAAAGTCATCCGAGCCGGCATGCCGGTCGATCCCGGCAATCTGCTGGTGCTCGGAACGCTCGACGGCAAGCGCGTCATCGGCGCGCCCGGCTGTGCTCGCAGCCCGAAGGAAAACGGTTTCGACTGGGTGCTGGACCGGCTGATCGCTGGGCTCGACGTGACGGCGGGCGACATTGCCGGCATGGGCGTCGGGGGCCTGTTGATGGAAATCCCGTCAAGGCCGCAGCCGCGCGAGCCGCTGCCGTCGCAGCCGGCAAAAGCGGAGCCGAGGGTCGACATCGTGCTTCTCGCCGCCGGGCGCTCCAGCCGCATGGGCGGGCCGAACAAACTGCTGGCGCTGTTCGACGGCAAGCCGCTGGTGCGGCGCACCGCCGAGCGGGCGCTGAGATCGAAGGCGGCCAGCGCCATCGTCGTCACCGGCCATCAGCGCGAGCGGGTGCGCTCGGCGCTCTCAGGTCTCGATATCACGCTTGCCCACAATCCGGACTTCGCCGACGGGCTGGCTTCGTCGCTTAAGGCGGGCATCGCGCGGGTCGCGCCCGACGCGGCCGGCGCCATGATCGTGCTCGGCGACATGCCTGGCATCTCGTCGAAGGATCTCGATAGTCTGATCGATGCATTCCGCCGATCCGGCGGCCGCGCCGTGGTGCGCGCGGCGCATCAGGGCAAGCGCGGCAACCCGGTGCTGCTGCCGCGGTCGCTGTTTTCAGCCGTCGCGCACCTCGAAGGCGACACCGGTGCCCGCCATCTCGTCGAGGCCGAAGGGCTCGACGTCATCGATGTCGAGATCGGACAGGCCGCCTCGATCGACGTCGATACGCGCGAGGCGCTGGAAGGCGCTGGCGGCGTGCTGCAGGATTGACAAACCGAAGCTGAATTTCGCATGGCTTCGGAATGTTTTTGCGCTTGCGATTTTTCCCCGCACTGCTGGCCGCGTCAGCTTTCTTCCTCTCGGCAACCGAGGGCCAGACGTTGTCGCTGAAACCATTCAAGGACGAGCTTTTCGCTTATCCGGCGACGCTGTCGACCAGCGACAACGGTGCCTATACAGTGCTCGACTATCGCGAGATGCGCGACATCAACCAGCGCGACGAGGTGCCGGAAAGGCGCGTGCATGCCCAATATACCGACCCCGGCGTGCGCAAGATGCAGCAGGACCTGATGCTGAGGACCGATGCAGGCGATGTCCGGCATGTCGCGGTGGGCAAGACGCAAGGTGCCGCCATCATCGTGCTTTACCTGCACGGGCAGGGGGGCAGCCGCAAGCAGGGCGTCGACGACTTCACCTTCGGCGGCAATTTCAACCGCCTCAAGAATCTGATGGCCGAAAATGGCGGCCTTTATCTTTCGCCGGACTTTACCGATTTCGGCGACAAGGGCGCCGCCCAAGTCGCGGCGCTGATCGATCACTATGCAGAGACATCGCCCGGCGCCAAAATCTTCGTCGCCTGCGGCTCGATGGGCGGCATCCTCTGCTGGAAACTGGCCGATCGCAAGGATACGGGCGCCCGCGTCAATGGGCTGCTGCTGCTCGGCTCGCTCTGGGACGAAAGCTTTTTTACCAGCCCGGCCTTCAAGCGCCGCGTGCCGGTGTTCTTCGGCCAGGGCAGCCATGACGTGGTTTTCCAGGTTGAGAAACAGGAAGCCTTCTTCCGCTCGATCCTCGCCAAGTCGAAGACCTATCCGACCCGCTTCGTGCGGTTCGAGACCGGCACGCACGGGACGCCGATCCGCATGGTCGATTGGCGCGGCACGCTCAACTGGATGCTGACGAAAGCGCCCTGATCAAGGCGGCGTGTTGTAGTCCAGGACGGTCTCGGGATTGATCTCGCCGTCATAGGACGCGTCGACATCATACTGCACCAGCGAGAAATTGCCGTTGCGGAACAGATAGGTGCCGGTCGATGAAGCGTCGCCGACGCCGCGCCATTTGTTCATCGAGGTGATCGACTTGGTCTTGTCGTCGTATTCGGAATTGACCAGCTGGTCGTCGGTCTGGAAGCCGATGATGTGGATGCCCTCGAGCTTGCCCTCGCTGTTGTTGTTCTCGTAACGGATGTCGAGTTCCGGCGCGGCGAACTGCAGCTGCCGGACGCCGGACACATCGTCATAAATGTAATAGACCGCGCTTTCATTGTAGGCGGCCATCGAGCAGAAGAAGCGGAAGAGCCGCGTCTCGCGCTCCGGCTCGTCGGCTCCGGCGTCCTTATCCTTGTAATGGATGGAATAGGCCTCCGGCTCGCCGACCGGCTTGCCTTCCGGGTTCTCCTTGTCGCAGTGCTCGCCATAGGCGGCGAGGAACGCCTTTCTGGCCTGTTCGAGCGCTTCATCCTTCTTGGGCGGGGGCGGGCCATCGCCGCAGCTTGCCGGCACGGCATCCTGGAAATCCGAAGTCGACGGCTTCAAGGCGCCCTTGTCGATAAAGATCGGCTGGAATGGCGGTTCCTGGATCTGCGCGTTGACCTGGCGAAGCGTGTAGCAGCCGGCAAAGATCTTGGCCTCGCTCCTCTTGTCGGTGGCCTGGATGGCGACAGGGACGCTGTAGTAGATGCTGCCGGCAGCACCCTCGTCCGATACCGCGCCGGTCTTGACCTCGACGGTGTCGGTATTGTCGTAGCCCTTGACGAAGGCGTCGAAATCTTTTGCCGGCTTGGTATCGCCGAAATAACTCCAGGCGCGGGCGAATTCATGCCGGTTGATCGCGCTGTACAGCGAGTGGACGACAGCCTCGGCGCTGGACCGGTCGTCGATATAGGCGGCTTCGGCTGCAAGCGCCGACTGGCCGACGGAGGCAAGGGAGAACAAGGCAGTCGCTGCGATAAGGGCAGGTCTCATCGGGAATCTCCGCTCGATAACGAAAATACTACCACGACGATTGCGGCGTCGCGGTGACGCCGCGGCAGGGCTGCTTGAAGAATCGGGTCGGGAGGCGCTAGCTCACGGCCCGCGGCGCTGAGGCCGCCTGGGAGAGTGTTCCGTGACCATTTCCATGTACGACATATCCGTGGCCGTCTTTTCGGCCAGGTTGAATTCACTGTCCAAAGTGCTGTCGCTGGCGGAACAGAACGCAGCCGACCGCAAGATCGACCCGCAGGTGTTCCTGACCGCGAGGCTGGCGCCGGACATGTTCGCCCTGACCCGGCAAGTGCAGATCGCAACCGACCACGCCAAGGGCGCGCCGTCGCGGCTCGCCGGCCGTGAAGTGCCGAAATACGAGGACAACGAATCGAGCTTCGCAGAACTGCACGCTCGAATTGCCAAGACGCTCGATCATCTGGCGACGTTCTCGGCCGCCGACCTGGACGGGTCGGAGGAGCGGACGATCGAACTCAGGCTTGCCGGGCGCGACGTGTCGATGAGCGGGCTGCAATATTTGCTCAGCGCAGCCATGCCGAATTTCTACTTCCACGTCACGACGGCCTACGACATCCTGCGGCACAATGGCGTGCCGCTGGGCAAGGCGACGTTCCTCGGACGCTGAAGACGGAGACGTTTCCCGGGCCGCGGCGAAACCTCTTTTTCAACGTTGAATCAGCGTATCGACATCTCGCGGGCGATACGCGGAAAGTCGGCCGGCTTGATGCCGATATCGGCGCGGTCGGCGTTGCTCATCGCGTTCAGTAGCGCGAGCGCCGATCGGTAGCGCTGCTGTTCCTGCGGGCGCGGCCGCGCGAACATTTCGGTGAAGAACCCCATATCCCAGCCCCTAGTTTGTCCTCCACACGCCGAGCATATAGGTGATTTGTTACAATTGTGCAGTGCAGCAATTGCATGGCAGCCATGCCTGGCAAATTTTTTTCCGTCACAATCGCTTCTTCTGAAACTTTTCCGGAAGTTCGACCGTACGCCACGGTGCTGGCCCACGGCCGGCTTTTTCCTCGCCGCAACTGGCGAACCCTGCCGGGCTGTATGAAATGCAGCCCGGCTTTTTGTTTCCGGCCGACGTTTGAAGCTGCAATACCCGCAATTGTCTAAGGTCCTCGGCATTCATTTTTAACGACAGCGATCTAAGGTCGGCGGCGACAGTGAATACCGTGGCGACAGAAGGAGGCTGAGATCGGCACCGGAAACAAGCTCGATTTCGCTTCGTTGCTCGACGACCTCATCATCGCTTCCGAGAGGGGCGAAGACGGGGGCGCCCGGCCCTCCATTCCGTTCGACTATCTGTCGGTTGCGGACGAGCTTCACTCCGGCCGCATCAAGGTCGCCGGCGAAAGCGTCGCCGCCGAGTACCGCGAAGCGGGCGCCGACCTTGCCGCCGAGTTCGCCGCGCTTCTCGACCAGGCCAAGCTCACTCTCGGTGAGGAAGAGCATCGCCCGGAGGAAAAACTGCCGCCGATCGACCCCGAATCGATTGCCGGCGAGCTCAGCCTCGATCGCCCTGCAAAGAATGCCGATTTCGGCCGCATCCGCCGCAACTTCGCCTTCGCCAACCATCCGGACCGTGTCGCCCCGCATCTGCGTCAGCGCGCCATGATCCGCATGCAAGTGGCCAACATGCTGATCGACGAAGCCAAGCGGCGCGCACTGGCCGCGGCACGACGCTAACCGTCTCCGAATTCACGCAAAAGTCGCCAGGACCGGCTTGGAGAAAATCCGGCCTATGCCTTATGCTTGAATTTCCTTCCCGCGCAGCCGCGCGCCACCTCCCGCCGGAGACATTCATGCAAAAACGCCGCCTCGGTCGGACAGACCTCCTTGTTTCGCAAATCTGCCTCGGTTCGATGACCTGGGGCCAGCAGAACACCGAAGCCGAAGGCCATGCGCAGATGGATCTGGCTTTCTCGCGCGGCGTGAACTTCATCGACACCGCCGAGCTTTACCCGATTCCGCCCAAAGCCGAGACGCAAGGGTGGACCGAGAGGATCATCGGCAGTTGGATGAAGACCAAGGGTAATCGCGACAAAGTCATCATCGCTTCGAAAGTGGTCGGCCGCACGGCCAACGCCTGGTTCCGCGGCGACCGGCCATCGAAGCTTGTGCGCGCCGACGTTTTCGATGCGGTCGAGAAGTCGCTCGCCAAGCTCCGTACCGATTATATCGATCTCTACCAGATCCATTGGCCGGACCGTGATATTCCGTGGGGTTCGAACCCGACGCGGGTCGGGGCGGTAGCGCGGCGGGCCGATGCTGTCGGCGCGCCTGCCGGCGAGACGCCGATCGCCGAGACGCTCGCCGTCTTCGAGGAACTGGTGAAAGCGGGAAAAATCCGCCATTTCGGCCTGTCGAACGAAAGCTCATGGGGCGTCATGCGTTTCCTGGCCGAGTCCGACAAGGGCGTCGGCCCGCGCGTCGCCTCGCTGCAGAACGCCTACAATCTCGTCAACCGCACCTTCGAGGTGAACCTGGCTGAGGTCTGCCAACGCGAAGAGATCGCGTTTCTGCCTTACTCTCCGCTGGCGCAGGGCTACCTCACCGGCAAATATGATCACGGCGCGCGGCCGCAAGGCTCGCGCTCGCAGCTCTTCAATCGCGGCCAGCGCTACGAGACGCCGAATGCGGCGGAAGTGCTGCTCCAATACAATGAGCTGGCGCGCTCCTTCGGCATGGAGCCGGCGCTCTTCGCCAACGCCTATGTGACGAGCAGGCCTTTTGTGACCGCGAACATCGTCGGCGCCACCAGCGTCGCGCAGCTCGACATGGCGCTGTCTTCGGTCGAGGTCCGCTGGACGGAGGAGATGCAGAAGGCAGTCGATGCCATCCACCAGCGCGTCGGCAACCCTTGCCCGTGAAGGGAATCATTGAGAAAAACAAAGGGATGGAGAGGATGGCAGATTTTCCGATCGAGCTCGTGCGCGGACGATTTCCGGCACTTTCGCTGACCGACAAGGGCCGCCGTCGCATCTATCTCGACAATCCCGCCGGAACCCAGGTGCCGCAGGCGGTGGCAGATGCGGTCTCGCGCTGCCTGCTGACCACAAATGCCAACCTCGGCGGCTTCTTCGAAACGACCGTCGCGGCGCAGCAGGTGGTCGATGATGCGCATGCGGCGATGGCGGATTTTCTCGGTGCGGCGAGCGTCGAGGAAATCATCATCGGCGCCAATATGACGACGCTGACCTACCACATGTCACGCACACTCGGCCGCGCGATGAAGCCGGGCGACGAGATCATCCTCACGCGCATGGACCATGAGGGCAATATTTCCCCCTGGCTGCAGCTTGCAGAGGATCTCGGCCTCGTCGTGCGTTTGCTGCCGTTCGACGAGAAGAGCTGGCAGGTCGAGGAAGCGGGGCTGAGGGCGCTGCTTTCGGAAAGGACCCGGCTTGTGGCGCTGAACTATGCCTCGAACCTCACCGGCTCGATTAACCGCGTGAGGGAGCTGACGGCGATCGCCAAGCAGGTCGGGGCGCTGGTTTATGTCGATGCCGTGCAATTCGCCCCGCACGGGGCGATCGACGTTCAGGCGCTGGGCTGCGATTTCCTGGTCTGCTCTGCCTATAAATTCTTCGGGCCGCATATGGGCATTTTGTGGGGCCGCCGCGACGTGATTGACGGGCTAAAACCCTATAAATGCCGCTGCTCGTCCAACGGCCTGCCGGAACGGTTCGAGCTCGGCACGCCGCAGATCGAGCTGATGGCTGGGTTGACCGCAGCGATCGACTACTTCGCCGATCTCGGCGCCGCAGCCGGCGAGGGCGGTTCGCGGCGGCAGCGGATAGCGAGGGCCTTCGAAATGTCGATCGCTTACGAGAACGCGCTCGCCCGGCAGTTGATCGAAGGCCTGTCGGACATCGAGGGATTGACGATCCGCGGCATCATCGACCCGGAACGCTTCGGCGATCGCGTGCCGACAATTTCCTTCACGGTAGAGGGCATCGCGCCGGAAACGATCGTGCGGCAGATGAATGCCGAAAACATCTTCCTGTGGTCCGGCCACAACTATGCATGGGAGATCGTCCACCAGCTCGGCATTCCGCCGGCGCAGGGCGTCGTGCGCATCGGCATCGCGCATTACAACACGGCCGCAGAGATCGACGAGACGCTGGAAAGCGTACATCGCATCATTGCGATGCTGAGGCAGCAGCGCGCCTGAGCTATCCCTTCTTCCGGCCAAAGCCGGTCAGGAAAGCGGTGAGGTTGTCGCCGAGCGCATCGCAGAGATAGCCGCCCTCCTGGACGATGACGGTCGGCAGGCCGAGGCCGGCGATCGCCTCGCCGATGCGCGCGAAGCCGGGCGTCGTCACCGAAAGGCCTCCGAACGGATCGCCTTCGAATGCGTCGAGCCCGAGCGCGACAACCAGCGCTTCCGGCGCGAAGGCGCGGATGCGCCGCAAGGCTGTTGCCAACCCTTCCAGAAATGCCGCGTCGCCGGATTTGCGCGGCAGCGGCAGGTTGAGGTTGTAGCCGAGGCCTGCCCCTTCGCCGCGCTCGTCGGCATGGCCCCAGAAGAAGGGATAGAAGCGCACCGGATCGGCATGCAACGAGACGGTCAGAACATCAGGCCGGGCGTAAAAGATCCCTTGCGTGCCGTTGCCGTGATGCAGGTCGACATCGAGTATGGCGACGCGCGCCGCGTTCTTTCTCAGCACCCGCGCAGCCACCGCCGAATTGTTGATGAAGCAGAAGCCGCCCGCCACATCGGCAAAGGCATGATGGCCGGGCGGGCGGCAGAGCGCGTAGGCCGACGGCGCGCCGGCCATCACCGTCTCGGCGGCTTCCACCGCGCTCCAGGCGCTCCAGAGCGCGCTGTTCCAGGTCTCGGCAGAGATCGGGCATGCGGTGTCGGCCATATGATAGCCGGCCTGGCCGACCGCCGAGGCCGGGTAGGAGCCGTCGCGGACGATCGGGTGGATGTTCGGAATGACCTCAGGTGAGGCGCCTTCGATGCGTTGCCAGCGCGCGAAGATGTGCTCGAGAAAGTCGAGATACTCGGGCGTATGCACAGCGGCGATCGGCCCGAGGCCATGGTCCTTCGGCCTCTCGATCGTCAACCCGGCCGATCTTGCGCCAGCTAGCAATCTCTCGACCCGTTCCGGCTTTTCGGGATTGGGCTGCGGTGCGCCGCTGGAAAGGAAGGCCTTCGGGTCATGGCGCTTCTGTTCCTCCGCATAGAAGGCTTTCATCGTTCCTCCTCCGGCGCGTCGGCAAAGGCAAAGAAAGCCTCGCCGACAATCTTCTGCACCTGCTCGTAGCTCGACCAGCCGATGCCGAGCTTTTCATAGAAGGTCTTGGCGGTTTCGTTATCGGAATCGACGGAGAGCCTGAGATAGACGCCGCCTGCAGCGCGGCACTCCTTGGCTACGCGCCGCAATAGCTTCTCACCGATGCGCCGGCCGCGAAAGCGGTCCTCGACATAGAGGTCCTGCACAAAGACGCCGGGCCGGCCCATCCAGGTCGAGAAGATCGGGAAGTGCAGGCAGAGCCCGGCGAACTCGCCGTCGACCTCGGCGATCAAGGTCGAAAAGGCGGGGTTTGCGCCGAAGCCGTAGCGGCGGAGGTCCTCGGGGGTGGAGGTGATTTCCTGATGCGCGCCGATGTGGGTGCCGAGGCGCAGCAAGGCGGCATGGATGGTCTCGACATCCTCGATCCGGCCGCGGCGGAGGATAATTGTGCTCACGACAACCACGGCGCCCAGGCACCCCCCTCTGTCCTGCTGGACATCTCCCCCGCAAGGGAGGAGATCAGCAGTTCTACCGACGGCGCTATTCCTGCAACGTCAAAGGTCGGCGAAAGCGCCAGCGACATCCGATCTCTTCCCTTGCGGGGGAGATGGCCGGCAGGCCAGAGGGGAGTGCGAAGGATCGCGACCATCTCAGGATGTCTCACACGCTCAGCCTTCCAACGGCAGGTCGAGCTCGGCTGCCAGCGCATCCAGCGAGTCGCCTATGATGGCGATTATCTCGCCGATCTGCTCGCGCGTGATGATCATCGGCGGCGCCACCATGAAATTGTCGCCATGGACGCCGCCCTTGACCTTGCGGCCGTAGATGATCAGGCCGCGCGCATAGGCATGGTCGAGCAGGCGCTGCGTCGCCTTGCGGGCCGGGTCGATGGGCTTCAGCGTCTCCGGATCGGCCACCATCTCGGCGCCAAGGAGCAGACCCTTGCCGCGCACGTCGGCGATGAACGGGAAGCGCCTTTGCAGCGCCTTCAACTCGCCGATCAGCACATCCCCCATGGCGGCTGCGTTGGCGACGAGATCGAGCCGGTCCATTTCGCTCAGCACCGCAAGGCCGGCCGCGCAGGCGAGCGGATTGCCGGCATAGGTGTGGCCGTGCTGGAAGCCGCCGGAGGCGAGCAGAGGCTCGACGAGCCGCATGGGAGCTGCCAGCGCGCCGAGCGGCGCATAGCCCGAGCCCAGCCCTTTCGATAGCGCGACGATGTCCGGCTTGCAGTTCCAATGGTCGCCGCCCAAAAATTTACCTGTGCGGCCGGCACCGCTCATCACCTCGTCATGGATGAGCAGGATGCCGTAGCGGTCGCAGATCTCGCGGATGCGCGGATAGTAGCTGTCGGGCGCGACAAGGGCTGCCGTTGCCGCGCCGCCGACGGGTTCCATGATGAAGGCGAGCACGCTTTCCGGGCCTTCGGCCTGTATCTTTTCTTCGAGCATGTCGGCATAACGGATGCCGCGCTGCTCCATCGAGAGATTGTCGCGATCGCGCCAGGCGGTCGGCGCCGGCACCGTCGGCATCACCCGCATCAACGGCGCAAAAGTCTCGGCAAGCGCGTCGTCGCCGGTGATGGCGAGCGAGCCCAGCGTGCCGCCGTGATAGGACGGGAAGCGGGTGATCACCTTCCAGCGCTTCGGCTGCCCGGTGGCGACCGCCCATTGCCGGGCGAGTTTGATGCAGGATTCGGTCGCTTCCGAGCCGCCCGAGACGAAGAAGATGCGGTCCATGCCTTCGGGCAGCTTGTGAGCCAGTGCCCGCGCCAGTTCTTCCGCCGGTTCGTTCTCGAAATGCAGCCGATAGGCGAAGGTGGTCTTGTCCATCTGCCGCTTCATGGCGTCGAGCACGTTGCGGTTGGAATGGCCGATATTGGCGACCATCGGTCCGCTCGAACCATCGATGAAGCGGCGGCCGTCCTTGGTCCAGAAATAGATGCCCTCGGCGCGGTCGACGAGTGGCCGGCGCAGGCTGGAGAGGTAGAACAAATGCGACGGCGGCCGCACTTCGGCTTCAGGCGAGGGCTGCACTTCCGGTTTCGGCATGTCAGGACTTTCCGAGATAGCGGTCGAGAACATTTCTTGTCACGCGTTCGACCATCGCGTCCTGCCTTAGCAGGCCGGCGACCCATTCGCAGCTTCCGGCGTGGAAGACCTCGCCCTTGCCGCGCGGGAAATTGACGATCATGCCGTTGCCGCGCTTGACCTTGTCGAGATTGGCGTCGCTCGCCTCGCCGAACAAAGTCTCGGCGGTGAAGCGGCCGTCCTCGTCGCTGAGGAACTGGTCTTCGATCGGAATGTCGGCGCTTTCCTCGACCTGGCTCGCCATGCCGACGGCCAGCACCTGCAAGCCGTCCGGCGCGCCGCTCTCCGCAGTCGGGTAGGGCAGGCCGCCGCGTATCTCGAAATCGAGCCCGTCGACCTCGTAGCCATAGACATGGCTGTCGCTGCCAAGCAGGTCGCCATAATAGATACCGGTGCCGGCGAAGGCCCAGTGCTCGGGGCGGTAAACCGGGAAGCCGCGCACGCCGCGCGGCGCGCAGCCGCCCCAGCCGGCATAGACACCCCTGGTCGCGTTAAGGCCGAAGGTTGCGCTCCCCGGACGGGCGATCTCCGGCGCTTCCCAGGAATTGGTGGCGCGGGTGATGTCACCGCCGCGATAGGCCGGGTCTTCGGCCCGCGCCCGGTACTTGTAGCAAACCTGGCGCCGGCCCTCGTCCTCCAGCCTGGTCTGCCACATGAAATTGCCGGCGAAGCGCGCCGCATGGCCGCCGCGCTCGACATAGGCGTCGACCGTGTCGCGCATCTCCCAGGTCCAGTATTCGTCGTGGCCGACGAAGACGATGCAGTCATAGCCGTCGAGGATTTCCGGCGAGAAGTGCAACTCGTGCTGGCTGGCGAGGTCGACCTGATATCCGGCGCGTTCGGCGAAGCGGAAGAAATGGCTGTCGTAGCTGGCCCAGCCGGAAGAAGCGTATTTCTTCGAATGTCCCGTGGCGAAGGCCCATTCCATATGCGGATAGCGCGGCACGGTCTTCGGCGGCATCGCGACTTCCAGCGGCACGCGCGGCGCGTCCTTCGGCAGCACGACGAAGCCGCGGCACCAGGGGCGCTGCGTCGAAACCATCGTGGCGTACTGGTCGCGCTTCGGGCCGGTGATGCCCTGATAGTGATTGGAGCCGCCCCAGGTGTTGTAGGCGAGCCAAGTGCCGGTCGCGGCGATCTGCAGCAGGCGGCCAGGCTTGCGGCCGGGCAGGGGCGCGACGATGAAGAGGTGGTGGCTTTCGATAGGCCTGCCGTCCGGCCCTTCAGCCGAAAGCGTGACACGGTAAGCTCCCGACGGCCAGTCATCGCCGATGCGGAATTCGATCGAAGCCTCCCAGCCGCAGCCTTCGACCGAACATTGGTCGGGCGTTTCCTGCCAGCGTGCCGACAGGCCTGCCGCCTCGAAGACTTTGGTTTCATCGGCGCCGTCGCGGACGATGACAATCCTGAATTGCGGGGCCGTCGAGCTGACGAAAAGCGTCACAGTCTCGCCCGGACGATAGGAAAAGCGGTCGCTGTAGCACCAGATCTCGCCGCTCGAGCCATCCATTCCCGGCCACTCGTAATAATGCCCGCGCACCGCCTCGCGGCGCTGCTCGGGCGTCAGCCCGAAATCGGGAAAGTCGGCGAGCAGTTGCGTCATGGAAAAACCGAAACCAAGAGGTCGCCATTGAGACCGTTGGGTGGCCAAGCGTCAAATGGAAACGATCGGGCCAGCAGGCGCAGACGCTTGGCGATATCCGGCAAACGGATTATTTGATCTTCGGGAGATGTTTGAACGCCGGGAGCCAAGATGCTGCGCGTGCAAAGGGTCAAGGTCGACGACATCTATGTGCCGATGGCGCGGCGCAAGACGCTGCATCCCGAGACGGTGCGTCATCTCGCCGAGGATATCCTCGAGAACGGCATGAAGACGCCGATCCAGGTGCGCCACGACGGCAAACGTCATGTCCTGATCGAAGGGCTGCATCGGCTTGAAGCCGCCAAATGGCTCGGCGAAACCGAGATAGACGCCTATTTAGTCCATGCGCGGCGCCACTGACGCCATCCTATCTGTTGCCGTGTCGGCCCGGCATCACCGTGAGCGATCGCGTCCTATCAATGCTTTTTAATTGACGCTGCGATGTTCGCGGCTACCGTGCCCGCGTTTCTAATCAATCGGGTACTTGGAAATGGCGAAATACCACGGCGGATGCCTGTGTGGCACGGTGCGCTATCGCGCCGAGGCCGAACCGATCAACGAGCGCGTCTGCCATTGCCGGCTTTGCCAGAAGGCGATCGGCGCCGCCTTCAACGCGCGGCTCCTGTTCCGCATCGATGATGTCTCGATCGAGGGGCCGGTAGCGACGATCAATTCCTCGCCGGACCTCAAGCGCGGCTTCTGTCCGGCCTGCGGCACGACGATGTTTTCACGACGTGACTCCAGGGGTATCCTCGGCGTCACGTCGGGCTCATTGGACGATCCTTCGGTGTTCAACCCTGACATGCATTTCTGGACCGCTTCGAAACAGCCCTGGGTGCGGCTCGACGACGGCCTGCCGCAATATGAGGGCGCGCCTCCGGCCTGAGTCATTGCGACGCAGGCCTGCACAAAAATTTCATCTTCGATTCACGAGATAGCCGACAAAGCGTCATTGGCGGGCCATCATTGGCTGCCTATCTAACGCCTGCGGGCCGGCATCGAGGAGGCGACGGATGAGCGAGCGCATCAACACCCTGGACGAGCTTTTGAACGACCCGATGATTCAACTCGTGATGGAACGCGACCATGTGCGCCCGGCGGAGCTTCGCATGCTGCTGGAGCAGGTGCGCGACAGGGCGGAAACGCACAGGCGTATCGATCATCCGGTCGTGCCTCCGGCGCATGTCGTGGCCAAGACCTGCCTCATGCAATGGCTGCATCGCTAGGCCGTCAAATGGCCGGCGCGTCCGTCAGCCAGAATGCGCCGGCAAATAGCTGTAATGGTCGCGGGTATAGGCGAGCTTGAAGCCGAGCCGGGCGTAGTTGCGGTAGGCCGGACCGTTGCGTTCGGGGCGCGGCGCCTCGATATCGGCGACGAACAGTGTTGCGCCGGCGGCTATGCCGTCGCGGACCAGCCTTTCGCAAAGCATGGCGTCGAGGTCGAAGCTCGGCGCCATGATGCCAGGCACCGGGGCCTCGATCCCGCTCCAGGCGGCGCCATCCGAGATGAACAGTGAGCGCACGGCAGCCACCGCGCCATCACGTTTCAGCGTGTAGTGACGCCAGCCCTCGCGGCCGACCAGAGCCAAGAGCCAGGGCGAGGTGGGCAGCCTGTATTTCGCATCGATGAAAGAAGCCCATTCGGGAGCGCTCTTAGGCGTAATCTCTTCGACCGACAGATCGTCTGCCGAGAACAGCGGTTCGGCCGGCAGCGGCGTTGCGTCGCGAAAAATTCGCTCCCAGCCGCTCTGATGCTGCAGCCCGCGCGCTTCCAGCCAGCAGCGCAGCCGGGAAGGCTCGGTGTGCGGGCTTGTGTAGAACCACGGCCGCAAGATGCCGGCCGCGCGGTAATGCGCCAGCAGCGAATCGAGCTGATCTTCGGTGGCCGGGCCGTCGACGCCGATGTTCTTCACGCAGTTGAAATGGATGAACGGGATCGTCGTGCAGGTGGTCCAGACGAGGTCGCCGTCGCGGGCGAGCGACAAGCCGTGCCGCGCGGTGAATTCCGTGGGCGCGGCATCGTAGAGATCGAGCCAGGCATTGACCTCGGCGCGCTCGATGGCGCGGCTCAGATCACGCGAGACCTCCTCGATCCCGATTTCCGGATGGTGCGATACCGGCGGGACGACCGGCTGCAGTTCCGAGAGGGCGGCAGTCGACATGCTTGTCCTCCTCCGATCGATCTTACAGTGTAAGATTAGGGAATGGTAATATGGAGGCGCCTGCTGTCAAGCAGGATTAGCGGCACCTTACAAATCCGTGAATTGGATTCCCCGGATCGTGAGGCTAAGCCTGTCCTTGAGGGGCTTTGCGCATCACAATTCATTCTTCGCCGGGGAAAGGACAGGGATGACCGACGTCTGCATGCAGGGATTGGATACCGGCTTTGTCGGCCTGGGCTACGCCAAGGTGGCATTTCTCGGCATCGTGCAAGGCATCACCGAATTGCTGCCGATCTCTTCGACGGCGCATATGCGCGTCGTGCCCGCCGTGCTTGGCTGGCAGGACCCGGGCTCGGCCTTTTCTGCCGCCATGCAACTCGCGGCCCTTGCCGCGGTGATCAGCTATTTCTGGAGCGATGTCAGGGAAGTCGCGGTGGGGTCGCTGGCGGCGCTGGCCCGTCGCGACTATGCCAACCGCTATTTCCGCCTGGCGATCGGCATAGTGCTTGCCACCGTTCCGATCGTCATCGCCGGCCTTGCCCTATCCAGCGTGCTCAATGCTTGCAACTCGCCGCTGCGCGGCCTGGCCGTGATCGGCTGGGCCTGCATCGCCATGGCCGTGCTGCTTGCGCTGTCGGAAATCTATGCCCGCCACAGGCTGACCCTGGACAAGGTCTCGGTGCTCGATGCGTTACTCGTCGGCGTTGCCCAGGTTGGCGCGCTCATTCCCGGCGTGTCGCGCTCGGGATCGACGCTGACGGCGGCGCTGGGCCTTGGCTACGCCCGCCCGGAGGCGGCGCGGCTTTCCTTCCTGCTTGGCCTGCCGGCAATCGCGTTGGCCGGTCTGAAGGAGCTTTGGGAACTGCACAAGATCCACCTCGGCGCTCATGGCTGGTCGGTCCTAGCCGTCGGCCTCGTCGTCGCCTCGATCTCGGCCTTCTTCGCCATATGGGGACTGATGCGCGTGCTCGAGCACTTTTCCGCCTGGCCCTTCGTCATCTATCGCGGCCTGCTCGGCGTCGTGCTGTTGATCGGCGTCGCCGCCGGCTGGTTGAGCTAGAGGCTTTCACCGAATCCGCTATACCGGCACCTGAACCTGCTTCGCTTCGGGTGCGCCTATGGATATCGCAACGCTGCTGCAATCGCTGCCTTTGCTGGCAGCGCTGGTGAAATCGGCGGTGCCGGCAGTGGTTGGTGCGGGCCTGGGGCTTAGCCAATGGCTCGCAGCGCTGCCGCCATGCCGCAATCACACCTTCGAGACCGCGACCTATCTCGTCTGCGAGACGGACCCGAAGCATTACTCGATCGAGCTGTTCTGGAAGGATCCCGACGGCAAGCCCTACCAGTCGCTGCACAATCTTCGAAGTGCCCAGCAGGCCGCCGGACGCACCATGCTCTTCGGCATCAATGCCGGCATGTACCATCCCAATCTCGCGCCGGTCGGTCTCTATGTCGAGCGCGGGCAGCAGATCGCGTCGGCGAAGACAGGGGCCGGCTCCGGCAATTTCTCGATGCAGCCCAACGGCATCTTCTATCTTAGCGACGGCAAGGCCGGCGTTCGCGCGACGAAGGACTATTTGAAGCGTGTCCCGAAGGTGGACTATGCCACCCAGTCCGGGCCGATGCTGGTCATCGACGGCAAGCTGCATCCGAAATTCCAGGCCGGCAGCCCTTCGCGAAAAATCCGCGACGGCGTCGGCGTGCGTGGCGACGGAGTCGTCGTCTTCGCCATCTCGAACGACGTGGTGACGTTCCACGAATTCGCGCGGCTGTTCCGTGACGAGCTCGGCTGTCCCAACGCGCTGTTCCTCGACGGCTCGATCTCCAGCCTCTATGCGCCGGCCATCGGCCGCAACGACGACTTCTGGAATCTCGGGCCGATGATCGGCGTGTTCAGGAAAGATGGATAGGCACTAGCTGCCGATCAGGCTGCGAAAGCACCGCGACACGAAAGCGCAGCGGTGCCCTTGCGCGCGATGCTCTTGCGTTTAGCTGGATGCATCCTGGATCGCGGACAGCAGCCACGGCCCGCCACGTTCGCGGGTGAAGGTCCACAGTTCGGTCGCTTCGACCGGATTGTCGGGATCGCCCTTTTCGACGGCGCCGGTCTGGCGGTTGCGCATGACATCGATGGCCGACCAGCGCATTGCCGCCGTGGCGTAGTCGCGGGTGCCCTCCCGCCACGCCTCCGCAATATCGGCTTCCAGCAATTCAATATTGGTCACGTCGTTCTTGAGGCCATGGGTGGCGTTGTCCGCCAACTCCTCAGAAAGATAGGAAACCATTTCGGGCGTCGTCAGCCGCCGCAATCCCTGATGGTCTTCACGACTGAACGCAGCCTGCACGTCGCCGAGGATATTTTCGAACGCATTCCGATCCGCGTCCGTGATGCCGATTTCGTCAGCGCCGGGTGCGCCGGCCGCGCCCAAACCCGTGGCGCGGGATGGGTAGCCGGGCTGCGCGCCTCCCCAGTCTTGCCGGCCGAAGGGAATGGCGGAGCTTCTCATATTGGCCGGCGCGGCGTTGTCGCGGCTGAAAAATCGCATCGCCAGCATGGTGAGGCCGCCGATCAGCAGCAGCTGGAAGATGAAGCTGAAGCCACCGCCGATGCCGCCGAAGCCATGGCCGAGCATCATGCCGAACAGGCCGTTGAAGAGCAGTCCGCCGACCAGGCCGCCGACAAAGCCTCCACCGAACCCGTTCCAGAATCCCGGGCGCGGCTGGCCTGGAAACGACTGCGCCGGCGGGATCGATTGGGTGGTGTTGGGAGTCATCGAGCGCGTCACGGGCGCGGTATAGGGCGCTGTCTTCGTCGGAGCAGGGGCCTGGAAGGTCCTGCTGCCGCGGCTGCCGAAACTGCCGCCCATACGCGCCTCCGCGGTGCCGATGGACACGCTTCCAAGCGCCATCAGCAGGATCAGGAGGATCGACGCAACTTTGATCGTCCGTGATTTCGACATTGGTGACAATCCTTGGGTCGGAGCGTTTCAAACGCATCTGGCGAGCCCCCTATATGGGTACGAATTGGGGCAGGGTTACACCCCATTCCCCAAGACGTCGGTTGTGGCGGAGTCCGCAACGTTCCGATCAGGTCCGCGGCTTCCCGGATTCACGTTGGCGCGGCCGGTCGCGAATCGCTTCCCCGGACCAAAAGTAAATTTTGATTCAAACTTTGTTGGTAATTTCTCATTAGGAATGGCGCTTCCGGTGGCGCTGTTCCTGCCCTCGGTCTGTTTTGTTTTGCGTACAGGTCAAGATGCGGATTTTTGGCGTCGTCAGTTTCGTGCTCGCAGCGCTTTGCCTTGCCGGCTGCTCGTCCACCTCGGGCGTCGATGCCTTGCAGATGCCGTCGAACGAGACGACCAGTTCGGTCGTGCGGCCAAGCGCGCCGGTAACGAAGGCAGTGAAGACCGCCGACGCTGCGACGACGGTGGAGACCGTTTCCATGGCGGGCGCCGCGCGCATCA
Source organism: Mesorhizobium sp. WSM3860 (assembly GCF_002294995.1). GTDB lineage: Bacteria > Pseudomonadota > Alphaproteobacteria > Rhizobiales > Rhizobiaceae > Mesorhizobium. Next base: position 290,421 of record NZ_NSGF01000003.1, on the reverse strand, counting down.
GGCCGCCGGCGTCGCTGCCTGGCGACCAGAATGCTCGCGTTGACGAGGACAACGCGAGTCCCGACGACGGGAACTCGCGTCCCTTCGGCCTCGCCGAGGAAGAGACGGTGGCATTCCCGGCGCCGAACCTGCCGGAGACGGTCGAGCCGCCGGTCGAGGCCGCAGCACTCGTCTCCCCGCCGAAGCGGCTGTCGCGCGCAGCGCCCGCGATGCTTGCCGGGCCTGTCACCCGCTATGCTTTCCGCGATGCCAAGCCGATCAATTTCGGCCGCGCCTCGCCCAGGCACCTTGCCGTCCATGGCGTCGACGTGTCGCGCTGGCAGGGCAACATCAACTGGCAAAAGCTGCGCGCCCAGGGCGCCAACTTCGCCTACATCAAGGCGACCGACGGCGGCGACCATCTCGATCCGATGTTCATGAAAAACTGGCGCGGCGCCGATGCCGCCGGGCTGAAGCGCGGCGCCTATCATTTCTTCTACTGGTGCCGCACCGCCGGCGAGCAGGCCGACTGGTTCATCCGCAACGTGCCGCGGGTCCAAGGTGCGCTGCCGCCGGTCATCGACGTCGAGTGGAACGGCGAGTCCTCCTGCAAGCGCCGGCCTTCGCGCCAGAAGGTGCTGGAGAAGATGCAGGTATTCATGGACAAGCTGGAGCGCCATTACGGCCAGCGGCCCATCATCTACACGTCGCCGGATTTTTATCGCGACAATCTGCGCGGCGCATTCCTCGACTATCCGTTCTGGCTGCGCGCGGTGGCCGCCCATCCGTCAAAGGTCTACCCGGGCCGCAAATGGCTGTTCTGGCAATATTCGGGCTCCGGCCTCTCGCATGGCGTGAGCGGTCGCATCGACCTCAATGTCTTCCATGGCGACGAGCGGCAGTGGCGCAGGTGGCTGGGCGGCGGCCAGATGGTGGCCGACGCGGATTGAGGCCTTCTGCTTCACCGCCGGCGCCAGGCCGGCAATCGACGGCAATTTCGGCATTTTCCTAACCATCAACTCACTGTGTCCCTTAGCGGTGCGGCAACGCCCTTTCGGTAACGTGTTCGTGATCGCGTCTTGGAGGGGTCTATGCGCAAACTGATTGTTACTGCCGCTGTGGTGGCCGCCGCCGGCTACGGATTTTTCAATTCGCACCTGCGCAGCAGTACGCCCTCCGACAATGTGGTCGCCTATTCCACCACCGATGAGGCGATGCAGGGCGCCAAGGCCAAGGGCCATTCGACGCTGCCGCGCTTCCATGAGTTGATGGCCGCCCGCACGCCCGGCACCTACACGGTGAAATTCCCGCTGACCCAGAACGGCGCCACCGAGCACATCTGGATGCAGCTTGTTGGCTTCAGCGACGGCCACTTCGTCGGCCTGCTGGCCGACAAGCCGGTCAACGGCAACCAGTACAAGATGGGCGACCGCATGACGGTGGCCGAAGCCGATGTCGAGGACTGGATGATCCGCAACGGCGGCGACGTCTATGGCGGCTACACGGTGCGCCAGGCGCTCGCCGACATGCCCAAGGAACAGGCGGCGAAATACGGGATCACGTTCAAGGATTGAGAGGCCTTTTCTCCCGCAGCGAAGAGGATGATCGCCGCGCGCCATCGTCATCCTCGAGCTTGACTCGAGGATCCATGCCGTGACTTCGACGACGAGTGCAAACGGAGCAGAATTCTCCATCGCGGCAACGCTTCAAGGTCACGGAATGGATTCCAGGGTCTGCGCGCGTCGCTTCGCTCCTTGCTCCGCCCTGGAATGACGAAGCGGAGGGGGCGCTGCCGCACTACGCCCCGTTTACCATTGCCTCGATGTTGTAGCCATCCGGATCGAGCACGAAACAGGCATAGTAGTTCTCCGCATAGTCCGTACGCGGCCCGGGCGCGCCATTGTCCTTCGCGCCCGCCTCGAGCGCCGCCCGATAGAACGCATCGACCTCCGCCTTGCTCTTCACGCGGAAAGCGACATGCAGATGGGTGAGCGGCGGTTTCTCGCCGGAGCGCTGGATCTCGAACAGACAGCCATTGCCGACATCGAAGGCCCAGAACACGCCTTCCTTGCCGAAGGAGAGGCTGTAGCCCAAGGGCGCGAAAGCCTTCTCGTAGAAGAGCTTGCTCATCTTGAGGTTGCTTACTTCGATGGTGATGTGGTCGATCATAGAGACTTTTCGCTGAGCATCAGCTACCGAGCAGCCCGGATTCTGGTCACCAGTTCCGTCATCATCTTCTTCAAATCCAATGGCCATTCGTCCGATTTTATAGAGACGGCTTTCCGCGCAAAATCTGCCTTATTCACCTTTTCTGGATTCAAGATTTGCTCGCGCTTGTCTTCTTGAATGGTCACCCCAGCAACATCTGAAGCGACTGATTCAATTACTTGACGCGGAAGGTAGTTCTCAATTTCTCTGCCTTCGGTTATCCAACAGAATCCGCCCTCCCGCTCAACCTCGAGTTTCACGCGGGACTTTGTGGCATTCAAGTTAGGGCGGTCTGGCTTTCGATCACTGTCGATGACCACTGCAAAAGACCGCGAGACGGTAACCGCCTTAGTCGTCAAACGATAAATATCTGCTGGCATTGACCAGTCCAGATAGTTTTTCCCGGATGTATTTTTCGTCTACAGTAACGGATAGCGAGATGGCTTTATCATTATTCGGAAAGTCATAAGTGTCACTTAGGGATGCTTCGGCGCGATTAAATAGTACCGCAAGAAAACGAAGTACGTTCGATTTTCCAACGTTGTTAGGCCCTACTACGAAGCTAATTTTCTTAGAAAAGGGAATTTCAATCGCAGCAGCGATCGATCTGAAGTTCGACAACGTGATCGGGTACGGAAATATCATGTTTACAAACGAATAGGGCATCCTCGATGCCCTATTCGCCTATGCCTATCAGTCTGGTTGACGCCCTCAGCTGCACCCGCTCGTCGAGCCGCAGGTGTCACACTTCTCGCAGGTGCCGTTCCGCACCATGGTGAAGTTGTGGCATTCCGAACATTCGTTGCCGGTGTAGCCTTGCAGCAGCGACTGCTGGCGTCTGGTCGCGGCGAGCTTCTTCGCCTCAGCCGCTTCGTTGGCGGCGGCGTCGGTGAAGAGGGCCTCGGCCCCGCCGGCGGCCTCGGCTTCCTCTTCCACCATCTCCTCGGCCAGTTCCCGGGCGCGCTCCTCATAGTCGCGCTTGTAGGCGATCGCCTCGTCGCTTGCCGGCTTCAGCGCCAGCACGTTGGAGCCGGCGAAGGCGGTGGGCGCCGAGCGGGCAGGGGCCGTCGTCGGGGCTGAGCCGCCAAAACCCTTCGGGTCTGAACCAGCAGCCGACACCAGCTTCACCGGCGAGGCGCCGCGATAGAGGCCTTTGGAGAAGGGCGTCGCCTTGCCTTCGGTGATGCCTCGGCCGAGCGCGGTCTTGTCGAAGTCCGACTGGTCGACATGGGCGAGGTCGTGGCGGCCGAGATAGGAGACGGCAAGTTCGCGGAACACGTAGTCGAGGATCGACGTGGCGTTCTTGATCGCGTCGTTGCCCTGCACCATGCCGGCCGGCTCGAACTTGGTGAAGGTGAAGGCCTCGACATATTCGTCGAGCGGCACGCCATATTGCAGGCCGAGCGAGATGGCGATGGCGAAGTTGTTCATCATGGCGCGGAAGGCAGCACCTTCCTTGTGCATGTCGATGAAGATCTCGCCGAGGCGGCCGTCGTCGAACTCGCCGGTCCTGAGATACACCTTGTGGCCGCCGACGACTGCCTTCTGCGTGTAGCCCTTGCGGCGGTTCGGCAGTTTTTCGCGGTCGCGGTAGAGACGCTCGATGACGCGCTCGACGATCTTTTCGGTCACCTGCACGGCGCGCTGCGCGGCGGGCGCCGCAATCAGCTGCTCGACCGCCTCATCCTCGTCCTCCTCGCCATCGGCTAGCAGCGAGGCATTGAGCGGCTGCGACAGCTTCGAGCCGTCGCGATAGAGGGCGTTCGCCTTCAGCGCCAGCTTCCAGGACAGCATGTAGGCGTTCTTGGCGTCCTCGACCGTCGCCTCGTTCGGCATGTTGATGGTCTTGGAGATGGCGCCCGAGATGAAGGGCTGCGCCGCCGCCATCATCAGGATGTGGCTGTTGATCGAGAGCGAGCGCTTGCCGATCTTGCCGCACGGGCTGGCGCAGTCGAACACGGCGAGGTGCTCGGCCTTCAGGAACGGCGCGCCTTCCAGCGTCATCGCACCGCAGACATGGATGTTGGCGGCCTCGATGTCCTTCCTGGAGAAGCCCAGCGCCGGCAGCATCTCGAACGAGAAATCGCCGAGCTGCTCATCGGTGAAGCCGAGCGTCTCCTTCACCCAGTCGGCGCCCAGCGTCCACTGGTTGAAGACGAACTTGATGTCGAAGGCCGACCTAAGCGCCGCGTTCAGCGCCGCGATCTTGTCGTCGGAAAAACCCTTGGCCTTCAGCGAGCCGGGATTGATGTCGGGCGCCTGGTTGAGGTTGCCGTGGCCGACCGCATAGGCCTCGATCTCGGCGATCTGGCTTTCGGAGTAGCCCAGCGTGCGCAGCGCCTCCGGCACGGCGCGGTTGATGATCTTGAAGTAGCCGCCGCCGGCGAGCTTCTTGAACTTGACCAGCGCGAAGTCGGGCTCGATGCCGGTGGTGTCGCAATCCATGACCAGGCCGATCGTGCCGGTCGGCGCGATCACGGTTGCCTGCGCATTGCGGTAGCCATGCTCCTCGCCGAGCTCGATGGCGCGGTCCCAGGCGGCGCGGGCGTGCTCTGCGAGCGCCTGCTGCTTCAGATCGGACGCGACCAGCGGCACCGGGTTGACGGCGAGCTTCTCGTAGCCGTCCTTGTCGCCATAGGCGGCGCGGCGGTGGTTGCGCATGACGCGCAACATGTTCTGGGCGTTGCGGTCATAGTCCGGGAAGGCGCCGAGCTCGGCCGCCATCTCGGCCGAAGTGGCGTAGGCCGTGCCGGTCATGATCGCGGTGAGCGCGGCGCAGATTGCGCGGCCCTCGTCGGAATCGTAGGGGATGCCGGAGGTCATCAGCAGGCCGCCGATATTGGCGTAGCCGAGGCCGAGCGTGCGGTATTCGTAGGAGAGCTTGGCGATCTCCTTCGACGGGAACTGCGCCATCATCACCGAGATCTCGAGCACGATGGTCCACAGCCGCACCGTGTGCTCGTAAGTGGCGATGTCGATCGTGCCGTCGGCATTGCGGTAGGGCAGGAGGTTGATCGAAGCGAGGTTGCAGGCCGTGTCGTCGAGGAACATATATTCCGAGCACGGATTGGAGGCCCGGATCGCACCGGCCGAAGCGCAGGTGTGCCAGTCGTTCATCGTCGTGTTGAAGTGCAGGCCGGGATCGGCCGACGCCCAGGCGGCGTAGCCGATCTTTTCCCACAGGTCGCGCGCCTTCAGCGTCTTCAGCGCCTTGCCGTCCTTGCGGGCGGTCAGCTGCCAGTCGCCATCGGCCTCGACCGCGCGCAGGAAATTGTCCTTCAGCGACACCGAATTGTTGGAGTTCTGACCGGAGACGGTCAGGTAGGCATCCGAATCCCAGTCGGTGTCGTAGGTCTTGAACGACATCGAAGTGTAGCCCTGGCGGGCGAACTGGATGACCCGGTAGATGTAGTTCTCCGGCACGGCGTCCTTCTTGGCCGCCTTGATCTCGCGCTTCAGCGCGGTGTTGATCGCCGGGTCGAAGCAGTCGTCGTCATGGCCTTCGCAATTGACGCAGGCCTTCATGATCGCTTCGAGGTGCTTCTTGACGATCTTGGAGCCGGTCACCAGCGAGGCGACCTTCTGCTCTTCATTGACCTTCCAGTCGATGAACTCCTCGATATCGGGATGGTCGACGTCGACAATGACCATCTTGGCGGCGCGGCGCGTCGTGCCGCCCGACTTGATGGCGCCTGCCGCGCGGTCGCCGATCTTGAGGAAGCTCATCAGGCCGGACGAGCGGCCGCCGCCGGACAGCTTTTCGCCTTCGCCGCGCAGCAGCGAGAAGTTGGAGCCGGTGCCGGAGCCATACTTGAACAGGCGCGCCTCGCGCACCCACAGGTCCATGATGCCGCCCTCGTTGACGAGGTCGTCCTGCACGCCCTGGATGAAGCAGGCATGCGGCTGCGGGTGCTCGTAGGAAGACTTCGACTTGGTCAGCTTGCCGGTGAAGGGGTCGACATAGAAGTGACCCTGGCTCGGCCCGTCGATGCCATAGGCCCAGTGCAGGCCGGTGTTGAACCATTGCGGCGAGTTCGGCGCCACGCGCTGAGTGGCGAGCATATAGGCAAGCTCGTCGCGGAAGGCGCGGGCATCTTCTTCCGACTTGAAGTAGCCGCCCTTCCAGCCCCAATAGGTCCAGGTGCCGGACAGCCGGTCGAAGACCTGGCGGGCATCGGTTTCCGAACCATAGCGCTCGGCCTCGGGGAGCTTGGCGAGTTCGGTCTCGTCGGCAACCGAACGCCACAGGAAGGAGGGGACGTCGTTCTCCTCGACCTTCTTCAGGCGGGCCGGCACGCCGGCCTTGCGGAAATATTTTTGGGCCAGGATGTCGGCCGCGACCTGGCTGAACTGCGCCGGGACATCGATGTTGTCGAGGCGGAACACCACGGAGCCGTCGGGATTCTTGATCTCCGACAGGGCCTTGCGGAATTCGATCTCCGCATAGGCTGCCCCTTCTTGACCTGCTTGTCCTGGCTTGGTGAAGCGACGCTCGATGCGCATTGGTCCGGTCCCTTTTGTCTACATATAGCGCTTTTCCCCGGGATTGCTGCCCCGCCAGGCGAAAAGCACGGTCCGCCGTTTGCCGGCGTCGCAGGTGACGCCGGCATTCTCCTCGTCGCGGGCAGCACCATGCCGACAAGCAAACGCCCTTCCAGGCGCTCACCAGGCTGCAGGCCGACCCGCGGGTCCCTCAAAACTGAAACTTTTTCGATTCCCTCGGAAGAGGGGAGGTTCACACTATCTAGGGTCGAGCCTGCCTGCAAACGCTAAATATAGTGTTAACAGATCATTTTTTCCAGCCCGACAATTCTCCCTTTCGCCCACCCAAGCCCCACCATTCCCAACGCTTCCGCCGGCCTCGCGAACGGGCGGAAATGTGGGCAAAACGCACAAAATCCGGGAAAAAAGACCGGCCTCTGAACTCTCCGGCCACGCCCGCAACAGGAGCGCATGGCCTATAAAAAGCGACTCGTTCTGACCCGTCAAGGATTCGTTTTTGTAGGTTTTGTGACCCCAATATGTTGTGTGTCACATATGTGGATAACGGGGACAGAAAGGCGCCTCGAAAAGCTTGGATTTGACGGTTATTGCGATCAGTTCGCCGGGTTGCCCGGAGCCGAGCCCGACGAGCGGCTTTTCATTTTAGCTGGCTTGCACTATCTGTTGCCCTGCGCGGGGGCGTGTCTTGTCAAGCCTAGAAGCATTCGCTACGCCCCGCTCATGACAGTTACCGTTCGTTTCGCCCCGTCGCCGACCGGCCGCATCCACATCGGCAATGCCCGCACCGCGCTGTTCAACTGGCTTTTCGCCATGAACAACAAGGGCCGCTACATCCAGCGCTTCGACGATACCGACGTTCTCCGTTCGACGCAGGAATTCGCCGATTCAATTCTCTACGACCTGCATTGGCTCGGCATTTTTCCCGACGTTACCGAGTACCAGTCGCGTCGCTTTGAAGTCTATGACGCCGCGGTGGAGCGGCTGAAAGCCGCGCGCGTGCTTTATGCCTGCTACGAAACGCCGGAGGAGCTCGACCTGCGCCGCAAGGTGCGCCGCACGCGCGGCCTGCCGCCGGTCTATGGCCGCGAGGCATTGACGCTGACGCCGGAGCAGGTGGCCGAATACGAATCCGACGGGCGCCGGCCGCACTGGCGCTTTCTTTTGCCCAACTTCGCCGGCGACCCGCTGCAGCCGGAACGGACCGAGGTGCACTGGAACGACCTTGTGCGCGGCGAGGAGACCGTCGATCTCGCCTCACTGTCGGACCCGGTCCTGGTGCGTGAGGACGGTACTTATCTCTACACGCTGCCTTCGGTGGTCGACGACATCGAGATGGGCGTCACCCATGTCATCCGCGGCGACGACCACGTCACCAACACCGGCGTGCAGATCGCCTTGTTCCAGGCGCTGGGCGCTGAGCCGCCGGTGTTCGGGCACCACAATCTCTTGACCACCGTGTCGGGCGAGGGGCTGTCGAAGCGCACCGGCGCGCTGTCGATCGAAAGCCTGCGCGAGGACGGCATCGAGCCGATGGCTGTCGCATCGCTTGCCGTGCTCGTTGGCACATCGGAAAATGTCACGGCAGCGCACGATCTCAATGAACTCGCCAGCCATTTCGACCCGGCCGCGACATCCAAGTCTGCCGCCAAGTTCGATCCCGACGAGCTTTTCGTGCTCAACCGCACGCTGATGCACAAAATGCCGTTCGAGGAGGCGCGCGACCGGCTGATTGTGCTCGGCATTTCCGGCGACAGGGCCGAGCCCTTCTGGCTCGCCGTGCGAGGCAATATCGACCGTTTGTCCGACGCCGTCGCCTGGTGGCGAATCCTGAGCGACGGGCCGCAGGAGCCGGCGGAATTTTCCGGCGAGGACCGTGACTTCCTCCACCAGGCGTTCGATCTGTTGCCGGAGGAGCCTTGGAACGGCACCGTCTGGAAGGATTGGACCGGCAAGATCAAGGAAGCGACGGGCCGCAAGGGCAAGCCGCTGTTCATGCCGCTGCGGCTTGCCCTTACTGGGCGGTCTTCCGGGCCGGAGCTTGCAGATCTATTGCCGCTGATGGGTCGGGAAGGAACGCTGGCCCGACGACCCTGACCTTGCGCTGTTCCGGCGGCAGGGCCGAGACCGGTGACACGGGCACCTTGGCGGTCAACTGCTTGATGGCCGCGCGGTCGAGCCCGCCTGCAGCATTGGCGAGCGTTTCGGGATCGGCGCCAGGATCGGGCTTGGCAGCGGGCGCCGGCACGAGGGTCGTCGCCCCGCTGTCCGGCTGCGACTGCTCCGGATTGGGCGGATTGCCGCCTATGATCGAGAAGTTTTCGCCTTGGGCGTTGCAGCCGCATTGCGGCGGCCGCGAGTAGTTGGCCTGCTTGTAGAGATAGGCCGTCGGCAGTTCGCCGTAGGGACGGCCGGTCGCCGAGGATGTCATGTTGCCGGCGTCATCGTCCATGCCGCGCGTGTAGAAGACCTGCATCTCGGTGCCGGGGCAGCTCGATTCGCAATTCTTCTGATCGCGCTCGAAATCGCCAACAGAGGCGGCGTTCGACATCGGGAAGAAATAGCCGTCGCAGGTGCGCACGCAGACGGTGAGGAACTCGCCGTTCATCCTCGGCAGGTCCATGCCGTCGGGTTGGTTGATGACCCGCCGGATGTTGCGCACGCTGGGATCGTCCGGCGGAGCCTCGGGCGCCCCAGGCGTGTCGAGCGTCTCGATCTCCTGGTCACCACGGCCGAAAAGCTGCTCGAACAGATTGCCGTCGCCATTGTCGGGGACGGCCTCCTGGATCGGCGCGCGATGCGGCTCGACTTCGTCATCGCGGCAACCATTGGCGTCGAGCGCCGCGAGAATGCGGCTGCGGTCGCGCCGCGCGCCGCCGCCGGCCAGCCGCTCGCGCCTCGCCTGCAAGGTGTCGAGATTGGCCTTCATGCGCTCTATCGAGGCATTGATCGCCGCGCATTGGCCGGCATTGCGCGAAAACAGCGTGAAGCCGCAATTGGCATCACCGGCGCGGCTGCGCGCCTTGGCCAGCTGCTCGCGCTGGCGGGCGATCGCATCGTTATATTTACGGATCAGGCCCGGACCACCGCCACCGCCGCGCGTGGCTGCAAGCTCCGCTGCGAGTTGGCGGCACGTGCGAGAAGCCGCCTGCGGCTCAGTCACGGCGACAGCCGACGCCGCCAACGCTGCAAGCAGCGCAGCAAAGTGCGTCAGCTTCAACCCCTGCATCCGCCTGGAATCCCGATTGCCTGTGGAAGGCTACCGCGTGCGTGGTTAACTCTTCGCTAGCTTACTACCCCAACACAATTCGGCCTTGGCGCCGGCTCGCCAGCCAACTCAACTTAGATCGGGGCGAGCGCCTGCGCCTTGTGCGCCGCCTCGACCACCGCCAGCGCCGTCATATTGACGACGCCGCGCGAGGTCACCGAAGGCGTCAGGATGTGCGCGGGCTTGTCGGTGCCGAGCAGGATCGGCCCGACATGCAGCGCGTCCATCATGGCACGCAGCGCCGTCAGTGTGATGTTGGCCGAATCGAGGTTCGGGAACACCAGCAGATTGGCTTCCCCTTTCAGCCGCGAATGCGGGTAGACGCGCTGGCGCAGATGCTCGGAAAGAGCCGAGTCGGCATGCATCTCGCCGTCGCACTGCAGTTCCGGCGCGATGCGGGCGAGGATGGCAGCGGCTTGGCGCATCTTGAGTGCGCCGGGTGAATCGCGTGAGCCGAAATCCGAATGCGACAGCAGCGCTGCCTTCGGCTCGATGCCGAAGCGCTGGATTTCTTCCGCCGCCAACACGGTCATCTCGGCGATCTCCTCCGCCGTCGGATCGACCGAGACATGGGTGTCGGTGAGGAAGATGATGCCGCGCTGCGAGATCAGCATCGACAGCGTCGAGAGATCGCGGTCCTTGATGCCGGGACGCGGTCCGATGATCAGCGTGACATTGCGTAGGTGGCGCTCAAAGCGGCCCTCGAGGCCGCAAATCATCGCATCCGCATCGCCGCGCTTCAACGCAAGCGCGGCGATCACCGTATTGTTGGTGCGCACCATGGTGCGGGCGGCCTCCGTCGTTATACCGCGGCGGCCGGCGAGCTCGATCAAGAGGTCGACATAGTGCCGGTAGCGCGGATCGTCCTCCGGGTTGATCAGGCCGAAATCGGCGCCTGGCCGGATGCGCAACCCGTAACGCTTCAGCCGGACTTCCACGACATGCGGGCGGCCTATCAGGATCGGCTCGGCGATGCCTTCCTCCAGGACCACCTGTGCCGCCCGCAGCACGCGCTCGTCCTCGCCGTCGGCATAGATGACCCGCTTGGCGCTGGCGGCCTTGGCCGAGGAGAACACCGGTTTCATCACCAGGCCGGAGCGGAAGACGAAGCGGTTGAGCTTGTCGATATAGGCCGAGAAATCGGTGATCGGCCGCGTTGCCACGCCGGTGTCGCAGGCGGCTTTCGCCACCGCCGGCGCGATGCGCAGGATCAGCCGAGGGTCGAAGGGCGAGGGGATCAGGAAGTCCGGGCCGAAGACCGGCGTCTCGCCGGAATAGGCGCGCGCGGCGACGTCCGAGGGCTCTTCGCGCGCCAACGACGCGATCGCCCTGACCGCGGCCATCTTCATCTCCTCGTTGATGGCGCTCGCCCCGCAGTCCAGCGCGCCGCGGAAGATGTAGGGAAAACACAGCACATTATTGACTTGATTGGGAAAATCGGAGCGCCCGGTGCAGATCATGGCGTCGGGCCGTGCCGCGCGCGCAACCTCCGGCATGATCTCCGGCGTCGGGTTGGCGAGCGCCAGGATCAGCGGCTTCGGCGCCATATGCTGCAGGAGTTCGGGCTTCAGCACGCCGGCGGCGGAGAGGCCGAGAAAGACGTCGGCGCCGGCGATGACATCAACCAGCGTGCGCGCCTGGGTATCCTTCACATAAAGGTCTTTCCAGCGGTCCATCTCCTCGAGGCGGCCTTTGTAGGCGACGCCGAAACGATCGGTGACCCAGATGTTTTCGACCTTGGCCCCGAGCGAAACCAAAAGGTTGAGGCAGGCGAGCGCCGCAGCGCCCGCGCCGGAGGTGACGATCTTAATGTCGGAGATCGATTTGCCGGCGAATTCGAGACCGTTGAGCACCGCGGCGGCGACGATGATTGCCGTGCCATGCTGGTCGTCATGGAAAACCGGAATGCCCATGCGGGCCTTCAGCCGCTGCTCGACCTCGAAGCATTCAGGCGCCTTGATGTCCTCGAGATTGATACCGCCGAAGGTCGGCTCGAGCGCGGCCACCGTCTCGACCATGCGCTCGATTTCGGGCGCATCGATCTCGATGTCGAAGACGTCGATGCCGGCGAATTTCTTGAACAGCACCGCCTTGCCTTCCATCACCGGCTTGGAGGCGAGCGGGCCGATATTGCCCAGCCCAAGCACGGCGGAGCCGTTGGAGACGACGCCGACGAGGTTGGCGCGCGCCGTGTAGTCGGCGGCGGTCGCCGGATCGTCGCGTATCTCGAGACAAGGAGCGGCAACGCCCGGCGAATAGGCAAGCGCGAGATCCCGCTGGTTGCCCAGCGGCTTGGTCGCCTGGATTTCGAGCTTTCCCGGGCTGGGGTGCTTGTGGAAGAAGAGGGCGGCCTCATCGAGGTTCGATCGGGCCGTTTTCTTGCTCTCGCCGTCCATTCGCGGCCCTCCCTGCGCTTCTGCTTTCGAGCCTTTTAGCATGCAGCGACGATTCTTCGCGACGCCAAATATCGGCCCTGGCGTTCACAATGCCGCAGCGAAAATAATCGATCCATTTCAGACTGTTGGCTCGGAAACTTCCGGCGGACAGACGAGCTCGTCAGAACGCACTGACGTAGAGGCCGCCGTCGACGGGGATGTTCTGTCCAGTGAGATAGCCGGCATGAACCGAACAGAGGAAGGCGCAGATCTGGCCGAATTCCTCCGGTGTGCCGAGGCGCTTTGCCGGTACGTCGGCGCTGATGCGGGCCTTGCGCGCGGCGGCCGCTGCCGGGTCTTCCGGCGTGCCGGCCTCATGCGGGCCGCGCAGCCGGTCGGTGTCGAGCTTGCCGGGCAACAGGCTGTTGATGGTGACGTTGCGGTCGATCACCGTGCGCGCCACGCCGGCAAGGAACGAGGTCAGGCCGGCGCGCGATCCGGACGACAGGTCGAGGCCCGGGATCGGCACATAGACCGACAGCGAGGTGATGTTGACGATGCGGCCGAAGCCGCGCTTGGCCATGCCGTCGATCACCGCCTGAATCAGCTCGATCGGCGTCACCATGTTCTGCGTCACGCCTTCGAGGATTTTTGCGCGGTCGAGCTCGCGGAAATCGCGAAGCGGCGGGCCGCCATTGTTGTTGACCAGGATGTCGGGGGCGGGGCAGGCGGCAAGCAATGCCTTCTGCACTTCCGGCTTGGAGACGTCGCCGGCAATCTCGATCACCTCGACGCCGAATTTTTCGCGCATTTCCTGCGCCGTCTTCGCCAACAGCTCGGCGTTGCGGCCGTTGACGACAAGGTTGACGCCGGCTTCGGCGAGCGCCATCGCGCAGCCGCGCCCCAGGCCCTTGCTCGAGGCGCAGACGATGGCCTTCTTGCCGCGAATGCCGAGATTCATGGTGATTTCTCCTTTTTCGAAGGCGGCAAGCTAGCGCCTGGGCTGGACCAACCGCAACCGTCATACGGTTGTTGCATGAATCGAGGCATAGGCACGCCAAAGAAAGGTGGAAATCGCGATGTCCGGTCCAGAGCCCCGCACTTTTCGCACCATGTTCATTTCCGACGTGCATCTCGGCTCGAAAGCGGCCAAGGCCGATTTCCTGATCGACTTCCTGCGCCACCATGACGCCGATACCATCTACCTGGTCGGCGACATCGTCGACGGGTGGCGCCTGCGGCGCAGCTGGCATTGGCCGCAGAGCCATAACGACGTGGTGCAGAAATTGCTGCGCAAGGCGCGCAAGGGCGCCTCGATCACCTACATCGCCGGCAACCACGACGAGTTCGCCCGCCAATTCCAGGGCGTGCATTTCGGCGGCATCGTCGTTGCCGACCGCGCCATTCATGAGACCGCCGACGGCAGGCGGCTGCTCGTCATCCATGGCGACCAGTTCGACACTGTCGTGCACAACCAGCGGTGGCTCGCTTACCTCGGCGACTACGCCTATGACACGGCGATGCTGGTCAATCGCGTCGTGACCAGGCTGCGCCACCTGCTCGGCCTGCCTTACTGGTCGTTCTCGTCCTGGGCGAAGGTCAAGGTGAAGAAGGCGGTGAACTTCATCGGATCGTTCCAGACGGTGCTGTCCGAGGAAGCGCGGCGCTCGCATGTCAACGGCGTGATCTGCGGCCACATCCATCACGCCGCGATCGAAAGCTATGGCGACGTGCAATACATCAACACCGGCGACTGGGTGGAAAGCTGCACGGCGGTGGTCGAGCATTTCGACGGCCGCATGGAGATCCTGACCTGGGCGCATGTGCTGCCCGAAGTTCCGGCTAGCCAGGACGCGCTGGTGCGCGTCGATATCCTCGATCTCAAGGGCAGGGCGGTCAAAGCTGCCTGAGAGCCTTTCCGCTTTCTCGGCTTCGAGGTTCATTCTCTTTCAACAGCTTTAGCCAGATCGACTGGTCCAGGCAGTTCCGCCGCGCCTTGCCGCGTGATAGGGATCGAAACGCGTTGCTGGTCGTGGAATGCAGCGTAATTGGATCGATTCATGTCGCTGCCGCCGCTTTCGCCTGAGCAACTCGTCAAGCCCGCCCATTTCGAACTGCGCATGAGCCTGATCTTCGCGACATTGTTCGTGTCGCAGGGCACGCATCTGCCCTATTTTCCGCTCTGGCTGGAGGCGAAAGGCTTCCACGCCGAACAGATCGCCGTCATCCTGGCGGCGCCGATGTTCCTGCGCGTCGTGACGACGCCGATGCTCACCGCGCTTGCCGACCGGGCGAAGGACCGCGCCAATGTCTATATCGCGCTGGTTGCGGCGGCGATGATCATTTCGGCCGGCTATTTCCTGCCGGCCACCTATGCGGGCGTGCTGGCCGTTTCGCTCCTGCTTTCGATCCCCTGGACGCCGCATTCGCCGATGGCCGATTCGCTGGCTCTGTCGGGCGTGCGCCGTTTCGGCTCCAACTACACCGCCATGCGCAAATGGGGTTCGATCTCCTATTTCTGCGCCAATATATTAGGCGGCTTGATCCTGGCGGCCACAGGTCCTCAGGCCGTTCCCGTGATCATCTTCGTGGCGCTTGCCGCGGCGCTTGTCGCGGGGTTGTGGGCGCCGCGCATGGGCAAGCCTCGCAAGGCGTCGCCGCTGTCGGCGACCGACATTCAGCATTCGGCGCCAAGCCTCTTCAACGCTTATTTCCTCTATTTCACGCTCGGCGTCGGCATCATCACCGCCAGCCACGCCTTTCTTTACGGCTTCGTGTCGATCTACTGGAAGTCGATCGGCATCAGCGATTCCGTCGTGGGCCTGCTGTGGGCCTGGGGTGTGGTTGCCGAGGTCTGCATGTTCTTGTTCTTCAACCGCATTTTCGCCTCTGTATCGGTGGTCGGGGTGATGGTGATCGCCGGCATCGGCTCGATCCTGCGATGGGTCGCGTTTCCGCTGGTCTGGCCGCTCGGCCTTGGCGTCGTCGGCTTCTTCGGCGTCCAGACGCTGCATGCGGTTTCGGTCGCGATGGTGCTGATCGGCCTGCAGAAGATGATCGGCGAAACGGTTTCCGAAGAGCGCACGGGCGCCGCGCAAGGCATCGCCTATTTCTTCAACGGCTTCTTCATGGCCGCGGTCACGTTGGTTTCCGGCCCGCTCTACGATCGTCTTGGCGTCGACGGGTTCCTGGCGATGATCCCGATCGCGGTGATCGGCCTCGCGCTGATCGGTCTTGCCGCGCGCTCAGCCCCACAGCGCCGGCTCAGGGGGTGAGACCAGCGAGCCCTGGTAGACGAGCCCCGGCTCGCGGTCGCGCGCCAAGAGCAGCGGCCCGTCGAGGTCGACGAAATCGGCGCCTTGAGCCAACAGCACTGCCGGCGCCGTGGCGAGCGACGTGCCGACCATGCAGCCGACCATGATGCCGAAACCCAGCTCGCGAGCACGGTTGCGAAGGATCAGGGCCTCGGTCAGTCCGCCAGTTTTGTCGAGCTTGATGTTGACGGCGTCATAGACGCCGACCAGCGCTTCGAGGTTCTTCGCCTCGTGCACGCTTTCGTCGGCGCAGATCGGCACGGGATGCGCGATGTCGCGCAAGATGCCGTCGCGGCCGGCCGGCAGCGGTTGCTCGATCAGCGCTATGCCGTGCTCGGCCGCGAATGCGAGATTCTCGACGATGTTGTCATCGGTCCAGCCCTCGTTGGCGTCGAGGATGATGCGGCTTTGCGCGGCGGCTTGCGTCACGGCGCGAATCCTTGCCGCGTCGTTGTGGCCGCCGATCTTGACCTTGAGCAGCGGCCGCGAGGCATTGGCGCGGGCCTGTGCCGCCATCGCTTCAGGTTCGGCGAGCGACAGCGTGTAGGCAGTTTCCAGCGCCTTCGGCGAAACGACCCCGATCACGTCCGCCACCGGCCTAGCGCCCAGCTTGGCTTCAAGATCCCATAAGGCGCAGTCGATGGCATTGCGGGCCGCTCCCGCCGGCATGGCCGCGAGCAAGGCGGTGCGGCCGATGCCTTCGATGATCTGGCCGCGCATCGCCTCGATTGCGGCGCGCACGCCTTCCATCGTCTCGCCGTAGCGCCTGTAGGGTACGCATTCGCCGCGCCCGACATGTCCATTCTCGGCGATCGTCACGCTGATGACTTCGGCCTCGGTTTTCGATCCGCGCGAGATGGTGAACGTGCCCGCGATAGGGAATCGCTCCGCCTCGACCGAAATGACACGCGCCATATTTTTCTTCTCCGGCTGTGCGACACCGGTCTGCCGGCAAATCGACACGCCAGTCCCGTCACGCTAAACAGGACGCCATGTTGACCATCCGCAAACGCGACGCAAGCCGCACGCCCGCCGGTGATACCAATCACCAGCCGCGCATTGCCGTCGGCGAGGAAGGCGGCGTGCTCGGCTGCGCTTTCTCGGGTGTCTGGACGACGCGGACCGTCGCATCGGTCGATGCCGAGATGCGCAAGATCGAAAACCGCAACAGCGCCAAGACGCTGATGCTCGACCTTTCCCAGATCGAGAAGATGGACACGGCCGGCGCCTGGCTGATCGATCGGCTGGCGAGCGCCTTCGAGAAGAAAGGCGTCGAAGTCCATGTGCAGGGGCAGAGCGAGATCGCCTCGATCCTGCTCGGCGCGGTCGGCGACGCGGTGCGGCGCGAACCCGAATCAGGGCCGGCCGGACCACCCAACATCATTCTGCGCGCGCTGGAGCTGGTCGGCCGCCGCGTCTACGAGATGCGCGACGATTTTCTGGCCTCGATGAACATCCTCGGCGCCACCATCCGCGGCGCGCAGATGAAGCTTGGCCGCGGCCATGCCGTCAATCCGGCAGCAATCTTCAACCAGATCGATCGCATGGGCGTCGGCGCCATTCCCGTGGTGGTGCTGATGTCGGCCATCGTCGGCGCCATCGTCGCCCAGCAGGGCGCTTATCAGCTCAGCTATTTCGGCGCCGACATTTTCGTCGTCGATCTCGTCGGCGTGCTGATCCTGCGCGAGCTTGGCGTGCTGATGACCGCGATCATGCTCGCCGGCCGCTCGGGCAGCGCCATCACCGCCGAAATCGGCTCGATGAAGATGCGCGAGGAGGTCGACGCGCTCAAGGTGATCGGGTTGAACCCGATCGGCGTGCTGGTGTTTCCGCGGCTCGTCGCCCTGGTGATTGCGCTGCCGTGCTTGACGATCATTGCCAATTTCGCTGCGCTGGGGGGCGGCATCATCGCCGCCTGGCTCTATTCCGACATTCCACCGGCGGCATTCATCGATCGGCTGCGGGTTGCCATCGACCTCAGCACCATTTTTGCCGGGCTGATCAAGGCGCCGTTCATGGCCATGATCATCGGCACCATCGCTTCGGTCGAGGGCATGAAGGTCGGCGGCAGCGCCGAATCGTTGGGTCAGCACGTGACCGCCTCGGTGGTGAAGTCGATCTTCGTCGTCATCATCCTCGACGGGCTTTTCGCCATGTTCTACGCATCGATCGGGTTCTGAGATGGCGGTCGCAAGCGGCAACGGGGTCAAGACGGCGCAGAACACGGATGAAAGCGAGATCGTGCTTTCGGTCCATGAGGTCACCGTTGCCATCGAAGACAAGCTGATCCTCGACAAGCTTTCGCTCGACATCAAGCGCGGCGAGATCCTGGGCTTCGTCGGCGCCTCGGGCGCGGGCAAGTCGGTGTTGCTGCGCACCATCCTCGGGCTGATGCCGAAGCAATCCGGAACCATCAGGCTGTTCGGCGTCGACGTCGACAAGGCAAGCGAGATGGAACGCCTGCGCATCGATATGCGGCTTGGCGTCCTGTTCCAGCACGGCGCGCTGTTTTCGGCGCTGACGGTGCTGGAAAACGTGCAGGTGCCGATGCGCGAATATCTCGACCTGCCGAAGAAGCTGATGGACGAGCTCGCCATGCTCAAGGTCGAGCTGGTCGGGCTGCCGCCGGACGCAGCGCAGAAATTCCCCTCCGAGCTGTCGGGCGGCATGATCAAGCGCGCGGCGTTGGCCCGCGCGCTGGCTCTCGACCCGGACATCGTCTTCCTCGACGAGCCGACCTCGGGCCTCGATCCGATCAGCGCGGCCGAATTCGATGAATTGGTCGTCAAGCTGCGCGATACGATGGATTTGACGGTCTACATGGTCACGCACGATCTCGACACGCTGTTCACCGCCTGCGATCACGTGGCGGTGCTCGGCAAGAAGAGGGTGCTTGTGGAAGGCACGATCGACGACATGCTGAAGAGCGAGGAGCCGTGGGTGAAATCCTATTTCCGCGGAAAACGCGCCCGGCAACTTGATCTTGCGGCGCGCGCATAGCCATAAGTGGGGCAATGGAAACCAGAGCCAACTACGTAATCGTCGGCATTTTCACGCTGGCCGCGATCCTCGCGGCCTTCGCCTTCGTCTACTGGACGGCCGCGATCGGCGAGCGTGGTGAGACCACGCTGTTGCGCGTGCGCATCCCGGGCTCGGCTTCGGGCCTTGGCCGCGGCAGCTTCGTGCTGTTCAACGGCGTCAAGGTGGGCGACGTCAAACGGGTCTATATCGATGTCGACAACCCGACCGTCGCCATCGCCGACACCGAGATCGACCGGATGACTCCGATCACCAAGTCCACGCAGGCCGATATCGGGCTCGCCGGTCTGACCGGCCAGGCCAATATCGAGCTGAAAGGCGCCGATCCCAAGGAAGTGAAGCTGCTCGACCAGGCCGAGAAAGAAGGCAGGGTTCCGGAGATCGTCGCCAATCCGTCGGCGGTGACCAACCTGCTGCAGACGGCGCAGAACATCTTCACCCGTGCCGACAAGGTGCTTTCCGAGCTGGAAGGCTTCACCAAGGATGTTCGCGGGCCGCTGACGCAGACCGTCAAGAACGTCGAGACCTTCTCTAACGCGCTTGCCAAGAATTCGGACGGCATCGACAAATTCCTGTCCGCCGTGAGCTCGCTTTCGGCGCAATTGCAGAATGTGTCGGGCCGACTCGACAGCACGCTGAAGGCGGCCGAGGGCCTGCTCAATTCGGTCGACAAGGACCGGATCAAAAGCATCGTCGCCAATGTCGACACGGTCACCGCGAACCTCAAGGAAACCAGCGGGCAGTTGGACGGCGTGCTGAAGAACGTCGATGCCGCGGTGGGGTCGGTCAACGACTTCGCCAAGCAGACGCAAGGGACGCTCGCCAAGGTCAACGGCGTTCTCGATGGGATAGATCCGGCGGATGTCCGTACGGCGCTCGCCAACATCCAGAAGGCGAGCGACAGCGCCAACAAGGCGGCCGCTGACATCGCCAGGGTCACCGACAAGATCGCCAACCGCTCCGACGACATCAACGATACGATCAAGAATGCCCGCCAGCTTGCGCAACGCCTCAACGACGCCTCCGTGCGCGTCGACGGAATTCTCGAGAAAGTCGACAAGCTTCTCGGGTCCGGCGAAGCGAATGGCGTGATGGCCGATGCTCGGGCGACGCTGAAATCCTTCAAGCAGGTTGCCGATACGCTGAACTCTCGACTGGGCACCATCGTCGACAATCTGTCGCGCTTCTCCGGCCAGGGGCTGCAGGATGTCGAGGCGCTGGTTCAGGCCAGCCGGCGCTCGATCAGCCGAATCGAGGAGGCGGTGACCGATCTCAGCCGCAACCCGCAGCGCATACTGACGGGCGGCGAGGGGGAGGTCCGTCAGTTTGACGGCAGGGCACGGCGTTGACTTCCGCTGCTGCGAACGCCAAGAACATGGATTGCAGCTGTAAGTTGATCGTCAGATCCGGGGACAGTGGGGATCGCGCTTGAAGTCAGTGAGAGGGTTGAAGTCCGTTGCTGCCGCGGCGCTCGTGTTCACGCTTGCAGGCTGCGCGGTACTGGGGGGCAGGCCGGCGCCGCTCGACACGTTCGAGCTTTCCGCGCCTTCGGTCGACATGCGGGGCCACAGCCGCCGCCAGATCCTGATCGCCCAACCCTCTGCGCTGAAAGCGCTGGACAGCCAGAACATCGTCATCAGACCGTCCGACCAGTCGATCCAGTTCCTCAAGGGCGCGCAATGGGCGGACCGCCTGCCGCTGATCGTGCAGGCCAGGCTCGCCGAGACGTTCCAGCGTTCCGGCAGCTTTGCCGGCGTCGGCAAGCCGGGCGAGGGGCTGGCGATCGACTACCAGATCATCGTCGAGGTCCGCTCCTTCGAAGTCCGGGTCAACGGCGGCGAGCATGCCGATGTCGACCTGTTCGTGCGCATCCTCAACGACCGCAACGGCGAGGTGCGCGCCTCGAAGGACTTCACGGCGAGCGCACCGGTCTCCGGCAGCGGCAACGCCGCCTATGTCGGCGCGCTGGACAACGCCTTCGGCCTGGCGGCGAAGGACATCGTGCGCTGGACGGATTCGGTGATCTGAAAACGTTCCATCCGGTGAGGCCTTCGCCTCCCGGGCGAAAAGCTGAACTTCGGTGCTGCCCCTCGGTGCCCCTGCCGGGCATTCTCCGCGTATAGAGACGGGGAGAAAGACGCCGTCTTCAACGGTTTTCGTCAATCGCCAGCAAGCGCCAAGGCGTGGCCCCTCCCCGTCACTACCGAGGATATCTATCGCAGCTCACGTTCACAACCATGGCGGGACAAAGGAGTTTGTCCCGCCTTTCTTGTTACAGCCGCTCAGTGCAGGCGGCCGCTGGCGTGGGCCAGCATCGTGTAGACCTTGCCGGTGTCCGACGTGAGATAAGTCTGCGCCATGATGTTGTCGCGGTCGTTGCGCGACACGTCCTTGAGCAGCTTCTCGAAATCGTCGCAGTAGCGGTCGACGGCGGCGCGGAACTCGGCCTCGGCCTGATACTTGCGGCGGATCTCGTCGAAAGTCTGCTGGCCCTTCAGCGTGTAAAGCCGGCGCGTGAACACGTCGCGCTCGCCGCGGCGGTAGCGGTTCCATAGCTCGATCGAGGCGTCATGGTCGATGGCGCGGGCGATGTCGACGGACAGCGAGTTGAGCGATTCCATGACATGCAGCGGCGAACGCTGGGCAGGGGTCGCGCGCAGTGCTTCCGCGGGCGTCGCCGGCTTCAGCTCTTCCTCGCGCGAGGCGTTGGTCAGGAGATCGCGCACCCAGCCGCCCTGCTGCGTGCGGCCGTTCGGATCGCGGCGCGGCGCTTCCGCCGGGCGCTCGAGATCGAGCGTGCCGCGCAGCGTTGTCTCGCCGAGCTGTGCCTGCGGCGCCGGGCGCTCCGGCTGAGGCTGCTGCGGTGCCGGCGGACGGCGCAGCGGCTGCTCGGCGGGGCGGGCAGGCGCCTGCGGTGCGGGACGCAATCCACTCGGCTCGCCGGTCTCGCTGCTGCCGCTGCGGCCGGATTTGGCAACGATATCCGACAGTTCCTTGAGCGCGTTGATCTGCTCGGAGACGGCACGGCGGATGGCCGAGGTCGATTCCTTGGCCTCCTCCGGCATCTCGATGACGCCCTTCTTGAGCTCGGCGCGGGTGAGGTCGAGCTCGCTCTTGATGGAGCCCGCGGTGCGCCGCATCTCCTCGGTGGCGTCGGCGAAGCGCCGCGTCGCCGAATCGACGACCTCGGCGATGGCCGTGCGGATCTTCTCTGCCGATTCCATCGTCCGGCCCTCGGCATTCTGCATCGTCTGGCCGACAAGGCTCTCGAAGGAGCGCATGACTTTCTCGAGGTCTTCCGACTTCTTGACCAGGCCGACGGCGAGGTCTTCCAGCGAGGACTGCCGCTCCAGCGTGTGCTCGAGATTGCTCTGTGCGGAGCTCAGCAGGTCCGAGGCGCTCGACAGCAGGCGGCTGTGCTCGTCGAACTTGGTCGCGATCGAGGCGACCTCGCGCAACGTCGCCGACGACAGATCGGTGAGCCGCGTCGTGTTGGAATCGACGAGGCGCGCCGAGCTGGCAAAGGTCTGGGCCGCTTTCTCGGTGGTCGCCGCGAAACTCTGCGTGCTGCCGCTCAGGCGCTCCTCGACCTGGCCGAGATTGACGGCCGCCTGGTCGATCAACTGGCCGAGCTGCGCGCTGGAGGTCGACATTTGGCCGATAAGGTCGGCAACGCTGTCGGCCAGCGTCGAGCGCGCGCCCTCGACTGCCGAGAGCGTATCGGCAGTGCGGTTGGCGAGCGCATTGACGAGGGCGGCGTTTTCGCTGCGCAGCTTCTCGGTCGCCCGTTCGGTGACCTCTTCCATGCTCTTTTGCAGCTCGGAGCCGCCCTGGGCGAAGCGCTCGACCAGGGGACGCGCCGTCTCGTCGAGAATCTTCGACATTTCGGCGGAGCGCGCCGCAAGCATGGTGTTGAGCTCGCGGGTGTTGGCACCGATGGTCTTTGCCGCCTCGTTGGTGCTCTGGCCAATATGCTGGCCGACCGCCGTGAAGGTTTCGGCAATGACGTTGGCGCGCGAGATGAGCTGCGCCTCGGCGCTGGAGACCTGCTCGTTGAGCTTCTGGCCAATTGTTTCGGCGCCGTAGGCGAGGCGGTTCTCGACGCTCGCCACCTGCTCCTCGACACGGGCCGCCGCCGCAGCGGCGCTCGAGGCCAGCCGTTCGTCGGCACCGGCAAGCGCCTGCTCGATCTCGCGGGCGTGGACGGCGAGTTCCTGGCCGGTTTGGCGGGCACGGTCGGCGACGCGCTGCTCGGTGGCGGCGAATGCGCCGACAATGGTGTCGGCATGTTCGCCGATGGTCGAAGTGCTGCTGGCGATGCGCGACACCAAGCGGTTGTCGGCATCGTCGAAGATGCGGGCAATTTCGGACGCCCGCGACGACAGCGCTTCCGAACCCTCGGCAATGCGCGAGATCAGATGCTGGTCGGCGGCGTCGAAGATGCGGCCGAGATCAGAAGCGCGTGCTGCCAGCGCTTCGGCCGATTCGGTGATGCGCATGCTGAGGCGCTCGTCGGCGCCCTCGAAGTTGCGCAGGATGTCGCCGGCCCGGGCGGCCAGCGACTGCGCCGTTTCGACCGCGCGGGCGACCAGTTTCTGGTCGGCGGCGTCGAAAGTGCCGGCGATCTCGCCGGCGCGGGCGGCGAGTTTGTCGGCGGTTTCCTCGGCACGGGCCATGAGCGCGTTCGACGCGTCATCGGCGCGGGCCATCAGCATGCTGGAGGTGTCCTGAGCGCGCTCGTGCAGGCGGTGGTCGGCCTGCTCGAAGGCGTTGGCAATCTCTTCGGCCCTGGCGAGCAGCGCAGCCGAAGTCTGTTCGGCGCGTTCGGCAATCTTGCGATCGGCGTCGCTGAAGGCGACGCCCGCCTGCTCGTGCAGCGTGCTGGTGATTTCCATCACCTTGTCGCGCAGCGCGCCGGCAACGAAGACGGCGGTCTTTTCGAGAACGCCGCGGACATTGTCGACGCCGTTCGAGAGCGCACGCTCCATGGTGCCGGCCCGTTCTTCGATGACGCCGGTCTGGCGGCTGAAGGCCTGCTCGATCTTCTCGACATCGGCAGCGATGGCAGCCGAGATGTCGCTGCTTTTGGCCGCGATCTGGTCGATATGGCCGGATACCGAACGGTCGACGTCCTTGCGCGCTTCGGCGAGCTTGACGAGGTCATCTTCCAGCGCGCGGGCCAGCATGTCGCGGCCTTCGGACAGCTTGCCGATGTGCCCGGCGATGACGCCGTCGATCTCCGAGCGGCTTTCCGCCAGCTTCTGCAGATCGGATTCAAGCGCCCGCTTGAGGATGTCGCGACCCTCTGCGAGTTTTTCCACCTGGCCGGAGACCAGCCCGTCGATGCCGGCGCGGCTCTCGGCGAGCTTGGCCAGGTCGGCCTCGAGGGCGCGCGTGAGGACATCGCGGCCTTCCGAAAGCTTCTCCACCTGGGCGGCAACGAGGCCGTCGATCGAGGCACGGCTTTCGGCAAGCTTGGCGAGGTCCGCTTCGAGCGCACGCTTGAGGATATCGCGGCCTTCGGCGAGCTTCTCCACCTGGCCGGCGACCAGACCATCGATCGAGGAGCGGCTTTCGGCCAGCTTGGCGAGATCGTCCTCCAAGGCCTTGGACAGGGTCGAGCGGTCCTGGACCAGCCTGTCGGCGTGGGTCTGCATGAGGCCGCTGGCATTGGCCATGTCGGTATCCAGGACGCGCGACAGCTCGGCGCGATGGTCGGCGATCTTCTGCGAATGATCGACGATGGCGCCCTGGATGGTGTTGAGGTCCGCTTCCAGCGCGCGTTTGAGGATATCGCGGCCTTCGGCAAGCTTCTCGACCTGGCCGGCGACCAAGCCGTCGATGCTGGAACGGCTCTCGGCCAGCTTGGCCAGATCGTCCTCGAGCGATTTCGACAGCACAGCGCGGTCCTGGACCAGCCTGTTCTGGTGATCGGAGATTGCGCCGCCGACGGTCTGCAGGTCGGCCTCTAGGGCCTGCGACAGCTGGGCGCGTTCCTCCTGCACCTTCTCGGAGTGTCCCGCGATGGCACCCCTGATGGTGCTGATGTCGGCTTCCAGGGCGCGCTTCAAGATATCGCGGCCCTCGGCGAGCTTCTCGACCTGGCCGGCCACCAGGCCGTCGATCGAGGCGCGGCTCTCGGCCAACTTGGCGAGGTCGGATTCCAGCGTCTGCGACAGCAGGCTGCGGTCCTCGACAAGCTTGCCGGCGTGGCTGTCGATCAGGCTTCGGATTCCGCTCAGGTCGCCCTCCAGCGCGCGGCTGAGTTCGCCACGATCCTCGGCGAGCTTGGCCGAATGGGTCTCGATCAGGTTCCTTATCCCGGCAATGTCGGTCTCCAGCGCCTTGGCGAGCACGGCGCGGCCCTCGCCAATCTTCTCGACCTGGCCGGCGACCAGGCCGTCGATCGAGGCGCGGCTGTCCGCCAGCTTACCGAGATCGGCTTCCAGCGCGCGCGCCAGAATGTTGCGGCCCTCGGCCAGCTTGCCGACATGTCCGGCGACCATTTCGTCAATTATAGTGCGGGCTTGCACGAGTTTGCCGGAGTCTTCGTTCAGCGCCTGGGAGAGGCGGTTGCGACCCTCTTGGAGCTGTTCGAGATGGGCGCCGAGCGAGGCGTCGATGGCCGCGTGGGACTCGTTGACCTTGCGCAGGTCCTCTTCCAGCGCGCGAGAGATAAGGCTGCGGCCCTCGGCCAGTTTTTGGACCTGACTGGCCACGGCCTCATCGATGCCGGCGCGACTCTCGGCGAACTTCGCGAGGTCCTCTTGCATGGCAGCGGCCATACGGTTGCTGCTCTCGGAGAGCTTCCGGCTGTGGTCTTCGATGGCTTCGTCAATGCCGGCGCGGGCATCGGCGAGGCGCTGGATGTCGGAGTCGAACGCGCGCGACACGACATGGCGGGCCGCCTCCATGCGTCCGGCGAAATCCGTGGCGCGGGCTTCGAGCATGGAGGAGGTCGACGAGATGATGTCGGCCATGTCGGCACCGATCTGGGTCTTGCCCTGATCGATCATCGACGACAGCTGGTCCTTGCTCTCGGCGAAGGTGCTGGCGATCTCGCGCGCACGTTCGACCAGAGTTTCGTTGATCTGGCGGGCACGCGCTTCGAGCGCGGCATTGAGCTTCTGGGTGCCGGTGTCAAGTGCTTCGGCGCGGGTCTGGAACTCGCTGATCAGCGCCTGGCCGCGCTCGGCCAGCGTCCGCTCGATGCCGCTGAGGCTTGCTTCGAACTCGGAGTTCAGCGTGCGGGCGGCGCCGCCGAGCAGCGAAACCATGCCGTTGGTGCGGTCGTCGAGAAGATCGGTCAGCGAGCGGGTAAGGCCGTCCGTGGTGTCGGTCAGCTTGGCGATGCGGGTGTCGAGCAGGCTGGCGAAGGCCTCGCCCGAGGTCGACAGGCGTTCGGTGATCGTGTCGAGCCGGGTTTCCACCGAATCGAAGATCGACAGCGAGCTCTCGTTGATGCGATCGATCAGCGTGTCGCCCGAATTGTTGATTGTCATCGACAGCTTGGTCGAGGCATTGAGGATCGAATCGCGGATGATATCGCTGGCGGCACCGATCTCGTCGCGCAGCGTCTCGTGCGCGCCATGGATTGAAGCGCGTACGCGCTCGGCGTGGCTAACGACCGCTTCGCGCTCGCTGCCGAGCCCGTCGACCAGCGAGCGGATACGCGCTTCGTTCTCGGAATAGGAGCGCTCGATCTGGCTGACTTCGCTGTGGACCAGGGTTTCGAGCTCGACGGCGCGCGCCAAAGTGCGCTCGATGCCTTCGCCCATGGCGGCGACCTCGCGGCGAACGGCCTGGCCGATCATCATGACGCGGTCTTGGGCGAGGTTTTCCGGCTCGGCGAGGCGGAAAGCCACTTCGGTCATGGATTGCGCGGCGATGCGCATTTCCTGCGCGCGCCGGATCATGGCGGCGAAGGCCCAGAACAGGACGACCGGGATGATCGCCGCGACCGCCAGGCCGATCAGCTCGGGGCGGGCGAAGAACTGGTCGAGGGTGCGGATCTGCCAGATGCTTGGGCCGAACAGCAGGTTGGCGAGGCCGCCGGCGCCCGCGATCCAGGCGAGTGAGATGAACGCTATCACCCAGTAGACGGTGCTCGAAGCGCGCCGGTTGAGGCCATGCAGAAGCGTCCGGTAATCCTTTTGGCGATCGTCATTGGCCGGCGTGAAACCGGCGGGAGCCGGCGTAAAACCGTTCGGCTGAGAGGCGCGCGATTCGACCGGGCGCAGTTCCGCCGGCTTCGGCTGAGGCGCCGCCTTCGCGGCCTGAGGCTCATTTGCCGGCTCGATTCTATGGCTGCGGCCTTCGCGCGCCAGTTCGTCCGCGGCCGCCGAAATCTGGGCCTCGAGATCTTCCATCGACGCGGCCATGTCGAGCCCGCCTTCGTCGCCGTTCAGGTCAAGGTCAAGCGCCTTTTCCAGTTCCGCGGCCACGTCGCTCTCGAGAGATATGGTCGTCGTCGGTTTCTTAGCCATGCCTTCGCTACCCTGTACTAGCTGCCGCGGGACTTAATGATTTTGGCCTGATTCTGGCTTGTCTGGTCCCAGACAGGAGGCTGAAAATGGACGTTCGTATCGTAATGACACACACGGGTAAAGAAAACATGCATTCCCGGCGATACGTAAAACTTTAAATATAAGGTTAACGCAAGCGTGATTTGGCTGCCTCCGTGACAACATTTTTCCCCGGCAATCGTTAACCCGTTGGCGACCGGAATCCGCCTATTTTTGGGCGGCCGGCCGCCCTCTTCTTGGAGTAGCAGTGCGTATGCGTGGTGACAGTGGAATCGCGTTTTCCATGCCCGGCGGCGACGTGTCGGGAACGGCAGGGTCGCGACCTGTGGATATGGCCCACCTTGCGCGGCAGACGATGGATGATCGCGCGCTCGAACAGGAGGTGCTGGCGCTGTTCGTGCAGCAGGCGCTTTCGGTGCGCGACAAGATCGTCGATGCCGATGCCAAAGAACGGGTGCTGCTTGCACACGGCCTGAAAGGCTCGGCGCGCGGCATCGGCGCCTTTGCCGTCGCCGAATGCGCTGCAGCCATCGAAGAGCAGCCTGAGGATGGTCGCATCCTGAGGAAGCTGGGCGTGCTGATCGATGAAGTGCGGGACTTCATCGCCGCCATCAGCCGGTAGTCCTCCAGGGAGCACATCCAGAAAAAACGTCATGCGGTGGCGCTTTCGCGCCGCAGTTGACTTGTCCGGCGGAGTGATTATCTCGGCTGCGACTCCTCAGGTGACAAATGGCCAAGCTGACTTACATCGCCAATGACGGCACTCAATTCGACGTGGAGGCCGAGAACGGCTCGACCGTCATGGAAAACGCGATCCGCAACGCGGTGCCCGGCATCGAGGCCGAATGCGGCGGCGCCTGCGCCTGCGCGACCTGCCATGTCTATGTCGACGAGGCCTGGACGGGCGAGGTCGGCGAGCCGGAAGCGATGGAGGAGGACATGCTGGACTTCGCCTACGACGTCCGGCCCAACTCGCGCCTGTCCTGCCAGATCAAGGTGCGCGACGCGCTCGACGGGCTGGTCGTGCGCGTTCCCGAACGCCAGGGCTGAACCAAGTCTCCATTTTCCAATTTTGCCCGTGGCTGCTTGGCAGCGGGCCGATGCTCATGCACTGTCGCCACCATTCCCAAAATGGGGCGGAGCTGATGACGGACACGATCAAGACGGACGTACTTATTGTCGGGGCAGGGCCGGTCGGTCTGTTTGCCGTGTTCGAGCTCGGGCTCTTCGATATGAAGTGCCATCTCATCGACATCCTCGACCGTCCCGGCGGGCAATGTGCCGAGCTCTATCCGGAAAAGCCGATCTACGACATTCCCGGCTGGCCGATGATCACGGCGCAGGGTCTGGTCGACAAGCTGCTCGAACAGATTCACCCCTTCAAGCCGGACTTCACTTTCAACCGGATGGTCTCAAGCCTCGAAAAGCTCGAGGACGGCAGCTTCCGCGTCACCACGGACGAGGCTGAGGTGTTCGAAGCCAAGGTGGTGGTGATCGCCGCCGGCGGCGGCTCGTTCCAGCCCAAGCGACCGCCCATCCCGGGCATCGAGAGCTACGAAGGCAAGAGCGTCTTCTATTCGGTCCGGCGCATGGAAGATTTCCGCGGCCATGATCTCGTCATCGTCGGCGGCGGCGATTCGGCGCTTGACTGGACGCTCAACCTGCAGCCGATCGCCAAAAGCGTGACGCTTGTCCACCGGCGTCCGGAATTCCGGGCTGCGCCCGACAGCGTCAACAAGATGTACGCCATGCAGGAGATGAAAGAGCTGGAATTCCTGGTCGGTCAGGTGAGCGGGCTGGCGGGCGCCGACGGCCAGCTCTCGTCCGCGACCATCAAAGGTGGCCCGGACGGCGATATCGAGGTGCCATGCACGCGCATGCTGCCGTTCTTCGGCCTCACCATGAAACTCGGGCCGATCGCCGAATGGGGGCTGAACCTGCATGAGAATCTCATCCCGGTCGACACCGAGAAATTCCAGACGTCGGTTCCCGGCATCTTCGCCATCGGCGACATCAACTGGTATCCGGGCAAGCTGAAGCTGATCCTGTCAGGCTTCCATGAGGTCGCCCTGATGGCGCAGGCTGCGAAACGCATCGTCAGCCCGGGCGAGCGCATCGTCTTCCAATACACGACCTCGTCGACCAGCCTGCAAAAGAAGCTCGGCGTCCACGATTGACGTGATCATTCGGCGAGCACGGGCGCTGCGTGCTCGTCCTTGCCGCGCAGCGGCTTTTCCGGCATCAGCGCCAGCGCGATCAATGCCAGGACCAGGGTGATGCCGGCGGTGAGGAAGATCATCACGAACGGCATCGCCGATGTCAGCTCGAGATGCGTCTGCGAGCCCTCGGCGGCTAGCGGCAGGCCGTAGCCGAGCGCGACGGCGCCGAGCAGGGCGACGCCGAGCGCGCCGCCCAGCGAACGCAGGAAGGTCAGGACGCCGGTCGCGACACCGAGATGGGCGCGATCGACCGCGTTCTGGACCGAGACGGTGCTGACCGGGAAGGTCGTGCCGCTGCCGAGGCCAATGAGGGTCGTCAGGATTTCGACTTCGAGCACCGAGGCGTGTGCCGCAATGGCACTGAGCACCCCGATGCAGGCGATCGCCAGAATGATGCCGACCATGGCAATGCGCTTGTAGTGGACGAAGCGCGGGATCATGCGGCCGCTGAAAGCGGCACCGGCAACGGTGCCGAGCAGGAGACCCAGCATGGCGGTGCCGGATTCGCTGACCGAGAGCCCGACGACCGACTGCAGATAGACCGGCAGGTACACAGACGCACCGATGTTTGCCGCCTGCAGCAGGAACATCGACAACGTGCCGGCGAGCACGATCGGGTTGCCCAGCACTTCGAGCGAGATCAAAGGCTCACTGGCCCTCAGCAGCCGCAGCGCGAACAACGCCCAGAACGCGGCCGAGCAGGCCACCAGTCCAAGGATTTCCGGCGAGAACCACGGATAGGTGCTGCCACCCCAGTTGAGCGCCAGAAGCAGCAGCGCCGTGGCGATCACTAAGAGCACTGCGCCCAACCCGTCGATGCGGTGATATTTGGCCGCGATCGGCAACTTCTTCAGCGGATTGTTGATGATCGCCATCGCCAGGAAGCCGATCGGCAGGTTGATCCAGAAGATCAACGACCAGTGGAGATGCTCTGCGAAGACACCGCCAAGCAGGGGGCCGGCGACGCTTGCGACCGCCCAGGTGCCGGAGATCCATGCGGCGTAGCGGGCCCGCTCGCGTGGCGGCACCAGATCGCCGATGACGGTTTGCGTCAGCGCGAAAAGGCCGCCGCCGCCGGCCCCCTGGATCGCCCGGCCGATGACCAGCACCAGCATGTTGGGGGCCAGAGCGCTGACCAGCGATCCCAGAAGAAAGATCAGGATGGCGGCGTAAATGACCGGCCGGCGGCCGTAGACGTCGGAAATCTTGCCGTAGAGCGGCGCCATCGCGGTAGCCGTCAGCAGATAGCCGGTCACGATCCAGGGCAGGTATTCGGCGTGGCCGAGCGCATGCGCGATGGTCGGCAAGGCAGGCGCCACAATAGTCTGGTCAAGCGCCGCCAAAAGCATCGACAAGAGCACTCCGCCGATGATGGCGTTTTTCTCGCTCTCGCTGATCGAAGGCGAGGCGGTTGTCCCCATCGTCGTGCGATTGTCGACGGTCTGGTCCATGCGTCACTCTTTCAAGGTCGGTGCGCCGTCGGCAAGAAGCAGCCGGTGCGGGGCGTCCTGCGCCCGTCATTCGTATCTCGTATTTCCAAGGAGCGCCGGACGGCGAACACCATATGTCGTTCGATATA
Source organism: Mesorhizobium sp. WSM3860 (assembly GCF_002294995.1). Lineage (GTDB taxonomy): Bacteria > Pseudomonadota > Alphaproteobacteria > Rhizobiales > Rhizobiaceae > Mesorhizobium. The sequence continues at coordinate 259,415 of NZ_NSGF01000003.1, read as the reverse complement.
GGCCGCTTTCGACCGGTGCTTGAAAGTTTTGCGAACCTGGCACCATTGTTTCGGCAGGATTGGCTTTCGCCGGCACCACCGTTCCAATGGTCAAGCCGGGGGCAACCGGCCACTTTGGGTGCGCTGCATCCGGTAGCGCAGGAGCCGAATGATTCGACTCTCGAAGTTGACGCTTTCGACGCGGTCGAACTGCACCTGGGCGCGATCGTGCTTGACGAGGATGGCGGCCGAGATTTGGGCGGCCCGGGCCTTTGCGGCTTCGCAGGTCCTCTGAGGATAAGTCGCCTTCAGTGCGTCCTCGAGTTCGCGCGCGTGGTTCTTGGCGATCTCGACATGGCGCTCTTCGTGCCGCTTGATGTCGGCCGACAGCGTATCCCAGAACAGCCTGACCTCCGGATCGGCCTTGCGCGGTCGCCGCCATTCCGGGAGGATCACCTTGACCTTCACGGTCACCTGCGCGTTCGCAATCCGGCACGAATTCGCGGTCTGCGCGTAGCTGACGCGCGTGGTGAAAGCCATCTGCGTTGCGCCTGGATGCCGCGAGCCGGTGCTCTTCACTTCCGGCCCGTTTTTCGTCAGCTGTTTTTCGATGTCGTCCAGCGTGCGGCCGCCGACGCTGAAATAGCTGTAGGTCTTCACCAGATTCGCCGCAGCGGCCGGCGTGGCGGCGAGCGCGACCATCAGGGCGCAGAGCAGGGGACGGTTCATCATGTTGCCTCTTCACGCACCTTGCTTTACGGCCGTTGCCGGCGCAACGAAATTGATTTCGCGCGGATCACGCATGGTTGATGGACAATGACGACAAGGCGATGGCAACTCGCGCATGGACGCCATCTCGACCTCGGCCCCAAGTCGGTCGTGGTCGGCATCCTCAACGTCACGCCGGACAGTTTCTCCGACGGGGGATTGTTCATCGCGCCCGAGAAGGCGTTAGCCCAGGCGCGCCGCATGGCGGAAGAGGGCGCGGCCATCATCGACGTCGGCGGGGAATCGACGCGGCCTGGTTTTGCCCCGATCAGCGCCGAAGAAGAGCAGGCGCGGGTGCTGCCGGTCATCGAGGCGCTCGCGACATCGGGCGAGGCTCTGATTTCGGTCGACACCTATCGCGAGGACACCGCGCGGCGGGCCGTCGCTGCCGGCGCGCATATCGTCAACGATGTCTGGGGACTGCAGCGCGAGCCCGGCATCGCGAAAGTCGCGGCCGAGACCGGCGCCGGCCTGATCATCATGCATACCGGCCGTGAACGCCGGAAGCTGCCGGACGTGATCGAGGACCAGCTTCTGTTCCTCAGTAAATCGCTGGAAATCGCGCGCGCCAGCAATGTAGCCGATGACCAGATCGTGCTCGACCCCGGCTTCGGCTTTGCCAAGGAAACGACCGAGGAAAACCTCGATCTGATGGCGCGGTTCTCCGAGCTTCAGGCGCTTGGCTTTCCACTGATGGCGGGGACGTCGCGAAAGCGCTTCATCGGTGGCGTCACCCGGCGCGAGCCCGCTGAGCGGGCTGTTGGAACGGCGGCCACGAGCGTCATCCTGCGGCTCAAGGGAGCCGATCTTTTTCGCGTCCACGATGTCGCAATCAACGTGGATGCGCTGGCGATGGCCGATGCTATGCTGGCCCGAGAAAAACTTTCTCCCGGACGCTGACGATGTATGTCATCCGCATGAAGAACTGCGCCTTCTTTGCCCGGCACGGCGTGCTGGACGAGGAGGAGACGCTCGGTCAGCGTTTTTATGTCGACGCCGAACTCACGGTCGAGCCGAGCCGCCCGCTGGAGGACGATTCCATCGAGGATACCGTCAACTACGGCATCGCCTTTGCGGTTATCGAGAAGATCGTCACCGGGCACCGGCGTTTCCTGATCGAGGCGCTGGCGTTGGAAGTTGCGAAGGCGCTGGCGGCGCGGTTTCCGCAGATCAGGAAAGCGGAAATTACCGTGCGCAAGCCGAACGCCCCGGTCCCGGGCGTGCTCGATCATGTCGAGGTGACCGTTGTCTGGCCTCAATAGCGCCGTCTACCTCAGTCTCGGCGGCAATCTCGGCGACCCGGCGAAATCCATGGCCGCGGCGCTGCGCATGCTGGACGGTGACGACAAGACGCGCGTCACCGCCGTTTCCTCGCTCTACCGCACGCCGCCCTGGGGCAAGCTCGACCAGCCGGATTTTCTCAATGCCTCGGCCGCGATCGAAACGGCGCTCTCGCCACGCGACCTGCTCGATCTCTGCCTGGACGTCGAAAGGCGCCTGAAGCGGGTGCGCGAGGAACGTTGGGGGCCGCGCCTGATCGACATCGACATTCTGGTGTTCGGTGACCGGGTGATCCACGAGACGGGCCTTGAGGTTCCCCATCCGCGCATGCTGAAGCGGGCCTTCGTGCTGGCGCCGCTGGCCGAGATCGCGCCCGATCTTGTGGTCGGCGGCAGAAGCGTGTCGGAACGGCTCGGTGCCGTCGATACCTCGGGGATCGAGCGCCTCCCGTCGGGCCGGGAATGGTGGCTCGGCTGAGCCGTTTGTTTTCAAGCAGTTTTCTGGGCGGAAAACCGCTACACTTTCTGGAATTGGTCCGGCTATCAGCCGGAGAAACCGCCGCCGTCGAGAAACATCTTTTCCTCGGGCGTCGTCTCGCGGCCGAGCATTTTGTTTCGGTGCGGAAAGCGACCGAAGCGCTGGATGATCTCCAGGTGCTCCTTGGCGTATTTGAGATAATCCGGCGCCCTCGCGGCTGTGAGATCGACCGACCGTTCCTGATCCACGAGCGATTCCGAATGCTCGAAGGGGAGATAGAGGAAGACACGGAGTGACTCTTCAAGCGCCATATCCTGGCCGGCTGCGATGGCTTTGTCGGCGAAATGCCTGGCCAGCGGGTCGGTCGCATACATATGCCCGGTGCCGCGGAAGCAGTTGCGCGGAAACTGGTCGAGCAGGATCATCAGCGCCAGTGATCCTTCGGCATGCTCGTTCCAGTCGTCGCATTCGCGCCGCGCGGCGGCATGGTGCAGCTCGAGGAAGCAGGTGCGGAAATCCGAGTCGAACGCGTCGTTCTTCTCGAACCAGGCGTCCTCGCCGGCATCGCGCCAGAATTTGGTGACGGCAAGCGCCCGCGGGTCAAGTTCTGCCATGCGTGGCTCCTCAGCTCTTCGTCTCTGCCTTGTTCAGCACGCCGGCCGTCTCCTCGTTCAGCGCCCGGCCGGCGCGGCGCGGCTGCGCAAGCGGTGTCGGGATCGGCGTGCCGATATTGCCCTTGAGAAAGCGCTGGCCGGCGCGGATACCTTCGGCGAGCTGTGTCTCGAAGCGAGCTGTGTCGCGGCGGCGGACGTCCTCGATCACCTCGGCGACCTCTTCCGGATCGACGCCCAGCGCTTCCAACGCCGAGCCGCCGAAGACGAGCGCCGATTCGAAGGTCTCGCGCAACTGATAGTCGACGCCGGCGCGCACGAGCTGCAGCGCGGTGCCGCGATCGAAGGCGCGCGCCAGGATGGTGACCAGCGGAAATTCCGCCTTGATCAGCTGCGCGATGCGCACTGCCGCCTCCGGCTTGTCGACGCAGATCAGCACGGCGCGCGCTCGGCCGGCGCCGGCCGCGTGCAGGATGTCGAGGCGCGTGCCGTCGCCGTAATAGACCTTGAAGCCGAAATCGGCCGCCGCCTGGATCATCTCGACCTCATTGTCGATGATCGAGACGTCGAGGCCGCGCAAAAGCAACGGCTGGCTGGCGATCTGGCCGAAGCGGCCGAAGCCGATGATCAGCACGCTGCCGGTTAGCCCGTCGGCGATGTCGACTCCTTCCAGCGATTGCTCGTCGCGCGGGGTGAGGTAGCGCAGTGCCAAGATAGCCACAGGGGTCAGCACCATGGAGATGATGATGATGGCGGTCAGCGTCGCATTGGCCTGGCCGTCGATGATGCCGACGGCAGCGGCCGAGGAATAGAGCACGAAGGCGAATTCGCCGCCCTGCGCCATGAAGACGGCCCGCTCGAGCGCCTCGCGATGGCCGCTCTTGAGCATGCGCGCGACAAGATAGATGCCGAGCCCCTTCATGATCATGTAGGCGACGACGTAGACAGCGACGAGGCGCCAGTTCTGGGCGACCACGCCGAGGTCGAGTGACATGCCGACGGCAAGAAAGAACAGGCCGAGCAGGATGCCGCGAAACGGCTCGATATCGGCTTCGAGCTGGTGGCGGAAGGTCGATTCGGAGAGCAGCACGCCGGCGAGGAAGGCACCCATAGCCATCGACAGACCGGAAAGCTGCATGGCTAGCGCCGACCCAAGCACCACCAACAGGGCGGCGGCCGTCATCACCTCGCGGGCGCGGGCATCGGCCAGGATGCGAAAGAGCGGGTTGAGCAGATAGCGACCGGCGACGACAAGGCCGACGATCGCCGCGATCCCGATCCCCACTTCGGTCAAGCGCTCAGACAGGCTGGTCTCCGCGCCCCCCGGCGCCAGGAACGCCACCAGCGCCAGAAGCGGCACGATCATCAGGTCTTCGAGCAGAAGGATCGAGACGATGCGCTGCCCCTTGGGCGTGGCGATCTCGCCGCGCTCCTCGAGCAGTTGCATGACGATCGCGGTCGAGGTCAGCACGAAGCCGGCCCCGGCGACGAAGGATTGCGCGATCGGAAAGCCTCCGGCCAGACCGACAAGCGTCAACAGAACGGCGCAGACGCCAACCTGAAGCGCGCCGAGACCGAAGATTTCCCGGCGCAGGCCCCAGAGCCGCGACGGCTGCATTTCCAGGCCGATGATGAACAGGAACATGACGACGCCAAGCTCGGCGACGTGAAGGATGGCTTCCGATTCGGAAAATATGCGGAGGCCGAACGGCCCGATGACCAGGCCGGCAGCGAGATAGCCCAGGATGGAGCCCAGCCCGACACGTTTGAAGATCGGCACGGCGATCACGCCGGCAGCGAGCAGCGCCACTACCTGTACGAGATCGCTGCTCGATGCTTCAGCCGCCATGCCTGCCGTCCTTTCGTTTCAGCACTCCTCGCATGCAGCGGGAGTTCGAGGCAAGTGCAGGTGGGCTGGCAGGAAGAGCAGGGGTATCGGCCGGGAAACGAGCGCGTGCCTGTCAGGCAAACTCCTGTTGCAGCCTCGTACACAAGTTTGCGCGGCCCGGTCGTTGCGTGCCGTCACAATCAAAGGTTAAGGCACGGTCGGCTTTGGCCATAAGGCTTCGGCCATTGGAAGGCAGCGGCGATGGGCCCCTGCCTTTTTTGAGGAGATGACTGACATGAAGAATTTTTTGCTCGTTGCCGTTGGTGTTGCGGCGCTGGCCGTTTCGGCCTGTTCGAAGGGACCGGAGTGCACACAGGAGATCGCCACCAAGAAGGCGCAGGACATGGCTGCCGCGCTTCAGGCAGCAATCACTAAGGATCCGAGCAAGGCGGCTGATCTGACGGCCAAGGTGCAGGCCGTGACGACGAAATATCAGAACGCCACGACTCTGGACGAGGCTTGCAAGGCCTATGATGAAGTGACCGCCGCCATCAAGAGTTGAGCTAAGTCAAAAACGAAAAGAAGGCGGTGGCCATTGGCTGCCGCCTTTGTCTATCCTTTAGTGCCGCTGCTCAGTTCTTGGCGATCGAGCCGACTTCGACCGTATCGACCCGCTTTAGGCTCATGCCGATGACCGGCACCAGCTGCTTGTCGACGCGCACGGCGACCGTCACGGTCATCGAATTGTCGTCGGGGACGCGCGCCTGCATGACGCCGTTCAACTGATTGCGGTTAATGGTGAAGACGACCTTCTGGGGATCGACGACATTGCCACCGACAATATCCATGCCGTTGCCGCTCGAGCCGCCCATGAAAGTGCCTTTGTAGCCATCCCGGCCCCGGCGTTCGACCGTCGCCGACATTTTCTGGGTGAAGACGCCGACCCGGCAGTCGCCGTCCAGCGTCATGCCGACCTTGCCGTCCGGCGTGGAGCCGTTGAAATTGCAAGTGAATTTCGTGCCCTTGTATTTGCCGGCGATGATTTCGCCAGGGCCGACCCATTTGCCTTCGACCGAGCGGAAAAACTGCTTGTCAGGCTCTGCCCCAACGGCCTTTTCGACGACGCCAAGCGGTGCGGCGACCGCAGTCGTTACCATCATGACGCAGGACAAGATTACGCTTTTCATGGACAACACCCGGCACGAACGAGTCTGCTGTTGGAACCAGAGTGACCATGAAGAAGATTGGTTAATGCTTCGTCACTGGCGACCGTTTCTGCATTTACCTTACTGCTCGCTTTGGCCATCCTTTCGCGTCGCGAACGAGGTCAATGCCGAGAGGAAATCGCCTAGCCCCGGTCGCTTTACCGCAATGAACGGCAGCGGGCGCGTCGTCTCCATCGCCGCGATGCCGATGCGCGCCGTCATCATGCCGTTGACGACGCCTTCACCAAGCTTTGCCGAGAGCTTCGCGGCAAGGCCGTGGCCGACGATCTGCTGCACGAAACTGTCGCCGACGGCGAGCGAGCCGGTCACCGCCAGATGGGCGAGCACACCGCGCGCCAGGCGGAAGAAGCCCAGCGTACCGGGACGGCCGCCATAAAGTTCCGAAAGGCGCCGGATCAACCGGCCGGCTTCGAACACGACATAGGCGACGTCGACCAACGCGCGCGGGCTGACCGCCGTCACCAGCGAAACGCGCTTCGCGGCCTCCAGGATCATCATCTTGGCGCGGGCATCGAGCGGCGACAGAATCTCGGTTTCGGCGAGCCGCACCAGATTGGCGCCATCGATAATCTCGCCGCGCAATTCGGCGAGCGAGCGGCGGCCGGCCGCGGTCTCCGGTTTTGCCGCGACGAAGGCGGAAAGCTCGTCGACCAAAGCGCGCGCGGCCTTGGGGTCGTCGCGCGCCACCGCATCCACGGCCCGTCGCTGCAGTTTCTCGACTTCGGCGAGGCGTGCGATGGCGAGGAACTCGCGGATCAGGACGACGAGCAGCGACAAAAGCGCGATGGCCGCCATGCCGGCCGCCAGCCAGCCCAGCCATTCGGCGCGCGCGAAAAGATCACGGATGAGCTGATCCGTCCACAAGCCGACCGCGAGCGAGACAAGCACGCCGAAGGCGCCGAAAAACAGGCGTGCCAGCAGCGAGCGCTTCCTTGGAGCGGTCGCCGGCGGGGGAGCGGCCTGCTCGATATCCGGTTGGTCGAAAACGTCGATCTCCGAGGGAATGACCACGGCGACATCGGCCCTGGCGACGCGTGGCCTGCGCACGGGCTGGTCGGTGCGATGCTTCTGCGGCGTCTCGTGCCTTGGCGCGGGCTCGGGCTCGATGCGGAAGGCCGCCGGTTTGCGGGGCGGATTCATGCCAGACGATCTCCGATCAGGAACTGCAGGGCGCGGTCGAGGCGGATATGCGGCAGCGAGAGCGTGACGCCTTCGGCCGTACGCTCGAGCTTCGGTGGACGAAAGCGCACGAAACGGATCGCCGGTTCATTGTTTTCCGCTTGCTGCCGGGAAACGTCGAACACGGGATCGACCTTTTCCGGCAAGTCACCGGGAAATATGGCTGTTTCGGCTTTGCCATCGAATGTCTCGCCGTTGATCTTCTCGCCTTTCAAGGGCGTGCCGATGATCACCGGCAATGTGTCGCGGCCTTGCTTCACGGTGCCCTCGCGGGTCGAGCGCACTGCCGCCATGGCGACCACATCGACATCGGCGCCGCTGAAATTGGCCCGCGCCACTGCCCGGTCGGCCAGCCGGCGCACGATCGCCTGCAGCCGGTCATGGCTTTCGTGGTGCAACTGGTCGGCCTTGGTCGCCGCCACCAGAATGCGGTCGATGCGCCTCGAAAACAGGTCGGCGACGAAATTGCCCCGCCCGGGCCGGAAACAGGAGAGAATTTCGGTGACGGCCCGTTCGAGATCGGCCATGGCGGCGGGACCGGCATTGAGCGCCTGCATGGCGTCGATCAGCACGATCTGGCGGTCGAGACGGGTGATGTGCTCGCGAAAGAACGGTTTTACGACATGCGTTTTGTACGCCTCGTAGCGACGTTCCATCATCGCCTGCAGCGATCCGGGGCGCCGCCGTTCGGACAGTTTCATCATCGGCGCGAAGGTCAGCGCCGGCGAGCCTTCGAGATCGCCCGGCATCAGGAAACGACCCGGCGGCAGCGTCGAAAGGGCGCGTTCGTCGAGCTTGCAGGCCTTGAGATAGGCGGCGAAGCTTTCGGCGAGGCGGCGCGCCGTCATCTCGTCGGCGTCGGCGTCCGGATCGATCGAGGAGGCCAGCCCCTGCCAGGCCTGTGAGAGGTCCGAGCGGACCGGCAGGGCCGCCAGCTCCATCGCCTCGCGGGAAAAATCGGCAAAGGATTTACCGAGCAGCGGCAAGTCAAGCAGCCACTCGCCGGGATAGTCGACGATGTCGATCGAGAGCTTTCCGGCCGAAAACAGCCGGTTCCAGCCTGAGGCCGACTCGTATTCGATGGTCAGCCTCAGCTCTGAAATGGCGCGCGTCGAATCCGGCCAGACGCGGTCGTCGACCAGGGCCGCGACATGGTCCTCGTACTGGAAGCGCGGGACGGCGTCGTCCGGCTGCTCCTCGAGCGAGGCGCGGGCGATGCGACCCGATTTTTGCGCCTCGAACAGCGGCAGCCGCCCGCCGTGGATAAGGTTGTGCACGAGAGCGGAAATGAACACCGTCTTGCCGGCGCGGGAGAGGCCGGTGACGCCCAGTCGCAGGGATGGTGAGAAGAGCCCGGCGGCCCGGCCCGACAACGTGTCGAGCGCAATCCTCGCCTCGTCGGTGAAAGTGGTCAGCGATGATGCCAAATCTGCCTCTGGGTCGCCCGTCAGGGCCCGATATAGGCCTTGGGCAAGGCGTTTGAAATGGTGTCAGAGATCGGCGGGACTGAGAAAGGCCTCGAGATAACCAATGCCCTGGCCTGCTTCACCGAGATTGCCGGGAAAACGCACGACGGCGAGTCCGGAGGTGGGAAAGCCATGGTTGAGCATGCCTCGCGCGGTCTCATCGCCGTCGCCCGACACCGCCATGGCCAGGTCCTCGGTCATCGGATTGTGGCCGATCACCAGCAATGAGCCGGCCCCGCTATTCTTGCGAATGATATCGAGGTAACCGGCGGCATCTTCGCTGTAGAGCGTGTCGAAGAACAGCACCCGGCCGGTGTCGGTGCGGCCCGCAAGGCCTTCCAGGGTCTGCCGTGCTCGCTTGGCGTTGGAGCAGAGCGTAACATCCGGCACGTAGTCGCGGGCCCGCATGGCGTCACCCATCGCCCCGGCATCGGCCATGCCCGATTCGTCGAGCGGACGATCGAAGTCACGAACGCCGGGCAGCGCCCATCCGGCCTTGGCATGCCTCAACAGATAAAGTCTGCTCAACCGGCTCCCCCTTTATGTTGAACGCGCTGAGCGTTTTGGCGATTAGTCACCAGAACAGTGTCGTGCACAATGGCATAGGACGCGCAACCGCGCCGAATCGCTGATGAATTCGATCTCGACCGTTGAGAAATGGCCGTCGCGAATGCCTGCTGCTGCGAAGACTAACAAATGCGTGAAACTGTTATCGTTTCCGCTTGTGCAGCCCCTTGTCCGCGAATATATAGGCGCCAAATTTGGGGTTGTTGGGTGAGTCGAATGAACGACATCGTTACCGCCGATTACGTACCCTCCGAAGACGAGCCGTTCATGAACGAACGGCAGAAATCATACTTCCGCCAGAAGCTTATCACATGGAAGAATGACATCCTTCGCGAAGCGCGTGAAACACTCGAAATCCTCCAGCAAGAAAACGCCAACCATCCCGACCTAGCCGACCGCGCCTCTTCCGAAACCGACCGAGCCATCGAACTGCGCGCCCGCGATCGCCAGCGCAAGCTGATCTCGAAAATCGACTCCGCGTTGCAGCGCATCGACGAAGGCACCTATGGCTATTGCGAGGAAACCGGCGAGCCGATCGCCCTGAAGCGGCTCGACGCCCGCCCGATCGCGACGCTGTCGATCGAGGCGCAGGAGCGCCACGAGCGCCGCGAGAAGGTCTACCGCGACGACTGACGCGGGTTGGGACAGACACAGGATTTAGACCATGGCCGGATCTTTCCGGCCATTTTCTTTTTCAGATCATGGTTTTGGACGGCCGATCCTTATCAGCGTTTGTGGCTGGCCAACTCGCCGAGAAGCTTGGTCATCTCGTCATCAAGCGAGGGCTTCGCCGCCGGCTTGCTTGCCGGTTTGGAATGGGACTCGTCCAAGGATGCCTCGAGTTCGTGCATCAGTGTGTCGTCGATCGAGTCGTTGGACGGCTGCGGCGGGGCCTGCCGGCTGGTGCCATTCGTCCCATACGCGGGGAGCGGCATGACCTTCGCGGTCGGGGGAGGCGGTACCACCGGCTTTGCCGGAAGGGGCGCCGCGCGCGGGCGCGATACGGGCTCGCTCACGGGAGCCGGCGCCGGTGCGGTCGGCTGCCTGGCCGGGGCGGGTGCGGGCTGAGGCGCCCGCGGGCGCGGCGCGGCGGCCTGTTGCTGGCCGCTGTCTCCGGTCAGCGCCGGGCGACGAGGTGCTGCCAGCCTTATGTCGCGTTCGACCACGACATCAGTCGGGCCGCCGATCAGGATGAGGTGTTCGATATCGTCGCGCCGCACCAGCACCAGCCGGCGGTGGCTGTCGACAGCGGTGGCGTCCATGACGGCGAGCCGTGTCTTGCGATTCCTGCCGCCGGCAACGAAGGTGCCGAAAGTCAGGTTGCGGACCACCTTGATGACGAGCAGGACGACGACCAGCAGAATAAGGGCCGCGAACGTCCAAAGGATTGCAGCGACGTAACCCGGCCCCGCTACGCTATCCAGCCACTGCAGCATCGGTGCACCCAATCGCCTTTGAAGTGACGCGACACTAGACCTTAGGGACTAGGCTCCGCAAGGCGACAGCACCCATCGTGAACAGTTTGAAACATGAATCGTTGATTTTATCGGACATTTGCCGTCCGGGCCTTTTCCGCTACAGGAGAATGTGATTCAACCGGCCGTTCGCGGGTGTCGGGGCATCGGAATCACGAGCAGGGGGCACATGGCCAAGGAAACGCGCGGCGATTTCTATCCGGTACCGATCGTCGACCAAAACACGCGTCCGGGCGCCATCGCCAGGCTCATCATTTTCATCGTCGTTTTGACCGGCGCCGCGGTCGTCTTCGGGTTGTTCCGCGAGCGCCTGGGCGATCCGTTCCTGCTCGGCATGCTGGGCGTGCTCGCCATGATCGGCGTCGGCTTTCTGTTCGCGACGGCGATCGGCTTCGTGCAGATCGCGCCGCGTTCAACCGGCGACGAGTTGTCCAAAGCCTTCGTCGATTCAATGTCGCAAGGCCTCCTGGTCACCGACACCAAGGGCCGCGTTATCTACGCCAACCGGGCCTATGCCGAGATGACGGGCGCCGCTTCGGCGGCCGACCTCAAGACGGTCGAGGGGCTGCTTTCGGATGTCCCCGAGGCCTCGATGACCATCTACCGGCTGGCGTCCGGCCTGCGCGACGGCCAGGCAGGCGACGGTGAATTCCGCCTGGCGCAGTCGATCAAGCCTGGGGCCGAGCCGGGCGCGCGCTGGTACCGCGCCCGCGCCCGCGCCTTCAACGTGCCGGGCCAGCGGCTGCCGATGCTTGCCTGGCAGATCGCAGACATCTCGCAGGAGCGGGCGGAACAGGAGCGTTTCTTCCTCGACCTGCAAAAGGCGATAGACCATCTCGACCACGCGCCGGCAGGCTTCTTCTCAGCCGACCAGGAAGGCCGCGTCACCTATATTAATGCGACACTTGCCGAATGGCTGGGCATCGACCTTGCCAGCTTCACCCCGGGCGCGGTCACGCTGCCGGAGATCGTCGCCGGCGACGGCATGGCGCTCGTCCGCTCGGTCAAGGCTGATCCCGGCGCCACGCGCAACGCCGTCATCGACCTTGATCTCACGACAATGAGCGGCCAGGCACTGCCGGTCCGCTTCATGCACCGCGTTTCGGCAAGCCGCGAAGGAGTGAACGGGCCGACCCGCACCATCGTGCTCAACCGCACCCAGGGTGAGGACGCGTCCGCCGACCTGCGCGCCTCGGAGGTGCGCTTCACTCGTTTCTTCAACTCGACGCCGATGGCGATAGCCGGCGTCGATGCCGGCGGGCGCATCCTGCGCACCAATGCGCCGTTCCTGTCGCTGTTTTCGTCCGTCGTCGACCGAGACGCTGTCGACCGGCGTGTGCGCTTCGAGAGCGTGGTGCATGAACGTGACCGGCCGGCCTTCGCCGCCGCCTTCGAGAAGGCGAGGCAGCGGCAGGCCAATATCGAGCCGATCGACTCGCTGCTGCCCGGCCATGAGGAGCGCCACATCCGCTTCTACGTGAATGCGGTCGCCGACGGCGCCGGCGGCGAGGGTGCGGAGGAATCGGCCATCGTCTACGCCGTCGAGACCACCGAGCAGAAGGCGCTCGAGGGTCAGATGGCCCAGAGCCAAAAGATGCAGGCGGTCGGCCAGCTTGCCGGCGGCATCGCGCACGACTTCAACAACGTGCTCACCGCCATCATCATGGCGTCGGACCTCCTGCTCACCAACCACCGGCCGTCGGACCCGTCCTTCCCCGACATCATGAACATCAAGCAGAACGCCAACCGTGCGGCGTCGCTTGTCAGGCAATTGCTCGCCTTCTCGCGCAAGCAGACCTTGCGGCCGGAAGTTCTCAACCTGACCGATGTGCTTGCCGACCTGCGCATGCTGCTTGCCCGCCTGGTCGGCAACGATATCAGGCTGAAGATCGACCACGGCCGCGATCTGTGGCCGGTCAAGGTCGACATCGGCCAATTCGAGCAGGTGGTGGTCAATCTCGCCGTCAACGCGCGCGATGCGATGCCCACCGGCGGCGATCTTACCGTGCGCACCCGCAACGTCATGGCCGAGGAGTGCAAATCCTTCGCGTATCGCGAGCTTATCCCGGCCGACTATGTGCTGGTCGAGGTCGAGGACACGGGCAGCGGCATCGCGCCGGACGTGCTGAAGAAGATATTCGAGCCGTTCTTCACCACAAAGGAGGTCGGCAAGGGAACGGGCCTTGGCCTCTCGATGGTCTATGGCATCATCAAGCAGACCGGCGGCTTCATCTACTGCGATTCCGAAGTCGGCAAGGGCACCGTGTTCCGCATCTTCCTGCCGCGCCATGTGGCAGAGGTGAAGAAGGTGAGCGAGCCTGGCGACACCGCGGCGGCAGCTCCAGCCAAGCCGGCCGACACGGTGAAGGACCTCTCAGGTTCGGCGACCGTGCTTCTGGTCGAGGACGAGGACGCCGTTCGCATGGGCGGCGTCAGGGCGCTGACCTCGCGCGGCTATACCGTTCACGAGGCTTCCTCCGGCGTCGAGGCGCTGGAGGTCTTCGAGGCGCTCGGCGGCAAGGTCGACATCGTCGTGTCCGATGTGGTGATGCCGGAAATGGACGGGCCGACGCTGCTCGGCGAACTGCGCAAGCGGCAGCCGGATATAAAATTCGTCTTCGTTTCCGGCTATGCCGAGGACGCCTTTGCCAAAAATCTGCCGGCCGACGCGCATTTCGGCTTCTTGCCCAAGCCCTTCTCGCTCAAGCAACTGGCGACGATCGTCAAAGACGTGCTGGAATCTTAAGCGCGTCGCGCCGGGGCGGACGCGCTTCAAATCTTTGTTTGACGCATGTCGTTCTCCCAAAAGCGCTGCGCACTTTTACGCGACATGTCTTAAACAGCTACCGCTTGCACATTGCGGCGACCCTGCCCATGATGGAGATCGGATGGGTCCTGTCATGGGGGTGGTAGCGCGTGACGCCGCACATCGAGGCGGGCAGGGGAGATTATGCCGAAACGGTGCTGCTGCCGGGCGACCCCGAGCGTGCGCAGTGGATGGCGCAAACTTTTCTGGAGGCGCCGCGTTGCGTCAATCTCCGTCGGGGCGCTCTCGGCTTCACCGGCCGTTTCCGCGGCAAGCCGGTCAGCATCCAGGCAACCGGCATCGGCGTCTCTTCTTTCCTGATCTATGCCCATGAACTGCTGGACTATCATGGCGTGAAGACGCTGATCCGCACAGGAACCTGCGGCGCATTGTCGGATGACGTTCCGCTGCGGGGCTTGGTCGTTTCCAGCGCCGTGCGCGCCGAGGGCCCCATCAGCGGGCAGGTGTTCGGACTTTACCAGTCGGCCGGCCCCGATGAGGCGCTTCATGCGCTGGCGCTGCAGCGGGCCGCCGATCTCGGTATCGCCTGCAGCGCCGGCCTCACCGTCTGCAGCGACATCTTCCATCATCCCGATGGCCGCGCCCGCTTCGACGAGCCCAGGGCGCTCGGCGCGCTGGCGGTCGACATGGAAACCAGCGCGCTCTACCGCATCTCGGCGCAGTTCGGCGCGCGCGCCCTATCGCTGCTGACCGTGGTCGACCACGTCGCCGCCGACGAGCAGACCGACTATTCCGAACGCCAAGCGCTGTTCACCGACATGACACGCCTGGCGCTGGACGTCGCGGTCAATGCTTAGGCAACTTCCCGCTTCAGTTGCCCTCGGCTGTCGGCCGGCGACCCGCAGATAAAGCGCGCAGGTGGTGCGCAGCATCGAAGCGAAGTTCCTTTTTCGATCAGTGTTTCGTGCAGGTGGAGGCGGTGAAGGCGCCGTCCTGCTGCTTCATGATGATGTCGAAGGCGGGACTGCTTGGATCATCGAGCGTCGCCTGCGTCAGTGAGATCGAGTTGCCGCCGCTCGTATAGCCGCCGAGCGGGCCCAGCCAGCTGATCTCGCCATTGGCGTCCATCTGGTAGTTGTAGGTTCCCGAAGTGCCGAAGGTCACCGGACCGCTATAGACATTGCCCTTGATGGTGATGTCGCCGAGGTTGATGAAGAGGCCGAGCAGGTAGACCTCGCAGTGATAGACGCCGTCCGGCAGCTTGCCTTCGGCGAAGTCGGCGCGGGCGTTGCAGACGGCCGACGCAAGAAGCAGGAACGTCATAGCAATGCGAATCAGGATGGCCATTAGGTCGCTCATTTCGACGGCGACCTTGCCCCATTTTGCCGCTGCCCCGCAACCGCCGCTGGACTGCCGTATGCGGGGCCGAGATTAAAGTTTAGGCATTTTTACCATTTGGGCAAAATCTAGGCAGGTGTGCGCAAAGTTTTCTCAATCCTCATGCATCCGAGACGCCCGCCGCGTTCGCCGGCTATCCGATAAGCAGTTGTAAATATTTATCTATCGCTCCCCACATCGCCATGCTTCCGCGTTTGGCACGTCGCTTGCACCACCTTGTTGCGATGCAAAACAGCCAGCTTGGGAGCGTGGAACATGAGGGGTAATTTCTCGACGATAACAAAAATGTTTTCGGCCGGCGTAGTCGCTGCCGGCCTGTCAATGTCGGCTCCCGCCAAGGCGGCCGAAGGCACGATCAAGGTCGGCATCCTCCATTCGCTGTCGGGGACCATGGCGATTTCGGAGACGACGCTGAAGGACGTCATGCTGATGCTGATCGATGAGCAGAACGCCAAGGGCGGCCTGCTCGGCAAGAAGCTTGAGGCCGTCGTCGTCGATCCAGCGTCAAACTGGCCGCTCTTCGCCGAGAAGGCGCGAGAGCTGATTTCAAAGGACAAGGTGGCGGCGGTGTTCGGCTGCTGGACCTCGGTGTCGCGCAAGTCTGTGCTGCCGGTGTTCAGCGAACTCGACAACATCCTCTTCTACCCCGTCCAATATGAGGGCGAGGAGAGCGAGCGCAACGTCTTCTACACCGGCGCTGCCCCGAACCAGCAGGCGATTCCTGCCGTCGATTATCTGATGAGCGCGGATGGCGGCTCGGTGAAGCGCTGGGTGCTCGAAGGCACCGACTATGTCTACCCGCGCACCACCAACAAGATCCTCGAAGCGTATCTGAAGTCGAAGGGCGTGCCGGCCGAGGACATCATGGTCAACTACACACCGTTCGGTTTCTCCGACTGGCAGACCGAGGTCTCGGCGATCAAGAAGTTCGGCTCGGCCGGCAAAAAGACGGCCGTCGTGTCGACCGTCAACGGCGACGCCAACGTGCCGTTCTACAAGGAACTCGGCAACCAGGGCATCAAGGCCGAGGACATCCCGGTCATGGCCTTCTCGGTCGGCGAGGAAGAGCTGGCCGGTCTCGATACCGGTCCGCTGGTCGGCCATCTCGCCGCCTGGAACTACTTCGAAAGCGTCGACACGCCGGAGAACAAGAAGTTCATCGACGACTGGCACAAGTTCATCAAGAACGACAAGCGCACCACCAACGACCCGATGGAAGCCCACTATATCGGCTTCAACATGTGGGTGAAGGCGGTCGAGAAGGCCGGCACCACCGATCCGGACAAGGTCATCGACGCCATGGTTGGGGTCTCGGTGCCGAACCTCACCGGCGGCTATTCGACCATGATGCCGAACCACCACATCACCAAGCCGGTGCTGATCGGCGAGATCCAGGCCGACGGCCAGTTCGAGACCGTCTCGCAGACGCCCGGCCTGGTTATGGGCGACGAATGGTCCAACTACCTGCCGGATTCCAAGAACCTGATCTCCGATTGGCGTGCCCCTCTGTCGTGCGGCAACTTCAACGTCGCCACCGGCAAATGCGGCGGCAAGGGAACCAACTGATCCTCCCAGGTCTGCCGGGTTGCGGAGTGGCCCCGCGATCCGAGACCGCTGCCCGGGCGGGCCTGCCCGCCCGGGCAAAATCCTCCAACCTTTGAGAACCGCTCGAAGACGATGATCCTGTTGCGCGTGATAGGGATGATGCTGCTGCTGACGATGGCAAGCCTGCTGCCGTCGAGCGCCGCCGAGAGCGACCTTCGTGCCACCATCGCCAAATTCGCGACAGCCACCAATTTCTCGGCCACGGAAGCGGTTGTGCGCGAGCTTGCCGCGAGCGGCGATCCGGCGGTCGAAAAGCCGCTGGCGGCGCTCGCCGGCGGCAATCTCTATATCCGCAAGGCCGACTCCCAGATCTTCGTCGGCAAGGAGTCCGGCGACGGCATCCAACTGCTCGATCCGCTGAGCGGCGACAAGGCTGCCGCCGCCGCCAAGGCCGACCTTAGCAAAATCAAGGTCAACAATGGGCTGCGTCGCACGATCCGCGATGTGCTGGGCACGCTGACGCTGCGCGCCAAGGACCCGGCCGTGCGCCTCGCCGCCGCAGCCACGATGTTCAAGGCTCCAGATGCGGCGAATATCGAGCCGCTCGATGCTGCGATCGCTGGCGAGACCGTTCCGAGCGTCAAGGCCCTGTTCGACCAGGCGCGCGCAGCCTCAATTCTCGTCTCCGACAAACCGGAAGCCGACAAGCTGGACGCGATCTCTGCCATCGCGGCGCGCGGCGACCGTGACGCGCTCTCCCTGCTTACGCTGACGGAGGCCGCTTCCCAAGGGGCGGTCAAGGACGCGGCGGCCGCCGCGATCGGCCACATCAATTCGACGCTGGCGCTGTGGGATGCCGGCCAAAACATCTGGTACGGCATTTCGCTGGGGTCGGTGCTGCTGCTTGCCGCGATCGGCCTCGCTATCACTTTCGGCGTCATGGGCGTCATCAACATGGCGCATGGCGAGATGGTGATGCTCGGCGCCTATACGACCTTCGTCGTCCAGCAAGTGATCCGCACATCCTTCCCCGGCCTATTCGACTGGTCGCTGGTCATCGCGCTGCCGCTCGCCTTCCTCGTCTCAGCACTTGTCGGCCTCGCCATAGAGCGCGGCGTCATTCGCTTCCTCTATGGTCGCCCGCTGGAGACGCTTCTGGCCACCTGGGGCATTTCCCTTATCCTGCAGCAGGCGGTGCGTACCATCTTCGGTCCGACCAACCAGGAGGTCGGCAATCCGTCCTGGATGTCAGGATCGTTCGACATCGGCCAACTGGCCATCACCTGGAACCGGCTGTGGATCCTGGTATTCGCGCTGCTGGTGTTGGCGGTGCTGCTCTATGTCATGAAGTGGACGCGGTGGGGGCTGCAGATGCGCGCCGTCACCGCCAACCGCCGCATGGCCGCCTCGATGGGCATCAGGACGCCATGGGTCGACGCGCTCACCTTCGCACTCGGCTCGGGCATCGCCGGCATCGCGGGTGTGGCGCTCAGCCAGATCGACAACGTCTCGCCCAATCTCGGCCGCGGCTACATCATCGACAGTTTCATGGTCGTTGTCTTCGGCGGCGTCGGCAATCTCTGGGGCACGCTGGTCGGCGCCTTCTCGCTCGGCATCGTCAACAAGTTCCTCGAGCCCTATGCCGGTGCCGTGCTCGGCAAGATCGTCGTGCTGGTGCTGATCATCCTCTTCATCCAGAAACGCCCGCGCGGCCTGTTCGCGCTGAAGGGCAGGGCGGTGGAAGCATGATCACGCAGCGCTTCTTTTCCGCCGACCGGCGCATCGCGACCACCATAGTCATCCTGCTGGCGGCGGCGGTCATCGTGCCGCTGCTCAACCTCGCGGTCTCGCCGGCAAGCGCCTTCCATATCCCGCCCTATATCGTGGCGCTGGTCGGCAAGTATCTCTGCTACGCACTGCTGGCGCTGGCGCTCGATCTCGTCTGGGGCTATTGCGGCATCCTTTCGCTCGGCCATGGCGCCTTCTTCGCGCTCGGCGGCTACGCGATGGGCATGTATCTGATGCGCCAGATCGGCTCGCGCGGCGTCTACGGGAATCCGATCCTGCCGGACTTCATGGTGTTCCTGAACTACAAGGAACTGCCCTGGTTCTGGTACGGCTTCGACCATTTCTGGTTCGCGGCAACGATGGTGCTGGCCGTGCCCGGCCTGCTCGCCTTCGTCTTCGGCTGGTTCGCCTTCCGCAGTCGCGTTACCGGCGTCTATCTCTCGATCATCACCCAGGCGATGACCTATGCGCTGCTTCTGGCCTTCTTCCGCAACGACATGGGTTTCGGCGGCAACAACGGCCTGACCGACTTCAAGGACATACTGGGCTTCAACGTGCAGGCCGACGCGACGCGCTCGGCGCTGTTTGCGGCCAGCGCCGTGACGCTGGCGTTGGCCGTCTTCCTCACCGCGGCGATCGTGCGCTCCAAATACGGCAAGCTGCTGATGGCGGTGCGCGACGCCGAGAGCCGCACCCGCTTCCTCGGCTGGCGGGCGGAGAACGTCAAGTTGTTCGCCTTCACCGTCTCGGCTGTAATGGCCGGCATTGCCGGCGCGCTCTACGTGCCGCAGGTCGGCATCATCAATCCCGGCGAGTTCGATCCGGCCAATTCGATCGAAGTGGTGATCTGGACCGCCGTCGGCGGGCGCGGCACCATCGTCGGCCCGATCATCGGCGCGCTGCTCGTCAATGCCGGAAAATCCTGGTTTACCGGCGTGCTGCCGGAGTTCTGGCTGTTCGCCCTAGGTGGGTTGTTCGTCGCCGTCACGCTATTCCTGCCCAAGGGCATCGTCGGCATGTGGGACAGCTGGCGCGGCAACGCCCGAGCGATGCGAGCAGACGCGCTTATCGCAGAAGCCAGCGCCGGTGCGGAAAAGCCAGAGCCGAAGATCGTGCGCTCGGCAGCGAGGATCCCGGGCGCGTGGTCCGCTTCCGGCGCCGAGCCGCAGCCGGCGGAGTGAACGATGAGCAAGTCGAACACCATTCTCTATCTCGACGGCGTCTCGGTTTCCTTCGACGGTTTTCGCGCCATCAACAATCTGTCGCTGGTGCTCGACAAGGGCGAGATGCGCGCGATCATCGGGCCTAACGGCGCCGGCAAGACGACGATGATGGACATCGTCACCGGCAAGACGCGGCCGGACGAAGGCGAGGTTTTCTTCGACGGCCAGGTCGACCTGACCCGGCGTGACGAAGCCGAGATCGCCATGATGGGTATCGGCCGCAAATTCCAGAAGCCGACCGTCTTCGAGAGCCATAGCGTCGAGGACAATCTAATGCTTGCGCTGAAGGGGCCGCGTTCAATCTTCCCGGCCCTGTTCCACCGCAGCTCCGCCGCAGAGACGCGGCGCATCGACGACATTCTCGGCATCATCCGTCTCGGCGACAAGCGCGAGGAACTCGCCGCCAATCTCAGCCACGGCCAGAAGCAGTGGCTGGAGATCGGCATGCTTTTGGCGCAAGACCCGAAGCTGCTGCTTGTCGATGAGCCGGTTGCCGGTATGACCGACGCCGAGACCGAGGAGACGGCGCGGCTGCTCAAGGACATTGCCCGTGACCATTCGGTGATCGTCGTCGAGCACGACATGCATTTCGTGCGCGAGCTCGGCGTCAAGGTCACCTGCCTGCATGAAGGCTCGGTGTTGTCGGAAGGCACGCTCGATTTCGTCTCGGCCGACGAGCGTGTCGTCGAAGTCTATCTGGGGCGATGAGCATGGTCTGGCGGGTTCCGTTCCACCGTTTCGATTTCGCTTTCCTGAAGCGCTGGAGAAGAGGCTCACCATGCTAGAAGTCTCCAATGCCACGCTGCATTACGGCGCTGCCCAGGCGCTGCGAGGTGTTTCGCTGAAAGCCGGCGCCGGCAAGATCACCTGCGTGCTCGGCCGCAACGGCGTCGGCAAGACCAGTTTGATGAGATCCATCGTCGGCCATCATAGGCTGACGAGCGGAAGCGTTGCCTTCGAGGGGAAGGCGCTCGACCGGAGCGCGGCGTATGACCGCGCCCGGTCGGGCATCGCATTCGTGCCGCAGGGCAGGGAGATCTTTCCCCTGCTGACGGTGCGCGAGAACCTGGAATCGGGCTTCGCGCCGCTGAGGCGCGGCGACCGCAACGTTCCGGCTTATGTTTTCGAGCTATTTCCGGTGCTGAAGCAGATGCTGTCGCGGCGCGGCGGCGACCTGTCCGGCGGCCAGCAGCAGCAACTCGCCATCGGGCGGGCGCTGGTGATGCAGCCGAAGCTGCTCGTGCTCGACGAACCGACCGAAGGCATCCAGCCGTCGATCATCAAGGATATCGGCCACGCCATCCGCTATCTGCGCGACCAGGCGGGCATCGCCGTGCTTCTGGTCGAGCAATATCTCGGCTTCTGCCGCGAGCTTGCCGACGAGGTCAACATCATGGACCGCGGCCAGATCGTCCACACCGGGCCGGCCGCGGATCTCGATCGGGCGGATGTGCGGAAGTTCCTGACGGTGTAGCGCCGTCGCGGGGTGCCGCGATACAGAATAGATTCCTCGTGCGGACGCCTGGATCATTGCTGATTCTGCACCGTTAGTGGTGCTTCCAAGTAACGGACTGGATCCTTGGGTCTTCGCTCCGCTTCGCGTCGCTACGCACAAGGATGACGAAGTGTTCGACAGCTCTGGCGCGGCCAATAGCGCATGCTAGTCTTTCCGTGGCCTGGTGAGTCGGCCTCTTTCCGTATCAGTCGCGCATGAAGGGGGATGGCGCGGGCTCCGCCCGCAAGGTCCGCGCAAGCAAGCCTGCCTAGCTTTCCCCGCAGTGATTGTCGGTCGATGCGTCCAACAAAGAACTTGCCAGGGGAAGCGATGGAACGTTTTGTCGAGGACTACCAGAAGCGGCGCCTCACCGAACGTGTCGACATCATGACAGCGATCAACATCCTGATGTCGCAGGGCTACGACGAGGACGATCTGCTCGGCGAAATAACCAAGGTTTTTTACGTCGACCTCGACGCCTACAACGAAGTGATCGGCCACCACTGACGGCTCGAAACGTCCAAGCTTCAGGCGCAGCGGTCAATGTCGAGCACGCGGTTGCGACCGCCGCGCTTGGACGCGTAAAAGCGACTTGTCGGCGGGGCTGAGCACCTTGTCGAAGCTAATACGTTCGAAGGTGAAGCCGGCGCGGATTCAGGCCGCGAACGCGGTTCTGATCCGTTCGGCGGCCCCTCGACCATCTTCGGCAAGGTGCGCTTCAGCACCGGCGCTACCTCCTCGCCGCCCATGCGGGCCGCCAATCATTCGGGCGCAGATTCCTGACAAATCTTCGGCGAAGCCCTTCATAGCGGTGAAGACTCCGTCATTCCGTGACGTCAGAGGACGAACACCGACAACAGCACGTGACGTCAGAGGACGAACACCGACAACAGCAGTACAATGCCCACCGCCATCATCGCCAGACCTGGCCAATTCTGAGATAGGCCGAGGAAACGGAGTCCGCGTCGCCGCGGCTCCAGCGTCGGGCCTGGTGTTGCCAGCTCCGGCGCCGGACGGTCCGGCGCTGCAGATGCTGGATCACTTAGGCGTCCACGCCTCAAAGTGGCGCCTGCCATGTACACGACGCCTGCGATGGTAAGCAAGGCACCGAGGATAACGGTCATCTTCCCTCGCTCCTTTCCGACGCTGCGGGCTTTGGCGAGCGTTTCGCGAGGCGAACCTCGCCGTACCGATCTTTCGGCGAGATAACCTTGTGCCGACCTTGCGGTCGGCGGCTGAGACAGAACGGTCAAGATGGCGGCAGGTTCCGACAAGCCAACCGCCGACAGCGTCGCGCGCCGGGCAAACTTCGGGCCTTTCAACAAAGAGCCGCCGCAGTTTAGGCTGTCACCCGCTTCATCAGCGCCATGGCGCCGAAGGGCGCGCGTACCTTGCCCTCGCTTATGAAATAGGCGAACACGTCGCGCGGCTTGACCGGCGCGTCGGACTTGGGATGGGCGCGCGGCAGGTCGGCCGGCTGCCCGCCTTCCGCCCAGGTCTTGACGCGGTCCGCCCATTCGTCGAGCCCTTTCGGCGTGTAGCAATCGGGATTGTCGTCGCTGCCGCTCTGCAGCCGCGCATAGACGAAGTCGCCGGTGATGTCCGCGATCGCCGGATATTTGGCGTGGTCTGCATAGACGATCGCGGCATTGTATTTGCGCGCGAGCGCCGGAAATTCCGGCACGATGAAGCTGTCGTGCCGCACTTCGAGCGCATGGCGCAGCGGCACGCCGTCCTGCTTCTCGGGCAGCAGCTTCAGGAAGGCCTCGAGATCGTCCGCATCGAAATTCTTCGTCGGCGCGAACTGCCACAGGATCGGTCCCAGCTTGTCGCCAAGCGCGACAATGCCCGAGCCGAGGAAGCGCATTATCGATTCCCCGGCCTCGCCGAGCACGCGGCGGTTGGTAACGAAGCGGTTGCCCTTGAGCGAAAAGACGAAGCCGTACGGCGTATCGTTCGCCCACTTGACGAAGGTCGGTTCCTTGAAGCTGGAATAATAGGTGCCGTTGACCTCGATGCTTGGGACCTGGCGGCTGGCATAGTGCAACTGCTTGGCCTTGGCGAGCTTCTCCGGATAGAAGGAGGTGTCCCAGGGCTCGAAGGTCCAGCCGCCCATCCCGGAGCGGATCGTTCCTTGGCTCATCGTCTTCCTCCTCCGAGTTTTTGAGCGCGTCAGGCCGCTTTGTCGACCGGCTTGGCCATGTCGACCAATGTCCATCCTGGCCGGTAGGGGTTGGCGCGGCGACCCGTTTCGCGATAGCCGTAAGCCGAATAGAGCGCGATGTTCCGCTCCATTCGCGAATTGGTGTAGAGCCGCACCTCCGGCAAGCCCCAAGAGCGCGTCTGCCCGTCGGCGAAGTTCAGCAGTGCGATGCCGAGCTTCCTGCCCTGGAAGGCCGGCGAAACGGCAACGCTGAAGATCATGGCATGGTCGGGGTGCCGTTCCAGCACGATCAGCCCGGCCAGTTCGCCGCCGCTCTCCAGCAGCCAGATCTCGCCACGTTCGATGCGCGGCGAGTAGTCCTCGGTGACCGGGATCGGCGGCGCGCGGAACAGGGCGGTGTAGGGGGCGTAGGCTTCCGTGGTTAGCGCGACGACACCTTGGAGATCACCTCGAAGCGCTTGTCTGATCTTCATTTGAGACTTTTCCAAACGCTCGCCGACCTACTCGCTCACTCGGCCGCTTCGCGCTTGCCCCCGGGGCGCCGCTCCAGAAGCTCCTTGAGGAACTGGCCGGTGTAGCTGCGCTTTTCGCGCACGATCGCTTCCGGGGTGCCGGAGGCGACCAGCTCACCGCCGCCGTCTCCGCCTTCGGGGCCGAGATCGAGCACCCAGTCGGCGGTCTTGATCACCTCGAGATTGTGCTCGATCACCACCACCGTGTTGCCCTGGTCGACCAGCTCGTGCAGCACTTCGAGCAGCTTGGCGACGTCGTGGAAATGCAGGCCAGTGGTCGGCTCGTCGAGGATATAGAGCGTCTTGCCGGTCGCCTTGCGCGACAGCTCCTTGGCGAGTTTTATCCGCTGCGCCTCGCCGCCCGACAGCGTCGTCGCCTGCTGGCCGATATGGATGTAGCCGAGCCCGACCTGCTTCAGCGTCTCCAGCTTGTCGCGCACGCCGGGCACCGCCGAGAAGAACTCGACGCCTTCCTCGACCGTCATGTCCAAAACGTCGGCGATCGACTTGCCCTTGAACTGCACGTCCAGCGTCTCGCGGTTGTATCGCTTGCCGTGGCAGACGTCGCAGGTGACGTAGACGTCGGGCAGGAAGTGCATCTCGATCTTGATGACGCCGTCGCCCTGGCAGGCCTCGCAGCGGCCGCCCTTGACGTTGAACGAGAAGCGGCCTGGCTGATAGCCGCGCGCCTTGGCCTCCGGCAGGCCGGCGAACCAGTCTCGGATCGGCGTGAAGGCGCCGGTATAGGTGGCCGGATTGGAGCGCGGCGTGCGGCCGATCGGCGACTGGTCGATATCGATGACCTTGTCGAGGAACTCCAGGCCCTCGATGCGATCATGCTCGGCCGGATGCTCGCGCGAGCCCATGATGCGGCGCGACGCCGCCTTGAACAGCGTCTCGATCAGGAAGGTCGACTTGCCGCCGCCGGAGACGCCGGTGACACAAGTGAAAGTGCCGAGCGGGATCTCCGCCGTGACGTTCTTCAGATTGTTGCCGCGCGCGCCGACGACCTTGATCCGCCGGTTCTTCTTCGCCTCGCGGCGCACCGAAGGCGTCGCCACTTCGAGCTCGCCCGACAAATATTTGCCGGTGATCGAGGCGGGCGTCGCCATGATCTGCTGCGGCGTCCCCTGGGCGATGATCTCACCGCCATGGATGCCGGCGGCCGGGCCGATATCGACGACATAATCGGCATGCAGGATCGCGTCCTCGTCATGCTCGACGACGATCACCGTGTTGCCGATGTCGCGCAGGTGCTTCAGCGTATCGAGCAGACGCGCATTGTCGCGCTGGTGCAGACCGATGGACGGCTCGTCCAGCACATAGAGCACGCCTGTCAAGCCGGAGCCGATCTGCGAGGCCAGACGAATGCGCTGGCTCTCGCCGCCCGAAAGCGTGCCCGAGTTGCGCGACAGGGTCAGATAGTCGAGACCGACATCGTTCAAGAAACGCAGCCGCTCGCGAATTTCCTTCAGCACCCGGACAGCGATCTCATTCTGCTTCTCGTTGAGCTGCGCCGGCAGGCCGGTGAACCACTGGTCGGCCTTGCGGATCGACAGCTCGGTAACCTCGCCGATGTGCTTGCCGGCGATCTTGACCGCCAGCGCTTCCGGCTTCAGCCGGTAGCCATTGCAGGCGGGGCAGGGCGTGGCCGACATGAAGCGCTCGATCTCCTCGCGCATCCAGGCCGATTCCGTTTCCTTCCAGCGCCGGTCGAGGTTGGGGATGACGCCCTCGAAGGTCTTGGTCGTTTTGTAGGAGCGCAGGCCGTCGTCATACTGGAAGGTGATCTCGCGCTCGCCCGTGCCGTGCAGCACCGCCTGCTGCGCCTCGGCGCTCAGATCCTTGAACTTGTCGCCGAGCTTGAAGCCGTAGGCCTTGCCCAAGGCCTCAAGCGTCTGCGCGTAATAGGGCGAGGTCGATTTCGCCCACGGGCTGATGGCGCCGTCCCGCAGCGAGACATTCTCGTCAGGCACGACGAGGTTGGGGTCGATGGCGCGCTGGCTGCCGAGGCCGTCGCAGGTCGGGCAGGCGCCGAACGGATTGTTGAAGGAGAACAGCCTGGGCTCGATCTCGGGAATGGTAAAGCCGGAAACCGGGCAGGCGAATTTTTCCGAGAACATGATGCGCTCATGCGTCTCGTTCTTCGACTTGTTGACCGAGTCCTCGCCCGTCTGGCTGGCGTCGAGCGGCCGGTCGGCGAACTCGGCGACCGCCAGCCCCTCGGCGAGCTTCAGCGCCGTCTCCATCGAATCCGCAAGCCGAGTCGCCAGATCGCCGCGCACGACGATGCGGTCGACGACCACATCGATGTCGTGCTTGTATTTCTTGTCCAGCGCCGGCACGTCGGCGATCTCGTAGAAGACGCCGTCGACCTTGACGCGCTGGAAACCCTTTTTCTGCAGCTCTAGAAGTTCCTTGCGGTATTCGCCCTTGCGGCCGCGCACGATCGGCGCCAGCAGGTAGAGACGCGTGCCTTCGTCCAGCGCGAGCACGCGGTCAACCATCTGGCTGACCGTCTGGCTTTCGATCGGCAGGCCGGTGGCCGGCGAATAGGGAATGCCGACGCGCGCGAAGAGCAGGCGCATATAGTCGTAGATTTCGGTGACGGTGCCGACCGTCGAGCGCGGGTTGCGCGAGGTCGTCTTCTGCTCGATCGAGATGGCGGGAGACAAGCCGTCGATCTGGTCGACGTCCGGCTTCTGCATCATCTCCAGGAATTGGCGGGCATAGGCCGAAAGGCTTTCGACATAGCGACGCTGACCCTCGGCATAGATCGTGTCGAAGGCGAGCGACGACTTGCCGGATCCCGACAGGCCGGTCATGACGATCAGGCTGTCGCGCGGCAGGTCGAGATCGACGTTCTTGAGATTGTGTTCGCGCGCGCCGCGAATGGAAAGGTATTTTTGGTCGGCCATCGCCGGTCGCCGCCTCAGGTCTGGAATTTGCTGGATTGGCGGGTTTGTCCCGGCCATCCCCTATGTAGGTAATTTCGTCGCCGCGTCGAGAGACGCCACAGTCTCGACCCAAAGCGTTTAACCGTCTTTCGCGCGGGCGGGCAAGCGGAAAGAACAAAGGCCGAACACGCTCCTGACATTGCGCTGTGGAAACAGCGGCTGCAAAAAATTGTCCCGATCGATCGGCGAAAGGCATTCGACTTACCTGGACGTAACCTCCGACCTATCACATTTTGCTGTAACCGACTTTTCAACGGTTGACGTCTCCGACCCAGGGGGGCAGTCTCAAAGGCGTCAACGAAGCCGGCCGTCTGTCGATGGCCTCGTCACCCAGAGGTGGCCTGCGAGACGCCGCAGGTGTTAGCGATTTGCGCTTCGGACGACATTGCCACAACGGACCCAGGAGCGGAGCATGACGCCACCGGACAGTCCCTTGAGGCTCCACGAAGCGATGGAGCCGCGGCGGGCATAGTGTCAGGGTAGGCGTGAGCGCCACCCGAAAACGTGACCTGCCGATTCCTACAATCAGAGACCATAGTCGGATCGTCGGCTGAAAGCCGCGTTGCATCCGAAACAGAACGCCGGCAGTCCACTCCCGGCTAAAATTGGGTTTCAGATCCATGAAAGCCCCGTCCACCTGCGGAAGCAGTGGCGGGGCTTGCATTTTGCGAGCCGGAGGTCCGTCCCTTGCGTCTGCGATGCCGCGTGCGCTTCAGTGGTTGGGAGGCCTGATGCCGCCCGTTGCCATGTCGATGGTTATGCTGCCCGAAATCCTGACATCGGTGTCGCCGATCTTGAACGTGCCGTCGCCGCCGGCCGGCAGTGCGTCGGCAGGCTCGGGCTGCGGGGCAGGCTTAGCGATACGATAGTCGCCGCTCACGCCGGGCAATTTTTGTGTCGCATTGTCATCGGCAAAAGCGGCGGTGCCGGCCGCGAGCACGCCGGCCAGTGCGACGACGGCAATACCCAGATTCGTCAAGGAACGGTCTCGGATCATCCGCGAACTATATAGGCGCGCCGAAGGCGAGGCCAGCCGCGCCGCAATCAATTTGCCGCGCGGTCAGGCCGCCTTCTTGCGCGTGTCGTAGACATGGTCGACGAGGCCCCAGGCCTTTGCTTCCTCGGCGGTCATGAAATAGTCCCGGTCGAGGGTGCGCTCGACCTCTTCGTACGTCCGGCCGCAATGCTTGGCGTAAAGCTCCGTCATATGGCGCTTGGTGCGCAGGATATCCTCGGCGTGGCGCTGGATATCGGAGGCCTGGCCCTGGAAGCCGCCGAGCGGCTGATGCAGCACGATCCTGGTGTTGGGCAGCGCGATGCGCCGCCCTGGCGAGCCTGCCATCAACAGGAATGAGCCCATCGAGGCGGCAAAGCCCATGCACACCGTCGACACCGGGCAGGAGATATACTGCATCGTATCATAGATGGCGAAGCCGCTGGTCACCACGCCGCCCGGCGAGTTGATGTAGATCGATATCTCCTTGTCGGGATGGTCCGATTCCAGCGACAGGAGCTGAGCGCAGACCAGCGCCGACACGCCGTCATTGATCTCGCCGTTGATGAAGACGATACGTTCGCGCAGCAGCCGCGAGAAAATGTCGAAGGCGCGTTCGCCGCGGCTCGACTGCTCGATCACCATCGGCACGAGATTGGCAAAGGCGCTCATCGCAGATCTCCTCGGTTCCTTGATCAAGCCGCGCGCAGCATCATGCTTGGCGCGTTGGCGGCAGTTGGGCTCTTGCGCGCATCGAGCGAAAGCCCACAGCCGGCGCCGGAAACGGCGACCACAGGCTGCGCCACCGGCGCGAAGCCGTCATGGACGATGCTGAGATGCGTGCCGCCGGAAATTGTGCGCGCGAGCGTGAAGGTGACGATGCTGTCGAAGATGGGGCTGTTGAATGCCGGTAGCCGGTCGGCAGCGTTCGCGCCCGGTCGCTCGCGCCAGGAATAGCGCAGCAGCTTGCCGGGCTCGGCCTCGATCACTTCGCACTCGATTGGCGCGTTTGGTCCGGCAAAGGCGAAGCGCTCGCCGATCCCCGGCTTGATGTCGTTGGGCATCAGCCACGCGGCGAGCAGTTCCGGCTCGGTCAACGCCCGCCAGACTTTTTCCGGCGGGTCGTGAAGCTCGCATTCGAAGCTGAGCTGTGCGTTTGCGGTCGGGTGTTTTGTTGTTGTCATTGGTCCATTTCCTTCAGAACCGTCTTCAACCTCTCGATGCGCTCCGGCCAGAAGGCGCGGTAGCGTTCGATCCAGCCGAGCAAGGGATCGAGCCCTTGCGGGTCGGCGCGATAAAAAGCGTTGCGGCCGGCGCGCCGCTCGATCACGAGGCCGGCGCCGCGCAGCACGGCAAGATGCTGCGAGACGGCGGGCTGCGACACGCTCATGCCGGCGCGCAGCTCGGATACCGTCAATTCGCCGGCCGCGAGCCGCTCGTAGACGGCGCGGCGTGTCGGATCGGCCAGGGCCCGGAAAATCTCTGCTTCGATCATACGTGAAGCATAAGTCGATACTTATTGGTTTGGCAAGCGCCGTTTTAGGGTGTCCAGCGTCTCACCGGCTCCGCGGCTCCGTCGAAGCTTGCCTCGAAGAGCGGCGATGCGAGCACGGCATGGATGTGAAGCGTGCCGGAACCTACGTTTCGAAAGCCATGTTTGCGGTGCGCGGGAATGATCAGGGACTGCCCGGCGATAAGCACGGCCCGTCGGTCGTCGATCCACATTTCGGCTTCGCCGGCAATCACCGTCAGCACTTCCTCGACCGTATGCGCATGCGTTGGCGCGCCGGAATCCGGTCCGACCCACTGCTCGAATATGCAAAGGCCAGCCGCGCCATTGGCGGCGGCAACATGCATGCGGGTTTCGACCCCGGCCCGCCACGTTTCGCGCGGCTGATCCTCATGCGAAACAATGTTCATTCCGATGTCCCCTTTGTTTCCAGCCCAGGAATACTACCTGTTGCTGACATTCCTTGACAGGAACAGCGGTCGAGACTAGAACGAAAAGAGAACAAAAACCTTGTGGGAAAAGCCAGCCTTCGCGGGCATGGGCGAACCGCAGGCTGTAAGGTGAGCGACTTAAAATTTGTTTCGGATGAGCGCGGAGAAGTATGATGGCGGGTAGCGTCAACAAGGTCATTCTGGTCGGCAATCTCGGGGCGGATCCTGAAATCCGCCGCCTGAATTCGGGCGACCCGGTCGTCAACATCCGCATCGCCACGTCGGAAAGCTGGCGCGACAAGAATTCCGGCGAGCGCAAGGAAAAGACGGAGTGGCACAATGTCGTCATCTTCAACGACCAGCTCGCCAAGGTGGCGGAGCAGTATTTGAAGAAGGGCATGAAGGTCTATGTCGAGGGCCAGCTGCAGACGCGCAAATGGCAGGACCAGACCGGCAACGACCGCTACACGACCGAGGTCGTATTGCAGAAATTCCGTGGCGAGCTGCAGATGCTCGACGCGCGCGGCGAAGGCGGCGGCCAGGTCGGCAACTACGCCGGCGGCGGCAACAACCGTGGTTCCGATTTCGGCCAGTCGGGCCCGAACGAAGGCTTCAGCCGTGGCGGCGGTGGCGGTTCCAGGGGTGGTGGCGGCGGTTCGTCGCGCGAGCTGGATGACGAGATTCCGTTCTGAGGGTCTCGCAATCGTCGTTTGAGGGAAGGCGCGATGTCGCTCGGACCGTTGCTGACAGCGCCTCCTCCTATTCCATGGCATGCGTTCGCCGCCTTCGCCGCACTGGCGATAGGCGGGGCGCAACTGGCATTGCCGAAAGGCACGACACGCCACCGCGTCCTGGGCTATGCCTGGGCCGCGCTGATGCTGGTTGTCGCCCTGTCGAGCTTCTGGATCCAGAAGATACGCCTGATCGGGCCGTTCAGCCCGATCCACATCCTGTCGATCCTGGTGGTTGTCACCGCACCGCTGGCCGTGTGGTATGCGCACACGCATAAGGTGGCCGCGCATCGTAGCGCCATGATCAAGCTCTACCTATTCGCGCTGATCGGCGCCGGCATCTTCACCTTGCTGCCCGGCCGCATCATGCACACGGTCGTGTTCGGCCAATAAGCAATTTCCAGCGAAGGTGCGTGGCGGTTTTCCGCCCGGAATTGGCTATAGTCGATAGTTGCAGCGATAGTCCGCTGCAAAGCAGCGTTTAAGGAAGATCATCGTGAAAGCACGCGTCAAATGGATTGAGGAACGCACCTTTGTCGGCGAGTCCGGCAGCGGCCACAAAATCGTGCTGGGCACGGCGCATGGGCCGGAAGGCCGGACGCCAGGGCCGAGTCCAATGGAGCTGGTGCTGATCGGCACCGGCGGCTGCTCGGCCTATGACGTCGTCCACATCCTCGAAAAAGGTCGCGAGGCGGTCGAGGACTGCGTGGTGGAGCTGGACGCGGATCGTGCCGAGACCGAACCGCGCGTCTTCACCCGCATCCACATGCATTTCATCGTCAAGGGTCGCGCGCTGTCGCGCGACAAGGTGAAACGGGCGATCGATCTGTCGATCGAGAAATACTGCTCGGCCACCGCCATGATGGCCAAGACGGCGGCGGTCACGCATGATTTCGAGGTGGTCGATACAGTAGTGAAATAAGGCAGTAGGGATGCTGCTCAGGCGGCCATCAGCGCCCTGACGCCGTCGGCGACGAACTGCACCGCAAGCGCCGCCAGGATGACGCCGAGCAGCCTCGTCAGGATCGAGCGGCCGGTCTGGCCGAGGATGCGGTCGATGCGCTCTGCCAGCACGAACACCAGAAAGGTGAGCACAAGACAGATCGCGATGATGCCGACCAACGCCGCTTGGGCGGCAAAGCCCTCGAAGTGTCCTGACAGCAGCACGGTCGCCGATATGGCGCCGGGACCGGCGATCAGCGGGATCGCCAGCGGGAAGGCGGCGATGTTGTGGATCATATCCTTGGTGATGGCAACGTCGCCGATCTTCTCCTTGCGGTCCTGACGGCGCTCGAACACCATTTCGAACGCGATGAAGAAAAGCAGGAAGCCGCCGGCGACGCGGAAGGCCGGCAGCGTGATGCCGAACACCGACAGGATCGAGGCGCCGGCGACGGCGAACAGCGCCATCACCAGAAAGCCGATCACCGAAGCTCGCACCGAGACCTGCTGGCGCTCGTCGCGGTTCATGCCGCGCGTGACGGCGAGGAAGAGCGGTGCCAGCCCGGGCGGATCGATGGTCACCAGGATGGTGACGAAGGCGTTGAACAGGGTGTCGAAGCTCGGCATCGCTGGTCCCCTCCCGCCTGGCGAAGCCCAAGCCCTGCAATTCGTAGAGCAAAGCCGGGGCGCTGAAAACAGGCGGGAGGGAAATCAGCCGGCTATTCCGCTTTGCGACAATAAGCCTCGAGCCGGTAGCCGTCCGGGTCGATGACGAAGGCGGCGTAGTAGTTGTCGCCATAGGCGGCGCGCAGGCCGGGCTGGCCATTGTCCTTGCCACCCTCAAGCAAAGCCGCCGCATGGAAGGCATCGACGCCGGCGCGTGTCGGTGCGGCAAAGCAGAAATGCAGGCCGGAGTCCGCGTCGGCCGGGACCGGCCGGCCGGCCTCATTGACCCAGAGCTCTACCGTTCTCGCGCCGTAGCCGAGCGAGCCGGGTGACTGGCTGAGGCAGGAGTAGCCGAGGGGCTGCAAAGCGGCGTCGTAGAAGCGTTTCGAGGCGTCGCTGTCGCGGACGCCGATCGAGATATGGTCAAGCATCGTTTTCTCCATAATTGCAGGTGGTTGATCGGTCAGGCTGGAGTCGAGACGCCGCGCCAGGAACTCGACCTCGATGCGCCAGGTTTTGCCGCCGTCATGCGAACGCTCGCCCAGCCAGCGGAAGGAGTTCTTGGTGATGTGCGAAAAGCTCCAGCGCACCGAGGGGCCGGTGCCGTCGGCGCCGATCTGCACGATCGTGTCGCCTTCGGCGCGGCCGAGTTGGCGGCTGTAATACTGGTTGCGCGGGTCGCTCCAGAAAATATGCCAGGCGTTCCCCGCCGGGGTCGTAGACGCGCAACGTCGTGCCATAAAAGGTCCACGGCCCGAGAGAGGCTTGCACCCCGGTGTCCCGCGCGGGCAGGATCCAGACGTCCTGGACCGCCTTGCCTTCGAGAACCCAGCCGAAATGCACCTCGCCGCGCCCCGTAAGCCTGGTGCCGTCCTCCAGTGTGCGCGAGGCCTCGAAGGTCCAGGCGCCAATGAAACGGCCATAGAGTTTCAGCTTTTCGGCGAGATCCGGATTGGGAGCGTCGCTGTGCAGGGCTTCGGTAAAGGGATCGGTCATCGTTGCTGCCTCGTTTGTCAGGAGAGGGCGAGCAATAGGGCCATGGCGGGGTTCCGGGCTTGGGAGAAATTGCTATTTTTCGGCGATGGCGACGACCCAGAAAAACCTGGCCTCAGGGCATGGCTGGCAGGTATCCGACGTGATCTGCACGGCTCGCGCCGGCGATCGCCCGTTTGAGGAGCAGCATCGCGGTTTCTGCGTCGCCGCCGTGACCAGAGGCACGTTCCGCTACCGGACGCGCCAAGGCGCGGCGATGCTTGCTCCAGGCGCCATGCTGCTCGGCAATCCGGGCGCCTGCTACGAGTGCGGCCACGAGCAGGGCGCCGGCGACCGCTGCCTCTCCTTCCATTTTTCGCCGGCCTATATGGAGCGCGTCGTCGCCGATGTGCCGGGCGCAAACCGGCTCGGCTTTGCCGCCCCGCGCCTGCCGCCCTTGCCGGTGCTGGCGCCGCTGCTGGCGCAAGCCGAGGCGGCGCAGCAAACGGGCGACGGCGAGGCGTTCGAGGAACTCGGTCTGCGCATTGCCGGCGCGGTGGTCGGGGCTGCGGCCAACACGTCCGATGTTGCCCGGACACCCAGCCCTCGCGACCAGAAACGCGTTGCCGAAGCGGTGCGCTTGATCGAACTCGAAGCCGACCGCCCGCTATCGTTGACCGAGCTCGCCGACGGCACGGCGACCAGTCCGTATCATTTCCTGCGCACCTTCCGTCATGTCGCCGGCATGACCCCCTATCAATTCCTGCTGAGGACCAGGCTGCATCGGGCCGCGGTGCGGCTGCGTGCGTCGAACGAAGCGATCTCGACAATTGCTTTCGATGCCGGCTTCAACGACCTTTCGACCTTCAACCGCCGGTTCCGGCGCGAGATGGGAGAAGCGCCCCGTGCCTATCGCTGCAAACGGGCAAGCGGACGCGGGCAATAGCCAAGGCCGTTCGAGTCGACCTGGGGCGAAGGTGTGGCTTGGCCATATCGTCGCAATCAGCGATATCCATTTGAAATTGCCACCGAAATTGTCTCTGAAAAAGTCTCCCAGCCATTGGAGTTTCAGCCCGGCTTCCTATATAAGCGGCCAGTGATTCCCGACTGGATTGTGACCTGATTTGACCGACCAGAAGACACCGCGCGGGCCGGAGGGTGGCCCCACCGGCATCGAGCCGATTTCCATCATCGAGGAGATGCAGCGCTCCTATCTCGATTACGCCATGAGCGTGATCGTCAGTCGGGCGCTGCCCGACGTGCGCGACGGCCTGAAGCCGGTGCACCGCCGCATCCTCTATGCCTCGCATGAGAGCGGCTACCACTGGAACCGCAAATATGTGAAGTCGGCGCGCCCGGTCGCCGACGTGATGGGTAAATACCATCCGCATGGCGACGCCTCGATCTATGACGCGCTGGTGCGCATGGCGCAGGACTGGTCGCTGCGCGTCCCCCTGATCGACGGTCAAGGCAATTTCGGTTCGATCGACGGCGATCCGCCGGCGGCAATGCGCTACACCGAGTCCCGGCTGACCAAGGTTGCGCATGAGCTGCTGGAGGACATCGACAAGGAAACCGTCGATTTCCAAGACACTTACGACGCCTCCGCCACCGAGCCCAAGGTGCTGCCGGCGCGCTTCCCGAACCTGCTGGTCAACGGCTCGGGCGGCATCGCCGTCGGCATGGCCACCAACATCCCGCCGCACAATCTGGCCGAAGTCTGCAACGGCGCCATCGCGATCATCGACAATCCGGCGATCGACCTGCCTGCGCTGATGGAGATCGTGCCCGGTCCGGATTTCCCGACCGGCGGCATCGTGCTTGGCCGCTCCGGCATCTACAATGCCTATTCGACGGGCCGCGGCTCGATCGTCATGCGCGGCCGCGTCAACATCGAGGCGCGCGGCAACGACCGTGAATCGATCATCATCACCGAGATTCCCTATCAGGTGAACAAAGCGGCGATGATCGAGAAGATGGCCGAACTCGTGCGCGAGAAGCGCATCGAGGGCATCTCCGACATCCGCGACGAGAGCGACCGCCAGGGCTACCGTGTCGTCGTCGAGCTCAAGCGCGAGGCCGTCGCCGACGTCATTTTGAACCAGCTTTACCGCTTCACGCCGCTGCAGACCTCCTTCGGCGCCAATATGGTGGCGCTGAACGGCGGCAAGCCGGAAGTGTTGACGCTGATCGACATGCTGAAGGCCTTTGTCGGCTTCCGCGAGGAGGTGATCAGCCGGCGCACGAAATATCTTCTGCGCAAGGCACGCGAGCGCGCCCATGTGCTGGTCGGTCTCGCCATCGCCGTCGCCAACATCGACGAGGTGATCAAGCTGATCCGCACCGCGCCAGATCCGCAGACGGCGCGCGAGCAGTTGATGGAACGGCGCTGGCCATCGCACGACGTTGCTCCGCTGATCCAACTGATCGACGATCCGCGCCACCGCATCAATGAGGACGGCACCTACAATCTCTCCGAGGAGCAGGCGCGCGCCATCCTCGACCTGCGCCTGCAGCGCCTGACCGCGCTCGGCCGCGACGAGATCGCCGACGAATTGAACAAGATCGGCGCCGAAATCGTTGACTATCTTGACATCCTGTCTTCTCGCGCGCGCATCCAGCACATCGTCAAGGACGAGCTGGTCGCCGTCCGCGACGAGTTCGGCACGCCGCGCCGCACCGAGCTCGCCGAGGGCGGGGCGGACATGGAAGACGAGGACCTGATCCAGCGTGAGGACATGGTCGTCACGGTCAGCCATTCCGGCTACATCAAGCGCGTGCCGCTGTCCCTCTACCGGGCGCAGCGTCGCGGCGGCAAGGGCCGCTCCGGCATGTCAACCAAGGAAGAGGATTTCGTCACCCGTCTATTCGTCGCCAACACGCATACGCCGGTGCTGTTCTTCTCCTCGCGCGGCATCGTCTACAAGGAAAAGGTCTGGCGCCTGCCGGTCGGCAACCCGCAGTCGCGCGGCAAGGCGCTGATCAACATGCTGCCGCTCGAGCAGGGCGAGCGCATCACCACCATCATGCCGCTGCCGGAAGACGAGACGAGCTGGGGCGAGCTCGACGTGATGTTCGCCACCACCCGCGGGACCGTGCGGCGCAACAAGCTGTCCGACTTCGTCCAGGTCAACCGCAACGGCAAGATCGCCATGAAGCTGGAGGAAGAGGGCGACGAGATCCTCGGCGTCGAGACCTGCACCGACAATGACGACGTGCTGCTGACGGCGAATTCCGGCCAGTGCATCCGCTTCTCGGTCTCCGATGTGCGCGTCTTCCAGAGCCGCAACTCAGTCGGCGTGCGCGGCATCGCCATGGCCGAAACCGACCGCGTGATCTCGATGTCGGTGATCGAGCATGTCGATGCTTCACCGGCCGAGCGCGCGGCCTATCTCAAGCGTGCGGCATCCGAGCGTCGGCTTGCCGCCGGCGGTGCGGCCGAGGAAGAAGAGGTCGCGCTGACCAATGAGGAGATCGGCGAGGAAGCCGAGCTTTCCGAGGAGCGCTACGAATTCCTCAAGATGCACGAGCAGCTTGTGCTGACGGTGACCGAATACGGCTACGGCAAGCGTTCGTCGTCCTATGATTTCCGCCTGACGGGACGTGGCGGCAAAGGCATCCGCGCCACCGATGTCTCGAAAGTGGCGGAGATCGGCCGGCTGGTCGCGACCTTCCCGGTCGGCAATGACGATCAGATCATGCTGGTATCGGACGGCGGCACCGTCATCCGCGTGCCCGTCGATGGCATCCGCTTCGCCAGCCGCGCCACCAAGGGCGTGACGATCTTCAACACGGCCGAAGGTGAGAAGGTGGTCTCGGTCGAGCGGATTTCGGAGCCGCAGTCGGACGAGGAAACCGAGGAAGCGCCGTCGGATGAAGCTGGCACCGCAGAAGATCCGGGCGAGGACAATCCCGAATAAGCCTTACAACGCGCCACCGGCCCTCAGGCCGGTGCGATCATGGCTGGAAATCAGCGGCGATGGTAAAGGTTGCGACCTACGAAGCTATCGAGCCGCTTGGTGTTGGTCTTGACGCGCACCCGCGCCGCTTCCTGGTGCAATCCGAATGCGGTGGCGATCAGCATCACGATGGTCATTGCAGTGGCAAGCATGTAGATCAGCATTTGCGTGTTCTCCTGCGCTTACAACGGTAAGATGGTGCTTTGGTTTCATCTGCTGAAGCGGCAAGCTGGTGAACGCTGCGTGAAGTGTTCGTGATTGTCGCATTCGTCTGTCGTTCACGTCCGTGAAAAGGTTCACGATCGGCGCAGCAATGGGATTTGCCTTTGTCGGAGAGGCTCGCTAGAAGCCTGCCATGACCGAACGCACCGCCCTTTACGCCGGCTCCTTCGACCCGCTGACCAATGGTCACCTCGACGTGTTGAAGGCTTCGCTTGCCGTGGCCGACACCGTCTACGCTGCAATCGGCATTCATCCCGGCAAGACGCCGCTGTTTTCCTTTGAGGAACGCGTGAAGCTGATCGTGGCCGCGACCAAGGCGGAATTCGGCCGCGACAGCGACCGCATCAAGGTCGTCTCGTTCGATGGGCTGGTCATCGACGCCGCCAGGAAGCATGGCGCCTCGATCATCATCCGTGGCCTGCGCGACGGCACCGATCTCGATTATGAGATGCAGATGGCGGGCATGAACGAGACCATGGCGCCAGAGCTGCAGACGGTTTTCCTGCCGGCCAGCCCGTCTGTGCGCACCATTACCGCCACACTTGTCCGCCAGATTGCGTCAATGGGCGGCGATATCCGCCCGTTCGTGCCGGCGGCCGTTGCAGGCGCCCTTACTGCCAAATTCGCGAAATAGTGCATGTCGCCCAAAAGTGGATCGCGGTTTTGGGGCAACGACATGCACCCAAACAAAGACTTTCGGAGAACCTCATGAAGCTGAAAAAGCTCGCTTCGTTCCTTGTCGTGCTTGCCGGCGTTCTGGCGGCGTCCTTGCCGGCCCTGGCCGCGGACAAGGAAAACACCATGATCATCACGCTGAAGAACGGCGACGTGACCGTCGCGCTACGTCCCGATCTGGCGCCGAAGCATGTGGCGCAGATCAAGAAGCTGGTGCGCGAGGGCGCCTATGACAATGTCGCCTTCCACCGCGTCATCGACGGCTTCATGGCCCAGACCGGCGACGTCAAGTTCGGCAACATGAAGAAGGGCTTTAATCCCGAAGCCGTCGGCACCGGCGGATCCGACCTTCCCGATCTGCCTGCCGAGTTCTCGCAGACCGAGCAATTCACCCGCGGCGTGGTCGGCATGGCCCGCTCGCAGGACCCGAACTCGGCCAATTCCCAGTTCTTCATCATGTTCGCGCCGGCGCCGAACCTCGACGGGCAGTACACCATTGTCGGCAAGGTGGAGAGCGGCATGGATCTGGTGGACAAGATCAAGAAGGGCGACGAGGCGGACAACGGCACGGTCACCGACCCGGACCGCATGATCAAGGTCCGCATCGCTGCCGACAGCAAGTAACTCACTCGATTTTCAAAAGGATTTTCTGACATGGCTGAGATCAAGGACCGCGAGAACGCGCTCATCATGGAAACGACCAAGGGCGAGGTCGTCATCGAAATGTATCCGGACCTTGCGCCCGGCCATGTCGCGCGCATCAAGGAACTGGCGCGCGAGGCCGCCTATGACGGCGTCGTGTTCCACCGTGTCATCGACGGCTTCATGGCGCAGACCGGCGACGTCAAGTTCGGCAACTCCTCGAAGCCGACCTTCGCTCCGTCGCGCGCCGGCATGGGCGGCTCCGACAAGCCGGACCTCAAGGCCGAATTCTCCAACGCCAATCACGGCCGCGGCACCTGCTCGATGGCGCGGGCGCAGAATCCGAACTCGGCGAACTCGCAGTTCTTCATCTGCTTCGACGATGCCTCCTTCCTCAACCGCCAATACACGGTCTGGGGCCAGGTCATCGAAGGCATGG
The DNA here is from genome assembly GCF_002294995.1 of Mesorhizobium sp. WSM3860. GTDB lineage: Bacteria > Pseudomonadota > Alphaproteobacteria > Rhizobiales > Rhizobiaceae > Mesorhizobium. Next base: position 220,526 of record NZ_NSGF01000003.1, on the reverse strand, counting down.
AGAATGTCGACAAAATCAAGCGCGGCGAGCCGGTGCAGGATCCCGACAAGATCGTGTCGCTGAAGGTCGCGGCCGACGTCAAGTAAGGCATAGAATGATGATGGGCGCAGTCTGGTCCCTGCTCGGCATCCTTTCGGGCGCCTTCATCGCCATCCAGGCGCCGATCAACTCGCAATTGGCGCGCGGCCTCGGCCTTCCGGTCGCGGCCGCCGCTTTTTCGTTCCTGTCCGGCGCCGTCGTTCTCGGCATCATCGCGGTCGCCGTGGTGAAGCTGCAGGGCCTCTCGCTCGACTGGAAGGCGCCGGCACCCTGGCTGTTCGTCGCCGGCGGCATGCTCGGCGGCTTCTATGTGACGCTCTCCACCATTCTCACGCCGCGCATCGGCGCGGCAGCGCTCATGGCCTTTCTGGTCGCCGGCCAGCTGATCGCCGGCATGCTGGTCGACCGTGCCGGCTTCCTTGGTGTTGCCGTGCGCGAGGTCTCGCTTGGTCGCGTGGCCGGCGCCGTGTTGCTGCTCGTTGGAGCGCTGCTCATCCGGCTATACTGATGCGCGTCGATCTGTTCGACTTCGACCTGCCGGAGGCGCGCATCGCGCTGCGCCCCGCGGAGCCGCGGGACAGCGCCAAGCTGCTGGTGGTCAAACCAGGCGAAACGCTGCACGACCGCACCGTCAGGGATCTGCCGTCGCTGCTCAGAGAAGGCGACGTGCTGGTGTTCAACGACACTAAGGTCATTCCGGCACAACTGAAAGGCGTTCGCAAACGCGGCGAGGCGGTGGCGCAGGTCGAGGCCACGCTGCATATGCGGGTCAGGCCTGACCGCTGGCAGGCCTTCATGCGGCCAGGCAAGCGCATCGCTGTTGGCGACCGCATCCATTTCGGCCACGACCAGAATTCCTGCTTCCTCGGCCGGCTCGATGCGACAGTGATCAAGAAGGGCGAGGCGGGCGAGGTGTTGCTCGGCTTCGACCTCTCGGGGGTCTTTCTTGACGAGGCAATGCACGCCGTAGGTCACATTCCATTGCCGCCCTACATCGCCTCGAAGCGAGACGATGACGAGCGCGACCGCAGCGACTACCAGACCATCTATGCCAGGGAAGAGGGCGCGGTCGCGGCCCCCACCGCCGGCCTGCATTTCACGTCGGAGCTGTTTGCAGCGCTCGAAGCCAAGGGAATCGAGCGCCGCTTCGTCACGCTGCATGTCGGTGCCGGCACTTTTCTGCCAGTTAAGGCCGACGATACCGCCGACCATAAGATGCATGCGGAAACGGGTTTCGTGAGCCAAGAGACGGCAGATGCGCTCAACGCTGCAAAGGCGCGGGGAGGGCGGATTGTCGCCGTCGGCACGACCTCGCTGCGCCTTCTGGAAAGTGCTGCGCGTGAAGACGGCAGGATCGAGGCCTGGTCCGGGCCGACCGATATCTTCATCACGCCCGGCTACCGCTTCCGGACGGCCGACATGTTGATGACCAATTTCCATCTGCCGCGCTCGACGCTGTTCATGCTGGTCTCGGCCTTCAGCGGGCTGGAGGCGATGCGTTCGGCCTATGCGCATGCCATCGCGAGCCGCTACAGATTCTACTCCTACGGAGATTCCAGCCTGCTTTTCCGAGCGGAGACGAGCAATGGATGATGACCTCGAGCAGATGGACCGCGAGGCGCTCATCGCGGAAGTGACGAAGCTGCGAACCGGTATCCGCGCGCATCGCGATGCGAGCGGCCATGACCTCTGCTGGCATCACCCGGACCTCTGGGACCTGCTGCCGGAGAAGATGGAGCCGGCGATCGCCGTGCCGCCGTGGCCGAAATTCATGCGCGGCTGCATCCGCTACCGGCAGTCGCTCGACGAGCAGGCGCCCGGCGCCCCGGTGCACGACAAGGAATTCGATGGCTGAGACTTTCTCCTTCAAGCTGCTTGCCATCGACGGCAAGGCGCGGCGCGGCCTCATCAGCATGCCGCGCGGCGAGATCCGCACGCCGGCCTTCATGCCGGTCGGCACCGGGGGCACGGTCAAAGCCATGTATATGGACCAGGTGCGGGGCGTCGGCGCCGACATCATCCTCGGCAACACCTATCATTTGATGCTCAGGCCAGGGGCCGAACGCGTGGCGAAGCTCGGCGGCCTGCATGAATTCGCGCGCTGGCCGCACCCGATCCTGACTGATAGCGGCGGCTTCCAGGTGATGTCGCTGTCGAAGCTGAGGAAGCTCAGCGAAAAGGGCGTCACCTTCCGCTCGCATATCGACGGTGCGCGCTACGAGATGTCGCCGGAGCGGTCGATCGAAATCCAGGGGCTGCTCGATTCCGACATCCAGATGCAGCTCGACGAGTGTACGGCGCTCCCCGCCAAGCCGAAGGAAATCGAGCGCGCCATGGAACTGTCGCTGCGCTGGGCCGAACGCTGCAAGACGGCGTTCGGCGATCAGCCGGGCAAGGCGATGTTCGGCATCGTGCAGGGCGGCGACAGTGCTGTGATGCGCGTGCGTTCGGCGCAGGCGTTGGCGGCGATGGACCTCAAAGGCTATGCCGTCGGTGGGCTGGCGGTCGGCGAGCCGCAGGCGGTGATGCTGGAGATGCTGGACATAACCTGCCCGGAACTGCCGGCCGACAGGCCGCGCTACCTGATGGGTGTCGGCACCCCGGACGACATCTTGAAATCCGTGGCGCGCGGCATCGACATGTTCGACTGCGTGATGCCGACGCGCGCCGGCCGCCATGGTCTCGCCTATACGCGCCGCGGCAAGATCAACCTGCGTAACGCCCGCCATGCCGACGATCCGCGTCCGCTGGACGAGGAAAGCGACTGCCCCGCGGCGCGCGACTACTCGCGCGCCTATCTGCATCATCTCGTACGCTCGCAGGAGTCGCTTGGCGCAATGCTGCTCACCTGGAACAACCTGGCCTACTACCAGAAGCTGATGCAGGACATCCGGGCCGCGATCGAGGCGAATGCTTTCGAGACGCGCGCTGCCGAGATTTCGGAAGGCTGGGCGAGGGGCGATTTGCCGGCGCTGTGAGCGGTTTTTAGGTGCTGACCGAAGTCGAGGCGCGCAGGCTGCAGCCGGTGATCTTAAAGCTGCCGTCGGGCTGCTGTTCAAGCGTGTAGACCGCCTCATAGTCCTTGCCGTCGGGCCCGACGATCAGCACCTGCTGGATGATCGAGGCCGGCCCGGTCTGCTCCACCTTGCCGAAGGAATAGCTCTGCGGCCTGCGTACAGGCGCATAGCCGTTGGTCACCATATTCATGAAGGTGTCGACGGTTGGGAAGATCCGCTTCACGTTCGGCGCGGCGAAGCTGTAGGCGGTGGCGCCGTCATCGGCGAGAAAGGCCTTGAGCTGGCTGTCGATGACTGTTTGCGCCGCTTTGATCTGGACGTCGCCGGCGAAGGCGATGGATGCGAGAACCATCGGTACGAGAGCGAGTGCGAACAACACGCGGCGCATGGCCTGTCTCCAGAAATTCGCGTGGATAAACAATCTAACATACGATGGCCGGTGTGCCGTGGTTTCACCGTTTCGCAGATTCTTGCCCGCACGGATGTCTCCGCTAGGACCTCTGACCTAAGGCGTTCCCGAGCTGTCATTGGTGGCGTCCCCGGGCCGGTGTGGCATGCCGTTCGCGGAGTTGCGGCAAGCGGTCGCCAAGGCGCGTTCAGCCTGATGCTTGAAAGCCCGTCGCCAGTCTGCCACAAGGGCCGCTCATTCGCGAAGACTGGCAGGACCGGGCAATGAAGGCATTTTTCGTGCAGATAAAGTGCGATCTGGGCAAAGCCTACGAGGTCGCCAGCGCGCTCGCCGATGCCGAGATCGCCTCCGAAATCTACTCGACCGCCGGCAATTACGACCTGCTCGCAAAATTCTATGTCGACGACGAGGAAGACATCGGCCACTTCATCAATGAACGGGTGCAGATCCTGCCCGGAATCAAGGACACCTTCACCATCGTCACTTTCCGGGCGTTCTGATTTGCCGTTGATGCCCGGTCGCCGAGCAGGATCTGACCCAGCATCGCTCCCGCTGCCCTAATCTTAGGCAATTTGCATAGAGCGGCCGGCAGCGCCGTCCAAATCACCGATTGCGCTTGATTTTCTCCAGCCGGGCCAGTGAAATGGCTTCAGAGGGGAGTACGCGATTGGCAGCGTTTGACGAAATGCTTCCGGAAGTGTCCGGATTGAGAAGACCATACCAGGCTTACGATCGCTGGCTGAAGGAACAGGACCCGGCCAGGCTCACCCAGAAAATGGAGGACGCCGAACGCGTCTTCCGCAAGACCGGCATTACATTCGCCGTCTATGGCGAGCAGGAAGCTTCCGAACGGCTGATCCCCTTCGACATCGTCCCGCGCATCATTTCCGGCCAGGAATGGCGCCGGCTGACGCAGGGCATCGAGCAGCGCGTGCAGGCGCTCAACGCGTTTCTCGACGATATCTATCATCGCCAGGAAATCCTGCGCGCCGGGCGCGTTCCCAAGGAACTGGTGGCGAAGAACGAAGCGTTCCTGCCAGAGATGATCGGTGTGAGACCGCCGGCCGGCGTCTACACCCATATCATCGGCGTCGACATCGTGCGTATCGGCGAGAACGAATTCTACGTGCTGGAAGACAATGCCCGCACGCCGTCGGGCGTCTCCTATATGCTGGAGAACCGCGAGACGATGATGCAGCTCTTCCCGGAGCTGTTCCAGCAGATCAAGGTGCGGCCGGTCGAGAATTACCCGCAGCTGCTGCGCCAGTCTCTGGCGGCGGTGCGGCCGCAGGGCGCAAAGGGCGCGCCGACCATCGCGGTGCTGACGCCGGGCAGCTACAACTCCGCTTATTTCGAGCATGCTTTCCTCGCCGACCAGATGGGGGTGCAACTGGTCGAAGGACAGGATCTGCGCGTGGTCGACGGCCATGTCACGATGCGCACCACCGAAGGCTACAAGCAGATCGACGTGCTTTACCGACGCGTTGACGACGCCTTCCTCGATCCGCTGACCTTCCGGCCGGATTCCGCGCTCGGCGTGCCGGGCATCATGGATGTCTATCGGGCCGGCAACATCACCATCGCGAATGCGCCGGGCACCGGCATTGCCGACGACAAGGCGATCTATTCCTACATGCCGGAGATCGTCGAGTTCTACACCGGCCGCAAGGCGATCCTCGGTAACATCCCGACATGGCGCTGCTCAGAGCCCAACAGCCTGAAATATGTGCTTGAGCACATCGGCGAGCTTGTCATCAAGGAAGTGCACGGCTCCGGCGGCTACGGCATGCTGGTCGGACCTGCGGCGACCAAGAAGGAATGCGAGGCGTTCGCCAAGAAGCTGCAGGCGAAACCCGGCAACTACATCGCCCAGCCGACGCTCGCGCTGTCGACATGCCCAATCCTGACCGAGAACGGGCTGGCACCGCGCCATGTCGATCTCAGGCCTTACGTGCTGGTTTCGGATCGTATCCAGATCGTCCCGGGCGGCCTGACGCGCGTCGCGCTCAAGGAGGGGTCGCTGGTCGTCAACTCGTCGCAGGGCGGTGGGACGAAGGATACGTGGGTGTTGGATGATTAGTGCGGTGAATGGTGAATGGTAAAATGGTGAATGGTCAGATGTTCGGCTGGAAGGGGGCAGCGATGATGAGGCGGTACAGAGTTCGATTCACTATTCACCATTCACCATTCACCACTCACTAGGCCGCGCCCCATGCTTCTCGGCCGCACCGCCAACGGTCTCTACTGGATGAACCGCTATATAGAGCGGGCCGAAAACATGGCGCGCCTGGTCGATGCCGGCCTGCGTATGGCGCTGACGCGCACGCAGAACGCATCGGAGGAATGGAACTCGGTGCTGCTCAGCGCCGGCTCCGACCTGGCCTTCTCGCAGAAATACCAGGACTACACTGTCGCAAACGTCTCGGATTTCCTGCTGCGCGACACTTCGAACCCGTCGAGCACGATGTCCTCGATCGAGACCGCGCGCAACAATGCGCGCATGGTGCGCACGGCGCTGACGCGCGAGACCTGGGAGAGCATCAACGAGGCCTGGATGTCGCTGAAGCGGATGCTGGCAAGGCCGATCGACGAGCGCGACCTGCCGACGATGCTCGATGCGATCAAGCGCGAGACGGCGCTGATCCGCGGCTCATTCTACGGCACCATGCTGCGCAACGAGATCTTCGACTTCTCGCAACTCGGCACCTATGTGGAGCGCGCCGATAACACGGCCCGCATCCTCGACGTGAAATATTACGTGCTTTTGCCGTCGATCTCCTGGGTGGGCTCGACCCTCGACAACTATCAATGGGAATCGATCCTGCGCTCGGTGTCGGCGCACCGCTCCTATCGCTGGGTGTATGACGCGGACTACAAGCCGACCAACATCGCCGACTATCTGATCCTGAACGTCCGCATGCCGCGCTCGCTCACCTTCTGCTATCGCTTCCTCGGCGAGCATCTCAGATTCCTCGCCGACGACTATGGCGAGCGCCATGCCTGCCACGCCACCGCCGAGAAGATTCAGACGATGCTGAAGAAGGGGTCGATCAAGGATATTTTCGACCACGGCCTGCATGAGTTCCTGGCGGAATTCATTCGTGACAACACCAGGCTGGGGGATGAGATCGCCCTGGACTACCGGTTCTACTGAGCGCTGGAGAGACAGGCGCCATGCGGCTCAAGATCACACACCGGACCGAGTACCGCTACGACGCACCGGTGCAATACCTGCTGCAGCGGCTGCGCCTGCTGCCCGTTAGCGGATCGACACAGACGGTGGCGTCCTGGGCGATCAAGATCGACGGCGCGCGAGAGGAAGTTCGCTTTACGGACCATTTCGGCAATGACACGCGGCTGGTGAGCGCCGAGGGCGGCCAGCACACCATCATAGTCGAGGCGGCGGGCGAGGTGACGACGCGCGACACTGCCGGTGTGTCCGGTGCGCATCACGGTTTCGCGCCGCTCTGGCTGTTCAGCCAGCAAACGCCGCTTACGACCGTCGGCGACGGCATCCGCGACCTGGCCGCGTCGGTCGGCGAGGGGACGGATATCGACAGGCTGCACAAGCTGATGGTCGCGATCCGGGAGCGCGTCGCCTATAAGCCCGGCACGACCAGCGCCGTGACGCCGGCGGAAGAAGCGCTGACGCTCAAGGCCGGTGTCTGCCAGGACCACAGCCACATCTTCACCGCCGTGGCGCGCGTGATGGGCTTTCCCTCGCGCTATGTCAGCGGCTACCTGATGATGGATGCCTCGGTCGAGCAGGCGGCAAGCCATGCCTGGGCCGAAGCGCATGTGCCGGGCCTAGGGTGGGTTGCCTTTGATCCCGCCAACGGTATCTCTCCCGACGAACGCTATGTAAGAGTGGCGACGGGTCGCGACTATCGCGATGCCTCGCCTGTGTCGGGAATACTGCTGGGGCAGGTGGAAGAGAAGCTTGCCGTCACCGTCACCGTAGAGCAGTAGTCTCTGCCAAGATTCACCAGAAGAGCGACCATGACCTATTGCGTCGGCCTCAAGATCGATCGTGGACTCGTGTTCATGTCGGACACGCGCACCAATGCCGGCATGGATTCGATTTCGACCTTCAGGAAAATGCATGTCTGGGAAGAGCCTGGCGAGCGCGTCATCGTGCTGATGTCTGCCGGCAACCTTGCCACGACGCAAGCCGTGGTGAGCCTGCTGGACGAGCGCAACAAGGCGGCCGGCGACCGTCACGAGAAGCTGCTCGAGACCCCGTCAATGTACCAGACGGTCCGGCTGGTCGGCGAAACGGTGAAGGAGGTGATCGCGCATTCTTCGCCCGCCGGCGATCAGGCGGATTCCTATTTCAACGCTTCCTTTATTCTCGGCGGCCAGATCAAGGGCAGCCAACCCCGGCTGTTCATGATCTATCCCGAGGGCAATTTCATCGAGTCGACCGACGACACGCCATTTTTCCAGATCGGGGAGACCAAATACGGCAAGCCGATCATCATCCGTGCCTATGACCGTACGATGAGCCTGGCCGAGACGGTGAAGCTGCTTTTGGTGTCCTTCGATTCGACGCTGAAGTCGAATCTGTCGGTCGGCCTGCCGCTCGACCTGCTCTTCCTGGAACTGGACGCTTTCAAGGTCGGCCTGAAAAAGCGGATCGGCCATGACGACCAGTATTACCGCACCATCTCGGATGGCTGGTCCAACGCGCTAAAGGCGGCCTTCGCCAGCCTGCCGGATTTTCCCGGCTAGGGGTGTCCGCCCATGAAGCGGTTGCCTTATTATATTTAACATGTTAATCAAAAATCGAAGTAGCGGGCCGATCAGGCTCCGGCGGCCGCTGAGAGGATACATGGACAAGAAAGAATTCCGCGATTGGTCGAGGCGAGCCGCCGATTGGGGCGTGGACTACCGGGCCAGCCTGCGCGATCGTCCGGTGCGGCCGGCGGTTGCGCCCGGCGACATATTCAGGAGCATCGAAGAGTCGCCGCCCGAGACAGCCGAGCCGATGGAAAAGATCTTCGCCGATTTCGAAACGAAGATCGTGCCCGGGATGACGCATTGGCAGCATCCGCGCTTCTTCGCCTATTTCCCGGCAAACGCGGCGCCGGTCTCGGTGGTGGCCGAGTATCTCGTCTCGGCGATGGCCGCGCAGTGCATGCTGTGGCAGACCTCGCCGGCGGCGACAGAACTCGAGACGCGTATCGTCGACTGGATGCGCCAGGCGCTGGGCCTGCCCGAAGGATTCTCCGGTGTCATTCAGGATTCGGCTTCGTCGGCGACGCTTGCCGCTGTGCTCACCATGCGAGAGCGGGCGCTTGACTGGCAGGGAAACAGACAAGGTCTCGCGGGGCAGGCGAAGCTGCGGGTCTATTCCTCCGATCAGGTCCACACGTCGATCGACCGAGCGATCTGGGTTTCGGGCGTCGGCGAGGAAAATCTCGTGCGCATCCCGGTAACGGGTCGTTTTCGCGCGATGGATACGTCGGCCCTCGAGGCGGCAATTATCGCCGATCGCGAGGCCGGTCTGCTGCCGGCAGGCATCATCGCCTGTGTCGGCGGCACCAGCACCGGCGGCACCGACGACATCGCAGCGGTAGCGGCCGTGGCGAAGCGGCAGGGCCTATACCTGCACGTCGATGCGGCCTGGGCCGGGTCGGCGATGATCTGCCCGGAGTACCGGCATTTCTGGGCGGGTGTCGAGAGCGCCGATTCCATCGTCTTCAATCCGCACAAATGGTTGGGCGCGCAATTCGACTGCTCGATCCAGTTCGTCCGCCGACCGGAAGACCTTGTGCGCACGCTGGCCATCAAGCCGGACTATCTCAAGACCAGAGGTCATGACGGCATCATCAACTATTCGGAGTGGTCGGTGCCGCTCGGCCGCCGCTTCCGTGCGCTGAAGCTCTGGTTCCTGCTGCGCGCTCACGGGATGGAAGGGTTGCGCGCGATGATCCGAAACCATGTCGGCTGGAGCGAAGGCCTTGCCTCCCGCCTGGCCGGGGAAGCGGATTTCGAGCTCGTCACCCAGCCGATGCTGTCGCTGTTCTCGTTCCGCCATCGCGCTCCTCCGGGTGCCGATCCGGACGAGCACAATCTGCGTCTCGTCGATGCCATCAACACGGACGGACGCATCTATCTGACGCAGACGCGCGTCGACGGGCGGGTGGCGATCCGCTTTCAGGCGGGGCAGTTCGAGACCACGGCCGCCGATATTGACGCGGCCTTCGATGTCGTCACAGAGGTCGCGCGCCGGCTTACCCCTGCGGCGGCAACTTGATTGCGGACCGGTTTGCCTTTGCGATCAGGTGAATTTCGTTAGCCGGCTTGTCCCTTTCCATCACTTTCGTTTTCCTATATAGACGGAAAAAACGAAAATGGAGGATAGCGGATTGTTTCTTTCGCCACGCCACGCCGAGATCATCCAGATGGCGAAGGACAACGGCCGGGTGCTGGTCGACGACCTGGCGACATATTTCAGCGTGACGCCGCAGACCATCCGCAAGGACCTCAACGACCTCTGTGATCAGCGGCTGCTGACGCGCATCCATGGTGGCGCTCTGTTTCCGTCCGGCATCGAGAACATGGAATATGAGGCGCGGCGCAAAATCGCTGCCGATGAGAAGGAAGCGATCGGCCGCGCCGCGGCCAAGCTCATTCCCGACAACGCCTCGCTGTTCATCAATATAGGCACCACGACGGAAGCTGTCTCGAAGGCGCTTCTCGACCACAACGGGTTGATGGTCATTACCAATAACATCAACGTTGCCAATAGGATGCGTATCTATCCTTCGATCGAGGTGGTGATCGCCGGTGGCGTTGTGCGCGGCTCCGATGGCGGCGTCGTCGGTGAGGCTGCGGTCGATTTCATTCGCCAGTTCAAAGTCGACTACGCCGTCATCGGCGCCTCGGCCATCGACCATGACGGCGCGCTGCTCGACTTCGATTTTCGCGAAGTGAAAGTGGCGCAGGCCATCATCGCCAATGCGCGTCATGTCATTCTCGTCTCCGACCGGACGAAATTCGAGCGCACGGCGCCGGTTCGCATCGGTCATCTGTCGCAGGTTAACACCTTCATCACCGACCGTTGCGACATCCCTTCGGTGCGCCGGATTTGCGAGGAAACGGAAGTCCGTTTGATAGAGACAGCGCTCGCATAGAGGCTCCTCACGGACATCTCACGCTTCTGTGATATTTCGTTTGACATTCGGATCGAGTTCGAAATAATCCCGCCACGGTTTCGCGAAACACAAAAATGGTGCAATGCGAAATCGTGGAGGAACCCTGTGGACGCATCTCCGATCCATGACATTTTTGTCATAGGCGGCGGCATCAATGGCTGCGGCATCGCCCGCGACGCCGTTGGCCGCGGATTTTCGGTATACCTCGCCGAGATGAACGATCTCGCCAGCGGGACTTCCTCCGGCTCGACCAAGCTGATCCACGGCGGGTTGCGCTATCTCGAATTCTACGAATTCCGCCTGGTGCGCGAAGCGCTGATGGAGCGCGAGGTTCTGTGGAAGAACGCGCCGCATATCATCTGGCCGATGCGCTTCGTGCTGCCCTACGCCAAGGGCCTGCGTCCGGCCTGGCTGATCCGGCTCGGCCTTTTCCTTTACGACCATATCGGTGGGCGCAAGCTGCTGCCGGCGACCAAGACGCTGGACATGGCCACCGATCCGGCCGGCAAGCCGCTGAAGCCGCTGTTCCGCAAGGCGTTCGAATATTCGGACGGCTGGGTCAACGATGCCCGCCTGGTGGCGCTCAACGCCCGCGATGCGGCCGACCGCGGCGCCGTCATCCGCACTCGCACCAAGGTGGTCAGCGCGCGCCGCGAGAGCGCGCTGTGGACGATCAAGATCCAGAATGTGTTGACCGGCGAGACTGAGGAAGTCCGCGCCCGTCTTCTCGTTAACGCTGCCGGGCCCTGGGTGGATCAGGTGCTGGCAAAAACGGTCGGCCAGAACGATGTTCACAATGTCCGGCTGGTGCAGGGCAGCCACATCGTCATCGGCAAGAAGTTCGACGATCCGCGCGCCTACTTCTTTCAGAACAAGGACGGCCGCATCATCTTCGCCATTCCTTACGAGGAAGAGTTCACGCTGATCGGCACCACCGACCGCGATTTTCCGGGCGATCCGCATGAGGTAAAGATCAGCGATGCCGAGATCGACTATCTTTGCGCCGCCGCGAGCGAATATTTCGCCCATCCCGTCAAACGTTCGGACATCGTCTGGACCTATTCGGCGGTGCGCCCGCTTTATGACGACGGCGCCTCGAAGGCGCAGGAGGCGACGCGCGACTATGTGCTGAAAGCCGATGGCGGGGAGGGTGCTGCCCCCTTGCTCAACGCCTTCGGCGGCAAGATCACCACGTTCCGCCGGCTGGCGGAATCGATGCTGGAGAAGATCGAAGGCTTTCTCGGCAGGCGCGGCAAGCCATGGACCGCCAACGCGCCGCTGCCCGGCGGCGATTTTCCGGCGACCGGCTTCGACGCGCAGGTATCGAGGCTCAAAAAAACCTATCCGTTCCTCGACCAACGGCTGGCACGCAGATTCACCCGGCTTTACGGCACCCGTGCGGAGAAGCTGCTTGGTCTCGCCAAGTCGAATGCCGATCTCGGCCGCAATTTCGGTGCCGACCTATACGAAGCCGAGGTGCGCTACCTGGTCGAGAACGAGTGGGCGATCACCGCCGAGGACGTGCTGTGGCGCAGGACCAAACGCGGCCTGCATTTCAGCCGCGAGCAGACGACGGCATTGGAAGAATTCATGCGTGGCTTGAGCAGTCGCCATGTCGCCGCGGCGGAATGAGGATCGACTGCTGATGCGCAAGGCCTGGGAGGAGGCGTGATGCTGGAACTGAGAAACGTGACGAAGACGGTCGGCGCACAGGAGCATATCCGCGACGTGTCGCTGACGCTTCAGCACGGCTCGCTGAATGTCCTGCTCGGGCCGACGCTTTCCGGCAAGACCAGCCTGATGCGGCTGATGGCCGGGCTCGACGCGCCAACTTCCGGCTCGATCTGGTTCGACGGCAAGGACGTCACTGGACAGCCGGTGCAGAAGCGCAACGTCGCCATGGTCTATCAGCAGTTCATCAATTACCCGGCGATGACGGTGTACGAGAACATCGCCTCGCCGCTTCGGGTTGCCGGCGTGGAACAGGGCAGGATCGACAAGGAGGTGCGCAACGCTGCCGCACTTCTCAAGCTCACGCCCTATCTCGACCGCACGCCGCTGAGCCTGTCGGGCGGCCAGCAGCAGCGCACGGCGCTTGCCCGCGCCATCGTCAAGAACGCCAGCCTGGTGCTGCTCGACGAGCCGCTCGCCAATCTCGACTACAAGCTGCGCGAGGAATTGCGCGCCGAATTGCCGAAGATTTTCGCCGCCGCGGGCACGATCTTCGTCTATGCCACGACCGAGCCGCACGAGGCGCTTTTGCTCGGCGGCAACACGGCAACACTTTCGGAAGGCCGCCTCACGCAATTCGGCCCGACCGTCGAGGTGTTCCGCAAGCCGGTCGACCTGGTGACGGCGCGGACCTTCGCCGACCCGCCGCTCAACACCATTGTGCTCGCCAAGAAGGGATCGGATTTCCTTCTCGAAGGCGGGGTCAAGCTCCCGGTGCCACCAGAACTGCTCGGCATTCCGGACGCCAGCTACACGATCGGCTTCCAGCCGCACCATTTGTCGCTGGAGCGTCCCAACGCCGGCGCCGTGCCGGTGCGGGCCAAGGTCACCATCACCGAGATCACCGGCTCGGAAAGCTTCGTCCATCTCGACTTCGCCGACGCGCGCTGGGTGATGCTCGCGCACGGCATCCTCGATTTCGAGACCGACGACGAGGTCGAGGTGTTCATCGACCCGCGCCACATCATGGTCTTCGACCAGAACGGCCGCGCGGTGACGGCGTCAAAGCTGGCGGCCTGAGGAGGAAGCGATGGCACGCATCGACGTCAACCACATCCGCCACTCCTACCTGCCCAATCCAAAGAAGGATTCGGATTTCGCGCTGAAGGAAGTGCATCACACATTCGAGGACGGCGGCGCCTATGCGCTGCTCGGGCCGTCCGGCTGCGGCAAGACCACCTTGCTCAACATCATTTCGGGGCTGCTCCATCCCTCGCACGGCCAGCTTCTGTTCAACGGCCGGAACGTGACCAATCTATCGACGCAAGAGCGCAATATCGCCCAGGTGTTCCAATTCCCGGTCATCTACGACACCATGACCGTGTACGACAATCTGGCCTTTCCGCTGCGCAACCGCCGCGTGCCTGAGGCCGATGTCGACCGCAAGGTGCGCGAGACGCTCGACATGATCGATCTCGCCTCGATGGCGAACCGGAAGGCGCGCCGGCTGACTGCCGACCAGAAACAGAAGATCTCGCTCGGTCGAGGCCTGGTGCGCTCGGACGTCAACGCCATCCTGTTCGACGAGCCGCTCACCGTCATCGATCCGCATATGAAATGGGTGCTGCGTTCGCAGCTCAAGCAGCTGCATCGCCGCTTCGGCTACACCATGGTCTATGTCACGCACGACCAGACCGAAGCACTGACTTTCGCCGACCGCGTCGTGGTCATGTATGACGGCGAGATCGTGCAGATCGGCACGCCGGCCGAGCTGTTCGAACGGCCGCGCCACACCTTCGTCGGCTATTTCATCGGTTCGCCGGGCATGAATGTGCTTCCGGTTGCGCTCGAAGGCAGGACGGCGATGCTCGGCTCGCAGCGCATCGAACTGCCGGGCGCACCCAAGGCCGAAGCCGGTCCCGTCGAGCTCGGCATCCGTCCCGAATATGTCCGGCTCGGCCGCGAAGGGATGGCGGTTTCGGTCAGCAAGGTCGAGGATGTTGGCCGGCATAAGGTGGTTCGCGCCAATCTCGAGGGCAAAGAGATCGCCGCCGTCATCGGCGAGGACGATGAGGTGCCGACCGAACCGAGGGTCCGCTTCGATCCGGCCGGCATCAACATCTATGCCGATTCATGGCGCGTCGAGATGGGGGCGTAGATGGAAAAGACCTGGAACAACAAAGCCTGGTTCCTTGTCCTGCCGGTGCTGGTGCTGGTGGCGTTCTCGGCCGTCATCCCGCTGATGACGGTCGTCAACTATTCGGTGCAGGACACGTTCGGCAACAACGTCTTCTTCTGGGCCGGCACCGAGTGGTTCGAGGAGTTGCTCGCCTCCGACCGCTTCTGGGAAGCGATGGTGCGCAACCTGATCTTCTCCTTCATCATCCTGGCGATCGAGGTGCCTCTCGGCATCTTCATCGCCCTCAACATGCCGAAGAAGGGCTGGGGCGTGCCGGTCTGCCTGGTGCTGATGGCACTGCCGCTGCTCATCCCATGGAACGTCGTGGGCACGATCTGGCAGGTCTTCGGCCGCAACGACATCGGCCTGCTCGGCTACTACGTCAACGCGTTCGGCGTCGACTACAACTATGTTCAGGATCCGATCGACGCGTGGGTCACCGTCATCATCATGGACGTCTGGCATTGGACGAGCCTGGTCGTGCTGCTCTGTTATGCCGGTCTGGTTTCGATCCCTGACGCCTTCTACCAGGCGGCCAAGATCGACGGCGCCTCGCGCTGGGCGGTGTTCCGCTACATCCAGCTGCCGAAGATGCAGCGCGTGCTGCTGATCGCGGTGCTGCTGCGCTTCATGGACTCCTTTATGATCTATACCGAGCCCTTCGTCGTCACCGGCGGCGGTCCCGGCAATTCGACCACCTTCCTGTCGATCGACCTCGTCAAGATGGCGCTCGGTCAGTTCGACCTCGGTCCGGCGGCGGCCATGTCGCTGGTCTATTTCCTGATCATCCTGTTGTTGTCGTGGGTGTTCTACACCGTGATGACCAACTACGACGCGGAGCGCTGAGATGGCGAGCGCAAACGAGACGACACGCGTAAGCGAAGCGGCGGTCACCGAGGTAGGCAGCACCCTTTCGCAGGACGAAGTGGCGAAGCTGATGCGGCGCCGGGGCGAGGAATCGCGCTGGTGGTGGATTGTGCCGACGCTCTACATCATCGTGCTATTGCTGCCGATCTACTGGCTCATCAACATGAGCTTCAAGACCAATGCGGAGATCGTGTCGTCGCTGACGCTGTTCCCGCACAATCCGACGCTGGCAAATTACCGCACCATCTTCACCGATGCGTCCTGGTATTCAGGCTACATCAATTCGATCACCTATGTGGTGATGAACATGGTGATCTCGGTGGCCGTGGCGCTGCCCGCGGCCTACGCCTTCTCGCGCTACCGTTTCCTCGGCGACAAGCACCTGTTCTTCTGGCTGCTGACGAATCGCATGGCGCCGCCGGCGGTGTTCGCCCTGCCGTTCTTCCAGCTCTATTCGGCCTTCGGTCTGATTGACACGCATATCGCCGTTGCGCTGGCGCACTGCCTGTTCAACGTGCCGCTGGCGGTGTGGATCCTGGAAGGCTTCATGTCCGGGGTGCCGAAGGAGATCGACGAGACCGCCTATATCGATGGCTACTCCTTCCCGCGCTTCTTCGTAAAGATCTTCATGCCGCTGATCGCGAGCGGCATCGGCGTCGCCTGCTTCTTCTGCTTCATGTTCTCTTGGGTGGAGCTTTTGATCGCCCGCACGCTGACGACGACCGACGCTAAGCCGATCGCGGCCACCATGACCCGCACCGTCTCGGCCGCCGGCATGGACTGGGGGCTGCTGGCCGCGGCCGGCGTGCTGACGCTGATCCCCGGCGCGCTGGTGATCTGGTTTGTGCGCAACTATATCGCCAAGGGCTTCGCCCTGGGGAGGGTGTGATCGATGAACCTCGACTTCTCCTGGATGGCGTGGACCTGGCCGACGGCGGCTTTCTTCGGAACCGTACTGCTGCTGCTGTGCGGCATGGCGGCCTGGGAATATGCCTCGCCGGGCGGCAATCCGCGCGTCGGTATCCTGCGCTTCGAAACGACGCGCGGCGACCGCCTCTTCCTGTCGCTGCTCGGCAGCGCCTTTATCCATCTCGCTTGGCTGGGTCTCGTTGGGCCCAACCTGTGGTGGGCTCTCGCTCTCTCCGTGGTCTACGCGATCGGCGTATTCCGATACGTATAGAGGGGGAAATAGTTGGAGCGGCCGCGTGCTGGCGACCGCTCCAGATCGCACTTGCAACCTAAGACTGGAGGAAACACATGCGACGGCAAATTTTTACATCAACGGCCGCCATTGCACTATTGCTGGGCGTAGGTAACGCCTATGCCGGTATGGACGAGGCAAAAGCCTTTCTCGACAAGGAGATAGGTGATCTGTCGACGCTTTCGCGCGCCGATCAAGAAAAGGAAATGCAGTGGTTCATCGACGCAGCCAAGCCGTTTGCCGGCATGGACATCAAGGTCGTGTCGGAAACCATCGCCACCCATTCCTATGAATCACAGGTGCTGGCGCCGGCCTTCTCGGCCATCACCGGCATCAAGGTCACGCACGACACGATCCAGGAAGGTGACGTCGTCGAGAAGATCCAGACCCAGATGCAGACCGGTCAGAACCTCTACGACGGCTGGGTCAACGACTCCGACCTAATCGGCACGCACTGGCGCTACCAGCAGGTGCGCAACCTGACCGACTGGATGGAAGGCGACGGCAAGGACGTCACCAATCCGAATCTCGACCTGAAGGACTTCATCGGCACCTCGTTCACCACGGCGCCCGACAAGAAGCTCTATCAGCTGCCCGACCAGCAGTTCGCGAACCTCTACTGGTTCCGCTACGACTGGTTCAACGACGAGAAGAACAAGGCCGACTTCAAGGCCAAATACGGCTACGACCTCGGCGTTCCAGTCAATTGGTCGGCCTATGAGGACATCGCCGAGTTCTTCACCGGCCGCGAGATCGACGGCAAGAAGGTCTACGGCCACATGGACTACGGCAAGAAGGACCCGTCGCTCGGCTGGCGGTTCACGGACGCCTGGCTGTCCATGGCCGGCAACGGCGACAAGGGCATCCCGAACGGCCTGCCGGTCGACGAGTGGGGCATCAAGGTCGACGAGAATTCGCGGCCCGTGGGCTCCTGCACCGCGCGTGGCGGCGACACGAATGGCCCGGCTGCCGTCTACTCGATCCAGAAATACCTCGACTGGCTGAAGGCCTACGCTCCGGCCGAAGCGCAGGGCATGACCTTCTCCGAATCCGGCCCGGTTCCGGCGCAGGGTGGGGTTGCCCAGCAGATATTCTGGTACACCGCCTTCACCGCCTCGATGGTCGACGCCAGTGCCAAGGCGGTGCTGAACGACGACGGCACGCCGAAATGGCGCATGGCGCCGTCGCCGCACGGCGTCTACTGGAAGGACGGCATGAAGCTCGGCTACCAGGACGTGGGTTCCTGGACGCTGATGAAGTCGACGCCGACCGACCGCGCCAAGGCGGCCTGGCTTTACGCGCAGTTCGTCACCTCGAAAACGGTCGACGTGAAGAAGAGCCATGTCGGCTTGACCTTCATCCGCGAGAGCACGATCCACGACAAGAGCTTCACCGAGCGCGCTCCGAAGCTCGGCGGCCTGATCGAGTTCTACCGCTCGCCGGCACGCGTCCAGTGGTCGCCGACCGGCACCAACGTGCCCGACTATCCGAAGCTGGCTCAGCTCTGGTGGCAGGCGATCGGCGATGCGTCGTCGGGCGCCAAGACGGCGCAGGAAGCGATGGACTCGCTCTGCGCCGAGCAGGAAAAGGTCATGAGCCGCATCGAGAAGTCGGGCGTCCAGGGCGATATCGGCCCGAAGATGGCCGAAGAGCATGACCTCGCCTACTGGAACGCCGATGCGGTCAAGAAGGGCAATCTCGCTCCTCAGCTGAAGATCGAGAACGAAAAGGAAAAGCCGATCACCATCAACTACGACGAGCTGGTGAAGAGCTGGCAGCAGCAGTAACTGCATGACGCAGGCCTGCGAGCCTGTGTAGGTAATGCAGGGGAGGCGGCTTGGCCGTCTCCCCTGTCGCATGAGAGGTGGAGGGACGGAATGAGCGGTTTTGTGCTGGCCATCGACCAGGGAACGACCTCGACCCGGGCGATCCTGTTCGACGACAAGATGAAAGTCGCCGGCACGGGCCAGCAGGAATTCACGCAGCATTATCCGGCTTCCGGCTGGGTCGAGCATGACCCGGAAGACATTTGGGCAAGCGTGCTCGCGACAGTGAAGGCGGCGCTGAAGGCTGCCGGTTGCGCTGCATCGGATGTGGCCGCGATCGGCATCACCAACCAGCGGGAAACGGTGGTCATCTGGGACAGGGCGACGGGAAAACCGATCCACAACGCGATCGTGTGGCAGGACCGGCGGACCGCGCCGCTTTGCCAGAAGCTCAAGAAGCAAGGGCTGGAGAAGACATTCACGAAGAAGACCGGGCTGCTGCTCGATCCGTATTTCTCCGGCACCAAGATCGCCTGGATGCTGGACAAGGTGAAGGGCGCGAGGAGACGCGCCGAGAAGGGCGAATTGCTCGCCGGCACGATCGACAGTTTCCTCATCTGGCGCCTGACAGGCGGCAAGGTACACGCCACCGATGCCACCAACGCCTCGCGTACACTGGTTTACAACATCGAGAGGAACGTCTGGGACGACGAGCTGCTGTCCATCCTGAACATACCGGCCGCGATCCTGCCGCAGGTGAAGGATTGCGCCGATGATTTCGGTGTCACCGAGAAGAGCCTTTTCGGTGCCGAGATGCGGATTCTCGGGGTCGCCGGCGACCAGCACGCAGCGACCATCGGCCAGGCGTGTTTCGAGCCGGGCATGATGAAGTCCACTTACGGCACCGGCTGTTTCGCGCTGCTCAACACCGGCGCCGATCTGGTGCGCTCGAAGAACCGGCTCTTGACCACCATTGCCTATCGGCTGAACGGCAAGACCACCTATGCGCTGGAGGGTTCGATCTTCATTGCGGGTGCCGCCGTGCAATGGCTGCGCGACGGCATCAAGGTGATCGGCAAGGCCGAGCAGAGCGGCATGCTCGCGGCAGCTGCCGACCCGGCTCAAGAAGTCTATCTGGTGCCGGCCTTTGTCGGCCTCGGCGCGCCGCACTGGGACGCGGATGCCCGCGGCGCGATCTTCGGCCTGACGCGCAATTCAGGCCCGGCCGAGTTCGCGCGAGCGGCGCTCGAATCCGTCGCCTTCCAGACGCGTGACCTGCTCGACGCCATGCGCAAGGACTGGAAGGGCGCGTCCGCCAAAACCGTGCTGCGGGTCGACGGCGGCATGGTCGCATCCGATTGGACCATGCAGAGGCTGGCCGACCTCCTCGACGCGCCAGTCGACCGGCCGACCATCCTCGAAACGACCGCGCTGGGTGCCGCCTGGCTTGCCGGATCCAAAGCCGGCGTGTGGCCGAAGGCGAAGGAATTCGCCAAGACCTGGGCTCTCGATAAGCGCTTCAAGCCGGATATGGACGCCGCCGCCCGTTCCGCCAAGCTGAGTGGCTGGCGCGACGCAGTGCGCAGGACGCTGAGTGTGCAATAGGGGGCGCGGGGGCACCGCAAGGCGAGGGGGCATGAAGCATCCAGACTGGTATCCCGCATGGCGTGACGAGGCTTTCGACCAGCTGAACGCCAAGAACCATCGTTTGCAGGATGAATTCCGCCTCGGCAGCTGGCAGCGCTACGACTATGACTTAACGACCGGAAAACTGCTTTTTTCGGCAGACAGTGTCGTCAAGGTGGTCGCTCACATACAGATTGCCGGCTCTACAAGCGCCAAGGCGGACAACTGGCTCTGGGCTTGGGCAAATTCAAATTTGCCGGGCGACCTTCTCAGCGACGCCAAACTGGTTCGGTCATTCGGCGAGGAGAAGGGCATAGACGAACTGGCGCAGGCTTATGTGGTCGACGAGGCGGATGACCTTGAAGCGCTTGGTTGGGGACTGACCGGCGCCTTGGTTCGGATTTGCAACGCGCTCGGAGCCTATCGCTCACCGCGAGGGGAAGGCGGTGGCCTGTACCTGATATTCAAAAGCGTCAACTGGGCCAGCTGAATTCCAACAGAGAGCCCGTGCCTGGCGGCACGGGCTCGGTCAACGACCCTGGGTACTGACTGGAGGCTGTCAGTAGGGCGAAACGCACTGCTGACGCGGGCCGTTGTAGGGCTGGAAGGTGTTGTCTGAGGCGCGATAAGACCGATAGCGGTCGTAGCACCACTGCACATGCGCATCGCCACCGCGATAGATGCGGTTCTGGCTGTTGATGATGGCGCCGGTAATCAGCGCGCCGGTGGCGAAGGCAGCGAGCGGGAACCAATAATCGCCATGGCGGCGATAGCCGCGGCGATATTCACGGTAGCCGCGATGGCCGTTCCAGTAGATGGCGCCGTCCCGACGCGAGAAATCGCGGTTGAAGCTGCGGTGTCGTCTCCAATCCCGATACTGCACGGTCTGGACATCCGACGAGAGGCCTTGGGGTTGTGGCACATAAGCTGGCTGAGCGTTGACCGGCACCATCTCCGCCGCGATGAACGACGCCGAGAGGGCGGCTGCCACCAGGCCCGATGCGATCCTATTCATTGATGTTACTCCTCGAGGGTTCGTAATCGTCCCTGTGTTCCGAAACGGGTCCGGGTTGCAATGGTTCCCGCTCCAACATCAAGGTCTTGTTATTGTAGGGATTTCTGAAGTGACCCGGGTCCGGGTCATTGGCGGAGGCACCGAAAGCTTCTCCCGGACACCCTAAGCGCCCCTTCGGGATCCGTTCGAAATCCGCCTTGGAAGGCTCGTGTTTTTCCGGTTGACCGGTCGCGGCACTCTCCCTATGTTCCGCGCAATTTCGAGGGCGGCGTTTTGAGCCCGCGGGAGCGCGTAGCTCAGCCGGTAGAGCAACTGACTTTTAATCAGTAGGTCATGGGTTCGAATCCCATCGCGCTCACCAATAAAATCAATAAGTTAGGTGATATTGGTAGCGATTTTTCGTGCGCCAGCGCAAGAATTGCGCACGCGCCGATCGCATTTAGCGTTCCCATCTTCCGCAACTCCCAGACAATGCTAAAGGAGAGCGGCAGCACAAATGTGAGGGCGCTCTGGTGACAGTACCATCCTTGCCGACCGACAACCTTTACAAATTCATGACCACGCTTGGGATCCTGCTGTGCGCGTTTTCGATGTGGAGTTGGATGACAGTCAACTCGAAAGCCAACGACACGCTGTCAAATATTGAAGCAGCAAGGGATGCGGTGGATCGGCGAGTTCATACATTCCAAAAGAGCTTCGAACGGTTACAGAATCGGGTTGGCACCGCGAAATTTGATGTTGCCGAATTAGAGCGCCGAGCTGATGAGGCGAAGCCTGATCTACCTGATTTAAAGCTGCGTGTCGTTGCAATGACCTCCGTCGCCGACGATTTGAATAAGGAGTTGGAGGCCGCTCGAGCTGAGTACGAAGCTATATTGGCCGAGTGGGCGAAAACCCAGAGGGAGTCGCAGATTGGAATCGCGAGTGTTAGATCTGGATTAGCCTCTGCAACAATATTTGAGGCTGGGTATTGGGCCGGGGGCATCATTGCGCTATTTGGCGGAATACTTTGGTATTGGAATTTTCAGCGGTATCAGGACGCCATCGTAAGGCGTCAAGCCACCAAGGTAGATTCGACACAGACGACGGAATCTGTGTAAAGGATCGGAGTCTCTTTCCGCTCGATCCCACGCCACAGACCGCTTAAGTATTGGTCGGCAAGGGTAGGGGGATTCAAATGAAGGTGATAGATAGACTCATCGGCATCGGTTTTGCCGCGCTGGTGGCAATAGGCCTCTACAAGGGGCCAGCGAGCACACCGGCCGCTGCATCTCACGACGACTGCACCGACACAACCATGGCGTTCGTGATGTCTCTGAAATTCGTCAAAGACCGACTGAAGGCCCCTGCAACGGCGTCGTTTCCATGGTCATCGTTGGACGGCGTATCGACCACGGTCAGCGGCTACTGCCAATTCAGAGTAAATGCCTATGTGGACTCCGAAAACAGCTTCGGCGCCAATCTTCGGTCACACTACTCGATGGATCTTCGGTACAATCAGGCCGACGAGATGTGGTATGCGGCGAACGTGGTGATTCAGTAGCTGCAGCCGCTAGTTGGCTAGCCCAAGCAGGAATATTTCGTCACTACGCTTACCGCTGACAGCCTACATCATCCCTCGAACGTTGGTCTGCCGAATAGAGGCAACAGTGCGCTGCACGCCGCCTTTGTCGTACTCAGCGAGCGCCTTCTTGATTTCCTCACCAACGCCCTGTTGGGCGCCACGTGCGTCAATAGAGATGTTGTTTGTGACCGCCACGGTGCCGCCAGTCCCGCCCGCTTGCCATGGCGTTTGTCGTCATGGCACCGTTTGCCGCTACGCGCCTGCTCGTGTTGCGGATGCGCCACTCCGTCGAAAGCTTGCAGCCAGTCTAACCATACCCGACCAGGTGGCATTTGGTCTTCCTGTCTCGTTTTAGGACGGGAATGCTTGGCACCGGCTTTGCACCGCAGGCATGGCCGGCTTGATCCCCGGCAGCTCGTCGGGCTTGAAGGCCGTTGTTGGGGGCCTCGCCCGGCGAGTTCTTCCCGACGCGATCCTGCCGGCGCTGCTGTTGCCTCTCCCGTCGATGCCAGCTCGCGTTAACATGAGTTAAGGGCATCCTTGACGCAGCGTCCCGCCTAGGCCGCTCAACAGGCTTCCGTGAGTTCTGACTGCCAGGTTCCGCAAAATCGCTTGCGGGGAGTCACTCATGCTCGGTACGCGGCTTGCGCGGGCAGGGCGGTTGCGCGATGCTGCCGTTGGGGAGTGGTGTCGCAATATCGATTCTGTGGAATCACCACTATGTTCGTTGACTACTATGAGCTGCTCGAGATCAGCCCGAACGCGAATTCGGAAACGATCGAGCGGATATTTCGTTACTTTGCCATGCGCTACCATCCCGACAATCGGGATACCGGCAATGAGTCACGCTTCAGCGAAATCGTAGAAGCGCATAATACGCTCAAAGATCCAGTCAAACGCGCCCAATACGATGTCCAGTATAGAGACCATTTGAGCATTCGCCGCGAGCTGACCGAAGAAGCCAGCGACGCCAAAGGGCTTGAACGGGACGTTGTCATCCAGGCCAAGCTGCTGTCGCTTCTCTATGTAAAACGTCGACAGGACGTCAACAATCCTGGCATCGGCGATGAAGAGCTCGAACGCTTGTCAGGCTGCCCGCGAGAACATCTGGAATTTCATCTTTGGTATCTAAAGGCAAAGAGCTGGATAGCAAGGATCGAAAACGGGATGTTCGCGATCACCGTAGACGGCATCGATCGCGCCAATTCCGAGCATCGCCGTGAAACCGTCGCAACCAGGCTGCTGGATCATGCGAATTGACGGTGCCCACTGATACCGCCGGTTGATCAGTAGCTTTCACATCCGCGATTGCTTGTGTTCGAATTCCGCCGGGGCCATGGTTGCCGGCGAGGAGGATCGATCCGGTGTGGGCCGGCCGCTGCATGCCTGGTTCCATGCAACCGGGCAGGTTGCTTCAGGATCGCGGCCCAAGGGGAGGATAAATTGCCCGAGAAGAAGGTGATCGCCGTCAAAGACTGGACTTGCGCCATGAGTGACGAACTCGGCCGCGTGGCCCTGACGGTCAATCCGACAGACGGTGAGCCGATCCTGGTTTTGCTGACGGTCTTTCAGGCGGCAAAGATGGGGCGCGAGCTGCAGTCGCCGAAACGCGTTTAGTTTTCCATCTGACTGGGGATCGAGGCATCGGCAAAGGCTGGAGCGGCCCCCCAACCTTGTCGCCAGGCGGGGTGGCGGCTAAGGTCGATCCTTCCCGAAGGAGAGCTCGACCATGGCACTTGACCTTTCGGTGGATGCTTCAGCCGCTAAAGCGGCGACGCTGCCTGGCAAATATCTCTTTGGCCCGGTCGCCGATTTCCTCATGCTCGGCGGCAGCGCGTTTCTGATCCTGCCGATCCTGTTCCTGGTGCCGCTCGAATATGAAGGCCTCGTCGCTGCAACCATGGTCGTCGTGGCATACTTGGTCAACTACCCCCACTTCGCCCACTCGTACCAGATTTTCTATCGCAATTTCGGACGCAAGGTGAGCGGCAATGGATACGACAGGAGCCTGCAGCTTCGCTACATTTTCGCGGGCATCGTCGTGCCCCTGATCATGGCCGCGTTCTTTGCATATGGCGCGGCAAGGGCGGACACTCGGCTGCTGGGATACGCAGCCAACGCAATGTTCTTCTTCGTCGGTTGGCACTACGTCAAGCAAGGCTACGGCATGCTGATGGTCGACGCCGTCCTGAAGCGTAAATTCTTCGACAACCGGGACAAGAAGGTGCTGCTGGTCAACAGCTATGTCGTGTGGATCCTGGCATGGCTCCAGACGAACACGGCGGTGACTCAAGGGAAATATTACGGCCTGGAATATTACACATTCGCGGTCCCTTCCTGGATAGCCAACATCGCCCTGCTGGCGGCCGTTGCCTCGACGGCGGCCACGGTTCTGATGCTGATCAACCGCTGGCACAGAAATGGTCGCGTCCTGCCGTATAACGGCATCGTAGCCTATGTCGCGTCGCTCTATCTGTGGATCCTGATCGCGAGAATAAACCCGCTCTGGTTGCTTGTGGTGCCGGCGCTCCACTCGCTGCAATATCTGGCCGTGGTCTGGCGCTACCAGACGAACGTCGAGCGCGACGTCGCGGATGCCGCAAGCAACCCGCAACCGCAGATACTGTCTCTTCTCGGGCCCCTCTACAGGCTTAGGGTTCTTGGATTCATCGTTGGGGGTGGTGCGCTCGGATATCTCGGCTTCTGGCTAATCCCGATGGCGATGACTGCCTTGATCCCCTACGACAAGCAAGTCCTCGGGTCCTCGCTGTTCTTCTTCATCGTGCTGATCTTCATCAACGTGCATCACTATTTTCTGGACAATGTGATGTGGCGCCGCGGCAATCCTGAAGTGTCTAAATATTTGTTCCGCTAAGCTGAAGCCGCAGGTCGGGGCAGCCGGGTTCACGCAACCAGCGACACGCTCCCGCCGGCATGGCGATCGAGGCGTCCGGCAAGGTCGAGCTCAAGCAGCACCATCGCGATCTGCGCCGCGCTCAAGCCTGTGTGGCGGATGATCTCGTCCACCGCAATCGGCGTCGGGCCGAGCGCTTCCAGCACGTCGGCGCGTTCGTTGTCGCCGGGCGGCGGCATTGCCGACAGGTCGGGAGCCTCGGCGAGCGGCATGGTCCTTGGCGGGCGAGTGCCAGCCAGCGGTGCCAGCGCGCCCAGAATGTCGGCCGCTTCGGTGACGAGCGTGGCGCCGTCCTTGAGCAGCGCATTGCTGCCCGCGGCGCGCGGGTCAAGTGGTGAGCCCGGAACCGAGAAGACCAGTCGGCCCATCTCGCCGGCCAGCCTGGCGCTGATCAGCGAACCGGAGCGCTGTGCGGCTTCGACCACGACGAGCCCGAGCGCCATGCCAGCGACGAGGCGGTTGCGGCGCGGGAAATCCTGTGCTCGCGGCTGCCAGCCGAACGGCATTTCTGAAACGATGGCGCCGCCGCGCTCGGCGATGTCGTCGCACAGACCGGCATTTTCCGGCGGGTAGGGGACATCGAGGCCGCCGGCCAGCACGCCGACGGTCCCGGTCGAAAGGCTCCCCTGATGCGCCGCGGTGTCGATGCCGCGTGCGAGGCCGGAGACGATGGCGTAGCCGTCGCGGCCGAGGTCGACCGCCAGCATGCGCGCCATCTTGATGCCGGCGAGCGAGGCGTTGCGGGCGCCGACGATCGCCACCGCAGGGAGACGGAATACCGCGCCTTCGCCCTTCACCGCCAACAGCGGCGGCGGGTTGTCTAAGGTCTTCAGCAAAGCGGGATAATCTGCTTCGCCGATGCCGACGAACCGGGCGCCGGCGCGCCGGGCCGCTTCCAACTCCGCCTCGGCTTCGCCGGCAGAGGGAATGCGAGCGATGCGGTTGGCGCCACCCGAGATCATCAGCTCGGGTAGCATTTCGAGCGCGGCTTCGGCCGAGCCGAAGCGGTTGATCAGTTCGCGAAAAGAGGCAGGGCCGACATTCGGCGTGCGGATCAGGCGAAGCCAGGCAAGCCGCTGCCGCTCGCTGAGGCGCGGGCCGGCGATCGGAGCACTCACCCCTTCGCCCCGATCTTGCCCTCGGTGCCGGCGAGCAGCCGCGAGATGTTGGCGCGGTGCTTGATGAAGACGATCAGGCTCATCAGCGCGAACAGGCCGGCGATCTGAGGCGTGCTGATGACGTAAAGCGCGATCGGCACGACCACCGCCGCCGCAAGCGCCGCGAGCGAGGAGTAGCGAAACAGGAAGGCCATGGCGAGCCAGACGACGGCAAAGACAACCATGCCCTGCCAGGCAAGCCCGAGCAGCACGCCGAGATAGGTGGCCACGCCCTTGCCGCCCTTGAAGCCTAGCCAGACCGGAAACAGGTGGCCGAGGAAAGCGCCGAAGCCGGCGAGCAGTCCGAAGTCGGGCGAGAAATGTCCGGCGATCAGCACTGCCGCGGTGCCCTTCAGCGCATCGAGCAGCAGCGTCGCAGCGGCCAGCCCCTTGTTGCCGGTGCGCAGCACATTGGTCGCGCCGATGTTGCCGGAGCCGATCTGGCGCACGTCGCCGAGACCGGCCGCGCGGGTAATCAACAGCCCGAACGGAATCGAGCCGAGCAGGTATCCAAAGATCAGCGCGACACCGTAACCCATTGTTCCCCCACCTATTTCTCCGATCGGAGCTGCTTCCCGGCTTTGGTCGGTTGACGTTCAGGCCGAAAACACTGTGCGGCCCGCCACCATGGTTTGCAAGACTTTGCCCTGAAGGCGCGCGCCTTCGAAACAGGTGTTCTTGGATCGCGAGCGCAGGCCGCTCTCGCTAACGATCCAGGGCTCGTCAAGATCGACCAGCGCAAGATCGGCCGCGGCACCCGGCTTCAGCGTGCCGCCGGGCAGGCCGAACAGTCTTGCCGGCGCGGTCGACAGGGTCTCAACCAGCCTGAGCAGCGGCACATCGCCATTGTGGTAGAGCCGAAGTGCTGCGCCAAGCAGCGTCTCCAACCCGATCGCGCCGGCGGCGGCATCGGCGAAAGGCAGTCGCTTGGTGTCGACATCCTGCGGGTCGTGCGATGAGACGACGATATCGATCGTGCCGTCCTTGATCGCCTCGACCATCGTCAGCCGGTCCTCCTCGGCGCGCAAGGGCGGGGTGAGCCGGAAGAAGGTGCGGTATTCGCCGACATCGTTCTCGTTGAGCGACAGATTGTGGATGGCGACGCCCGCCGTGACATTGGCGCCGTCGGCCTTTGCCCGGCTCACCGCGCCAACCGCCATCGCCGTCGAGATCTTGGCGGCGTGATAGGCGCCGCCGGTCAGCCGCGCCAGCGCCAAGTCCCGCACCAGCGGGATGAGCTCGGCCTCGCGCGGGATGCCGGAAAGGCCGAGCCAGCTCGCATAAAGGCCCTCGTTCATCACGCCGGCCGAGGCAAGGTCGGCATCCTGGGTTTCATGCGCGATCACCGCACCGAAATCGCGGGCGTAAGTCAGCGCGCGGCGCATGACCAATGCGTTGGCAATCGTGTGTCGACCATCGGTGAAGGCCACGGCGCCGGCTTCGCGCAGCAGGCCGAACTCGGTCATCTCGCGGCCGTCGAGACCCTTGGTGATTGCCGCCGCCGGGAAGATGTTGACGCTTGCGGTGTCCCTTGCCGTGCGCAGCACGAACTCGACCAGCGCCACATTGTCGATCACCGGATTGGTGTCGGGCATCATGACGATGGAGGTGACGCCGCCGGCTGCCGCCGCGACGCTTGCCGAGGCGATGGTCTCGCGGTGCTCACCGCCGGGTTCGCCGATGAAGACGCGAGCATCGATGAGACCCGGAATAATCGTCTTGCCGGCGCAGTCGATGACGACAGCGCCTTCGGGCGCGCCCTGGTTCAGCGCCGCCTTGCCGGCGGCGGCGATCCTGCGGCCATCGACGATGACGGCGCCGATCTCGTCGACACCGCGCGAGGGGTCGACGATGTGCGCCCTGTTGAAGAGCGTCACGCTCATGCGCCGCGTCCCTCTTGGTTGCGGCGCCGGTCTAACAGCGCTTCCATAACCGCCATGCGCACGGCTACGCCCATCTCGACCTGTTCCTGGATGACGCTCTGAGGCCCGTCGGCGATCTCCGAGGCGATCTCGACGCCGCGGTTCATCGGCCCGGGATGCATGACCAGCGCATCCTCCTTGGCCGCTTTCAGCTTCTCGGCGTCGAGGCCGAAATAGCGGAAATATTCGCGGATCGACGGCACGAAGGCGCCTTCCATGCGCTCGCGCTGCAGGCGGAGCATCATCACGACATCGGCGTTCTTCAACCCTTCGGTCATGGAGCGCGACACGACCACGCCCATCCTGTCGATGCCCGCGGGCAACAGCGTCGAGGGTGCGACGACCCGCACCTGCGCGCCGAGCGCGTTCAAGAGCATGATGTTGGAGCGGGCGACGCGCGAATGCAGAATGTCGCCGCAGATCGCCACGATCAGCTTCGACAGCGGTCCCTTGGCGCGGCGGATGGTCAGCGCGTCGAGCAGCGCCTGCGTCGGATGCTCATGCGCGCCGTCGCCGGCGTTGACCACCGAGCAGCCGACCTTTTGCGCCAGAAGCGCTGCCGCGCCCGCCGACTGATGGCGGATGATCAGGATATCCGGACGCATGGCGTTGAGGGTCATGGCGGTGTCGATCAGCGTCTCGCCCTTCTTCACCGAAGAACTCGCCACCGACATGTTCATCACGTCGGCGCCGAGCCGTTTTCCCGCGAGCTCGAAGGACGACTGCGTACGGGTCGAGGCCTCGTAGAAGAGGTTGATTTGTGTCCGGCCGCGCAGCGTCGAGGTCTTCTTTTCAGATTGCCGCGAGATCGATACGGCCCGGTCGGCGCGATCGAGCAGCAGCTCGATATCGGCGGGGGAAAGATCGCGGATGCCTAGAAGATGGCGGTGAGGGAACAGCGGCAGGGACGAAGCGTCGGTCATCTCAAGGCGCTGCTATAGGGTGCGGTCCGGTCAGCCGCAAGCGCTGGCTTTGGATTGCGGCCGTTCTCCCCGGTATTTTCGTCGCGCGCCTTGCATTGCTTGGCTATAAGGCCCGATGGCTTCGGATTCGCGACCGCGGCCTTGAGATGGTAAGGACCTCTCTGCCAACTGAAGGATTGGGCGTGACCGACGAGGTGATCAACCAGCCGCCGCCAATGACGGGCGGCAACGCATGGCGGGGCGATCCGTTGCTCATCCAGCTTGCCGAGCGTTTTTCCGATTCCGTCCGCAAGGATCTGGACGGGCTCGGCAGGTTCGTCATGACGCAGGAGGCACAGGAACTTGCCCGCCTCGCCAACACCGACACACCGAAGCTCAGGACGCATGACCGCCAGGGCCGCCGCGTCGATCTGGTCGAGTTCCATCCCGCTTATCATGCGCTCATGCGACGCTCGGTTGCCGGCGGCCTGCATTCCTCGGTTTGGGAAAACGGCGACGCCGAGATCGGCCGCCGGCATCAGGTGAGGGCGGCGCGCTTCTATCTGACTGCGGAGCTCGAAACCGGACATCTTTGCCCCATCACCATGACCAGCGCCTCGCTGGCGGCGCTGATGGCGAGCCCAAAGCTGTTCCGCGAATGGGCGCCGCGCGTGACGACGCGCAAATACGACCAGAGTCAGAAGCCGCCAGTGCAAAAGACCGGGCTTACCCTCGGCATGGGGATGACCGAGAAACAGGGCGGCACCGACGTGCGCGCGAATATCACAAGAGCCGAGCGCGCCGGAAACGGTTTCTATCGGCTGACCGGCCATAAATGGTTCATGTCGGCGCCGATGTCGGACGCCTTTCTCGTGCTCGGGCAGGTGCCGGAAGGGCTTTCATGCTTCCTGGTTCCGCGGATCCTGGGCGACGGCTCGGGCAATGGCTTCCGCTTCCAGCGGCTGAAGGACAAGCTCGGCAACCGCTCCAACGCCTCGTCGGAAGTCGAGTTCGTCAATGCCATCGGCGAGATGGTCGGCGAGCCGGGCGCCGGGATCAAGACGATCATGGACATGGTCACGCTGACCAGGCTCGACTGCGCCGTCGCTTCGTCAGCGATCATGCGCGCTGGCCTGACCGAAGCCGTCCATCACGCGCGTCATCGCCAGGTGTTCGGCACCGGTCTGGTCGACCAGCCGCTGATGCAGCGGGTCCTTGCCGACATGGCGCTCGACGTTGCCGCCGCGACGGCGCTGTCGTTCCGGCTGGCGCGTTCCTTCGACGAGGCGGCGAGCGATCGCGGCGAGGCGGCCTTTGCCCGCGCCATGACGCCGGTGGTGAAATACTGGGTATGCAAGATCGCGCCGGCGTTGCTTTACGAGGCGATGGAGTGCCTCGGCGGCAACGGCTATGTCGAGGAAGCGCCGCTTGCCCGCTACTACCGTGAGGCTCCGGTCAACGCGATCTGGGAAGGCTCCGGCAACGTCATGGCGCTCGACGTGCTGCGTGTGCTTGGCCGCGCGCCAGGCCTGTTCGAGGAGGTGCTGGCCGGCATCGACCGCGACCTCGGCGCCGGCGGGCGGGGCACCATCGGCGTGCTCAACGCGGCCATGCAGGTGGCTTCGACCGACCAAGGCTCGGCGCGCCTGCTGACCGAACAGCTGGCGCTTTCGGCGGCGGCGGCAGAGCTGCGCCGGATGGGGGCAGGGCGGATTGCCGACGCCTTCGTCGAAACAAGGCTCGGCGGCCAATGGCGCACCACCTACGGCATGCTCGATTCGCGCCATGACGCGCGCATGATCATCGACACGCTCTACCCGCCGCTGAGCTGAGCAGCCTGAGAGGCGTTCCATCGCCGGCCTGTGGATTGCCGTTAACCTTAACGAATGGTTTCCGTTGCGATGAGGCTTCGCGGAGCCCACTCTGTCCACCGGAGTAGGGAAATGTTAACCATGACGATCCCGTGCTCCCCCAAGGCAGGAAGCGCATGCGGCACGTGTTGACATCATTTCTGGCCTTGCACTGGGCGGTCGTCTTCGCCCTGCTGGCCTACATCTGCATGGATGGCAATCGCGGCATCGCGTCGGCGCTCGGCGTGCTTGGCGTCTCGCTGCAAAGCAGCCGTTTCCCGGGTCTCGATCATGCTCTCGTCGTAGCGCCGCTCGCGGTCGCTCTGCTGATCGTCGCGCTGCTGTTCTGTTGGGCCTTCGTCGAGACGCTGCTCAACATCGCGACAAGGCCGGAAGCGGGCGATACGATGGTGCGGATAGCCTTCATCTGCGCCTCCTTCCTGCTTTCGGTGATTCTCGTCGGCGGCGCCGCGCAAGGCATCAACGGGCTGTTCATGGTCGTCGCCATCCAGATGACGGCGCTGCTCGCCTCTTATGTCGCGGTGCTCGCCGAGCGACGCTCGGCTCTCGCCGCGATGACCTTGCATGAAAGTGAAGCCCGCCTGGTTTCCCATCGCATGGCGGCGGGCGTCGCGCACAGCTCGCTCCTGTCCCGCGTCTCCAGCCTGCCGGAAACCAGACCCGGAGGTCGCCGCTGATGCGCGCCTTGTTCGCATTCTGGGCGGCTCCGCTGGTCCTGTTCTGGGGATGGTTCTTCCTGTCTCTCAACGACATCAATTTCGGCTACGTGATGCTCAGCCGCCAATTGCACGACCTGGTCTTCCAGCTTTACGGCCAGATGCTCGGCGTTGATCCGGGAATCATCCCCGGCATGGTCGCGCGGGCCTGCGTGTTCGACAGTTTCCTGCTGCTCGGGCTGGTGGCATTCCGCCGCCGGCACCAAATCGCCGAATGGATCAGGCGGCGCCGGAAAGGCCCTGTCAGCCCCGATCGGTTCGGCCGAGCAACTGGAGTCGGTCCAACGCTCCCTGCAGAATAAAGGCCGCCGCCGCCGAATCGATCTTGCCGGCGCGCTTCTTGCGCGAGAAATCCATCTCGATCAGCGTCCGTTCCGCGGCGACCGTCGACAGCCGCTCGTCCCACAGCACGAAGGGCAGGTCGGACAAGGCGGCCATGTTGCGCGCGAAGGCGCGGGATTTCTGGGCGCGCGGACCTTCCGATCCGTCCATGTTGACGGGAAGGCCGAGCACGATCGCGCCGACATTGTCCTTCTCGAGCTGAGCCAGCAACTGGACGGCATCGAGCGAAAACTTCTTGCGCAGGATGACCGGGCGCGGATGGGCAAAGGACAGACCGCGGTCCGACACCGCCACGCCGATCGTCTTGTCGCCCAGATCAAGCCCGGCGAGCGTGCGGCCGCCCGCGAGAAGGGGCGGCAATTCCTCGATGCCTATGATGCTCAACAGCTCGTCCTGGTTAGTCGCCGCGCGGCTTTTTGATTGGCCGCGGGACTTTCAATTTGCCGTCGGCGTTCTATCCTTTGGCAACGAGAAAATCGAGGAATCCCTTTCATGAAACTAACCTGGTACGGACATTCGGCATTCCGCATCGAGACTAAGGACGCCAACATCCTCATCGACCCGTATCTGGTCGGCAATCCGTCATGGACGGGCGGCTGGGAGAACCCAGCCGAAGGGGTGACGCACGTTCTTCTGACCCACGGCCACAGCGATCATATCAGCGGCGCCTCCGAGGTGCTGAACAAGAGCGGCGCCATGCTGGTCGCAAATTTCGAGATATGCATGTATCTCGTCGGCCAGGGTGTCAGCGATAAGAAGATAAACCCCGGCAATATCGGTGGTACGGTCGATTGCGGTCCCTTCACCACCACCTTCGTCCAGGCTTTGCACTCCTCTTCGTTTGGCGGACAAGACGGCACCAACACCTATCTCGGCAATCCGGGCGGGCTCGTGCTGCATTTCCCGCAGGACAAGACGCTTTACCACATGGGCGACACCGACATTTTTTCCGATATGGGGCTGATCAACGAATTGCATGAACCGAAGATCGGCATCGTGCCGATCGGCGATCGCTTCACCATGGGCGGCGCGGTGGCTGCCCTTGCCTGCCGCCGCTTTTTCAGCTTCGATTCGGTCGTTCCCTGCCATTTCGGCACCTTCCCGATCATCGACCAGACCGCCGACAAATTCGTGGCCGGCATGGAGGGATCCGGTGTCAAGGTGGCGCTGCCCGAGATCGGCAAAGCGATCACGATCTAGGCGCTCGCCCTATGCAATACGGGTAGCTCTACCTAGGGCGGCGCCCGAAGCACCGCATCACGGTCCGCGCGGCATGATCGATGTTGCGCCGCAAGCGCGGCGCCGCTATAGCCCGCACTGGTTTTCCCGAGGCAAATAGACATGTCCGTTGATCTTCAGACCGTGAAGCGCGTCGCGCATCTTGCCCGGATTGCGGTGAGCGAGCAGGATGCCGAGCGCATGACCGGCGAGCTGAACGCCATCCTTGGCTTCGTCGAGCAGTTGAACGAGGTGGACGTCTCCGGCGTCGAACCGATGACTTCGGTCACGCCGTTGGAGATGAAGAAACGGCAGGATATTGTCACCGACGGCAAAAAGGCGGTCGACATCGTCGCCAACGCGCCGGCCACGGAAGAGAATTTCTTCCTCGTTCCCAAGGTCGTGGAGTAGGGCAGGATGGCCGTCGAGATCGGCGTCGAGACGCCCTTGCAGGACGACGTGCGCGCGCTGGTCGCGGAGCTCAACACTGCGCTGCTCGAACTGACGCCGCCGGAACATTGCTATCACCTCACCGTCGAGCAGATGGCTGGCCACGACACGACCGTGTTCGTCGCCCGCGACGGCGGCCTTGCGGTCGGCTGCGGCGCGCTGAAGCGCCATGAGGACGCGGTCGGCGAGGTCAAGCGCATGTACACGCGGCCCTCGCATCGCGGCCAGAAGATCGGTGCCCAAATCGTTGCACGGATCGAGGGTCTGGCGCGACAGGAAGGCCTGAAGCGCCTGGTTCTGGAGACCGGCGATCGCCACCCTGCCGCCTGGACCGTCTATGAACGCGCCGGGTTTTCGCGTTGCGGCCCGGTGCTGGATTATCCCGACTCCCAATGGTCGGTGTTTTACGAAAAGAGCCTTGCCTGATGAGCGACCTCACACATCTCACCATTTCCGAGGCGCGCGCCAAGCTGCGCGGCAAGGAGATTTCGGCTGCCGAGATCACCGAAGCCTATCTCTCGGCGATCGAGCGCGCCAATCCGGTGCTTAATGCCTATATCGCGGTGACCGCCGACAAGGCGCGCGAGATGGCCAAGGCTTCCGACGCGAAGCTCGGCAAGGGCGAGGGCGGGGCGCTCGAAGGCATTCCGCTCGGCATCAAGGATCTATTCGCCACCGAAGGCATCCACACCCAGGCCTGCAGCCATGTGCTCGACGGCTTCAAACCGCGCTACGAATCGACCGTCACATCCAATCTATGGGCCGACGGCGCCGTTATGCTCGGCAAGCTCAACATGGACGAGTTCGCCATGGGCTCGTCCAACGAGACCTCCTATTACGGTCCGGTCATCAATCCGTGGCGGCGCTCGCGCCTCGACACGGTGGTGATGCCGACGACGCATCAGGGCGATGGCGGTTTTGTCTCGGCCGGCGGCGCGAAGACCGCACGGACGTTGGATAACGCCCAGCTGGTGCCGGGCGGCTCCTCCGGCGGATCGGCTTCGGCCGTCGCCGCCTTCCTCTGCGCCGGCGCCACCGCGACCGACACCGGCGGCTCGATACGCCAGCCGGCAGCCTTCACCGGCACCGTCGGCATCAAGCCGACCTATGGCCGCTGCTCGCGCTGGGGCGTGGTCGCCTTCGCGTCCTCGCTCGACCAGGCCGGTCCCATCGCGCGCGATGTGCGCGACGCCGCGATCCTGTTGAAGTCGATGGCCTCCTCCGACCCGAAGGACACGACGTCAGTCGACCGGCCGGTGCCGGACTACGAAGCGGTGATCGGCAAGCCGATCAAGGGCATGAAGGTCGGCATTCCGAAGGAGTACCGCGTCGACGGAATGCCCGAGGATATCGAGGCGCTCTGGCAGAAAGGCATTGCCTGGCTGAAAGACGCCGGCGCGGAGATCGTCGACATCTCGCTGCCGCACACCAAATACGCGCTGCCGGCCTATTATATCGTGGCGCCGGCCGAGGCCTCCTCCAACCTCGCCCGCTATGACGGCGTGCGCTACGGGTTGCGCGTGCCCGGCAAGGACATCGTCGACATGTATGAGAAGACGCGCGCCGCGGGCTTCGGCCGCGAGGTCAAGCGCCGCATCATGATCGGCACCTATGTGCTTTCCGCGGGTTACTACGATGCCTACTACCTGCAGGCGCAGAAGGTGCGCACGCTGATCAAGCGCGATTTCGAGACCGTCTTTGCCGCAGGTGTCGACGTCATCCTGACCCCGGCCACGCCGTCGGCCGCTTTCGGCGTCGCCGACGAGGACATGAATGCCGATCCGGTGAAGATGTATCTCAACGACATCTTCACCGTGACGGTGAACATGGCCGGGCTGCCGGGCATATCGGTGCCCGCCGGCCTCGACGGCAAGGGCCTGCCGCTCGGCCTGCAGCTCATCGGCCGGCCGTTCGACGAGGAAACGCTGTTCCAGACCGCCCACGTCATCGAACAGGCCGCGGGCAGGTTCCAGCCGGACAAGTGGTGGTAGCGTTGTCCCTCATCTGAAACGGGGTGAGGGATGTTCTACTATCTTTCCAAGATCCTCTGGTTTTTCGTCCAGCCGCTCAACTTGGCGATCTTCCTTCTGCTCGCCGGCTTCCTGGCAGCGCTCTTCGGCCGTCGTCGGCTGGCTGGCACCGGCAGCGTGCTCGCCTTCCTGATCCTCGCGCTTTCGGCCTGGACCTCGCTTGGCGCGATGATGCTGAATCCGCTGGAGGAACGCTTTCCCAAGCCGCCACTGCCGGGCAAGGTCGATGGCATCGTTGTGCTCGGCGGCGGCTTCGAGGGCGCGATCAATCTGGCGCGCGGCGGCTATGAGCTGAACAGCGGCGGCGACCGCATGGTCGAGACCGCGATCCTCGCCAGGCGTTTTCCGCAAGCGAAAGTGGTTGTCTCCGGCGGCAATGGCGAGCTTTTCCTGGACGGCGAGGGCGATGCCGACACCGCGCCACGCCTGCTCGGGGCGCTGGGGGTCGCGCCCGATCGCCTGATTCTGGAGAACAAGTCCCGCAACACCTACGAGAATGCCGTCTTCACCCGCAGGCTGGTCGAGCCGAGACCGGGCGAGACATGGCTGCTGGTGACGTCTGCCTTTCATATGCCGCGCGCCAAGGCGCTGTTCGACAAGGCCGGTTTTCCAATCGTCCCCTGGCCGGTCGACTACCGCACCTCAGGCAAGGAAGGCATCGGTCTGTTCCGCGACAATCCGGCCGATTCGCTGCAGGCGACCATCATGGCGATCCGCGAATGGATCGGGCTCTCCGCCTATTGGCTGTCGGGCCGCATCGATCAACCTTTCCCGGCGCCGGGCGGCTGACCGAGCACTGCCTGGCGCGCGGCCGAGAAGAACTGGCGCCGCACAAGCACGGCAAGCAGCACCAGCGTCGACAGCACGAACACCGTCGGGCCGACGAACGAGCCGAGATAGCCGATTGAGAAGAAGACGGCGCGCAGGCCGGAATTGAAATGCTTGCCGGCAAGCACGTTCATGCGCGTGGCCCGCCACACCGCCGTCTCGCTGACCGCATTGCGCGAGGCCTCGCCATGCGGGACCGGCACGGCGCCGATCAGGATCGAGCAGTAGTTGAACAGCCGGTAGGCCCAGCCGAACTTGAAGAAGGCGAAGGCGAGGATCAACACCAGGCCGAACATCTTGGTCTGGAAGGCCTCGCGAGAGGATGCGGACGCCAACGGCAGGTCAGCCATTATGGTTAGAACCCGGTCGGAAGCCCCGAGAAGGGCAAAGCAGCCGCCGAGCGCGATCAGCGAGCTCGAGGCAAAGAAGGCGGTGCCTTGCTGCAGCCCGGACATGATGGCGGTATCGACTATGCGCACCTCGCGCTCGGCCATGTTGCGCATCCAGGCTTCGCGCTGAGCGTTCATCGCCGTCGTCAGCGACACACGGCTAACGAGCTTGCCGTCGGAGGCCAGCGTATGAAGCACCCAGACGACCAGGAAAAAGGCAAGAGCGGCCAGGTCTGTCGCCGAAAGATGAAGGGAATCGCCCATACGTTGTCTTACCACAGGCCCGGCGGGCGCTTCGACGGCGGAAGCAAGCGCATACATGTCGCTGCCGGAGCAAACAAGGTCGGCTGACGCCGCGCCGCGACACGCAAAACAGCGGAAACATCGCAAGAATTGCTATATGTAAGTTTTGAGCGGCCTGCAGGAGACAACGGCGCGTGTTCCTTTCGGTTTTCGACCTGTTCAAGATCGGCATCGGTCCATCGAGCTCGCATACGATGGGGCCGATGACGGCCGCGCGCCGTTTCCTCGACGAAATCCTCGCCGACGACTGGCCGCGCCCGGCCGGCGTGAAGGTCGATCGCATCGGCGCCAGCCTGCACGGCTCGCTCGCTTATACCGGCATCGGCCATGGTTCGGACCGCGCCGT
The DNA here is from genome assembly GCF_002294995.1 of Mesorhizobium sp. WSM3860. Lineage (GTDB taxonomy): Bacteria > Pseudomonadota > Alphaproteobacteria > Rhizobiales > Rhizobiaceae > Mesorhizobium. The sequence goes on along the minus strand of NZ_NSGF01000003.1, from coordinate 182,624 downwards.
CATCCTCGGCCTGGCCGGCGAGATGCCGCAGACGGTCGATCCGGATGAGGCGGATAGCATCGTTGCCCGCATCGGAACGGAGAAACGGATTTCGCCGCCTGGGCATCCGACCTATCGCTTCGACCCGGCCAAGGATCTGGTGCTCGACCGCAAGACGCCGCTGACCGGCCACGCCAACGGCATGGCCTTCTATGCCTACGATGCCTCCGACCGGCTGCTGCTCAAGCGCATCTATTATTCGATCGGCGGCGGCTTCGTCGTCTCCGAGGAAGAATTGCAGCGCATGAAAGACAAAGGCTCGGTGACGACGGAAGGCAAGAAGGTGCCTTATCCGTTCAAGAACGCCGTCGAGATGCTGTCGATGGCGGCCAAGTCTGGGCTTTCAATCGCCGAGATGAAGCGGTCCAACGAGGAAAAGCACATGTCGCGCGAGGAGCTCGACGCCGGCCTCGACGCGATCTGGAGCGCCATGAAGGGCTGCATCGACCGCGGTCTGTCGCAGGACGGCGTCATGCCGGGCGGGCTGAAGGTGCGGCGCCGCGCACGGCAATTGCATGACAAGCTGCAGGAACAGTGGCAGCAGAACCGGCCCAACCCCTTGCTCGCCAATGACTGGCTGTCGATTTATGCCATGGCGGTCAATGAGGAGAACGCCGCCGGCGGGCGCGTGGTGACGGCGCCGACCAACGGCGCTGCCGGCACGCTCCCGGCAGTGCTGCGCTACTGGCTGCATTTCCATCCCGAAGCCGACCAGCCTAGCATCCGCGACTTCCTGCTGACGGCCGCCGCCGTCGGCGGCATCATCAAGTCAAACGCTTCGATCTCGGGCGCCGAGGTCGGCTGCCAGGGTGAAGTGGGATCCGCCTCGGCAATGGCGGCGGCCGGGCTTTGCGCCGTCATGGGCGGCACTCCGGAGCAGGTCGAGAACGCCGCCGAAATCGCGCTCGAGCATCACCTTGGCATGACCTGCGATCCGGTCGGCGGCCTGGTGCAGGTGCCCTGCATCGAGCGCAATGCTCTGGGCGCGGTCAAGGCTGTGACAGCCGCCTCGCTCGCCATCAAAGGCGACGGCACGCATTTCGTGCCGCTGGATGCTGCGATCGAGACCATGCGCCAGACCGGCCTCGACATGAACGAGAAGTATAAGGAAACCAGCCTCGGCGGACTGGCTGTCAACGTGGTCGAGTGCTGACCCTGCCCTTTCCACCCGGTGGGCTTAGGCTGTCGAAGCGATCGAAACGGCCGCGCTGGCCTCATGATCTGGCAGCAATCGGCCTGTGCATAATCTCGCTCGGCGTTGAACGCCTCCGGGGCAGTCGCTAGATTGCGGGCATGTCTCTCAATCTCATCAAGCTCTGCGTCGGCTGCGACAGCGTCGAGGACCTGGAAGAGTGGATCGCTTTCCGTCTCGACGAGCGGCGCCGCGCCGGCGAGCCGGCCGAGCAATGGCACACCACGCGCATGGTGCCGACGCGCGGTGGGGAGATCACCGATGGCGGCTCCCTCTATTGGGTGATCAAGGGCAACGTCCAATGCCGGCAGCTCATCACGGAGATCCGGCCTTTCGTCGATGGCGAAGGCATCGGCCGCTGCCATCTGGTGCTTGATCCCGAAGTGGTGCGCACCGACTGGCAGCCGCGCCGCGCCTTCCAGGGCTGGCGCTATCTCAAGCTGTCGGACGCTCCGGCCGATCTCGGCAAGGGCAGGGCCGCATTGGCCGAGATGCCGCCGAAACTGCGCCTGGAGCTTGCTGAACTCGGCCTGCTATAGGGTTGCAGAGCCTCATCTTCCGCTTGCTGGCCCTTCGAGCGGCCCGGTTTGGGGCTTGCAAGCGCCGCCCCTGCGCCACATCTTGATTGCGATGCACAATCATTTGGATGGCGGTGCAAACAGATGGGCGTGATGATCGCATTGGCGGCCGTGCTCCTGGTGCTTTTCGGCGCCGCGACAATCTTCGTGCGCGCCGACGCCGCCAGGATGGCGGACAGTCTCAGAGCGCTCGGGCCCGCGCTGTTGGGCCTGATCGGGGCGACGATGCTCGTGGTCGGCCGCAGCAGCTTTGGCGGCCTGCTGATGATTGCGGCGGCAGGCTGGTATGCCTGGATGCGGGCGAGGCGACCGCCACCGAAGGCTGTCGCGGCCAAGCGCTCAACCGTGCGCACCGCGGCTCTCGAAATGGAGCTCGACCACGACAGCGGCAAGCTCGAGGGCCTTGTTCTCGCCGGTCATTATGAGGGGAGAATGCTGAGCGCCATGGGGATCGCGGAACTGCAGCAACTCCATGTCGAGCTACGACCGGACCCGGAGAGCCGCCAGCTGCTAGAGACGTATCTTGACGGCCGTTTTCCCGTCTGGCGCAAGGACGCGCAGCCGGACAGTGGCGAAGGGCTGGGTGTTGCGCCAGGTGCGGGCGCCATGACTAAGGAGGAGGCCTACAAGATCCTTGGTCTTGAAGCGGGGGCTGCCGCGGCGGATATCCGCAAGGCGCACCGCCGCCTGATGCAGCGCCTGAACGCCGACGTCGGCGGCACGTCTGTCCTGGCGGCGCGGATCAATGAAGCCAAGGACGTCTTGCTCTCCAATCACGACTAGTCTCCTTCGACGCGGAACTTCCCGGGAGGTTTAAAAGCCGCCTATTGCTGGACGGCGTAGCACTCGATCTTCCTTCGCTTCAGGGCGTCGCAGGCCTTCCAGGCTGCGTCCTTCGAGCCGAAACCGCCAAAGCGGGCGCGGTAGTAGGTGACGCCGCCCTTGTCGAACGCGACCGTGAAGCCCGATGCATCGGCCAGCACCTTCGGCGCCTGCTTGCTCGTCTTGTCGAGAAGGGCCTGAGCCCCCGATTGCGTCGGCGAGGACGCGACCTGCACCACCCATCCAGACGGCAGCGAGGACGTCTTGACCGGATCGACGGCCGGGGCGGCGGCTGCGGCCGGCTCGGCGTAAGCGGCAACTGTCTGGGACGTGGCTTCGGTCGGTGATGCGGTTTCGGTCTCTGATGTGGTTTCTTGGGGCGCGGGTGCCGGAGCCATGGCGGCCACCGCAACCGTCTTCACCTTCCTGACCTGGATCACCGGCTTGGTTTCCTCAGCGACCGGCGCGCTGTCATCGGCGGACGCGACTTCGGTGTCGTCGACAGCCGGCTTTTCATCCGGAGTCGGCGCGCCATGCTTGGGCAGGAGGACCTTCGCCAGGGCCTTGATCGGATTGTCGCCGCCCGCCTTGGCGATCAGGTTGCCGCCGCCGCGGGTCGAGGCGCGCGACAGGTAGGTGTTGATCAGTGATGCCATCTGGTTGTCGCGGCTGCGGCCGGAAGCGCCGCCCATCACCACCGCGACAAGGCGGCGATCGCCATCGGCGACGGAGGAAACCAGGTTGTAGCCGGAAGCGCGCGTGTAGCCGGTCTTGATGCCGTCAACACCCTTGATGCGGCCGAGCAGGCGGTTATGGCCGTTGATGCGCTGGCGACCATAGAGGAACGAGCGCTGCGAGAAATAGCCGTAATATTGCGGGAAGTGCTCGCGGAGCGCGATGCCGAGCATCGCCATATCGTGCGCCGTGGTGAACTGGCCCGGATCGGGCAGGCCATTGGCGTTGCGGAAGACAGTGCCGTTCATGCCGAGCTGACGTGCCTTGGCCGTCATCATGCGGGCAAAATTGTCTTCGCTGCCGCCGAGCAACTCGCCCAGCGCGGTCGCCGAGTCGTTCGCGGACTTCGTCACCATCGACAGGATCGCGGTCTCGACCGGCACCGAGCCGCCGGCGCGCACGCCGAGCTTGGTCGGCGGTTCGGACGCGGCATGGGCCGAGAACGGCACCGGCGTGTTCTTGCCGATCCTGCCCTTCGCCAATGCCTCGAAGGTGAGGTAGAGCGTCATCATCTTGGTGAGCGAAGCCGGATAGCGCCGGCCGTTGGCGTCGGCCGAATAAAGCACCTTGCCGGTCTTGGCGTCGACGACAATCGCGGCAGACCTGGCGGCCATCGCGGAGGCGACATCGGCGGCGACAATCGTCACCGCGAGCGCGGCAACCATGATTGCCTTGAAGGAGAATGAAGATTTGGAGACGAAGCCCGACAACGCCTGACGCACCGTTACTTACCCTGAATTTTCGTTGCCCCGGAGGCGGCGGAGGGGTGCCTGCCTCACTTCCGGCCAAGCTATCGCGGTCAGCGTTACCAATCCGTTTATGGTAACCGTCGCGTTCACCATTTTCTGGCGATTTGAGCCTCTGTTTATTCGAACTTTAGCGGTTGCTGTCGCGCGGAGCCCTTGCGGCTCAAGGCAATCTTGACTTTTGTGCAGCGCACAATATATTCCGGTGCATTGCACAAGGGCGCCCGGGGCTAAATGGGCGTTTCAACCAAGGGAAGCATGAAATGACCCAGACCTATGAGGACTTCGCGAAATACGGCAAGGAGTTTGCCGACACCGGGCTGAAGAGCTTTGCCTCGCTCACCAAGGGTGCGCAGGCGATCGCGACCGAAGCCGGCGAGTACACCAAGAAGAGCTTCGAGGCCGGCAGCGCCGCCTTCGAGAAGCTGTTCTCGGCCAAGTCGATCGAGAAGGCCATCGAGATCCAGACCGATTACGCCAAGCAGAGCTACGAGAGCTTCGTGGCCGAGGCGAGCAAGATCGGCAATCTCTATGCCGAGCTCGCCAAGGAAGCCTACAAGCCGTTCGAATCGGTCGTCGCCAAGACGAAGTAATTTCGTCCGATCACATCGGACACGGCCAGCCGGCCTGCAAAAACAACCCGGTCGCGAAAGCGCGGCCGGGTTTTTTCATGCGCCGCCGCAACCACCCGAGCCTTGCCGCATTCACGATTGAGAAATTCGCTGAAGTTTGCGCACCTAGCCATATTGTCAGCTAAACAGAAGGGCTTAAAATCGGCCATCGAAGACCTACATGTTGAACTCGCATGAGGATTCGAAAAGGCAGGACTACGTGACGATCGGTTTGACTGCCACGGCAGGCGTGGTGCGAATGCAAGGTGACGGCGACCGCAACGATCCCGGTCGCGGCACAGCGGTCATCACGCGCACCAAAACCAAGACAAAAAAGCCCAGCCTCTACAGGGTCCTCATCCTTAACGACGACTACACTCCCATGGAGTTCGTGGTCCACGTCCTGGAGCGTTTTTTCCAGAAGGACCGCGAGGCCGCCACACGCATCATGCTGCATGTTCATAATCATGGAGTGGGCGAGTGCGGGGTCTACACATTCGAGGTGGCCGAGACCAAAGTGTCTCAGGTCATGGATTTCGCCCGACAGAATCAGCATCCGCTGCAATGCGTGATGGAGAAGAAGTGAGGTAACATGCCGGCTTTCTCCCAAGGCCTGGAAAAGGCGCTACATCAGGCGCTGACATTCGCCAACGAGCGGCATCATGAATATGCAACGCTCGAACACCTGCTGCTGGCGCTCATCGACGACACCGAGGCGGCCGCCGTGATGCGCGCCTGCAATGTCGATCTCGATGAGCTCAAGCACACCGTTCTGACCTATATCGACACCGAGCTCGACAACCTCGTCACCGGTTACGACGAGGATTCGAAACCGACCGCCGGGTTCCAGCGCGTCATCCAGCGCGCCGTCATCCATGTGCAGTCGTCCGGGCGCGAGGAGGTGTCCGGGGCCAATGTGCTCGTCGCAATTTTTGCCGAGCGCGAAAGCCACGCGGCCTATTTCCTGCAGGAACAGCAGATGACCCGCTACGACGCGGTCAACTACATCTCCCACGGCATCGCCAAGCGCCCCGGCGCTTCGGAGTCGCGCACGCCGCGCGGCGCCGACGATGAGCAGGGCGGCCAGAACGGCGCCGAGCCGCAGGAGGACGGCGGCAAGAAGAAGCCGCAGGACGCGCTGACGGCCTACTGCATCAACCTCAACAACAAGGCCAAGGCCGGCAAGATCGATCCGCTGATCGGCCGCGAGAGCGAGATCAATCGCACTATCCAGGTGCTGTGCCGCCGCTCCAAGAACAACCCGCTCTATGTTGGCGACCCCGGCGTCGGCAAGACGGCGATCGCCGAAGGCCTTGCCAAGCGCATCGTCGAAGGCGACGTGCCCGAGGTGCTGCAGGACGCCACCATTTTCGCGCTCGATATGGGCACGCTGTTGGCCGGTACGCGCTATCGCGGCGACTTCGAGGAGCGGCTGAAGCAGGTCGTCAAGGAGCTTGAGGACTATCCCGGCGCGGTGCTGTTCATCGACGAGATTCACACCGTGATCGGGGCAGGGGCCACGTCCGGCGGCGCCATGGATGCGTCGAACCTGTTGAAGCCGGCGCTGTCGTCCGGCGCGATCCGCTGCATCGGCTCGACGACGTACAAGGAGTTCCGCCAGTTCTTCGAGAAGGACCGCGCGCTGGTGCGGCGCTTCCAAAAGATCGACGTCAACGAGCCGACCATCGAGGACGCCATCGAGATCATGAAGGGCCTGAAGCCCTATTTCGAGGAGTTCCACAAGGTCCGCTACACGAGCGAGGCGATCAAGGCTTCGGTGGAGTTGTCGGCCCGCTACATCAATGACCGCAAGCTGCCGGACAAGGCGATCGACGTGATCGACGAGACCGGCGCCTCGCAGATGCTGGTGCCGGAGGCCAAGCGCAAGAAGACGATCGGCATCAAGGAAATCGAGGCGACGATCGCCACCATGGCGCGTATCCCGCCGAAGACGGTTTCGGCCGACGACGAGAAGGTGCTGCAGGGTCTCGATATCGAGCTGAAGCGCGTCGTCTACGGTCAGGATACCGCGATCACCGCTCTGACGTCGGCGATCAAGCTGGCGCGTGCAGGCCTGCGCGAGCCGGAAAAGCCGATCGGTTCCTACCTGTTCTCGGGGCCGACCGGAGTCGGCAAGACGGAAGTGGCCAAGCAGCTTGCCGCCTCGCTCGGCGTCGAGCTGATCCGCTTCGACATGTCGGAATACATGGAACGCCACACCGTCTCGCGGCTGATCGGCGCACCTCCCGGCTATGTCGGCTTCGACCAGGGTGGCCTCCTGACCGACGGTGTCGACCAGCATCCCCATTGCGTGCTGCTGCTCGACGAGGTGGAGAAGGCGCATCCGGACCTGTTCAACATCCTGTTGCAGGTGATGGATCACGGCAAGCTGACCGACCACAACGGCAAGCAGATCGACTTCCGCAACGTCATCCTGATCATGACGACCAATGCGGGCGCATCGGACGCTCAGCGCGCGGCGATCGGCTTCGGCTCGACCAAGCGCGAGGGCGACGACGTCGAGGCGATCAACCGGTTGTTCACGCCGGAATTCCGCAACCGCCTCGACGCGATCATCCCGTTCGGCTCGCTGCCGGTGCCGGTGATCCATCAGGTGGTGCAGAAGTTCGTCATGCAGCTCGAGGCCCAGCTTTCCGAGCGCGGCGTCACCTTCGACCTGTCGCCGGACGCGATCGCCTGGCTGGCCGACAAGGGCTATGACGAGCGCATGGGCGCGCGTCCGCTCGGCCGCGTCATTCAGGAGCACATCAAGAAGCCGCTGGCCGACGAGGTGCTGTTCGGCAAGCTGAAGAAGGGCGGCACGGTGCGCGTCACCGTCGAGAAGAAGGAAACCGGCGAGACCGGCCTGAAGCTCGAATCGTTGGCCGATGAAGCCCCGGTGAAGCCGAAGAAGGAAGAGCCGGAGGACGCGCCGAAGCCGAGGAAGGCGGCGGCGAAGAAGCCTGCCGCCAAGAAGGCGGTGGCGCAGAAGCCGGAGCCGAAGGGCAAGGACGGCGGCAAGCGAAGCCTGGTGCCGCAACTGCCCCGCAAGGGCTGATCGACCTAATGCGCGTCGCGCTGAAACGGATTCAGGCGGCGCGCTCCAGGTGTTTGTTACCAAAACCGCTGCCCACCTTTGGCGACATGCGTTGAAGTCAAAAAGCCCCGGCAACGGGGCTTTTTCGTTGGGGAGGAACCGGCACATGGCGGCTGGCCAAATCATCATACTGAATGGCGCGCCGCCCTCCGGAAGTCGAGCATTGCCGCCGCCGGGAAATGTTTGCTGGCTGCAGAGTCAAGCAACGCCGTCCGGCGCGAAGCGTGTCAGGAAATATCCGCACGCCTTCCAGATCATGATCGACAAGAGCGCACCCGCGTAGCCGTCGATGGCATAATGCCAGCCAAGTGCGACCGAGCCGACCATTATCAGAGCAGCGAATGCCCACATCAGGATACCGGCCGGCCGGGAGCGCCCCGTTGCGTAGAGAGAGAAAAGCACCGCCATCGCCACGTGCATGGACGGGAAAGCGGATATTCCGATGCTGCCGACGGTCGCGCCGGTATAGCCGCTCCATAGCATGTCCTGCGTGCTGAGCGCCCAAATCGGATAAACGCGATCGGCGGCGGCGAGGGCCTGCATGAGGGGGCGAAAGTCACCGCCGAGTCCCAGTCGCTCGTAAAAGCACGGCCCGGCCGAGGACAGCCCCATCGCCAGGAAGAAGCCGCCAAGCGTCCATATCAGCATGAAACTCATCAGGAACTGATGACGCAGCTTCGTATCTTTGCGCGTGATGCAGGCGGTGAAAACCGTGGCGATGAGCACGATGAACCAGAAATTGTATGCGATATTGAGCATCCTCAATGCAAATGGCGACTGAACGACAAACCACAGCCATTCGTCCGGGGCTCTACCGAAATGCAGGATCCGATCGGCGTGGGCCAGCGCCTTGTCCCATGCAAAAGGGGAGAGGATTGCGATGGCTCCTTTCAGCACACCGACGGCCGATACGAAGGCGATGCTCGCGGTCAGGCCGTTGAGGCTATTGGCAGTGCGTTCGGCGTCGCCGAAAAAGCTGCCCAGCGATTTCAGAAAGGTGCCGAGCGGTTCGGCATCCCGTTTGACCAGCGCAAGGTGAAGAAAGATCCCAAGTGCAAAGAGGCAGCCGCAGATCCAGAAAGCGATGAGAAGGTACTCAATGTATTCCTTCAGTACGCCGAAATCCGGCATGTTTCCGGTGCGCATGCCGATCGCTGTTGCCAGAAGCAGGGCGCCGACGGCCAAGGCGTGGAGCAATCGGTGCCGTCGAAAGGCGTCCGCCAGCGCAATCAGAAAGGCACGTCCGACAGCCGTCCTCGCAAGGGGGGTCGACGCCGCAACCGAATTTTCCATGGTTTGAAACCCACTAGCTCGCTATGCCTCCGCGTTTTACAGCGAGATGGTTCGATATTTCCTAACCAAACGATTCGAGTGCAAACGGTCGCATCCGGCGCCGCACGCGGCCGGCCGCGGGAAAACGCGCGGAGGTTGTCGCGGCAAATCGAAATCGTGATCGTCAGTCCGATCTTATCGGTCGGCCTTCAAAGCCGGCGGGCGGCGCGCTTTAGTTTCCCAGTGCCGCGCGGATCTTGCCGGCGTTCTCGGCCAGCACTTCCGGCTTTTCCATCTGCCCGGAATGGGGCTTCAGCGGCACGCCGTCGAAGCGCGGAATGACGTGGACATGGAGATGGTAGACGGTCTGCCCGGAGGCCCGCTCGTTGAATTGCATCAAGGTGACGCCGTCGGCGTTGAAGGCCTCTTTCACGGCAACCGCCACCTTCTGCACCACGGCAAACAGCGGACCGAATGTTGCCGGATCGGCGTCGAGGATATTGCGCGACGGCGCCTTCGGCACCACCAGCGTGTGGCCAACCCCTTGCGGCATCACATCCATGAAGGCAACGACCGCGTCGTCCTCATAGATGCGGTGCGAGGGGATTTCGCCGCGCAGGATCTTCGCAAAGATGTTGCCGGGATCGTAGGCTTCGGCCATGGCGGGCACTCCGGATTATCGTCGTCGTCCGGTGTAGCGAAGCCGCTTCCGAGCGGCAAGACGATTGGGCCGATCTGTCGGCAGTGCGCGGTCGTCGGCCATCGCTGTTTAATGAACGCGGGTGTTTGTCGTCTGATACCTCAATGTCAGGATGACTGTGGATGGCAAGGCCCCAGCTATTCCTTGAGATCCTTGCGGAACGGGGTGTGCTCTTCGAGATACTCCCCCATCCGCTCCACCTCGCGCCTCTCGCGGCGAAGGTAGTCGGCGACCGCGTTGCGCAGGCCGGGATGGGCGATGTAGTGCGCCGAATGCATGGTCACCGGCTGGTAGCCGCGCGCCAGCTTGTGCTCGCCTTGCGCGCCGGCCTCCACCACCTTCAACTTGCGCTCGATCGCGAAGTCGATCGCCTGATGGTAGCAGACCTCGAAATGCAGGAAGGGGTGATCCTCGATGCAGCCCCAGTTGCGGCCGTAAAGCGCGTCGGAGCCGATGAAGTTGATGGCGCCCGCAATGTAGCGGCCGTTGCGCTTGGCCATGACCAGCAGAATGTCCTCGGCCATGCGCTCGCCGATCAGTGAGAAGAACTGGCGATTGAGATAGGGGCGGCCCCATTTCCTGCCGCCGGTATCCATGTAGAAACCGAAGAAATCGTCCCAGGCCCGTTCGGTGAGGTCCCTGCCGGTCAGCCAATCGATAGAGATGCCGTCCGCCAGCGCCTCGCGGCGCTCCTTCTTCAGCGCCTTGCGCTTGCGTGAGGCCAGCGTGGCGAGGAAGTCGTCATAGCTCGAAAAGCCTTCGTTGAAGAAATGGAACTGCTGATCGGTCCGGTGCAGGAAACCCGCTGCCTCGAGCGTCGCGATGTCGGGCTCGGCCGCGAAGGTGACATGCGCGGAAGACACGCCAAGCTTGTCGCTCACCAATTTCAGTCCGGCGGCAAGGCCGGCCTTCACCGCGCCTTCGTCCTCGCCCCTGCTTACGAGCAGGCGAGGGCCGGTGACCGGCGTGAACGGCACCGAGCATTGCAGCTTGGGGTAATAGCGTCCACCGGCGCGCTCGAACGCGTCCGACCAGCCATGGTCGAAGACATATTCGCCCTGACTGTGCGATTTGAGATAGCAAGGAACGGCGCCCAGCAGCTTGCCCTGCGCCGTCTCGAGCCGGAGGTGATGACCCTGCCAGCCGGTGCGCCGCACGGCACAGCCAGACTCCTCAAGCGCGCTCAGAAAAGCGAATGAAACGAGCGGGTTGTAGCCTTTGGCTTTGTCGCCGCGCGTGGTTGCGGCGAAGCCGTTCCATTCATCGCAGGTGAATGCGCCGATGCCCGCCGCGACGCGGACCGTAAAGTCCGCATTCGCTGTCCGTCCATCGTCGTCGTCACCCTGATCCATCCGGCTTATTTAAGCGTCCTCAGGGCAGCTACAAGTCACGTTTCAGGCACTGCCTCAGCAGCATCGATGCCGAAAAGTGTGAAGCGGTTTTCGGACGACATCATGCTCTCTCTTTAGGCGGATCTGATCCAGGTCGTTCGACCTGAATTCATCCAGCTCTAGGCGACCTTGACCAGGTCCGGCTCAAAGCCTTCGAAGGTCATCTGGTCGGCATATTTGAAGGTGAGGTCGACCGCCGGCTGGTCGTGCACGGTCCAGGTGATGACTGGCATCCTGAGCTTTTCGCGCACGAAGCTGACGAACGGGTTCGGCAGATCGCCGGCGGCGTAAGAGGTGAAGGCGAGGTTGTGCGCCAGCATCGCAAAATGCGCCTCGATCAGCTGGTCGTCCTTGCCGTAGGCGGTCAGCCCGCCGGGAATGCCCGGCGCCTCCTTGGCGAAGTCGCGGATCAGCCAATGGTCAAACGACATGATCGCCACCTTGCCATTGTAGCGCTTGAGCAGCCCGCCGACGCTCGCAACCAATCCTTTGTCGTGGCCGGCAACACCTTTCAGCTCGACCACCAGCGGCACGCGCCCGTCGATCAGGTCGAGCGCCTCCTGCAGCGTCGGCACATGATCTTTCGTGCCGCCCACCTTGAGCGCGGTGAGCTCGGCCGCGGTGCGTTGCCAGACGAAGCCATCCTCGCCTGTCAGGCGTTTCAGGTCGCCGTCGTGGATGATGACGGGAACGCCATCGGACGAGATATGCACGTCGCATTCAATCGCGTAACCGCGCTCGGCTGCCGCGGCGAAGGCCGACAGCGTGTTCTCCCAGCGTGTCTTGTTCATGTCATGGAAGCCGCGATGCGCGACCGGGCGGGCAATCAACCAGGAAAGGTCGGTCATGTCAGGCTCGTTTCACTCGACTTCGAAGATCGCTTCGATCTCGACCGCCGCATTGAGCGGGAGCGAAGCGGTGCCGACGGCGGAGCGGGCGTGCTTGCCACGTTCGCCGAGGACCGCGACGAAGAAGTCGGAGGCGCCGTTGGCGACCAGATGCTGCTCGACGAAGTCCGGCGCCGATGCGACGAAGACCGTGATCTTGACCAGCCGGCGGATTTTTTCGAGATCGCCAAGTGCTGCCTTGGCCTGCGCCAGGATGTTGATGGCGCAGAATTTTGCGCCCTCCTTGCCGGCGGCGGTATCGATGTCGCGGCCAAGCAGCCCGCTTGCCTGCAGCTTGCCGTCCTTCAGCGGCAGCTGCCCGGCGGTGAAGAGCGTGTTGCCGGTCCGGCAGTAGGGCACGTAGTTGGCGGCCGGCGCTGCGGCGGCCGGAATGGTAACGCCGAGATCGCTTAGCCGCTTTTCGATTGTTTCGCTCATTGGTTTTCCCTATTGCTGGAAGGCGCCGCGTTGGCGGGGCCGAAATTGCTATTTTTGCCTCGCTTCCGCCACGACTTTTTTTAAGCTGGACCATCTTTCCCTGCGGCCTGCCATCGGCCGCGACGATCGGAGCACTGCATGCGCTTGACGCGCCTTTTTCTTTCCGCCGCTCTCGTGTCGGCGGCCATCCCGATGGCTCCGGCCCTTGCCGTGCCCGCGCTGCAGGCGCACCGCGCCGTCTACGACCTTACCCTCAACAAGGCGTCCGACCGCTCGGGCATCACAGGTATTTCCGGCCGCATGGTTTATGAGTTCAACGGCTCTCCCTGCGAGGGCTATACGGTGAAGTTCCGTTTCGTCACCCAGATCGTCACCAGCGAGAACACCAGGCTGACCGACCAGCAGACGACGACGTTCGAGGACGCCGAAGGCAAGACCTTCTCCTTCGTGACCAAGTCCTTCGTCGACCAGAACCTCGACAAGGAGGTCAAGGGTATGGCGACCAGAGAGCCGAAAGGCCTTAAAGTCAATATCGACAAACCCGACAAGAACACGCTCGAACTCGCCGCCACGCAGTTCCCCACCCAGCACCTCGTGGAACTGATCGGCAAGGCCGAGAAGGGAGAGAACTTCTATCAGACCAATCTGTTCGACGGCTCCGAGGATGCCAACAAGGTGATGACTACCACCGTCGTCGTCGGCAAGAGAGCCGACGCCGACAAGGCGGACCCGGAAGCGCCGGCGCTCGCAAAGCTTGCCACCGACAAATACTGGCCAGTCGACATCGCCTATTTCGACGACACCGATAAAAGCGGCGAAGAGGTGCCGGAGTACCGGATCAGCTTCAAGCTGCATGAGAACGGCATCACGCGCGACCTCGTCATGGACTATGGCGACTTCTCGATGACCGGGAAATTGGTGGATTTGTCGCTGTTCGATCAGGCGAAGCCCTGTCCGGCCTCGAAATAGCGGCGGGTTAACCACTACGCGATGCGTCGCGGCGCCTGACTTGAAGGCGCCGCAATCCCGTTCCAGCATTCCCGTAGGCATTTCGGGGGAAAGCTTGGGCAGGATCGACGTCTTCGTGGCGCCGCGACCCAATCCGGCGCTGATCAAGGTGATGACGATCGTCAACCGCATCGTCATGCTGCGTGGGGTTCCCGGCTTCCGCGACCTGTTGCCGTTCAATCGGCTCGCCGGCCTGCGCGGCGTCGCCAATGTCCGCCACATCGATTTTCCCGTCGCCGACCAGCAGAAGCTGCAGGCCTGCTGCGGCGAAGGCCAAGCGACGTTCATCACGCCCAACCATCCGGAATTCTTCACCGACTGGATGATCGACAAGGAGCTCGTCTCGCGCGTCAGCCCGCTTGCCGCCTCATGGGCAACACATGGCGTGGTGAATGGGCTCGGCCGGCTGATGCAGAAATTCTGGCTGGCCAACAATCTGATCGCGCAGATTCCCGGCAACAGCGAAGCCGCCAAAGCGCATTCGGTCGACTGGGCGCTGAAGGGCCATGGCGTGCTGCTTCATCCGGAAGGCAGCGTCGGCTGGCACGGCAACTATGTCGCGCCGCTGCTTCCCGGCGCGGTGGAGATGGGGCTGGCGGCGCTGAAGCGCGGGCGCGAAACCAACAAGGATTTCAAAGTCTGGGTCGCTCCTGTTGTCTGGAAGCTCGCCTTTATCGGCACTGTCGAGCGGCCGCTCGCCAGGGAATGCGCCTATGTCGAGAAGAGCCTGAAAATCGAAGAGGCCGGAGACGGCTCGCTGCCGGAACGCGTCTACCGCATCTATTCAAGCGTGCTGTCCCGCGACGAAAAGGCCTGCGGCCTGACCGCAGAGGCGGGCGCTTCCTTTGCCAGCCGCCAGCAAAGGGTGCTGGCCGAGCTTGGCCTGCGGCTCGCCGATGCCCTTGCGGCCGAACCCGACCTCGACTTGGCCGAGTTGCTGCGGCATTCGCGCCGCTGGCTGCGCGAGGGCAAGGCTGATGCGGATGAGCAAAAACGCGTGCGAAAACTGGCGGAAACGATCCAGCGCATCCAGCGCGTCGGCCACTGGGCCTTCGCTAATCAGACGATAATGCAGGAGGAGATCGCCGAGCATCTGAAGCGCATCCGCAACGACTATTGCAAAGGCACCTTGCGCGACTCGATCAACCGCTTCATTCCGCAGCCCGCCGGGCCGCGCTGCGCTCACATCCGCGTGCCGGAGCCGTTGGCACTTCATGCTTATGATGGTTCGGTCGAAGAGGCGCTCGCCATGCTGCGCTCACAGATGCAGGAAGCGGTCTCGAGGATGGTGACCGAACTCGAAGCCGCCGGCGGCTTCATTTCCTATCCGAATCCCTTCTATCATCGCTGACTTCGCGTCGGCCCGGGGTGATTGTGAGCGGGCCGCCGATGTCGGTTGGAGTGCGGCAAGCTCGATGGCTGTCTATGTCGATGCGGCGATCTGGAAATGGGCCGGCCATCGCTGGTGCCATTTGCTCGCCGACGACACCGACGAGCTCCACCGCTTTGCCGCCGAGCTCGGCCTCAAGCGCTCGTCCTATCAGGGGCCGCCGAAGACTTCGGCGCCGCATTACGATATCACCGGCTTCGAGCGCGACCGCGCCGTGCGGCTTGGCGCGGTCGAATGCAGTCGCGAGGAGATCGTCGCCGTCTTCCGCCGCGTGCGGGTGCCGAACGGCAAGGCGAAACGCTGATCTGCTTTGATGCGTGTCGTTGTCCCAGAACCGCAGCACACTTCTGGGCGACATGCATTGGCTGCGCGGATCGCCGCAGGTGGAAGCGTTTTCCGGCGCCCGGCTTGCGTTTGTGGCGCTTCCCCTCTATATGCGCGCTCATTCCACACACGGACTTTGGTGTCTGCCCGGGAGAAATCCGGCTGAAACCTCCGGTGGCATCAGGACACAAGTCCGAAATGCCTGTGTCCGTGGAGGCCAACCGGAAAGGAACTAAAGAATGGCTCTGCCTGATTTCAGCATGCGCCAGCTTCTGGAAGCTGGTGTTCACTTCGGCCACCAGACCCACCGCTGGAACCCGAAGATGGCGCCCTACATCTACGGCGCCCGCAACAACATCCACATCATCGACCTGTCGCAGACGGTGCCGCTGCTGCACCAGGCCCTGAAGCAGGTTTCCGACACCGTCGCCAAGGGCGGCCGCGTGCTGTTCGTCGGCACCAAGCGCCAGGCTTCGGACATCGTCGCCGACGCCGCGCAGCGATCGGCCCAGTACTATGTCAACTCGCGTTGGCTGGGCGGCATGCTGACCAACTGGAAGACGATCTCGAATTCGATCCAGCGCCTGCGCAAGCTCGACGAGACGCTGGCCGGCGAGGCCCAGGGCCTCACCAAGAAGGAGCGCCTCAACCTCGACCGCGAGCGCGAGAAGCTCAACAAGGCGCTGGGCGGCATCAAGGACATGGGCTCGACGCCGGACCTGATGTTCGTCATCGACACCAACAAGGAAGCGATTGCCATCCTCGAGGCCAAGCGCCTCGGCATCCCGGTCGTCGCCATCATCGATTCCAATTGCGACCCGGACAAGATCGACTTCCCGATTCCCGGCAATGACGACGCGGCCCGCGCTATCCAGCTCTACTGCGATCTGATCGCCAAGGCTGCCATCGACGGCATCGCCAGGCAGCAGGGCGCGCTCGGCATGGACATCGGCGCGTCGGCCGAAGCCCCGGTTGAACCGGCGCTCGACACTCCGGCCACTGAAGCTCCGGAAGCTTGAAAAGCGAAGGCCGGCTCCGGCCTTCATCTTTCCAATAAGTTGGCGCGCTAAAGCGCTTTTGCCGGGCGCATCATCGGGATTCGATGGTGCGTCGGCGCATTTGAAACAAAGAGGCGACAATGAGCATTTCGGCTGCACAGGTCAAAGAACTCCGCGACTTGACCGGCGCGGGCATGATGGACTGCAAGGCGGCGTTGAACGAAACCAACGGCGACATGGAAGCGGCCGTCGACTGGCTGCGCAAGAAGGGCATCTCCAAGGCCGACAAGAAGGCCGGCCGCACCGCGGCTGAGGGCCTGATCGGCGTCGATTCCGGTGTTCGCGAAGCCGCGGTCGTCGAGGTGAATTCCGAGACCGACTTCGTCGCCCGCAATGCCGCCTTCCAGGAGATCGTCGCCAACGTCGCCAAGGTGGCGCTCGCCTACGGCACGACCGAAGCGGTTGCCGCGGCCAAGTATCCGGGCTCCGACAAGTCGGTCACCGACACTATCAAGGACGCGGTCGGCACCATCGGCGAGAACATGGGCTTCCGCCGCTCGGCCAAGCTCACTGTCCCGCATGGCGCGGTCGCGACCTATGTCCACAATGCCGTCGCCGACGGCCTCGGCAAGCTCGGCGTGCTGGTCGCGATCGAGACCACCGGCAATGAGCATGCGGCGAACGCCTTCGGCCGCCAAGTCGCCATGCATGTCGCCGCGACCAACCCGGTTGCGCTGACTGCCGAGGAAGTCGACCCGGCGCTGGTCGAGCGCGAGAAGGCGATCTTCTCCGACCAGGCGCGCCAGTCCGGCAAGCCGGAAGCGATCATCGAGAAGATGGTAGAGGGTCGGCTGCGCAAGTTCTATGAAGAGGTGGTGCTCCTGAAGCAGGCCTTCGTGCTCAATCCCGACATCACCGTCGAGAAGGCGCTGAAGGATGCCGAGAAGGAGATCGGCGCGCCGGCCAAGATCACCGCTTACCTGCGCTTCGCGCTGGGCGAAGGCATCGAGAAGGAAACGACCGATTTCGCGGCAGAAGTCGCGGCCGCGGTCAAGAAATAGCCCGAAGAAAAAGTAAGGCTAGAGAGCTCAGGCAACTCGGCCGGGTGTCCGCATGGATGCCCGGCCGATCTCTTGTGCGGCATCGATAAAGGCTCTGAGCTTCGGCGCCATCGACGCCCGGCGCGGGAAATAGAGGAACAGGCCCGGCTCCTCGATCGCCGTCTTCGGCAGGATCTGGACCAGGCGACCCGCGGCGAGATCGGCGCGCACAAGGGGCTCGAACACATAGGCGAGCCCGACGCCCGCTAGCGCAAGGTCGATGGCGCCAAGCGAATCCGTGACGACGGCCGTGCCGCGCGTCTCGACCACGACATCCTTGCCGTTCTCGTTCAGATCCCAACGATAGAGCCCGCCGGAGCCGACAAGCCGGTAGCCGATGCAATTGTGCTTGGCGAGGTCGGCCACCTCGCGCGGACGGCCGTGCTTTCCGACATAGGCCGGCGAGGCGACAACCATGGCCTTGAACGGGGGCGTAAGCCGCACGGTGATCATGTCCTGTGCGATCATCTCGCCCAGCCTGATGCCGGCATCGAAACCCTCGCCGACGATATCGACCAGGGCTTGGTCGGCAAAGACCTCGACCGTCACGTCCGGATAGCGTTCGGCCATGGCCGCGATCACCGGCGTCACCGCCAGGGGGATCGCGATATTCGACGCATTGATCCTGAGCAGGCCGGAGGGCCTGCCCTTGACGCCGCGGATGCGGTCGATCCGCTCATAGATGTCCTGCAGGGCAGGGGCCGCGGTGTCCACCAGCGCCTTGCCGGCTTCGGTCAGCGAAACGCTGCGCGTCGTGCGCGCAAACAGCGGCTGGCCGATGCGCTCTTCCATCAGCCGTACTGCATGGCTGACCGCCGACGGACTCATGCCGAGCTCGGCCGCGGCAAGCGCGAAGCCGCCGCGACGAGCCACGGCGACGATCACCGGCAGATGCGTCAGCAGATCTCGATCCATTCATGAATAACATCGCATAGTCCTTGCGAAGAATGCAATCTTATCGACGCTGCCAAGGTGGTCCACATTGTCGCCAACACATCGGCGGTGGGGCTGGTGCTCGAGGAGAAGAAAAATGAATGCGTTGAGGCATGCGACCTTCGCGGCAGGACTGGCGCTGGCGCCGGTCGATGCCGGCGGAACCGAATCGATAAGCTGGCAAGCGCTCGCCGATGAGCGCGCCGTCATCCGCATCGCGGATGCGATTGACCGCGCCGTCGATGCGCAGGACTGGAAGCTCGCCCGGAGCTACTTCGCCGACCGGGTCACCGCCGACTTCAGCAGCCTTTCCGGACAGCCCGCGGCTACGATTGCCTCCGACGATCTGATCGGCGCCTGGGCTGCCAATCTCAAGGGCAGCAAAACGAGCCTGCACCTGCGGACCAACCATCAGACCACCATCGAAGGCAACAAGGCGACTGTCCTCTCCAACGGCTATGCCTGGAACAAGATGGAAGGCAATGGCGATCCGCTCTGGGAGGTCTGGGGCACCTATGAGCATCGCCTGAGCCGCTCGGCTCAAGGCTGGAAGGTCGACGGCTTCAGGTTCCGCATGACGCATGAGCGCGGCAATCCCTGGGTGAAGACGACGCCCGGCCAATAATCGAGATCAAACACGATCGGAACACACATGAGCATGACCTACTACACGCTCGGCAACAGCGGCCTTCGCGTCAGCCGGCTGGCGCTGGGCACCATGACCTTCGGCACCGAATGGGGCTGGGGTGCCGACAGGGAAACCGCCCGCGCCATGTTCGACGCCTATGTCGAGGCCGGCGGCAATTTCTTCGACACCGCCGATCTCTACACCGGCGGGACCGCAGAGACCTGGCTCGGCGAATTCGTCGCCGAGCGCGGCTTGCGCGACAAGGCGGTGATCGCCACCAAATTCACGATGAACAAGGAGCCCGGCAATCCGAATGCCGGCGGCAATGGCCGAAAGAACATCATGCGCGCGGTCGACGCTTCGCTGAAGCGGCTCGGAACCGACTATATCGACCTTTACCTCATGCATGTCTGGGACAGGCTCACGCCGGTCGAGGAGGTGTTGCGCACGCTGGACGATTTGGTGCGTGCCGGCAAGGTGCGCCATGTCGGCCTCTCCGACGTGCCGGCCTGGTATGCCGGCCGGGCGCAGGCGATCGCCGAACTGCGCGGCTATGAGCCGATCTCGGCCCTGCAACTCGAATATTCGCTGGCCGAGCGCTCGATCGAACATGAATTCGCGCCTTTCGCCACGCGTCACGGCGCCGGCATCATGGTGTGGAGTCCGCTGGCCAGCGGCCTGCTCAGCGGCAAATACCGCCCGACGCAGGCCGGCAATGCCGGCCGGCTCGACGGGTTCCGCAACACCGCGCATCCGGGTTTCCAGAAATTCAGCGAACGCAATTGGGCGATCGTTACGGAACTCGAAAAGGTTGCTTCCGAACTCGGCCGCAGCATGGCGCAGGTGGCGGTGAACTGGGTGGCGACGCAGCCGGGTGTGGCCGCCGTCATCCTTGGCGCGACGAAACTTGCCCAGTTGCAGGACAATCTCGAGGCGCTCGACTTTTCAATCCCTATCGAGCTCCGCAAGCGGCTTGATTCGGTGAGCCTTGCGCCCGCTCCGTTCCCGCATTCCTTTTTTGGACCCGAGATCCAGGTCAGGGTGGCCGGCGGCGTCGTGACCGGCGACAAGCCGTCCGGCTATTCTCGGCCGGTCCTGATCGAAGGCGAAGTGGTCGGGATCAGCAGCAACTGATCGGAAAAGCCTTTTGCGCGAGGGCGCGGCGTGACATCGCCGCGCCCTTCGTGTATCGGGTCGAACCATCGTGCCAGCGCCGCCAGGCGAAGCGAGGCGCCTTTCGCCTCCAGATTGCCCGCGCCGAGATTTTCGAGGAACCAGATGACGGTGAAGCCCCTCTATCGACGTGTCTTGCTGAAAGCTTCGGGCGAAGCCTTGATGGGGGAACAGCATTTCGGCATCGACGTCTCGGTCGTTGACCGTATCGCAGCCGACATTGCCGAGGCGCGGGCGCTTGGCGTCGAAGTCGGGGTCGTGATCGGCGGCGGCAACATCTTCCGCGGCGTGGCCGTCGCCTCCAAGGGCGGCGACCGCGTCACCGGCGATCACATGGGCATGCTCGCCACCGTCATCAACTCGCTGGCGCTGCGCACCTCGCTGAACAAAATCGGCGTCGACGCCGTGGTGCTTTCGGCCATTGCCATGCCCGAGCTCTGCGAAAGTTTTTCACAGCGCCAGGCGACCGCCTATATGAACCAGGGCAAGGTGGTGATCTTTGCCGGCGGCACCGGCAATCCGTTCTTCACCACCGATTCGGCCGCAGCGCTGCGCGCCGCCGAGATCGGCGCCGACGCGCTGTTCAAGGCCACGCAGGTCGACGGCGTCTATTCGGCCGACCCGAAGAAGGATCCGAACGCGGTGCGCTTCGATCGCATTAGTCATGCCGAAGTCATCAAACGCGGGCTTACGATCATGGATACGGCCGCGATTGCACTTGCGCGTGAAAACAACATTCCGATAATCGTCTATTCGATCCACGAAAAAGGTGGTTTCGGCGAAATTCTAAGAGGCGGCGGCCGTTGCACGATCGTCGCCGACAATTGACTGGGGCCGACGACGGCTGAATGATCGCCGGTCCTGGACGAGACTAGAACACAAGCAGTGAACCCGGCGAACGGGTCGAGGAGATGATCATGAGTGGCGAGTACGACGACCTCAAGCGGCGCATGGACGGGGCGATCGCGGCCTTCAAGCACGATCTCGCTTCGCTGCGCACCGGCCGCGCTTCCAGCAACCTGCTCGACGCCGTCCAGGTCCATGCCTACGGTACGACGATGCCGATCAACCAGGTGGCCAATGTATCGGTGCCCGAGCCGCGGATGATTTCGGTCTCGGTCTGGGACAAATCGATGGTGAGCGCCGTCGACCGCGCTATCCGCGAGGCGAATCTTGGCTTCAATCCGATCGTCGACGGCACCAATCTGAGGATTCCCTTGCCCGAACTCAACGAGCAGCGCCGCAAGGAACTGGTCAAGATCTCGCACGGCTATGCCGAGAACGCCCGCGTCGCGGTTCGCCATGTCCGTCGCGACGGCATGGATTTCCTCAAAAAGGCGGAAAAGGACGGCACGATCAGCGAGGACGATCATCGCAAGCGCTCCGACCAGGTTCAGAAGCTGACCGACGAGATGATCAGCACCATCGATCACCTGCTTTCCGATAAGGAAGCTGAAATCATGCAGGTTTAGGGTCGGTTTCTCACCGGCTCGAAAGCGAGACCATGACAACCCCCGCGCATGTCGCGATCATCATGGACGGAAACGGACGCTGGGCCAAGGCGCGCGGCATGCCGCGGCTTGCCGGCCACCGCGCCGGCGTCGAAGCCTTGCGCAAGACGGTGCGCGCCGCGCCAGAGCTCGGCATCTCCTATCTGACGGTCTACGCCTTCTCCTCTGAAAACTGGTCGCGGCCGAAGTCCGAAGTCAGCGACTTGATGGGCCTCCTGAAGCTCTTCATCCGCCGCGATCTCGCCGAGCTGCACCAAAACGGCGTGCGGGTGAGGGTGATCGGCGACAGGGAAGGGCTGCAGCCGGACATCAGAGGCCTGCTGCAGGAGGCCGAATCGCTGACCGCCGGCAATGAGGCGCTGACGCTGGTCATCGCCTTCAACTATGGCGGGCGCGACGAGATCGTGCGCACCGCGCGCAAGCTCGCCGATGCCGTGGCTCGCGGCGAAATGACAAGCGACGCCATCACGATGGAGAGCTTTGCCGGCTCGCTCGACACCGACGGCATTCCCGATCCAGACCTCGTGATCCGCACCAGCGGCGAGCTCAGGCTGTCGAACTTCCTTTTGTGGCAGGCCGCCTATAGCGAGCTCGTCTTCCTGCCTTGCTACTGGCCGGACTTCAGCCGGGAGCACCTGGCCGACGCCCTGCGCGACTTTTCCGGCCGCGAACGCCGTTTCGGCGGGCTCGCCGCCCGCGACGTTGCCTTGTAGCGCCGGCATCGATGAGCAATCTCCAGCAGCGTGTCATCTCGGCCATCGTGATGGCAGCCGTCACACTTGCGCTCACCTGGCTCGGCGGGCTGCCGTTCCGCCTCTTCTGCGCGGCGATCGCGGCGCTGATCTTCTACGAATGGACGCGCATGTCGCGCCCTGGGAACGGTGCGGCCCTCGGCTTTCTGCCGGAAGTGCTGATTCTGGTCTTCATCGGCGCGCTGATCGCCGGCCTGCCGGCACTGTGGCTGCTGCTTCTGGTCGCAGCCATCACTGCTATCGTCGCTGTTGCCGCGCGACTGCGGGGAGCAGCGCCGTGGGAGGCCTCGGGGCTGGCATACGCGTCGTTGTCCGGCTTGTCGCTCGCCTATCTGCGCGGGGACAGCCACTCAGGATTGATGGCCATCCTCTTCCTGTTCGCGGTGGTCTGGGCGACCGACATAGCGGCCTATTTCGTCGGCCGCGCGGTCGGCGGCCCGAAGCTTGCGCCTTCGATCTCGCCCGGGAAGACGCAGAGCGGCGCGCTTGGGGGCGCGGTCGGCGGCATCGCTGCCGGATTGGTGCTGGCAATCGCCGCCGGGGCCGGCAATCTCACTATGCTTGGCCTCGTCGCCCTGGCGCTCTCGATCGTCTCGCAGATCGGCGATCTGTTCGAATCCTGGGTCAAGCGCCAGCACGGCTGCAAGGATTCGAGCAATCTCATTCCCGGCCATGGCGGCGTCATGGACAGAGTGGACGGGCTTGTCGCGGCCGCGTTCGCCCTGTACGTCATCGGTTGGATTGCGGCGGGCGCCGACCATCCGGCAATGGGGCTGTTTCCGAACTAACTGGCGTCGCCACTGGGCGAAAACGACGCGTGCCACGGATTCGCCCGGATTGATGCCACAGTCGCGGCGGACTGTCGCGCTGGGCGAATTTTGAGGGCATGACTTGAACGAGATTCTTCACGCGCTCTTCAGCACGCAAGGCTTTGTCCTCGGGACTCTCGTGCCGTTCCTGTTCGTGCTCACCGTCGTGGTGTTCGTGCATGAGATGGGCCACTACCTCATCGGCCGCTGGTGCGGCATCGGGGTGAAGGCCTTTGCCATCGGCTTCGGCCCGGAGCTCTTCGGTTTCAACGACCGCCACGGCACCCGCTGGAAGCTTTGCGCCATTCCGCTTGGCGGCTACGTCAAATTCGTCGGCGACATGAACGCGACATCGAGCCAGCCGAGCACCGAAGACCTCGAATCGCTGACCGAGGCCGAGCGCGAGGTCGCCTTCCACACCCAGCCGATCTGGAAACGCGCGGCGACCGTCGTCGCCGGGCCGCTGTTCAATTTCCTGCTGACGATCGCCGTGTTCGCGGTGCTGTTTTCGCTCTACGGCCGGCCGGTGATGGAGCCGATGGTGGCCGAAGTCAGCGCCGGCAGCCCGGCGGCCCGGGCGGGCATTCAGCCCGGCGACCGATTCGTCAAAGTCGACGGCAACAAGGTGGAGACCTTCGCCGACGTTCAACGCCTGGTTTCGGGTCGCGCCGGCGACGCCATCACCTTCACCATGTTGCGCGACGGCAAGGAAATCACCGTTACCGCGACACCGGAACCGATGGAGCAGCAGGATGCGCTGGGCAACAAGGTCAAGGTCGCGATCATTGGCGTCGCCAACAACGCCGAGCTCGGGCAGCCGCGACTGGTCTCCTACACGCCCGCGGGCGCGCTGGCGGCGGCTGTCGAGGAAACCGGGCATGTGATCGAGCGCACCGGGCAATTTCTGCAGCGCTTCGTCGTCGGGCGCGAGGACAAATGCCAGCTCGGCGGGCCGATCAAGATCGCAAAAATGTCGGGTCAGGCGGCCAAGCTCGGCTTCGAGTGGCTGGTGCAGCTTGTTGCATTCCTGTCAGTCGGGATAGGGATTCTCAATCTTCTGCCGATTCCCCCTCTCGACGGCGGCCACCTCTTGTTCTACGGCGTGGAGGCCGTCATAAGGCGGCCCGTGTCGGAGCGGATGATGGAGATGGCCTACCGGACCGGTCTCCTTCTGGTGCTCGGATTTATGGGCTTCGTTTTTTGGAATGATCTGTTTGGGTGCTGAAATCATGAAGGAATTTGGCTTCGGCCCCATCCATATTGAGACGCCGTTTACCATGCGTGGGGATATGCGTGACACGAAAGCCACGCAACAGGGTTAAGTAAATACAAATTAACCGGGAGCCTTGCGTGTAGGGGAAATCCGGTTAATACGGTAAGGGAAAATACCGCACGTCCGGTTTTCTCGCCGTGGGGACTACGAGAAAAAGGTACAAAAGCCCGATGAAGGCAGCATCCAAGTTTCTGAGCGCCGCGTCCGCGGCGGCTTTGTCCGCCGCCCTGGTTTTGCCAGGCGCGCTCGCAGTGCAGTTCGTTGCCACATCGGTAGCCGAAGCAGCGGTGGTGAGCAGGGTCGAGGTTAGCGGCAACCAGCGTGTCGATGCCGAAACCATCCGCAATTACATCGCCATCAAGCCCGGCAAGGCGTTTTCAAGTGCCGATATCGATAGCGCCGTGAAGGCCCTGTTCGGCACCGGGCTGTTCTCGGACGTCCAGATCAATCAGGTCGGCTCGACCCTGGTCGTCAAGGTTTCCGAATACAAGGTCGTCAACCAGGTCCTGTTCCAGGGCAACAAGAAGCTCAAGGACAACGCGCTCCAGGCCGCTGTCCAGCTTAAGCCGCGCGCGACCTTCTCGCAGCAGGCTCTCGACGCCGACGTCGAGGCGGTCAAAGCCGCCTATCGGCGTATCGGCCGCGACGATGCCGCCGTGACCAGTCAGATCATGGACCTCGGCGACAATCGCGTGAACGTGGTCTTCAACATTAACGAAGGCGCCCGCACGCAGATCGCGGCGATTAATTTCGTCGGCAACAGCGCTTTTTCCAGCCGTCGTCTGTCGGACGTCATCAACACCAAGCGTTCGTCCTGGCTTTCGTTCGTGCTGCGCGACGACGTCTATGACGAGGACAAGCTGCGCGCCGACCAGGAGTTGCTGCGCCGGTTCTACTACAATCACGGCTACGCAGACTTCCAGGTCGTTTCGGCCGTCGGTGAGTTGGATGAAGCCACCAACAAATACACGGTCACGATCACCGTGCAGGAGGGCGAGCGCTACAACTTCGGCGACATCAGTGTCGAGAGCACGATTCCCGAGGTCGACTCAAAGTCGCTGGAATCGGTGGTCCAGACGCACAAGGGCGATGTCTACAACGCCAAGGACGTCGAGGACACGATCGTTGCGCTCACCGAAAAGGTCGCCGGCTCAGGCTATGCGTTTGCCCAGGTGACGCCGCGCGGCGACCGCAATTTTGAGAATCACACGATCTCGGTCGTCTACACCATCGACCAGGGCACCAAGGCTTATATCGAGCGTATCGAAATCCGCGGCAACGACCGCACGCGCGACTATGTCATCCGGCGCGAATTCGACGTCAGCGAAGGCGACGCCTTCAACCAGGTTCTTGTCCAGCGCGCGAAGAAGCGGCTGGAAGCCCTGGATTATTTTGAAAAAGTCGACATCTCGACGGTCCCTGGGTCGGCTCCGGATCAGGTTGTCCTGGTGGTCGATGTGGTCGAGAAGTCGACCGGTGAGTTCTCGGTCGGCGCCGGCTATTCGACCGGCGGCGACACGCCGGGCCCGTCCGTCGAAGGCTCGATCACCGAGCGCAACTTCCTCGGTCGCGGCCAATACATCAAGCTGTCGGCCGGCGGCGGCAAGAACTCGCGCGATTATGCGATTTCCTTCACCGAGCCGTATTTCCTCGGCCGGCGCATCGCGGCGGGCTTCGATATCTACAAGTCGACCAGGGAATATAACAATCACTACGACAGCGATACGACGGGCGCGACCATCCGCTTCGGCCTGCCGATCACCGACAGTATTTCGACGCAGCTGGCGTACAATATCTCGCAAGAGAAATATAAGGTCGACGACAGTTGCGGTCCCACCAGCCCTGCGGATCCGGACGGCACGTGCACCATTTCGCCGGCTATCTTGGAAGGCGTAGCTCAAAGTCCGTGGATTAAGTCGTCGGTCAGCCTCGGGCTAGTCTACAACACCATCGACGATATGAAGAACCCGCATGAAGGGCTCTACATCACTGGTACGACCGAGGTTGCCGGTCTCGGTGGTGACGCCAAGTGGGTGAAGTTGACCGGGCGCGCAAGCGTCTACCAAACGCTGTCCGAGCAGCTCGATCTGGTCGGTCTGATCTCCGGTGGCGCTGGCCATATCGCCGGGTATGGCAACGATGGTCTGCGTATCTTCGACCAGTTCCAAAGCAATGATCGTATGATCCGTGGTTTCGAATATGGCGGCATCGGCCCTGTAGATACCAATACGGGTGACCATCTCGGTGGCACGACCTATTTCAATGCCTCGGCGGAAGCCCAGTTCCCGTTGCCGGCTATTCCGGAAAGCTTTGGCTTGCGGGGCGCGGTGTTTGCCGATGCTGCAACGCTCTATGGCAGCGCAATTCATACTGCAGGCGTCACCCAGTCCTCGACCGATATGAAGCTGCGCGCTTCGGTCGGTGTCGGCCTGATGTGGGCGTCGCCGTTCGGTCCGATCCGAATCGACTATGCGATCCCGGTGAAGAAGGAAGCGACCGACGACGTGCAGGAATTCAACTTCGGCATAGCGACCCGTTTCTAATCCGTTACGATGTTCCCGGGCCGTGTGATGGCCCGGAATGGACTGATCCGACCTAGCTGGATAATGTTTGTGGAATGACCGATCCGGTGTTCTTCGCGCCTTCACGCCGGTATACGGCTGGCGAGGTCGCGAATCTGACCGGCGCCAATCTCGTTGATTCCTCGCAGGCCGACATCGCCATCGAAGCGCTGGCGCCCGCCAATGAGGGTGGCGACGGTGCGCTCGTCTTTGTCGACGGCAAGCGCAATTTCGCCTTGATGCATTCGCTCAAGGCGGCTGCCGTTCTCTGTCCCGCCGACTTCGCCAACAGGGCGCCGCAGGGAATTGCTGTGCTGGCGCATCCGCGTCCGCAGCAGGCCTTCGCCATGGTAGGGCGGCTGCTTTTTCCGCAGGCCTCCACGCCGGGGCCGATGACTGGCGAAACCGGCATTTCGCCGCAAGCGCACATCGATCCGTCCGCCCATGTCGAGGCGGGTGCGATCGTGGAGGCTGGCGCCGTGATCGGTCCCGGCGTCTCCATCGGGAGCGGCACGGTCATTGCCCCGCATGCCGTCATTGGCCGCTCCTGCAAGATAGGTCGTGATGGCTATGTCGGTCCGGGCGCCAGCATCCAATACGCGCTGATCGGCAACCGCGTCATCGTTCATGGCGGCGCAAGGATCGGTCAGGACGGGTTCGGCTTCGTGGCCGGCGCCAAGGGACCTGAGCGCGTGCCGCAGATCGGCCGCGTCATCGTTCAGGACGACGTCGAGATCGGCTCCAACTCGACCGTCGATCGCGGCGCGATGTCCGACACCATCATCGGACAAGGCACCAAGATCGACAATCTAGTGCAGATCGCCCACAATGTTCGCATCGGCCGCAATTGCATTATAGCCGGGCTTTCGGGTATTTCCGGTTCCGTCGTCGTCGGCGACAACGTCACCATGGGTGGCGGCGTCGGCCTCGCCGATCATTTGACCATCGGTCCTGGGGCCAAGCTTGCTGCGAGAAGTGGATTCATGAGCAACGTGCCGGCGGGCGAGGTCTGGGGAGGCTACCCGGCGCAGCCGATGGCGGAAGCCATGCGTGAGATCGCAATGCTGCGCAGGCTGGCCAGGACGCGCAAGCAGGGCGACGGAAATGGCTGACATGGTTGCGACGACACTCGAGGCGGTCGACATAATGGGGCTGATGAAGCTCCTGCCGCACCGCTACCCGTTTCTACTGATCGACCGCATCGTCGAAATCGACGGCGACGACTCCGCGGTCGGCATCAAGAACGTGACCATCAACGAACCGCATTTCCAAGGCCATTTCCCGCAGCAGCCGGTGATGCCGGGCGTGCTCATCATCGAGGCCATGGCCCAGACCGCCGGCGCGATCTGCATTCGCAGCCTCAACGCGGAAAAGCCGTCGCTGGTCTATTTCATGACCATCGACAACGCGAAATTCCGCAAGCCGGTCGTTCCGGGCGATCAACTCAGGATCCACGTCAAGAAGATCAAGAAGCGCGGCAACTTGCTGAAATTCGCCTGCGAGGCGATGGTGGATGGCGCAAAGGCCGCCGAAGCCGAAGTTTCGGCTATGATGGTCACCGGCTGACGGTTTCAAATGCTCATGAAAGTTCAGACATCAATCCATCCTTCCTCGGTCGTCGAAGAAGGTGCCCAGCTCGGCGAAGGCGTGCGTATCGGACCCTTCTGCCATGTCGGCGCCGACGCCGTCATCGGCGATCGCGTCGAGCTGGTCAGCCATGTCTCGGTGATGGGGGCCACCACTGTCGGCGGCTCGACCAAGGTCTATCCAATGTCGACGCTCGGGGCGCCGCCGCAGAACACCAAGCACAAGGGCGGGCGCACGACGCTGGTCATCGGCGAAAATTGCACCATCCGCGAAGGCGTCACCATGCATGTGGGCACCGATTCCAGCCGCGGCGAGACGACGGTCGGCGATAATGGCAATTTCCTGGCCTATGCCCACATTGCCCATGACTGCGTCGTCGGCAAGAACGCTACTTTCGCCAACGGGGCAACGCTTGGCGGACATTGCGAGATCGGCGACAACGTCTATATCGGCGGCCTAAGCGCCGTTCATCAATTCGTGCGTGTCGGCGACAACGCCTTTCTCGGTGGTTGCTCGGCCTTTGTCGGCGACGTCATCCCCTATGCCATTGCCGTCGGCAATCGCGCCAGCCTGCGCGGGCTCAACATCATCGGCCTGAAGCGCTCCGGCCTGCCGCGCGCTGAAATCTACCTGCTGCGCAAGGCCTACAAGACAATTTTCGACCGCTCCCGCACCGTCGGCGAGAATGTGGAAATCGCCAAGGCAGAATTCGCCTCGTCGCCAACCGCCATGAAGATCATCGATTTCATCACCAGCCGCGGCAAGCGGCACTATGCCGTCCCGTCGCTCAAGGGTGGCGGCGACGATGACAATGGCGATGACGAGGCCTGAGCCCGCCGGCTCAGCGCTTGCACTCGCGCCGGGCTCCAGGGTCGGCATCATCGCCGGTGGCGGCAGCCTGCCCGTCGAAGTGGCCGAAGGCCTGGTCAGGCAGGGACACCCGCCTTTCATCATACTGGCCGAAGGCGAGGTGGACCGCGAAGCGGATTTTGCCGCCTACGAGCAGGCGACGCTCGCGCTGGAAGACATAGGCTTCCTGCTTCCCCTGCTGAAACGCCAAGGCATCAGCCATCTCGTCCTTGCCGGTGAGATCAGGCGCAGGCCACAGCTCACCAAGATACGCCCGACACTCGGTCTGCTGGCGATAGTTCCCTCCGTGATCATGGCGTTGGCGCGCGGCGACGACGGCCTTTTGAAGGTTCTTACGCGCGGGCTGGAAAAGCGCGGCATCGCGGTCGTCGGCGCGCATGAGATTGTTCCAGATCTCACTGCCGGCGAGGGCACGTTGACCAAGGTAGGACCAAAGCAATCGGATTGGCGCGATATCGAGGCCGGCCGGACGGCGGCCAAGGCGATCGGCGAGCTCGACATCGGCCAGGCGGCGATTGCGGTCGGAGGGCGGGTTATCGCGTTGGAGGGCATCGAAGGCACTAAGGGCCTGCTCGAGAGGACGCGCGAATTGCGCGGGCACGGCAGGCTCGCCGGCAAGACGCGCGGCGTTCTCGTCAAATGCGCCAAGCCAGGGCAGGAGCTGCGCGCCGACTTGCCCTCGATAGGCCCGCAGACAGTCGAGGCGGCGCATGCCGCAGGCTTGGCCGGCATAGCCGTCGAAGCCGGCCGCTCGCTCATTCTCGAAGGCCCGGCGACTCTCGCGCGGGCCAATGCGCTCGGCTTGTTCATCATCGGCCTTGCTGCAATGGAGCCGGGCGATGGCCGGTGAGAAGCCGCTCAAGATCGCCATCGTCGCGGGCGAGGAATCAGGCGACCTGCTCGGCGCCGACATCGTGCGTGCGCTCGAGAAGACCACCGGCCGTAAGATCCGGCTCGTCGGCATCGGCGGCCGGCATCTGCAGGAACTGGGGCTGACACCGCTCTTCCAGGGCAGTGAGATCGCGCTGATGGGGTTCAGCGCCGTCTTGCGCGACCTGCCGCGGCTGATGCGCCGGATCAGCCAGACAGCCGCCACCATCGCGGCGGAGCGGCCGGATTGCCTGATCACCATCGACAGCCCTGATTTTTCGCTGCGGGTTGCCAAAAAGGTCCGCGCCGCCGCGCCCGCTATCCCGATCGTCCACTATGTCTGCCCGAGCGTATGGGCATGGCGGCCGGGCAGAGCGGCGGCAATGAAGCCCTATGTCGATCACATCCTCTGCATTCTGCCCTTCGAAGTGAAGGCGCTTGCCCGGCTTGGTGGGCCTCCCGGCACCTATGTCGGCCACCGGCTGACCCAGGATCCCGGCGTGCTCAGCGCCGCCAAGGCGCAGAGCTTGCCGCGGGACCTGTCGGAGGATCGCGTGAAGACGCTGCTCGTGCTGCCCGGCTCGCGCCGCGGCGAGGTGCGCCGGCTGATCGAGCCGTTCGGCAAGGCGATATCGGTCTTGCATCAGCGCGGTCACCGCTTGCGGCTGAGGCTGCCGACGGTGCCGCATGTCGCCGACCTGGTGAAAACATCCGTCGCGAGCTGGGACGAGAAGCCAGAGATCATCACCGATCCGGAGCGCAAATGGTTGGCTTTCGGCAAGGCCGATGCGGCCCTGATCGCGTCCGGAACGGTTTCGCTCGAGCTTGCGCTTTGCGGTGTTCCAATGGTCTCCAGCTACAAGCTCGATCCCATCGCGAGGCAGCTGCTGCAGCATCTGGTGACGACCTGGTCGGCGCTGCTGCCCAACCTGATCGCCGATCGCGCGCTGGTGCCGGAGTTCTACGATCAGTATGTCAGGCCGGAGAACCTGGCGCGTCAGCTGGAAGCCCTATTTGCCGACACCGGCATGCGCGCCTGGCAGCGGGCAGGCTTCGCCGATATCGCCAGGCGCATGGCGACCGACAGGCCAGCGGGCGAGATTGCTGCCGAGGTGGTGCTGGGGTGCATCAAGAAAGCGAATAGGGAGTAGCGGATAGCGAGTAGCGTGGCTGGGCGCCGCTCAGCACCGCCCGCTTCTTCCCTATTCGCTACTCGCTACTCGCTATTAGCGAAATCACCGCTTCGCAATCGGCACGTAATCGCGTTCCGTGGCGCCGGTGTAGAGCTGACGCGGGCGGCCGATCTTCTGGTGCGGGTCTTCGATCATTTCCTTCCACTGCGCGATCCAGCCGACGGTGCGGGCGACCGCGAACAGCACGGTGAACATGGTGGTGGGGAAGCCCAGCGCCTTCAGCGTGATGCCCGAATAGAAGTCGACGTTCGGATAGAGCTTCTTCTCGATGAAATACTCGTCGGTCAGCGCGATCTTCTCCAGCTCCATCGCGATGTCGAGCAGCGGATCATCCTTGATGCCGAGCTCGCCCAGCACCTCATGCGCTGTCTTCTGCATGATTTTGGCGCGCGGGTCGTAGTTCTTGTAGACGCGATGGCCGAAGCCCATCAGGCGGAACGGGTCGTTCTTGTCCTTGGCGCGGGCGATGAATTCCGGGATGTGGTCGACATGGCCGATCTCGCCCAGCATGTTGAGAGCCGCCTCGTTGGCGCCGCCATGCGCGGGGCCCCAAAGGCAGGCAATGCCGGCCGCGATGCAGGCGAACGGATTGGCGCCCGAAGAGCCGGCGAGACGAACCGTCGAGGTCGACGCGTTCTGTTCGTGATCGGCGTGCAGGATGAAGATACGCTCCATGGCGCGCGCCAGCACCGGATTGATCTTGTATTCCTCGCACGGCACGGCAAAGCACATATGCAGGAAGTTCGCCGCGAAGCCGAGATCGTTCTTCGGGTAAATGAAGGGCTGGCCGATGTGGTATTTATAGGCCATCGCCGCGATTGTCGGCATCTTGGCGATCAGCCGCATCGAGGCGACCATGCGCTGATATGGGTCCGAGATGTCGGTCGAGTCGTGATAGAAGGCCGACAGCGCGCCGACCACGCCGCACATGACGGCCATCGGATGGGCGTCGCGGCGGAAGCCGGTGAAGAAGCGCGACATCTGCTCATGCACCATGGTGTGGCGGGTCACGCGATAGTCGAAGTCGTCCTTCTGCGCCTTGGTCGGCAATTCGCCGTAGAGCAGCAGATAGCAGACCTCGAGGAAGTCGCCGTGCTCGGCGAGCTGGTCGATCGGGTAGCCGCGATGCAGCAGGATGCCGGCGTCGCCGTCGATGAAGGTGATCGCCGACTCGCAGCTTGCCGTCGAGGTGAAGCCGGGATCGTAGGTGAAGGCCCCGGTGGTGCTGTACAGCGCACCGATGTCGATGACGTCGGGCCCGGTCGAGCCGCTTCGCACCTTGAATTCATGCGTCTTGCCGGCGAGCTCGAGCCTTGCGGTCGACTCACGCGCCTTGCCGCCCGATTCCAGTTTTGTCGCAGCTTCGCTCATTGCAAACTCCTTTATGTTTTCTCATGCCGGCAAGGCAATTCCTGCAAACGACACGTCGAAATCACCGGAATGCGCGAACTTACCACCGCATTTTAGGAGGTGCGTGCCAGATTGGGCCAAGGCCTAATGTTGCACTGCGAAACACACCTTTCAATGCCAATCTTCTTGGGCCAGTTCGCTCCTAATCGATTTGATCCGCAACCCGCGCCAGGCTCTCCTCACGGCCGAGCACCGCCAGCACATCGAACACGCCGGGCGAGGTGCTGCGGCCGGTGAGCGCGGCTCTCAGCGGTTGGGCCACGGCGCCGAGCTTATGGCCGCCGGCCTGCGCAAAATCGCGAATAGCGGCTTCCGCGGTTGCGGCGCTCCATCCGCCGGAGATCGCGGCGAGCGCGGCGTGGGCACCGCGCAAAATGGCGCGAGCGTCGCTGCCAAGCAACCCCGCAGCCTTTTCGTCGAGCCGTAAGGGCCGCTCGGCGAACAGGAAGCCGGCTCCGTCGACGAGCTCGACCAACGTCTTTGCCCGCTCCTTGAGGCCCGGCATGGCGGCAAGCAGCTGTGCCTGGCGCCTGTCGTCGAGCTTGGCCGCGAGCGCCGGGCCACCCTCCAGATAGGGCAAGGTGGCCACGAGAATATCGAAGAGCGCCTTGTCGTCCATCTTGCGCATATGGACGCCGTTCAGCGCCTCGAGCTTGGCGAAGTCGAAACGGGCGGCGCCCTTGTTGACGTCGCCGATATCGAACCAGGAGATCATGTCCTTGATCGACATCACCTCGTCGTCGCCGTGGCTCCAGCCGAGCCTAGCCAGATAGTTGAGCAGGGCCTCGGGCAGATAGCCCATGGCGCGATAGGCCTCGACGCCGAGCGCGCCGTGGCGCTTCGACAGCTTGGCGCCGTCGGCGCCATGGATCAGCGGGATGTGCGACATCGACGGCACGGTCCAGCCCATGGCGTTGTAGATTACGGTCTGGCGCGCGGCGTTGGTCAGGTGATCGTCGCCGCGGATGATGTGGGTGACGCCCATATCGTGATCGTCGACGACGACGGCGTGCATGTAGGTCGGGTTGCCGTCCGAGCGCAGGATGATGAAGTCGTCGAGGTCCTTGTTCGGGAAGCGCACCTCGCCCTGCACGCGGTCGTGCACGACGGTCTCTCCTTCGGTCGGCGCCTTGATGCGGATGGCGCCCTTGACGCCGGGAGGCGCCTCGGAGGGGTCGCGGTCGCGCCACTGGCCATTGTAGCGCGGCGGCAGTCCCTTGGCCCGCGCCGCCTCGCGCATCGCCTCCAGCTCGGCAGGCGTCTCATAGCTGTAATAAGCCTTGCCCAGCCGTACGAGCTGCTCTGCCACCTCACGGTGGCGCGGCGCGCGCTCGAACTGTGACACGGCCTCGCCGTCCCATGAGAGGCCGAGCCAGGTCAGTCCGTCCAGGATGGCGGCCGTCGCCGCTTCGGTGGAGCGCTCGCGGTCGGTGTCCTCTATGCGCAGCAGCATCGTGCCGCCCGTGTGCCGGGCGTAGAGCCAGTTGAACAGCGCCGTGCGGGCCCCGCCGATGTGCAAATAGCCTGTGGGCGAGGGGGCAAAGCGGGTGACGACCTTGTCGGACATGGAACTCTCGGAAGAAGCTCTGAAGCGGGCATGATTGCGCGGACTTTCGCGCGGTGGGCGTTCATGTAGCATAGGAGGTCTGGGGCGCAAGGGGCAGACCCGATGGCTGGACGTGGCCGGGGTGCGGAGGAGGGCGAGGAGACGATGGCTGGCGTGAGCGAGCGCCTGCTGTTTGCCGACACCGTGCCTGCTGAAGTAGTACCGGTTTTGGTTCCCGTGCCGCGTCCGGCCACCGAGATTTTGCCGGACGGCGACGCCGTCCTGAAGCCGCTTCCGCCGGCAGCCATCGACCTGATCCGCAGGCGGTTCCGCCGTGCCTCGTTTTCCGCGTTTCGCCGGGGTGTGGCCGAGGCAGCCTCCACCGAGCTCGACCGCGGCATCGGCTTCCTGCTGGTGCCGGTGTTCCTGGCCGCCGG
Source organism: Mesorhizobium sp. WSM3860 (assembly GCF_002294995.1). Taxonomy (GTDB): domain Bacteria; phylum Pseudomonadota; class Alphaproteobacteria; order Rhizobiales; family Rhizobiaceae; genus Mesorhizobium. The sequence continues at coordinate 147,743 of NZ_NSGF01000003.1, read as the reverse complement.
CGTGATACTCTATTATTCCTTGAGCGCCGAGCCGGATCTTTACAGACCGCTGGCGGTAGTAGCGCTGATGGCTGTGTGTGCGACGGTTTCGCGTCCCTGGCTGAAGACACACCTGGTCTTCATGGCGGCGCTGTTTTGCGCGCTGGGCTTCGTCGCCGCAAAGGTCGAGACCTGGCGGGCCGCAACGCCAATGCTCGGCTCCGAAATCCAGACGCGGCTGACAGGCCGCGTCGTCATCGCCGAGGAAATGGCCAATGGCCGTGTCAGGCTGACCATCGATCTCGTCTCGACCGCGCATCCAAAGCTGCGCTACGCGCCGGATCGCGTCAGGCTCTCGGCACGCAGGATCCCGGGCGGCGTGGAGGCCGGATCGCTGGTGACGGGTTACGCACGGCTCCTGCCGCCGACCGGGCCGGTCCGTCCCGAAAGCTATGACTTTTCCTTCGACAGCTATTTTTCTGGCATCGGCGGCAGCGGATTTTTCCTCGGCAACCCGAAAGTCATTCCGCCAACCGACCCGATCGCTCAGACGAGCATCGCCTCAGGCATCGAGAACGCGCGCGAAAACATTGCCGATCACATCAGAAGCACCGTCGGCGGACCCGAAGGCGAGATTGCCGCTGCACTCATCGTCGGCGTTCGCGCCGGCATTCCCGAGGATATCAACGAGGCGATGCGGCGGACCGGCATCTATCACATCATCTCGATTTCGGGCCTGCACATGGCGCTGGTCGCCGGCACTGTCATGCTTCTGCTGCGCGGCGCCTTTGCGCTGTTCCCGGATTTTTCGTCACGCCGGCCGGTGAAGAAATATGCCGCGGCAATCGCGCTTATCTCGATCGCCGCCTATCTCGTCATCTCCGGCGTGGTGGTCGCCGCCGAGCGAAGCTTCATCATGCTGGCCGTCATGCTGATCGCTGTGCTTTTCGACCGCGCCGCGCTGACGATGCGCAATTTGGCGATCTCGGCCATCGCCGTCATCCTGGTGTCGCCGCATGAAGTGGTTGGCCCGAGCTTTCAGATGTCGTTCGCGGCAACCGCCGCCCTTGTCGGCGCCTATGCCGGCTGGTCCGACTACCGCGCCGGCAAGGTGAGAGCGCCGCCGGCAAAGCGTTCGTTCCTGCGGTTCATGTCGCGCAAACTGGCAGTCGGAGCGGGTGGCGCCGCAATGACGTCGATCATTGCCGGAAGTGCCACGGCGCTGTTTGCCATCTGGCATTTCCAGCGCGTCTCGCCGCTCAGCCTGCTGGCCAATCTCGCAATCATGCCGATCGTCACGGTCGTGATGTTTCTCGCCGTCGCCAGCGCGGTCATGATGCCGTTCGGTTTCGACGGGCCCTTCCTCTATTTGATGGGCAAGGGCCTGACGGCGATGATCGCGATCTCGGCGTGGATTTCGGAGTGGTCGCCGGTCGATGCCGTGGGCCTGATCTCGATCCATTCGGTGCTGCTGGCGACGATCGCGCTCGTCATCGCCACGATGGCGACTACCTGGCTGAGGCTGGCCGCAATTCCTTTCGCAGTCGCGGCCGTCATGATCATCCCGCAGGCGCGCACGCCGGACCTGCTGATCTCGGAGGACGCGCATCTGGTGGCGATGCCGATCGGCGGCGGCGAACTCGCCATCAATCGTGCCCGCTCCAACGAGTTCACCACCGATAACTGGAAACGCGCGCTCAAGGCCGAAACGCTCGTGCCGCCGGAGACATTCGCCAACGGCACGCTGGACATAGCCGATCCCGTCGACTTGCCGCCTGGATCGCCCTTTTACTGCACGGGCGATCTCTGCATTGGCCGGCATCCGTCCGGCGCGATCGTCGCGCTCGCCGAGACCCGCGAAGCTGCCCGACCTGCCTGCGACTTCGCGGACCTCATCGTCATCAACGATGCCACGGCCTATAATCCCTGCCGCGATCCACGCATCCTCGTCGTCACCAAGCGGCAGCTCGCGCGCGACGGCAGTGCCGCCGTCTTCTTCGATCCGCAATCGGCGACGGCGCGAGCAACCATTCAATACGCCGTCGAAAAACCATACCGCCCTTGGCATGAACAGCGGCGCTACTCGCGTGAGGCGAGGGGGTTAGCGCCTTACAAGAAGCCCGAGAAGCCGCAAGCCAAGCCGCGGCCCCTCAGTAGCGGCGGATGAGTCCGACGAGCTTGCCCTGGACCTTGACGCGATCGGGACCGAAGATGCGGGTCTCGTAGGCCGGATTGGCGGCCTCGAGCGCGATGGAAGCCCCCTTGCGCCGGAAGCGCTTCAGCGTCGCCTCCTCGTCGTCGACCAGCGCCACAACGATCTCGCCCGGGCTCGCGGTGTTGGCATTGCGGATGATGACCGTATCGCCGTCAAAGATGCCGGCCTCGATCATCGAATCGCCTTTGACTTCGAGCGCGTAGTGCTCGCCGCCGGCGATCATGTCCGGCGGCACCGTGATCGAATGCGTCTGGTGCTGGATGGCGTCGATCGGCACGCCGGCGGCAATGCGGCCCATCACCGGGATGGAGACGGCCGAAACGGCGTCGTCGTCATTGCTGGGCGTCGGCGTGCGGGCGGGCGCCGCGGGTTTGATCTGGCGGCCGAGATTGCCTTGGCCACCCTGGATGACGCTCGGCGAGAATCTCTTCGCCGCATTGAGGCCGGGCGCGATCGAGTCAGGCAGGCGCAGCACTTCGAGGGCACGCGCGCGGTTCGGCAGCCGGCGAATGAAACCGCGCTCCTCCAGCGCCGTGATCAGGCGGTGGATGCCCGATTTCGAGGCAAGGTCGAGCGCTTCCTTCATCTCGTCGAAAGACGGGGGAATGCCGCTTTCCTTGAGCCGTTCATGGATGAACATCAGCAGTTCATGTTGTTTGCGCGTCAGCATGGCGGCCCCCATGGGTTCTGAAACCAGAATCAGAAAAACAAACCCAGAACAAACACTATCTGTTCCAGTTGTGTTCCGCAACCGTTTAAAGTTTAGTGAATGTGTTGACGTTTTGTTCAGCGTAACATCAGAACGCTGCATTCCTCGCCGGCTGCAGCCGCCGGTGCGAAGGGCGGGCGCACGATCAGGCCATTGGCATCGGCAAGCATCCTCAACATCGAGGAATCCTGGATACCGAACGGTGTTGCGACCAATGCCCCCGCATCCTCGCGGACAACGGCGCGCACATAGTCCTGCCTGAGATCGTTGGCGTGCATTGCGGCAGCCAACCGCGCGCTGCGGATGTCCTGCCGGTAATTGCGGCCGCCCAGCCTCGCCAGAAGCGGCTTCAGGAACAGCTGCGAGCAGACCAGGCTTGCGACCGGATTGCCGGGCAGGCCGATGCAGCGGATGTTGCCGAGCCGGCCAAACATCAACGGCTTGCCCGGACGCATCGCGATCTTCCAGAAGTCGAGCTGCATGCCTTCGCCGGTCAGCACGTCATGGATCAGGTCGTGGTCGCCGACGGAGGCGCCGCCAAGCGTGACGATGACGTCGGCGCCGGCCTCGACCGCCTGCTTGACCAGAGCCGCGATCGCGTCATGTCGGTCGGCGGCGATGCCGAGGTCGAGCGCGCGCGCGCCAACCGACTGGGCCGTGGCGGTGACGCCATAGGCATTCGACGAGATGATCTGGTCGGGGCCGAGCGCGCTGCCGGGCGGCAGCAATTCGTCGCCGGTGGCGATGACGGCGACCAGCGGCTGCCGGACCACGTTGAGACTCGGATGGTTGGCCGATGCCGCCATCGAAAGCGCCGCCGGATCGAGCTGGCGGCCTTTTTCGAGGAGCAGGTCGCCCTCGCAGAAGTCGAGCCCGCGGCGACGGACGTTGCGTCCCTCCGCGGTCGGCTCGGTCAGTTCGATGCTGCCGCCGCCGAGATCGCGGACATTCTCCTGGATAACGACGGTATCGGCGCCTTCGGGGAGCGGCGCGCCGGTGAAGATGCGCACGGCTTCGCCCTTGCCGACAGAGCCGGTGAAGCCACGCCCGGCGGGCGCCATGCCGATCACGGAGAGCCGCGCCGGCGCCGAGGCTACGTCGGCGGCCTGTACGGCATAGCCGTCCATTGCCGAAGCATTGAAGGGAGGCTGGGTGCGCAGAGCCACCACCGGTTCGGCCAGAACCCGGCCGGCGGCATCGGCCAGCGGCACGCTTTCGCCTGGCAGCGCGGTCGCGCCGTCCAACAGGCGTTCGAGCGCCTCGGCGACCGGAAGCAAAGCCATCCTAAGAGCCTGCCTTGTAGTCGCCCGACTTCCCGCCGGTCTTCTCCACCAACCTGATGCCGGAAATCGCCATGGCGCGGTCCGCTGCCTTGGCCATGTCGTAGATGGTGAGGCAGGCGACCGACGCCGCGGTCAGCGCCTCCATTTCCACCCCGGTCTTGCCGGTAACCCTGGCAAGCGCGGTGACCCTCAGGCCGGGAAGCGCGTGGTCGGGCTCGATCTCGACAGCAACCTTGGTGAGAAGCAGGGGATGGCAAAGCGGGATGATCTCATGCGTCTTCTTGGCCGCCATGATGCCGGCGATACGCGCCGTGCCAAGCACGTCGCCTTTCTTGGCGTCGCCGGCCAGGATCATCTCCAGCGTTTCCGGCTGCATGGTGACAAACCCTTCGGCGATGGCCGTGCGCGTCGTCTCGGCCTTGCCGCCGACATCGACCATGTTGGCTTCGCCCTTGGCGCCGAGATGGGTAAGCGCGGGCATCCTCAAACGGCCTCGGCCGGCGCCTTGCCCGTCAGCAGAAGGGCGGTCGCGGCGGCCACATCGGCCTGCCGCATCAGGCTTTCGCCAACGAGGAAGGTGCCGATCTTGCTCGTTTCCAGCCGGCGGCAGTCCTGATGGGTGAAGATGCCGCTCTCGCTGACCAGCAGCCGGTCGGCCGGGACCAGGGCGGCAAGCCGCTCGGAAACGTCCAGGCTGGTTTCGAAGGTTCTCAAATCGCGGTTGTTGATGCCGATCAGCCGCGACGAGAGGTGAAGCGCGCGTTCCATCTCCTGTTCGTCATGCACCTCGACCAGGACGTCCATGCCGAGATCGAAGGCCGTCGCTTCCAATCCGGTGGCTAAAGCGTCGTCGACGCTCGCCATGATGATGAGGATCGCGTCCGCGCCCCAGGCGCGGGCTTCATAAACCTGGTACGGATCGAAGAGGAAATCCTTGCGCAGGGCGGGCAGGCTAACGGCGGCGCGCGCTGCGGTCAGAAAGCCGGGCGCGCCCTGGAAGGACGGTACGTCGGTCAGCACCGAAAGGCAGGCTGCACCGCCTCGCTGGTAGGCTCTGGCGAGCGCCGGCGGGTCGAAGTCGGCGCGGATCAAGCCCTTGGAAGGGCTGGCCTTCTTAATCTCGGCAATCAGGGCGAAGCCGCCAGCCTTCCGCTTGGCCTCAAGCGCCGCAAGGAAGCCGCGCGGGGGTTCCGCATCTTTCGCCTTCGCCTTGACCTCGGCAAGCGGCGCGCTGAGCTTCGCGGCGGCGATCTCATCGCGCTTATAGGCTTCGATCTTGCGCAGGATATCGGACAAAATTCTAACCGTTCGAAATCTCGATGAGCTTGTCGAGCACCGTGAGCGCCCGGCCGCTGTCGATGGCCTGCGCTGCTGCCTCAATGCCATCGCCGAGCGTCGTCGCCTTGCCGGCCACCACCAACCCGGCGCCGGCATTCATCAGCACGGTGTCGCGATAGGCGCCGGCAGCGCCGCCCAGCATATCGCGCAATGCCCTGGCATTGTAGGCCGCTTCGCCGCCGCGCAGATCTTCCTTGTCATGCCGCTTCAGGCCGACCGCTTCCGGGGTGAGGGTAAAGGTGCGGATCTCGCCACCGGTGAGTTCTGCGACCTGCGTCTCGCCCGTGGTGGTAATCTCGTCATAACCGTCGCCGTGCACGACCCAGGCATGATCGGTGCCCAGCGCCTTCAGCGTCTCAGCCACCGGCATGATCCATTCGGGCAGGAAGACGCCGACCATCTGCCGGCCGACGCCGGCTGGATTCGACAGCGGCCCGAGCAGGTTGAAGATGGTGCGCGTGCCGAGCTCGCCCCGGACAGGGCCGACATGCTTCATCGCCGGATGATGCGCTGGCGCGAACATGAAGCCGACGCCGGCCTCCTGGATGCAGCGGCCGATGGTCTCCGGTGCGATGTCGACCTTGACGCCGAGTGCCATCAGCACATCCGCCGCGCCGGTCAGCGAGGACAGGCCGCGATTGCCGTGCTTGGCCACCGGGACACCCGCGGCGGCGATGACGAATGCCGATCCGGTCGAAATGTTGACCGAGTGCGAATTGTCGCCGCCGGTGCCGACGATGTCGATGGCGCCGAGCGGGGCTTCGACGCGGAGCATCTTGGCGCGCATCGTGGCGACCGCGCCGGAGATCTCGCTCACGGCCTCCCCGCGCACGCGCAGCGCCATCAGGAAGCCACCGATCTGCCCCGGCGTCGCGTCGCCCGACATGATGATGTCGAAGGCCTCGCGCGCTTCCTCGAAGGAGAGCGCGGTGCCGGTGGCGACCTTGGCAATATATGTCTTAAGCGCGCTCATCGTGTCTGTGCTTGGGAAACGGCGGCCGGATCGATGCGAACGTCATACTGCGACTGCAGCTGCGCCACCAGTTGATCGAGCAGGTCGTCAGATAGGCCGGCGCTGAAAGATTTCTGCGCGTCTTCCGGGACAGAGCTGCCATCGGCCCCGGCTGGTTCGAAGACTTCGGCGACCTTGAACAGGATCTGGCCGTCGCCGGTGGGCGAGGGGATCAGGCCTGTGCCGCCTTCGCCGACGCCGAACATGGCCGCCGCACCCTCCTTGCCGAAATCGGCATCGTCGGCTTCGCGCTTCAGGCCGCGCTTGGTTTGCTTCTCGAGCTTCAACTCGCCCGCGATCACGTCGAGCGTCGCACCGGCCTTGAGGCGCTTTTCCATCTCTCCAGCCTTGGCGGTGAGCCGCTTGTCGGTCTCGGCCGAGGTCCAGTCGGCCACGACCTTCTGGCGAACCTCGTCCAGCGTGCGGTCGCGCGCCGGCGTGATCGACTGGACTTCATAGAAAACGAAGCCGTTGTCGGCAGTGGTCAGGCCTTCATTCTCAGTGTTCGGCTCGGCCTCGAAGACGGCCTTGATGAGGTCCGCCGATTGCGGCAGGTCGTTGACGATCGTGCCGTCCGGCCGCTGGCCGGTGCGGTCGATGGCGTCGATGGTGACGACCTTGAGCTTCAGCTTGTCGGCCGCCTGGGCTAGCGAGGCGCCGGAAGCGCGGGTGTCCTCGTAGCTGTCGTGGACGTCGAGCAGCACGCGGCTTGCCTCGCCGAGCGCCAGGTCCTTGCGGATCTGGTCGGACACTTCCGAAAGCGGCTTCACCACCTGCGGCTTGATCTCGGTGACGCGCAAGAGCACCGGGCCGAAGGCGCCCTGAACCACCGGGCTGACCTCGTTGACGTTGAGCGAGAAGGCCGCGTCGGCCACCGCCTTGTCGGCGATCTTGTCCCTGGCCAGCGTGCCGAGCACGGTATCGGCCTGGGTCTTGCCCTCGGCGGTGACGATCTTGTCGAAGGTGGCGCCGGTCTTCAGAGAGTCATATGCCGCCTTGGCCGCGTCCGGCGTCTTGAACACCAGCTGTTCGATGGTGCGCATTTCGGGCGTCGTATAGCGCGCCTTGTTCTTGTTGTAGTCATCAGCGACTTGGCTATCGGTCACCGCCGTCGGGTCCATGATGTCCTGCGGCTCAAGCCGGACATAGGAGAATTTGCGGTATTCGGGTGCGGCGTAGTTCTTCTTGTTGGCTTCGAAATAGGTTTTGAGAGCGCTGTCGGACGGCGCCTCGATCGGCTGGACCAGTGTCTTCGGCAGGACGAGATAGTCGATCGTGCGGTCCTCGCCGCGATAGAGCGCGACGGCCTTCAGGAAGGTCTGCGGCGCCTTGAGGCCGTCCGAAATCGCCTCGACTATCTGCTGGCGCACCGCCACTTGCGAGCGGTTCTTCAGATAGTCCTCGGGCCGCATGCCGATCTCGCGCAGCAGATATTCGAAGGTCCTGCGGTCGAACTGGCCGCCTGGGCCCTTGAAGGCCGGATCCTCGCGCGTCAGCTCGGCCAGCCGGTCCTTGGAAAGGCCAAGCCCGAGCTTGCGGGCCTGCTCGTCGAGAACGGCGCCGGAGACGAGCTGCGCCAGAACCTGGTTGTCGAGGCCGAGCAGCTTCGCCTGCTCATGCGTGATGCGTTGGCCATATTGCTGCGACAGCAGATTGATCTGGCGGTCGTAGGCGAGGCGGTATTCGTTGATCGAAACCGTGGTGCCGCCGGCGGTGATCACCGAATGATGGCCAGCCAAGCTTCCCGACAGGCGCCCGGAAATACCCCAGACGGCGAAGCTCACCACCAGCAAGGACAGCAAAGCTTTCGCGACCCAGGTGCCCGCCGCGCTTCTCAAAATACCAAGCATGCCTACTTCCGATTTTTGCGCATTTTCGCATGCGCCGACTCTGAAACAAGCGCAATAGCGTCCTTCCGGCCCACTGTCGATTGCTTTGTGGCCCGATTTTGGTAGTGAGGGCGCTGCCTTATGTTGCCTGGAGAACTCGACGCCATGACCCCTGGAATTCGTCCGCTCGTTGCCGGCAACTGGAAAATGAACGGCACCAGCGCCTCGCTCAACGAGTTGAGGATGATCGGCAACGGCTTCATGAGCGGCCTCGATGCGGAGACCGAAGCCCTGGTCTGCGTGCCGGCCACCTTGCTTCACCAAGCCGCCGAGATCCTTTCGCGCACACCGGTTCGCGCCGGCGGCGAGGATTGCCATCCCAAGGAGAGCGGCGCCTATACGGGTGAGATTTCGGCCGAGATGCTGAAGGATGCCGGCGCAAGCCATGTCATCGTCGGCCATTCGGAGCGGCGCGAGCAATGCGGCGACGACGATGCGATCGTCAACGCCAAGGCATCGGCCGCCTGGCGGGCTGGGCTGGTGGCCATCATCTGCATCGGCGAAACGCGCGCCGAGCGCGAAGCCGGGGCGACGCTCGATGTCCTGTCGCGCCAGCTCGACGGTTCCGTGCCGCCGAGCGCGACCGCCGCCAACACCATCATCGCCTACGAGCCGGTCTGGGCCATCGGCACCGGCCTGACGCCGACCGCCGCCAACGTCGCCGAGGCGCATGCCCATATCCGTGGCAAGCTGACGGCGCTGCTCGGCGATGCCGCGGCCCGGATGCGCATTCTCTATGGCGGTTCGGTCAAGCCGTCCAACGCGGTGGAACTGCTTGGCGTCGAGAATGTCGACGGCGCGCTGGTCGGCGGCGCAAGCCTGAAGGCGGCCGACTTCCTCGCCATTGCCGAAGCCTATATGCACATGTCATAGCCGCAGACGGCGGCCCGCGGCGGCACGGGCACGGCCCAAATCGTTGCAACGGCCGGATTGCTCCCCATATTCCCGGCCACGGGCTTGGAAATGCCGCCAAAGCATTGTAAGGAGCCGCCTCCAAATCACCGGTCGTATGCGCGGCCGCGCAAGGCCTCGCCAGGATAAGTTATGGAAACCGTACTGATCGTCGTTCATCTTATGGTCGTGCTCGCCCTTGTCGGCGTGGTGCTGCTGCAGCGCTCCGAAGGCGGCGGTCTCGGCATTGGCGGCGGTTCCGGTTTCATGACGGCGCGGGGCGCGGCCAACGCGCTGACCCGCGCGACTGCGATCCTGGCCGCGGCTTTCTTCGTGACCTCGCTCGCGCTCTCGATCCTTGCCCGCTACGGCGAGAAACCGATCGACATCCTCGACAGGGCACCGGCTTCGACCTCGGACAGTGCCGGCAAGGGCGTGCTCAACCAATTGCCGGGCTCCAACGGTCCGCTGGGCAGCTCGAAGCCGGCGGCGCCGGCTGGCGGCACCGCGCCGGCCGTCCCGTCGGGCGGCACGACGACAACCACGACGCCGCTGTCGAATGGCGGCACCACGACGGCTCCCGCCACTGCTCCCGCAACACCGGCGCCCGCGAATCCGACCACGCCGCCGGCCACGAACGGCGTGACCTTGCCGGTCACCCCGCAGGTTCCGAACCAGTAGCCGGACAAGCATTGCTGCCGCGATCTGTTGTTCTTTGAACACAGTCGCGGCAAATGCCGCTCGATCACGAAGATTCAACCAAATGTAGCGCGTCGCTCAGCTTGAGGGCGCGCTGGCTAATCGATTATAGATTGCGTGCGGCACTTTTCGGCGTCCTTGGGGGGCGCCGGGCGACGCCGTGGGCAACTAGCATAGAAAATCGGATCTTCGCCATGCAGCTTCGCAGCTTCATCCTTTTGGGATTCTGTGCCGTATTCGGCATGGGGTCCGCGGCCTTTGCCTCACCGGCAAACCTGGCCGCTTCGCCGTCGGTAGAGAAGACCGACGCAATTCCCGTCGCCGCCAAGAGCGACGCATCGCAGCTGAGGCTTCTCAAGAAGAAGAAAAACCCGACTTCGGACGACCTCGCGCAGATCGAGAAGCTTGAGGCCAAGATCGCCGCCGACAAGGAAGCGGCCAAGCAAAAGGCGCTCGAAGCCCGCAAGCTGGCAATGCGCGAGGCGGCCAAGGCCAAGGCGGATGCGGCGCGTCAGGAATGGCTCTCCAAGAAGGGTTCGGCCGCGCCGGCCGAAGTGGCTGATGCGAAGCCGGGGAAGAAGACTATCAAGATCATCGAACCGCTCACGCCCGTTTCGCCGATCGCGTCGCTCCAGACCGAGGAGCCCATCCCGGCCGAGGCGATGAACATCACGGCCACCGGCAACAACGGTGAGTTGCGCAGCGAACAGCCCGGCCAGAAGCGGGCGAGCAGCGGCGGGCTGTTCGCCGGCCTGTTCGGCGGTTCCTCGGTGACCTCGATCAATTATCTGCCGGAGACCCGCGCGCTCGATTCGGCGCTCGCCAAGAAGGATGCCAAGAGGCCGTTCAAGGTGAAGCCGGAGTTCGTGCCGCAGGACGTCGCCTTCACCGGCTATGAGCCCGGGACCATCGTCATCGACACGACTGCTCGCCGTCTCTACCTCGTCCAGTCGTTTTCCACCGCGCGCCGCTATGCCATCGCAGTCGGCCGCGAAGGCCTGCAGTTCAAGGGGACGGTGGCCGTCGGCGACAAGCAGGAATGGCCGCGCTGGATCCCGACGCTCGACATGCAGAAGCGCGAGCCGAAGCACTACGGCCAGTATAAGGATGGTATGCCCGGGGGCGGCGAGAATCCGCTCGGCGCGCGCGCCATCTACCTCTATGACGGCAAGAAGGACACGCATCTGCGCATCCACGGCACCATTGCACCGCAGTCGATCGGAACCAGCGCCTCGAACGGCTGCTTCCGCATGATCAACGAGCACGTCATGGATCTCTACAGTCGCGTCAAGGTCGGCACCAAAGTCGTTATTATCTAACGCGTTGAAGCAGACTGCCGAAAGGGCCGGCACCACCGGCCCTTTTTCTTTGATCGAAGCGCGTCGCGTTGAAAGACGCTGGCGCCGTGCTTTCGAGTCTTTGTCCTGATGCCTGCCGTTCTCCCAGAAACCACTGCACGGCTTTGGGCGGCATGCTTCAAAGAAAAGCCCATCCGGGCACCAGCGCCATTTTGGGAAAAAGCCTTCGCGGCGGTTTTTTCTCTGGCGGAATCAATCAGGCCGCGTTAAGCGATGACTCCCATGGCGCGATATGTATTCATCACAGGCGGCGTGGTTTCCTCACTCGGAAAAGGCATCGCCGCAGCAGCTCTTGGGGCTCTTCTGCAGGCGCGAGGCTATCGCGCGCGGATCAAAAAGCTCGATCCCTATCTCAACGTCGATCCCGGAACGATGTCGCCCTATCAACATGGCGAAGTGTTCGTCACCGATGACGGCGCCGAGACCGATCTCGATCTCGGCCACTACGAGCGCTTCACCGGCCGCTCGGCCAACCAGCAGGACAACATCACAACCGGGCGCATCTACAAGAACATCATCGAGCGCGAGCGGCGCGGCGACTATCTCGGCGCCACCGTGCAGGTGATCCCGCACGTCACCGACGAGATCAAGCACTTCGTCCTCGAGGGCAATGACGATTACGACTTCGTGCTGTGCGAGATCGGCGGCACGGTCGGCGACATCGAGGCGATGCCGTTCCTGGAGGCGATTCGCCAGCTCGGCAACGACCTGCCGCGCAACAACGCGGTCTATGTGCATCTTACCCTGATGCCGTACATCCCGACCGCCGGCGAATTGAAGACCAAGCCGACGCAGCATTCGGTCAAGGAATTGCGCGGCATCGGCATCGCGCCCGACATCCTTCTGGTGCGCGCCGACCGGCCGATCCCCAAGGAAGAGCGCCGCAAGCTTTCGCTGTTCTGCAATGTGCGCGAGAGCGCCGTCATCCAGGCGCTCGACGTGCCGCACATCTACGACGTGCCGATGGCGTATCACAAGGAAGGCCTGGATTCCGAAGTGCTGGCCGCCTTCGGCATCGATCCGGCGCCGAAGCCGCGGATGGAGCCCTGGCAGGCGCTCTCCAACCGCATCCACAATCCCGAAGGCGAAGTGACGATCGCCGTCGTCGGCAAGTACACCGGCCTCAAGGACGCCTACAAATCGCTGATCGAGGCGCTGTCGCATGGCGGCCTCGCCAACCGGGTCAAGGTGAAGCTCGACTGGATCGAGAGCGAAATCTTCGAGAAGGAAGACCCGACGCCGTGGCTGGAGAAGGTGCACGGCATCCTCGTTCCCGGCGGTTTCGGCGAGCGCGGCTCGGAGGGCAAGATCTTGGCCGCGAAATTCGCGCGCGAGCGCAAGGTGCCTTATTTCGGCATCTGCTTCGGCATGCAGATGGCCTGCATCGAGGCTGCGCGGTCGCTCGCCGGCGTCGAGCATGCCTCGTCCACCGAATTCGGCCCGACCGAGGAGCCGGTCGTCGGCCTGATGACCGAATGGCTGAAGGGCAACATGCTGGAAAAGCGCAGGGCTACCGGCGATCTCGGCGGCACCATGCGCCTCGGCGCTTATCAAGCCGACCTCGCCAAGGGGTCGAAGATCGCCGAGATCTACCGCGACACGCAGATCTCCGAGCGCCACCGGCACCGCTACGAGGTGAACATCGACTACAAGCAGCGGCTTGAGGATTGCGGCCTGGTCTTTGCCGGCATGTCGCCAGACGGGGTGCTGCCGGAGACGGTCGAATATCCCGACCATCCCTGGTTCATCGGCGTGCAGTACCACCCGGAACTGAAGAGCCGCCCGCTCGAGCCGCACCCGCTGTTCGCAAGCTTCATCGAAGCGGCCGTGGAGCAGTCGCGGCTGGTCTGAACGGTTGCTGGCGACAATGCAAACCTACGTCGCGCTGCTTTACAGCATCATCCTGGGCGAGGGGCGGCGCGTGGTGATGTCCGATCTCAAGGCGATGGCCGAAGGCATCGGGCTGAAAAACGTCCGCACGCTGGTCGCCACAGGCAATCTGGTCTTCGAGGCGCGGGCGGCCGGCGTTTCGGGTCTCGAACGGCGGCTGGAAAAGGCCTTCGAAGAGACTTTCGGCCGCCATGTCGACATCATAGTGCGCGGCGCCGAGGATTGGCTGAAGCTCGCGGCCGCCAATCCGTTCCCGGACGAATCGGCACAAGCCGGCGATCAGGTCGCGGTGCGGGTGATGCGCCAGCCGGCGCCCAAAGAAGCCGTAGCGGCTCTTACGGCCTATGCCGCCGAGGGCGAGATGGTGCTTTCGGTCGACGGCGATATATGGGTCGTCTTTTCGCGCGCGCGGCCGAGCTCGCGGCTGCTTGCCGCAGCAAACCACAAGCTCATGGGCATCGGCACATCGCGCAACTGGAACACGGTGCGCAGGTTGGCCGAGATGGTCAGCAAATAGTCGAAAGGAGAGGGGCGGCTTTCGCCGCCCCGGTCTGCTTCAAGCCTTGGCCATCCGTGCGCCGGCGCCCAGCGCCATGGTGCGCAGCACATAATAGACGGCACCCGCGATCGCCACGCCGAAGAACCAGCCATAGACGCCCCACCAGGACGGCAGCCAGTTGGTGAAGTTGGGCAGGATCGAGGAAAAGATCGCGCCGATGCCGGCGGCGATGAAGGCGTTGACGTGCCAGCCGCCTTGGAAGCGGAACTCGCCGTCTTCCCGGTAGAGCGCGTTGACGTCGACCTCGCCCTTACGGATCAGATAATAGTCGACCATCATCACGCCGAAGATCGGCCCCATCGTCGCGCCGATGATGTTGACGAAGGAGGCAGCGCTGCCCTCCCACGGCGCGAAGGGATAGAGCACCAGCGCGATCAGCGCCGCGATATAGCCGCCCTTCTTGAAGTCGATCTGACGCGGGAAGACGTTGGAGAAGTCGAAGGCCGGCGAGACGAAGTTCGCCACGACGTTGATGCCGAGCGTTGCCACCGCGAAGGTTAGCGCGGCAAGCGCCGCCAGGAACCAGCTGTCGAACTTGGCCGAGATCTGGTCGGGATGGAGCAGCACCTCGTGATAAACGTCGTAGGCGGCGATCGTGGTGACGCCGGCGACCAGCGAGAACAGGATCAGATTGACCGGCAGGCCCCAGATGTTGCCCTTGCGCAGCGCCGCGTTGTTGGGCGCGTAGCGGGCGAAGTCGCAGAAGTTGAGGTAGAGCGCCGAAAAGTAGGTTACCCAGATTGCCGCCACTGCGAACAGCGCCGTCCACGATCCCGGCTCACCGGGCACGCCCGCATCCTTGGTCTTGTCGAGCAGCACGTCCATCGGAATATCGCTGGTGAAGGCGAAGGTCCCCGCCTTGACGCATAGATAGATCGCCAGGATCAGCATCATCACCCAAACGGCGGGACCGGCCCAGTCCTGGAAGCGGCGCACCGTTTCCATGCCCTTCTGGATGATCAAAAGCTGCAGCGCCCAGATGACGACGAAGCAGATCACCTCCAGCGTGGAATGGCCGAGGAGATGCGAGGTCCTATTGAATTCGTCGAACCACTGCAACCGCGTCAGCAGCGCGACGATCGCGCCCGACGCGGCGGCCGTCTGCGCGCCATACCAGAAGCAGGCGACGACGGCGCGCACCAGCGCCGGAATGTTGGCACCCCAGATGCCGAAGGAGGCGCGCGCAAGCACGGGGTAGGGTACCCCGGTCTTCACGCCGGCATAGCCGACCAGGTTCATCAGGAAATAGATGATCAGCGAGCCGATGCCGATGGCGATGATGAAGTTGACGAAGCCGCCGCAGAACAGAAAAAGGCTCGCCGCGAGATAATAGCCCCAGAGGCTGTGGACGTCGGAGGTCCAGACGTTGAAGATTGAAAACGGCCCCCAGTTCCTGACTGTTGCCGGAGCCAGATCCTCGTTGTAGAGGTCCGGCGAAGCGCCTTGTATGGTCATTGCAACCTGTCCCCTTTTGCAAAACGCGGCGTCCCCGCGTTAACTGGTGAGGGTAAGCCTGACGCAAGGGAACCGACAAGCAATCCATTTGCCGGCTTTGGCCTTAAAGTCATTCAATGAGAATCGCGCTTCTCGTCGCGCCAAAACAGGAATCGCCTCTACTGAGTCGGCTTGCTAAGCCGCGCTTCGTCCGGTTCCGAACTTTTTCGGGCAGCAACCAAAATTGTATGGAACCAAACCCCTGGACATGCGTTTATGCGGGTTCGGCCGCCTTGCGGTCGACCGGGAGGATAGTGATGGATCGCTTGCATTTCTTTACCCCAGTGCGGATCGCGCGTGGGCAGGGATACCCCTTGGAGGAAGTCGACAGCGTCTCCGAAGCGATGGTGTTCTTGCGGAAGTGGCCAACGGGAAGACGCGGCCCCGTTTATCAATGCGCCGTGAATTGCTGCTCGGCAGCTATGGCTGGCAAGATGTCGGCTGAGGAGGCGAGAAAAGCTTTTGTCGGCTTTGCCCGCATCACTCGGATTCTCGACGACGAGATGGCGCTGCCTCTGGGCGGCGTGTCCGTGGACAATGTCTACGCACTAAGGCGCTAGCAGCGTCGCGCCCCCGCGGCTGCTGACAATTGCGATGATCAGGCGTTGGCCTATGGCCGACGCCCCTAGGCGTTTGTTTCAATTCTCCCTGAAAGAGCGCGCTAGCGAAGCTTCGACCGGGGCCAGCATGTAGTCGAGCAACGTGTGTTCGCCGGTCAGGATCATGACTTCCCCCGGCATGCCGGGCGATAGACGGACGTCATGCAGCTCTTTAAGATCGTTCGCTTGGACCTTGACCTTGGCGACCGACTGGCTGACGGACGAGAAGACCGGAGAGCCCTATTTCCTCGCCAAGGTGGTGAACGCATTCATCCATGCTACCGGGCCGTTCCATGGCCTGCTGGCCGCGCGGCGCTACCGGCAGATTGTCCACTGATGCCAGCGGCATGCCCGGACGGCAATATGGTGCAGCGGAACTAAAAATCTCACTGCCCCTTTAGGTATGCAATGTCGGGACGGCTAGGCCGGTTGGCGGCGCCAGCCCCGACGCGGATGCCATCCGGACGGTTGGAGGCGGATTTGGCCGTTGAAGATGTGGCGCGTGCGAAGAGTGGCATTCCCCTCACGGTGATCGGGGTGGCGGCAGTGCCGCTGCTGTTCCTGTTGAGCGGTATTGCCATCCGCTATGCCGCCTTTGCCTCGATATCACCGGATCCGAACCTGGCGGCCTATGTCCGCGCGTTCTGCAAGTGGGATTGCAGCTGGTATGTGGGCATTTCCGAACAGGGCTATGAGTCCTTTCCCATTCCTGGCCACAGCAATGTCGGACGCTGGGGATTCTTTCCGCTCTATCCGATGCTGGTGGCGGCGGTCCGCACCATTCTGCCCTTCTCCACGATCGCGATTGCGACGGCGGCATCGCTGGCATGCGGCTATCTCTCGTGCCTGGTGGCATGGCCGCTCATGGACAGGAACATGCGGGCGTATGTGCTTTATTGCGCCTTCCTGCTGAGCGGCCCGTTCTCCTTCTATTTCGCCACCTTCCTCACCGAGCCGCTCTTCGTGCTTTTGACGTCATGTCTCTTCCTGGCGCTCAAACGCTCGAACCATCTCGCCGCGGGGCTGTCCTGCGCGCTGCTCTCGGCAACGAGGGTGGTCGGCGTGCTGGCCGTGTTCGCGATCGTCATTCGCATGTTCGAGGAGCATCGCGCGAAGGGCGGATCGTTCATCGGCTTTCCGCGCTGGCTGCTCGGCCGGCCGGATCTCATCATCGCCATACTTATCTCGCCCGCCGGCCTGTTCGCTTACATGCTCTATCTGTACGTCACGGTCGGAGACGGTTTTGCGTTCATCCATGTCCAGCGCGCGTTCGGGCGCGTGGCGGGCAACCCGCTGCTGTTCCTCTGGGAGGGGCTGTCCTATCATCCCGGGGCTGGCTGGCAGCCCACTGCGCCGCAGTGGAGCGCGTTGACGGCAATCATAGGACTGGCGCTGGCGGCGGTGCTGGCGGCGCGCAGGCAATTTGGCGCGGCGCTTTTTTGCGCGATGGCCCTCATCCTGCCTTTGACCTCGAACCTGGCTTCGATCGTCCGCTATGTCGTCGGCCTCGCGCCGCTGACAATGCTGACGGCCGTGCTGCTGTCGATCTCGAAGGCGACATCGGTCGCTGCGCTGATCGTCTTCCTCATCACCTGCTACTTCATGACCGTGGCCTGGCTTGGAGGCTATCTTGCGCTGGTCTGAGCTGACGGAATCGACCAGGCCGGCAATCCTGGCTGGCGGCTACGCGCTGGCGGGCGCGCTTGCGGCGGCCGAGATCGCCATCTTGGCGCTTGCCCTCAGCCCGAATGTCAACGACGACTACCGCGCCTATTACATCGACAAGACCACGACATGCCTCAACCGGGACGCCGTGGGGCGCTATACGCCAGGCCGGACCGTATCGTTCCGCTCCGACGGCGCACGGGAAGCAACCACCATGATGGTCTGCGGCTGGTCGGGGCCAGTGGCGGACGGCACCCATTCGCTGGGCGAGAGCTCTCGTCTGCGCCTTGCCCTGCCGCCGCTCCGCGACCGGCTTCGGGCGACGCTGGAAATGGCCGCCGTTATTCGCCCGCCGCAGACCTGGCAGAGGATCGTCGTCTCGGCGAATGGCACCGAGGTGTATCGGGGGACGCTGTCGGGCGAGGTGGCGACAACTGTGTCCTTCGTCATTCCGCACGCCGTGCTGGCTGGCAAGGCGACACTGGACATGGCCATCGACTATCCCGACGGCATTCCGCAAAGCGCCGACGCGAGCAACATCTACAACCGCGCCATCAAGCTGAGATCTTTCCGGCTGGACACGCTCTGATCCTCAGGACGGCCCGTCATCCCTCAGGCCCCGCTCTGCAAAGACCCAGCGATCGAGCACAAGAAGATTAAGCGCTGGGATGGCAACGGAAGTGAGGAGAACGGGAACGGCGAGCGGCAGGCCGAATGTCACCGTCAGCAGGTACGGTGCCGCGTAAGCCAAGGCGAGGCCGGCAATCGTCAGCAACACGAAACGCGGCGCCTGCGACCGGTGCGAGCCGGCCGACATGAACGTGAAGGACTTGTGCGCCAGATAGGAAAACAGGGCGGCGGCCGCGTAAGCCGCGAGCGAGGCTTCGACGGGCGCGAGGCCGAGCCAGTTCGATCGGGCAAAGACTGCGGTCAGGACGGCATAGAGGATTGTGGCAACAAGGCCGACTGAAGCGAAGCGCCCCAGGAGCTTCGCGCCGGCGACGGGACGATTCTCAGGCACGGGCGACACAGGCATACTGCGCTCCGAGCGGCAGCCAAGTGAGCGCGCTTTCCAGTTTCCGGGCAAGCGGCTTGGCCGACGGCAAGAGCAGAAAATGCTCGCAGTGCACGTCGCGGAAGCCCGCCTGCTCAAGCAGCGATGCCGCCCTGCCAGCGCGGAGCAGGACGGCGTCCTTGTCGAACGGGCATCTCAACACCGCCATACGCGTCAGGGGGTTATAGGGATTGTGCTCGATGATGCAGCCAAGTCCGCCTCGCCGCACGACGCGCCGCATCTCGCGGAAGAAATCCAGCCACGACGCAGGCGGCACGTGGTGGACAACGCAACTGGCGAACGCCAGGTCGAACATGCCATCCGTGTAAGGCAAGCGTGAGGTGGCGCACACGCTGTATGCGACATGCGGGTTCTCAGCGCTGGCACGCGCGAGTGACTCCTTCGACACGTCGCAGCCGTCGAGTCGATCGAAGACATCGGCGAGATGGGGATGAAGCGAGCCCACGCCGCAACCGACATCGAGCGCGCGCACGCCTGCGCCGCCCCGCCGGAGGTCCTGCTCGAAGACCACTCGCCGCAGAAGCTCGGCCTTGGCACGCAGGAAGAAATCATGCCGCAGCCCGGAGAACCGGATCGAGCCCTCGACCGCCTCGCTGTAGCTGGACCTATAACTGTCGAAGAGTTCGGACATCCGCCGTGACCCCGTTCCTGGACTTGCGAAACGAAGCGCGCTTGTCGCGGGAGGCGACGCGCATCGGCCGGTCGAAGCCACTCAGCTTTTCGACGACATAGAGCGGGCGCCGTTTGACTTCGGCATGGATGCTGCCGACGTAAAGGCCCATCACGCCGGTCATGAAGAGATTGATGCCGATTAGCAGCGACACGATCACCACCGTGGATGTCCAGCCGGCAATCACGCCGGTTTCGAAGATCCAGGCCACGACGGCGTATGCACCGAACACCAGGGCGAGAGCGGAAATGGCCAATCCGGTCAAAAGCGCCAGTTGCAGAGGCCGCTCCGAAAACCCGACGATGCCGTGGATGGCAAGCCGCATCATCTTCCAGAACGGGTATTTGGTTTTACCAAGCGTCCGCGCAGGGCGCTCGAACGGCACAGCCGCCTGCTTGAAACCCATCCAGCCGAACATGCCCCTGACGAAGCGGTCGTGCTCCGGCATGCGCTTGAACGTGTCCAGCGCCTTGCGGCCGACGAGGCGGAAGTCGCCGACATCGCGCGGGATGTCGACCGGTGTCATCCTCTCCAGCAGCCGATAGAAGAGGCTGGCAGTGAAGCGCTTGAACCAGGTTTCGCCCTCGCGGCTAACGCGCCTTGCGTAGACGATCTCGAAACCGTCCTTCCACTTCGCCACCAGGTCGAGAACGACCTCGGGTGGATCCTGCAGGTCGGCGTCCATGACGATGACGGCCTCGCCGGAGGCCGCTTCCATGCCGGCGGTGATGGCGATCTGGTGGCCGAAGTTGCGGGAGAGCTCGATCAGGCGGAAGCTTGGTTCGGCGGCGACCATGCCGCGCAAATAGCTCACGCTTCGATCGCTGCTGCCGTCGTCGACGAAGATGACTTCCGTGTCTCCGTCCAGTTTTGCGGTCAGTGCGCTGATCCGCTCGACCAGCCGGGGCAACACCTCCTCCTCATTGTATATCGGCAGCACCAATGAGTAGCGTAGGGACGGTGCCCGCGTCCGGATGCGCTGGACAGATTCTTGCATGCGATTGCAATGGAACACCGGCCAGAAAGTTCCATAACAGGCGCCAATTGCGGAAGAAATGGCGCTGCTCCTCGCCAGAAAAGGCGGCGCAACGTTCGGTTGAAATCGTAACCCCGGTTTGCCGACAGAAATCCTTGGATCGAGGATTTTGATGCCTATCGTTTTCAGGCCCTGGCGATGGAACGTCACAAGATCGCTGAAGGGCTTCCCATCCAGCGGCTACTAGTGATGCGACTCTCGATCCGGCGCTGCATATCGAGCGCCAATTTCGGCGTTCTTGCGTCGCAAAAACCTTTCCTTGGGATGCCCCGTGGCGAACCCGGGCTCTCCAAAAGCCGGATTTTAGTTTAGGGAAGGTGTCAATTCGTGTGCGCTCGGTGTGCACCGACGCATCGGAAACCGGAAAAGGGGCGTCTCGTGCGGCAAAAGAGTGCACACGACGTGGCCCAACATTTTGAAACGACAAAAAATGGCGAAATACCAAGACTTTAGAATAGCCATAGCACCAATGATGGATTGGACGGACCCGCATTGCCGGTTCTTTCACCGTCAGCTGACGCGTCGCGCGTTGCTCTACACGGAGATGGTGGTGGCGGATGCAGTCATCCATGGCGCACGCGAGCGCCTGCTCGGCTTCGATGATGCCGAGCATCCGGTTGCGCTGCAGCTTGGCGGTTCGGATCCGCGCAAGCTTGCCGAAGCGGCGGTGATCGGCGAGGCGTTCGGTTACGGCGAAATCAACCTCAATGTCGGCTGCCCGTCCGACCGTGTCCAGTCGGGCACCTTCGGCGCCTGCCTGATGAAGACGCCGGTGCTGGTCGCGGAATGCATCGCGGCGATGAAGGCGGCGGTGAAAATCCCCGTCACGGTCAAATGCCGCATCGGCGTCGATGACCAGGACCCCGAGCCCGCTCTCGACACGCTCGCAGACGGCGTGCTGACGGCCGGCGCCGATGCGCTCTGGGTGCACGCCCGCAAGGCGTGGCTGGAGGGGCTTAGTCCCAAGGAAAATCGCGAGATCCCGCCGCTCGACTATCCGCGCGTCTATCGGCTCAAGGCCAGGAAGGTCAACGAATTCATCGGCATCAACGGCGGCATTCAATCTCTTGACGAGGCAGAGGCGCACCTAGCTTATGTCGACGGCGCCATGCTCGGCCGCGCGGCCTATCATACGCCCGGCATCCTCACCGGGATCGATGCCGCATTTTACGGCGAGGCGCCGGTCGCTTTCGACTGCGCGGCGCTGATGGACGCCATGGCCGCTTACGCCGCGCGTCACATCGAGAAGGGCGGGCGGCTCGGCCATGTCACGCGCCATATGGTCGGGCTGTTTCACGGTCTTCCGGGCGCGCGCCGCTACCGGCAGATTTTGTCCACCGACGCCAATAGACCCGGCGCCGGGCCAGAGGTGCTGAAGACGGCGTTCGCGGCAATAGAGTTCGCTGCGGAAACCGAGGCCGCTTGAGGCGGATCGGGCGGCCAGAGCGTTTCACCGTTCCCACAGAAACGGCGAGCCGCTCTATCTGTTTGTCTAGACGCAATCCCGGGCGGAAAATCAGGAATCTAGTCGCGCAGGATCATGCGGTCACCGCGCACCTCGAAGCCCGACAGCGAGCCGATGAAGTTCATGCCGAGCAGGCTTTGCTCGAGCATGCCGGGCGCCGCGACCATCACCGGCATATCCCTGCGGACGATGCCGCCGATCGCCATCTCGTCGGTCCTGACCGTCGCGGCACGCGCCATGCCGTTGGCGGTCGAGACGTTGACGGTGTAGCTGAGCGCCGCTGGGTTGAAGCCGGCGGCCTGGGCGTCCTCCGCCGTCAGCACCGTGCTGGTCGCGCCGGTGTCGACCACCGTGCGCACCGGCCTGCCATTGACCAAGATTCGCGCCTCGAAATGGCCATTGCCGGCCTTGTCGAGCGTCACGGTGGCGCGACCATTGTCGACGCCGAGCGCCAACGGACTCCCCGGAACAAGCCCGGCCGTGACGCGGCTGACAACGTCCTGCAGCTCGTAGCGGTACTGGTAGCCGGCGATCAGCGCCAGCACGATTGCCGTCCAGACGCCGAAGTTGCGCGCCATGTCGCCGAGCGGCCGGCCCGAGCGAAGGAGGCTGGCGCCGATTACCGCCACCAGGACTCCAACCCAGATCAGCCTGCTGAAATCGTTGTTCTCGATGCCGAAGGTGCGGCCGGCGGAATCATTCATCATCAGCAGGATCATTCCGGCGCCGATCACCAGCATGACGACCCAGAACAGGCGATTCATGGCCAGCCCTTTCTCTCAGCCAGCTCTTTCACAGCATGCCGCGCTCGCGCGCCATGCGGGCGCGCCGCGTCTCGCGGCGGGGTCGGCGTTCCACCGTCTCCAGCCGCGCCGTCAACTCGGCCATGACTGCACGCCGGACTTCCGGCGTCATAGCGATCCACCCGGCGATCTCGTCGCGCGTGCGGCCGCAACCGAAACAGAAGCCGGTTTTCATGTCGATGGAACAGACCAGTATGCAGGGAGACTCGATGACGGTCATGCTGTTCTCTTGGCTTCACTCCACATGGTGCAACCTCAAAGCCAATGCAAGCCCTTCGCAATGCGCCGCCGACCGGCGCTTTCGCGGCATTGCCGGGCGGTTGTGCCGAGCGGTGAAGGGAGCTATGCCGCTGCCTGTTCCTGCAAAGAGACCGCATTCGACATGACCGCAAAGCCTTTTGATGATTTCCGTACTCTGCTGGCAACGCTGCCGCCGGCGGACTCGGGCGCCGAAACCCGCGTCCGCACTCTGTTTGCCAAAGCCGACAAGTCGAAAGCCTCGCTTGGCCGGATTGAAGATGTCGCGGCATGGCTCGCCGCCTGGAGCGGGCGCGCGCCGCCGGCCGTCAATCGTCCGCTTGTGGCGATCTTTGCCGGCAATCATGGAGCCGTCCGGCATGGCATCTCGCCGCGGCCGGTTTCGGCGACCGCCAATGCCGTCGAACTCTGCGCTGCCGGAGGCGCGGCGATCAATCAGATCTGCATCGCCAACGATCTCGGCCTGAAAGTCTTCGATCTGGCGCTGGATATTCCGACCGGAGACATCACGGAAGAAGCGGCCCTCGACGAGCGCGGCTGCGCCGCCACCATGGCCTTCGGCATGGAAGCGGTCGCGGGCGGCGCCGATCTTCTTTGCCTTGGCGATCTCGGCGTCGGCAATTCAACCGTCGCGGCCGCGCTCAGCGCTGCCCTCTTTGGCGGCATGGGCGCCGACTGGGTTGGACCTGGATCGGGCGCGGACACGGCGATGATGGCGCGCAAGGCCGAAGCGGTCGACCGGGCGCTTGCTTTCCACGGCGCCGGTCTCGGCGATCCGCTCGAAGCCTTGCGCCGGGTCGGCGGCCGTGAGTTCGCGGCAATCTGCGGCGCCATTCTTGCAGCCCGCATGCAGAAGATTCCTGTGCTGCTCGACGGGTTCGTCGCGACGGCTGCCGCCGCGGTTCTGCACAAAGCCGATCCTTCCGCGATCGACCATTGCCTGCTCTCCAGCCTGTCACGCGAGCCCGGCCATGCCCATGTCGCCGAACGGCTTGGGCTCGAGCCACTGCTCGATCTTGGCGTCAGTCACGGCGAAGGGGTTGGGGCAGGACTTGCCGCCGGTCTCGTCAAGGCCGCGGCTCTCACCAGCTTCGGCATGGCGGCGGCGGTTCGTGGCTGAAGAACGCGTGCAGAAATCGGCTGCAGGTTATCGGGGGTTTCGAGTCAACGCCGGAGCTTGGGAATACGATACACGACAGCGATATATTTTGAATTGGATCGCCTTCCAACTGGCGATCCTCCGAGACGTTCTGCGATCTTTCTGCTAGCGATGTTTTCTTCCGCGACAGGATAGTCAAAACTGTCCGGCGCGAGTTTCTCCGACGCCCATGCAACCACGGCGGCGATTGCCTCCCGGCCGATGCCCTGTCCTTGAGCGTCTTCCCTGAGCCAGATTCCAAGTTCGGGAGATACCGTGTTCGCCGCATGCAGGCCAACGAGCCCTAGACAACGACCGTCTCGCGAACGCCGCACAACGAAGTGTAGGTCCGATCCGTCGACGATCGGTTCTAACCAAGACCGCCAGACCGCGCCAAATGCGGCCGACGATCGTGGCGGTTCCCACTGCATGAAGCGGGTGATTGCCGGCGTAATACAGGCGAAAAGTTCATCGGCATCACCGGGCGTAAATAGCTTGAGGGATAGGCGTTCCGACTTGATCTCGGTGCGGCTTGTGTCGGTGGTCGTCATCTCAGGCGGCAATCTGTCATATCGGACCGAAGGGCTCAACGCCGGCGCGCCGCAACCGTCTTGGTCGGCAGCGCGGGCAATTCCTCCATCACCCGGGTCAGCGGGAAGATGGCGATGGCCTCGGTGCCTTCGCGCAGCTTGGAGTGCAGCTCGAACTCGCCGCCATGCATATCGAGCAGACCCTGCACGATCGGCAGCCCGAGGCCCGTTCCCTGTTCGGCGCTCTTGATGGCGATCGAGCCCTGGCCGAAGGCGGAAAGCACCACCGGGATTTCCTCTTCCGGGATGCCGGGACCGTTGTCCTTGACCGAGATGTACTGACCGCCGCCCGCCGTCCAGCCGACGCGCACGCGCACTTCGCCGCCCGACGGCGTGAACTTGATGGCATTGGACAACAGATTGAGCGCGATCTGCCGGATGGCACGCTCGTCGCCGAACAGGCGCGGTAGTGCGGTCTCGAACTCCTGGATGACGCGGATGTCCTTGTTGCGGGCTCTCAGCTCCATCATGTGGCAGCAATCCTCCACGATCGTCACCAGCACCACCGGCTCCTCGTTGAGCTGGTAGCGGCCGGCCTCGATGCGCGACAGGTCGAGGATCTCATTGATCAGGTCGAGCAGATGCTGGCCGGATTCGTGCACATCATGCGCGTAATCGCGATAGGTCGGGTTGTTCATCGGCCCGAGCACTTCATTGGCCATCACTTCGGAGAAACCGAGGATGGCGTTGAGCGGCGTCCGGAGCTCATGGCTCATAGAGGCGAGGAAGCGCGATTTCGCCAGATTGGCGTCCTCGGCGCGGCGCCTGGCCTCGTCGGACATGGATTTGGCAGTCTCCACCTCGGCGATCAGCGCGTCCTTCTCGGAGCGGAAGGAGAGCAGCATCCAGGATGACTGGTTGAGATGGCGCGCGACGTAGCCGAAGAAGGGCAGGGCAGCGACCAGAAGCGCCGCCATGATCCCTTCGATCGGCATCCACAGGCCCAGGACGGCATAGACATAGACCGCCACGGGAACGGCGAAGGTCGCCAGCAGCGCGCCGCCCAGCGACGATGCCATCACCGCGGTCGTCGCCATGGCGACCAGGAGCACCATGGCCTTGACGACATGGAACTGGTCGACCTGGCATGTGGCGCAGCCCAGCCATGCGAACCAGGCCCAGCCGAGGCCGCAAAGCGAATGGCCGATCAGGAAATCGCGGCGCGTCTGCACCGGGTCGAGCTCGGCCGCTTCCGTGCGCTCGACGCGCCGCGCCATGAAGGTGACGATGGCGTAGCAAAGCAGCGTGAAGAGAGCCCAGACGGCGACCTGGTTGCCCAGGCCCGCGAAGCGGCCGACGGCCGCTATTACAAGCACAAGCAGAGGAATCGCCGCCGAACTGACCACCATGGCGCGTGCATGCAGCTTGAGCAGCTCGCGGTCGAAATCGAGGCTGCCGGCCTGCTGCGAAAGACGGTCGCGCGTCCTGCGCACCGCGCGCGCCACATCGCTGTTGCGATGCGGTTTCCTGCGGTCCACAATGAATTTGTCCGCTGTGTCCGAGCGTAGCAAAGGCATGCAAGTTCAATTTCTGCGCGCAGCGATTTTCAGTTCGTTAAGCTACGTTCGAATGATTAAGAGACTGTTTGCCATATGAGCCGTTCCTGGTCGCGAAGACCGCGCCGGCGCTATGTTCCGCAGCCTCCGCGAAGCCTTTTGCGCAGGCTTCTGGATTACGGGCTCGCAGTGGCCTGCTTGGCGTGTCCATCCTGGTGGCAGCGCGGCTCGACCGGTTCGAGATGCGACAGGAGCACGGCACGGCCCTCGTCAAGGACGGCGATTCGATCACGCTTGGCTCCGAGCGCATCCGCATGCGCGGTATCGACGCGCCGGAATACACACAGGCGTGCCGCAAGGACGGGGCCGACTATGCCTGCGGCAGGCTTGCGCGGCAGTCGCTGGTGCGGCTGATCGCCGACAGGCCGGTCTCCTGCAGCGGCTGGCAGCGTGACCGCTACGGCCGGCTACTCGGCGACTGCAGGGCGGGCGACACGGATCTCAACCGCGCGCAGGTACAGTCCGGATGGGCCGTCGCCTTCGGCGACTTCGAAACCGAGGAGGCCGTCGCCCGGGCTGCCAAGGTGGGCATCTGGGCCGGCTCCTTCGAGGAGCCGCAGGACTGGCGCGACCGCCATCACGACCAACCCGACGAAAGGAAGCACGGCGCACTGGCTTCGCTCGGCGATGCGCTGCGTGAGCTTGTTCGTTTCTGGTGATGCCGCTTCTGGTGATGTTTGTTGCATGTGGATTCCCCAAACCGCTGCGCACTTTTGGACGACATCCATTGCAGTGCGCCCTAAGATCGGGATGAGAGATCGGAGACTGGAATGAAGCTGTTCGATGGCGGCCGGGCGCCCAATCCCAGGCGGGTTCGGGTTTTCCTAGCCGAAAAGGGGCTCACCGTTCCTTTGGTGCCCGTCGACATGGGCGCGCTGGAGCATCGCGAGGAGCCGGTGGCGTCGCGCAATGCGCTGCGGCGGCTGCCCGTGCTCGAACTCGACGACGGCACCATCATCACCGAATCCATCGCCATCTGCCGATATTTCGAGGAATTGCACCCCGAGCCTGCCCTGTTCGGAACAGGCGCGCTCGGCAAGGCCATGGTGGAGATGTGGCAAAGGCGTCTGGAGCTAAACCTGATGACCCGCGTGGCCGCCGCGTTCCGGCACATCCATCCGGCAATGAAGGAATGGGAGGTGCCGCAGATCCCGGAATGGGGCGAGGCCAACAAGCCGAAGGCCATCGAGTTCCTCCATCTTCTCGACCGGGAGTTGGCGGATAGGGAATTTGCCGCCGGCGACGCCTATTCGGTCGCCGACGTCACCGGGCTGATCGCCATCGATTTCATGAAGCCGGCGCGCATCAAGGTGCCCGAGGAATGCGCCAACGTGCTGCGCTGGCACGCAGCGCTCTCCAGCCGGCCAAGCGCTGCTGCTTGAGGCCTGTTCTTGAACATCCGCCGGACATGAGTGAAGCGCTGGAGAGCCTTGCCGCCAAGGTGCGGGCCTGCCGCATCTGCGTCGAGCAGCCGCGCGGTCGGCCGCTGCCGCATAAGCCGCGCCCGGTGCTTGTGCCATCCTCGAAGGCCCGCATCATGCTTGCCGGCCAGGCGCCGGGCACTAGGGTCCACATCTCGGGCGTGCCGTTCACCGACGCTTCCGGGGACCGCCTCAGAAGCTGGCTCGGTGTCACCCCCGACGAGTTCTACGACACGGAAAAATTCGCCATCGTGCCGATGGGTTTCTGCTTTCCTGGCCAGGACGCCAAGGGTGCCGACCTGCCGCCGCGCCGCGAATGCGCCACCGCCTGGCGCGCTGATCTGATGGCGCTGATGCCGCAGATCGATCTGGTGCTGACGATCGGCGGTTATGCGCAATCGTGGCACATGGGCACGGCGCGTGGGCCATCGCTGACGGAAACGGTCAGAAACTGGCGGGCTTTCTGGGATGCCGCGGCCGGGCCGAAAGTTCTGCCGCTGCCGCATCCGTCATGGCGAAACACCGGCTGGCTGAAGAAGAATCCGTGGTTTGAAATGGATTTGCTGCCATTCCTGCGCTCGGAAATCCGCTATCGCCTCAATTAGCCTTCTCGCAAGAAATCACTCGCTTTTGCCGGCATCGGCAGAATTTCTTTCTTGTGAAAGGGCCTGATAAAAGGGATTATAGCCAAACTATTCCGCTGGAGCCTCCCATGGACCGCCTGGACAGAAAAATTCTTCGCCTCCTGCAGGAGGACGCGACGCTTGCGGTCGCCGATGTCGCCAAGAAAGTCGGCCTGTCGACCACCCCGTGCTGGCGGCGCATCCAGAAGCTCGAGGAAGAGGGCGTCATCAAGCGGCGCGTGGCCATCCTCGACCATGAGAGGGTCAATGTGCGCGTCACCGTCTTCGTGTCGATCCGCACCAATTCGCACAGCCATGAATGGCTGCGCCGCTTCTCCGAGGTCATCCAGGAATTTCCGGAAGTCGTCGAGTTCTATCGCATGAGCGGCGACGTCGACTATCTGCTGCGCGTCGTGGTGCCGGACATCGCCGCTTACGACGCCTTCTACAAGCGGCTGATCGCTAAGATCGAAATCCGGGACGTGTCCTCGTCCTTCGCCATGGAGCAGATCAAATACACGACAGAAATCCCGCTCGACTACATGATCCTGGACAAGGAGTCGGGAGCCAACGCGGCTTGAGCATCGGACGCTCGCAGCTTCCCGCTGTGCGCGAAGCTGCGAGCCTTAATTCTTCTTTTTGTTGAGGAAATTCCACGGCGAGTTGACTGGGAGCGTGACGGCGTCCGGCACGCTGTCGACCTCAGTCACCTCGGCCTTGCGCACGGTGTAGCCGGACTGCACGATCAAGACACCGTCGAGGATGAAGAGCTGGCTCGTCTCCATGCCGGGCTTCAGCACGCCGGTGACGGAGACCGGCTGGTATGCCTCCGCCATCCTGTAAGGATGCGCAGGCGTTACCAGCACGATCTGGTTGGGCGGCGGCGTCGGCATGTGGCTGCAGGCGCCGGTCCAAGGCACCAGCAGGAACTGGTAGACGAGGTCGCCCTCGCGATCGACCGGCAAGGCGTAGCCGGCCAACTGAACGGTCTTGTCCTGCAGATTGAGTGACAGGGTCTCGCCGTGATCGGGCAGTTTTGCCGCAATCATCGGCAGGTTGGCGTCCTCGGCGACGGCCTGCGTCGCCGGGCGCAGATCCTTCCAGAAGATATGCGCGACGTCGGCCGCGGCGTCGGCTCTCGCGGTGGCGAGCATCAGCACGGCCGCCAGCGTGGCGCTTGATCTGGAACGCCTGCTCATGGTCGTCATCCTCCGCCAGTCCCATTTCCGAAGCGAGTAAAAGCGTCGTGACCTTAGCTCGCTGAGATCAGGCTCGTGTAGTCGCGAGCCGTTCGAGCTGTTTGGCATCGGAGAGTTCCTTCACCGCATCTTTGCCGATCCAGCGTGCCGTCTTGTCGGACGATGCCGCCAGTTTCTCGGCCAGCGCAAGGGCAGGGGCGTGCAGCGCCATCGACCGCTTGCCGATCTGCCGCAGCGCCCAGTTCACCGCCTTGCGGACGAAGTTGCGCGGATCGCCCGCATGCTTCTCGATCAGCGGCAGAGCAGCGAGGAAGCTCGCGTCCGGCTCCTTCTTCAGATGCACCGCCGCCCAGGCCAGCATGGCGAATGCGCTGCGGCGGACAAACTCGCGCTCGTCCTCGGCGAATTCCTCGATCAGCTCCTGCCAGAACGGTGTTTCGGCGAACAGGTCGGCAACGGTATCGACGATCTCCCAACTGTCGAAATCGGCCGCCCAGCGCCGGCATTGACCGATGTCGAGCTTCTTCGGTTGGCCGGTGAAAGCCGCCATCAATCGCGCTTCGCGAATGCCGGTGTCCCACAAAAGCAGCGACCGTTCCTGGTTCTTCTTCAGCTTGCGCGCCAGGGGGCGCAGGTCGGAATTGCCGACGCCGAGCGCGGTTCTCGTGTTGATGCCGAATCGCGCCATGCCGGCGCGGTTTTCCTCGCTGCCGATCGAACGCAGATGGGCGACGATCTCGTCGGCGCTCCAGCTCGGATCGGGCAGGGCCATCGCCGTCTATTTTTCCAGGCGCGCGAGCAGCGAGGACGTGTCCCAGCGCCTGCCGCCCATGTCCTGCACGTCCTTGTAGAACTGGTCGACCAGCGCGGTCACCGGCAGTTTGGCACCGTTGCGGTTGGCCTCGGCGAGGCAGATGCCGAGATCCTTGCGCATCCAGTCGACCGCGAAGCCGAAATCATAGTTTCCGGCATTCATCGTCTTGTGGCGGTTCTCCATCTGCCAGGAGCCGGCAGCGCCCTTGGAGATCACCTCGATGACTTTCTCAATGTCGAGCCCGGCCTTCTTGCCGAAATGGATGCCCTCGGCCAGCCCTTGGACGAGGCCGGCAATGGCGATCTGGTTGATCATCTTGGTAAGCTGGCCGGCGCCCGCGGGTCCCATCAGCCCGACCATGCGGGCATAGGCGTCGATGACCGGCTTGGCCTTGTCGAAGGCAGCCTGCTCGCCGCCAACCATGACGGTCAGCACGCCATTCTCGGCGCCCGCCTGGCCGCCCGATACCGGAGCGTCGAGGAAGGAAAAGCCGGTTTTATCGGCGGCTTCGGCCAGTTCGCGCGCGACTTCGGCCGAGGCTGTGGTGTTGTCGATGAAGACCGAGCCCTTCTTCATCGCGGCGAAGGCGCCGCTGGCGCCGGTCGTCACTGAGCGCAGGTCATCGTCATTGCCGACGCAGGAGAAGACGAAATCCTTGCCTTCGGCCGCCTCGGCCGGCGTCGATGCCAGGCTGCCGCCATGCTGGGCGACCCATTGTTCGGCCTTGGCGGTCGTGCGGTTATAGACGGTGATCTCGTGGCCGCCCTTGTTCCTGAGGTGCCCGGCCATCGGATAGCCCATGACGCCAAGACCGAGAAATGCAACCGATGCCATAAGCCTGCCTTCCAACAAGAGATTTCAGTCGCGGAAGGTCTAGGCCATGCGAAAAATTCGTCAAGGCGCGCAAAGCCGCATCGACTGGTGCAGGCCGGTCCGCCGACGACGCTCTATCGCTTGAGGTGAATGGTAATCCGGCGTTCGATCCATTCGACGCCGTGGCGCAGGATCTCGACCAGCACTAGGTAGACGATCGCCACCCAGATATAGGCCTGGATGTCGAAGGATTTTGCGTAGGCGAGCTTCGCGTTGCCCATCAGGTCGTAGACGGTGATGATCGCCACGATCGCGGAAGCCTTGATCATCAGGATGAGCTCGTTGCCGTAAGGCCGCAGCGCCACGATGATCGCCTGCGGCATGATGACCTTGCGCAGCGTCTGCAGCTTGTGCAGGCCGAGCGATGCGGCGCCTTCCCATTGGCCCCGCGGAACGCTTTCGATGGCGCCGCGCAGGATCTCGGCCTGGTAGGCGGCAGTGTTGAGCGAGAAGGCAAAGACGCCGCAGTAGAACGCCTCGCGGAAGAACCACCATAGCCCGACGGTTTGCAGCTCGGGACGGAACGAGCCGATGCCGTAATAGACCAGATAGGTCTGCACGAGCAGCGGGGTGCCGCGGAAGAAATAGACATAGCAATAAGCCAATCCGGAGAGGATGCGGTTCTTGGACATCCGCCCGTAGGCAACCGGCAAAGAGAGAATAGCGCCCGCCACCATCGAAATGGCGACCAGCGACAGGGTGGTTCCCAGCCCCTGCAGATAGGCCGGCGCGTATCTGGCGAAGAAATCGGCGTTCCAGGCGTGGACCAGATAGGCCACGATGCCGACGCCGAAAAGGCCCCAGAGGCCGACCAGCGCGTAGCCTATGATGCGCACGCGCGGCCAGCCGCGAGCCTGGGGCGGTGGCCTGTCAACCGCAATAGCCTGGCTGACGCTCATCGAGCCTCCCTCCGTCCGAGCGAGCGCTGGATATAGGCGGTGGCGACCGAGGACAGGATGGCCAGCACAAGGAAGACCAGCGCGGCGACACTGTAGAAGAGGAAAGAGTGCTTGGTGACGCGCGCCGCGACACCGGCGTTGCGCAGGGTTTCCGCTAGATTGACGACCGACACCAGAGAGGTGTCCTTGAGCAGACTGAGCCAGCAATTCTCCAGACCGGGGAAGGCGATGCGCAGCAGTTGCGGCAGGATCACCAGGCGCATCGTCCGCCATTTCGAAAGGCCGATGGCGTAGCCGCCCTCATACTGGCCCTTGGGAATGGCGCGAAAGGCGGACAGAAAGACCTCGCTGGCGTAGGAGGAGAAGATCAGCGCCAGCACGATCATGCCGGCAATGAAGCTGTTCACGTCGATTGTCGCCTCGGGTTCGAACAGGCGGACGACATATTGCAGCAGCAGCGGCATGCCGAAGAAGAACAGGAATAGCGTCACCAACTCGGGCAGGCCGCGAAAAACAGTGGTGTAGATGTTGGCCGCGAGCCGGAGCGCGGGCTCTTCGTGCTGCTTAGCGAAGGCGACGAAGAAACCGATCACCAGGCCGATCGGCAGCGTCGCAAGCGCCAGCGCAACCGTGACCAGCACACCAGACGCAATGTCGTCACTCCAGCCATCCGGTCCCCAACTGAGAAGTGTCCAAATGCTTTGGGCTGGCATTGGCGGGGCGTGTCTCCGTGGCGATCCCGGAATGAAGGAAGGGCGGTGAGGTGATCTTCACCGCCCTGGGCGCAATGATCAGGACTCGGCGCCGTAGACGTCGAACTTGAAGTACTTGTCGTTGATTTCCTTGTATTTTCCGTTCTTGCGGATGGCGTCGATCGCGGAATTCAGCTTGTTGACCAAGTCGGTCTCGCCCTTGCGCACGGCAATGCCGGCGCCCGGTCCGAAGATCTCGACCGGCTGCGGCGAGGGCTGGCCGAGGATCTTGCAGCAGGCGCCGTCGGGCGAATCCAGCCACTGCTGCAGCACGACGATGTCGTCCTCGATGGCGTCGAGGCGGCCATTGGCAAGGTCGGCCTGCTCCTCGGGGCTGCTCGGATAGCCCTTGATGGTGCTGTCGGTGTAGGTCTTCGAGGCATAGTTGAAGTGGGTCGTCGTGGTGGCGACGCCGATCGTCTTGCCGGCGAGGTCTTCCTTGGTCACGCCCTTGAGCGGCGAATCCTTGGGCACGGCGATCGCCGAGGGCGTGTTGTAGTATTTGTGGGTGAAGTCGACCTTTTCCTGGCGCTCTGGCGTGATCGACATGGAAGCGACGATGGCGTCGAACTTGCCGGCCTGGAGCGCCGGGATGATGCCGTCCCAATCCTGCGCGACGAAGGTGCACTTCACCTTCATTTCGTCGCAGAGGGCCTTGGCGATGTCGATGTCGAAGCCGACCAGCTGGCCGTCGGAGGTCAGGTTGTTGAAGGGCGGGTACGCGCCTTCGGTGCCGATCCTCAGGGTCTTTTCCTGAGCCTGGGCAACGCCAAGTGTCAGCAGCGCGGCCGAAGCGGCAAGCGCGATACGCAGTGCAATACGCATGATAATCCTCTCACATTGTCATGGCCGCTGTCCCATGCGGCTCTTGTGGGCGGCGCCTTTTTGACCACCCGCTGCGCGGGATACTCCCACTCTTTACAAGAAAAAAGCAACTGCAAAAACAACGGCAAACGGCAATCGCCGTGTGCCGCTGCGTTACTTGCCTGGACTGACGAGACCGGTCGCGCGCTCGATAAAATCGGCTATCGATTTCGTATCGTCGAGGCTGAAGAGCGGCAGGTTTTCGCCTTCGATCGGAAAATCGGCGGCGACAGCCACGATATTCGGGTCATTGATCGAGAGCGGTGTCCGGTCCTTGGCTTCAAGCCGTCTCGCTTCGATTTTTTGGTGCGCTTCGCGCTTGTAGCCTTCGACCAGCACGATGTCCGAGGGCGCCAGCCGCGCGAGGATGTCATCCAGCGCCGGCTCGTCCTCATTGCGCAGTTCGTGCATCAATGCCCAGCGCCGGCCGGAGACCACCGCGACCTCCATCGCACCGGCCTGACGGTGGCGGAAACTGTCTGTGTCAGGCTTGTCGATGTCGAAGTCATGATGGGCGTGCTTGACCGTCGAGACCGTCCAGCCGCGACGCACCAGTTCGGCGACCAGCTTCTCGGTTAGGGTGGTCTTGCCGGAGTTCTTCCAGCCGGTGATGCCGAACACGCGTCTCATGGCTCAAGGCTTTGCAACAGACGCTCGGCCTCTGCAAGATCGTCGGGCGTGTTGATGTTGAAGAACGGGTCGATCCGTACGCCTCCGGCTTCGAGCATCGGAAACTCCACCTCGACAAAACCGTGCCGCTCCATGAAGGCCGAGACCCGGCGATTGTCCTCCTCAACCAGGAAATGGCGCAGGGCATCGCTTAGACCAAGCGGCCAGAGCGCGAAAGTCGGGTGCCATCTGCCGTCGGAACTGGCGACCGCAATCACGCCCGGCCGCTCCCGAGCGGCGTCGGCCAATCGCTCGACGAGATCGCCGGGGAAGAACGGCGTGTCGCCGGCCGCGCTCACGAGCAACCGGCAGCCCATATTCGTTGCCGCCCATTCAAGCCCGGTCAGGATGCCAGCGAGCGGGCCGGCATGGCCCTGTATCGTATCGGCAAGCACCGGAAGGTTGGTGCCGGCAAACCGTGCCGGGTCGCCGTTGGCGTTGAGCGCCAGCGTGGCGACCTGCGATCCGAGACGCGCAGCGACATGCTCGATCAGCCTGATCTTGCCCAGCGAAAGCAGAGGCTTGTCGCCGCCGCCCATCCTGCGCGACTGGCCTCCCGCCAGGATGATGCCTGCAACGCTTCGGTCCATCGGGCCTATATGCCGTCCGGCGCCATATCCGGTCCAGCGCTTTCGGCGGCAGGCTGCTGCCGGCCGACGATCCGCTCGCGATAGAGCGCATAGAGGCCGGAGCCGATGATGATCGCGGCGCCGACGATCATCGGCAGGTCGGGGATATCGCCGAAGATGACCAGGCCGAGAAGGATCGACCACAGCAATGCGGTGTAGCGGAAGGGCGCGATGAAGGAGATGTCGCCCGAACGCATCGCCATGATGATGAACTGATAGCCGATGAGCACGAGCACGGCGGCCAGCGCCAGCAGCCCGGTCGCCTTGGCGGTCATCGGCGTCCAGCCGCCCATCGGCGAGAGCAGCAGCGCACCCAGGATCGTCATGGCCAGTGCTGTCGCGGTCGATACCAGCATGGTCGGGATCGCTTGCGGGATGCGCTTGGTGGCGAGATCGCGTACCGCGCAGCAGGCAACGCTCGTCAGCGCCAGCAGCGAATAGACGCTGAAACCCTCGAAGCCCGGCCGCACGATGATCAGCACGCCGGCAAAGCCGACGCCAATGGCGAGCCAGCGGCGCCAGCCGACGCCCTCGCCGAAGAACAGCGCAGCCCCCATCGTCACGGCCAGCGGCAGCGCTTGCAGAACGGCGGAGACGTTGGCGATCGGCAAATGGGCAAGGGCAACCAGGAACGACACAGTCGCGCCGGCTTCGCCGGCGACGCGCAACGCGACCATCGGCTGCAGCATGGCGCGCGGATCACCAAGCGCGCCGCGGCGCCAGGCGAGCAGGCCGACGAAGAGCGAGGCGAAGGCGCCGCGCACCAGCATGACCTGCGCCATGTTCATCGATTCGGAGGAGAATTTGGTGATCGCGTCGTTCAGCGTGAAGCCGATCATGGCCACGACCATGAACAGTGCGCCGCGAAGATTTGGCGAAAGGGGCAAGGGCGCTTCCGGGTTATGTTCTCTCGCAAGCGTCTAACAGCCAGCGGCAAAACAGCAACGTCAAAGAAATGGGCCACAGGAGGATCCTGCGGCCCTCAATATCGGCTGCAATCCCGGAGCGATTATTTCGGCGTCAGCGTCTCGGTGCCGTTGCCGTTCTGGGCGATGGTCCACAGGCCGTGCAGCGAGCCGTCCTTCTCCACCTTGTAGACGACGAGGCCGATTTCCCTGCCCATCACATAGCCGGCGGAAAAGGCATTGTCGTTGCGCATGCAGATGCCGTCGGAGGACGAGCCGCCTGTTTCCCAATGGATCGTGCAGGTTGTGTCGCTGGTCAGCCGGCGACAGTGTAGGTGCCACCGATCGACTGAGCGGCCGCAGGCGCCAAGGCAAGTCCGAGCATTGCAAGCGAAGCCAAATATTTGCGCATGAGAATTCCCCCTAAATGCGAAAATCGCTTCGTGAGGCTAGGCCGGAACAAGTCGGTGGTAAATCGGGTGGGAGTCGGCGCCGATGGTTTATCTCCACCGCGCCGGGCGCAGCTCAAGGGCCGCGCAGGCTGGCGGCGATCGCACCGGTCAGCGGATCGTATTTCGCCTTGAGCGATGCAGGATATTCGATCCAGACGGTGCGGATGACGCCATCCTTTCCGAACAGGCGCCGATCGTAGAAGACCTTGTCGCCCTTGATGCCCGAAACCACCGCCCAATTCTTGCCGGTCTTGCTGTAAGTGATCTTGTAGCCCGGCCCGGTGTTTGCCTTTTCTTCGGCGACGAAGCCCTTCGGAGTGTCGTTGTCGATGTTATAAATGCCGGAGCAGGTCAGGCTGGCGCCGTCGGGCGCGCTCCATTGCTGCCCATCGCCGTTTTCTGGCTCGGGCAAGCGGTCGCTGAAAATCTCCTCGGGAAAGGTGCAGGACGTGCCGAAGCGCGCATTGACGTAGGTGAACGGCTTCGTGATTGCCGTTGTCGTTGCAATCGTCAGCAACGAGAAGGCGATCACCAAAGGCGCGCCCTGGACCAGATGAAAACGCTTCATGATGCCCCCCACGGTCCGTGACCGTGGCTGATCCTGCACCAAATCGGAGCAAAAATCAGCCGCCAGTGACGCTCATATGGCGCGATACGGAGGGGCGGCTGGTGCGGCGATCGATGACGAAATCATGGCCCTTCGGCTTGCGCCCGATAGCCTCGTCGATGGCCTCGCCGACCAGGTCGTTGCTTTCGGATGCTCGCAGCGGTGCCCTCAGGTCGGCGGCGTCCTCCTGGCCGAGGCACATATAGAGCGTGCCGGTGCAAGTCAGCCGGACGCGGTTGCAGCTTTCGCAGAAATTATGTGTCATCGGCGTGATGAAGCCGAGCCGACCGCCGGTCTCGGCGACATGGACATAGCGGGCAGGGCCGCCGGTCTTATAAGGAATGTCGGTCAGCGTGAACTGGCGCTCAAGCGATGCGCGCAGCAGCGACAGCGGCAGATACTGGTCGGTGCGGTCGGCGTCGATCTCGCCCATCGGCATGGTCTCGATGACCGTCAGATCCATGCCGCGACCATGCGCCCAGCGCAGCATCTCCGGTATTTCAGCGTCGTTGAAGTCGCGCAGCGCCACGGCATTGAGCTTGACCTTCAGGCCCGCCGCCTGCGCGGCGTCGATGCCTTCGATGACCTTGCCGAGATTGCCCCAGCGGGTGATCCGGCGAAATTTGTCGGCGTCGAGCGTGTCGAGCGAGACGTTGATCCGCTTCACGCCGCAATCGGCGAGCTCGACGGCAAAGCGCGACAGCTGCGAGCCGTTGGTGGTGAGCGTCAGCTCTTCCAGCGCGCCGCTCTCAAGATGCCGCGACAGCTGGCGAACCAGATGCATGATGTTCTTGCGCACCAGCGGCTCACCGCCGGTCAGCCTCAGCTTCCTGACGCCCTTTTCGATGAAGACGCTGCAGAGCCGGTCGAGCTCCTCGAGCGAGAGCAGATCCTTCTTCGGCAAGAAGGTCATGTCCTCGGCCATGCAATAGGTGCAGCGGAAGTCGCAGCGGTCGGTGACCGACACGCGCAGATAGCTGATCTTGCGACCGAAGGGATCGATCATGTCCATTGCAAGCGCTTCCCGTGGCCTGAGCGGCGTCGTTATATACGGCTATGTGATACGATCCAACCGCGCATTCAAGATAGAAGGTCCCGATCTTTGGTAACATTCCCCGACCGACATTGCATGTCGGCTGCCTTCTATCACCTTTCCGCACTGCGCGAAGCGGCGTAGGGAAGGGGCGCAACGCATATAGGAAGAAACATGACGGCGCCGAAGGAACTCAGGGTCTCTAAAGACCGCAAGCTGCTCACTGTAACCTTTGCCGGGCATCAGCCGTTCGAATTGCCGGCAGAGTTCTTGCGCGTTGCCTCGCCTTCTGCCGAGGTGCAGGGCCATTCGCCGGATCAGCGCGTGACTGTGCCCGGCAAGCGTAATGTGGCGATCCTGAAGATCGAGCCGGTCGGCAATTACGCGGTGCGCATCACCTTCGACGATTTCCACGACACCGGCATCTTCACCTGGAACTATCTTCACACGCTCGGGCATGAGAAGGACGAGCGCTGGAACGCCTATCTCGCCGAGCTGGCCGAGAAGGGGCTCAGCCGCGACCGCTAGCCTGGCGCCAAGACGTTCGACTGGCTGTCGTCAAAGCGTCATGGACAAAGAGTAGCGCCACATAAGGTCAGGAGGCGAAAAGATGTCGCTCATCACATCGGTCGAACAGCTCGAAGCCCTCTACGGCCTCCCTGGCGAGGCCTCGGTCGTCAAGGAACTCGACCATGTGATTCCCGAATATGCCGCCTTCATCGAAGCCTCGCCTTTCGTGGCGCTGGCGACCTGCGGGCCGGAGGGGCTGGACTGTTCGCCGCGCGGCGATCTTGCCGGCTTCGTGCGCCTGGTGGACGAAAAGACGCTGATGATGCCCGACAGGCGCGGCAACAACCGCGCCGATTCGCTGAAGAACATCATTCGCGATCCGCGCGTCGGGCTGCTTTTCCTGGTGCCGGGTTCCGGCACGACGCTGCGCGTCAACGGCCGAGCCCATATCACAGCCGATGCCGAGCTTTGCGCGTCCTTCATGGTCGATGGCAAGCCGGCACGGTCGGTCACCGTCGTCGCCGTCGACGCGGTTTATTTCCAGTGCGCACGAGCCATCGTGCGCTCGGAGCTCTGGAACCCGGCAAAGCATGTCGACCCGAAGTCGCTGCCGACGCCCGGCCAGATCCTCGAGATCACCAGCTGCAAGAATATCCATGGCGCCACATATGACCAGGAATGGCCGGAGCGGGCAAAGAAGACCATGTGGTGACAGGTGCACCGAGGTGAGGCCGGCCTGTAAATGTCGGGCACCTGCGCTTCCGGCGGCTCACGTACCTTAGGTACGCTCCGCTCCGCTCTCGGAACCCGCCGTTTTCGACGCGGCCTGACCGAAATCTCGGCACACCTGTACTAAGTCTCAGCAAAGCAGGCTCAGGCTTCCTTCAGGACATCGGCGATCTTGCGCATCTGCTCGCCGATCATGTCGCACTGCTCCGGCGTCGACTGGCTCATCGCCTTCTCGATGAGGGCCATATGCACTTTCAGCGCTCGCATCAGCAGGGCCTCGCCGGCTTCGGTGAGGTTCAACCGCAGCACGCGCCTGTCCTTTTCGTCGCCCTCGCGACGCAGCAGGCCGCGAGTTTCCAGTTGCGGCAACAGCATCGTGATGTTGGAGCGGCCGACCAAGAGCTTGCGGGCAAGGTCGTGCTGCGACATCCCGGGATGACGGTAGAGATTCATCAGCACGTCGAGCTGCGCCGGTTTTAGGTCGAGCGGCACCAGCTTCGCTGCCAGCGTGCGCTCCAGCACATGGCAGGCGAGTGCCACCGCAACCCAGTTGCGAAAGCGCGGATTGTCCCAGGGCAGCTCTTGCTTAATGTTCATGTTTGAACTATTATGTTCACGCTTGAACGAATGGTTGGACCGACACTATGGCATCATTTGGATTGAAGGTCATCCGAGGCGTCTTCGGCGCGGCCGAGCATGTCGCGCCGCGTCTCGGTGGCCGCGCCGCGTTCGAATTGTTCTGCCGCACGCCAAACGTCAAGGCCTTGAGCGATGGCGAGCGCCGCGCGGTCGAGCGCGCTGCAGGTTTCATGGCCGAGGCGCGCCATCACAGGCTGAAGACGAAGGCGGATTGCGTTGCGGTGCATGAGTTCCGGCCGGGGCCGGGCAGGGGCTCTCGGGGCACCGTTCTCGTCATCCATGGCTGGCGCTCGCGCACCGAATATATGCGAACTCTGATCGATGGGTTTCGCGACGCCGGCTACAAGGTGGTCTCGCTCGACCTGCCGGGCCACGGCCGTTCGCTCGGCCGACATCTCAACATGGTGACCGCGGTCGACGCCGTGCGAGTCGCCGGCGAATGGTTCGGCCCCTTTGCCGCCGCCGTCGGCCATTCGTTCGGCGGCGCTGTCGCGGCCAATGCGGTTGCCGCTTCGGTCAAGGGCACGCCGCCGCTTGCGGCCGAGAAACTGGTTCTGATCGCGGCGCCGAGCTCGCTGCCAGCGATCTTCGACGATTTCAGCCACCGGCTCAATGTGGGGCCGCGCTCCCGGGTCGCCATGGCGGATCGGGTGAAGCATTTGTCGGGACGGCCGCTCAGCGACTTCACGGGCGACCGCCAGCTCGCCGAAGCTCCGGTGCCGACGCTGATCATTCATGCGCCGGACGACAGAGAAGTCCATGCCGATCACGCAAAGCGCTACGCGGGAGCCGGCGATCATGTGAGCCTGCATTGGGCCGAAGGGCTTGGCCACCGCCGCATCCTTGCCGACAAGGATGTTGTCGCGCGCGCCGTGCGCTTCGTCGCCGAGGAACGGCAACCGGCGCTGCATTGAAAATGACTGCGGGAGAGGCTGCTGCCGTCTTCCGTCCGTAGTTGCGAATGGGCTCAGTCGGCCTTCTTCTTCTGCCCTGGCTCGACCGGCAGGCCGGCAGCCTTCCAGGCTGTGTAGCCGCCAAGGATGTGTTTGACCGGCGCGAGACCCATGTCCTGTGCCGTCTTGGTCGCCAGCGCCGAACGCCAGCCGCCGGCGCAGAAGAAGACGAAGGTCTTGCCGGAGGCGAAGAACGGCTTGTGGTAAGGGCTTTCGGGGTCGATCCAGAATTCGAGCATACCGCGCGTCACATGCTTGGCGCCAGGGATCTTGCCGTCGCGCTCGACCTCGCGGGGGTCGCGCAGATCGACGAAGATGGTGCCGCCATCCTCCAACAGCCCGGCCGCTTCCTCAGGCGAAACCACCTCGATCTCGGCATTCGCCTCGTCGAGAAGTTCGCGATATCCCTTCCTCACTGCGCATCCTCCAGGCCATGGCTCGCGGCCGCCGGAATTTCGATCACAAAGACCGCTGTTTGTCACGGGCCGATGTTTGTCAGGCCTGAGCGCAGGCCATGGTCGCCCAGGCCGCCATGCGCCAACGCCTGATAGTTACCGAGGCGTCTGAAACCGGGAGCGGCCCTGCCGCATTGTGTCTCACAGGGATGTGAAACTGTTCTGCAACACGGTCGCGGAAATTTATGGAAGCTTAACGGAATCAGTATGAATCGGTACAGTCGCGCCTTACATCCGCCATGCGGAGGGCGGGACCGTCTAGCGGCGCGGAACGGGAAACCGGTTTCAACCGGTGCGGGTGAAGCATGAAAATCCTCGGGAACAAAAAGGCCGTCATGCCGATTGCGATCGCGGCGGCACTTGCCTTCGGCCAGCAGCCGGCGAGCGCGCAAGGGCTGTTCGACATGCTGTTCGGCGGCGGCATCCGGCACAATCCCCAAAGAGAATTTCCGCCGCCGCCGACACCGCGCAAGGTGCAGCCTGGCACAGGCGGTGGCGTCAGGATCAGCAGCCCGACCTACAATACCTACAGGGCCGACAAGCTTGTGCGCGTCGACTTCAAGTCGCTGCTGCCCGCTCCGCCGCCCGCGACCGCGCAAGATGCTGCCTTTGTGCCATCCGTGACTGGAAGCGCGTTCCGCGACGCGCTGGCAGGCCTGAGCGACTATGAACTCTTTGCCGAGCCTGATATCGCCAAGGCGCTCATCGCCTACTATTCGGCCAATCCGGATTTCATCTGGGTGACAGGGGATGCACCCAACAGCAGGGCGCAGGATGCCGTGCGGGTGCTTGGCGAAGCGGCGACCTACGGCCTGACGCCTGCCGATTACTCCGTCGATGTTCCGGCGGCGGCCATGAATGCCGCCTCGCCAGAAGAGCGGGCCAAAGAACTGGTTCGCTTCGAGATGGCGCTATCGGCGCGCGTGCTGCGCTACGCCCATGACGCCCAGAGCGGCCGAGTCGATGCGAACCGCATGACCGGCTATTACGATTTTCCGGCCAAGCCGCTCGATCTCGAAGGCGTGCTGAAGACGCTGGCGCACACGCAAGAGGTGCGCACCTATCTCGAATCGCGGCACCCGCAGAACCCGGAATATCAGGCGCTGCGCGTTGAATTGGAGTCGCTCCAGGCAAGCGAGGAGAACGAGATCGTCGTCGATCCGAAGCTGCTCCTGAAGCCCGGCGAAAGCAGCCCGGAACTGCCCAAGCTTTTGACCTTGATCGCGCGCAACCTCGATGACGAGATGGGCGGTGACTTTGGCGAGACCCTCGCCCGGCTCGGCAAGAGCGAGGTTTACGATCCTGAACTGGTGCCGGTGATCAAGGCGGTGCAGAAGCGGGCCGGCATGAAGGGCGACGGCGTCATCGGCCCGCGCACCGTCGCCTCGCTCGCGGGAACCTCCAAGGCCGACAAGATCGAGAAGGTCAAGGTCGCGCTTGAAGAGCTGCGCTGGCTCCCCTCCGATCTTGGCAGCCCGCGCGTCTTCATCAACCAGCCGGCCTTCACCGCAAGCTACATCGACAATGGCGCGGAGAAGCTGAAGACCCGCGTGGTCATCGGCAAGGTCACCAACCAGACCGCATTTTTCTACAACCAGATCAAGCAGGTCGACTTCCACCCCTATTGGGGCGTGCCGCAGTCGATCATCGTCAATGAGATGCTGCCGAGGCTGCGCAGCGATCCGGGCTATCTGGACCGCGCCGGCTATGAGGTGACGGATTCCAGTGGCAGGCGAGTTCCCTCTGCGGCGGTGGACTGGGGCGCCTACGGGGCCAAAATCCCGTTCAGCGTGCGCCAGCAGCCGAGCGAGGCCAATGCGCTTGGCGAGTTGAAGATCCTCTTCCCCAACAAGCACGCCATCTACATGCACGACACGCCGCAGAAGTCGTTCTTCGAGCGCGACATACGCGCGCTGAGCCATGGCTGCATCCGCTTGCAGGACCCGCGCGGCATGGCGGCCGCTGTGCTCGGCACCTCGGTCGATGACATCGCCGAGAAGCTGAAGCACGGCCACTCGACCGAAAACGTCACGCGCGTCATCCCGGTCTACGTCGCCTATTTCACCGCTTGGCCGGACATGTCCGGCAAGGTCGAATATTTCGACGACGTCTACGATCGCGATGCCAAGCTGATGCAGGCGCTGGATGCGACCGAAGCGGTGCGGGCACCGTCAACCTAAGCGCTCGATGAGCGGGCGCCTGAAACCGGCGTCGCGTCCGGCAATCAGCCAATAAACGAAACCGGCCACCAGCCCGGCCGCGACAATGATGCCAAGGTCGGCCCAGCGTTCCGGATCGTCCGGCGCGTCCGGCCAGAGCAGCATGAAACCGGCGGCCGCAGCCACGCCGCCGAACAGCACGTGCAGCCAGAAGCTCCGCAACGAGAAGAACTCGGCAATAAGCGCAAAGACCAGAGTCTGCATGCCGGTCACCACGATCGTCAGGAAATAGACGAACATGCCGAGCGGCGGCACGACCAGCACGGCGACGGGCGTGAACTGCATCAGCTCGAAGTAGCTTGGGGCGTTGGGCAACGAGCTCAGCACTACATAGATCGCCACCAACGCGACCAATCCGACGAGCACCGCGACCAGATAGCCGGCGAGCACCATCAGGACGCGCTTCAGAACGTAGCCAACCATTGCCATGCACCCCCGTGCCCGCAATCATGGCGCGCAATCAGCCATCAAACGTGCGTTGACGCAAGTCTCGGATAGGCAAGGGCGGCCCAGCTGCGGGCAGCCGTTTCAGGCGTTACTTCGGTTCGCCGGTGACCGGATCATAGGTGATTTCCACCTTGGCTTTGTCGGTCGTGTAATAGGTCACGGTATAGCCGTCGCTGCTCCAGTCGACCGCCTTCACATATTGGAAGTCGCTCCGCTTCTCGACCTTGGTCAGGATTTCCGAGAGCTTCTTGGCA
Organism: Mesorhizobium sp. WSM3860; assembly: GCF_002294995.1. Lineage (GTDB taxonomy): Bacteria > Pseudomonadota > Alphaproteobacteria > Rhizobiales > Rhizobiaceae > Mesorhizobium. The sequence goes on along the minus strand of NZ_NSGF01000003.1, from coordinate 103,626 downwards.
TTTTGCGGCGGCAGCGCTTGCGCCTCGGCCGCGAAAGCCGACCCGCCGACAAGGAAGAATGCGATACCGCTTGCCAAAACAACAGCGCGCATGACTGCCCCTCAATCTCGTGTTGGCATGAACGCGCTAAAAACTCGAATCCTGGCCCGTTGGTTCCGCCACCAGCGGGCAACGCCTTGCTCCACGGTTGGTCCGTCACGGCCGGCGCGACCTTATCCGCGAAAGCTAGAATAGGTAAAGCGTCAGGATTCCAACAGGTAAGGAGGTTTCTGCAACATAGGACTTGAGGTAACGAACGGTTAACCGCGGCTTGGGCCGAAACCGCCTTCCATTAGCTGTTCGTGGTAGAGCTTTCGGCCAGACCCTGTTAGAGTCCCGGACCAACAGGGTGGCAACGGCGCGCCGAGCCTGCCGGGGATCTTCCAACGGCAAACGGCGAAGTGTTTTTTGGAGCGGAAGTCGCCTGTTCTGGACCGAAAACAGGGACCGGGGGCTCAACCATGGCTGAACGGAACTATACCCGTCAGCTTGCGACAATCATTTCTATCGACGCCGTTGGTTTTTCACGGCTGATGGGCATCGACGACGAGCGCGCCCTCGCGGCCTTCGAGGAACGGCGCGATATCATCACCGGCAGCTGCGGCGCCTTTGGCGGCCGCACGTTTGGCGTTGCCGGCGACAGCATCATGGCCGAATTCGGCAATCCGATCGAAGCCTTGCGCGCGGCGTTCGATTTCCAGGACCGGATCATGGCGCTCAATGCCTCGGCCGCGGATGAGATGCGCATGCCGTTCCGGGCCGGGATCAACACCGGAGACGTGATTGTCCGCGAGGGCCGCCTCTATGGCGACGACGTCAACATTGCCGCGCGCCTCCAGGAATTCGCTCCGCATGACGGTCTCGCCATTTCAGAGACGACCTGGCACCACGTGAAGGACAAGACGGCGGCGGTTTTCACCGACCTTGGCGAGTTCATGCTCAAGAACATCGCCTTGCCTGTACGTGTGCTGATCGCCGGACGCGGCGGCAACGGCGCGGCGATGGCTGCGCCCCTGGTCGCCAGCCCTACCGCTCCCGCCCATGACAGACTCGCACCAAAGGGCCCGCCGGCAATCGCGGTGCTGCCGTTCCACGGCAACGGAAGCGAGCCTGACGTCGGCTACATGGCCGACGGCATTGCGGAAGACATCATCTACGGCCTGTCCAACACCCGCTGGCTTTCGGTGATCGCGAAGGGCTCCAGCTTCCAGTTTCGCGACGACCAGCTCGGAACCAGGCTCATCGGCAATGCGCTTGGCGCGCGCTACATCGTCGGCGGCACGCTGGCGCGCCACAGCGGGCAGATACGCCTCAACGCCTCGCTGACCGATTCGTCGAACGGGCGCCTCGTCTGGTCGCAGCGCTTCGACCGCGACCTCATCGACATCTTCAGCCTGCGCGACCAGATCGGCAGCGAGATCGTTTCGATCCTCGACAAGGAGGTCGATCGAGCCGAGCAGGTGCGAACCTTCCAGGTGCCGTGGGAAAGCCTCGAGACCTGGCAGTTGGTGCGGCGGGGCCGCTGGCACATGAACAGGCGCACGCGCAAGGACACCGAGATCGCGCTCGAATTCTTCGAGAAGGCGTACCAGGAAGATCCGAATTCCAGCGCCGTGTTGAACGAGCTGGCATGGTGGTATTTCTGGCGGGCATGGCTGCGCTTCGGCGACAGCGACGACCTGGCCAAGGTCGAAGAATTTGCGCGTCAGTCGCTCTTGATGGACAGCCTCGACGCGCGCCCGCACGCCTATCTCGGCGCGGCCGACATCATGCGCGGCCAGCCGGCATCCGCGGCGGAGCATCTCGCCGAGGCGATCCACATCAATCCGAGCTTTGCCTTCGCCCGCTCGGCAATGGGCAGCGCGCGCCTGCTGCTTGGCGATGCCGCCGGCGCGATCTCGTTCTTCCTGGATACCGAGCGGCTGAGCCCGTTCGACCTCTACCGCTTCCACAATCTGGGGGAGCTGGCTGCCGCATACTGTTTCGTCGAGGACTGGCCGGCAGCAATTGCGGTTGCCGATCGCTCGCTCAACCTTTCGCCGGGCTATTTCTACGCCAGGTTCCTCAAAATCGGCGCCTTGATGCGGAGCGGCCGCCTTGAGGAGGCCGAGCGGGAACGCGCCATTCTGGCAACCAGGCATCCCGATTTTTCCGAGCAGCGGATTCGCTGGATACCGTTCGTCGATCCCGCGAAGAACAACTTCCTGATCGCCAATTTCGGCCAGGCCAAGTCCATTGCATGATTGCTGGAACCGAAGACAGATGATTGTGAAAAAAATCACATACGCCGGACCGAAGCAAACCTAGGCCAGACAATAGCCGGCATCGCAGTGACGTGGACAGCCGGGGGGGCTCGAACGCGCATGATCAAGTTGAAGTATTTCGCTGCTGTCCGCGCTGCCCAGAAGAGCCAGCGCCCTGTCGCTGAAATGCCGCCCTTCGCTATCGACCGGCTTCATGCCAAGGGACTTGCGTCCCGCATCGCCGGCTTCTTTCTCAGCGACCCGCGCTGGCTGCTGGCGCTGCTGCGCCGCTTCTGGCCAAACTTGGCCTTCGGTAATTTCCTGCTTGTTACCAAAGGCGCCGATGTGCGCGACATTTTGGAGCGCGGCGACGAGTTCGAGACGCCGTACGGGCCGGAAATGGCCGAACTGGCCAGGGGATCGAACTTCATCCTCGGCATGCAGGACGGGGCCGCCTACCGGCAGATGAAATCGGCCGTGCTGAGCGCCTTTCCGCCGGCGGAAGTCGAAGCCGCCGTCAGGCCGATCGCCGAGCGTCATTCGCGCGACATCATGACCCGGGCCAGCCCCGGCTTCGACGCCATCGCCGGGCTGATGAAGATCGTTCCGGTACGCATCTGTCGCGACTATTTCGGCCTCGAGATCGACGATGAAACGGAGTTTGCCGACTGGTCGATCGCGCTCAGCGCGCTGTTCTTTTCCGATCCGACAGCGAGCCCAACGACACGTCAGCTCGCGATCGTCGGCGGCGATCGTCTGATCAAGGTCATCGACCGCTCGATTGCCGCGGTCAAGGACAGGGGAGGGAAGGACGAACGGCCGCTGGCGCGCCTAGTCGCGCTCATGGATCAAGGCCGCCTGTCGCAGCCCGACATCCATTCGATCATGCTCGGCATGATTGCCGGCTTCGTTCCGACCAATGTGCTTGCCGGAGGCAATTGCCTGGACCTCATCCTGTCACGGTCCGACGCCAGGCAGGCTGTCGACGCAGCCATTGCAGCGGGCGATACCGGCAAACTCGATCGGGCGATCTTGGAAGCTATGCGCTTCAAGCCGATCTGGGTCGGACCGTGGCGCTACACCGCCCGTGACGCGGTCATCGGCCAAGGCACGCGCCGAGAGCGCCTGGTGAAGGCCGGAACGGTGGTAATGCCGGCAACGCTTTCTGCCATGTTCGATCCGGAAATCGTGCAAAGGCCAAACGAATTCGACATCTCGCGGCCTTATCGCGACTACATGGTGTTCGGCCACGGCATTCACCTGTGCATCGGGGCCGAGATCGCACGCATTCAGATCGGCGAATGCGTTCGCGCCCTGTTCGGCAAGCCCAAGCTCAGCCGCGCGCGCGGCAGAGCCGGCAAGATGGTCAATGTCGGCGCCTATCCGGCGAGCCTCCATGTCGATTTCGAGCGCTCGCCGCTTTGCCGCACGGTCGACCAGTCGATGGTCACAGTGGTTTGCCCGATCAGGCGTGCGGTGCCGCTTGATGCGGTGCGCGACAAGGTCGGCGCCCTTGGCAATCCGGCGATCGACGAGGTGGGCAATGCGCTCGACAATGTCGGCACGGTCCATTTCGCCAGCCTGGCTGTCGCCGCCACCGGCAGGGACGAGAAATCGGACCTCGAGACCGGCGCGCTCGTACTCGAAATCTCCGGCGACGGCAGCACCGACGATGTCATCGGCGCCATCACGCAGGCCATAGGCCACCGGCTGCTGCCGATCTTCAGGGCCGTGTGCGGTCTGCCCGATGGCGCCTCGCTGGAGGACTTCCTCAAGAAGCATCACATCGAGATCTCGCCGTCCTTCGGCAGCACGGCAGGACTGGTTTTTTCGGGAACGCCTGGCCATTCGGTGCGCCGCATCCTGGCCGAGGCCGAGCTTGCCGACAGCGTGCGCGAGATCGTCGAAAGGCCGCGCGCGGGTACGGGCAACGCCCTTGCCGTGCTCACCGAGGCGCGCCGGCATGCCCAGTCGCTGGGACAGTTCGGCTGGGCCTTCGAGCCGGCTGAAAGCCTGCTGGAGCGGCCCCCGGGCCGCTGGTGGCGGGCCTTGACGACGACACTGCTTGCGCCGGCTGTGCTCGCCATTGTCGCGATCGTCGTCGTTGCCTGCTGGCGCATGACCTATGTGCTCGTATTCGGCAACCCTCAGGGCGTCACCTTCACCAATGTCGCAATTGCCGGCACCGCGCTTCTGCTGGCGGTGCTGGGGCTGCTCGCGATAGCCCTGCTGTTCATCGGCTTGTGCTTCCTCAGCCTGCGGCGTCTCGAGGACAAGGACCGGCCGCAGAACACGCCGGTCGATATCGGCGCGCTGGACAGGATCCTCGCCAATGAGGACCACTGCGCGCAAAACCATCTCACCGCGATATCGACGATGAAGGCCGGCACCTTGCGGCGACTGGCGCTGAGGCTTTCCTTCTACCTGATCTCGATATCGGCGCAGAAAGTGTTCAAGCCGGGGTTCCTCGCCACCATAAACACCATTCACTTCGCCCGCTGGGTCCTGCTGCCGGGTACCGACAAGCTGATGTTCTTCTCCAACTACGGCGGCAGCTGGGAAAGCTATCTCGAGGACTTCATCGCCAAGGCCTCCGAGGGCCTGACCGGCGTGTGGAGCAACACCGAAGGCTACCCGCGCACGCGTTGGCTCTTCCTCGACGGCGCGCGTGACGGGGACCGCTTCAAGCGCTGGGCACGGCGTCAGCAGGTGCCAACCCTGTTCTGGTACTCTGCCTACCCGCATCTCAACACCCCGCGCATCCGTATCAACTCGAGGATCCGACGCGGCATTGCTTCCGCCACCGGCAGCGAGGCCCGCAACTGGGTGAGCCTGTTCGGCTCGCTGCAGCGGCCGCAGGCAAGGCCGGCGGCAACCGTCGCCCGCGAACCGGCGCCTTCGCCCGTCGAAGAACTGGAAGCGGGCGAGATCCAATCCATTTTCTTCGGCCCGTTCGGCGCGCTTGGCCACGCGCATATGCTGGCGATCCGGGTGCCGGAAGAACTGCCGGCAATGCAACGGAAGGCGTGGCTGGACTTCGTTATCGACAAGACGAGTTTCGGCGACGGCGTGCCGGCCGGACGCGCCATGACGGTGGCCTTCGGCCCCGACGGGCTTCGCCGGCTCGGGCTGAAGGGCGGGGTCGACGACGATCCGCTGGACACATTCCCAGCTGCCTTTCGCCACGGCATGGGCAATCCAGAACGCAGCCGCATCCTCGACGACACCGGCCCCGACGCGCCTGACAAATGGCAGTGGGGTTCGGCCAGGGCGCCGGTCGACGCAGTCGTCATCTGCTACGCCGCGGAGCGGGCGGTGCTGAAGGGGGAGGTAGCGGCCGCGAAGCGAAAGACGACAGGCGCGGGGATGAAGATCGTTGCCGAATTGCCGCTTGTCGTGAACCGCGAGCCAAAGAAAGAAGGCGCGATAACGCAACATGCCGGCAACGACGGCAAGCCGGAGCGCGCCCGCGCCTATGAGCATTTCGGCTTCGCCGACGGCGTCTCGCAGCCGATCGTCAGGGGTACGTCGCGCGCCAACAAGGGTGCCGCGCCGATGCACCTGGTCGCGCCGGGCGAGTTCCTGTTCGGCTATCGCGACGAGCATGGGTTCTATCCCGCCTCGCCGTCCGTCAAGGCAGCGCAGGACCGGACCGGCATCCTGTCCCAGGTGCGGCGCAACCGGCAGATCCCCGGTCAGCCCCCGCCGCCGCGCGATTTCGGCCGCAACGGCTCGTTCCTGGTCGTGCGCCAGTTCGAGCAGCATGTCGAGTTGTTCGATGACTACTGCAAGCACGCCGCCGCACGGGCTGTGCGTGAGACTGGCGACGACGCCATCACGCCGCGCTGGGTCGCGGCCAAGATGCTCGGCCGCTGGCAGGACGGCAGTTCGCTGGTGCGCAACCCCGATGGCCGCCCGGGTCGTGGCGTCGACAACGACTTCGCGCTTGGCGCTGAGGACCCGCAGGGCCATCGCTGTCCGCTCGGCTCCCATATACGCCGCTCCAATCCGCGCGACTCGCTTGGCGAGGATCGCGAGACGCAGATCAGGATCGGCAAGCGCCACCGCATCCTGCGCGTCGGCCGCACCTATGAGAAGAAAGACCGCAGCGGGAAGGTCGAGAAAGGGCTTCTCTTCATGTGCCTCAACGCCGACATCGAACGCCAATACGAGTTCATTCAGCAGACCTGGGTCTCGTCGAGCTCGTTCCAAGGCCTTGTCGGCGAAAAGGATCCGACGATCGGCGCGCGCGACGGCGGCGGCCGGTTCTCGATTCCGTCCTGGGAAAAGGTGACGGTGCTCAGGGACAGGCCGCAATTCGTCAGCACGAAAGGCGGCGGCTACTTCTTCATGCCGAGCCGGTCCGCGCTGCGCTACCTGATTTCGCGGCTCTGATTCGGGTCAGAATCGTTCAGTCGTCGTCCTGCGAATCGGCGATGTGGTTCAGCGCGGCGGCATTGGTGATGCGCAGCCCGCCACGTTTGATGGCGATCATGTGCCGGTTGCGCCAGTCGTTGAGCGTCTTGTTGACCGACTCGCGCGTCGCGCCGAGGAATTCGCCAAGCTCCGACTGTGAAATCGGGATCCAGCCGGCGGGGTCGGCCATTACGCCACTGAGGAACACCAGCCGTTTCGCCAGCCGGGCCTCGATGCCGAAGAAGGCCTGGTCGCCGAGCTCGCCGCTGATCCAGCGCAGCCGTGTGCACAGGAGCTCGATCATGGCGCGCGCCAGCGGTGGATTTTTTTCAATGCGGTCAAAGAGTTGCGCGCGACTGAGCGAAACCAGCTCGCATGCGGTGAGGCAGATGGCAGTTGCCGTACGCGGGCGTCCGTCGAGCGCGCCGATTTCGCCGATCAGGCTGCGTGACAGCTCGATGTTGGCCACCAGCTTCTGCCCGCCCGGTGAATAAAGCGAAATTTCGACCGTGCCGCTCATCACGCCATAGATGCGGTCGGATGCGTCTTCCTGGACGAAAAGGTGCTGACCGGCGGCATAACGTTCGACCTTGCAGCCGCCGAACAGCAAATCGAACTGGCGCGGATCGATCCGCGCCAGACGCGGCAGGGTACTCCTGTCATCTGCGCCGGCTGTGGACATGATGCGATTCCGCCTCTCGTTGAGCGGAAATTGTATGACAAGTGCATGCTCGATCAAAGCCTGTCTCCTTTCGTGGCTATTACGGCAACACACGACGGCCTTCGGAAGATCGGGCGCCAGACGTGCGCTGCCGACATCAAATTGGCCGGCAACTTTCCCTTGCAACGGGAACCGGAGGGCGCTGGCGGACGCGAACCGATCTACGAAACGCCGTCCGCGCGCGTGGCGGGAGGTGACCGACGCGCGCGAACAGCAAATCTGAAAATGGCTAGGTGATCGAAGTTCCCTGCCGAGGACCGACCCACTTTCAGGTCCGGAAGCCGTTTTGAGCCCATGCATTCAAGCAGAGGTCAGTGCCACCCGGTGCGATATCTGTGCGCGACGCCCTCGCGGTGTATGTGAAGGCGATCACAGAGAAGCGTCGCCAATGCCCAGCAGCTCCTTCCCGCCGCGCCCTACGTGGACCATGCCGACGGTCCGACCGACGAACTCAGCGCCTTCGAACGCAATGTCGGCATGCCGCTCTCGGCGGCGCTGAATGGCGAGAAGGGCAGCGGCCCGGCCGTCGATACCGGCCGCCGCGCAGCAGGCACCACATTACGGCAGTGCTTCAAAAGGCAATTGCGGAAAATCGAAAACCGATCTATGGAGCACGCGGCTGATTGAGGGCGGCCGTCCATCCTATTTGCATAGGTTCGTCGCCCCATGCCCGATAACTTCTCGCGTGTAATCGCATTTCTTGCCGTGGTTATGGCCCTGCTGTTTGCCGGGCTGCATTTCCATCAGGGCAACATCATAGCCACGCTCTATTTCATGACCGGCGCCGTTCTGGTGACGGCAGTAACGCATTTGAACGTGCGCCGAGGCCTGATCTAGGCGGCCTCTGGACGCGAGCTGCCTGCAGCACGAATTTGAAGGGGTCTATCGCGGCGGATCATCCAACTGTCTCGGGAAGTTGGATGGTGGGCGATGCAGGGATTGAACCTGCGACCCCACCCGTGTGAAGGGTGTGCTCTCCCGCTGAGCTAATCGCCCGCTCGTTGCCCTAAGGCCGAAGCGAGCCGCGATATAAGGGAGGCGGGTGCGCGAAGTCAAGGCAATGTGCCGACGTTGTCCCGCGGATTGACTTCGGGTTCCTGCCGGCTCGACCTGGCCGCCGCTCAGCGCGCCGCCGCGATCAGACGCTGGGCCAATTCCGGCGTCAGCGTGTCGAAATGCGAGATCACCAGCGTCGGTTCGAACTCGCGCACATGACGATCCGTATAGCCGAAATCCACCGCGACCACCGGAATACCGGCCGCCTTGGCGGTGTCGATGTCGGTTTGCGAATCGCCGACCATCAGGGCGTTGTGCGGATCGCCGCCAGCCAGTTTGATGGTTTCGGTCAGATGGCGCGGGTCGGGTTTGCGAAAGGCAAAAGTGTCCTGACCGCAGATCGCGGCAAAGTACTTGTCGAGACCGAGCGCGCCCATCAGCGTCGCCGAATTCGCTTCATACTTGTTCGTGCAAACCGCCATCAGATAACCGGCGGCCTGGAAGTGGTCGAGGGCCGCGACGACGCCGGGGTAGGGGCGGGACTTGCCAGGAATGTTGATCGTGTAATGGTCTAGGAAAAGCTTCAGCAGCCGGTCGTGCTCTTCCGCCATCAGCGCCTTGTTTTGCGCCGCATGCGCGCGTTCGATCATGACGCGGCCGCCATGGCCGACGTAGCGTTTGAAGCCGGCTTGGTCGACCGCGGCAAGCTCCGCGGCCGCCAGGCTGTGGTTCAGGCTATCGAGCAGATCCGGCGCGGTGTCGATGAGCGTCCCATCGAGGTCGAACACGATGATCGGTCGGGTCATGGCCAGTCCTGAATGATTGAAGTGCCGCAGCCGATACAAGCTGCGCGGCGGTCAAGCAAGCCGCCTCCATCGGTCCACAGGCAGAGCCTTTGACGGGACAAGCAAAAATGCTAGGAGCGCGCCAAACCATGGAAATCGGGGACGGCAGCGGCATGGACGCAAGGCAGTTGAAGGTCGAGGCCGCGCGTGCGGCGCTCGCCCATGTCAGCAGCGGCATGCGGCTCGGCATCGGCACGGGCACGACCGCAGACGAGTTCGTCCGGCTGCTCGCTGAAAAGGTCGCGACCGGCCTTGGCATCATCGGCGTGCCCACATCCGAGCGCACCGCGGCACTCTGCCGCGAGCTTGGCGTGCCGCTGTCGACGCTCGAGGAAACGCCCGAGCTCGATCTCACCATCGACGGCGCCGACGAGATCGACCCCGCGCTGACGCTGATCAAGGGCGGCGGCGGGGCGCTCCTGCGCGAGAAGATCGTCGCGGCGGCGTCGCAGCGCATGATCGTGATTGCCGACCAGTCCAAGATGGTCGAGACGCTCGGCCGTTTCCCGCTGCCGATCGAGGTCAATAAGTTCGGCCTGCGCGCCACCGAGATCGCGGTCGGCGCGGCGGCGGCAAGCCTCGGCCTTGCCGGCCCGGTGACATTGAGGATGACGGGAGGACAGCCATTTGTTACAGACGGCGGCCACTTTATCCTCGATGCATCTTTTGGCCGCATTCCGGATACAAGAGCGCTTTCGAATGCTCTCTTCGCCATTCCAGGCGTCGTCGAGCACGGTCTATTCATCGGGCTGGCGTCAACCGCCGTCATCGCCGGCGGCGACGGCATCCAAACCGTCCATGCCGCCCGAAAACCAGGGAGTTCTATCGACCATGATGTTGCATAAACGGGTTCGCCGCCTTTCGACCATTCTGGCGGCCTCAGCGGTGCTTGCGCTGTCCTCGCCGGCGTTTTCGCAGGATATCAGCGAATCGCACCTGAAGGCCGCACGGGCCGCAGTTGCGGCTATCCACGCCACCGACCCGTTCGACAATATCCTGCCGCAGGCGGCGGCCGCGCTTGAGAACCAGCTGATCCAGAAGAACCCCGACATGCAGGAGCTGATCGGCAAAACGGTCACCGAGAAGGCCATGGGCTTGGCGGCGCGCCGCGCCGACCTGGAGAAGGAGGCGGCGCTCGCCTACGCCAAAGTGTTCTCGGAAAAGGACCTCAACGATATCGCCACTTTCTACAGCTCCGATGCCGGCAAGAAGCTGCTGGACAGCGGCCCGGCGGTCACGCGCGACCTGGTGAAGGCGGCCGACATCTGGCAGAACGGGGTCGCCCGTGACCTCGCCCAGCAGGTCGGCGAAACGCTCGCCGCCGCCGCGAAGGCCGCGGCTCCGGCCAAGCCTGCGAAGGATGCGACCGCTCCCGCCGACGGCTCCGCTCCTGCCGACAATTCTGCTCCTGCAGACGACCAGGCTCCTGCCGACAACTCCCCTCCGGCTGACAATTCGCAGAACTGATCCGTTTCAAGCGGCCGATGGCCGACTGGACTAGAAAAGCCCGGGTTTCCGGGCTTTTCTTTTGCCTGCTGTCAGCCTACCTCTGACACACTTCCATTGCGCAGGAGCCCTTTCGATGGCCGGTTACGACTATGATCTTTTCGTCATCGGCGGCGGCTCTGGCGGCGTGAGGGCGGCTCGTGTGGCTGCCTCGCTCGGCAAGCGCGTCGCCATTGCCGAGGAGTATCGCTATGGCGGCACCTGCGTCATCCGCGGCTGCGTGCCGAAGAAACTCTATGTCTATGCCTCGCAATTCCCGGAACATTTCGCCGATGCCGCCGGCTATGGCTGGAGGGTGCCCGAGGCAAGCTTCGACTGGCCGACGCTGGTCGCCAACAAGGACAAGGAGATCGCCAGGCTGGAGGCGATCTACAAGAGGAATGTCGAGGGTGCGGGCGGCGAGGCCTTCCACTCGCGCGCCGTGCTGGTCGATCCGCATTCCGTCTATCTCACTGCCGAAGACCGCACTGTCAGCGCCGACCAGATCCTGATCGCCACGGGCGGCCGTCCGGCTCCGCACCCGGCGCTTTCCGGTCACGAATATTGCATCTTCTCCAACGAGGCCTTCGATCTCAAGGAATTGCCGAAGGCGATCATGATCGAGGGCGGCGGCTATATCGCCGTCGAGTTCGCCAACATCTTTCATGGACTGGGCGTCGACACCACGCTGGTCTACCGCGGCCGGGAGATTCTTTCGCGCTTCGACATGGACCTCCGCCGCTCGCTGCACGAGACGATGGAGAAGAAGGGGATCAGGATCCTCTGCCATTCGATCTCGGAACGGGTGCGCAAAACGCCGGAGGGCAGGCTGGACGTGCTGCTCTCCAGTGGCCAAACGCTGACCGTCGACCAGGTCATGCTGGCGATCGGCCGCATCCCGAATACGGAGAATATGGGCCTCGAAGGGGTCGGCGTGGAGCTCGGCAAGACGGGCGCGATCGTCGTCGATGAATTTTCCCGCACCAGCATCGACAATATCTGGGCGATCGGCGACGTCACCCACCGCGTGCAACTGACGCCGGTGGCGATCCACGAAGCGATGTGTTTCATCGAGACAGCCTTCAAAGGCAATCCGACAGCGCCAGACCATGACACCATTCCGACGGCCGTGTTTTCGCAGCCGGAAATCGGCACCGTCGGCCTGTCCGAGGACGAGGCGGTCAAGCGCTTCCCTGACATCGAGATCTATCGCGCGTCTTTCCGTCCCATGCGGCACACGCTGTCGGGCCGCGACGAAAAGATGCTGACGAAGCTGGTGGTCGACGGCGCGTCGCGGAAAGTGCTCGGCGCCCATATCCTGGGACCTGACGCCGGCGAGATGGCGCAGCTTCTCGGCATTCCGCTGAAGGCGGGGCTGACCAAGGACGATTTCGACCGCACCATGGCCGTTCACCCCACAGCGGCGGAGGAGCTGGTCACCATGTACAAGCCGACCTATCGCGTGAAGAACGGCGAGCGCGTTTGAAGCCAAGCCGGGAAGGCGCCGCCGGCCATGTCAGCGGCGCGAAGCTTCCTGGCTAGAGGAGCGTGCCGCGCAGGATCACCAGAGCCACCGAGAAATAGATCACCAACCCGGTGACATCGACCAGCGTGGCGACGAACGGCGCCGAGGCGCTGGCCGGATCGAAGCCGATGCGCTTCAACGCGAAAGGCAGCATCGATCCCGACAGCGAGCCGAAGGTTACGATGCCGATCAACGCCGCACCTACAGTCGCCGCGATCAGCATCCAATGCGGGCCATAGTCGTAAAAGCCGAAATACTGCCAGAGCGCGATGCGACAGACGCCCACAATGCCGAGAATCGAGCCGAGCACCACACCTGTCGGCAGCTCGCGCAAGGCGACACGCCACCAGTCGCCAAGGCCAATCTCGCGCAACGCCAGCGCGCGGATGACGAGCGAGGTCGCCTGCGAGCCGGAATTTCCGCCCGAGCTCATGATCAGCGGGATGAAGAGGGTGAGCACGATCGCCTTCTCCAACTCGCCCTCGTAGCTCTGCATGGCGTTCGCCGTCAGCATCTCGCTGAGGAACAGGGCGCAGAGCCAGCCGGCCCGCTTCTGGATCATGGCGAGAAAGCCCATCTTCATATAGGGCTCGTCCAGCGCCTCCATGCCGCCGAAACGATGAACGTCTTCGGTCGTTTCCTCGACCATGCTGTCGATGATGTCGTCGACGGTGACAATGCCGAGGATCTTGCCGTGATCCACAACCGGCACGGCGAGCAGATCGTATTTGGAGATCGTCTGCGCCAGCGTTTCGCGATCAGTCAGCGGCGTGACCGTCACCGGCATGCGATCCGGCGCCACCGACAGGATCGAGTCCTGGGGCTCGCCGGTGATCAGCCGGCGCAAGCCCGTCGCCCGCAGCAGGAGCTGCGTCTCCTTGTCGGTGATATAGATCGCATAGACGGTCTCGCGCGTGCGCTCGACTTTGCGGATGTAGTCAAGCGTGCGGCCGACGGTCCAGTCCGAAGGCACGCTGACGAACTCGGTCGTCATGATCGAGGCGGCGCTGCCTTCGGGATAACCGAGAATCGAAAGCAGCGTCGCGCGCAGCGGTGGGGCAAGCGCGCCAAGCAGTTCCGAGCGCGCAGGCTCATCGAGCTCGCGCAGGATGTCGGCTGCGCGGTCGACCGACATGGCGGTGAGCAGCTTGCCTGCCTTGGCGCGCGGCAGCGCTGCGGCGAGCTCCGGCGCGCTTTCGAGCTCCGGCTGGTCGAAGATTTCGACCAGACGCTCGAACGGCACCGCGCAGAGCAGCTCGATGGCCGTCTCGCGCGGTTCATGGTTCAGGGCCTCGACGACGTCGGCGACGTGATCGTTGGCAAGAACACGGGCGACGACGACCGCTTCGTCGTCCAATACGGGTGCGAATTCGTTCATGACTCACTCCTTGCCGTCCGGCAGGACGTGAGCCGTCAGGTCACGTCAAGGCGGACGGCGGTTGCGTTCGACTGTGACTATCGCCAGGCATGGCGGGTTGACCTTTCTGCCCGCGGGTTTCGGTTTGGAATTCTGCGAGCGCGCGCAACATAGGAGCGCGTTCTGCGGAGTCAATCGCGAAGGAGGGCAAAACGGCTGCGGAGAGGGTAAATCGCGAGACTGTGATCGAAGGCGGCGGCCGCCAGGCCGTGGCGACGCTCAAAAGCTTGGTATGACTGCTATTTCTGCTTCAGCCGGCGTGAGAAGCGCAGCCACTTTTCCTCGACCGGCCGCGGCTGAGCAAGGATGGTGGTGAGCTCGCGGGGGAGGCTGGGGACAAGCGGCTTCTTGGTGGCGACCCCGTCGCTTATCGCAACCACGCTGTGGTAGAACTCCTCGCCGAAAAGGGACCTTGGCGGCATCGCCTCATGCATGACGCTGATCACCGTGGCATCGGGGCAATTGTCCTTGATCGCCTGATGGAAGGCGATCTTGCCTTCGGGATCGAGCGCGCCGGTCGCCTCGTCGAGGAACAGCAGTCCCGGCTGCTGCAGAACGATGCGTGCGACCACCAGTTTCTGTTTCTGACCGCCGGACAGAATCTGGTCCCAGAGCTTTCCCTCGCGGCTCTCATCGGCCATGTGTTCGATGAAGTCGCCGAGGCCAGCCTTGTGCAGCGCCGACGCGACTTGCGCGTCGGTATGATCGTGCTCGGAACCCGGCAGGCAGACCAACTGCTTCAGCGAAACCTGCTGCAGCTTGACCTCCTGAGCGGCGTAGAAGCTCTTCACCCCCTCCGGGAAGACGATGGTGCCCCGCCCATAAGGCCACAGCCCGTTGATCGCCTTGATCAGCGAGGTCTTGCCGCTGCCGGACTCGCCTTTGAAGAAAGTCCACTCGCCGCGACGGAAGCGCAGGTTGGCGGCACTGAGGAACGGGGTTGCATCCTCGCCCTGGTGCGCCAGTTCCAGTTTCTGGATGGTCAGGCCGAAGACCGGGTTCTGGCTGGCATAGCTGAAGTCGGAGCGGCCGGTCTGCCGGTAGAATTCCTGCGGCTGCTGGACGTTCTCGATGGCGTTGGCGAGCTCGGTCACGCGCTGGCTGTTGGCTCTCAACGTCGCGATATTGGGCATGACATGGATAAACCACGAACATTGGCTGATCAGCGAGGCGACCATCTCGGAGCCGGTGATGTAGCCCTTGAGGTCGAAGCCGTTGTGAATGAAGGGGACAAGCCCCGGCGCATAGGCGACAATGCGGGCGCCAATGAAATTGTAGATCAGCTCGAACGACATGTAGCTCGAATTGACGACGTTCAGCCGCGACCATGTGCGGTCGATGTCGACATAGAGCCGGTCGTGCATGGTTTTCTGGACGTCCTCGCCGCGCGACGCCGCGACATGGAAGCTGCGGCGCAGGAAGGTGATCAACTCGCCGCGATAGCTGCCTTCAGCCTGCTGCATGCGGACATTGAGCCGTTCGAGCATGGAGCCGAGCTTTACCGCGATCCAGGTGTTCAGCGGCACATAGGTGGCAACCGCTAGGAAAGCGAGCACAGCGCTGCCGTAGCTGCCGAGGAACTCCAGCCCCTTCACCTCGACAGAGGTTTGAATGAGGTTCTGGCCGACGAAAAACAGCGATGTGGCAACGGCGAGCACGCCCATGGCGAGGCCGATGGCGCCGCCGGTCATGTCCTTGATGGATTCCTGGATACGCTGGTCGATGTTGTCGGGGGCCGCGAGCGCGCTGACGGACGAACCGTGCTGGGCATGAAAATGCGTATGGTTGGTATCGAGCAGCGCTTCGTTGAACTGGCTGTTGAGCCAGCCGCGCCATTTGCGATGCAAGGTCGCCGAGACGAGGCTGCGAACGCCTGTCAATCCGGCATCCTTGAGCACGACGAGGAGGATGACTATGCCGGCATTGGTCAGCAGCGTTTCAAGCGGCTTGGTGTTTGCGGCATCGTGGAAGAAGGCAATCGAGGTGGTCAGATCTCCCAGCGCCATCGCGAACCAGACGCCGGCCTTGCTGGACAGCGTCGTGAGCAGCGCGATGACGAGGGTGAGGGTCCAGGCTTCCTTCCAGCGGTTGGAGAACCAGTAGGCTCGCATCAGCCCCCAGAATGTGCGCATCGACGATACCGGCGTCAGGGGCGAGGACCTTGCCGCCTCGCTGGATGGTTGCTCCGGTACTGTACGTCGCGGTCTACCGACCCGAATCACGATCCCGCCCGAACCTTTCTAGTTTTGTTACATATGGTAACACCAATTGATCATTTTCCATTAGTTTTCTGCCCCCGAATGTGAACAGGGTTACCCGCCGTGGCATGAAGGCAACAGAAATGCTTTGCCGGCTGATATCTATCGGAGGGGAATTCGTGTTTTGTTTCAGCCGTTTGGGAGCAGAGTTTCGGCTGGAAAGGTCTTTCCCCAGGGGAAGCCAAAAACACGGTTTTGTGAAGGGATATTCAGCCCGATCTGCGGCTGGTCCACGGCTGAAGCGCCTGGAAAACTGCATTCAGGAGACCTGTGGCCCCCTCGAATCGACCGCTGTAGACCACCCGTGGTCGGGGAATGTCGTGCCCCAGCAGTCACCATTCTGCGTCGGCGAGGCGAAGGGTGATGTGAGTTTGGTTTAGCCCGCTGTTTCCAGTTCGCCGCGCGCCTTGGCCGCAGCGACCTGGCGGATGGCGTCGGCAAGCGTGTCGGCGTGCTGCGCGCCCATGACGGCATATTTGCCTTCGAGCAGGAAACACGGCACGCCGGTGATGCCCATGCGCGAAGCGGTGGCGATCTCGTTGCGCACGGCCTCGACGTCGGCATCCGTCGGCAGCAGCGTCTCGACCACGGAAGCGTCCATGCCGGCTTCGCGGGCTGCATCGGCCAGGACGGCGTGGTCGCCGAGATTGGCGCCTTCCTCGAAATTCAGCTGGAAGAGGCGCCGCACCAGCCGGTTCTGCACGTCCTCGCCGGCAGGCCCCGCCCAACGGATGACGCGGTGGGCGTCCAGCGTGTTAGGGGCGAACTGGATAGCGCCGAATGCGAAATGGATGCCTTCCGCCTCGCCGAGCGGCTCAATGCGCGCATGGATCTGACGGATGCGTTCCTCGCTGCCGAATTTGCCCAGCATGTATTCGCGGCGATCCATGCCGCCTTGCGGAATGGTCGGATCGAGCTGGAACGGCCGCCAGCGCACGTGCACGTCGACATCGCCGGCAGCGGCGATCGCCCTGTCCAGCCGCTTCTGGCCGATGAAGCACCAGGGACAGACGACATCGGACACCACATCGATGGTGATCGAGTTCTCCGCGCTCATGCTCGTCTCCTTGCTTGGTCCGTGTCAGGCGGGGTTTGCGTCAGTTGGGCTTTCGCCACCATGTCGGCAACTGATAGCCGAATATGGGCGTCTTTTGCGGATGTTCCAGGTAGCTCCAGTAAGCCAGCCACTGCTGCGTGTTGTATTGCATGGGCACCATGTAGTTGCCCGATATCAGCAGCCGATCGAGAACGCGCACCGCGGCGACATAGTCTTCCTTCGTGCGGGCATTCAGCATCGCATTGATCGCCGCGTCGACCGCTGGGTCGGCGACGCCCGCCAGGTTGAATGAACCTTCCTTCTTTGCCGCAACGGATCCCCAGCGCCCCACCTGCTCGCTGCCGGGCGAGAGCGAATTGTTGAAACCGCTTGTGCCGATCAGAACCTCGAAGTCGAAGCGCTGCTTGCGCGACTGGATCTGATCGCCGTCGAGGCCGCGGATGGTAACATCGATGCCGATCTTCTCCAGCGTGCGCTGATACAGGGCCGCAAGCCGCTCCTCATCCTGCGATGACGTCATGATCTCGAAGCCGAAGGGATTGCCTTCAGGGTCGAGCATCCGGCCGTCATCTACGTGATAGCCGGCGCTTTTCAGGAGCTCGAAAGCCGCTCGCAGCACCTTGCGGTCCTGGCCGGAGCCGTCGGTGACCGGCGGTCGCCAGGTGCCGTCCATCACCTCGGCAGGCACGCGGCCGGGGTAGGGGGCAAGCAGCGCCTTCTCCCGCTCGTCGGCGGGATGGCCGAGCGCTGACAGCTCGGAGTTCTGCCAGAAGCTCATGGTGCGATTGAACTTGCCGGCGAACAGGTTTTTGTTGGCCCATTCGAAGTCGTAGAGCATGCCGAGCGCGCGCCGCACGACCGGATTGGAAAACTTTGACAGCCTGGTGTTGAACAGGAAGCCCGTCACCACGGGCGGAATGCCGGTGTCGAAATATTCCTGCTTCACGTCACCGTTGCGAAAGGCTGGGAAGGCGATATCGCGGTCGCGCTTGACCGGATCGGTCTCGTCGTCGAGCGCGCAGATGCCTTTCTTGAACGCTTCCGTCTTGGCATTGGCGTTGAGGAAATACTCGATGGTGATCTGATCGAAATTGTCGAAGCCGCGCTTCGATGGGATTTCCTTGCCCCAATAATTGGGATCGCGCTTGAAGATGATGCGCTGTCCAGGCTGCACCTTGTCCACGGTATAGGGGCCGCTGCCGATCAGCGGCTTCAGCGTGGTCTTGTCGAAGGTCTCCTTGTCGAAGGCGTGCTTGGGGATGATCGGCGTCAGCGCGACGATCAGCGGGAATTCGCGATTGGCCTTTTCGTTGAAGGTGAACTTCACGCTGTGGTCGCCGGTCTTCTCCAGCCTGGCGATCATGCTCATGCGATCGCTGTAAGGTGGGCGGCCCTTGTCTTTGAAGACATCGTAAGTGAACAGCACGTCCTCCGGCGTCACCGGCTGGCCGTCCGACCATTTGGCATTGGGACTGAGGTGGAACTCGATGCTCTTGCGATCCGGGTCCATGTCGGCGCTGTCGGCGAGCAGGCCGTAGAGGCTGAAAGGCTCGTTGTAGTTGCGCTGCATCAGCGGCTCGAAGACCAGGTTGCCGTAGACCGTGTCGATCATGCCGCGCGCGGTGGTGCGCAGGCTCTTCAGGATGAAGGGATTGAGATTGTCGAAACTGCCGACGACGCAATAGGTGACGTTGCCGCCCTTCGGGGCATCGGGATTGACGTAGTCGAAATGCGCATAGCCCGCAGGCAGCGCCGGCTCGCCCTGCATGGCGATGCCGTGCTTCGGTTCCGACAAGGCCGGAAGCAGCGAGAGGGCCAGAAACGAGGTCGCGGCGATCAGCCGAACGAGAACGCGGTCCATGACCGTCTCCTTGCCGGACAGCTTGGTGATTCGACATGCACCCTAGAGCATTTCGCTCCCCGATTGAATCGGCGCGCGCCGGTTGCTTGGTTCAGTCGGCCCCTCGCCGATGGGTCCCGTCCAGGGCAGGAGAAAGCGGCAAGAAAACGCGGAAACCGGGCTGGATTCGCCGCCGCTGGCAGTGTAACACGCGCTCCGAAGTCATGCTGTTGCCTCATTTGGGCAACAGGTAGCGGGACCACACGGCAGGAAGAAGCCGGTCCCCGGGATCATTTGAGAGGAAAGTGCACCATATGACGAGCAACGCGTATCGCCTTTCGGTGCTGGCCGCAGGCGTGGTCGGCGTTCTGGGCGCCGGGCTTTTCACGGCTTCGGCGCAGCAGCCGCCGCAGATTCCGCAGGGCTGGTTCAAGGCCTGCACCAAGCAGGAAGACGTCGACATCTGCAATGTGCAGAACATCGTCACCGCCGGCAATGGCCAGCTCGTCACCGGCGTTAGCCTGATCGAGCTCAAGGGCAAGGTGAACCGCAAGGTATTCCAGGTGACGGTGCCGACCGGCCGTCTCGTTCCTCCGGGCATCGGCCTGCAGATCGATTCGGGCAAGGCGCAGAAGCTCGATTATGTGATCTGCTTCCCGGATCGCTGCGTGGCCGAAGTGCCGCTGACCGACCAGCTTGTCGCGTCCTTCAAGAAGGGCCAGCAGATCACGCTCACCTCGGTCAATTTCCAGAACCAGCCGAACCCGATCAAGGTTGCGCTCACGGGCTTCAGCGGCGCCTATGACGGCCCGCCGCTGCAGCAGTCGGACATCGAGGACCGCCAAAAGAAGCTGCAGGACTTCGTCGCCAAGAACAACCAGGACTTCGCCAAGAAGCTTAAGGAAGAGCAGGACAAGGCGAAGACCGCCAACTGATCGTTGGAGCGTTTCTCCAGCATGCAAAAAGCGGGGCAGGCGCCCCGCTTTTTTGCTGCCGCCCGTCCAACCTTCAGTGTTTCGAGTGACCTTTCGGCTCGTAGCGCCCGTCGGGCAGCTTGTCGAACATCTCGCCGATCTGCGGGTGGCGGACCGGCTCGCCCGACCGATCCTCGAGCAGGTTCTGCTCGGATACATAAGCGATGTACTCTGTCTCGGAGTTCTCGGCGAGAAGGTGATAGAAGGGCTGGTCCTTGCTTGGACGCATGTCCGCTGGGATCGCTTCATACCATTCTTCGGTGTTGGCGAATTGCGGATCGACGTCGAAGATCACGCCACGGAACGGAAACAGCCGGTGGCGAACCACTTGTCCGATCGCGAATTTGGCCGTCTTCATCGCACTCACCACTTCGGTCCCGAGGCGCCGCAGCGGCTTGCGCACAGGGCGCCTAAGGTCTTGAATCTACACGTCACGCAGTTAAAAATCGACCCCGACTTTCGACTTGGTACGATTTGGCGCAGACGTGCTTCAATGCATGCCGCACCGATGCCTGCCACCAAGCTGCGTATCAGTAGGTGCAATGCTCGGCCGAAAGCGGTAGGTCCAAATGTGTCCTAACGCACGGCCTGTTTCCTGAAGCCGCCGGCAAGCGCTCGAAAACCGCTGCCCGGCCGCAGGCCTTCGCGCATGAAGAAGGCGCGCAGCGGCGCGAATCTGCCCAGCACGTTGAGGCCGGCGCTGCGCACAAGCTGCGCCGGCAGCATGTCGGACAGCAGCGACATGTTGAGCAGGTTCACCGCACTGCTGCGTGCCAGGATATCCGGACGGCGCCGCGTGTCGTAGGCGGCAAGGCTCAGCCTCGACCCTGGATCGTCGCGATTTTCGATGGCGATTCCAATCAGGTCGTCGATATCCCTGATGCCGAGGTTGAGGCCTTGTGCTCCGATCGGTGGGAAGACATGAGCAGCCTCGCCGACAAGCGCCACACGGTTTTGCGCGAAGCGACCGGGCGAGGCCGCCGAAAGCGGATAAATTTGGCGGCCGGGCTCGACCGAGACCCGGCCGAGCATCGACTGCATCTGCTCCTCGACCCGAAAAGAGAGCGTGGAATCGTCGAGCGCCGCCAGTTCCTGCGCCGTTTCCGGCTTCACCACCCAGACCAGGCTGGAGCGCTTGCCCGGCAGCGGCACCTGCGTGAACGGCCCGGTCTCGGTATGGAATTCGGTCGAGATGAAACCGTGCTCGCTGCGATGGCTGAAATTGAGGACGAGCGCCGACTGGGGATAGGGACGGGCGGAGGCCTTGATCCCGGCGGCCTCGCGCGCCGGCGACAGGCGCCCGTCGGCGGCAACCGCCAGCGATGCGGAGACCTCACTGCCGTCGGCGAGGCGAACATGTGCGCGATCGGTGTCGAGCCGCCAGGCATCGACCATCGACTTTCGCCACTCGATGCCGGGATTTGCAGCGACCCCCTTGGCAAGCACCGGGATCAGGACTTTGTTCGGCAGGTTGAGCCCGAACTGCTCTTCGCCGATTTCGCTGGCGCGGAAGGTGACGGTCGGGCTGCGGATCAGCCGGCGCGTTGCGTCGACGATGCGCATAACTTTCAGTGGCGCCGCCTGCGGTCTGAGTTCGTCCAGCACGCCCAGCCGGTCGAGCACCTTGAGAGCAGGGTTCATAAGGGCGGTGGTGCGGCCATCGCCGCCGGCGGCGTCGGGGCCAGCCAGCGTCACGGCAAAACCTGCCTCGGCAAAGCCGAGTGCCGCGATCAGGCCGGCCGGGCCGCTGCCGGCAACCAATATGCGGGCTTTGTCGTTCTGCTCCACGCCAGGCTTCCATGTTGATGGCGGCCCGTCGGCCTGTATGCGATATAGGGCAGATCGGCGGGCTTGATCAACGCGGCGATTCGGCCCATTCGATTGCCATGACCGGCCAGGAGCACGATTTTCGCCATCTCGACCGCGCCGGCCGCGCCACGGCGGGACTGGCGCGCAGCCCGCGCCTTGCCGTGATGCTCACCATCGGCGCGGGCGTCGTGCTTGCCTGGTTCATCCTCGCTGCCATGGCGATCCGCGCCGCCGAAAGTCGCCTTGCCGGCGGCGCTCCGGGCGACGCGCTGCTCAAAGACCTGCCGCGATTGCCGCTGCCGGATTTGCTCGACCGGTTCTTCGCTTTGTGCCTTGCGCCGGCACCGCTTTCAGGCTCGTTGGGGGCGCAGGCGTCGGCGCTCGTGCTGATGTGGTTCCTGATGGCGGTGGCGACGATGCTGACCTCGGCGGCGCCGATGATCCGCACCTATTGCGAGATTGCCGATACCGCCCGGATCAAGGGCGAGCCCGTCGTCCATCCGCTGGTTCTGGTGATGGGATACCTCGCAACCTGGCTTGCCGCGTCGGTGGCGTTCGCTGCGCTGACGCTGACGGTCTATGGCTTTGCCGCCGCGGGACAGGCGCTCGATCCTGTCGTCGGGGTTGCCGGGGCCGTCGCCTTGGCGATAGCGGGCCTCTATCAGTTCAGCGGCTTGAAGCAGGCGTGCCTCAAGAGATGCCGCAACCCGTTCTCGATCCTGTTTGCCAACTGGAGCGCGAAACCGGGGCGTGTCTTTCGCCTGGGAGTGGAGCAGGGCGTCTGGTGTCTCGGCTGCTGCTGGGCGCTGATGCTGGTCATGTTCGCCGTGGGCGCGGTGAACATCTTCTGGATGGCGCTGCTCGGCCTGTTCGCTTTGATCGAAAAACAGACCGCGGGCAGGGTGGCCAGCCAGGTTGCCGGTGCGATACTGCTTGTCTGGGCAGCCGCCCTGCTATTAGTTTCCGCGTGAGGGGGAGAATTCGATGACCGATAAGAGCTGGGCGATGAAGGGAGAGCTGGTACTCTCCTGCAATTGCACGGTTTTCTGCCCCTGCGTTCTGTCGCTCGGCAGCCACCCGCCGACCGAAGGCTATTGCCAGACTTGGGCCGGGTTCCGCATCGACGCCGGCCATTTCGGCGAGGTCGATCTTTCCGGCCTCAATCTTGGTCTGGTCATGGAAATCCCGGGCTATATGAGCCGCGGCAACTGGAGCGCCGGCCTGTTCATCGACAAGCGCGCCTCCATCTATGCGGTGAAGGCCCTAACAAAAATCTTCACCGGCAAGGCGGGCGGGACCACTTCGCTGCTGTCGATCCTGGTTGGAAACTTCCTTGGCGTGGAGCAGGTGCCGATCACCTATGAGATGCGTGACAGGACGAGAGTCTTCCAGATACCGCGGATTATCGACGGCGCGGTGACGCCGATACCCGGCAAGGACCGCGAGAAGGATACCATCATTACCAATTCCGAATACTGGATCGCCCCGGAAATCATCGTGGCGAAATCCGACAAAAGCAAGTTGCGCGCCTTCGGCCGCAATTGGAATTTCGCCGGACGTTCGGCCGAGATATGCAAGCTGGATTGGCGAGGCCCGTGAGCAAGAACACAGCGGCCCGGAAAGCGGCCAAGAAAATCGCAGAGCGGATTCCGCGGCCGAAGAAGAAAGTGACATGGCCGCAGGCGCGCGCTTTCTCCGTGCACCTGCTGACCGCGTCCGGCTCGTTCCTCGCCTTCCTGTCGCTGGTAGCGGCCAGCGAGGAGCGCTGGACGGCGATGTTCTGGTGGCTGGGACTGGCGCTTTTCGTCGACGGCATCGACGGTCCGATCGCCAGGAAGCTCGAGGTCAAGGAGATCCTGCCGACATGGTCGGGCGAACTCCTCGACAACATCATCGACTACGTGACCTACGTGCTCATTCCGGCCTTCGCACTCTACCAGCGCGGCTTGATGGGCGAGAACCTGTCGTTTCTGTCGGCGGCCATAATCGTCGTCTCCAGCGCGATCTACTACGCCGACACCGGCATGAAGACGAAGGAGAACTTCTTCAAGGGGTTCCCGGTCGTCTGGAACATGGTGGTGTTCACGCTCTTCATCATCGAGCCTGGGCAGTGGGTTTCCTTCGCCGTGGTCGTGGTCGCCGGCATTCTCACCTTCCTGCCGATCAGCTTCATCCACCCGGTACGGGTGGTGCGGCTCAGGCCGATCAATCTCGGCATGACACTGCTGTGGTGCGCCTTTGGGGCGCTTGCATTGGGGCAGGCCGCACTTGCCTCGTTCTATGACAAAATCGGGGTCCTGAGCGAGCAAGTCAGCATCTTCACCAAGGCCGGCATTACGGTGACCGGGCTCTATCTCGCCTGCATCGGGGGCGTCATGCAGATGTTCCCCAATCTTGGCGCCAGGAAATCCTGACTCTAGATCCAGCTTCCGTCCTTTTCCGGGAAAGTTCAGCAATGTCCAAAGCGATCCGAATTCACGCCCATGGCGGCCCCGAGGTCCTGACTTATGAGGATTCAGATCCCGGCCAGCCGGGCGCCGGGCAGATTCTGATCAGGCATACCGCGATCGGGCTCAACTTCATCGACGTCTACCATCGCTCGGGCCTCTACCCGCCGCCTGGCGGGTTTCCGCTGATCCCGGGCGGCGAGGCGGCCGGCGTGGTGCTGGCCGTCGGCGCCGGTGTCGGCGGGCTGCAGCCCGGCCATCGCATCGCCTATGCCGTCAATGTCGGCGCCTATTCGGAAAAGCGCGTGATCGCCGCCGACCGCGTGGTCAAGGTGCCGGACGGCATCAGCGACGAGCAGGCGGGTGCCATGATGCTGAAAGGCATGACGGCCGAATATCTGCTGCGCCGCACGCATAAGGTGAAGGCGGGCGACACGATCCTTTACCATGCCGCGGCCGGCGGTGTCGGCCTGATCCTCGGCCAATGGGCAAAGCACCTCGGCGCGACGGTGATCGGCACGGCGAGCTCCGTCGACAAGGTCGAACTCGCCAAGGCCCATGGCTTCGACCATGTCATCAATTACAAGGAGCAGGATTTCGTCGCCGGCGTCGCCGCCATCACCGGCGGCAAAAAGTGCGACGTCGTCTATGATTCCGTCGGCAACGACACTTTTCCCGCTTCGCTCGACTGCCTGAGGCCGCTTGGCATGTTTGTCAGCTTCGGCCAGTCATCCGGGCCGATCCCGCCTTTCTCGATGTCGCTTCTGGCGCAGAAAGGCTCGCTCTACGCGACCCGCCCGACGCTCTTCGTCTACAACGCCAAACGCGAGGACCTTGTGGCCTCGGCGCAAGCGCTGTTCGACGTCGTGCTGAGCGGCGCCGTCGAGATCAAGATCAACCAGCGCTATGCGCTGAAGGACGCGGCACAAGCGCAGTCCGATCTCGAGGGCCGCAAGACGACGGGCACGACCATCCTCATCCCGTAAGCCGGCTGCCTTGTTTTTCAGCGCCTTGCCGCGCCTCAAGGCAATGGTTTCCCCGAAAAGCTTACTGGTTTCCCTCTTGCCCTGAACAGGCCTATCTTACCCCTTGAGTTTCCGCTGGAATTCTTGAAGCTCTTTCAAGTTGCGTGCCGCTTTCCGACCGAAGCCGGCCGCGCATACGATACCAGCGGGAACACAGAACATATCCGGGTAACTGGATGGGAGGCACTGTGAGTGCAAATCATGACAGGGCGAACCTGCTGGAGGTTCGCGGCCTTACGAAGATTTTCGGCACGCTGACGGCGTGCAACCATATCGACCTCAACATCGCGAAGGGTGAGATCCACGCCCTGCTCGGCGAGAACGGCGCCGGCAAGTCGACGCTGGTCAAGATGCTGTTCGGCTCACTGGAGCCGAATTCGGGCGAAATCTTCTGGAACGGCCAGGCCGTCAGGATCACCAGCCCCGGTGTCGCCAAGAAGCTCGGCATCGGCATGGTCTTCCAGCATTTCTCGCTTTTCGAAGCGCTGACGGCGGCCGAGAACATCGCGCTCTCGCTGAACGACGGCTCGCCGATCAGCACCATTGCCGCGAAGGCGCGGGCACTCTCCTACAGCTACGGCCTGCCGCTCGATCCGGAATCGCTGGTCGGCGATCTTTCCGTCGGCGAGCGCCAGCGCATCGAGATCATCCGCTGCTTGCTGCAGACTCCGCAGCTCATCATCCTCGACGAGCCGACTTCGGTGCTGACGCCGCAGGAAGCCGACAAGCTGTTCGAAACGCTCGAGCGGCTTCGCGCGGAAGGCAAGTCGATCCTTTACATTTCGCACCGGCTGGAAGAGGTCAAACGCATCTGCGACCGCGCCACGGTGCTGCGCCATGGCAAGGTGGTCGGCCACTGCAACCCGCGCCAGGAGACGGCCGCATCGCTCGCCCGCATGATGGTCGGCAACGAGGTCAAGGCGGTGGTGCGCGCACCGGCCGAAGGCATCGAGACCGCGCCGGCGCTGCTGGAGATCCGCGGCCTTACCCGTAAGCCGGCTACGCCTTTCGCCGTTCCGCTCAAGAACATCAACCTCGCGGTGCGGGCCGGCGAAGTGATCGGCATCGCCGGTGTCGCCGGCAATGGCCAGGGCGAGTTCTTCGAATCCGTCTCCGGCGAGGTCCTGCAGCAGGATTCCGGTTCCGTGCGGATCCGTGGCAAGGATGCGGGCGCGCTCTCGATCACGGGCCGACGCCTGATGGGCGCCGCCTTCGTGCCGGAGGAACGCCTCGGTCACGGCGCGGCGCCGCGGATGAAGCTTTCGGAGAACCTTTTGCTGTCGCGCCATGCCACCGACGGCAAGTCCTTCGTCGGCTCCGGCGGCATGGTCAAGAACGCTTCCGTCTACAGCGCCGCCCAGCGCATCATCGCCGCGATGGACGTGCGCAAGAGCGCTGCCGATCCGGAGGCCGCGGCGCTGTCCGGCGGCAATCTGCAGAAGTTCATCGTCGGCCGCGAGCTCGACCGCAAGCCGAGCGTGATGGTGGTCAACCAGCCGACCTGGGGCGTCGACGCCGGTGCCGCCGCCCATATCCGCCAGGCGCTTATCGAGCTTGCCCGCAGCGGCTCGGCGGTTCTCGTCATCAGCCAGGATCTCGACGAATTGTTCGAGCTGTCGGACGCGATCGCGGTCATGCACAACGGCGAATTGTCCGCGCCCCTGCCCATCGCCGAGGCCACCTTCGAGAGGATCGGCCTGTTGATGGGCGGCGCCGAGCCCGGCCACGCCGAACACAGCATGGAGACGGCATGATGCGCCTCGAACTGGTCAAACGCCCCCAGCGCTCGGCGCTGTTTTCGGTGCTCTCGCCCTTCATCGCCTTTGCGCTGACGATGATTGCCGGCGCCATCATGTTCGCATTGCTCGGCGTCAATCCGCTCAATGCCTTCAATGTCTACTTCGTTCAGCCGATCAGCGAGGTCTGGCAGTTGCATGAACTGGCCATCAAGGCGGCGCCGCTGATCCTGATCGCCGTCGGCCTTTCGGTTTGCTACAAGGCCAACATCTGGAACATCGGCGCCGAAGGCCAGTTCATCCTGGGCGGCATCTTCGGCTCGATCATCCCGGTGCTGTTCCCCGATTTCGAAGGTCCGCTGGTGCTGCCGCTGATGCTCCTGCTCGGCATGGTTGGCGGCGCCCTCTATGCGGCCATCCCGGCGCTGCTGAAAACCCGCTTCAGCACCAACGAGATCCTGACCAGCCTGATGCTGGTCTATGTGGCGCAGCTCTTCCTCGACTGGCTGGTGCGCGGACCGTGGCGCGACCCGCAGGGCCACGGCTTCCCACAGACCATCCAGTTCGGCGACTCGGCCGTCCTGCCGGAATTGATGCCGGATGCCGGCCGCGCCAATTGGGGCTTCGTCTTCGCGCTGGTCGCGGCAATAGCGATCTGGCTGATGATGAGCCGCATGCTGAAAGGTTTTGAGGTCCGCGTGCTGGGCTCGAGCCCGAGGGCAGGGCGTTTCGCCGGCTTCGGCTTCAACAAGATGGTCTTCTTTACTTTCCTGCTGTCCGGCGCATTGGCTGGCCTTGCCGGTATCTCGGAAGTCTCCGGTGCCATCGGCCAGCTACAGCCGGTGATCTCGCCCGGCTATGGCTTCACCGCCATCATCGTCGCCTTCCTCGGACGGCTCAATCCGCTTGGCATCGCCGCGGCAGGCCTGGTGCTGGCGCTGACCTATCTCGGCGGAGAGGCGGTGCAGAGCGCGCTCGGCATCTCCGACAAGGTGGCGCGCGTGTTCCAGGGGATGCTTTTGTTCTTCGTGCTCGGCTGCGACACGCTCATTCATTATCGCATTCGTCTGATCGGCTTTGCCGCGCCACAACTCGAGGCCGCGCCCAAGCTGGAGGAGGCACGCTGATGGACATCACCGTCAACATCCTTTTGACCATCGCGACCGCGGCGACGCCGCTCTTGATCGCGGCGATCGGCGAACTCGTGGTGGAACGCTCCGGCGTGCTCAATCTCGGCGTCGAGGGAATGATGATCATGGGGGCCGTCGGCGGCTTCGGTGCCGGTTACCTCACCGGGTCGCCGTGGATCGGCCTGCTCGCCGCAATCGTCGTCGGCGCGCTGTTTTCGCTGCTCTTCGCCGTCATGACGCTTTCCCTGGCGACCAATCAGGTGGCGACCGGCCTGTCGCTCACACTGCTCGGGCTTGGCCTCTCCGGCATGATCGGCACCAGCTTCGTCGGCCAGCCTGGCGTCAGGCTGCCGAACCTCGACATCCCCGGCCTGAGCTCGATACCGGTCGTCGGCAAGCTGATCTTCGGCCAGGATCCGTTGTTCTACGTCTCGATCGCGCTCACCGCCGCGGTGATGTGGTTCCTGTTCAGGACGCGCACTGGCCTCACGCTGCGCTCGATCGGCGACAGCCACGCGTCGGCGCATGCGCTCGGCATCAAGGTCATCCACTACCGTTACCTCGCCGTGATCTTCGGCGGCGCCTGCGCCGGGCTTGCCGGCGGCCACCTGTCGCTTGTCTACACGCCGCAATGGGTCGAGAACATGAGCGCGGGACGCGGCTGGATCGCGCTGGCGCTGGTGGTCTTTGCTTCCTGGCGCCCGTGGCGGGTGCTGGCCGGCGCCTACATCTTCGGCGCGGTGTGGATCGGGCAACTTCATGCACAGGCTTTCGGCATTCCTGTGCCCTCGCAGTTTCTTTCTTCGCTCCCCTATCTGGCAACCATCGTGGTTCTCGTTCTAATCTCGCGCAACAAGCGGCTGACGATGATGAACACGCCGGCTTCGTTGGGGCAGCCATTTGTTCCGGATCGTTGACGACAACAAAAAAGACGGGAGCTCCAAGGCTTAACTCAGAGAGGTAACACGATGAAGAAACTGCTCATTGCGCTGATGACCACAGCCGCGGCCCTGTCGCTGGCGGCAACCGCCGAGGCGGCCGACAAGCTGAAGGCCTGCTGGGTCTATACGGGGCCGATCGGCGACTTCGGCTATTCCTACCAGCACGACCAGGGCCGCCTCGAGGTGGAGAAGGCGCTTGGCGACAAGGTCGAGACCGCCTATCTCGAGAACGTCTCCGAAGGCCCGGACGCCGACCGCGCCTTCGAGCGCCTGGCGCGAGAGAAATGCAAGATCATCTTCGGCACATCGTTCGGCTTCATGGACGCCGAGGTTAAGGTCGCCAAGAAGTTCCCGAAGGTGATGTTCGAGCACGCCACGGGCTACAAGACCGGCGACAATCTCGGCATTTATAACGCTCGCTTCTATGAAGGCCGCTATGTGCTCGGCCAGATCGCGGCCAAGGAATCGAAGAAGGGTCTCGCCGGCTACATCGTCTCCTTCCCGATCCCGGAAGTGGTGATGGGCATCAACTCCTTCATACTCGGCGCGCAGTCGGTCAATCCGGACTTCAAGGTCAAGATCGTGTGGGTCAATTCCTGGTTCGATCCGGGCAAGGAAGCCGACGCCGCCAAGGCGCTGTTCGACCAGGGCGCCGACATCATCGTCCAGCACACCGACTCGACCGCCCCGCTGCAGGTCGCCGAGGAGCGGAAGCTGCATGGGTTCGGCCAGTCGTCGGACATGATCAAGTTCGCGCCGAACGCGCAGCTGACCTCGCTCACCGACGAGTGGGGCCCGTATTACATCAGCCGCGTGCAGGCTGCCCTCGACGGCACATGGAAGCCGGACAATGTGTGGCTCGGCATCAAGGACGGCGCCGTCAAGCTCGCGCCTTTCACCAACATGCCTGACGACGTGAAGGCAATGGCGGAGGCGACCACCAAGAAGATCGCCGACGGCTGGAACCCCTTCACCGGCCCGGTGTCGAAGCAGGACGGCTCGCCCTGGCTGAAGGACGGCGAGGTCGCCGACGACGCCACGCTGCTCGGCATGAATTTTTACGTCAAAGGCATCGACGACAAGCTGCCGCAGTAAACAGCAAGCCTGACATCCGAACTAAAAGGGCGCCCCACCGGCGCCCTTTTCATTTCGTCAATCGGTTTGTCAAACGGCCGAGCCGTAGAGATCGTAGGCGTCGGCGCGCTCGACCTTGACCGTGACGATCTCGCCGGAGCGCAGCGGCCGGCGCGACTGGACATGCACGGAGCCGTCGATCTCGGGCGCGTCATATTTGGTGCGGCCCTTGGCCGAGGTGCCATGCGCCTCGTCGATCAGCACCGGCAGCCGCTTGCCGACCTTCCTGGCCAACTGCGTTGCCGAGATCTTCTGCTGGCGCTGCATGAAACGATGCCAGCGGGCTTCCTTGATCTCCTGCGGCACTTGTTCCAGGCCGAGGTCGTTGGAGCGCGCGCCCTTGACCGGCTCATATTTGAAGCAGCCGGCGCGATCGATTTTCGCCTCGTCCAGCCAATCGAGCAGCATCTGGAAGTCGTCTTCCGTCTCGCCGGGGAAACCGACGATAAAGGTGGAGCGGATGGCGAGATCCGGGCAGACCTCTCGCCAACCGCGGATTCGCTCCAGCGTCTTTTCGCCATGAGCGGGACGGCGCATGTTCTTCAGCACCTGCGGCGAGGCATGCTGGAAGGGGATGTCCAGATAGGGAAGGATCTTTCCCTCCGCCATCAGCGGAATGACGTCGGCAACATGCGGGTAGGGGTACACATAATGCATGCGGATCCAGATGCCGAGCTTGCCGAGCTCGTCTGCAAGGTCGAGGAACTTCGCTCGCACCTCGCGGTCGCCGAACATGCTCGTTTGGTACTTGATGTCGATGCCGTAGGCGCTGGTGTCCTGCGAGATGACTAGGATCTCCTTGACGCCGGCCTTGGCAAGCTTTTCGGCCTCGCGCAAAACGTCGGCGGCCGGGCGCGAGACGAGATCGCCGCGCAGCGCCGGGATGATGCAGAAGGTGCAGCGATTGTTGCAGCCTTCGGAAATCTTCAGATAGGCGTAATGCCGCGGCGTCAGCTTCACGCCCTGCGGCGGCAGAAGATCGATGTAGGGATCATGGCTGGGGGGAGCCGCCTCATGCACCGCCGCCATCACACTCTCATAGGCCTGCGGGCCGGTGATCGCCAGCACATTGGGGTGCTTCTCGCGAATGACCTCCGGCTCGGCGCCGAGGCAGCCGGTGACGATGACGCGGCCGTTTTCGGAAAGGGCGGAGCCGATCGCGTTGAGCGACTCGTCGCGCGCGGAATCGAGGAAGCCGCAGGTGTTGACGACAACGAGGTCGGCGCCGTCATGCTTGCGAGCGATCTCGTAGCCTTCAGCGCGGAGCCGCGTGATGATGCGCTCGGAATCGACGAGCGCCTTCGGGCATCCAAGGCTGACGAAACTGACACGAGGGGCAGACATAATCGTTTCCAGGTTTTTCGGGATCGGCGGCGCCATACCACACAAATTGCGGCATTGGTATGGGCTGGTTTCTTGCTGCGGCAAAACGCAGTGCGACGGACCAGATCGCCGGCCGGCCGAAGCCCGCGTCAGGTGGCGGCAGTCAGCTCACCGCGTTGTTGACGTGCGGCCAGACTTCCATCGCGCCCCTGTAGACCATGTCGAGCGCGACATAGAGGATGATCAGCAGGCCGACATAGGCAATCCAGCGGTAACGGTGCAGCAGCCGCGCAATGAAGCTGGCGGCAAGGCCCATCAAGCCGATCGACAGCACGAGGCCGACGATCAGCACCCAGAAATGATCGCGCGCGGCGCCGGCGACGGCCAGCACGTTGTCCAGCGACATCGACACGTCCGCGACGACGATCTGCAGCGCCGCCTGGCCAAGCGTCTTGCGCGGCGCTTTGCCGGCAACCGCCTCGTCGCTGTCGAGATCGGAATTGGCGAGCGCCTCCGTCGCCTCGTGCTCGTCGGCATAGGAGGTGCGCAGCTCGCGATACATCTTCCAGCATACCCACAGCAGCAGGATGCCGCCGGCGAGCAACAGACCGACGATGGCAAGCAGCTTGACGGTAACCGCCGCGAACAGGATGCGCAGCACTGTCGCTGCCAGCACGCCGATCAGAATGGCCTTTTTGCGCTGCTCCGTCGGCAGGCCGGCGGCCGCCAGTCCAATGACGATGGCATTGTCGCCCGCAAGCACCAGGTCGATCGCGATGACCTGAAGAAGGGCAGTCAGGCTTGCGGCGCTGAAAATATCCATCGTCTGGAGCCCTTCCTGTTTGCGGAATGCCGATCGTCGAATGTTCTAACGCTCGAGCGATTTACCGTTTGATTGGATCGCGTTCTAAGTCTTTGTTTTCACGCAATTCCAGCAGGAAAAACAGCTGCGCGCTTTTCCTGGAATTGCTCTACGTGCATGGTTCCTGCACGTCAAGCGAACTCACGAAAACAAGCGGTTGCCGCTCGTCTGGTTCCACTGGATTCAAACGAGTTTGCGGTTGGAAGGCCGATTTGCGCGCAGCCGACCGCGGCAGTCGGTCAATCGTAAAGATTGTATTTTGCCCAGTCGGTTTCAGGGATCTCGTCACCGATCTTATAGAGCAACTGCAGCACCCGCATGTGGTCGGGCGCGGTTTGGCATTTGAACTTCAGCCGGAACCATTGACCCTTGCTGCGAAAGGCGGCGCCGGGGCTCTTGATCGCGTCGGCGCTCATCTGGGGCGTGGCGAAGGCATAGGCCACCACACGGTCGGCCTTGAATTTGCGATCGTCGTGGCTGATCCGGTCGAGCACCTCGGCGTCGCAACGCTGTTCGAGACGAGTTTGCGGATCGAGTTTCAGCAGGCCGGCACGAAGTGCGTTGTCCATCGCCTTGGCCGGCCAGGCCAGCGCCAGAGGCGCCAGAACCATCAGGCAGAGCTTTTTCATGGGCGCGACAAGCAGCATATCTTGTCTGAGAAATCAACCAAACGCACGCGCTTGTGACATGGGTGCCGGCTCGGCTAGGCCAGCCCTGCGGCTCAGGCAATCTTGGCTTCGGCGACTGGGCTACTGCCTTTGTTCCGGATGTTCCGCGATGAAACGATTTCTGCTGCCCGGAGAACTTTCAAGCAGCCAAGTCAGACTTGGGTCGTATACAGCAGGGACTGTAGAGCCTCTTTTTCTTCTCGTCCAGCGACAGTATTGTTCCTTGGAAGTGCTTGAGCGCAATCCTGCCCAGTTTCGCAGGACCAGCCCCCGAACAGATTTGCGTGGGGATACTAAAACGAAGAACCGTCAGTGATGAGGTTTACCTGCTTTCCGGATCCGAGTGACCAATGGATGGTCTATGATGTATTTTTCGACCTTCCGGCGGAATTGTCGGGCCGACCGCTGCTTGGATTAACCCAAAAGGGCGCAGAGTATTTGACTGAGCAGGCGAACATAAGATTCGTGTCGACGTGCCCGACGATGGAAACCGGCCCGGTGGGGAGGCCGTTAGCCTGAAAGCACTTTACCAAAAATGTTTCGCTGCAGAGCAGCGCTATAGGTCCCGTGGTTTGCAAGATGATCCCACACGGAGAAACAGGCCGTGAGCGCGGCCAGAGCAAGAATCATGCGCATTGGAACTCCCCACCGCGCCCGAAAACGCCCAATGGTAAGTTCGTGTCAGATTGCAGGCTATTGCTAATATAGTGGGTAACCCTACACCGATCGCGGTATGCTACAGCAAGCGGAAGCAACGGCGCGCTTCGGGGGCTTCGCGCAGCCGCCGGCACTTTCGTGGTGACTCAGCGAGCGATCGCCAGTCCGATGCCAATGCCAACTCCCACGGCGACCCCTAAAAAGAGCTTGCTGGCGAAGTCCAGGGCGAACGCGCGCACAGCAGTAAAAATGCCTGCTCGGGGCTGCCTGAGAGCCGCCGCAAGGTCATCGAACATCGCTTCCATAGGTTGCCACCCGCGATTTCTTCGACCGGCAAGACTAGATCAGTTCTTGTGAGATGTGAATTCCTCCGGTCCATCAAAATTTAACGATCACGAAAGCTCGTTGGTAGGCACGTGTGGTAACGGTTGATTCAACCATTGCTGGTATATATCAAAGTCAGGTGGCGGCCCCGACAGAGGGCGGGGGGTGCTGGGCCTGCCGGAGCCGCCGGCGCGGGAGTGGGCGCTACCCGCGCTGTCCCAGAATAGGACAGCGCGGGTCTACAATTAGTTAAAGCTAATGGACTTTTGCCGCAGACCTGCCGCTTTATGTCGGCTGTCCGCCAGCGGTGTGTCCGCCGCCCGGCAACGTGCGGCTGAGGGGACGCAACCCGCCGACCGTGGGGCCATGAGTCTGGTGCGCTCCTGAGATTCAAGCGGGCTCTCACTGGACAAGGATCCTTGGACGCCATGTCCCTGTCGCGGGGCGGCCCGGCAGGCTGGCGGGGTAGGCCAGCAAACGCCGGGCCTGACCGGTGGGGCTCGGGGGCGAGACACAGCACCGGCTGCCTGATAATATACGCTTGTGCTGATATGGCCGGTACATATCCAGAAGATGATGCCGTAGTAGCCTAAAGGGGCCTCAGCGGAGCAAAGGACGCGGCGGAGCCGCCAATCTGCCGTAGACAGCTAGTGAAGCTTGCCCTTCGGAGGCTTGCCGGTCAGCCACTTCAATTTGACATTGTTAAGCTCTTGTTCGAGCTCCAGCGCGAGCCGGAGGATGGGGTCAGGAATCGAGATCACGTCTTTCCCGCCCTTTACCACCTGCGTCTTCGCCGAAAGCTCCGAGACTACTTTTGAACCGCCCGGTTTCGACAGCAGTCGGGACAGGTGCTCCCGCTGCATTGCGTGAACCTCTTCCAACAGGCTCAGAAATCTCAACGCATCCACTGTCGGCAGGCTGTTGGTTCTCAACCGGGCAATGCGCTCGTGCTGACGCGCGATGTGCTGCTCGCCATGTCGAACATGACGCTGCGCCATGCTGATGTGGTCTTCGAGAGACATGGCGCACAACGCGGAAACACGCATGTCGTTCCTTCGTCAAGGTTTTCGGCGGGACAATCGGATGGGCAGGGGACACCCAAGGCTCACCGGAATCAATACGCAAAGCGCGGTCGGGACAGATGGTCGTCTCCAACGAAGCGGTCGCCATGCGGGGGTGATATGCTGATTTCGTTTGGAATTGTGGCGGAGGGAGTGGGATTCGAACCCACGGTGAACTTGCGCCCACGCCGGTTTTCAAGACCGGTGCCTTAAACCGCTCGGCCATCCCTCCATCGTGATCTTTCAATCACTTAGACCATCGCTATCGGTCGATTTTGAGCAGTTGGCACCGAATTGGCACCGGAGGCGTTCCCGACCGGTTCGCGCTTCATTCCTCTAGTGCGGCGGTCAGGGCTGCGTCAACCACCGTGACGCGCCTTCCTGCGGTCGGGATGGACGATGCATTGCCCGGCTGCCTGGGTTGGCCGAGTGCTTTATGTCTGTGGCGAAAAAGTCACGCAACCAGAATATGCGGCGGCTCAACCATGGCGCGCTTATTATCCAGCCAAGCGAGGCGTATCGTCCTTAGCGGGCAAGGGGACGACCCAGACCGCAAGCGTCTCACTTCCTCCCGAACTAGCGCCCGCTACGGAAAACGTGGTGGGCGTCTTCTTGTACAGCCCGACGGCAACGCCTCCAGCAAGGGTCGAAAGCGTCTCCAACTGGTCCATGAAGCCATTGCTCAGATGGATGAGCGAGTTCATCCCTTCGATCTAGGCAGGCCTTGCGGACGCCCATGCTAGACTTCTGGTTGGCGCGGGCAATTCCAGCGCTGTGAGCGCCGGTTGGAAATGGAAGTCCCCTCCAAAAAGCTGCCCCTCCATCCGGCGCTCATCCAGGCAAGGCTCACCTCGGTGGCAGTTTTTTCCCCGCCATAATCTCGCCCGGTTCCGGCCATAATCGATTAACATCGTAATAAACATTTCATGTGCACAAGGGATTGGGGATCAAGGTGTTGTTGAATTCGGAGGCGCTTGGCTCCGAATGATGGTGGCGAGACTGTAGGGGACAATCGAAAACATGCAGACTTCGGCGCGCCCGCGTCTTCGTCGCGCTCCTGCTCTTGTGCTGTGCGCCCTGTCGGCTGTGCTGCTTGCCGCCTGTACGTCTACGCCGCAGCCGAAAGGCATGGTCGACAAGCGGCCGCGCTCCAAGGAATACTTTGCCGAATCCGAATATGGCGTGAAGGCGAGCCCGCGCGTTGCCTTCATGCGGCGCGGCGGCGGCCGCGACCAGCTCGGCAAGCCGTACCAGGTGCGCGGCAAGTGGTACTATCCCAAGGAAGATAAGAGATACGCCAAGGTAGGCCTGGCTTCCTGGTATGGCGATGCCTTCCACGGCCGGCTGACCGCCAATGGCGAAGTCTACGACACGATGCAACTCACGGCGGCGCACCCGACCATGCCGCTGCCGAGCTATGCCCGCGTCACCAATCTCGAGACCGGCAGTTCGATCATCGTGCGCGTCAACGATCGCGGCCCATACCATGAGGGCCGCATCATCGACGTCTCGGAACGTGCCGCGCAAATGCTCGACTATGGCAAGGTCGGCACCGCAAGGGTGAAGGTCGAATATGTCGGCCGGGCGCCGCTCGACGGCAATGACGACCAGTATCTGATGGCTTCCTACCATCCCGGCAACAGGCGGCCCGATCCGTCCGACGGCCTGCCGACGGGCGTGATGGTGGCCATGAACGGCCCGTCGCCCAGCCTGTCGATGAGCGATGCACCTCCAGCTGCCGTGCCGTTCCCCGGCCAGTTGACCAATTCGGGGCAAGCTTTTGCCGCGCAGCCCGGTCTGTCGGAGCAGCCGACCGCGCAACCGGCGATGTCGGGGCAAGCGCAAAGCGCCAGCGATGTCGTGCTGCCGGATTTCGGGCCGATCGTGCCGGAGCGGCCGCAGTTCAGGCTGCCGCCGAACTCGCCCTTTGCTATGGCGTCGCTGTCCTACGCGGATGAGCGCGTCAATCGCGCCGACGTCTTTGCCGCCCTCGACGGCAGCGGCATGTCGCCGGCCGACATCCTGCAGTCGTGGAAGAAGTCGAACGGCCAGGAACAGGCGCCGGCCTCCGATTATGTGGCCGCCGGCTCCTTTGACAATGCGGCGCAGGCAAACCGCGTGGCGGCGGCGCTCAAGCCTTTCGGCAGGACTGAAATCCAGCGTACCGAGCTCGACGGCAACGACTGGTACGCGGTCAACGTCTATCCGGATGGCCATGGCAGCATCGACGACCTGCTGCAGGCGGCCTGGTCGCACGGCGCGCCGGACGCATTGGTTGTGCGAAACTGACCAATTTCGCGCGCGCCGTTGATCCAGCGGAAAGAACCCTGATAGCTTATCGACGCCAGCACGGCTAAGTGGGTCGATATTTCATGCAGTTCCGCATCCTTCAGCCTTTCGCCGGATTGCTAGGCCTGGCGCTGATACTGCTTTGGGCAGCCCCGGCCGCCGCACAGCTTTTCGAGACCAAGGCGGCCCAGGCCTTCATGATCGACGCCGATACCGGCACGGTGCTTTTCGCCAAGGATGCCGACAAGCCGATCCCGCCGGCTTCGATGGCCAAGCTGATGACGATGGAGGTGGTCTTCAACGCCATCAAATCGAAGCGGATCACGCTCGACGATACTTTCGTGGTCAGCGAAAACGCCTGGCGCACGGGCGGTGCGCCGTCCGGCACCTCGACCATGTTCGCCAAGCTCAAATCGGCGGTCCGTGTCGAGGATCTGATCCAGGGCGTGACCGTGCAGGCCGCCAATGACGGCTGCATCGTGCTTGCCGAAGGCATGGCGGGCTCGGAGGCGAATTTCGCCGCGCAGATGACCGAGCGTGCCCGCGAGCTTGGTCTCTCGAAATCGACCTTCGTCAATTCGACCGGGCTGCCGGCGGATGGCCAGCAGACGACAGTGCGGGAACTCACGATGCTGGCGCTGCACATTTGGCGCGACTATCCCGAGTTCTTCCACTATTACGGCCAGCCCGACTTCACCTGGAACAAGATCTCCCAGCGCAACCGCAATCCGCTTTTGGCCATGGGTATCGACGCCGACGGCTTCGTGGCGGGGGCGAGCGAGTCCGCCGGCTTCGGCATTGTCGGCACGGTCAGCCACAACGGCATCCGGGTGATCGCGGCGCTGAGCGGGCTGGCGAGCGACCGGGAACGCTCCGAGGAGGCGCGCAAGCTGCTAGACTGGGGGTCGCGCTCCTTCCAGAAGACGGAGATCTTCGCCAAGGACGAGGTTGTCGGCGAAGCCGAGGTTTTCGGCGGCGCCAAATCCGGCGTGGCCTTGAAAGCCAAGGGCCCGGTGGACATCTTTCTGCCGATAACCAACCGCGACAAGCTGACCGCCAGGATTGTCTATGACGGTCCGGTGGCGGCGCCGGTGGAGGAAGGGCAACCGGTCGGGGAACTGCGCGTTTGGATAGGCGACACGCTCAGCCAGCGAACGCCGCTTTTCGCCGCCGAAGCGGTCAAGGTCGGAACGCTGCCGCAGCGTGCGCTTGACGCCGCCAAGGAACTGGCTGTCGGCTGGCTGCGTCAGAAACATTTGTGATCGGGCAGGCTCGTGGACCTTTTGCCCGACCGGAGCTATGACGGCGGCCAGCACGGGCGAAGGCATTCACGATTGGCGAGCGGATTTTTCATCACCTTCGAAGGCGGCGAAGGAGCCGGCAAGTCGACGCAGATCGAGCGGCTGGCAAGGCGCATGCGCGCCAAAAAATACGAGGTTCTGGTGACACGCGAGCCAGGCGGCTCGCCCGGCGCCGAGGCGGTGAGACATGTGCTTCTGTCCGGCGCCGCCGAGCCCTTCGGCCCGAAGATGGAGGCGATCCTCTTCGCCGCCGCACGCTCCGACCATGTGGAGCAGGTGATCCGGCCGGCGGTGGAGCGCGGCACGATCGTGCTTTGCGACCGTTTCATCGATTCCTCGCGCGTCTATCAGGGCGTCACGGGCGGACTCGATCCGGATTTCATGGAAGCGCTGGAAGCGGTCGCCATCAACGGCATGGTCCCCGACATGACGCTGATCTTCGACATCGATCCGGCCCAAGGCCTGAAGCGCGCGGCGGCACGCCGTGGCGCCGGCGACAGCGCCGATCGCTTCGAGAAGGAGACTTTGGCCATCCACCAGCGCCGGCGGGAGGCTTTCCTGGCGATCGCCGAGGCGGAGCCGGATCGCTGCAGTGTGATCGATGCGTCGGCCGATCCCGGAACGGTGGAAGACGTCGTCACCGCGGCCGTGTTCGCGGTGCTGGAGAAGCGGATGCCGGTGCAAAGGAAGCAGACGGCGCCGGCATGATCTTCGAACGCATCGCCCCCGAACAGCACGACACGCTGGACGGCGTTCCCGAGCCGTCGGAAACGTCGCGACTGATCGGCCACGCGCAGACGGCGGGCATGCTTGCCGCTGCCTACCGCGCCGGCAAGCTGCCGCATGCGCTGATCCTCGCCGGGCCGCACGGCATCGGCAAGGCCACGCTTGCCTTCCACTTGGCCCACCACCTTCTCAGATATCCCGATTTTGCGGCTGCACCCGAAGCGCTTGCGGTTCCCGATCCGGCGTCGTCGCTGTTTCGCCAGATCGCTACCGGCGCGCATCCCTCTGTGCTGCATCTCACCCGTCCGGCCAACGACAAGACCAAGAGCTTCAAGACGGTGGTCACCGTCGACGAGATCCGCAAGGTCAGCCGCTTCCTGTCGATGACCTCGCATGACGGCAGCTACCGCGTCGTCATCGTCGACCCGGCCGACGACATGAACACCAATGCCGCCAATGCCTTGCTTAAGAATCTCGAGGAGCCTCCGGCGCGCACCCTGTTCATCCTTATCGTGCATGCGCCGGGCAGCCTGTTGCCGACCATCCGGTCGCGCTGTCAGATGGTGCGGCTGACGCCTCTCGCGCCTGACGAATTGATGGCTGTGCTGGAAGGCATCGAGCCGCCGCCGCCGGTGGATCCCGCGGCGCGCGCCACTTTGGCCGAGCGGGCAGGGGGCAGCGCGCGCAACGCGATCCTGCTTACCCAGTATGGCGGGCTGGAAATCGCCGGCGCGCTCGACGCGCTGGTGACGGCGCAGAAGCCCGACATTGCCGCTGCCCATCGGCTTGCCGAGGCCGTTGCCGGCCGCGATCAGGCGATCCAATTCGATATCTTCAACCGCCGCGCGCTCGATCTTCTGTCGGCCGCCGCCAGGGAAGCGGCTTTAGCCGGCGAGCTCGCCAGGGCCAAAACGCTGTCCGACGCTTGGCACGAGGCGCTGAACACGATATCTGAGGCAGAGACCTACAATCTCGACAAGAAGCAGCACGCCCTGACCATAATCGACCGGCTGAATTCTGTGATGCGAATGTGACGGTTTTCTTGATGCATGCCGTTGCCCCAAAATCGGGCACCACTTTTGGGCGGCATGCATCGGGATGGCAATCGCCATGCCGATAGTTTATCCACCGCCACAACTCACATTCAGACCTTCATGACGGTTCATTCATGTCACGCGAAACATTCTACCTGACCACGCCGATTTTCTATCCGAATGGCAAGCCACACATCGGCCATGCCTATACGGTCATCGCCAGCGACGCTCTGGCCCGCTTCCAGCGTCTCGACGGCAAGGATGTGTTCTTCCTCACGGGCACCGACGAGCATGGCCTCAAGATGCAGCAGACGGCCGAGAAGGAAGGCATCGCGCCGATAGCGCTCGCCGACCGCAATTCGGCAATCTTCCGCTTGATGACCGAGACAGTCGGCGGCTCAAACGACGAATTCATCCGCACGACCGAACAACGTCACTACGCATCCTGCCAAGCGATCTGGAAGGCGATGGCCGCCAATGGCGACATCTATCTTGATCGCTACAGCGGCTGGTACTCGGTCCGCCAGGAAGCCTATTTCGACGAGAGCGAAACCACACTCGGCGACGACGGCGTGCGCCGCGAGCCGCTTGGCTCGCCGGTTGAATGGAACGAGGAGGAAAGCTATTTTTTCCGGCTGTCCGCCTATCAGGACAAATTGCTGGCACTTTATGAGAGCCGGCCCGACTTCGTCGGTCCAGCGGAGCGCCGCAACGAAGTGATCAGCTTCGTCAAGTCCGGCTTGAAGGATCTGTCGATCTCGCGCACCACTTTCAAATGGGGCGTGCCTGTACCGGGCGACGACAAGCATGTGATGTATGTTTGGGTCGACGCATTGACCAACTACATCACGGCCGCTGGCTATCCCGACACCAAATCCGAGCAATGGCGCTACTGGCCGGCCACGCATATCATCGGTAAGGACATCGTGCGCTTCCACGCGGTCTACTGGCCGGCTTTCCTGATGGCGGCCGGCATCGAATTGCCGAAGCGTGTCTTCGCCCACGGCTTCCTGTTCAACCGCGGCGAGAAGATGTCGAAATCGGTCGGCAATGTCGTCGATCCGTTCGCCATGATCGAGCATTACGGCCTCGACCAGGTACGCTATTTCTTCCTGCGGGAGGTGCCGTTCGGGCAGGACGGCAGCTACAGTCACGAAGCGATCGTCAACCGCACCAATGCCGATCTCGCCAACGGCCTCGGCAATCTGGCGCAGCGCTCGCTGTCGATGATCGCCAAGAACTGCGGCGGCGCGGTGCCGAAGCGCGGCGAGCTCACCGAAGCCGACACGGCGATCCTCGACCAGGCTGTGGAGGCGCTTGCGGTGGCGCGCAGAGCGATGGCGGAACAGGGCATCCATCTGGCGCTGGCGGCGATCTTCGGCGTGGTGGCCGACGCCGACCGCTACTTCGCGTCGCAGGAGCCCTGGGCGCTCCGCAAGACCGATCCGGAGCGCATGGAGACGGTGCTGTGGACGACGGCCGAGCTTGTCCGGCGCGTGACGGTGCTTTGCCAGCCCTTCATTCCCGGATCGGCCGCGAAGCTGCTCGACCTCCTGGCGGTGCCGGCGGACAAGCGCCATTTCGCGCATGTCCACGCGGACCACGCGCTGGTGCCCGGCACAGCGCTGCCGATGCCTGAGGGCGTGTTTCCCCGCTACGTCGAGCAGGACACCAAAGCCTGATGCTTGTCGACAGCCACTGCCATCTCGATTTTCCGGATTTTGCCGAGGAGCGGGCGGCCATCGTCGCCCGCGCTCTCGCAGCCGGGATCGGCCGCATGGTGACGATCTCAACGCGCGTGAAGCGTTTTCGGCAAATCCTTGAAATTGCCGAAGCTTTCAATGAGGTCTATTGCTCGGTTGGTACTCATCCGCACAATGCGGCGGAAGAGCTCGATGTGACCGCAGAGGAGCTGGTACGGCTTTCCAGCCATCCCAAGGTGGTGGCGATCGGCGAAGCCGGCCTCGATTATTTCTATGACCGCGCGCCGCGAGAGGCGCAGGCGCAAGGCTTCCGCACCCACATCGCCGCCGCGCGCCGGACCGGCCTGCCGCTGGTCATCCATTCGCGCGACGCCGACGACGACATGGCGGCGATTCTTCAGGAGGAGACAGGGAAGGGCGCTTTCCTCTTCATTCTGCATTGTTTTTCGTCCGGGCGCGAGCTGGCGAAAGTCGGCGTGGCGCTGGGTGGCTATGTCTCCTTCTCAGGCATCCTGACCTTCAAGAACTCGACCGAATTGCGCGCCATCGCCGCAGACGTGCCGCGCGAACGGCTGCTGGTCGAGACCGACGCGCCCTATCTTGCGCCAATCCCGCATCGGGGAAAACGCAACGAGCCCGCCTATGTCGCGAATACGGCGAAAGTGCTGGCCGAGACCATCGGCGTCAGCGAGGCGGAGATCGCCGACGTCACCACCGAGAATGTCTTCCGGCTGTTCACCAAGATGCCGCGCCCGGATGTGACGGCAGCCTGACATGGGCGACCGGCTGCGCCTTACCATTCTCGGCTGCGGCTCCTCGCCCGGTACGCCTCGCATCACCGGCGACTGGGGCAATTGCGATCCGGCCAATCCGAAGAACCGCCGCATGCGCACCGCTGCTCTTGTCGAGCGGATCGCAGGGAATGGTGGCCGCACCACCGTCGTCATCGACACCGGACCGGATTTCCGCGCCCAGATGCTGCTCACTT
Organism: Mesorhizobium sp. WSM3860; assembly: GCF_002294995.1. Taxonomy (GTDB): domain Bacteria; phylum Pseudomonadota; class Alphaproteobacteria; order Rhizobiales; family Rhizobiaceae; genus Mesorhizobium. Next base: position 60,652 of record NZ_NSGF01000003.1, on the reverse strand, counting down.
CGGTCAAACACATCGACGCGGTGGTCTATACCCATCCGCATGCCGACCACATTCATGGCATCGACGATCTGCGCGGCTTCGTGCTCGAGCAACGCCATCGTATCGATATCCATGCCGACCAGCCGACCATGTTGCGGCTGCGCCAGGCGTTCGGCTACTGCTTCGAGACGCCTCCGGGCAGTTCCTATCCACCGATCGTCAGGCCGCATCTCATAGACCATGGCAGGCCAGTGGTGATCGAAGGCGAGGGGGGTCCCCTCACCCTTGAGCCGCTGCCGCAGATCCATGGCGACATCATTTCGCTCGGTTTCCGCATGGGCGGGCTCGGCTATTGCCCCGATATAAGCGACTTTCCGGCTGCCACGGCCGAGCGGCTGCGCGGCCTCGACGTGTTGGTGATCGATGCGCTGCAGTACAACACCCATCCGAGCCATCTGTCGCTTGCCGAGGCACTGGGCTGGATCGAGAAGCTTTCGCCGAAAAACGCGGTGCTGACGCACATGCATGTGCCGCTGGATTATGCCGCCGTGATGGCCGAGACGCCGGACCACGTGGTGCCGGCCTATGACGGCATGATGATCGAAATTCCTTTCGAGTTAGAGCGATAGAGACGCCCGTTCGCTTTGGCGCTTAGTCGCTTAGTCTCCGGTCCGGTTCCCTTTGATGCTTCGGAAACTGATCGATGGTTCAAAATGTGTTTGTTTTGCTGCTTGGTTTCCCTGGCGTCGGCAAGCTTACCATCGCCCGGGAACTCGGCACGGTACTTCCCGGCCAGGTCATCGACAATCATTGGATCAACAATCCTATATTGGCACTGCTTGCCGATGACGGTCGCAGCACATTGCCTGATGCTGTCTGGGCGCAGACCGCGAAGGTCCGCCAGGCTGTGTTGGACACCATCGCAACACTTTGTCCTCCCGCCGCCAACTTCATCTTCACGAACTCCGGCGTCCAAGGAGACGCGAGAAGCCTGGCGTCCTACCAGCAGTTGAAAGACGCGTCGGATCGACGACGCGCTCACTTCGTGCCTGTACGCTTACTTTGCGATGAGGCCGAACTGGTTCGCCGCGTAATGTCGCCAACTCGACGTGACCGTCTCAAATCGATCGATCCGGAAGCCGCGCGCCACCGCAGCCGGACAGTCGCTGTCCTTCAACCGAAGCACCCGAACAGCCTGACGATCGATGTAACAGCGATCAGCGCGGCGGAGGCTGCTGCAAGGATCCACGAACACGTCAAGGACCGCGTTGACGCCTTTGAAGCTCGGTGCCCGTGAGAACTGCAGCGAAAATAGCCCTGTCGCGCTGGATATGTGAGTTCCATAATCTATCTTATGCGACTTTCTGATAGGGATTGCACAGAGGGAGATAAAGCTAATCGATGTGCCCCTCGCCGCGAGATCACTGCAGATCCGACAGCTCAGCATCAAGGACCAGCGCCTGCCGGGCCGTCGTGTCGAGCATGCAACTGACGATGATATTGCTCTCTCCGCGCTGCCAGCATCAACGTTGACGCCAGATCCGCGTTATCTCTGCCAGAAGGGCAGCTTGGCGATCTCTTTCTCGGCCTGCTCTTTCGTCAGTCCGATGTCGTCGATCAGATGCGGATTGGCCTCTGAGATTCGCTTGAGATCCCAGCGAAACCGTATCTGCTCGCGCCGGGTTGCGATCATGCCTCGCAGGCTTTTCAGGCTGTAGCGTCGGCGCGATGCCTGCCCGACCAGATGCGGGATTGATGCAAACGTGTCGTTCATGGCAACCTCCTATGGTTTGCGGCCCCATGCTTTTCGTAGGAGGCCTTCCACCTGAATGAGGTTGGATTCTGCAGGATGCGGGCTGCGCCGTAATTAAGGGCGGCCAAATAGTTCTCAAAACTTCCAAATCGGCCTGAGCGGTTCATCGGACATGACGAACTGCTCTACCCGTCTCACACTTTTCCTGGAATTGCTCTATAGATGCGCCGCATGCAGGGATCGCGCTTTGCCTTTGGCCCGTACGTGCTTGATTCAGCTGCGGGAACGTTGCTTCGGAACGATGTCCCCGTGGCCGCCGGCTATCGCGGGCTGAAGCTGCTTGCCGCGCTCGTCGAACGTTCCGGCGAAATCCTGGCCAAGGCCGAGCTGATGGACGCGGCATGGCCGGGAACGGCCGTCGAGGAAGGCAACCTCACCGTCCAGATCGCGCAGCTCAGAAAGCTGCTCGGCCCCGCCGCCGACGGCGGTGAATGGATCGCTACGGTGCCGCGCGTCGGCTATCGCTTCACAGGGGTCATCGAACAGCTTGGCGAGGCGAAACGAAAACCTTTGCCGCTGCCCGGCAAGCCGTCGATAGCCGTGCTGCCCTTCGTCAATTTCGGCAACGATCCCGAGCAGGAATCCTTCGCGGACGGGTTGACCGAAGACCTGATCACCGACCTGTCCAGGAACGCGGGACTGTTCGTCATCGCGCGCAACTCGGTCTTCGCCTACAAGGGAAAGGCGATGGATGTGCGCGCGATCGCCGAGGACCTTGGCGTGCGCTACTTGCTCGAAGGCAGCGCACGACGCGCGGCGGGACGTGTGCGCATCAACGCGCAGCTTGTCGACGCGGTGAGCGGTGAACATCTGTGGGCGGAACGCTTCGATCGCAGCCTGGAAGATATCTTTGCCGTTCAGGACGAGGTAACGGCCAAGATCGTGGAGGCGCTGCTCGGCCGGCTGCGCACGCAGCCGCCGCGCAATCGGCCCAAGAATCTCGAGGCTTACGATCTGTGCGTACGGGCGCGAAAACTGATCGACGACTCACCCCAGACGGCGCGGGAAGCGCATTTGATGCTGACGCGCGCGGTCTCGCTCGATCCGGAATACGCCGAGGCCTATCGCTGGCTGGCCATGAACCACTGGATGGGATGGGTGCATTGGGGCGAGCCCGTCGACCCCAACCGGAGCATTGCCTTGGAGCTGGCCCGCAAGGCTGTTACGATCGACCCCAACGACGCCGGCTGCCGCTGGGTGCTTGCCAACCTGCTTGCCTATGAGCATCGCTTTGACGAGTCGGATGCCGAATTTGCCAGGGCGTTCGAGCTCGACCCGAACGAGGCCGACGCCTGGGCGACATTGTCCGATATCGAGGTCCTAGCCGGGCGAATCGAGGAAGGCCTCGAGCACATTCGCAAGGCGTTCCGGCTCAACCCGTTTCCGCCGAGTTGGTACTATCTCACGCTCGGCGCTGCGCAATACGCAGCCCGCGACTACGAAGCCGCCATCGAGACGCTGCGCCGGGACGAGACCTATCGGACGAGCTCACGCCGTTTCCTGGCGGCAAGCCTTGCGCAGCTCGGCCGGTTCGAAGAGGCGCGCGCTGAGGTCGAGATGTTCCTTATCGCCAACCCGCATTTCACGACCAGCCACTGGGTCTGGACCGAGCCGTTCCGCGATGACGCGACGCTCGAGCATTTCGTTGATGGCTTCCGCAAAGCCGGACTTCCGGACTGAAGCCAGAATTGAATGGAGCGCCCTATTCTTCGAAGCGACTCGTTGCCTCGCGATCGCGCTCGTATCGCTTGCTGACTGGAAACGGCGGCAGCCATGACTCGCGACGGCTGATCCAGCTTTCGTAGGTCGGCACTAGCTGATCTGGGGCATCCAGGGTCCCGAGATGCACTTCGATCTCGTCCGCGGTGCGCGCGAAAACGGAGGAACCGCAGCGCGGACAGAAAAACCGCCCGGCATAGTCGCGCGTCTCACCGTCGATCGTAACCGCGTCCTGAGGGAACACCGCCGAAGCATAAAAAAGCGCGCCATGATGCTTGCGGCAGTCGAGGCAATGGCAGATGCAGACCCTGTATGGGCGGCCCGACGCGACAAGCCGGACTTTGCCACACAGGCAGCCGCCGGTGAATTGGTCCATGTTGCGTCTCCTTCAAAGCAAGCGGCCGGAACGTTTATAACGAACCGCGTTGGGACCGTCGATGAAGCCGCGCCAGCCTTTCGGCTGGCGCCCTACCCGTCCGTGCCGTATTTCTAACCATTGCTGCAGGCTCGCTGTCCAGCACGACGGTCGAAGCCGGACCCTCTGCCCCGCCCATTAGAAAAACGCGGCCAGAAACGCCGCTGCTTCATCCGAGATGCCGACGATCTTGTTCGTGGCCTGGCGATAGAATTTGAAGTTGAGCTCGGTCTCGGGCCTGCCATCGCTCCAGGCCTTGAACCGCTTGAGCTCGTCCCGACCCAATCGCCGCGTTGCCAGTGCGGCGCGGCGGATGGCAACACTGATGCGCGGCGTCTGGCGGTCGAGATCAGGCCTTTTGCGAATGGCCTCGGCGGACATGACGACGCCGCGCGCGACAAGCCCCTGCCCGCCCTCGTTCTCGCTGGCGAACACGAAGATCGTGTCGCCTTCGGCGATATGCTTGCCGCCGTACATGGTTTTGTGCGCAGCGAATGAGAATGTCTCCGCCAGCGGATCCTTGACCTCGGCCTTGATCGCGAACGCCATGCCTTACGGATCCCGGCTGACGGTGATCCGGTAGCTCAGCTTGCGCTTCACGCCCGGCGGGATCAGCATCAGGCCGGGCTTGTCGGCGAATTCGCCGTCGAAATCGACCGGGCTTGCAACGCCATGCCAGGGCTCGATGCACAGGAACGGCGCCCCGCCCGGTTTGGACCAGATGCCGAGTTCGTTGAATCCTTGCCACGACATTTCGATCGCCGGCCCCCGCCCGGCGGCATAGCGCACACCGGTGCTGGCGGGCCTGTCCAGAATGACCGCGTCGTCATCGAACAGCCGCTCGGAGAGCGCAAGCGTACTGCCTTCGATGGGCGTCGGCTGCGGCGTCGGCAGCATGAGTCCATCCTTAAGGCGTCGTATCGGCGCCGGCTCGTCGTCGGCAAAAGTCAGCGTGTAGGCTTCCTTGGGCAGTTCCGGCAATAGCGGCCAGTTGAAGGCCGGGTGGGCGCCGATCGAGGCCGGCAGCATCTCATCGCCTGTGTTGGCGACCTCGAAGGTGACGCCAAGCTGGCGGGCACCTAGGTTGTAGCTTACGGCCAGCCGAAAGGCGAATGGGTAGCGGGTGCGGGTCTCGGTGTCATCGCTCAGGACCAGCGTGCAGGAGGAAGGCCCCTGCTCCGCCCAGGCAAAGCGCCTGTCGCGGGCGAAGCCATGCTGCGTCATCGGATAGGCTTTGCCGCCATGGCGCAACCGGTCGCCTTTCAGCCGACCGACGATCGGAAACAGCACCGGCGAATGACGCCGCCATTCAGGCCCCGCCTGCCACAGAAGTTCCGTGCCTTCGGCATCGCGCAAGGAAACCAGCTCGGCCCCCTGCCCGACGATGGTCGCCGAGATGCCGTCACCGTGAAGCGTCAGCTGTTCCATGCGTCCTCGCGACTTGCTGGTCGGGCCGGAAGGCTAGCAAAAGGCTTCGCCTGAACTCAAGGGCAGCAGGCGGTGCGCCCCCCTCAAGCGCCGTGAACGACCGACAGCGCTGCCACGCCAGACGCGATGCCGAAAGAAAAACCGTGGCCAGCGGTTTACCGTCGGCCACGGTTCGAAGCTGTTGCCTGCTACGGTCCGGACTTATTCACGCTCGCCGGTGAAATTCAGCAGCAACTGGAAGATGTTGATGAAGTTCAGATAGAGCGAGAAGGCGCCGAAGACGGCGAGCTTCTGTTGGGATTCCGCGTCGAAGTTCTCGGCATACTGCTCCTTGATCGTCTGCGTGTCCCAGGCGGTCAGGCCGATGAAGACGGCGATGCCGATCACGGAGATGGCGAACTGCAGCGCGGTCGAGCCGAGGAACAGGTTGACGAGGCTGGCGATCACCACGCCGATCAGGCCCATGATCAGGAAGGACGAGAACTGCGTCAGGTCGCGCCTGGTCGTGTAGCCGTAGAGGCTGGTGGCGCCGAACATGGTGGCGGCGATGAAGAAGGTGCGCGCGATGCTGGTGCCGGTGAACACCAGGAACACGGAAGCGAGCGACAGGCCCATGACCGCGCAGAAGGCCCAGAACATCGCCTGCGCGCTAGCGGCGGACATCGTCTGCATCTTGAAGGACAAGAGCATGACGAAGGCGAGCGGCGCCAGCATCACCACCCATTTCAGCGGGCTGGAGAAGATCGGGACATAGAGCGCCGGCGTCGAGGCCACAAAGAGGGCGACGAGGCCAGTCACCACGAGCCCGAAGCCCATATAGTTGTAGACGCGCAGCATGTGCCGGCGCAGGCCCTCGTCATAGACGGCACCGGCCTGGACGCCGGTGCCCATTCGGTATCCGAGATTAGGGCTGTTCATCGGGGTTCTCCTTGGTTTGGTCGGTTCGATTGGCTGTTTCAGTAGAGCGTCCGGGCGAGCTTTTCGGCGGCCCGGTCGAGATCGCCGGCATCGCCTTGTCCGACGACGGCGTAAGCGACCTCGCCGATCTGGAAATAGGCGGACGAGATATCGCCCGAAGGCGCGACGGCGGGCTTCACTACGTCGAAGGTGCCTGGCCTGATCGCAAACAGCGACACCAGCCCGAGGTCCTTCGTTTCGAGTGCCATCTCGACGCTCGGCCCGAACCGCGACGGATAGATCTGGACATCGCGGATCCGCCAGTCGTCGGGCAATGACGGCATGACGATCGCGGTCGCGGCGCGGATCTCGTCGGCATTGTAATTTGGCGCTTCGGCCTGGGACGGCATCGTCTCACGCACCAGCGTCGTCCGGTGCGCGCTCACCGCCTCCTCGACATAGGCGGGCGGCTGCGTCGAGGCGACCACCTCGCTGACAGCGATCGGGCCGAAGACGCCGTTCGCAAGCCACCCTGCCGCCACCAGCACGGCGGCGGCCGCGGCGCGCTGCAGCACGGAAAAGGCACGGTCCCTGGCAAGCGCCCTCTCCAGCCGCCGCGCCGCCTCGGTCGTCGCTGGGCGCGCCACTGCGCCTGGCCCGGCCAGCGCCACGCGCAACTCGTCGCGCGTTCTGAGATCCGACATCACACGCGCAGCCACTTCGGGACGAGCGGACAGGAACGCCTCGACCTCGATGCGGCGGGCGACGTCGAGCTGATCGTCGACATAGGCGTCGAGATCGGCATCGGTGACCGGATCGACGATAGCGGTCATGATTCACCTCCCACGATCCTCAGGTGATTTTTGCCGCGCGCCGCGGCGCCCTCCTCCATCTCGCGCAGCGCCGCACGAGCGCGGCCGATGCGCGACATCAGGGTTCCAAGCGGGACGCCGCTGACCTCGGCGGCCTCTGCGTAGCTCAGCCCTTCGATGGCGACGAGATGCAGCGCGGAGCGCTGCTCTTCCGGCAGAAAAAGGAAGGCTTCGCGCACCTGCGAAAGGCGCACCGAATGGTCCTGGGACGCCGGTGCGCTCTGATCGGCGAGATGACCGGCCTGCTCGATGCGCGCTGTCTCCGACCGCCGCGAGCGCATGCGGTCGATGAAGATGTTGTGCAGGATCGCAAGCAGCCAGGCGCGCGGGTTGCCGCCCGAGCGGAAGGTGGCGCGCCGCTCATAGGCGCGCACCAGGGCATCATGGACCAGATCCTCGGCATCGGCGCTGTCGCGCGTCAGCGAGCGCGCGTAACGCCGCAGCGATCCCAACTGCCGGGCGATATCGAAGCGTGCCATCGACCGTTTCATGCCCTGTTTACGGAGCATGTGGGGATTTTAATCCCTGGCCGCCGTTTCTTTTTGCGATTCCACGGACGTTGCGCCGGCCTCGGGTGAGCGAGCAACCGAGCGGCATACGGAGGAAACCGCTGGCGAAGCGCGGCCGATTTGCGTATCACTCCGCCGCCATTGGAGCCCTATTCGATGTTCGAGACCCTGCAGCCCGCGCCCGCCGACAAGATCCTCGCCTTGATCGGCCTTTACCGCGCCGACACGCGCCCCGGCAAAGTCGACGGGGTCGGCGTCTACAAGGACCGCGACGGCAGGACGCCGGTGATGCGCGCCGTGCGCGAGGCCGAAAAGCGGCTGCTCGCGGGCCAGGACACCAAGACTTATCTCGGCCTCGCCGGCGACACCGGCTTCAACGCCGCCATGATCAAGCTTGCCTTCGGCGAGAAGGCCGATCATTCGCGCATCCGCGCAGCGCAGGCGCCGGGTGGATCGGGCGCGCTCAGACTGGTGGCCGAGCTTCTACAGCGCACGCGCCCGGGCGCGACGGTGTGGCTTTCCGATCCGACCTGGCCGAACCACCTGCCGGTGATGCGCGGCGCCGGCCTACAGGTGCGCGACTATCCTTATTTCGACGCTGTTTCCGGCGCTGTCCGTTTCGACGACATGCTGGCGGCGCTCAAGGCCGCCAATAGCGGGGATGTCGTGCTGCTGCATGGCTGCTGCCATAACCCGACAGGCGCCAATCTGGATGCTGCGCAATGGGCCAGGGTTGCCGACGTTTTGCTGGAGCGCGGCCTGCTGCCTTTCGTCGACATTGCTTATCAGGGCTTTGGCGAAGGGCTCGACGCCGATGCCGCTGGCCTGCGACTGCTCGCCGGCAAGGTTCCGGAGATGGTCGTCGCCTCGAGCTGCTCGAAAAGTTTCGCCGTCTATCGCGACCGCGTCGGTGCCGCCATGATCATCGCCAAGGACAGCGCACAGGCCGACGTGGCGATGAGCCAGATGCTGGCGGCGGCGCGAGCGCTCTATTCGATGCCGCCGGACCATGGCGCGGCGGCCGTGCGCATGGTGCTGGAAGAGGCCGATCTGAAGAAGGACTGGGAGACGGAACTCGAGGAGATGCGGCTGCGCATGCTCAGGCTGCGAGTCGCCTTCGCCGAGGCGTTGCGTCGGCAATCCAATTCCGATCGCTTCGATTTCGTCGCCAGCCACCGCGGCATGTTCTCCCGCCTGGGGCTAACCGAAGCGCAGGTTGAGCGGCTGCGCACCGAGCACGCCGTCTATATGGTGGGGGACAGCCGCATCAATGTGGCCGGTCTGCCTGAGGACGGCATGGACGAGCTCGCCAAGGCGATCGTTTCGGTGCTCGACTGACCGCCGGCGCAACTGTGGACAATGGGCTTTTGCCAGGCGGCGGGATTGGTCGCCCGCCGCTGCGCGCGCTAGGGTTTGTTGCATGAAACCCTCCAAAGACATCTCCCGGCTGATCGAGATCATGGCGGCGCTGAGAGCGCCGAAGACCGGCTGCCCCTGGGACATCGAGCAGAATTTTTCAACCATCGCCCCCTACACGATCGAGGAAGCCTATGAAGTGGCGGATGCGATCGCGCGCGGCGACTTCGACGATCTGCGCGAGGAACTGGGCGACCTTCTGCTGCAGGTCGTCTACCACGCGCAGATGGCGCAGGAGGTTGGCGAGTTCGCGTTCGGCGACGTTGTCGAGGCCATAACTACCAAGATGATCCGCCGTCACCCGCATGTCTTCGGCGACGAGAAGGCGCGCAGCGCCGGCATGGCCAAGGGCATGTGGGAGAAGATCAAGGCGGTGGAGAAGGCAGAGAAGCGCAACGCCCGCATCGCGCGCGGCTTCGACCCGGAAGATCACGGCAAGGGCTATCTCGACAGCGTGCCGGTTGCGCTGCCTGCATTGACCCGCGCGTTGAAGCTGCAGGAGAAGGCTGCGCGTGTCGGCTTCGACTGGAGCGAGGCAGCACCCATCCTCGACAAGATAGAGGAAGAGATCGGCGAGCTGCGCGAGGCGCTGGCCACGGGCGACGCGGCACCCATCAAGGACGAGTTCGGCGACATGCTGTTTGCCGTCGTCAATCTCGGTCGCCATTTGAAACTTGATGCCGAAGCCGCGCTGAGCGGCACCAACGAGAAGTTCCGCTCGCGCTTCCATTATGTCGAGCGGGAGCTGGAGGCTTCCGGCAGGTCGTTGGAACAGGCGACTTTGGACGAGATGGAAACCCTCTGGCAGCAGGCCAAAAACGCGAGATAAGCAGCGGTCTAGCCGTGGTTCCTGCGGTTCAGCCGGCTCTCGATCTCCTGGCGGGCGCTGTGCGTGGCCGTCAGTGAGATGGTGACGCTGCCGTCCTCATTGTCGCTCCGAGAAACGACATCGCCATTGCGGTAGAGCCAGTCGACCTGGCCGAGCTCAGCGGGGCTCAGCGTCACCGTCATCGTTTCCAGCTCACCCGACACTCTGGCCTCGATGAGCGCCTTCAGCGCATCGATCCCCTCGCCGGTCGCTGCCGATATCGCGATCGGCGGCGCCTTGCCGCCGGCGCTCTCGGCAAGCAGGCGCTCGCGGTTGCCTTCGTCGAGCAGATCGATCTTGTTCCATACCTCGATCACGCGCCTGGTGTCGGCGGCATCGACGCCGAGATCGCCAAGGATGCGCTCGACATCCTCGGCCTGCGCTGCCGTATCCGGATCCGAGATATCGCGCAGATGCAGCACGAGATCGGCCTCGACGACCTCTTCCAGCGTTGCCCGGAAGGCTGCGACCAGATGCGTCGGCAAGTCCGAGATGAAGCCGACCGTGTCCGACAAGATGATCGGCGTGCCGTGCGGCAGGCGCACGCGGCGCAGCGTCGGGTCGAGCGTGGCGAAAAGCATGTCCTCCGCCAGCACCCCTGCCCCGGTCAGCCGGTTGAACAGCGTCGACTTTCCGGCATTGGTGTAGCCGACGATCGCAACAACCGGAAATGGCACCTTCTTGCGTTTTGCGCGGTGCAGGTCGCGGGTGCGGCGAACCGTTTCCAGCTCATGTTTCAGCTTGGTGATCTTATCCTGCAGGATGCGCCGGTCGGATTCGATCTGCGTTTCGCCGGGACCGCCCAGGAAACCCGCGCCGCCGCGCTGCCGTTCGAGATGGGTCCAGCTGCGCACCAGCCGACCCTTCTGGTAGTTGAGATGCGCCAGCTCGACCTGGAGGGTGCCTTCCTTGGTCCTGGCGCGCTCGCCGAAGATCTCGAGGATAAGCCCGGTGCGGTCGAGCACCTTGGCGTTCAGTTCCTTCTCGAGATTGCGCTGCTGCACCGGCGTGAGCGGATGGTCGACGATGACCAACTCCGCCTTGCGTTCCTTCACGATGTCGGCGAATTCCGCCACCTTGCCGCTGCCGAGCAGCGTTGCCGGGCGAGGATCGGTGACCGTCACCACCGCGGTGTGGACCGGCTCGAGATCGATGGCGCTGGCAAGCCCGACCGCCTCGTAGTGGCGGGCATCCGCCGAGCGGCTCAGGCGCGGACGGCTCGAATCATCATCGCCGCGCGGCTGGCGCGCAAGCACCGGCACAATGACAACGGCCCGGGTCGGATCCTTGGCTCCCGGCCCGAGTTGATGTCCTTGTTTCCCGCGAACTCTGCGGTCCGCGTCCTGCTCACGTGCCAATCAGGCGCCCTGGCCTTCCTCGCCATCAAACATCTGAACCGGCTGGCTCGGCATGATCGTGGAAATGGCGTGCTTGTAGACGAGCTGTGAATGCCCGTCGCGCCGCAACAACACACAAAAATTGTCGAACGAAGTGACCACGCCGGTCAGCTTCACACCGTTGATGAGGAAGATGGTAAGTGGATTTTTGCTCTTGCGAACTGAATTCAGGAACAGGTCCTGAAGGTTTTGCGATCGTTCCGCCATTGTTTTTGTCTTTCGCCGATCCCCTTCGGTCTGCAGGCCAATGCGCCAAATTACGCGGCGCCTGTCAAGCGCGCAAACCCCCTCTTGCCGCCTAAACGACAAGCAGAACGAGATAGTTGAGGTTTATTCCACCTTTGCGGTTATCAGGCTGGACTTTTTTCCGCAATGTCAAAAAATGCCTGCCGCAACGAAAGTGTCATGGAGCCGGGGTGGCCGTTCGCGATCGGCGCGCCGTCGATTTCGACCACCGGCATGGCGATCGTGGTCGCGGAACTGATGAAAGCCTCGCGCGCTGTCTTGGCTTCGGCGACCGAAAACCCGCGCTCCTCGATCTTCAGACCGAGCTTTTCGGCGACGTCGAACAGTGTCGTGCGGGTGATGCCGCGCAGGATGCCGTGCTCGGCGGGCCGCGTCACCAGAACGCCGTCGCGGGTGACGATCCAGGCATTGGACGAGCCGCCTTCCTTGACCGTGCCGTCGGCATCGACGAACCAGGCCTCCTGGGCGCCGGCTTCCTTGGCCTTCTGCTTGGCGAGCACATTGGGCAGAAGGCCGGTGCTCTTGATGTCGACGCGGTCCCAGCGATTCTCCGGGACGGTGATGACCTTGATGCCGGTCTCAACCCGCTTGGCGGCAGCAGAGGGGTCGGCCTTCCTGGCGGTTATGACCAACGATGGCCGGGTGCCGGCTGCCGGAAAGACGAATTCACGGCTGGCGACGCCGCGCGTCACCTGAAGATAGACCAGGCCGTTGACGACGTGATTGCGGCGCACCACCTCGCGCAGCAGCATCGGCAGGACGCCTTCCGAGACGGGCCATGCGATCGACAATTCCTTCAGCGAGCGCTTGAGCCGGGCCAGATGGCGCGGCATGTCGACGATAAAGCCGCGCGCCACCTCGCAGACCTCATAGACGCCGTCGGCGAACTGGTAGCCGCGATCCTCGATATGGACGCGGGCTTCGGCATGGGCGACGTAGCGCCCGTTGACATAGGCAATGCGCGGCATGGGCTACCTCACGGAAATGTCCGGCTTTCTTAAGCGATTCCGCCGCTGCCGTAATGAACAATCGCGTGGGCCAACCGCCTCTGTGGGGCTACCCAATTGTCGCAAGACTAGGGCGGAGCCGCCGAGCCTAACCGCTGCGCACTTTTCCTGAATTGCTTTTATACGCCGAGCGACTTCAGCTTGCGGTGCAAGGCGGACCGCTCCATGCCGATGAACTCGGCCGTCTTGGAGATGTTGCCGCCGAAGCGGTTGATCTGGGCGATCAGATAGTCCTTCTCGAATTGCTCGCGCGCCTCGCGCAGCGGCAGCGCCATGATGTGCTGGTCCGACTGGTTGGGCGTTCGCGGCATGACGTCGCCGATCTCGGAGGGCAGAAGGTCAGCGGTGATCGGCGCGTCGACGTCGCCGCCTCGCGCCAGGATCATCAGCCGCTCGACATTGTTGCGCAGCTGGCGCACGTTCCCCGGCCAGTTGTGCGCCTGCAGCACGGCCAGCGCGTCGTCGCCGATGCGGCGCGGCTTGATACCGGCCTGGCGCGCGATCTGCTTCATGAAGTTGTCGACGAGATACGGAATATCCTCTCGCCGTTCGGCGAGACCCGGCACCATGACGGGGACCACCGCCAAGCGATGATAGAGGTCCTCGCGGAAGCGGCCATCGGAAATCATGGCCTCCAGGTTTTGCGCTGTCGAGGAGATGATGCGGACGTCGACCTTGACCCGCTTGGTGCCCCCTACCCGCTCGAACTGCTGCTCGACCAGCACGCGCAGGATCTTGTTCTGCGTCTCACGCGGCATGTCGGCGACCTCGTCGATGTAGAGGATGCCGCGATGCGCCTCCTCCAGCGCGCCGACCTTGCGTTCGGTGCCGTTCGATTCGGTGCCGAACAGCTCGATCTCCATGCGTTCCGGCGTGATGGTGGCGGCGCTCAGCGTAACGAACGGCCCGTTCTTGCGCGCCGACAGCGCGTGGATGGCGCGCGCCGCCAGTTCCTTGCCGGAGCCGGACGGACCGATGATCATGATGCGGCTGTTGGTCGGCGCGACGCGCTCGATGGTCTGCCGCAACTGGCTCATCGCCGACGACATGCCGATCAGGTCGAAGGTCTCGCCGCTGCGCAGCTTGAGGTCGGAGACCTCGCGCCGCAGTTTGGAGGTTTCCAGCGCGCGCTCGGCGATCAGGATGAGACGGTCGGCCTTGAACGGCTTCTCGATGAAATCATAGGCGCCGCGCCGGATGGCCGACACCGCCGTCTCGATGTTGCCGTGGCCTGAGATCATAACCACCGGCATGTTCGGATGCATCGTCTTGATCTCGTCCAGCAGCGCCAGACCGTCGAGGCGCGAGCCCTGCAGCCAGATATCGAGGAAAATCAGCCGTGGCGCGCGATCGGCAATCGCCGCCAGCGCGCTGTCGGCATCGTGTGCCGTGCGGGTTTCGTGACCTTCGTCGCTCAGGATACCGGCGACCAGTTCGCGGATGTCTTCCTCGTCATCGACGATGAGAATGTCAGACGCCATTACCGACCTTTTCAGTTTCTCGTTCGTGTTCGTTGCGGCCTTCGCCGCGTGGCGGCGCGGCGACGACCGCCGCCGGCGGCAGGATGATCGAGATCATCGCGCCCCGGCCGCCGTGGAAATCGGGCGGCGCGTCGTGCAATTCGAGCCGGCCGCCATGGTCCTCCACGATCTTCTTGACGATAGCGAGGCCAAGGCCGGTGCCTTTTTCGCGCGTCGTCATGTAGGGCTCGAGCAGTCTCTGCCGATTCTCGCGCGGCAGCCCTTTGCCGTTGTCGATAACATCGATCCTTATGGCGCCATCTTGGCGCCCGGCTTGAATCCGGATTGTGCCGTCGGAACGGTCTTGCGCATCAAGTCCGTCGATGGCCTCGGCGGCGTTCTTGATGACGTTGCCGAAGGCCTGCGCCATCAGGCGACTGTCGAACGTTCCCTTGAGCGGCTCGTTGCCGAAATCGCGCTGGAAAGCAATGTCGGAGCGGCTGACTTCCACCAGGAACGAAGCTTCGCGCAGCGACTCGCGCAGGTCTATCACCTTCATCTCCGGCTTCGGCATGCGGGCGAAGGCCGAGAATTCGTCGACCATGCGGCCGATGTCCTCAACCTGCCGGATGATGGTGTCGGTGCACTGATCGAAGACTTCGCGGTCCTCGGTGATGACCTTGCCGTAACGGCGCCTGATGCGCTCGGCCGAGAGCTGGATGGGCGTCAGCGGATTCTTGATCTCATGGGCAATGCGCCTTGCCACATCCGCCCAGGCCGAAGACCGCTGCGCCTGCACGAGGTCGGTGATGTCGTCGATGGTGACGACATAGGATTTTTCTTCCGAGCCGTCGTCTCCGGCCTCGACGGTGACCTGGACATTGAAAGTCCGTTCCATGCCGGCGCGGAAGAAAGTCACCTGCTCGCGATAGACCGGCTTGCCGGATTGACGCCCGATCTCGAAGACGCGGCCGACATGCGGCAGGATGGCGGACAGGTTCTGTCCAAGCGCGGCACTCGCCGAGATCGCCAGCATCGTTTCGGCCGAGCGATTGGCGATGGTGATGACGCCGTAGGGGTCGACGCCGATGACGCCGGCGGTCACGCCGGCCAGCACCGCCTCCGAAAAGCGCCGCCGCTCATCGATCAGGTCTTTGGCCGACAGCAGCTCGTTGCGCTGCGATTTGAGCTCGAGGATCATGTTGTTGAAGGTGTCGCCGAGCGAAGCGACGTCGCCGTCGGATTGACGCACGGGGACGGCGACGTCGAGATTGCCGGTGGCCACCTCGTCGGCCGCGCCGATCAGCTGGCGGATCGGCCGGACAATGCGATCCGCCACGGCGATACCGGTCCAGATCGCCGACAGGATGACGATCAGGGTCAGCGACAGATAGGGCAGCGCGAACGCGACCTGCGAAGTGCGACGGTTCTCTTCCAGTCCGCGATACTCGTCGGTGTTCGACCGAACGATCTGCCGGGCCTTGATAACGTCTGGGTCCACGAGCCGGATCGTGTAGAGGTAAAGACCTTCGATCTCGCGCAACTTGACGATGGCGCCCATGATGTTGCGGGTGCGCGGCTCGATCAGCACCGGCTTGCCGTCGGCGGCCGTGTTGACCGCGCCGGGCGGCGGCTCCGGCATGGCGAAGTCGGCGTCGGTCTTGGCGCTCATGACGAAGGAGCCGTCAGGCTTGATCAGCGCCGCATGCGCCAATCCGCGGCCAACGGCCTCCTTATTCATGAGGTCGAGGAAGCCGGTGCGGTCGAGCCCGTAGAGCGTGCGCGAGGCATCGAGGTCGTAGGCCATCGACAGGGTCGTGCCCTGCAGGTTGCGGGCATTTTCCTGGACATACGCATCGGCGATCGACAGCGACGAATTGACGATCGTTTTGGTACGGATCTCGAACCAGCGGTCGAGGCCGATATCGAGCGTGATCGAGGCGATGATCGCGACCATGATCGCCGGGATGGCGGCGACCAGCGCAAACATGGCGACGATGCGCACATGCAGCCGCGATGCTGCACGGCCGTGCCTGCGCGCCATGACGATGCGGCGGATCTCGCGGCTGATCAGGGCGATCAGGAAGAGGACGAAGACGGCGTTGAGCGCGATCAGCGCCCAGGTGGCGTTTGCATTCGGCGCGATCGGGGTTGCGCCGACCAGGATCGCAAACGAGATCGCTGCGGTGATCATGGCGCCGACGATGGCGACCACGCCGGGCAGCGCCAGCAGCCGGCGACCGTCGCGAACGCCGGCCCGGCTGAAAAGCGGTTGGTTCAGTGTCGGAGCCTCAGCAGCCATATCGCCGTCTAGAGTCGGTCATTGCGTCGGATGTATGCAACGCATTGTGGCGATTATGCAACAAGTGTGGCCGGGACGGAAATCTTTCCCCGACTTAACCCCAAAAGTGAAGACAAATTCAGGGCTGCCTGGCGGCCTTGTAGACGTTTACGCCAAGCTCGCGGATCTTCTTGCGCAGCGTGTTGCGGTTCAGGCCCAGAAGCTCGGCCGCCTTGATCTGGTTGCCGCGCGTCGCGGTCATCGAAGCCAGCACGAGCGGATATTCGACCTCGGCGAGGATGCGCTGGTAGAGCCCGGACGGCGGCAGGTCGCCGGCGAAGGACGCGAAATATCGCTGCAGGAAATGCTCGACCGCCTGGCCGATCGACAGATCGTCGGGGATCAGCGCGCCGCCGTCCGGCACGACAGACCGCTCGCCGGTCTTCAGTTCGGCCTCGATGATCTCGGCCGAAATCTCGTCCTGCGAATAGAGCGCGGCGAGCCGGCGCACCAGATTTTCCAGCTCGCGCACATTGCCGGGCCAGGGATAGCGCTTCATCAGCTCGATGCCGCCGGCGGAAATGCGCTTGGTCTGCAGTCCTTCGCTGGCGCCCTGCTTGAAGAAGTGCCGGACAAGGTCAGGCACGTCTTCAGAACGCTCTCGCAACGCCGGGAGTCGCAGCGGCACGACGTTCAGGCGGTAGAACAGGTCCTCGCGGAACAGGCCCTGGTTGATCAGGGTCCGCAAATCCTTGTTGGTGGCGGCGACGATGCGCACGTCGGTCTTGATCGGCGTGCGGCCGCCTACGGTCGTGTATTCGCCCTGCTGCAGCACGCGCAGCAGGCGCGTCTGCGCCTCCATCGGCATGTCGCCGATCTCGTCGAGGAACAGCGTGCCGCCTTCGGCCTGCTCGAAGCGGCCGGTGGAGCGGTTCTGCGCGCCGGTGAAGGCGCCCTTCTCATGGCCGAACAGTTCCGATTCGATCAGGTCGCGCGGGATCGCGGCCATGTTGATGGCCACGAAAGGCCCGCCGCGGCGGCGGCCATATTCGTGCAGCGCGCGCGCCACCAGCTCCTTGCCGGTGCCGGATTCGCCGCTGATCATCACCGTCAGGTCGGTCTGCATCATGCGGGCCAGCATGCGGTAGATGTCCTGCATGGCGGCCGAGCGGCCCACCAGTGGCATCGTCTCCGGCTGGTCGTCGGCGCGCGAATCCAGCTTCGGCCGCTTCGGCTCGGCAAGCGCGCGGTTGACGATGTTGAGCAGCTCGGTGAGGTCGAACGGCTTCGGCAGATATTCGTAGGCGCCGGTCTCGGAGGCGCGGATGGCGGTCATGAACGTGTTCTGCGCGCTCATGACGATGACCGGCAGTTCCGGCCGCGCCTTCTTGATGCGCGGCAGCATGTCGAAGGCGTTCTCGTCCGGCATCACCACGTCGGTGATGACGAGATCGCCCTCCCCGGCAGCCACCCAGCGCCACAGCGTCGAGGCGTTCGAGGTCACGCGCACCTCATGGCCGACGCGCGACAGCGCCTGGTTGAGCACGGTGCGGATCGCCGCATCGTCGTCGGCGACGAGGATATTGCCGCGAACGGTCATTTGCGGTCTCCTTCAGCTTCGTCGCCGGCGTTGGGCGAAGTCTCCTTCCAGGCCGGCATCAGGACGCGGAAAGTGGTTCCACGCTGCGTCGAATCGCATTCGATGATGCCGCCGTGCTCGCCGACAATCTTGGCCACCAGCGCCAGCCCGAGGCCCGAGCCGTTCGGCTTGGTGGTGATGAACGGATCGAAGAGGATCGGCAGGATGTCCTCGGAAACACCGGGGCCGTTGTCGTGCACGCAGAATTCCAGCGGCAGCGAGACGCGGTCTTGCGTTCCCGGTACGGAAACGCGGATGCCGGGCCGGAAAGCGGTCGACAGCACGATCTCGCCCTGCGGGTCGGCGCCGATCGCCTCGGCGGCGTTCTTGACCAGGTTGAGGAACACCTGGATCAGCTGGTCGCGGTTGGCATAGACTGGAGGAAGCGATGGATCATATTCCTCCAAGATTTTGATTTTTCTTGCAAAGCCGTTCTTGGCGATCGCTTTCACATGGTCCAGAACGACATGGATGTTGACGGGAAATCGCTCGATCGGGCGCTCGTCGGAAAACACCTCCATGCGGTCGACCAGCGAGACGATGCGGTCGGTCTCGTCGGTGATCAACCGGGTGAGCGCGCGGTCCTCATCGGAGGCCGAGAGCTCGAGCAGTTGCGCCGCGCCGCGGATACCGGAAAGCGGGTTCTTGATCTCATGCGCCAGCATGGCAGCCAGGCCGGTGACGGAACGGGCGGCACCCCGATGCGTCATCTGGCGGTCGATCTTGTCGGCCATCGACCGTTCCTGGAACATCACAACGACCGAGCCGGGAAACTCAGGCACCGGGGCGACGTATAGGTCGACCATCTTCTCGATGCCGAGGCGCGGGGAAGACACGTCGACACGGTATTCGTTGACCGGCGCGTGGCGCTCGCGCACCTGGTCGACCAGAGTGAGCAGCGGACTGCCGAACGGGACCAGCTTGGACAACGTGTTGCGGGCAAGCATGGTCGCGCTGGAGCGGAAGAAATCCTCTGCATCCGCGTTGGCGAAAGTGATGAAGCCGTCGGCATCGACCATGATCACCGGGCGGCGGATGGTGTTTAGCACGATATTGGCGGCATCCGCCGTGTCGACCGGCTGTTGGAGGTTCGCACTCATGCCGCGCTCCGCAATTCTGGCGATGCCGCGCTTTCGGTGAAGGCTTGACGCAGCCCGGCGATGACTTCAGCCGGTTCGAAGGAAGTGAGGATGTGCTTGCGCCGCTCCGCCGAAACACCGGTCGCGTGCCTGTCCAGATACCAGCCGATATGCTTGCGCGCCTGGCGCAGCCCGCTTTCGACGCCGTAGAGCGAGAGCATGTTCTCGTAATGCGCAACCACGTAGTCCGCGAGCTTCTCCGGCGTTTCGGGAATATCGGGTGCAGACATGCCAGCAGCGGCTGCCGCGATGCTGCCGGCGGTCCACGGCGCGCCATAGTGGGCGCGGCCGATCATCACCGCGTCGGCGCCCGACTGATCAAGGATCGTCGCCGCCGCTTCCGGCGAGCCGACATCGCCATTGGCCACCACCGGGATCGAGACCGCTTCCTTGACGCGCGCAATGGCGCGCCAATCGGCTTTGCCCTGATAGAACTGACAGCGCGTGCGGCCGTGCACGGTCACCATGCGCACGCCGGCCTGCTCGGCGCGGCGCGCCAGCATCGGCGCGTTGAGCGCGCTTTCGTCCCAGCCAAGCCGCATCTTGACCGTCACCGGCACCGAAACGGCATCGACCACCGCCTCGATCAGCGAGAGCGCGTGATCGAGATCGCGCATCAGCGCCGAGCCGGCATAGCCGCCAGTCACCTTCTTTGCCGGGCAGCCCATGTTGATGTCGATGATGTCGGCGCCCTCGCCCGCCGCGATTCGCGCGCCCTCGGCCATGTGCGCCGCCTCGCGGCCCGCAAGCTGCACCATATGGACGGGCAGTCCAGAATGGCGGATGCGCAGGTCGCAGCCCGCCCTGCCCTTGGCCAGTTCGCCGCTCGCAACCATTTCCGAGACGACCAGCCCGGCACCATGCGCATGGGCAAGCTGGCGGAACGGCTCGTCGGTGATGCCGGACATCGGCGCGAGGAACACGCGGTTGCGTATCCTTACGTCGCCGACATCGAGCGGCAAAGCCAATGGGTTCAATTCAGGCATGCACAAAAACCAAGCATTTTCGATTGCTGCACATTGTGTAGCCAGATGCAAGCCATTGTGCAACGCGCAATGACGTCACATTAAGGCGCATTTTGGAAAATGCTGGCCTTCCCTGCGAGCCGCGACTAAGCCTCTCGCCATGACTGAAACAAGTGAAAGACCGGACGGCAAGGTCGGCGTGGTCATTGTCGCCGCCGGCCGCGGCGCCCGTGCCGGACAGGCCGATGGGCCGAAGCAGTATCAGCGCATCGGCGGACGCGCCGTCATTGCGCATACGCTGGAACGATTCCTGTCGCATCCCGCCGTCGGGCCAGTGGTGGTTGCCATCCATGCCGACGACCGTGAGCTGTTCGAGCACGCGGCAGGAGCCAATGCCGCGCGCACCCTCGTTGTCACCGGCGGTGCGTCCCGCCAGGCTTCCGTCCGGCTGGGACTTTTGGCGCTGAGGGAGCAGGCGCCGGCAAAGGTGCTGGTGCATGATGCGGTGCGCCCCTTCGTCGACGCCGGGCTCATCGACCGAACCATCGAGGCGATCGGCGAGCGCCAGGGGGCGCTGCCGGCGCTTCCCGTCGCCGACACGCTCAAGCGGGAATCGGTCGAGGGCATGATCGAGGAGACGGTGTCGAGGGCCGGCCTTCATGCCGCGCAGACACCGCAAGGCTTTCCGTTCTGGCCGCTGCTGGCGGCGCACGAGAAGGCGCATCATCTCGGCAAAAACGAGTTCACCGACGACGCGGCGATCGCCGAATGGGCGCATATTCCGGTCAAGATCGTCCAGGGCTCGCCGGAAAACATCAAGCTCACCTGGGCAAGGGATATCGCGATGGCCGACCAGCGGCTCTCAAATGCGCTGCCGCGCTTTCCGGACATCCGCACCGGCAATGGCTACGATGTGCATGCGTTCGAAGCGGGCGACCATGTCACGCTGTGCGGGGTCACTATCCCCTATGACCGGAAACTCTCCGGTCATTCGGACGCCGATGTCGGGCTTCATGCGCTCACCGATGCGCTGCTCGCCACCTGCGGCGCCGGCGACATCGGCACGCACTTCCCGCCATCGGACCCGCAATGGAAGGGGGTTGCCTCGAAGATCTTCGTCGAGCATGCGGCGAAGCTGGTACGCGAGCTCGGCGGGCGCATCGCCAATGCCGATGTCACGCTGATCTGCGAGGCGCCGCGTGTCGGACCGCATCGCAAGGCGATGACCGCGGCGCTGGGGGCCATGCTCCGCATTGCGCCGGAACGCATTTCCATCAAAGCGACGACCAACGAGAAGCTCGGCTTTCTCGGCCGCGGCGAAGGCATTGCGGCGATCGCCACGGCCAGCGTCGTCTATCCGGGAGACGTGCCGGCATGAGCAACGCGGAATTAGCCAACGCCTTGCTCCAGGCTTGTCAGCAGCGCGGCATCATGCTGGCCACGGCCGAAAGCTGCACCGGCGGTCTGATCATTGCAGCACTGACCGACATTGCCGGCTCTTCCGCCGTGGTCGATCGCGGTTTCATCACCTATTCCAACGAAGCCAAGATGGAGATGCTCGGCGTCTCCGCGGCGACGCTTGAGGCGCATGGCGCGGTCTCCGGTGAGACGGTCAGGGAGATGGCGGCGGGCGCGCTGACGCATTCGCGCGCGAGCCTCTCTCTTGCCGTCACCGGAATTGCCGGCCCGAGCGGCGGTTCGTCGGAAAAGCCGGTGGGTCTCGTCTGGTTCGGGATAGCATTTGCCGGCCAGCCGGTCGTCGCCGAGCGTCAGCTGTTTGGTCATAAGGGGCGGGAATTCATCCGCCACGAGACGGTGCGGCACGCGTTGCGGCTTGGCCTGCGAGCGCTGGCCTAGGCTATTCGCGGATCAGGCGTGCCTTGCGCCATAGATCACGTTCGCTCGCTTCTCGAATGCTTCGGAAAACATGCGGAAGGCGCGATCGAACATTGTACCCATCAGCGCGCCGAGAATGCGGCTCTTGAACTCGTAGTCGATGAAGAAATGCACTTCGCTGCCGCCATCGGCCGGATCGAAGCGCCAGATGTTGCTGAGATATTTGAACGGGCCGTCGATGTATTTGACATCGATGGCGTTCTCGTCGGGCTTGAGCAGCACCTGGGTCGTAAAGGTCTCGCGGATCGCCTTGTAGCCGATGCTCATGTCGGCGACGAGGATGGTGCGGCCGTCGCGCTCCTTGCGCGAGCGCACCGTCAGCGCCTCGCAGAGCGGCAGGAATTGCGGATAGGCCTCGATATCCGCCACCAGCGCGAACATCTGTTCCGGCGTGTAGGCGACGCGGCGGGTGGCTTCGAATTTCGGCATGAAAGCGTCAGCTGGCTTTCTTGAGCTGCGCCTCGCGCGCCGCGCGCAGCCTGGCGAAATCCTCGCCGGCATGATGCGAGGAGCGCGTCAGCGGGCTCGAAGCCACCAGCAGAAAACCCTTCGTCTTGCCGATCGTCTCAAAGGACTTGAACTCGTCCGGCGTGATGAAGCGGATCACCGGATGATGCTTCTTCGAAGGCTGCAGGTATTGGCCGATGGTCATGAAGTCGACATTGGCCGAACGCAGGTCATCCATGAGCTGCAGCACTTCGTTCCGCTCCTCGCCGAGGCCGACCATGATGCCGGACTTGGTGAAGATCGACGGATCGAGTTCTTTCACGCGCTGCAGCAGCCGGATCGAGTGGAAGTAGCGGGCGCCCGGCCGTACCGTCAGGTAGTTCGACGGCACGGTTTCCAGATTGTGGTTGAAGACGTCGGGCTTGGCGGCAACGACGATCTCAAGCGCGCCGTCCTTGCGCAGGAAGTCGGGCGTCAGGATCTCGATCGTCGTTGAAGGCGCGACGGCGCGAATGGCGTGGATGACGTCGGCGAAATGCTGCGCGCCGCCGTCGTCGAGGTCGTCGCGGTCGACAGAGGTGATGACGACGTGGCTGAGGCCCATCTGCTTGACCGCATGGGCGACACGCGCCGGCTCATCCGCGTCGAGGGCGGTCGGGATACCGGTGGCGACATTGCAGAAGGCGCAGGCGCGCGTGCAGATCTCGCCCATGATCATGAAGGTGGCGTGCTTCTTGTCCCAGCATTCACCGATGTTCGGGCAGCCGGCCTCCTCGCACACCGTCACCAGCTTGTGCGATTTCACGATCTCGCGCGTCTCGGCATAACCCTTCGAAACCGGCGCCTTGACGCGGATCCAGTCCGGCTTGCGCAGCACTTCCTGGTCCGGCCTGTGCGCCTTTTCGGGATGCCGCGGGCGCGGCGCATTGGCGATCGTGTCGAGAACAGTGACCATTTCGAACCCTTCGCGGCCGCCCGCGTCGCGGCCGCCTGTCTGCGTCATCTAGGACTTTTCGGAGTAAAGAAAAAGGCCACGCCGACGCATGCCGCCATGGCCGTTTTCGCATAACGGACTTCGCTGGGGCTCAGCGCCGTACCAGCCGGCCGACAAAGATCAGCAGGCAGGCGCCGATGAAACCGGTGATCAGATAGGCGAACCAGCCGGCGCCGAAGGACTGGATGTTGAGAGCTTGTAAGATCGCATTGAGAACGATCGCGCCGACGATACCCAAAATGATGTTCATGAAGATTCCGGTGTTGCTCTTCATGACCATTTCGGCGAGCCATCCGGCCAAGCCTCCGATGATGATGGCTGCTATCCAGCCCACGCCATTCACGTCCATATGCCAATTCCTCCTTGATCAGGTGAAAATGCATCCGGATACGAACTGCTTTGCCCTCAGAATCCTCCGGCTGCCGCGTCTGAGTCTCGCGCAACCAGTCTATCATGCGTTCAAAGCGCGGCCATAGGCGTCGAGCACGCTTTCCTTCATCATCTCCGACAGGGTCGGATGCGGGAAGATCGTGTGCATCAGCTCTTCCTCTGTGGTCTCCAGGTTCATCGCCACGACGAAACCCTGGATGAGCTCGGTCACCTCGGCGCCGATCATATGCGCGCCCAGCAGCTGCCCGGTCTTCTTGTCGAAGATGGTCTTGATGAAGCCCTGGTCCTCGCCGAGCGCGATGGCTTTGCCGTTGGCGCCGAACTGGAAGCGGCCGACGCGGATGTCCTTGCCCTCGGCCTTGGCCTTGGCTTCGGTCAGGCCGACCGAGGCGACCTGCGGACTGCAATAGGTGCAGCCCGGGATCTTTAGCTTGTCGATGGCATGCACGCCCGGGATATTGGCGATCTTCTCGACGCAGATCACGCCCTCGTGCTCGGCCTTGTGGGCGAGCATTGGCGGCCCGGCCACATCGCCGATGGCGTAGATGCCGGGCACATTCGTCCTGCCGTAGCCGTCGACCACGACGCAGCCGCGATCCGTCTTCACGCCAAGCGCCTCGAGGCCGAGGCCCTCGATATTGCCCTGCACGCCGATGGCCGAGATCATGCGGTCGGCGGTGATCTTTTCGACCTTGCCGTCCTTCATCTCGACATGCGCGGTGACCGAGTTGGAAGATTTCTCGACCTTGGTCACCTTGGCCTCGAGCAAGATCTTCATGCCCTGCTTCTCGAACTGTTTTTGCGCGAATTTCGAGACCTCGGCATCCTCGACCGGCATCACCGCCGGTAGCAATTCGACCACGGTCACGTCGGCGCCCATGGTGCGGTAGAAGGAAGCGAATTCGATGCCGATGGCGCCCGAGCCCATCACCAGCAGCGACTTCGGCATTTCCTTCGGCACCATCGCCTCGAAATAGGTCCAGATCAGCTTGCCGTCCGGCTCGATGCCGGGCAGCGCGCGCGGCCTGGCGCCGGTGGCGAGGATGATGTGCTTGGCCGTGTAGGCACCCTCGCCCTTGACGCCTTTCGGCACCGGCGGCTGCGGCTCCATCGGCTTCTTGGCGGTCTTGGAGACGACGACCTCACCAGGCTTTGAGAGTTTCGCCTCACCCCAAATGACGTCGACCTTGTTCTTCTTCATCAGGAAGGCGACGCCGCCATTCAGCCTGAGCGAAACCTTGCGCGAGCGGTCGACGACGGCGGCCGTGTCGGGGCTGACCTTGCCGCCCTCGAGCTTCAGGCCGTAGTCCTTGAGGTGGTCGGAATAGTGCATGATCTCGGCCGAACGCAGCAGCGCCTTGGTCGGGATGCAGCCCCAATTGAGGCAGATGCCGCCAAGATGCTCGCGCTCGACGATCGCCGTCTTGAAGCCGAGCTGGGCGGAGCGCACCGCGGTGACATAGCCGCCGGGGCCAGAGCCGATAATGATAACGTCGTAGTTCTCAGCCACGGGGTTTCTCCCTGAACTTTCTCGGGGTTAGAGTGAGAGCATCACACGCACGAGCGGGGCCAGCGCGCGGCCGATCCGGCGCGTGTTTTCGGCATCGAGATGGACACCGTCGAGCGGCGTGGTCGTTGCCACGGTGCCGGCGTCGAAGAAACCGCAGCCCGCCTCGTCGGCAAGTGTGGAATATTGCGGCGCCAGCCGCTTCGAGGCGTCATCGCCGCCGGCGAACATTTCCTTGAACTCGGCATTCTCGGTGCGCGTGACCGCGGGCGGCGCGACAATGAGGATCTGCGGAGCCGGCCAGTCGAACGGATAGTCGTGGCCGCGCACGATATCGATCAGGCGCTGCATGCCCTGCTTGGCGGCAACGGGATTGCCGTGGATCCACGGCTTCATATCGTTGGCGCCCAGCATGATGATGATCAGGTCGAGCGGCGCGTGCGTCGTGAGGATCGTCGGCAGCGTCCTCGCGCCATTCCGATCCGCGCCGGCCAGGTAATCATCGAAGGCGGTGGTGCGGCCGTTCAGCCCCTCTGCGATGACCTCGATGCCGTCGCCCAGCGCCGCCTTGAGCACGCTCGGCCAGCGGTCCTCCAGCGCATGGCGCCCGAGGTTGGCGGCGTCGTAGCCCCAAGTCAGCGAGTCGCCATAGCTGAGAATTGACTTCATGCGGTTGTCCCCCTGCCGAACGCCGCCGACGAGCGCTTGAGCCGCCAGCGCACGAACAGCCATTGCACGATGATCGCCGCTGCGCCCGGCGGGATCAGCCCGGCAACGATCGAAAGGTTACCTGCGGTCGCCCGGTTCTCGGCCGGCACCGAAAACGTCCAGCCGGCGAGCGCAATCACAATGATCGCGGGGGTCGCAAGCAGCCACCGCAGCATCCGGTCGACCGCCCGCACCGGCTCGGCTCGGAACTGAACAAGGAAGAAAGCGACCGTGACCACAATGACGATCATCACCGTGGCCGCGAAAACCAGAATGTATTCCTCTGTCGCGCCAGTGATGACCGCCAGCTCTTGAACGACAAGTACGCCAGCCAGACCTGAAAGAATGAAGGCGAAAAGGCTGGTGAAGAATTTCCGCACCGCCTTTTCCTTTCCTTACACCAGCATGCCCATCGGATTCTCGATCATGCGCTTGAAGGCCCCGAGCAGTTCCGCACCGAGCGCGCCGTCGACGGCGCGGTGATCGGTCGACAGCGTCACCGACATCATGGTGGCGATCTTGATCTCGCCTTTCTTCACGATGGCGCGCTCTTCACCCGCGCCGACCGCAAGGATCGTCGCGTGCGGCGGGTTGATGACGGCGGCAAAATCCTTGACGCCGAACATGCCGAGATTGGACACGGCCGTGGTGCCGCCCTGGTACTCCTCGGGTTTCAGCTTGCGGCTGCGGGCGCGGCTTGCCAGATCCTTCATCTCGTTGGAGATGACGGACAGCGTCTTTTCGTCGGCGTGGCGGATGATCGGCGTGATCAGGCCGCCGGGGATCGACACGGCGACGCCGACATCGGCATGCTTGTGCTTGACCATGGCGTTGTCGGTCCAGGAAGCATTCGCGTCCGGCACCGCCATCAGCGCCATGGCCATCGCCTTGATCACCATGTCGTTGACCGAGAGCTTGTAGGCCGGGACCTCGCCCTTGTCGGTTTTCCGCATCGGGGCCGCGGCGTTGAGCTGCGTGCGCAGCGCCAGCAGCGCGTCGAGCTCGCAGTCGAGCGTCAGATAGAAATGCGGGATGGTGCTCTTGGCCTCGACCAGGCGGCGCGCGATGGTCTTGCGCATATTGTCGTGCGGGACGAGCTCGTAGGAGCCTTCGGCGAAGAGTTTCAACACCTGGTCGTCCGACATCGGCTTGGGCGCGGGGGCCGGAGCAGCCGGCGGCCCACCCGCCGGCGCCTTGGCGGCAGGCGCCTTGGCGCCGCCGGAAGCGATCGCCGCCTCGACATCGGCCTTCACCACGCGGCCATGCGGCCCGGAACCGCTAAGCGCCGCCACGTCGACGCCGGCATCCTTGGCGATGCGGCGCGCGAGCGGTGAGGCAAACACGCGCTCGCCGCCGGCGTGGCCGTTGGCGACCGGTGCAGGCTCGGCCTTCGCCGGCGCGGGTGCCGCAGCGGCTGCGGCCGGCTTCGGCGCTTCCATGGGCGCCTCGGCCTTCGCAGAGTCCGCTTTCGGAGCTTCCGCCTTGGGCGCACCGCCATCGCTCTTTGCGGCAGCACCGGCATCCTCGCCTTCTCCTGCCAGGATGGCGATCACCGCATTGACCTTGACGCCTTCGGTGCCTGCCGGAACGACGAGCTTGGCGACTGTGCCCTCATCGACGGCTTCGACTTCCATCGTCGCCTTGTCGGTCTCGATCTCGGCGATCACGTCGCCGGGCGAAACCTTATCGCCTTCCTTGACCAGCCACTTGGCGAGATTGCCCTCCTCCATGGTGGGCGAGAGAGCCGGCATGGTGATGTTGATTGGCATATTGTCCTCCCGACCGGCTCAGCGATAGGTGACGGCTTTGACCGCCTCGACGACTTCGCCGACATTGGGCAGCGCCAGCTTCTCGAGGTTGGCCGCATAGGGCATCGGCACGTCCTTGCCGGCGATGGTGATCACCGGCGCATCGAGGAAGTCGAAGGCGCGCTGCGAGACCTGGCTGGCGATGTGGTCGCCGACCGAGCTCTGCGGGAAGCCCTCTTCTACCACCACTAGGCGGTTGGTCTTCTTGACCGAAGCGATGATCGTATCGAAGTCGAGCGGACGGACGGTTCTCAAATCGATGATCTCGGCGTCGATGCCCATGCCGCGCAGTTCGGCTTCCGCCTTGACCGCATAGGTCATGCCGATGCCGAAGGAGACGATGGTGACATCCCTGCCCTGCTTGTGGATGCGCGCCTTGCCGATCGGCAGCACGAAATCGTCGAGCTTCGGCACGTCGAAGGATTGGCCGTAGAGGATCTCGTTCTCCAGGAAGATGACCGGGTTCGGGTCGCGGATCGCGGCCTTGAGCAGGCCCTTGGCGTCGGCGGCCGTGTAAGGCATCACTACTTTCAGGCCGGGGACGTGGCTGTACCAGGCGGCATAGCACTGCGAGTGCTGGGCGGCGACGCGGGCGGCCGCCCCGTTCGGACCGCGGAAGACGATCGGCGCGCCCATCTGGCCGCCGGACATATAGAGCGTCTTGGCGGCCGAGTTGATGATCTGGTCGATCGCCTGCATGGCGAAGTTGAAAGTCATGAACTCGACGATCGGCTTCAAGCCTGCCATGGCTGCGCCGACGCCGACGCCGGCAAAGCCGTGTTCGGTGATCGGCGTGTCGACGACGCGCCGCGGACCGAATTCCTGCAGCAGGCCCTGCGTGATCTTGTAGGCGCCCTGGTACTCGGCGACTTCCTCGCCCATGACGAAGACATCGCCGTCGCGGCGCATTTCCTCCGCCATGGCGTCGCGAAGCGCCTCGCGCACCGTGGTCGAGACCATCTCGGTGCCGGCGGGGATGTCCGGATCGGCGGCCGGTTTCGCCACCGGAGCGGCGGGAACTGCCTTCGGAGCCTCGCCGGCATCCTGCGGAGATGCCTTCGAGCCTTCCTCGGCCGCATCGGTACGCTGGCCGCCCGAGGAAACCGCGTCTTGAGTGGAAGCGGGCGCGGCCTTGCCGACATCAGCAGCGCTCTCGCCATCCTGCAACAGCACGGCGATCGGCGTGTTGACCTTGACGCCCTCGGTTCCGGCGGCGATCAGAATCTTGCCGAGCGTGCCTTCGTCGACAGCTTCGACTTCCATCGTCGCCTTGTCGGTCTCGATCTCGGCGATGACGTCGCCGGCGACGACCTTGTCGCCTTCGTTCTTCAACCACTTGGAAAGATTGCCCTCTTCCATCGTCGGCGAGAGAGCGGGCATGAGAATTTCGATCGGCATGTCCTTGCCCTCCTTAGAGTACGATGTCGGTCCAGAGCTCGGACGGATCCGGCTCGGCGTCGTGCTGGGCAAATTCGGCGGCGTCGGCGACGATGTCGCGGACCTCCTTGTCGATGGCCTTGAGATCGTCCTCGCTCGCCCACTTCTTATCCGTCAGGCGCGCCTTGACCTGTTCGATCGGGTCGTGCTCGGAGCGCATCTTCTGCACTTCCTCCTTGGAGCGATATTTCGCCGGGTCGGACATCGAGTGGCCGCGATAGCGATAAGTCTGCATCTCGAGGATCAGCGGGCCGTTGCCGGCGCGGCACCATTCGGCGGCGACATCGCCGGCTGCCTTGACCGCGCGAACGTCCATGCCGTCGACCTGGATGCCGGGAATCTTGAAGGAAGCGCCGCGGTTGGAGAAGTCGGTCTCGGCGGATGAGCGCGACACCGACGTGCCCATGGCATAGCGGTTGTTTTCGATGATGTAGATCACCGGCAGCTTCCACAGCGAGGCCATGTTGAAGCTTTCATAGACCTGGCCCTGGTTGGCTGCGCCGTCGCCGAAATAGGTCAGCGCGACATTCTTGTTGTCGCGATAGCGGTTGGCGAAGGCCAGGCCTGTGCCCAGCGACACCTGCGCGCCGACGATGCCGTGACCGCCGTAGAAATGCTTCTCCTTGGAGAACATGTGCATGGAGCCGCCCTTGCCCTTCGACAGGCCGCCACGACGCCCGGTGAGTTCGGCCATGACGCCGCGCGGCGAAAGATCCATCGCCAGCATGTGGCCATGGTCGCGATAGGCGGTGATCATCTGGTCGCCCTCAATCAGCGCCATCTTCATGCCGGTAACGACGGCCTCCTGGCCGATATAGAGGTGGCAGAAGCCGCCGATAAAGCCCATGCCGTAGAGCTGGCCCGCCTTCTCCTCGAAGCGGCGAATGAGCAGCATGTGCCGGTAGGCGGAGAGCTCTTCTTCTTTGGTGAAGTCGGCTGGCTTGGGGGTGGAAAGGGCCGACGATTTGCCGTCGGATCTGGATTTGGACTTGGCAGGCGCTTTTCTGGCGGCGGTGGCCATGCATCACTCCCTGTTGGCGTCTCTTCGCGGACATTCAGGGAGAGCGACCGTCTCCCCACCGATTTGAGCGAGGCTAACACGCAAGAATGCAATGCGCCATGCTGAAAAATGCATGGCTGACATGCATCCTAAGCGATTAGAATCATTGCGAATAAGTGTGATTAACCTAAGTTCGGTTATTTTGCCGAAGCGGGCAGCATGATGGTGATTTCGTCCGGCTGGGACAAATTGAGCGCCTTTCGGGCCTGCTCGTCAAGCATGTCCTTTTCCAGCGTGCCTTCATGCATGAGCTGGACACGACGTTCGAAGTCGATCCGGCGCGCCTTGACGGCGTCGAGCTGAGCCTGGAGTTCGGCCGCCTGGGCCTGAAGCCGATATTTGGAGTAGATGCCGAACTCGCCGTGATAGGCATGGAAGCCGAAATAGGCGAGGAACAGCACGCAGAGCGACGGAACGATCAGCTTGCCGGTGTTTCTCTGCTTGTGCTGACGTGTCCACATGACCCGAACCCTTTCGGCCGCGAGCGCAAGCGGCTGTCCGAGTCTTTTTCGCCCGATTGTGCTTAATGGACGGTTACGGTTGGCCGGAATGAGACCTGCCGAAGCAAAAAGAGGCGGGAAAAACCCGCCTCTCAACAACCAATATTAGCTTGTCCGGGTCAGCCCTTGACCACCGACTTGCCGGCGTAGCACGCCTGCTGGCCGAGCTCTTCCTCGATGCGGATGAGCTGGTTGTACTTGGCCATTCGGTCTGAGCGCGACAGCGAGCCGGTCTTGATCTGGCCGCAGTTGGTGGCGACCGCGAGGTCGGCAATGGTCGAATCCTCGGTCTCGCCCGAGCGGTGCGACATGACGGCGGTGTAGCCGGCCTTGTGCGCGGTCTCCACCGCGTCGAGCGTTTCGGTGAGCGAGCCGATCTGATTGACCTTGACCAGGATCGAGTTGGCGACGCCCATCCGGATGCCGTCGCGCAGCCGCGCCGTGTTGGTGACGAACAGATCGTCGCCGACTAATTGGGTCTTCTTGCCGATCAGATCGGTCAGGTATTTCCAGCCCTCCCAATCGTCCTCGGCAAGGCCGTCCTCGATGGTGATGATCGGATAATCGGAAGCGAGCTTGGCGAGATATTTCGCCTGCGCCTTTGGATCGCGGGTCTTCTTCTCGCCCTCATAGACGTAGTTACCGTCCTTGAAGAACTCGGTCGCCGCGCAGTCGAGGCCGAGCGCCACGTCCTCGCCCGGCTTGAAGCCGGCCTTCTCGATCGATTCCATGATGAAATCTAGGGCCGACGGCGCGCTCTTCAGGTTGGGGGCGAAACCGCCCTCGTCGCCGACATTGGTGTTGTGGCCGGCATCCTTCAGCTTCTTCCTCAGCGTATGGAAGATTTCGGAGCCCCAGCGCACGCCGTCG
Source organism: Mesorhizobium sp. WSM3860 (assembly GCF_002294995.1). Taxonomy (GTDB): domain Bacteria; phylum Pseudomonadota; class Alphaproteobacteria; order Rhizobiales; family Rhizobiaceae; genus Mesorhizobium. Next base: position 28,985 of record NZ_NSGF01000003.1, on the reverse strand, counting down.
CGCAGCGTCGGCGCGCCGACCGGCAGGATCATGAATTCCTGAAAGTCGATCGGGTTGTCGGCATGGGCGCCGCCATTGATGATGTTCATCATCGGCACCGGCAGGATGTGCGCCTTGGCGCCGCCGACATAGCGGTAGAGCGGCAGGCCGGCCGCCTCGGCGGCGGCCTTGGCCACCGCCAGCGACACGCCGAGGATGGCGTTGGCGCCGAGCCGGCTCTTGTTCGGAGTGCCGTCGAGCTCGATCATCGTCTGGTCGATATGGATCTGGTTCTCGGCTTCCATGCCGCCGATCGCCTCGAACAGCTCGCCGTTCACGGCCTCGACGGCGCCCTGGACTCCCTTGCCGAGATAGCGCGGCCCGCCGTCGCGCAACTCGACCGCCTCATGCGCGCCGGTCGAGGCGCCCGACGGCACCGCGGCGCGGCCCATTGAGCCGTCTTCCAGCACCACGTCGACCTCGACGGTCGGATTTCCACGGCTGTCCAGGATTTCACGCCCGACAATGTCGATGATGGCGGTCATTGCGATGTCCCCGATTGATCGATTGAAGCGTCGCGCCCCTCTTAGCCAAAGCCCGGCAAAAGGCAATCGGGCGGTCCCCAATTATTGCCGGCGGCAAGAGTCACGAAGCGCAAATCTTTGTCATCATTAGTCATGCACGTGACTCGCCCTTCTGATTTATGGTCGTGTTTGCGCGGGGCGAAACACGAGGAGTTTCGCCATGTCCCAGTTGAGCGGTATCGTGAGTTTGTTCCTGATCGCGGCGGCGTTCCTGACGTCCTGTGACACCCAGAAGCCTCAGCAGAGCTCCACGGAGCTATCCACCCTTCGGGCCGCTGAATAGGTTCCTCAACGCTCGAAGGCCCCCGGATATCCGGGGGCCTTCTCGATTCTGGCAGCCGCTCAGGCCGATCAATGCCAGTAGGGCTTCACGTGGTAGTATTCGAAGGATGCGTCGCGGGCCGCTTCACCATCGGCGCCGGTCAATTCTTCGATCGAGTAGGCCGGTGCTGCCTTGAGCTGCTCCTTCGTGAAAGGCACGACGTAGCCGCCCATGTTTTCATCATAATCGAGGCTTGCCCACGGAATGGCGTGATACTTCTCGCCCATGCCGAGGAAACCGCCGAAGCCGATGACCGCGAACATGATGCCGTTCGACATCTTGTCGAGCATAACGTCCTCGATGCTGCCGATGCTGTCGCCTGCGGTGTTGTAGACCGAGGTGCCGATGACGCGCGAGGCGGCGATGGCTTCGGTGTGGCCAGACGGAGTAGTCATTGTTGTGCTCCTCTCATTTGATTGTCCGTTTTGGACAATGAGGGGAGCGGGCGAAGGTTCCAGATTTCGGCTGCCGTGCTACGGCCCCTTGGCTATCCGATCGAACGCCATCAGCCTTTCCAGCAATGCGGGAAGATTCTTCAAAGGCACCATGTTGGGGCCGTCGGAGGGGGCGTTGTCCGGATCCTGGTGGGTTTCGATGAACACGCCGGCAACGCCGATCGCCGCGGCCGCGCGCGCGAGCGTTTCAACGAAGCGTCGTTCGCCGCCGGTCGAGCCGCCCTGCCCGCCTGGCTGCTGCACGGAATGGGTGGCGTCGAAGATAACCGGCGCGCCGATCTCGGCCATAATCGGCAGCGCTCGCATGTCCGACACAAGTGTGTTGTAGCCGAAGGAGGCGCCACGCTCGGTGACCAGCACGTTGGCATTGCCGGATCCCGTGACCTTGGCGACGACATTCTTCATGTCCCATGGCGCCAGGAACTGCCCTTTCTTGACGTTCACGACCTTGCCGGTACGCGCCGCCGCAATCAGCAGATCCGTCTGCCGGCTGAGAAAGGCCGGTATCTGCAGCACATCGACATGTGGCGCGACCAATACGCATTGCTCCTCGGTGTGGACGTCGGTCAACACCGGCAGTCCGAACTCCTTGCGCAGGTCGTCGAAGATCGGCATCGCCGCCTCGAGCCCAGCGCCGCGCGCGCCGCCAAGCGAGGTGCGGTTGGCCTTGTCGTAGCTCGTCTTGTACACGAGCCCGATGCCGAGCCTTGTGGTCAGTTCCTTCAGCGCGCCGGCCATGTCGAAGGCGTGCTGGCGCGATTCAAGTTGGCAGGGTCCGGCGATCAGCGACAAGGGCGCATTGTTGGCGAAGAAGACCTTGCCGACGGTAACTGATGCATTGGGCGCCAGGGGCTCGCTCATGGGATCTCCCGAAAGATGAAGGCCGCGCCCTGACCGGGTGCCGGCGGCACGACGACATCGTCGCCGCTCATGTTGTGCGCTATGGCGTTGGCCGCAAGTAGCTGGGCGGCTGCGGCAATGCTGCGAACCGCAAAGATGACGGCCGCAAAACGCAGGTCCGAAGGCTGCCCTGCCGAAACACCAAAGCGCGCGGCGAACGCGCCGGGCGTCAGAACGATCAGGGCCGCGTTGGGCAAAACAATCCTGTCGCCGTCGCTCGCGTGCTGGCCTGCAGCAGTCGATACCAGTCCAGTCTGGCTCGAAGGCTGGTCGCTCACCGCCACGATCTCGACGATGCCGGTCACTCCATTGGCATGTGCCTGCAGGGCGGTGCGGTCGATCTGCGGCGCGTTGATGCGCTGGCAGGCGAACAGGAATGTGTCCGTTGCTTTTCGATCGGCCACGAACGCCAGTTTGAACGATGCCGTGGAGCTTTTGCCCGTGGTGTCGGTGAAGGCGCGCGAAAAGTTCAACATATTGCCTGCCGACAGCCCCGCTTCGACATAGCACGCGTGGTCGGCATCTGCATCGGCGGTCCCGAAGACGACCGCGGAGAAGCCCTCGTCGCCAAGCCTGCTGCGGTAAAGGCGGTCGCGCGCGACGAAGACATTGCCTTCGCCTATCGCCCGATCGGCCGTTTTGTCATCGCCGACGGCCAGCGGTTCCAGATAGGTGCCGTCGGCGAAAAAGACACAAGCGTTCTCGGTCCCGAAAGGATGGATGCCGGTCGGCGCGACCACGAAGCCGAGCGACGAGAGGCGCTGCCTTGCAATGTCGAGGCTCCGCGTGGGCAGAACGAGATGGTCGAGCGGATGGGGCGAAGTTTTCGTCATGCCGGCGCGGTGTGCCCCATTCCGGAAACCGGTTCAAGGCCTGGCGTTCAACGCGAGCGGACGGCGTGGCTCAGGCGGCGGCCACGACGTCGGCCGAATAGCGAAGCTCGCGCAATGGTTTAACCCTGCCGGTCGTCTCCGCATAGATCGGATGCGCCTTGTAGGCGGCGAGCGCTGCCTCGTCCTCGAACTCGGCATAGACGACCACGTCGATCGCGTTGGAGAACAGATCGACCTTGGTATTGAGCGTCACCTCGAAGTGTTTCGAATGTGGAATCTTGCTCAGTTCCTGCAGACCTGACCGCACGGCCTCGACATCCTCCTTGCGCCGGACGCTGAAGAAAACGATGTGCCGGATCAACCCAGCCTCCTTGATCGACGGATGAGCGCGTTTTGTGGGAGCAAGGCGCCTGCGTCAACCGGCAACGATGTCGCGGCCGCCGTTCGAGCGTCAGCGGCGGGGCTTCAGGCTGCGCCAGTGACGTAACGCACGATGCGCGAGATTTCCCTGACGGTCGCGTCGAGATATTGGCCCTGGTTGTAGAGGCCGTCCCAGATCAGGAAGAACGTGATGGCGACGATAACGATCACATAACGCATGGCCAAAGCTAGCGTATGTCCTCAAACGGAACCAGAGCGCCTTCACGGCAATCGTTCCAATTCACCGCTTTGTAATCGAGGCCCCTCCGGCGTCATGGCACCTTGCGCGGGCGACCTGGAGAGCTGCCGCGCGCACAAACATCTCATGCGAACGTGATGCAACCGCGAGCGGGCATCCGGCATTTTTCCGGCCGTCCGGCGCCGTCACTGAATCCTCGGGCGAGCGCCGAGCGTGCTTGGCAACAGGAGGCTTCCTTGAACCGCACCGTAACCGCCGCCGTGCTGCTGCTTGTCTCGGCAAGCGCCGCTGACGCAAAGGTATCCTTGCCCACAGTCACCAATGACCCGCTGGGCGCGTTGATTGCCCCGACGCTGACACCCGGGGCTAGCGACCTAGTCAACAACACGCCGACATCGACCATCCAGGAGATTCGGCATCCGAGAGGAATGGCGCCGCTGACCGTGCCCAGCGATCCGCTCGGCACGTCGATCCAGCCGGCCTTCCCCGGGCCGCTCACGACGCCCGCGACAACCACTTCGCCTTAGCCAAATCAGGCCGGCCTGGCAGCGCAAGATCAAAGCGTAATGCGATATTTGGCAAACCCCGCCTCAGCCTCGCCCGCCGGCTCGATCTTCAGCGATTTCACCTGACCGATGAAATCTTTTGCCCTAGGCCCGGTCTCGAAGACGACGCTGGCGCCCGCCATCGGCGCGAACGACCAGTTGTCGTCCGCCGACGGATTGATCGTGCCCTCGCTGACGACGTAGCGCACGATCACGTCGCGGTTGGTGTCGGGCGCCTCGTAGATGATCTTCGAAGCATCGATATCGGGGAAATTGCCGCCGCCGCCGGCGCGATAGTTGTTGGTGGCGACCACGAATTTCGCTGCTGGATCAATCGGCTGGCCATCGAATTGCAGATCGACGATGCGGCTGGAGCCGGCGTTGGCGAGGCCGCCCTTCGTATCGTATTTCGGCGGCTGCGACAGGTCGATCTTGTAGTTGACGCCGTCGATGACGTCGAAATTGTAGGAGGGGAAATTGGTGTTGATCAGCGGCTGATCCGCCTTCCCGGGCTCGATCCTGTTGAAGATGCCGGCCGACATCTCCAGCCATTCCTTGACTTGCGAGCCGGTGATTTCGACCGCCCGCACGGTGTTCGGATAAAGATAGAGATCGGCGACGTTCTTGATGGCGATATCGCCGACCGGAACGTCCGTATAGTAGTCGGCGCCGTTGCGGCCGCCTGCTTTGAACGGTGCCGCCGCAGACAGGAGCGGCACATCCTTCCACTCTGTGCTCTTCAAAATGTCTTTGAGATACCAGCTCTGCGCCTGATTGACGATCTGCACCGACGGATCGTCGGCGACCAAAGCGAAATAGGAATAGAGCGGCGCCGATGTCTTGCCGACGGGGCGGCGGACATAGACGAGCGTCGCCTCGTGATCCTGCTCGAGCGCCGCGATGATGCGCTTGTCGTCGCCGACAGTTGTCTTGTTCTTGTTGTCGACGCGCTCATAGATCGGCCGCGCCTCGGAGGTGGCCGAGACGACCCGCCATTTCGAGCCGTCGCGCTCCAGAAGCAGGTCTATCAGGCCCATATGCGAGCCCCAGAAGCCGCCCATCACCGCCGGCTTGCCCTGCAGCGTGCCTTTTTCGGTGTCGACGCCCTCCAGCGCCTGGAAATCCTTCTTACCGGGGAAGACGAGATGCTGGTGCCCGGTGAAGACCGCATCGATGCCTTCGACGCCGGCGACGAAGAAGGAGGCGTTCTCCATCTTCTCGCTCTGCTTGATATCGATGCCGGAATGCGAGAGCGCAATGACGATATCGGCGCCCTCCTCCCGGATTTGCGGCACCCAGGCCTTGGCCGCCTGAACGATGTCGCGAGTCTGGACGTTGCCTTCCAGGTTTTTCAGGTCCCAGACCATGATCTGCGGCGGCACGAAACCGATGATCCCGATCTTGATCGGCTGCTCGGCGCCGGAACCGTCCTTGATCTTCTTGTCGAGGATGACATAGGGCTTGAGGTAGAGCTTGTCGTCGCGCGGGTTCGTGGCGAGCGTCGTGCCCCGGATCAGGTTTGCACACACGAAGGGAAAATTGGCGCCCGCCAATACCTTGTCCATGAAGGACAGGCCGTAATTGAATTCGTGGTTGCCGAGCGTTGAGCATTCATAGCCGAGCAGGTTCATGCCCTTCATGATCGGATGCAAGTCGCCGTCCTTCATGCCCTTCTCATAGGCGATGTAGTCGCCCATCGGATTGCCCTGTAAGAGGTCGCCATTGTCGATCAGCATCGCATTGGTGGCTTGCTTGCGCACCGCGTCGATCAGAGAGGCCGTGCGCGACAGGCCCATCGTGTCGTTCGCTTTGTCGGCATAATAATCATAGGGCAGCAGGTTCACATGGATGTCGGTCGTCTCCATGATCCTCAGATGCGCCTGATTGGCTGCGGCCCGGGCGGAGAACGGATGCAGCATGATCAGTGCCCCGCTGGCGGCGGCTCCGGCCAGGAATTCGCGGCGGGAGACGGGCAAAAGTGACATTGTTTTCCTCCTCTTAGACACGCGACAAAGCCTGCCCCTGGTTCGGAACATGCCGCCGAAGGGATTTCGAGTCCATGTCTGTTGGATGCCTGTTGATCACGACAAGGTGACGCGTCGATGAAAGCATCAGCTCTTGTCGTCATCACCCTGAGTGATCAGCCGCGCACTGCGCTGTCCGGTAAAATATATCCATAGCCAGCTGAGCGACACTGCGAGCCGATTGCGGAAATCGATCAGGAAATAGATGTGCGCTATTCCCCACAGCCACCATGCGAGCCAGCCGGTGAGCTTGATCCAGCCGAAATCGATGGCGGCAGCGCGTTTGCCGATCGTCGCCAGGTCGCCGGCATGCTTGTAGCGGAAAGGGCGTGGCGTTCCGTGACCATCGAGCCTGGCTTTGATCGTCGCCGCAACATGCCTGCCCTCCTGCTTGGCGGACGGCGCCACGCCCGGTACCGGCTTGCCGTCCGGCCGCAGCAGATGCGCGGTATCGCCGATGACGAATATCTCAGGGCTGCCCGGCACAGTGAGATCGGGCTCGACCAGCACCCTCCCCGCCCGGTCGGCAGGCGCTCGCAGCCATTCCGCCGCAGGCGAAGCGGCAACGCCGGCTGCCCATAGAATCGTCTTTGCCGGCAGGTGCGTATCGCCAAAGACGACGCCCTCGGCATCCAGTTGCGTGACGGCACGGCCAAGCTCGACCGTCACGCCAAGCCGCTCCAGCGCTTTTTGCGCATAGGCCGAGAGCTCCGGTGCGAAATTGGCGAGCACCCGGTCACCGGCTTCGATCAGCACGACGCGCGCCTGCCACGTGTCGATGTTGCGGAATTCGCCGCGAAGCGTGTCACGGGCAAGCTCGACAATCGTGCCGGCAAGCTCCACGCCGGTCGGTCCGCCGCCAACAATGACCAGCGTCAGCAACGCCTGGCGCCTGGCGGGATCGGTCTCGCGCTCGGCCTGCTCGAAGGCGAGCAGGATGCGGCGCCGGATCGTCGTGGCATCTTCCAGCGTCTTCAGCCCGGGCGCGAAGGGCTCCCATTCGTCATGGCCGAAATAGGCGTGGCGCGCGCCGGTGGCGAGCACCAGCGTGTCGTAGCCGACTGCGCTTCCGTCATCGAGCAGCACGCGTTTGCCTGCGCGGTCAACACCGATGACCGTACCCAGTAGCGTCGTCACATCCTTGCGCTTGCGTAGGAGATGGCGGATCGGCCAGGCGATCTCGGAAGTCGCCAGCGCGGTGGTCGCCACCTGGTAGAGCAGCGGCTGGAACAGGTGATGATTGCGCTTGTCGATCATGGTGATGCGCACCGGTGCGTCGGCCAGCGCGCGGGTGAGTTCGAGACCGCCAAATCCGGCGCCGACGACCACGACATGATGCTTGGTTTCGTCCATTTTCATCACCTCGCCAAAACCAACCCGACTGCCCAGATGTAAGCATTTTTGTGCACCGCAACAACGGCGCCGCTGGCCATGTCACTGCCTGGGAGTCGTCGCCCGGTGTCGTGTACGCGCATGTCGTCCAGTGCCGCCGGGGTATAGCGTGGAACAGAACGATAGGAGTGAAGCATGACGGACAATCGCGATGACGACGGCCCGGCCCAATACGCCTCGCCGCCTTGTTTCATGCATGAGCTCGACCCGGCCTATCAGATGCCGCTGTCGGACTGGACCGATGTCCGGCGCTGGCGCAAGGCGGAGCGTGAGCGGCTGATCGGCGCGCGGCTTGCGGTTTCCGCCGATGCGCGCGCGGCAATGGCACAACGAATTACCGACGGCCTCGATACGTTGGTCGGCAACGTTGCCGGCCTTATGGTCAGCCTCTACTGGCCGTTCCGTGGCGAGCCGGACCTGCGCCGCTTTATGGCGTCGATCAATGCGCGCGGCGGGCGCACCGCGCTGCCCGTCGTCATCGAGAAGGGCCAGCCTCTGGTGTTCCGCGCCTATGCGCCCGGCGACCGGCTGGAGAAAGGCGTCTGGAACATCCCTATCCCGGCCGAGGGCGATCCTGTCCTGCCCGATATCGTGATCTCGCCTGTGGTCGGCATCGATCCCAGCAACTACCGGCTGGGCTATGGCGGCGGGTTCTACGATCGTACGCTTGCCGCCATGCCGTTCAGGCCGCTGGTGATCGGCGTCGGCTATGAATTGCAGCGCATTCCCACCATCTATCCGCAACCGCACGACATCCCGATGACCAGCGTGGTGACCGAGGCGGCCGGCGCCTAAAGCATTTCACTTTCCGTCCGCGATTGCGCAAAAGCAAAGAGATAGACCGGTTCGGGGTTTCCGTGAAACGCTGCAACGCTCCGACTGCAGCTAAGCCATCTCCGGCCTCAATCCCACCGCCGTCCTGTCGACGATCTCGCGCAGGGCGAAGGACGAGTTGATCTTCGTCACATGCGGCATCGCCGACAGCCATTCCTTGTGGATGCGCTCATAGTCGGCAAGGTCCTTGGCCGCTATGCGCAGGATATAGTCGTATTCGCCCGACATCAGATGGCAGGAAAGCACGTTCGGGCAGCGTTTGATCGCCGCTTCGAAATCGGACAGCGTCTTCTCGAACTGCCCCGACAGCGATATATGCACGATCGCCGTCATCTGGTGGCCGAGCGCGGCATTTGACAACCGCGCGTGATAGCCGCGGATGGTTCCTGACTTCTCCAGATTGTCCAGGCGCCTGGAGCACGCCGACTGCGACAGCCCAACCTTTTCGGCAAGCGCTGCATTGGGGATCCGGCCATCCTTCTGCAAAGTCTCCAGAATGGCGATATCGATCCTATCGAGCGGCATTTTTCGTGTTTCCTGCGAATATTCTGGCTTTTCGCGCAACGATTATCGAAGACCGGACGCTGCCGCAAGTGCATTCGCAAACACATACGGAACGATTCATGCTTCACTGCGTCTCATGCATGTCGCCCAAAACTGCGCGGCGGTTTTGAGATTGGCGGCATGCCCGCAATGTCAGGGAGAGCGCCCTTTCAAGGGCCGGACAGGAGAAGAAGATGCGCGTCGGCTGCCCCAAGGAAATCAAGAACCATGAATACCGTGTCGGTCTGACGCCCGGCTCGGTCCGCGAATATGTCGCGCACGGCCACGAAGTGCTTGTCGAGGCCGGGGCCGGCGCCGGCATAGGCGCCGACGACAACGCCTATCGCGCCGCCGGCGCCACCATCGCCAAGACGGCCGCCGACGTGTTCGCCAAGTCGGACATGATCGTCAAGGTCAAGGAGCCGCAGCCCAATGAATGGGTGCAGCTGCGCGATGGTCAGATCCTCTACACCTACCTCCACCTCGCCCCGGATCCGGAGCAGACCAAGGGCCTGCTCGCTTCGGGCGTCACGGCTGTCGCCTATGAGACAGTGACCGACGACCGCGGCGGTCTTCCCCTGCTCGCACCGATGTCGGAAGTCGCCGGCCGCCTGTCGATCCAGGCCGGCGCGACCGCGCTGCAGAAAGCCAATGGCGGCCGCGGCGTGCTGCTCGGCGGCGTTCCCGGCGTGCTGCCCGGCAAGGTCACCGTGCTCGGCGGCGGCGTCGTCGGCCTGCACGCTGCCAAGATGGCTGCCGGCCTCGGCGCCGACGTCACCATCATCGACCGCTCGATCCCGCGCCTGCGCCAGCTCGACGACATCTTCGCCGGCCGCGTCCACACCCGCTACTCGACCGTCGAGGCGCTGGAAGACGAGTGCTTCTCGGCCGACATCGTCGTTGGCGCCGTGCTGATCCCGGGCGCCGCCGCGCCCAAGCTGGTCACCCGCGAAATGCTCTCCGGCATGAAGAAGGGCTCGGTGCTCGTCGACGTCGCCATCGACCAGGGCGGCTGCTTCGAGACCTCGCATGCCACGACCCATGCCGACCCGACCTTTGAGGTCGACGGCGTGATCCACTATTGCGTGGCCAACATGCCGGGCGCGGTTCCGGTCACCTCGGCGCATGCGCTGAACAACGCCACCCTGCATCACGGCCTGCAGCTCGCCGACAAGGGCCTGAAGGCGCTGGTCGACGACCATCACCTGCGCAACGGCCTCAATGTCCACAAGGGCAAGATCACCAATCGTGCCGTCGCCGAAGCGCTCGGGTACGAGATGGTCGAACCGAAGGCGGTGCTTGCCGCTTGATACCAGGAAAAGCAGGTAACGGGTTTCCGTCCGGAAAAGCGTAAAAACAAACGGATAGACAAGGAGTTTCCTCCTGTCGCGCCCGCCGGTCCTTCCGGCGGGCTTTTTTCTTGTTTGGAAAATCCAGGCAACAAAAAAGCGGAGCCAGAGCCCCGCTTCCTCGATGTTGCGACGTACCGCCGGTTCATCCGCGGTCGGCAATCGATCAACAACTGGCTTTTAGCGCGTTTATACGACGGGAGTACGACAGTTCTTTCGAGCGCATGTGCGGCTCGGCCATGCCTGCCAATCGATGCCTTTGTGTGAAATACTTCACATTCGGCCCTTAAGAAACCTGCCTAGACAGATTTCGTTACCCGATGGCTACGGTCGCTCTCGGTTTCGGTGAAAACCGGCCCCGCTGGCGGCTCTGCCGAAGGCTTCTGTCACAGACTTCCAACGGCCCGCCAGACCATCGGCGGGCATTTTTTTGCCGGCGATCAAGCTCGTTCGATGCGGCACTGGTAGCAATTGTTCCGTGCCGAGCGGACGTGAATGTAGGCTATGGCGTCGCGCTCGAACAAAGTCTCGGCGCGGGCCGCTATATCGCCAGTCGGGACGACGGCGCCGCTGCCGTAGACGATGCGGTCGTCCTTGCTGTATCCGCGCACGATGTAATCGCTGCTTTCGAGCATCTCGGGCAGTGCGTCCGCCTCCGCGGCGCGTTGGCATTCGTCCGCATGCAGGAAGATCGGCCCGGTCTCGGCGTAAGGCTGAAGCTCCGGAAACGGCCGGTAGGCGAGGATGAGATAGCTGTCGCCGGTTGCGACGTTCTTCATGCAATGCCGGCACGGCACGCCATCACCATCGGAAATCCGTCGTTCGGGCGTATGTCCGTAAGCGTCGGGCCCTCCCCGTTGCAAGGCGCGTACGGCTTCGGTCGGCAGGGCTTTGAACTGGATGCTCATGGCGAAATTCTCCGGTGTCCTTGGCCGGAAATTATGCCGGACCGACGGCGCCTGCCACCCGATTCCTGCCAAGCGGTTCGGCGTCGCTCGAAGCTCAGTATCGAAATCTTACAAACCCGAAATCACGACACTAGAGTTACCGGACCCGCCATGTACGGCGCTCCGCGTCATGATGATCGCGGAAGGAGGGCTGTGGCGCGCGGGCGGCTGAGGTCGGCCGATGATCCGAGCATGATCACCGGGGGATGCCTGTGCGGTGCAGTCCGCTACGAGAGTCGCGCGGAGCCGCTCACCGCGCGTTCTGTGCTGGTGCCGCTTCTGCCAGTATATCGCCGCGGGCAACGCCACGGTGAGCGTCTGCTTCCTGACGGCGCACATGACGATCGCCGGCAAGACGCGCGACTACGAAGGCGTGGCCGACAGCGAAACACGATCCGAACATGATACGGCCGCAGCGACGATCTGGACGACCAAGGCGCCTCGCTGGACCTGCATCGACACGTCGCTGCCGACCTTCGAGAGCCAGCCGCCGCCGGTTGCGCAAGCGGCCTCGACGCAGCCGACTGCCCCGCGCTTCCCCTTTAGCTACGGCCGCATGACGCTTGCCGAGCGCTCGGCGAAGGTCAGCGGATGCACGATCTCTTTCTTCTGCGCAACCGGCGTAAAGCCAAGCTTCTGGTAAAGCGGCAACGCCGCCGGGTGATCGAGCGTGCAGGTCTGCACGGTGATGCGCTTCGGCCCATACGACCATGCAGCCGAGATGGCCGCTCCCAGGAACCAGCGGCCGATACCCTGGCCGTGCGCATGTTCCATCATGCCGAAATAGGCGAGTTCCACTTCCTCGGGCAGATGCGGCTTGAGGTCGAAGAAGCCGGCGGGAGAGCCGTCGAGGTAGAGCACGCTGATGTCGCGGTCCTCACGATGCAGACCGGCGGCCAGTTCCTCGTCGCTGAGTCTGAGCACGTTGACCCAGTGCCATTTGCGCCCGACGCGATCCATCAGGTAGCGGTAGAAATGCAGCGGAATGTCCTTGGTCCTCAGCAACGCGATCTGCCGGTTGTAGGGCAGCGGGGGAGATGAGGCCGGCGGTGTGTGCATTTCAAGGAATGTGACCGTGACATCGATATCCTTCGGTACACCGTTTTCCATCGCCGTCATTCCTTGCCCGTCACCACGGGCGTGTCGCTCAGCCCACCCCATTCGGTCCATGAGCCGTCGTACAGCCTGTTGTCGGTATGGCCAAGCGTTTCCAGCGCCAAGGTGATCGCCGCCGCGGTAATGCCAGATCCGCACGACGTGACGACCGGCTTTGTAAGGTCGATTCCGGCTTCCTCAATGACCTTGCGCAAGCGATCTTTGGTCAGCAGCTCGCCATTCTCGGCGAGCGCGGCAACCGGAACATTGCGAGCGCCGGGCATATGGCCGGAACGGACGCCGGGACGCGGCTCGGGATCGGTTCCGGCGAAACGCCCGGGTGAGCGCGCATCGGCGATCTGGCTTTCTCCGCTTCCGACGATCCGGCGCATTTCGTCGAGGCTGACAACCCGGCTTGCATCGAAATCGGCATAAAAGACGCAAGGCGCGATCCGGGTCTGCTCCGCCGTTACCGGCCGACCTTCCGCCTTCCAGCGGTCGAAGCCGCCATTCAGGATATAGACCTGGAAGACACCCATGACGCGGAACATCCACCAGGCGCGCGGCGCCGAGAAATAGCCTGGACCATCATAGATGACGATCGTGTCGTCGGCCGAAACGCCCATCGAGCCGACATATTGCGCGAAATATCGGGGCGACGCCAATGTGTGCGGCAGCTTGGAATCCGGGTCCGAAACGGCGTCCTGATCGAGGAAGCGGGCACCGGGAATATGGGCGTCGTCATACTCGGCGCGGGCGTCGCGTTTCTGCGCCGGCAAGTACCAGGACGCGTCAATGACGGTCAGTCCTGGCGTTCCCAACCGCTTCTCGAGCCAATCCGCGTCGACGATGAATGGGCTGTCTTCGGCCATTTTCCTCTCCTGCCCGCTCCTCGCGACTTTGGTAGGTGTTGCTTCGTCAATTCGCCGGCATCGGCCCGAAGCGGATGCGGAAGCGCCGGTTCTCGCGGCCCTTCTTTTCGATCTTGCCGATATGGATCTCGCCGATTTCGCCGGTGCTCTTCACATGGGTACCGCCGCAAGGCTGACTGTCGATTGAGGCATTCTCGCCGATGCAGACCAGGCGAATCCTGCCGGTGCCGACGGGCGGCCGCACGTTCTTCGATTTGACAAGCCCGGGATTGGCCGAAAGTTCCTCGTCGGTGATCAGCCGCGTGAAGATGGGATGGTTGGCCCGCACAAGCTCCATCAACCTCGCTGTCACGTCCTCCTTGCTGAAGCCGGCATCGGGAATGTCGAAATCGACGCGGCTGTCGTCCTCGGCGACCGCTGCCCCGGTGATCGGAAACGGGCAGACCACGGTGAGCAGATGGCAGGCGGAGTGCATACGCATCAGAAGATGCCGCCGCTGCCAGTCGATGGCGAGCTTCAGCTTTTCACCGACGGCCGGCAGGGCCTGCTCAGGCGCCGGCACATGGATGATCTCGTCCTTGGTCTCGCCGGTGATGGTGGCGGCGATCGCGATGCGGCTGCCGTCGACGCGCTCCAACATGCCCGTATCGCCTGGCTGCCCGCCCGATGTAGCGTAGAAGATCGTGCGGTCGAGAAGGATGCCGCCGCGATCGTTGATGGCGACAACTTGCGCCTCCGCCGTGCTCAGATAGGCGTCGTCGCGAAACAGCGCTTCGGTCCTCTGCGCCATCAGGCCACCTTTTCGAACGGCACCGGGATGTTGGCTTTTTCTTCCATCCAGCCAGGCACCGGCAGGTTCTTGCCGCGCAGGAACTCGGGATTGAACAGCTTCGACTGGTAGCGCGTGCCGTAGTCGGCGAGGATCGTCACGACGGTATGGCCGGGGCCGAGCTCGCGCGCCAATCGGATGGCGCCGGCGATGTTGATGCCCGTCGAGCCACCGACGCAGAGACCCTCTTCCTGGATCAGGTCGAAGATGATCGGCAACGCCTCCTCGTCCGGTATCTGGTAGGAGAAGTCCGGCGTGAATTCGTCGAGATTGGCGGTGATGCGACCTTGGCCGATGCCTTCGGTGATCGAGCTGCCCTCGGCTTTCAGCTCACCGCTGGTATAGAAACTGTAGAGCGCGGCACCCAACGGATCGGCAAGCGCGATCTTGACTTGCCTGCTCTTGGCCTTGAGTCCGAGCGCAACGCCGGCGAGCGTGCCGCCGGATCCGACGGCTGACACGAAGCCGTCGACCTTGCCGCCGGTCTGGGTCCAGATCTCCTCGGCAGTCGTGCGGATGTGGCCGTCGCGATTGGCGACATTGTCGAACTGGTTCGCCCAGATCGCGCCGTTCGGCTCCGACCGCGCCATCTGCTCGGCGAGCCGCCCGGAAAGCTTCACATAGTTGTTCGGGTTCTTATAGGGCACCGCCGGCACTTCGATCAGCTCGGCTCCCAGGATCTTGATCGTGTCCTTCTTCTCCTGGCTTTGCGTGTCGGGGATGACAATGACGGTCCGGTAGCCGAGCGCCTTGGCGACCAGGGTGAGGCCGATGCCGGTGTTGCCGGCGGTCCCTTCGACGATGACACCACCGGGCCTCAGCAATCCGCGCTGTTCGGCGTCCCTGATGATGAAGAGGCCTGCACGGTCCTTGACCGATTGCCCCGGATTCATGAATTCGGCCTTGCCCAGGATCTCGCAGCCGGTCGCGTCCGAAGCCTTGTTGAGCCGGATCAAGGGGGTGTTGCCGATCGCTTCGATCACATTACGGGGCATGGAGATTCCTTTATGCGTGCGGCGAGACCCTAAAAACCGGAAGCCGCGGTTTCAAGGCAAGATTTTACCTGGTCCAGTCGCATTCCGGGCGCTGCAATGCTCCCGAGCATTTCAACGATGCATTCAAAAAGCGCTCTTTTCATCCCATTTCTTCGCCGCTAGAGCACTAGCCCAGACAATTCGCAGGACTTTCAATGACACTCTACCGGGCCAACCCGAAAGACGGTGTCGCTTGGATCACGGGCGGCAGCAGCGGCCTCGGCCGGGCGCTGGCCAAGGATCTGGCGAGGCAAGGCTATGCCGTCGCGGTGACGGCGCTGGCCAGCGACCCAGCCGATACGCTGCTGGTCGAGACCGCGCAGATGGCCGGCCACGTGAAATCCTTTCCCTGCGATGTGACCGACGAAGAAGGGATGGCACGCACTGTCGCGGCGATCGAGAAAGACATGGGGCCGATCGTGCTCGCCGTCTTCAACGCCGGCAACTACATCGCCACCCCCGGTGAGCATCTCGTGGTGCGCGATTTTCATCGTTCCTTCGCTGTCAATTATTTCGGCATCGTCAACGGACTGGTGCCTGCCGTCGATTATATGCGCATGCGAGGGCGCGGGCATGTCGTCCTGGTCGGGTCGGTCACGGCCTATTCCGGCTGGCCGACCACCGCCGCCTATGGCGGTACCAAGGCGGCAATCAACATTCTGGCGGAATCGCTGAAATACGACTTCGACAAGATGAACATCCGCATCCAGGTGATCAATCCGGGCTTCGTCGACACGCCGCTGACTGAGAAGAACATGCTGCCGATGCCGAGCCTGATGCCTGTTCACCGGGCATCGCGCCGCATGGCGCGGGGCATCCGCAAGGGAGGCTTCGAAGTCACCTTCCCTTATCACATAAGCTGGCCGCTGAAGCTGCTCGGCCTGCTGCCGCGACCCGTAGGCCGACTGGTGATCGGGCTGACCACCAGCTGGCGGGGACGGCCGTTGTATTTCGACCGCAAGATGCCGGGCGAAAAAAGCCCAACGGACAAAGCGGCGTAAAGCGCCTCGCGCTGAAACGGAGCCAGGCGACGCGTTTGAGCCTTTCTATGCACGTCGTTTCCTAAAACCGTCGCACGCTTTTGCACGACAGCGACTGATCCGGCGGGAGAGATTGCCTCTCGGCGGGCACCGCCATAGGTTGAGAATTGTTGCTTGGAGTCGGTCATGGGGCGACGGATCTTGCTTACGGTACTGGGTTTCGTCGTTATCCTCCTCTCAGGTTTCTACCTCGGCCCACGCGTAGCGGTCGACACGATGATCCGTTTCGATCCTTCGGTGATCGGCGACGATCCTCAGGCCTATCTGGCGCGCGAAGAAGCGGCTGTGCCCAATATCCGTGACGGGTTGGACAAGGAGATCATCTGGGCGAACCCGTTGGTTCACGCCAAGACCAAGCTTGCGATCGTCTACATCCACGGATTTTCGGCATCCAAGGGCGAGATCCGGCCGCTGCCGGACGATGTCGCCGAGGAGCTCGAGGCCAATCTCTTCTACACCCGCCTGACCGGCCACGGGCAGGGCGGCGAGGCCATGGCCGAAGGCAGCGTGAATGCCTGGATCAACGACTATGAGGAGGCGCTGGCGATCGGCCGCGCGATCGGCGACCAGGTGATCGTTATCTCCACCTCGACCGGCGCCTCACTGGCGACATGGGCTGCAACCCAGCCTGGTGCTTCCGACGGCGTCGCGGCAATCGCATTCATCTCGCCCAATTTCGGCGTCAAGGCGTCCGGCGCCGAGGTGCTTACCCTGCCTTGGGGCAGAGAGATTGCCGAGCTCGTCGGCGGCAGGGAGCGCAGTTTTGCAGCGCGCAACGCGCTGCACGAAAAATTCTGGACCACCAAATATCCGATGGCCGCGACCTTGCCGATGGCTGCGCTGACCGAGCTCGCCTATCGCGCGCCGGTCGAGAACACGACCATCCCGGCCCTGTTCATCTTCTCGGATGCCGACAAGGTGGTGCGGCCGGACCGCACGCGCGAGGTGGCCGGCCGCTGGGGCGGTCCGCACGAGCTGGTGCCGGTCGACGATACGGGCGACCCGGACAACCACGTCATTGCAGGCGATGCGCTGTCGCCGCAGACCACGGGCTTTCTGACAGAGCGGATCGTGGTGTGGGTGAAGGCGCTGATGCAGCAGCAATCGAGCCTGTGAAACGAGAAACGGCCGGAGCGTTGCTTCCGGCCGTTGCCTATTTCAATCAAACCTTGGTGGCTTTAAGCGGCCCGGTTCGCCGGCCGCTTGCCGCCGAAGCGGCGCTTGTTGTTGCCCTTGAAGGGCTTGAAGCCGTCAGGCTTGCGCTCGCCATTCGGCTTGGCGCCCGCAGGACGTTCGCCTTGCGGCTTCGGCGCGAATTGGCGCTCACCACCAGGCTTGCCGCCGAAGCGCTTCTTGCCGTTGTTGCCGCTGCCGGGACGGCGGCCGTCACGACGGCCGCCATGGTGCTCGCGGTCATTGGCCGGCTCGAAATGACGCTCGGTCCTTTCCTTCGGATCGCGCTGCGGGTCGGGGCTGCCGAGATGATCGGCAATGACCGGAAGTTTCATGCGGATGATGCGCTCGACCTGCCGCAGCTTGCCGTTCTCCGATGGATCGCAAAGCGTGATCGCGATGCCGTCCCTGCCGTTGCGGCCGGTACGGCCGATACGGTGCACATAGCTCTCCGCTTCGTCCGGCAGGTCGAAATTCACGACATGGCTGATGCCGGGCACGTCGATGCCTCGCGCGGCGATATCGGTCGCCACCAGAATACGCACCGAGCCGTCGCGGAAATCGTTGAGCGCCTTCTGGCGCGCGTTCTGCGACTTGTTGCCATGGATCACGGCGGCGTCGAATCCGTCGCGGGCAAGGTCCTTGGTGACGCGATCGGCGCCATGCTTGGTGCGCGAGAACACGATGACCGAGCGCATCGCCTCGTCGGCCAGCATCTTGGACAGCACCTGGCGCTTCTGCTTGGTACGAGCGAGCACCACGCTTTGCACGATCTCGGCCGCCGTCGTGCTCTGCGGAGAGACTTCGATGCGGACGGGATCCTTAAGCAAGCCCTTGGCGAGCTCCGCGATCTCGTTTGGCATGGTGGCCGAGAACAGCGCGGTCTGGCGGTTCGGCGCGGTCGCCTTGGCGATGCGCTTGACGTCGTTGATGAAGCCCATGTCGAGCATGCGGTCGCCCTCATCGAGCACCAGCCACTTCGTGTCGGCAAGGATGAGGTCGCCTTCGCGCACGAGGTCGGTCAGCCGGCCGGGCGTGGCGATCAGAATATCGACGCCGGGCGCGATCTTCTTCACCTGGCTGTAGCGGGAGACGCCGCCGAGCACGAGCGCGGTCGAGATGTGCGCGCCCTTGGCGAGCAGCTTGATAGTGTCCTCGATCTGTACGGCTAGCTCGCGTGTCGGCGCCAGGATCAGCGCGCGCGCCGTCTTCGGCCGGCGCTTCGTGCCCAGCCCGATGATCTTCGACAGGATCGGCAGTGCGAAAGCCGCCGTCTTGCCGGAACCGGTCTGGGCGATGCCGAATATGTCGCGGCCTTCGAGCTGCGGCGGGATCGCCTGGACCTGAATCGGCTTCGGATCGGTGAAGCCGGCGGCATTGGCGGTCTTAAGCAGCGCGCCGGTGATTCCAAGGGTGGCGAAACCGTTCTGGTCCGCCTGATTTTCGTTGGTCAAAATTGTCTTCTTTCACGCGGCCCTGTGACCGCAAACATCGATGGCGGCAGGGCGCAACCTGCCGTCGAAAAATTGTCAGGAAACGACAAGGCGGCGGACGGGGAGCGTCCGCGCGGCTGCGCTGTCGTGCCCGCGGGCGTCATGCCCCGGGGCTCTTTCGCCGGCTTGCCGATCGGCGGGAGGCCAACCGGAAAGAGGGAAAACAGACGCAACCAGTCTCAATTAGTGGAGAAAGCCGAAGTTCGGCCCAAGCGCCTATGCAGCCGCATATGGCCGAGTCCGCCGCAAAATGCAAGGGTCGATGTTGCAGCGCAACAAAATGGCGGAAGAAAAGCGACGCTTGCGCTGCGCTGCCCTCGCGATTACCACAAACCACCTTTCTATGTGGGGGCAGCGATGAAGGACGTGCTGAAGGAACTCGAGCGCCGCCGCGAGATCGCCCGGATGGGCGGCGGCAAGCAACGGATCGAGGCCCAGCACAAGAAAGGCAAGCTCACCGCCCGCGAGCGCATCGACGTCTTCCTCGACGAGGGTTCGTTCGAAGAGTTCGACATGTATGTCGAGCACCGCTCAACCGACTTCGGCATGGAGAAAACCAAGATCGCGGGCGACGGCGTCGTCACTGGCTGGGGTACCGTCAATGGGCGTCCCGTCTATATCTTCGCCAAAGATTTCACCGTTTTCGGCGGCTCGCTGTCGGAAGCGCACGCCGAGAAGGTAATCAAGGTGCAGGAGATGGCGCTACGCAACCGCGCGCCGATCATCGGCCTCTACGACGCCGGCGGCGCACGCATTCAGGAAGGCGTCGCCGCGCTCGGCGGCTATGCCGAGATTTTTCAGCGCAACGTGCTCGCCTCCGGCGTCATCCCGCAGATTTCGCTGATCATGGGCCCGTGCGCCGGCGGCGATGTCTATTCGCCGGCCATGACCGACTTCATCTTCATGGTGCGCGACACTTCCTACATGTTCGTCACCGGGCCGGACGTGGTGAAGACCGTGACCAACGAGACGGTGACCGCCGAAAGCCTCGGCGGCGCCACGGTGCACACGACCCGATCCTCAATCGCCGACGGTGCGTATGACAACGACGTCGAGGCGCTGCTGCAGATGCGCCGACTGATCGACTTGCTGCCGGCGTCCAACACGGGAGAGATTCCCGAGATCGAATGCTACCAGTCGGTGACGGACCATGACCTGTCGCTTGACCGGCTGATCCCCGACAACGCCAATAAGCCCTACGACATCAAGGAACTGATCCTGAAGGTCGCGGACGAAGGCGATTTCTTCGAGATCCAGGCGAGCTTCGCCAGGAACATCGTCACCGGCTTCGGCCGTGTGGAGGGGCGAACCGTCGGCTTCGTCGCCAACCAGCCGATGGTTCTCGCCGGTGTGCTCGACTCTGACGCCAGCCGCAAGGCGGCGCGCTTCGTGCGCTTCTGCGACTGCTTCTCAATCCCGATCGTTACCTTCGTCGACGTTCCAGGCTTCCTGCCGGGCACCGCGCAGGAATATGGCGGGCTGATCAAGCATGGCGCAAAACTGCTGTTCGCCTATGCCGAAGCCACCGTGCCGAAGATCACCGTGATCACCCGCAAGGCCTATGGCGGCGCCTATGACGTGATGGCCTCGAAGCACCTGCGCGGCGACATGAACTATGCCTGGCCGACGGCGCAGATCGCGGTGATGGGCGCAAGGGGCGCGGTCGAGATCATCTACCGCATGGACATCGGCAACGCGGAGAAGATCGCCGCCCACACCAAAGCATACGAGGATCGCTTCCTGTCGCCCTTCGTCGCGGCCGAACGCGGCTATGTCGACGAGGTGATCATGCCGCATTCGACGCGCCGCCGTATCGCGCGGGCGCTGCGCATGCTGCGCAACAAAGATATGCAGAACCCCTGGAAGAAGCACGACAACATTCCGCTATGAGGCGGTGATGTCGCGACTGGTCCTACTAGCTGGCGAGCATTTCGGCAGGGCCGCCGTTATTCCCTTTGCTTAGCCGCTCTTCGCAGCGAGACGGCTGGCCGACGAGTCCGTCATTTCGATGACGAATGGACGTCGAGAGTCGCCGAGCATCTCGATCGGTGGATCTTGTTTGGCCAAAGCGGCCGGCAGCACCTGGAACTCTGCCTACGCAATCCGTCGTCGGAGGTTGACAACTAGCAACCTCTAATCACATTAAAATCACAGCAATGTGATGGCGGTGATGAATGCTAATAACCCTTGCAACAAAGGGCGTTGTTCCGTGCAAAGGCTACGGCGGGATAGAACGTCAGGTCGACTGGCTGGCCACTGAACTGGTCAGGCAGGGTCACCGTGTCTCTCTCGTGGCAGGCCCTGGATCGTCACATCCACTGTGCGAAGTCCGGCATGCGGTGAGCGACGCCGAATGCCGCGCGGCGATCCCCAAGGACACCCAAATCGTCCACCTTCATGCGTGGAAGGTCGAGGTTCCCTTCCCGACCCTCAACACCGAACGCGGCCATTTGCCGGACTATCCACGGCCGCAACCGAACTGGAGCTTCATCAGCGCACGGCACGCCCAGCTGCACGGCCGCAAGACCTTCGTCTACAACGGCTTTCCGGTGGATGATTATCGGCTGGCCGAATCGAAGAGCGATCGCCTCCTCTTCATGGCGGCCATCGCACGCGCCGGAAAGGGCTTGAACCGGGCGGTCGAGCTCGCCAGGAAATTCGACTTTCCCCTCGATATCGCCGGCGGCTCGCGGTGGAAGCTGCTCGGCCGAAGTCGGACCCGTCGCGAGGGCGTCTTCTTCAAAAGCCTATCCCGGCGCTATCGCTTCAACGGCGTCGTCGACGGCGACGACAAGCTGCGCCTGCTGGGCGCATCGAAGGCTTTCCTCAATCCGATCGCCTGGGAAGAGCCTTTCGGCAATGCGCCGATCGAGGCCATGCTGTGCGGCACGCCCGTTCTTACCACAGCGCGCGGCGCCTTGCCGGAGACGGTGGACACGGATACGGGCCGATTCTTCGAGAGCGACGAGGAGTTCGCCGAAGGCCTGGCCGAGATAGCGGACCTGTGCATGCGCAAATGCCGTGAATCTGCCGCCGACAGATTTCCGATCGCGAAAACCGCGAAGGCCTATTTGGAACTCTATGCCCGCATCCTTGATGGCGAAGCGCTTCCATGACAAGGAACCGGCATGCTCGCCGTTCGCGGCGACTGTGTCGGATCGAAAAGGTTTCGCGCGTTGCGCCCCATTCTCGTGTTCTGCTTGCCGGCAATCGGCGACTTCATCCGCTGCCATTCGGCAATTCAAATCATAGCGGCGACGTTTCCCGGACAGCCGATAGACGTCATCACCTCGCCGCTCGCCGCGCCGCTGGCGCGCCTGATGCCGCATGTCCGGAAGGCCTGGACCGTTGAAAGGCATTGGAACCCCGGTCTCAAAGAGCGGGCGCGGCTGGCGCGCGAACTCCGCCAGGAGAACTATCAGGCAGCCTATCTGCTCACCAGCAGCACCAAGGCGGCCCTGGTGCCGTGGTTGGCGGGCATTCCCGAGCGCATCGGCTATCCGCGCGAGCTCCAGTTCGGCATCGTCAACCGGCTGCCGGCGGGATGGCTGAAAACCTTCGCGGCCTTCGGCCCGCGCAAGACAAGGCTCGTCGAACAAGTCTGCGCAATCGCGCTCCTCGGCAGGCAGCCCGCCGAAGAAAAACAGCTGCCGGCCCCGCGGCTGGCGGTTTCGGCCGAAGACGTTGCCAAGTGGCGCCGGCGCAACGGCATCGATCCGGCAAGGCCGGTGCTTTCCCTCTATACATCCGATTTCCAGAACATGCGCTCCTGGCCGCCCGAGCGCTTCGTCTCGGTCGCACGGAAGCATATTGAACGGGGCTGGTCCGTCTGGCTCGTCGGCGGTCCGCGCGAACGCCAGGCTGCCGCCCAGATTCGCGCCTTGTTGCCTGAGGCGATCGACTTCACCTCGACGCCCGACATTGCCGAGGCCATGCACCAAATCGCGGCCTCCACCGTCTTTCTCGGCGTCGATGGCGGTGTCTCCCATGCAGCCGGCGCCTTGGGCATTCCAAGCGTGCTTATCTTCGGCTCGAACCGATCCTACGTGCACGGACCATTGAACGAGCAGGTAACCTTCATCGAGCCTCCGATCTCAATACCGAGCTGGGTCCTGAACACGCGCGGTATCAGTGAGCAGCGTGTGCTCGAAGCGCTGGCGGCAACCGTCAAAAAATAGGCATCCAGCCGGCATGACCGATTATTCCTCGGCGGCGGCGCCAAAGCCCGCGCTCATGCCGGCACGGGCGATGTTCGCCCACGGCGTCGCATGATTGTCGATGCGCATCTGGAACAGGAAATAGGTCGGCGAGCAGAAGCCGATGCCCTTGACCCTGGCGGCACCCGGCGTGTTGGACGGCAGCGACTGGCACATATAGTCCTCGCGGCAGAAATGATCGGCTGAGCAGGCCGGGCGATTACCGCGGTTGACGGCGCCGCCGAGACATTGGTCGAAATTGTTGGTCGCCACGCAGAGGTCGAACTTCTTGCCGCCGACCAGGCCGCAGATTTCGCTCGGCATCGGTTTGCCGCTCCTGAAGGCGGAGAAGGCCAGATCCTTGGCGTCGCAGCCGCGATAGACGAAGCCGCCTGGAACGCCGATCTTGGGCGGCCGGCAGGTATAGGCGGTGCGTGAAATGGCGGGCGCGAAGGCCGCGAACTGGCCGGTGATCTTGTAACGGTCGTTGAAGGGCTGCGCGGCATCGCTGGCAATCGTGCCGGTCAGGCAGGGATGGCCGGAAAAGATTTTCCGGCTATCCTTAGGCAGCAGGCATTGCGCTAGTTTCGTCTTAACCCCTGTAGCGGTAGCGATCGGGGTGCAGACCGTGCCGGCTCCGCATTGCCAGCTGTTGCCGAAGCGGGCGGCGTCTTCCGGCACCAAGCACGGCATCGCCGTCTCGGCCGGCCTATAGGCGATCTCGCCGGTCTCTTTCCACGCGGCGGGTGGTGCGAAGGACAATGGGCGAAACCCGTTCGCTTCTCTGTCTTCCGCAGTCGCCTGCAGCCACGCTTCGCGGCGCGGAATCTCGGCATGGAGATGCGGCGAGATGCCGACCTCGATGCGGTTGAGCGGCGAGGTCGTGCTATCGTCGAGGCCGATGAAATGGAATCCGGCGGTCGAACCCGCCTGATGGCAACCCTGGCACGCGCCGTTGTCGAGCCGCTCGATCAGGGCTTCAGCTGTCCGCGCCAATGTCAGTTTCGAATAGTCGAGCCCGGCAAACGCCTTCGGCTCGAACAGCGGTGTGAATGGATGATTGGCCTGCCTGGCACTGCCGAAGGTCGACCAGGAGATGACCTTCTTCGCCAGGAATTCATCCGGGATTTCGTAGACGCCGAGATCGATTGCGCCGGCGTTGGCGCGGACATAGTCCGCAAGTCTCGCCTTCAACTGCGCGTCTTGCGCAAGGCGGGCAGTGTTCGGCGTATTTTCCAGCGGCTTCTCGCTGATTGTGGTGCCGTCGATACCGAAGATGCGCATGAGATAGGCGGCCTGACCGCCAAATTCGGTTTCCTGGCCGGAAGGAAAGCGCACCACCTGAGCGTTCAGTTCGAGATGCTTGAAGGAGAGGCTCGCTCTGTCCAGCGGTCCGCCGGACAGCCACCCGGCATCCGCCGCTTCGTCGATCTGCGGTGTCCAGCGCCCGGCGACGCCGGTGCAGCCGCCGTCGGCGTCCGGAGCTGCGCGGTAGACGGCATTGAAATTGAACGGCAGCCGCGAGGCCAACACCTTGCCGTTCTTCCTGAAACTATAGGCAAGGCGGTAGATGAAGCGCACCTCGCCGCAGCTCGCTTCCCCACCGAGCTTTGCGAAGTCACGCCGGTCGAGCCGATTGACGACGCCGACCAGCCGGAAGCGCGCCGCGTCGGTCTTCAGCCAGCGCAGATCGATGATGCGGCCGACATTGCCGTCGGTCACTTCATAGAGCGGGCGGCCGCCTGCTTTCAT
Source organism: Mesorhizobium sp. WSM3860 (assembly GCF_002294995.1). Taxonomy (GTDB): domain Bacteria; phylum Pseudomonadota; class Alphaproteobacteria; order Rhizobiales; family Rhizobiaceae; genus Mesorhizobium. Next base: position 4,175 of record NZ_NSGF01000003.1, on the reverse strand, counting down.
TTCCGCGCGCAGTGCTGCGACATCAGCTGCTACAGTTTCGACGATGGCGTGGTAGGCCGGCGCCGCGTCATAAAGCGTTTTCAGATCGACTTTGCCGCTGACACCGAAAATACCGGCGAAGCCGAAGCCATCGGCGTCGAGCTTGGCGAGCACCTGCGGATCGTCCACGACCGTGACCGGGCGACCGGCGGCATCAGCCGCCCGCACGCCAAGTACAGTGATGGCGGCGACCGCGACAAGCATCGCCAGCCTCATCATCGAGCAGCCATCCCATCTTCGACCAACGCGTGCAGCACAGGCACCATGGCCAAAGGCAAATCCTCGGCGATCAGGCCGGGTCCGAACCGGCTGCCGGCTTCGGCGTGTATCCAGACAGCGGCGCAGGCCGCTTCGAACGCTGACATGCCTTGCGCCAGCAGCCCGGCGATGATGCCCGCCAGCACGTCGCCCGAGCCCGCGGTGGCAAGCCATGGCGCGCCATTGCCGTTGATCGCAGCGCGGCCTTCTGGTGCTGCGATTACCGTGTCGGCGCCTTTGTAGACGATGACGGCGTTGGCTCGCGCCGCCGCCGCGCGGGCGTTGGTGAGTTTGGAAAGCGCCTTGTCGCGCGCGACCTCAGGGAACAACCTGCCGAACTCGCCTTCATGCGGGGTCATCACCAGCGCTGGGGCGCCGGACTTCCGGGCAGCCTGGAAGAGCGTCTCAGGCTCGTCGCGAAACGAGGTGATGCCGTCGGCGTCGAGCACCAGTCCTTCAACGCCGGTGTCCTGTGCGTGCCCGGCGCCGAGCAGCGCAACGGCAAAATCGCGCGCCTTTTCGCCGACGCCAAACCCCGGGCCGAGCACAAAGGACGAGGGGCGGCGATCGGCAAGGAACGCACCAAGATCGGCAACCGCGTCGACCTTGCGCAGCATGATCGATGTCAGATGCGCGGCATTGACCTGCATGGCGTTCGCCGGCGACAGCACCGTCACTGCCCCTGCCCCGCTTCTTGCGGCTGCGAGCGCCGACAGGCGCGCGGCACCAGTGGCCGCAGGACCACCCGAAAAGACACTGGCATGACCGCGCTTGTATTTATGCGCATCGACAGCCGGAACCGGAAAGGCAGGCAGCCAGAGCGCCGGCGCATTCTCGAAGGTGCGCGGCGCGACTCGAGCGATGATACCGTCACCGATGCCGATATCGGCGAGCACGATCTCGCCGCTCATTTCCCGCCCCGGCAGTAGCAAATGCCCGGGCTTCTTTCGCGCGAAGGTCACCGTAACGGCCGCACGAAATGCGCTGCCGAGGATGGCGCCGCTTTCGCCGGAAACGCCCGATGGCAGGTCCACGGCGACGACCGCCAAGCCGAGATTCGTGACGACCTCGACCGCCCGGGCGGCATCGCCCGATAGTGCTTTCGAGAGCCCCGCTCCGTACAGCGCGTCGACCACCAGCGATCCCGGTTCGGCTGCGAAGGCAGATAGCGGCCGTGGCTCCAACGGGCAATCGGCTGCAGCCAGCGCGGCATCGCTGCCTGCGCGCGGTTCGCTCGATCGCCACAACGCAACGTCGACGCCGCTCTTCCGGAGCAGGCTCGCCACGACATAGCCGTCGCCGCCATTGTTGCCGGGTCCGCACAGCACGTGCACCCGTGGCGCAGCCGGATAACGCGCTAGCAGCACGGCCGCCACGGCCCGGCCGGCCCGGCGCATCAATCCGTAGCCGTCGAGCGGACCTTGTGCGATCGCCAGCCGGTCGGCTTCGGCCATTTCGGACGGCGAAAGAAGATCATTGCGCATGGGATTGCCGATCTCCATCCGATCAAGCATTGTCCGATTTGCGGTTCGAAGCAACAGCGGCGGCCGAATGCATCCCAAAGCGGTGGCGCCCGGAGGGGAATCTGCCTGCAAATTGCGCTATCTGCTCAAATTTTGCGCAGACGGATGGAGGAGCGATGTATAGGCTTTGGGCGTCGATGACGCATCCAATGCAGCGGATGACGCGGATTTGCATTCGGGTGCGGCAAGGCATGGAAATCGCCCGATACCGCCCTCAACCTCTGGTAATTGGCACGCTTCGTGCTTGATGAAGGCGCAAGCGGGGCGCGCAACCCGTCTCTTTGGCAGTGGAGGCCACTTTCTACATGAAAAAGATCGAAGCGATCATCAAGCCATTCAAGCTGGACGAAGTGAAGGAAGCGCTTCAGGAGGCCGGGCTGCAAGGCATCACCGTCACCGAGGCCAAGGGTTTCGGTCGGCAGAAGGGCCATACCGAGCTTTATCGGGGCGCCGAATATGTCGTCGACTTCCTGCCCAAGGTGAAGATCGAGGTCGTGCTCGGCGACGACGCCGTCGAAGGCGCCATCGAAGCCATACGCAAGGCGGCGCAGACCGGCCGCATCGGCGACGGCAAGATCTTCGTCTCCAATATCGAGGAAGTCGTCCGCATCCGCACCGGCGAGACCGGCATGGACGCGGTCTGACTCCACCCGTCTTCCTGAACCGTCATCATCAAAAAACGTCAGCACACAGGGATACATGACATGACGACAGCCAAAGACATCATGAAGCAGATCAAGGACAACGATGTAAAATTCGTCGACCTGCGCTTCACCGATCCGAGGGGCAAGCTGCAGCATGTGACGATGGACGTCGTCGAGGTCGAGGAAGACATGTTCGCCGACGGCGTCATGTTCGACGGCTCTTCGATCGCGGGCTGGAAGGCGATCAACGAGTCCGACATGGTGCTGATGCCGGACACGGATACCGTCCATATGGATCCGTTCTTCGCCCAGTCGACCATGGTCATCCTGTGCGACATCCTCGATCCGATCTCGGGAGAGGCCTACAATCGCGACCCGCGCGGCACCGCCAAGAAGGCCGAAGCATACATGAAGTCGGAAGGCGTCGGCGACACCATCTATGTCGGCCCGGAAGCCGAGTTCTTCGTGTTCGACGACGTCAAGTACAAGGCCGATCCCTACAACACCGGCTTCCGCCTGGATTCGACCGAACTGCCGTCCAACGACGACACCGACTACGAGACCGGCAACCTCGGCCATCGACCGCGCATCAAGGGCGGCTACTTCCCTGTGCCGCCGATCGACTCCTGCCAGGACATGCGATCCGAGATGCTGACAGTGCTCGCCGAAATGGGCGTGCGCGTCGAAAAGCATCACCACGAGGTCGCGGCCGCCCAGCACGAACTCGGCATCAAGTTCGACACGCTGGTGCGCAACGCCGACAAGATGCTGATCTATAAGTATGTCGTGCACCAGGTCGCCAACGCCTATGGCAAGACGGCCACCTTCATGCCGAAGCCGGTGTTCGGCGACAACGGCTCGGGCATGCACGTGCACCAGTCGATCTGGAAGGGCGGCAAGCCGACCTTTGCCGGCAACGAATATGCCGGCTTGTCGGAAACCTGCCTCTTCTACATCGGCGGCATCATCAGGCACGCCAAGGCGATCAACGCCTTCACCAACCCGCTCACCAACTCCTATAAGCGTCTGGTGCCGGGTTACGAAGCGCCGGTGCTGCTCGCCTATTCGGCGCGCAACCGTTCGGCCTCCTGCCGCATTCCGTTCGGCTCCTCGCCGAAGTCGAAGCGCGTCGAGGTCCGCTTTCCCGATCCGGGCGCGAACCCCTATCTCGGTTTCGCAGCCATGCTGATGGCGGGTCTCGACGGCATCAAGAACAAGATCCATCCCGGACAGCCGATGGACAAGGATCTCTACGACCTGCCGCCGAAGGAATTGAAGAAGATCCCGACGGTCTGCGGCTCCCTGCGCGAAGCGTTGCAGAACCTGGACAAGGACCGCGGCTTCCTGAAGGCCGGCGGCGTCTTCGACGACGACCAGATCGACAGCTACATCGAGCTCAAGATGGCCGAGGTGATGCGCTTCGAAATGACCCCGCACCCGGTCGAGTACGACATGTACTATTCGGTCTAAGCGACTGCATTTCCGACAGAAAAGAACCCCGGCGAAAGCCGGGGTTTTTCGTGAATAGCTCGCTAGAGGACGGAGAGGCCGCAGGATGCGCCTCGTCAGACAGCAGGCCTGCACTGTCGCGAGATCCATCGCCGCCTAAAAAAAGCCCCGGCATTCGCCGGGGCTCAGACCGCTGACAAACCCCGTCGAATTTCGGCGGGGTTTTGTTTTTGCGTATTGATTGAGCTGAGTAAATTGGTGT